>CAVTGO010000012.1:0-26467 GCA_963734275.1 uncultured Actinomycetes bacterium
GGTCCCGACGAGTACCAGCGACGGGCGTACGACTCGATGGCGCGGCACGTGGAGGCCATGGTCGGGTTCCTGGACGCCGGCGCCGTCACGTTCGACTACGGCAACAACCTTCGCGCGGGGGCCGAGCTCGGCGGGTTCGACCGTGCGTACGCGTACCCGGGGTTCGTGCCGGCGTTCATCCGTCCGATGTTCTGCCAGGGGAAGGGCCCGTTCCGCTGGGCGGCGCTCTCGGGCGACCCCGAGGACATCGCGAAGACGGACCGCGCCGTCGCGGAGCTCTTCCCCGGTGACGAGCGCCTCCAGCGGTGGCTCGCGATGGCGGGGGAACGCGTCGCGTACCAGGGCCTGCCGGCGCGGATCTGCTGGCTCGGCTACGGCGACCGGGCCAAGGCGGGCCTGCGGTTCAACGAGATGGTGGCCTCGGGGGAGCTGTCGGCCCCGATCGTGATCGGCCGTGATCACCTCGACGCCGGGAGCGTCGCGAGCCCGTTCCGCGAGACCGAGGCGATGAAGGACGGCTCGGACGCGATCGCCGACTGGCCGATCCTCAACGCGCTCGTCAACACGGCTGCCGGCGCGCACTGGGTGAGCGTCCACCACGGCGGAGGTGTGGGCATCGGGTACTCGATCCACGCCGGGATGGTCGTCGTGGCAGACGGCACGGAGAACGCCGCCGCGCGCCTGGAGCGCGTGCTGACGAGCGATCCGGGCATGGGCGTCGTGCGTCACGCCGACGCCGGGTACGAGGAGGCGATCGCCGTGGCTGCGGAGCGGGGCGTGCGCCTGCCTTGGCGGGAGTGCAAAATAAAAAATAAAATAAATAAAAAAATTAAAATAAAAATATAAAATATATTATTAAATATATAAATTAATAATATATATAAAATATTAAAGAAGAAAAAAAAATATTATAAAAAATTATAATAAAAAAAAAAATATATTTAAAAAATTTAATATATAAATATAATATTTAAGAAAAAAAAAAAAATGAAATATATGATATTAAAAAAATTAAAAATAAATATAAAAAAAATAAAAAAAAAATAATAAAAAAAAAAAATAAAAAAAAAAAATAAAAAAAAAAAAAAAAAAATTAAATAAAAAAATAATAAAAAAATAAATATATATAAAAATATATAAATAAAAAAAAAAAAAAATAAATTAAATAAAAAAATAAAAAAAAAAAAAAAAAAAAAAAAATAAAAAAAAAAAAAAAAAAAAAAAAAAAAAAAAAAAAAAAAAAAAAAAAAAAAAAAAAAAAAAAAACCTAGCCGGCCTCACCTCGGCGACCGTCGTCGAAGGCTCGGTCGAGGGCCTCCTTGTCGGCGTACGCGGGGTCGGCCCGGTAGATCAGGTAGTCCACGGTCGCCCAGATCGTCTTCGAGAACGGCCAGAACAGCAGCGGCACCAGGACGGCGACACCGATCGACACGAGCGTGAGCGCCCAGACCTGGAGGTCGGGGAGGTCCACGACGAGCCAGACGATCAAGACCACGACCCACACGACGGCTGTCACCATGTAGTTCAGCGTCATCGCGCCGAGGAAGCCGCCTTCCTCGCGCTCGAGCCGCAAGCCGCAGCGGGGACACCGCTGCCGGACCCTGAACCACCGCACGAAGAGCCCACCCGCGCCGCACCGTGGGCAGCGCCGCGTCGCGCCTCGCAGGAACGCGCGGACGACGCCGATCTCGGACGGCCGAGGCGCCGGCGGCGGGGCGGGCTCGAGATCCTCGAACGGGTTCGCCACGGCTCCAGCCTAGACGCCGGCCCGCCGACGTCGGACCGGCTTGCTGCCCGGTGGCCCCGACCGTAGCCTTGCCGCCGTGCCGGTCCGCGTGGGGGAGCCGCTGTCGCTCGAGGACGTCGTGTCCGTCTCGCGCGGCGCCGACGTGGAGCTCCAGACCCCCGCCGCCCGGCGGATCCACGCCGCTCGAGAGGTCGTCGAGGCCGCCGTCGCGGCGGGAACCACGGTCTACGGCGTGACGACGGGCTTCGGCTCGCTGGCGAACGTGCTGATCGAGCCCGAGCAGGCCGACGCCTTGCAGCGCGGCATCGTCCGTTCGCACGCCACCGCCGTCGGCCGGCCGCTGTCCCGGGAGGAGGCGCGCGCGATGCTCCTGCTGCGCGCGCACGTGCTGGCGCTCGGGCACTCGGGCGTCCGGCTCGAGATCGTCGAACGGATGGTCGAGATGCTGAACCGCGACCTCGTCCCCGTGGTGCCCGAGCAGGGATCGCTCGGCGCGTCGGGCGACCTCGCGCCCCTCGCGAACCTGGCTCTGCCGCTGATCGGACTCGGAGAGCTCCTGGTGGACGGCGGCGCCGTGCCCGCGGCCGAGGCGCTCGCGAACGCCGGGCTCGCTCCGCTGGAGCTCAAGGCCAAGGAAGGGCTCGCCCTCGTGAACGGCACGCAGGGCATGCTCGCGGTGGGGATCCTGGCGGCCGACCGGGCGCTCCGCCTGGCGAGGACGGCCGACTTGACCGCGGCGATGAGCGTCGAGGCGGCGCTCGGCTCGGACCGGGTCTTCGACGAGCGCTTGCTGGCGCTCCGGCCCCACCCAGGCGTGGTGGCCTCCGCGTCGAACGTTCGGCGGCTGCTCGAAGGGAGCGGGATCGTGGCCTCGCACCGGGACAGCTCGCACCTCGTCCAGGACGCCTACTCGCTCCGGTGCGCCCCGCACGTGAACGGCGCCACGCGGGAGACGCTCCGGTACGTGCGGGGGGTCCTCGAGGTCGAGGCCAACGCCGTGTCGGACAACCCGATCGTGCTGCCCGAGTCCGGCGAGGTGCTCCCGGGCGGGAACTTCCACGGCCAGCCGGTCGCGGCGGCGCTCGACGCCCTGGCCGCGGCGTTGGTCCCGCTCGCGAGCATCGCCGAGCGGCGGCTCTACCGGCTTTTGGATCCCGCTCGCAACAACGAGCTACCCGCGTTCCTGGTGGGGGAGAGCGGGTTGAACTCGGGCTTCATGCTCGTGCAGTACACGGCGGCCTCACTCGTGTCCGAGTGCAAGACGCTCGCCCATCCGGCGTCGGTCGACTCGATCGGGTCCTCCGCCGGACAGGAGGATCACGTGAGCATGGGCATGACCGCGGCCCGGCACGCCCGGGACATCGTCGCGAACGCCGAGGTCGTGGTGGCCCTCGAGGCGATGGTCTCGGCGCAGGCCCTCGATCTGCGCGCGCCGCTCGAGCCGGCGGCCGGCACCCGCGCCGCCCGGGATGCGGTGCGCGGCCGGGTCGCCTTCCTCGAGGCCGACCGCGAGCTGGGATCGGACATCGCCGCGGTCACCGACCTGATCCGCAGCGGCGCGCTGCTCGAGGCGGCCGAGGGCGCGGTGGGCGAACTGGACTGAGCCCGAGCTCAGGAGTGGTAGACGGCGACGCGCGTCCCGTAGCCCGCGATCCCGAACACCCACTGCGCGTTCCAGTAGGGGATCCGCACGCAGCCGTGGCTCGCGGGGTAGGTGGGCACCTCGGTCCAGCCGTGGAGCGCCCGCAGGCCGTCGAAGTAGCTCGGGTAATACAGGTGGTTCGGGCTGAACCCGGCGAGCTTGCGGTAGACCCGGAACCGCCCGTCGCGCGTGGCGCCGCCGGCGCCGGTCGAGACGTGGAGCACGTTCGTGACCTCGCCGTCCTCGACCGTGTACAGCACCTGACGCGTCTGGTCGACCTCGATGTGGAGCCCGCGCCAGTCGAAGCGAGCCCGAGGGGTGATCGGGTCGGCGAGCGCGCGCCAGGTGGCGGCGTCCGCGACGAACGCTCGCTCCATCCGGTTCACCTTGTGGAAGGCGACGATCGCGTCTGCCGTCCGAAGGTCGTACCGCCCGTCGTTCGGGCCGGCCAGGCGGTAGTTGAGCTCGAGCAGGCGGGACTCGAGCAGCTCGACGAACACGCCGCGGGAGCCGGCCGACAGGCGCGGGAGGGGGGTCTCGTCGGCCGCGGTCGTCGTCCGGTCACCAAGGTAGTCGCTCCCGGAGAACGCCGCCCGGGCGCGATAGGTGCCCGGCTCCATGACGCGGAACTCGGCCGTGAACCCGCCCGCGGAGCCCATCTCGACCCGCCGGCTGTCCAGCACGCGCCCGCCGCGGACGAGCGCCACATCGACGGCCCTCCCAGGCCGGGCGGGTTCGACGGCCCCACGCACGGTGACGGTGTCGAACAACCGCACCGCGGACATCCTGACGGAGACGATCGCACGCACCTTCACCGTGACCGCGTCGCTCGTCGCCGAGCCCCAGACGGCCCGGTAGCCGGTGGTCCGCTCCGGGACGACGCGGGCGGAGAACCCACCGCTGCCGTCCGTCGTCGCGGTGGTGACGAGGGCGTCCGCGTCGTCGCGGATCTCCACCTCCTCGCCGGCGGCGGCGGGGTCGATCGCGCCGCTCAGTACGACGCCGTGCCCGATGACGACCTTCGCCGCACTGGCGTCGAGGGTGACCGTCCCCATGCCCGTCTGCGCCGCAGCGGGAAGCGGCAGGAGCAGGACGACGACGAGGAACGCCACGGTCACGGCGGGCATCCTCCTCACCGCCCTCCCACCCTCCTTCCGCCGACGAACGTGTGGAGCACCGGGTCGTGGCCCGGCCGGTACGGGACCCTGCGGAAACCCTCGCCCTCGAGGACCACCAGGTCGGCGGGCCGGCCGACCGACAGGGTACCGTGCCGATCGTCGATGCCCAGCACCCACGCCGCGTTCACCGTCGCGGCGACGAGCGCCTCGTGCGGCGTCATGCCGTAGAGCGTGCAGGCCATCGCGATCGCCTCGGGCATCGAGAGCACCGGCGAGGTCCCGGGATTGCAGTCGGTCGAGACCGCGACGGCCGCGCCCGCCGAGAGCAGGCCCCGCACGTCGGGCGGGCTCGAACGCAGCAGGAACGTGGAGGTCGGGAGCACCACGGCCGCCGTCGCGGGAGCCCGACCGAGCGCGTCGATCCCCGCCGATGACACGTGATTCAGGTGGTCGGCGCTCCGGGCGCCGAGCGCGACCGCGGCCTCGGCCGCACCCGACGACCCGAGCTGGTCGGCATGACACCGGAGCGGCAGGCCGTGTGCCCGGGCCGCCTCGGCGACGGCCGCGAGGTCCTCGAGCGAGAACGCGATGTCCTCGACGTAGACATCCACGGCGTCGGCGAGACCCTCGGCCGCCGCTGCCGGGATCAGCTCGTCGCATGCGATGCGCACCCAATCGGCCCGCCCGACCCCCTCGGGCACGGCGTGGCAGGGCAGGAGCGTGACCGTGCACCTCTGCGGGGCCTCCTCGGCCACGCGGCGAGCGAGCCGTGCCTGTCGCAGCTCGGCCTCGACCGACAGGCCGTAGCCGGTCTTCAGCTCGAGGGCGGTCGTGCCGTGGTCGGCCATCTCCTGGAGCAGCGGCCGGCAGAAGGCGAGGATCTCGTCGTCCGATGCCTCGGCGAGCATGCGGGCGCTGCGCGCGATCCCGCCGCCCTCGCCGTGCAGCTCGCGGTAGCTCACGCCGGACAGGCGCGCCTCGAACTCGTCGTCGCGCCAACCGGCGAACGGGAGGTGGGTGTGACAGTCGACGAACCCCGGCGCGATCGTGCAGCCCTCGAAGCCCTGGACCCACGTCGGATCCGGCATCCCCTCGGCGGCCCCGACGTAAGTGATGTCCCCGTCCTCCCACGCCACCGCCCCATCGGGGATCTGGAGCACCTGCCCCGCCGCGTCGCCCCTGACGGGCCCGGAACCGGCCGGCGTCACCAGGTGCGAGGCGACGACGGCCCCGCGCGACGGGTCGAGGGAGGAAGCGGACACGCGGCCATGTAAGAGCAGGCGCGGGTGCGGCGCAAGCGTCCCCGTACACTGGCCCGCGTGAGCGCGGGGGAGCCGGGGTTCCGGGACATCCTTCGGATCCCCGAGATCCGCGCCGCGATGCTCGGCACGTTCGTGATCATGCTGGGGTTCGGGATCTTGTCCCCGGTCCTGCCCAATTACGCACGCTCGCTCGGCGTTGGGTACGACGCGGTCGGGCTCCTGGTCTCAGCGTTCTCGTTCACGCGCCTCGTGGCCGATCCGTTCGTGGGCCGGTTCATCGACCGGTACGGCGAGCGCGGGATGGCGACGCTCGGGGCGGTGGGCGTGGGTGTGTCCTCCGTCGCGTCGGGCCTCGCGCCCACCTTCACGCAGCTCGTGATCTACCGGGCGGCCGGCGGCGTGTTCTCCGCCCTGTTCTTCGCGGCCCTGCTCTCGTTCCTGCTCCGCACGATCCCGCCCGAGCGGAGCGGCCGCGTGATGAGCGTCTACTACGGCTCGTTCAACCTCGGGTTCATCGCCGGAGGCCCGCTCGGCGGCCTGTTCGCGAAGTGGTTCGGTCTGGCCAGCCCGCTGCACATCTACGCGATCTCGTGCTTCGTCGCCGCGCTCGTGTTCTGGCGCACGATGTACAACCCCGAGCGCCACAGAGACGAGGTCCGCAAGGGCGGCCTGCGGCGCCTCCCGTGGAACCGTCCGTTCGTGACCGTCCTGTTCCTGAACTTCGCGTACCTGTGGATCATCGGCGCGGTGTTCTCGACACTGATCCCGCTGTTCGGGCGCGAGAAGGTGGGCCTCGGACTCGGGGGCGTCGGGATCGGGTTCGCGATCGCCACGGGGACCGAGCTCGTCGCGCTGTTCCCCGCGGGGAAGGCGACCGATCGGTACGGGCGCAGGGCGGTGCTGATCCCTGCCCTCGCCGGGTTCGCGCTCGTGACCGCGCTGTTCGGGTTCGCCACCTCGACGATCGCGTTCATGGTGGCGACGGCGTTCCTCGGCGTCGGGAGCGGGTACGCGGGCGTCCCTCCGGCGCCCATGCTGTCCGACGTCACGCCGCCGGAGCTCAAGGGGAGCGCCGTCGCCGTCTTCCGGTTCGCGGGCGACCTGGGCTTCGTCCTTGGACCGCTCGTCGCGGGGTGGGTCGCGAGCGAGCGCGGGTTCGTCGCCGCCTTCGTGGTTAGCTCCCTACCGGCGCTGGTGGCGCTCGGGCTCGTGCTCTCGATCGGCGAGACGATGCCCGTACGCCCGGAGCCGGGCGAGGCGACGGGTCTGTAGCCGTGCGGGTCGAGGCGTCTGCGGTCATCTCGGTGCCCGTCGAGCGCGTATGGGAGGCGATCGCGCGCTGGGAGGACCAGCCGCGCTGGTTGCAGGACGCCGACGCCGTGCACGTGGTGTCGGAGGCTCGCGAGGGCGTCGGGGTACGGATCGCGGTGAAGACGCGGGTCCTGAACGTCCCGCTCTTCACCGAGGTTCTGGAGGTCGTCACGTGGGAGCCGCCGCGCCGCCTGCAGATGGCGCATCGCAGCTTCGTGCGAGGTCTCGGCACCTGGGCGCTGGAGCCCGAGGGCGACCGCGCGCGATTCACCTGGACCGAGGAGCTCGGCCTGTCGATCCCCGTCGTCGGCGAGCTCGCGCTGCTCGTCTACCGCCCGTTCATGCGCCGCCTGATGCGCGGAGGTCTCGCGGGCCTTCAGGCCTTCGTCGTGTCGACGTAGGCCTGGAGGTCGGGGAGATGCGCCGACGCGTGCCGGTAGGGCCCGTCTTCGGACCCGAGGAGCGACCCGAGACGATCGCCGAGCGGCGGGCCTCCGGGGTCGCCAGGGTGCGGAGCCGACCACTCCGCCTCGTCGATGCTCCGGATCGCGGCGACGAAGCGGCCGTGGAGGTCTTCGAACCGCGTCCGGACCTCGTCCCAGCTCGCGTCCAGGAACCGCCTCACGCCCTCGTCGTTCACGCGGTCGGTCCCGTGGTCGGTGGCGAGCACCGCGCCGATCGACGGCACCTGCCCCCGGCGCCACTCGTCGAGGGCCTGGAGCGCGAGCTTCTCCCAGACGCCCATGTGGGCCGCGAGATCCTTCGCCGACCAGTGGCCGCCGCCGATCGTCCCGCGCCGGACGAGGTCGTCCTCGGGCAGCGACGACAGGAGCGAGGCCACGGCTCCGTGGTCTCGCTCGAGCGTCGCGATAGCCTCGTCGCGCGTGAGCACGCCCGCATGGTACCCGCCGGGTCGCTCGCGGTAGCATGGTCCATCGCGGGGGAGCCCGGTGCGACCGGGCTGAGAGGCCGGATGCGCGTCTGGCGACCCTTCGAACCTGATCCGGTTCGCACCGGCGGAGGGAGCGGGCATGGCGGGCCTGGCCCAGCGGGTCGAGCGGTTCCTCGAGCTCGGACCGGCCGACGACGGCGTCAGCCCGATCCCGCCGGAGCGACGCATCCTCGGCGGGATCGACCTGGCGCTCCTGTGGGGCGATCTGTCTGTCGGGCTCCTCGTCATGGTGACGGGGGCCCTCCTGGTCCCTGCGCTCGGGCTCCAGAGGGCGCTGCTCGCGATCGTCGTCGGCAGCGTGGTCGGCTGCGTCCCGCTCGCGCTCGTCGGCATCGCCGGCCAGCGTGAGGGCGTCCCGACGATGGTGCTCCTGCGTCCCGCCCTGGGGATCCGCGGCTCGTGGCTGCCGACCGCGCTCAACGTGCTCCAGCTCGTCGGCTGGACGGCGGTCGAGTTCTGGATCATGGCCGAGGTTGCGAGCGTCGCGTCGCAGCGGCTGCTCGGGTCCGGGTCGCGGGCGTTCTGGCTCGTCGTGGTGGCCGTGCTCTGTACCGGCCTGGCGCTCGGGGGTCCGGTCGTTGTCGTCCGTCGCTGGCTCGAGCGGTTCGGGATCTACGTCTTGGTGGCCGCCACCGTGTGGATCACGGTGCAGGTGCTCCGGGCGGGCGACGTCGGGGCGGCGTGGGACGCGTCCGGCGAGGGCGGCCTGCCGTTCTGGCTCGCGGTGGACCTCGTGATCGTGCTCCCGGTGTCCTGGCTCCCGCTCGCCGCCGATTACTCGAGGTTCGCCCGTCCGGGCTCCGGAGCGGCGCTCGGCACGTACGCCGGCTACCTCGTCGGCAACGTCTGGTTCTACGCGCTCGGCGCGTTGCTGGTGCTCGTGGCCTCGGCGGGCGCGGGAGCCGTCGGCATCGGAACCGCGGTCGTGTCGCTCGCGGGCGGCGGCATCGTCTTGCTCGCGCTGCTGGTCGGCGAGAGCGACAACGCGTTCGCGGACATCTACTCGGCCGCCGTCTCGACGCAGAACGTCGTCCCACGCGCGCCACGTCGGACCACGGTCCTCGCGATCGGCGCGCTCGGGTTCCTGCTGGCCCTGGCCTTCGACGTCGAGGGCTACGAGCTGTTCCTGTTCCTGATCGGGTCGGTGTTCGTCCCCCTCGCTGGCGCCTTCTGCGCGCACTACTTCGTGCGGGCGCGGGGCCGGTACGGCGAGGCAGCGCTGTTCGGCGCCGACGGCGTCCGGTGGCTCGCGCTCGTCCCCTGGCTCGCGGGGGTTGTCCTGTATCACTGGTGCGTGCCGACGGGGCCGGCGGCTTGGGTCGACGGCGTCCGCGCGGTGTTCGAGGCGATCGGCCTGCCGTTCCCGCTCTTCGGGTCGGAGCTCGGGGCGAGCATCCCGAGCTTCGCCCTCGCGTTCGTCCTCACGCTCGTGCTGCCGGCGAAGCGACGGGTCCGGGGCTGAGGCCTACCCGACGACCGCGCGTCTCGTCGGTGGCGGCGCGGCGACGAGCAGGACGACCGCGGGCTCGCCGGTCGCGTTCGTGAGGGTCAGCTCCGAGCCCGCCGGCACCAGCGCCGTCCCCCACTGCTCCAGCCGCTTGCGCTTGCGGTCGACCTGGACGACCACCCGGCCGGTCACGATCAGGCAGATCGCGTCCGAGTCCGGATCCGCGATCGGCCCGAGCCCCTGGTTGAGGTCGAGGCAGACGACCTCGGACCACAGGTGGTCCCCCTCGTAGAGGGGTTCGTGGTGCGGCCCGTCCTCGGTGAAGCGGACCAGATCGCGCAGGTCCCTGGGCTCCATCGCGCGCGACAGCCTACCCGTCCGGTGCTCGTGCGGCGGGGCTCGGTAGACTGCGCCGGAGCTTGCCCGAGCGACCCCGAGGAGTCTCGTGCCCACCTTCACGTACTCGACCCAGCGCCCCGCGGACGTCGACGCCGACGTCCTCGTCCTACCCGTCTTCGAGGGGCCGGAGCCCGGGCCCGGGGTGCGGGACGTGCGCGGACTCGATCTGCTCGCCGTGTATTCCACCGCCGGCATGACCGGAAAGGCTCGCGAGTATCTGCTGGTCCCCAACACGGGCGTCGAAGGGCTGGCCGCGAGGGCCGTCCTGCTCGTCGGCGTGGGCAAGCGGGCCGACGTCACGGTCGACGTCGTCCGCCGCTCGATCGGCCGGATCGCGCCGCAGCTCGCGAAGCGCGCGACCGCGGCGACGACGCTGCCGCAGGTCGCGGGGCGCGCCGCCGAGGATGCCGTGCAAGCCACGGTCGAGGGGACCCTGCTCGGGGGTTATCGGTTCGACCGGTACAAGACGTCTCCCGACGGCGGCGGCCGCCGGCTGGGCTCGATGACCGTGCTCGGGTCGGCGCGCTCGGACGCGCGAGCCGCAAAGGCGGCGATCGGCCGGGGCGAGGTGATCGCCGAAGCTCAGATCTGGGCCCGGGATCTGGTGAACACGCCGGCCCTCGACCTGCCTCCCGCACAGCTCGCCAAGGAGGCTCAGGCGATGGCGAAGGCCTTCGGCCTGTGGTGCAAGGTCTGGAACGAGGCCGAGCTGAAGAAGGGCGGGTTCGGCGGGATCCTCGGCGTCGGTCAAGGCAGCGTGAACCCGCCACGGCTGATCGAGCTCCGGTACGACGGCGGCGGCCGGGGCAAGCCGATCGCGCTGACCGGCAAGGGCATCGCGTTCGACTCCGGTGGCCTGTCAATCAAGGACGCGTCGGGGATGGAGACGATGAAATGCGACATGGGCGGTGCCGCGTCGATCCTGGCCACGATGCGGGTGATCGCGCAGCTGAAGCCCAAGGTGAACGTGATCGCCGCGATCCCGTCCTCGGAGAATATGCCGAGCGGCTCGGCGATCCACCCCGGCGACGTCCTGCGTCACCGGGGCGGCAAGACCTCCGAGGTGCTGAACACCGACGCTGAGGGCCGGCTGGTGCTCGCCGACGCGCTCGCGTACCTCGCCGAGCAGGATCCGCGCGTGATCATCGACACCGCCACGTTGACCGGCGCGTGCATGATCGCCCTCGGCGAGGACCTGTGGGGCGCGATGGGCAACGATCGCGGCGTGATCCGCGACCTGCTCGCGGCCGGCGACGCTGCCGGGGAGCCCGGCTGGGAGCTCCCGATGCACCAGCCCTACCGGCGCCTCATCGACTCGGACGTGGCCGACGTGAAGAACATCGGCAAGCGCTACGGGGGCGCGATCACCGCGGCGATGTTCCTGCGCGAGTTCGTGGGCGACACGCCCTGGGTGCATCTCGACATCGCCGGACCGGCGTTCCGGGACCGGGCCACCGACTACGCGCCCAAGGGCGCGACCGGCGTGCCGGTGCGAGCCCTCGTCCGGTACGTGATGACGCAGGCGTCGTCACCGCGAGCGCGGTGAGCGAGACAGCACCCACGGGTCCGGTCCTCGCGATCTTCGCCCATCCCGACGACGCGGAGATCGCCGCCGGAGCCACGCTCGCGAAGTGGGCCGCGGCGGGGCGCCCGGTGCACCTGCTCATCCTCACCAACGGCGACCGGGGCTCGGGTGACGCCACGCGCGATCGAGCCGAGCTCGCCGAGACGCGCGCCGTCGAGACCCTGGCCGCCGCCCGCGTGCTCGGGCTCGCCGGGGTCACGATCCTCGACGTCCACGACGGGGAGCTCGCCAACACGCCCGAGGTGCGCGCGCAGGTCGTTCGGAGGATCCGGGAGCTGCGTCCGGCGACCGTCGTGTCGTGCGATCCCACGGCGTGGTTCTTCGACAACCGGTACTTCAACCACGCCGATCACCGCCGGGCGGGCGAGATCGCGCTCGACGCCGCGTACCCGGCCGCCGGGAACCCGCACTTCGACGCCGACCAGCTCGCCGAGGGCCTCGAGCCGCACGACGTCGCCGACGTGTGGCTCGGGTGGACGAACGAGCCGAACCACGACGAGGACGTGACAGGTCACCTCGAGACGAAGGTCGCGGCCCTCGCCGCTCACGCGAGCCAGCTCGCCGAGGGGATCCGCTTCTTCGAGGAGGAGCTCGGAAAGGACGCCCGAGAGGCCGGGGAGCGGCTCGGCGTGGAGCACGCGGAGCGCTTCCGCGTGCTCGACCTCTCGTAGCCTACGGCTTCACGCCGGTCGCGAGCAGAACCTCGCGGAAGTCATTGACAGGATCCGAGAAGCGCTCGCCGAACGCGGCCCGCACCCGCTGCGAGAAGGAGGCGAAGGAGGCCTCGCCCAGCATCGAGCGCACGAACCGCCCGGTCGCCCACGTGCCGAGGCCCTCGACGTACTCGTCGAGCGTGTACCGGAAGCGATAGCGCCGGATCTCGGTCCGCACCTGCCGCACTCCGGCGTCCATCAGGGCCTCCTCGAGCGCCCGACGGTCGCGGAAGCGCTCACGCCAAGGCAGGCGCTCGTCGAGCGCCGGGTTCAGCACCTCGCGCGGGATCACCGTGTAGACGAGCTCGAGCCAGGTCCGCGTGAGGTCGTCCTGCGCGTCCGACCAGGCGGTGACGGCGAGGCGCCCCCCGGGTCGAAGCACGCGCAGCATGTCGAACAGCGCCGTCTTGTGCCTCGTGAAATGGGCCAGGACGAAGTTCGCGACGACCGCGTCGAAGGTGCCGTCGCGGAACGGGAGGTCGATCGCCTCGGCCGCCGCGACCCGGAGCCCGTCGGCCTCTCGCAGCATCCCCAGGGACTCGTCCACCCCGACGACCCACGCGCCGGCATCCGAGGCCGCCGCCGCCGCGACGCCCGTGCCGGTGCCCACGTCGAGGACGCGCGTCCCGGACGCGATGCCCGCGACGGTCACGAGGTCGCCAGCGGGCTCCGCGAGACGCGGGGCGTGGATCCGCGCGTACGGCTCGGCCACCGCGTCGTAGGAGCGCCAGTCGTCCACGACGAACCACCCTACCGGCCCCGCCGCGTTCGGGAGCCGCGCCCGGTCGTCTCCCGAGCCGCGGGTAGGCTTGACGCCGCATGGGGGCGAGGGCGTGACCAGGGCGTGAGAGGGCCGGCCGGCGTCACGGCGCTCGTCCTGGCGGAGACCGTCGCCGGGGCGCTCGTGCTGCTGTTCCTCACGCCGCTGTGGCGAGAGGTCAAGCGCGGGTTCTTCACCCTCACCGGATCGGTCCTGCTCGTCCTGGCGGCTGCGACCTGGGCGTCGGTGGCCGCCGGTCTGCTCGAGGATGACGAGGCTGGCACCTGGTCGCTCCGTCTGTCCGTCGGCCTCACGCTCCTCTGCCTCGGGTGGGTGACGTTGATGTTCGTGAAGCGTCAGGCGCCGGCCAGGATCCTCGGGATCGGATCGGCGCCCCTGTCGATCGCCCTGCTCGCCGCGATGGCGGGGACGGCCGACGGTTCGTGGATGGTGGCGTTCCTCCAGCTGCTGGCCGGGGCGGCGTTCCTCGGCGCGGTGATCGACGGCCTGCTCCTCGGACACTGGTACCTCACCGATCGCGGCCTGACGCGCACCCCGATCGACCGAACGACGAACCTGCTGATCGCGGGGGTGGTGCTCGAGGCGGCCGCGCTGATCCTCGGTGGGTTCGGGCCAACCGAGGCGTCCTCGGACTTCAACCCGCTGCTCACCTCCGCGGGCCTCGCGTCCTGGATCGCGCTCGGGATGGTCGGCGCGACGGCATTGATCGCGGTGATGATCCGCCTGACGTTGCGGGGGACGCGCGCCTCGGCCGTCCAGGCCGCCACGGGGTTCTTCTACCTCGCCGTCATCACGGCGCTCACGGCCGAGTTCGCGGCGAAGGTCCGCTTCCTTCCGTAGGCGACCGATGGAGGCGGCGGTCGTGGTCGTCGGTGCGGTAGCCGAAGGTGTCGCCTGGTGGTTCGTGGCGGTCCGGAGGGCGAGCGTGTGGGCCGTTCTCACGCCGGTGCTCGCCGCGATGGGACTGTTGGCGCTCATCGTCGCTCCGCCCTCGTGGTCGCCGGACGCCGGGGCGGGGGTCGCGCTCGCGGCCGGTCTTGGGGCCGGGCTCGTCCTGTACGCCGGGACCCGGGTCTTCGTGACGTTCGCCGGACGCTCGCGGCGGTTCGAGCGCGACGCCGTCGGATCGTACCTGCGGCGGGGCTCGGTCTCGCTCGGCGCGGCGCTCCTGCTCTCGATGGCGCTGGCCGTGCCGGGGGAGGAGCTGTTCTGGCGCGGCCTGGCTCGGACCGAGCTGATCGAGGCGCTCGACGGGCGGAGCGGGACCGCCGCCGTCGCGGCCTGGCTCCTGTCCGTGGTGGCCAACCTGCCGAGCGCGAACCTCGCGATCGTCGCCGGGGCCGTGGTCGGCGGGGCCGTGTGGACCGCCCTCGCGTGGTGGTCGGGCGGGATCCTCGCCTCGCTGGCGTGCCACGCGCTGTGGACCGGCCTGATGCTCGGGTTCCCCGCGGTGGCGGTCCGGGAGGAGGCGGCGTGAGCGTCGAGCCGTCCGCGGACGCCCGCCGCATCCTCGAGCTCGGCTCGTTCTGCCACGTGGCCTCCTCGACGAGGACGGGTCCGCACGTGACGCCGATGGTGTTCGCGCTCGCCGGGGACCGGATCTGGGTCACGACGTCGCGGGGGTCCGTGAAGGCGAGGGCGTGGAGCCTCGATCCGCGCGTGGCGGGTGTGGTCCGCGCCGGATCCGAGTCGGTGGCGTTCGCCGGCCGCGCGGTGACGTACGACCTGCTCGATCCCGGCTCGTGGGGCCGCTCCCTCCGCGAGGCGCCGCTCGTGTCCCTCGCGGCGGCGCGTTTCACGATGAGGAACGCCCGGTTCTTCGCCGGCTACGCCGTCGACGCGCACGAGGTGCCCTTCGCGTGGACCCCCCCCGGTCGCGTCTTCGCCGAGCTGCGTCTCGAGGAGCTCACGGTGTTCCGTGACGGCCGGCCCGTCGGCGCCGGGGAGCTCGACGGGATCGGCGCGCTCGAGCGGTTCCGCGCGGCACGGGCGGGCGACCCTGCGCTCTGTGCTCTACCGGAGCCGGTGGCCCGGGCGCTGGGGGCGGGCGGAGCCGGCGTGCTGGCGATCGCGACCCCCGGTGGCCCCGCCGCCGTGCCCGCCGCCTGGGTGGTCGAGGGCGGCGGGCTCTACGCCATGGTCGCCGAGGCCGCGCTGGCGCGCGCGGGCATCGAGGGTGCGTCGGCAGAGGTGGCGCTCGGCATGGACCGGCCGTCCACGTGGCGGGCCCGCGAGATGGTCGGCGCGATGGCCCGCGGGGAGGCGGAGCTGTTCGCGGCGGAGCGGTTGACGAGCGGACGCACGTCGGCGGCGCGGATCCTCGCGCTCGCCGGGGTCGACCTCGCCGGCACGGCGCTCGTCCGCATCCGGCCCCGGTCGTTCGTCTGGTGGCGAGGGTGGTCGAGCGGCACGGTCGCCGCGCCGGTCACGACGAGGACGGAGACCGCTCCATGACCGTCGTGTCGGTCCACGTCGAGGTGGACGCACCCCAGCAGGAGGTCTGGGAGGTGGTCTCGGATCCTCGGAACCTGCCGCACTGGGACAAGCACATCGTCCGCGTGCTCGGCGTGCCTCCCGAAGGCCTCTCCGAGGGCGCCCGTTACGTGACCGAGATGCGGTTCGTGGCCCTCCGCACGAAGGTCCAGGGCGAGGTGCTCGAGTGGGACCCGCCGCGCCGAACCACGATCAGGCTCTCCGGTGTCTTGACCGCGACCGTGACGTCGACCGTGGAGCCGCTCGGGAAGGACCGCAGCCAGCTCGACCACGTGGTGGACTACCAGTTCCGCGGTGGCCTGCTGGGCGACCTCGCCGCCCGGAGCCTGGCCGCGGTGGGCGGCGCGCAATTCGCCCTCCGTCGCGGCGTGCTGGCGCAGAAGCGCGAGATCGAGGAGCGACGTTAGTCGTTCATCCCGCGGCGCATCGCCTTGCGCTCGGCGCGTCCCGGACGGCCGACGAACCACCCAACCAGGAACCCGAGGATCGCCGAGACCACGATCACCACGACGACTCGGACCTGCGAGTCGAAGACCAGGAAGTCGACGTCCACCCGTTCGCCGTTCTGGACGGCGAAGATCGCGAGCACGATGGCGAGGATCGCCGCGACGATCCACTTCGGGGACATGCCGCTGCGCGGCACCGGTCCCGGGCCGGCCCGCTCGCGGTCGCCGCCCCCCGGATCGAAGTCGTCCTCGCGCCGCATGGCCACCTCCCGCGGTCCCTGGCACGGTTCACTGGCTGGGTTCGCAGCGGGCATCGTCGCATAGAGTGCGCCCGTGAGCGCGCGAGGACTCGTCCGCGCGGCTGCCCTGGGGGGCGCCGCGGTGGCCGTCGGGGTGTGGGTCTCGGGCGGGCGCGGCCGGTCATCGGACGCCGAGGCGTTCGTCGTCGCGAACCGCGACCGGGGGCCCGTCGCCGACGGCCTGTTCCGAGGGATCACGGAGCTCGGCTCGATCTGGGCGTCCGTGGGCGCCGCCGTCATCCTCGCCGGGCTCGGCCGGCGCCGGGCGGCGGCCCGGGGGCTCGCGGCGGCGTCGGTGACGTGGCTCGCCGGCCAGGGGCTGAAGAAGGCCTTCGCCCGCCCCCGACCGTACGAGGCCGACCTCGAGGGAACGCGGCTGCTGATCGCGCGTCCGTCCGCGACGTCGTGGCCGAGCAGCCACCCGGCGGTCCTCGTGTCGTTCACGTCCGTGGCCGGACGAGAGCTCGGGGCCGGCGGTCCCGCGCGCGCCGCTCTGGACGCCCTCGCCGCGGCGGTCGGCGCCTCCCGCGCGTACGTCGGCGTGCACTATCCGGCGGACGTCGTCGGCGGATTCCTGCTCGGCAAGGCCGTGGCCGCCGCGTTCGACGGCCGCCGATAGACTCGCCCCCGTGACCCAGCTCCTCGCGGAGATCGGCTGGCCCATCCTCGACCGGATCCACCTGTTCGGCGACCTCGCGATCAGCCCGCACGGGATCGGCATCGCGGTCGGGTACCTGTTCGGCGCATGGATCCTGATGCACGAGGGGCCGAAGCGCGGCCTGTCGCTCGAGCACCTCAACACCATGATCTTCTGGTCGCTGATCGGGACGATCATCGGCGCGCGCCTGTTCTACGTGATCGGCCACTTCTCCGAGTTCGACGGCCTCGGCGACATGCTGGCCCTGTGGAACGGGGGGCTGACGCTCCTCGGGGGCATGGCCGGAGCGATCCTGATCAACGTGCCGCTGTTCCGCCGGTACGGCTACTCGCTCTTCCAGGTCCTCGACGGCGCCGTGATCGCCCTCGCGTTCGGCATCGCGTTCGGTCGCATCGGCGATCTGATCATCGGGGACCACCTCGGCAAGCCGACGAGCTGGCTCCTGGCGTTCGTCTACGAGGGGGGCAAGCCGGCGGGGTTCTCCTGCGTCGCCGACGTATGCCGCACCACGCTCGACGGAGGTCAGGTCCTCGAGTGGTCGCGGGCGGGCGCCACGCTCACCTCGGCGAGCGGCGAGGTGTTCGGGACGGGGATCGGGGTCCACCAGACGGCGCTGTACGACATGATCTTCGCGTCGGTCCTGTTCCTGCTGCTGTTCGGCCTCTCGCGCCGCCCGCGACGGCTCGGGATCCTCACGATCACGTTCGGTGCCGTCTACGGCGCGACGCGGGTCCTCGAAGACTTCCTGCGCGTCGACAAGCGGATCTTCGGCCTGACGGGGAGCCAGTGGACCGGCATGACGGTTTCGGCGATCTGCATCGTCACGCTCCTCGTCTGGGCGATGCGCGGGGGCGGGAACGAGCCCGAGCCCGAGGCGTTGGATCGAACCGCCGAGGCGGCCTGACCCGTTCGGGTCAGTGCGCGTGCCCCTGGTGGCCGCCGCCGGCGGCGACGGCACCGGGCTGGGCCATCAGCGGGAGCGGCTTGCCGACCTTGGAGCGCGTGCTCTGGGTGATCTGCCTCGCCGCCTCCCGAAGGGCAAGGCCCGCGGGGGAGTCCGGGTCGGAGACGACGATCGGCACGCCTGCGTCGCCGCCCTCGCGCAGGTCCGGCATCAGCGGGATCTGGCCGAGGAGCGGGACCGAGAGCGTGTCGGCCGCCTCTTGACCGCCCCCTTGACCGAAGATGTGCTCGCGCTCGCCGCAGTGCGGACAGACGAACCACGACATGTTCTCGATCACGCCGATCGGACGCAGGTTGGTGCGCTCGGCCATCTTGCCCGCGCGCTCGGCCACCTTGCGGGCGGCCTCCTGCGGCGTGGTGACGACCAGCATCGATGCTCCCGGCAGGAACGAGGCGAGGCTGATCGAGACGTCCCCGGTCCCCGGCGGCAGGTCGCAGAGCAAGAAGTCGAGGTCGCCCCAGTAGACGTCGCCGAGGAACTGCTCGATCGCCTTGTGGAGCATGGGGCCGCGCCAGATCACCGGGGTCTCCTCCGGGACGAAGAAGCCCATCGAAATGATCCGGACCCCGTAGGTCTCGAGCGGCAGGATCATGTCGTTGAAGCCCACCGGCTTGCCGGTCGCGCCCATCATCCGCGGGATGCTGAACCCCCAGACGTCGGCGTCGAGGATCCCGACCCGGTAGCCCTCGGCGGCCATCGCGCACGCGATGTTCACGGTCACGCTGGACTTGCCGACGCCGCCCTTGCCGGAGGCCACGGCGATCACGACCGTGTCGCCGCCGGTGAAGAACGTCTTCTGCTGCTGCGGCGCCGAGCCACCTCCATGGACCTCGACAGCCCCGTCGACGGCATCGAGCTACCCTCGCTCGCCGCCCGGCTGTCTGCGCACGAATAGCTGTCATCCCGGAATTCGCGGAACGCGAATATCCGGGACCCAGCCGGCCGCTTCAGAACTTGAAGTTGAGGTAGCCGGGGCCGTCCCTGCCGCCATCGCGCGGACGCCCGCCGTGGTTCTGCCAGAAGTCGACCGTCTCGCGCCGCAGCGTGTCGGAGCAGCTTTGCTCGCAATGCATCCAGGTGCCGCCCGGCAGGCGCACCTCTAGCCGGTTCCTCGCTCCCACCCGCACGGGCGCCGTGATGCTGGCCCCGCTGTAGCGGCTCTCGGCCGTCACGTAGACGTAGCCGTCCTTGCCGCGGCGCACCTGCGCTTCCGCCGTCGTGACCAGGGTGCCGGTCGCGACCGTAGCTATCGCCGCCGCCAGCCAGATGCGCATAGGTCGTCTCCTCGACTTTCCGGCGGGACCCTACAGCAGCCATCCGGCGCAATCGTGAACGAGATGCCCCTCGCGCAGCGTTTCCGGCGACCTGTAGCCGAAGCGTCACAGATGGCGTCGAGTTATTCCCGCAAGCGCGGAGCGCGCATGCGGGAATCAGCCCCATACTCCGTCGAGCATGAGCCTGGATGCCCGCTCTGCGCTGCGCTTGGCGGGCATGACGCTGGTGATCGGGGAGCGCCCCGCCTTACGCGATCCTGCCGCCGAGCTCGTCCTCGATGTGGACGCGGATGATGTCCTCGAAGCTGGCATCGGCCTTGAAGCCCAGCGCCAGCGCGCGCTTGGGCGCGAAGTTGCGCGGCCAGCCGGCGACGATCTCCTCGATGAAGGGATCGGGCTCGCGGCGGATGCGGGCCACCACCTTGTCGCCGGCGACCTTCTTGAGCGCCGCGATCTGCTCGCCGACCGTGACGGCGAGGCCCGGCATGGTCAGCGCCCGGCGCGGGCCGAGCTTGGCGAGGTCGAGGGTCGCCGCATGCAGCATGAAGCCGACCGCGGCGCGCGGCGAGGCGTGCCAGTGCATGACGCTCTCCGACACCGGCAGCACCGCCTCCTGCCCGCCAGCGGCTCGCGCATGATGTTGGAGAAGAAGCCCGAGGCGGCCTTGTTGGGCTTGCCGGGCCGCACGCAGATGGTGGGCAGGCGGATGCCGATGCCGTCGACGAAGCCCTTGCGGCTGTAGTCGGCGACAGCAGCTCGCAGATGGTCTTCTGCGTGCCGTAGGAGGTGAGCGGCGTGTTGAAGAACTCGTCGCGGATCGCATCGGGGAACGGCGCGCCGAACACGGCAATCGAGCTGGCGAACACCAGGCGCGGCTTGTGGCCGGCCTTGCGCACGGCCTCCAGCAGCTCGCGCGTGCCGTCCATGTTGATGCGGTAGCCCTTGTCGAAGTCCTGCTCGGCCTCGCCCGAGACGATGGCCGCCAGGTGGAAGATCACATCGGGCTTGTCGGCAAGAGCTTGTCGGTCTCGCCGGCCGCCGGCAGATCGCCGGTGGCAATGTCGACCGGCAACTTCGCGCCGGCCGGCGCCGCGCCCGCCACCACGTCGTAGAGCGTGAGCTTGGAGATCGCCTTGCCGCGCGAGCGCGCCATCCTTCGCCAGCCGCTCGGCCAGCTTGCGGCCGATCATGCCGGCGCCGCCGATGATCAGAACTTTCATGCTGTCTCCTTCGCGTGCTGCAGTTGTCCCTCTCCCCGTCGCTGGTGCGAAGGCGGATGAGGGAAAGCTCGCTCACACCCGAGCTTCACGCCGCAGGCCGCGGCCCACCTGAGGCCCTCGACCGTGCCGCGCCGCGGCTTGTACTCGCAGCCGACCTAGCCCTTGTAGCCGCTGGCGTCGATCTGCTTGAGCAGCCAGCGGTAGTTCAGCTCGCCGTCGTCGGGCTCGCCGCGGTCGGGCGGGTTGGCGATCTGGTAGTGGCGGGTGAGGGCGGCGTACTCCTTGAGCGCGACGGCGACGTCGCCGTCCTCGACCTGGCGATGATAGAGGTCGAACTGCAGGCCGAGGTTGGGCTCGCCCACCTCGTAGATGACGGCGCGGGCCTCGGCGAGCTTGTTGAGGAAGTAGCCGGGGATGTCGCGGCGGTTGATCGGCTCGATCACGACGTCGACGCCGTCGCCGGCGGCCTTGCGCGCCGCCTTCTTGAGGTTGGCGACGAAGGTCTCGCGGCGCGCGCCCTGATGCGCAGGCCCGCCATGACATGGATGAGCTTGCAGCCGGTGGCGGCGCAGTAGTCCAGCGCCGTCTCGAGTCGGCGTCGAAGTCCTTCTCGCGCCCGGCAAGCGCGGCGCGCCCGCGCTCGCCCTTGGCCCGCGTCGCCGGCGGTGGTGTTGAACAGCGCCAGCGTCAGGCCGTTGGCTTTCAGCCGCGCCGCGATGTCGGCGGCCGAGGCCTCGTAGGGATTGCCGAACTCGACGGCCTTGAAGCCGGCCTTGGCGGCCGCCTCGAAGCGGTCGAGCAGCGGCACCTCGGTGAACATGAAATTCAGGTTGGCGCAAAGCGGGGCATGGGCTGCTCATGCTCCAAGATCCGCGGTCGGCGGCGACGCCGCTCACAGGGTGAAGCCGCCGTCGGACAGAGAAGGCCGAGCCGGTGGTGTAGACGCACTCGTCGGAGGCCAGGTAGACGGCGATGTGCGCGATCTCCTCGGCCGTGCCGAGGCGGCCCATGGGCTGGCGCTCGATGAACATCTGGCGCGCCTTGTCCTCGCCGCCGACCTGCTGGCCCAGCGCCTTGACGCGGTCGTCGAGCGAGGGCGTCTCGATGGTGCCGGGGCAGATGCAGTTGCAGCGGATGCCCTTGCCGATGAAGTCGAGCGCCACAGCCTTGGTCAGGCCGACGACGGCAGCCTTGGTGGCGCCGTAGACGTAGCGGTTGGGCGCGGCCTTGCTGGCCCCACGGCGAGGCGATGTTGACGATGGAGCCGCGGCCCTTGGCCAGCATGCCCGGCAGGAACGCCTTGATCGTGCGGTGCATGGACTTGACGTTGAGGTCGAAGGAGAAGTCCCAGTCCTTGTCGGAGCGTCTCGAGGACCGTGCCGTGGTGCACGAAGCCAGCCGCATTGAACAGCACGTCGACTGGCCCCAGCCGCTTGGCCAGCGCTTCGATGGCCGCCGTGTCGAGCGCATCGAGCTTGACGCACTCGGCGACGCCCGCCTCCTTCAGGCCGGCCATGCCGGCCTCGTTGAGGTCGCTGGCGATCACCTTGGCGCCCTCGCGCGCGAAGGCGAGCGCGTGGCGCGGCCGATGCCGGCGCCCGAGGCCGTGCAGAACGCAAGCTTGCCCTTGAGACGATCCGCCATGCCTTGTTCTTCCCCCAGCATTCTCCAGCGCCGAACATATTGCGCCGCCGCCTGGCTGGCCACACGGGATTTGGGGAAATGTTGGGGCCGCTTGCCACGACTGAGCAGAAAGGGCCCGCGGCGGAACCGCGGACCCTCTCCGACTGCCGAGCCTGCGGTTCAGCCTTGCTTGATGAAGGTGCCCTCGCGCAGCTCGCTCACCGCCTGCTGAGCTCGGCCTGCGTGTTCATGACGATCGGGCCGTACCAGGCGACCGGCTCCTCGATCGGCTTGCCGGAGACGAGCAGGAAGCGGATGCCCTCCTCGCCCGCCTGCACGGTGACCTCGTCGCCGCGGTCGAAGAGCACGAGCGAGCGGTTGCCGGTGCGCTCGCGGACCAGCGATCTCGCGCGCCGTCGATCTCCTTCTCGGTCAGCACGCCGAACGGCTCGGACGCGTCGCGCGAAGCGTGCCCGAGCCCGCGAACACGTAGGCGAAGGCGTGGCGCGTCGGTCTCGACCGGCAGCGTCTTGCGCTTGCCCGGCGGCACCGAGACGTCGAGGTAGCGCGGATCGGCGGCGACGCCGTCGACCGGGCCCGCGCTTGCCCCAGAACTCGCCGCAGACGACGCGCACGCGCGTGCCGTCGTCGTCGATGACCTCGGGGATCTCGGCGCCCTGCACGTCCTGGTAGCGCGGCGCGGTCATCTTGAGCGACGAGGGCAGGTTGGCCCACAGCTGGAAGCCGTGCATGCGGCCCTGCGCGATCGCCCTTCGGCATCTCCTGGTGGAGGATGCCGCTGCCGGCCGTCATCCACTGCACGTCGCCGGCGCCGAGCGTGCCGCGGTTGCCCAGGCTGTCGCCGTGCTCGACGGTGCCGGCGAGCACGTAGGTGATGGTCTCGATGCCGCGATGCGGATGCCAGGGAAAGCCGGCCTGGTAGTCCTCCGGCCGGTCGTTGCGGAAATCGTCGAGCAGCAGGAACGGATCGAACTCGCTGGTGTCGCCGAAGCCGAAGGCGCGGCGCAGCTTCACGCCGGCGCCTTCCATGGTCGGCTTGGACTGGATGATGCTCTTCACGGGTCGTATGGACATGGCGGCTTCCTCTCTTCCGTTCATTGGGCCATGTACGCGCGGCTGGTGCATGACTGGCAAGGCGGGCAGCGAGGGTCGCGAACTGATCGATAAAAGATTGCAGGAACTTGCGGGTGCCTTCATCCGTGACTGTGTCGTCTTCGTCGATGAGGCCCGGCTTGAAGGTGACATAGGCTTCGCCGCCCATGACCACAGCCCTAAATTGCCCAGTACCTGCCGCAGATGCTGTTGCGCCACCGCCGTCCCGATGGCGCCGGGAGAGGTGCCGGTGATCGCGGCCTTTCCCGTCCATGCGTTCTTCCCGTAGGGCCGCGATCCCCAATCGATGGCGTTCTTGAGGACGGCGGGAATGGAGCGATTGTGCTCGGGCGTCACAAACAGGACGCCGTCGGCGCTGCGCGATCTCGTCCTTGAAGCGGGCGACGCTTGCGGGCAGACGGGTCCTCCAGGTCCTGGTTGAATATCGGCAGATCGTCGATCTGCACGAACTTGGCTGTGAGCTTTTCCCGTCGCCCAGCTTGGCCAGTGCCCGCGCAAGCTTGCGGTTGACGATTGCCGGCGGTTGCTGCCAACCACCACGGCGACATTGACCCTTGGCATTTTGACCCCATCACGGTTACCTATGGATACCAAGGCTAAATAGATGCCGAGAAACGAACGCAAGAACGCACAGCCGTGTTACCCAGTAACCTGCATGTGCCCGAGGACTGCCGCGCGGTCAGCGAGGTGCTCGAGCGCGTCGGCGACAAGTGGAGCGTGCTCGTGGTCGTCATGCTCGGCGCCGGCCCCAAGCGCTTCAACGAGTTGCGACGTTCGATCGCCAGCATCTCGCAGCGCATGCTGACGTTGACGCTGCGCGGACTCGAGCGCGACGGGCTGGTCACGCGCACCGTCTTTCCAACCATCCCGCCGCGCGTCGATTACGAGCTGACCGAGCTCGGCCGCTCGCTCCTGACCCGGTCGAAGCACTCGGCGCCTGGGCGCGGCAAAACCGCCCAGAATTCAGGCCGCACGGCTCCGGTTTGACGCCAAGACGGGAGATCGCCGCCGTCGCTGAGGTCGTCGATACCTTCGTACGATGTGCGCGTGCCAGCCGCCGCTCGAAAAGGTCTACCGTCGGTGCCATTATGTCGAAGCTCAATCGTCGTAGCCTCCTCCGCGGCGCTGTGCTCGCCGCCCTCCCTGGCCCAGCCGCCGCCCAAGTGGTGCGTCCGATGAAACACATTGTCCTGCTCGGCGACTCCATCTTCGACAACGCTGCCTACGTCGCGGGAGGCCCCGATGTTGTCCGCCAGCTGCGCGCGCTGTCGCCGCGGGGTGTCCGCGCCAGCTTGAGCGCCCAGGACGGCGCCGTGATCGCCGACGTCTCCCGCCAGCTGCAGACCCTTCCACCCGACGCAACTCACCTCGTCCTCAGCGTCGGCGGCAATGACGCCCTCGGCGAGGCAGCGTTGCTCGAGGCGAAGGTCAGCTCGATGGCCGAGGCCCTGGAGCTGATCACCCGCGTCCGCGAGCGCTTCCGGTCCGCCTATGCCAGCTTGCTCGAGGAAACTCTCAAGCGCCCGGTGCCGCTGGCTGTTTGCACCATCTATGAGCCGCGTTTCCCGGAATTCCGCGCGCCGCAGGCTGGCGGCAACCGCTCTCACAGCGCTCAACGATGCCATCACGCGCGAGGCCTTTTCGCGCCGGGTCGACTGCATCGATCTGAGGGTGCTGTGCGACGACGATCGGGACTTCGCCAACCCGATCGAGCCTTCGATCCATGGCGGCGAGAAGATTGCCAAAGCCATCCTTCATTTGCCACCGGTACGCGCGATGGCTCACGCGTAATTGCCCGCTAGGCCGTTCCAAGCCACGGGAAGACCCTCATCCTGCTGGCGATCAACCTCCCAGTGCCGGCTCGCCCGCGCGAGCTGGCGGCATGAGGTGACGCGCTCCTGCGGATTGGCTACGTTGCCGACCGCGGCGAGAAGGCGACGTCGCAGGCTTGCATCCATCGCAGATCACTGCCGGAGAGAACGAGATGGGAAGAGGGACGATCTACGAGGGGCCGCGCGCCGCGGCCAAGCCGAACGAGACCGTCGTCACCAGCACCTGCGGCCACAACTGCGGCGGCCGCTGCGTGGTCAACGCCCACGTCGTCGACGGGCGCATCGTGCGCATCTCCACCGACCCGCGCGGTGGCAGCCGGAGCTGCCGCCGCTGCACGCCTGCGCGCGCGGCTTCGGCCAGGTCGAGCGCATCTACCACCCCGACCGCCTGAAGCAGCCGCTGCGCCGCGACGGGTCCGCGCGGCAGCGGCCAGTTCGAGCGCTATCTCCTGGGACGACGCGCTGGACGAGGTCGCGCGGCAGATGCTGCGCGTGCGCGCGACCTACGGCAACGCCGCCATCCTCGATGCTTCCCGCTCCGGCAGCCTGTCGGTGCTGCATGGCCGCGCCGCGGCGCAGCGCTTTCTCTACATGTTCGGCGGCTGCACGGAGCTGTGGTCGAACATGTCGGCGGAGGCCGAGGTGTTTGCCGTGCGCATGACCTACGGCGCCAAGGCCGTCTACAAGAGCGCGGGACGCGAGCCGACCGACTATGTCAATTCCAAGCTGATCGTCATGTGGGGCTGGAGCCCCGGCGACGGCACCTTCGGCACCGGCACCTACCAGTATCTCAAGCTCGCCAAGAAGCACGGCGTGCGCATCGTCTGCGTCGACCCGCGGCGCACGCGCTCGAGCGCCGCGCTGGCGGACGAGCACATCTTCATCCGGCCCTCCACCGACGCCGCCGCGCTGATCGCCATGGCCTACGTGATCGCGAGCGAAGGCCTGCACGACCAGGCCTACTGCGACAAGCCACGTGCTGGGCTTCGACGAGGATCACCTGCCGCCCGGCGCACCTGCCGGGGCGCTCCTATCGCTCGTACCTGCTTGGGCTGACTGACGGCGTGGCCAAGACGCCGGAATGGGCGAGCCGCGATCACCGGCATCCCGCGGAGACCATCCGCCGCCTGGCAATCGAGTTCGCCACCACCAAGCCCGCGGCGCTGCAGTGCGGCTACGCGCCCGGGCGAACCGCCTACGGCGAGCAGTTCCACCGCGCGGCCTACGCGCTCTGCGCCATCACCGGCAACGTCGGCATCGCCGGCGGCAGCTCGGGCGTCAGCAACGGCGCCACAGGGCGCACCGGCATCAAGAATCTGCCGACCGGGGCCAACCCGATCAACGCGCGCGTGGCCTCGCCGCTGCTCGCCGATCTTCTCGCGCGCGGCAAGAGCGGCGGCTATCCCGGCCGACGTCAAGCTGATCTATTCGACCGGCGGCGACCTGTTCAACCAGGCGCCCAACGTCAACAAGATGGTGGGCGCCCTCGACGGCGTCGAGTTCCTGGTCGCCCAGGACCACTTCCTCACGCCTACCGCCCAATATGCCGACATCGTGCTGCCGGCGA
>CAVTGO010000013.1:0-569618 GCA_963734275.1 uncultured Actinomycetes bacterium
CGCCGGCGCCCACGCGATGTTGTTCGTGGACCCCGAGACCCCGGGGTACGCCTCGTGCGCACCCCCGCCTACTCCCACACCTACCCCGCCCCCACCCGATCGTGGCGTTCGAGGACGTGCGGGTCCCGGCGTCCCACCTGATCGGCAAGGAGGGAGACGGCCTGGCGTTCACCTACGAATGGTTCCGATACGAGCGGCTGATGATCGCGGCCCGATGCTGCGGCGCCGCCGAACGTCTGATCGAGGAGGCGACCGCGTTCGCGAAAGAGCGGGTGCAGTTCGGGGGGCCGATCATCGCGATCCAGGCGATCCCCCACATGCTCGCCGACTCCATACAGAGCTGTGGGCGGCGCGGCTCATGACGTACGACTGGCGGAGAACATCGACCGGGGCGTCGACGTGAAGCTGCAGCACGCGCAGTGCTCGATGGCCAAGCTCTACGCGAGCGAGATGGCCGGGCGCGTGGCCGACCGCGCGGTGCAGATCTTCGGCGGGCGCGGCTACATGCGCGAGAACGTCGCCGAGCGCTTCTGGCGAGAGCTGCGCGTCGACCGCATCTGGAAGGGCACGTCTCGAGATCCAGCGCAACATCGTCGCCGACCAACTCGCCAAGCGCGGCGTCCGGACCCTGGCCGGCTGATGGCGACCTTCGACAAGGCCGAGATCACTGCACGTGAGGGCCGAGCGCTGGGTTGAGTTCCGCGCGGCGCTCGGGGCCGTCCCGCGCGATCGGTGGGACGAGCCGAGCATCGTGCCGGGCTGGACGCTCAAGTCGATCGTCCGTCACACGGCCGGCTGGATGGAGGACCTCGTGGTCCATCTCGAGTCGATGATCGCCGGGACGTTCATCGATCCGAACGAGACCGACGAGGTCGTCGACGCGCGGAACGCCGGCTTCGCGGCGGAGGCGCCGCGATGAGGGCCGACGAGGTGTGGGACGGGCTGGTCGCGGCGCGCGAGGCGGTGCTGGCCCGCTGGGCCGAGCTCGCGGAGATCGACGCGGCGGCGGTCGAGTGGTTCGAGGGCGAGACGACGGAGCACTACGAGGAGCACCTGCCGGACGTACGCGCGGCCGTGGGTGAATCTCCACCACCGCCCGGCTGATCCGACCGCGCGGGCTTACGCTGCCGAAGAGTAAGCCTCGAGGCTCTCGGCAACCTCGATCAGTTCGTCAAGGCTGATCTCGCCGTTGCCAACGACATCGATCAATACATCGCTCTCGACGAACTCGACCCCACCCGGAGCAGGCTCGAGGGCAGTGACGTCTTCGGTTCCAGGTTCAACTAGGACGGCGTCCCGTCCACGGACAGTTCCGACCGTCGTCCCCGGGTAGCTGTCCGCTTGTTGCGCGAAGTCGCTGGCGATGTCCGCGATCTGATTGGGCGTCTGCTCCACACGAACACCCGACTTGAAGCTCATGATGAGAAGGTTCGGTTCCGGGCACCACTCGACAGTGTCGGGAGCAGCTCGGGCGACGCTAGCGGGTGCTTGGGCACGAGCATCTCGAACGGAGCCTTGGCCGCAGCTTCCTCGAGCTTGATGAGCTGCCCACCGCAGAAGCCGGGCAGGTGGATCCACGCAGGCTCGACGGAGGGGATCCTGCGACCCATGTCCGGACCGCTGAGACTAGCCACCGCGATGATCGCGACCATCGACGCGAACCCGGCCGCAGCCAGGACCCCTGCTGGAAGCCTGCGTGCCGCCACCTTCACCCGCCTCCCTGCTGCCGCGGACAGGAGTTGGCCGCGGTGCTGGCTACCACGTTGTGTTCCGTGTTGCTCACTTTGTCGAACTTCCAGGCTCCATCGGTATCGCAGAACAGACGAAGGTCATCGAAGTTGGCGAAGCAACAACTCCCTACAGTAAAGGCTTGCAAACTCCAGAAATGAGCTTGATTGGTGTCGTTGTTGTTGTGCCGTTCGGCGTTGGTGAGCATGATCCCCTGAGTGAAGTTGACGTCCATCTCGAAACCAGCGTTCTCGGCCGTGCCATCCAAATAGGGCGTCCACACTGTGTCACCGTTCTGGTCCTGCAACTTGAGCTGGTGCGCCCCTACACTCTCGGTGATCGTCAAACACCGAAAGGACTGCGTCGGCACCTGCCAGGCCACGAAACGGATCGGATTGGTGTGGTGGTTCCGATGCAATGTAGCCAAGGTTCCAGCCGTACTCCACGAACCGAGTGTCAGAGAGGTAGCCGAAGATGCTCGAAACCCGTGCGCAGGCATCAGTCGACGTGTAGAACTGCACTTGCCCGCGGATGCCTTTGTGGTTCCCTTCGTTCGCATGTTGGTGTGACAGGACGTTCTTGAACACATTGTCGTCGCAGGTGTTCGGGGGCTGAGCGGCAAGGCAGCTGGTGCCGTAAGCACGACGAGCAAGAGCCCGAGCAGGGACCCAGATACAAGGTGTGAAGGGCGATTTCCCCTTGGTCATCTTCGCCTCCTCCTTGAGGTTGGGGCCTCTTGGAGGACCTTGTCGAAGGGTGCCAAGCGCGCCAAGCGCGCTGGTTCATCTCCCCGCGGCCAATACCGACAGCAGCCTGTCTGACAGTCTCGCGCCGAGCCTAGGCCTTCGAGGCCGCCGGCTCGAGCTGGAAGCCGAGCTCGTGGGCCGCGACCTCCATGCAGGTCCGGTGCATCCGCTCGGGGGTGACCTTCGAGTCGTTCATGACCACCTGGATCGCGAGGCCGTCGATCAGGCACGCGAGCCGGAGCGACAGGTCCTCGACGTCGGTGTCCGAGGGGAACTCGCCCGAGTCCTTGCCGGTGCGCACGATGTCGGCGATCTGCGAACGCCAGCGCTCGTCGAGCACCTCGCGGTCCTTGGCCATGTCGACGTCGCGGAGCGCGCGCACCCAGACCTCGATCCACAGGGCCCACTCGTCGAGTCGTCCGAACTCGGGCAGGTACCCGGGGACGGAGAGGTCGACGAGACGGCGGAGCTGGTCGATCGCGCTCGGCATGCGGCGGATCTCGCGCGAGGTCCGCAGGTAGAACTGGTCGTTGGCGAACGTGAGTGCCTCGGAGAGCAGGCGGTCCTTGGAGTCGAAGTAGTAGAGGATCAGGCCGGGCGAGACGCCGGCCTGCTCGGCGATGTCCGAGATCCGGGTCTCGGCCAAGCCCCGCTCGGTGATCACGCGGGCCGCGGCGTCGAGGATCTCCTGGTGGCGGTCCTTCCGTTTTCGCGCGATCTTCGGCGAGCTCTTCGGGGTCGTGGCGCTCAACGCTTCCTCCTGAACGGCGAACAGACCCGAGGGTCCGACGGCAGGTATTTGAACCGGAGTTCAAGGGACTCTACGCGTTTGACCAGGGATGTCAACCCGAGCCGAGCCGGGGGCGGCTTGACTCGTCGTTCAAGACCGTGGGAGGATGTGCCCCGCACACGACCCGAGGGGGAGCGCGCAACCATGTCCAACGTCTACGACGCCATCGTGATCGGTGGCGGGCACAACGGCCTGATCAGCGCCGGGTTCTTCGCCAAGGGCGGGGCCCGGACCGTGGTCCTGGAGTCCCGGGACAAGACCGGCGGGGCCGCCGACACCAGCAGCCCGTGGCCCGAGCACCCGGACTTCAAGGTCACGACCTACTCGTACGTGATGAGCCTCATGCCACCGACGGTGATCAAGGAGCTACAGCTCGCGAAGCACGGCTACAAGGTCACGCCCTTCGGTCCGTACTACCAGGCCTACCCGGACGGTCGCGCGATCAAGCTGTACGCCGACGACGCGAAGAAGAACTACGAGTCGATCTCGCAGTTCAGCAAGAAGGACGCGGAGAACATCCCGAAGTGGGACGCGTGGCTCTCGGGTGTGGCCGACGTGATGGGCCCGCTGCTGCTCCAGGTGCCGCCGCCGCTCGGCTCGTTGAAGGTCAAGGACCTGATCCAGCAGCTGCGGGTGGCGTGGACGGCGCGCGGACTCGGTGTGCGCGGTGTGGCCGACGTGACGAAGCTGTTCTCGATGAGCGTGACCGACCTGCTGAACGAGTGGTTCGAGTCCGACGCCGTCCGCGGGATGCTGGCGGTGAACGGCGTCATCGGCACCTGGGCGGGCCCGGACTCGCCCGGCACAGCGTACGTGATGCTCCACCACTCGATCGGTGACGTCGGCGACGGACACCTCGGCTCGTGGGGCTACCAGGAGGGCGGGATGGGCGGCGTGTCCGACGCGTGCCGCCGCGCGGCCGAGTCCTTCGGTGCCGAGATCCGGACGAGCGCGCCGGTCGCCAAGATCCTCGTCCGCGAGGGCCGCGCGGTGGGGGTGGCCCTCGAGAACGGCGACGAGCTCCGGGCGCCGGTCGTCGTCACGACGATCCACCCGAAGATCGCGTTCGAGAGGCTGATCGACGAGGCGGACCTGCCCGCCGACTTCGTTCGCGACATCAAGCACTGGAAGACGCGCAGCGGGGTCGTGAAGATCAACCTCGCGATCAGCGAGCTGCCCGACTTCATCGCCGACCCCGGCAAGAACCTGCAGGACCACCACACGGGCTCGGTGGAGCTCTGCTTCAGCCCCGAGTACGCGGAGAAGGCGTTCCAGGACGCGCATTTCCTGCGCAAGGCCGCCGAGCGCCCGTTCGTGGACGGCGTGATCCCGACGAGCCTGGACCGGACGCTCATGCCCGAGGGGGTCCACAACTTCTCGATGTTCACGCAGTGGGTGCCGGACGACTGGAACCTCGAGCCGCACCAGGAGGAGCTGGAGCTCTACGCCGACCGCATCGTGGACCTGTACACGGAGCTCGCGCCGAACTTCAAGTCCAGCGTGATCGCGCGCCAGGTGATCGGTCCATACCAGATGGAGCAGGATCTCGGGCTGATCGGCGGGAACATCTTCCACGGGGAGCTCTCGGTGGACCAGCTGTTCCACATGCGCCCGGCGCCGGGCTACGCGGACTACCGAACGCCGATCAAGGGCCTGTACCACGGCTCCAGCGCCACGCACGCCGGCGGCGGCGTCTGCGGCATCCCCGGGTGGCAGGCCTTCCGTCAGGCGAAGAAGGACCGCGCGCTCAAGACGTGACCGAGGTCGCCGGCGACGAGCGCACCGCGCTCGAGCGGATGCTCGAGGCGCGCTCGGTCGCCGTCGTGGGCGCGAGCGTCCGCGAGGGCTCGGTCGGCCACCAGAGCCTGGTCGAGCTGACCGAGGGCGGGTTCGAGGGCCGGATCTACCCCGTGAACCCGAAGTACGACGAGATCCTCGGCCTGCCCGCCTACGGCACGCTCGCAGACATCGGCGAGCCGCTCGACCTGGTGATCCTGGCCGTTTCGAACGCCCTGCTCGAGGACCAGATGCGGGCCGCCGCGGCCGCCGGCGTCGCTGGCGTCGTGATCTTCGCGAGCGGCTACGAGGCGCCCCGGGACGACGCGCCCCCGCTCACCGAACGTCTCGGCGCGATCGCCCGGGACGCGGGCATGGTCGTGTGCGGCGGCAACTGCATGGGGTTCGCCAACCTCGAGAAGCGAGTGCGGGCGCTGGGGTTCGCCGAGCCGAAGGACGTCCGGCCCGGCGGGATCACGTTCCTGTCGCACTCGGGCTCCGCGTTCAGCGCGCTGCTCCACAACGACCGGGGCCTCGGGATCAACCTGGCGATCTCGGCCGGGCAGGAGTTCGTTACCAGTGTCGCCGACTACCTTCGCTACGCGCTCGGCCTTCCGAGCACGAAGGTCGTCGGCCTGTTCATCGAGACGACCCGCGATCCCGAGGGCTTTCGGGAAGCCGTGGCGCTGGCGCAGGAGCGGGACGTGCCGGTCGTCGCGCTCAAGGTCGGCCGCGAGGAGCTCACGCGGCAGATGGTCGCGGCGCACTCGGGCGCGCTCGCCGGCGAGGACGGCGCGTACGAGGCGTTGTTCGATGCGCACGGCGTCTCGCGCGTCGAGAGCCTGGACGAGATGGCCGACACGCTCGCCCTGTTCGCGAGCGGGCGGCGCGCCGGGCCGGGCGCGCTCGCGAGCGTGCACGACTCGGGCGGGGAGCGGGCGCTCATGGTGGACTCGGCAGCGGCGGCCGGCGTCCCGCTGGCCGAGATCTCGGACGCGACCGCGGCGCGGATGGCCGAGCTCCTCGACGAGGGTCTCCCGCCCGTGAACCCGCTCGACTTCTGGGGCACCGGCCGCGACGCGCACGAGGTGGTCGTCGGGTGCGTCCGCGCGCTCCTCGAGGATCCCGCCGTCGCGGCGATGGCGTTCGGTGTGGACCTCACGACCGAGGACAGCCCGGACATGGGCTACATCGGCATGGCGACCGCGACGTTCGGCGATACCGACAAGCCGTACGCGATGCTCGCCAACCTCGCGAGCGGCGTCGACCGGAGCGACGCGAGGCTGCTCGAGGAGGCCGGGATCCCCGTCCTCGAAGGCACGCTCACGGGACTCGCCGCGTTCCGACACCTGTTCGCGTACCGCGACCATCGGTCGCTGCCGGCATTCGAGGGCTCGTCCCCGGCGTCGGACGAGGTCCGCGACCGCTGGCGGCAGCGGTTCGAAAGCGGCGAGCCGGTCGACGAGTGGGAGGGGCTCGCCCTGCTGGCGGACTATGGCGTCTCCGTCGTGGCAGGCGAGGTCGCCGGGTCACTCGAGGAGGCGCTCGGAGTTGCCTCGGATCTGGGGTTCCCGGTTGTGCTGAAGACCGCGGCGCCCGGGATCTTGCACAAGTCGGACGTCGACGGCGTGCGAGTGGCTCTTTCTGATGCTGCCGCGTTCGAGGTCGCGTACGCGGACATCTCGGCGAGGCTGGGACCCCGGGTGACGGTCGCCGCGATGGCGCCACCCGGCGTCGAGGTCCACCTCGGGATCGTGCGCGACGAGCAGTTCGGACCGCTCGTGTTGGTCGCAGCCGGCGGCGCGCTGGTCGAGATCCTGAAGGACCGACGGCTCGCGCTCCCGCCGCTGGACGAGGCTCGCGCGCACTCGCTCGTGGACTGGCTGAAGATCCGGCCGCTCCTGGACGGCGTTCGCGGCGCCCCGCCCGCCGATGTCGACGCTCTCGTCCGTGCGGTGGTGGGGCTGTCGTGGCTGGCGGTCGACCTCGGCGAGTACCTCGACGCGCTCGACGCGAACCCGGCGATCTGCGGGTCGCGCGGGTGTGTCGCGGTCGACGCCCTGGTGATCCCTCGGTCGGGTTAGCCCGCCGGGCATGCCTCGAGGTGCAGGTACAGCCGGCACTCCTCGTCGGTGAGCGATCGGGTGACGTTGGCCCGGGCGATCTCGAGCAGGTCGTCGATATCGAGGGCCCAGACCCGGACGAGGCCGTCGTCTCCTTGGGAGGCGAGCATCGAGCCGTCTGGACTGAAGACGACCCCGGTGACGATGCCTTCGTGACCGCGGAGGACCAGGACCTGCTCGCCCGTCGCCGTGTCCAACAACCGAACCGTCCCGTCGGCGCTCGCGACGGCTACACGAGCACCGTCGGGACTGAAGGTGCTGTCGTACATGTCCGCAGGGAGCTCGGGAAGCCGCACGATCACCGCGCCGGTGGCGACGTCCCGGATCGCCGAGCTGCGACCCATCGCCGTGAAGATCCGCGCTCCGGTCGCATCAAACGCCTGCGCTCCGGTCGCATCTGGGACGGTCCAGATCACCGCACCGGTCCGCCGATCCCAGAGGTCCACGCGCGCGTCGGCGCCGTCCGCCCCGTAGGCGACGGTCGCGATCAGGTTCCCGTCCGGCGCGAACCGCACGCCCTCGATGCTGGATCCCGGGATCTGCACGACGCTGGTCGCTCCTCCGATGCGATCCAGGATCTCGACCCGCCCGCCGCTCGCGATGGCCAATGATGCGCCATCCGGACTCCAATCGCTCTCATCCGCCGAAGGGACTCCGAACAGCTCTCTCCCCGTCGCGACGTCGAGCACCCGCATCCCGTTGTCCAACGATGTGATCGCGATCGAGGCTCCATCCGGGCTCAGATCGTGGCTCACGACCGTCCCCTGCCCCCCCCGGACGGACGGGATCCTGGCGCGTTCCACCTGCGCCGCCTCGATGTCCAGGGTCGTTACCGAGCCGTCGAGTCCGGTCGCGATCACGCGCCGGCCCGTCGCGTCGAACGTCACGTCACCGTCCGCGTCGGCCAAGTTCCCCCATTCGGCGTCCCCGGCCGGGCCGACGTCCCAGACCTTCACGACGCTCGCTTCGGTGCCGGTCATCAGGTGCGTTCCGTCGGGCGAGAACGCGACCCCCGACACGTACCCTTCCTGGGTCGACAGCGTCAGGACCCCCCGAGCGCCGTCGTCGGCGACGTCCCACACGCGCGCGGTCCCGTCGGCGCTGCCGGTCACCAGGCGAGAGGGGTCCGAGCTCCAATCGACCCAGTTGGCGCTGTCCGTGTGGCCGACGAGTTCATGGCGCAGCTTCCCGGTTTCTGCGTCCCAGACCGGGACGGTCCTGTCGAATCCTCCCGCAGCGACGAAGCGGCCGTCCGGGCTCCAGGCTGCCGAGGTGTACGAGAACCTCCCCGTCACCTCGAACTCCTCTATATCTCCGGTGACGACATCGACGACGTGCACGGATCCCGGCTGCGTGCCTCCCGCGGTGACGATCCGGCTGTCATCGGGACTGAACGCCGTGTCGTTCGCCCATGGAGGGCCCGGGAACGAACGAACCTCCCCGGCGTTGCGGTCGAGCACACCCACGTGCGATCTCGGCCCATCGAACGCGCCCCAGAGGGCGGCGACCAGCGAGCCGTCGTCGCTGAGCGATGGCGCCCACGCGGATCCCTGCCCGGATACGCTGGTCAGGAGCTCCCCGCTCGCGACCTCCCACACCTTCAGCGCCCCGTCCATCCCGGTCGACGCGAGCATCGTGCCGTCGGAGCTGAACGCGACGCCGGTCACATCACCGTCGTGGCCGTCGAGCATCCGTATGATCCTCCCCGTCCCCGGATCTCGAAGACTCACGATCCCAGCCCTCGTTTCCTCACCCGCGAATGTGCCCGTCGTGACGAAGACCCCGGCCGGGCTCCAGTCGAGGGATCCTTCGCCTCCCACACCGGGGATCGATGTCACGAGCCGCGCCGCGACGACGGCGCGATGGAGCGCCTCCTCTGCTTCGGGAAGGACGGTGCCGTCGACCGATCGTGTGTGGCGGACCGCAGCCATCGCGAGCAGAACGCCGAGCTCCTGGTCGACCTCCAGGTTCGCCACCGCCTGGCCGGCCAGCTCCCGCGCGACGGCGATCCGAGCCTCGTCCTTGGCTCGTCCCCGCTGGTCGATCGCGATCACGGTGAGGGTGGTCGCGACGAGAGCCGCAGCGACCCCGAGGATGACGAGCGAGCGCATCCTGCGGATCGACCGCCGCTCCAGCGCCCGCTCCCGCTCTTTCGCGGCGTGCTCGGCGGCGAGCTCCGCATCCGCCTGCCGCAGGCTCTCGTCGAGGTACGAGCGATCTTCATCCGACAGCGCGAGGGTGGTCGCCTCCGCCCACGCCTGAGCCTGCTCCAGGCGGGCACCGCGGAGCAGGAAGCTGGGGTCGCGCCCACCGAACTCCCAGTCGGCGGCAGCGGCATCGAGTCGACGCTGCGTTCGGATGTCGTCCCTCGAGTCGTCGATCCAGTCCCGCAGCCGTGTCCAAGCACCGAGCAATGCCTCGTGTGCGATCTCGACGGTCGGCTCCCGCGTCGAAGGGTCGCGGTCGAACGACAGGAGCCGGTAGCGGCCGAAGGCCTCGAGCACACCTTCCATGGCCTCCGGGTCGACCAGCGGCATCAGCTCCGAGCGCCCGATGCGCCTGCGCGTGTCCTGGTTGCCCTCGCCGAGCGTCACGAGCCGGAGGAACAGCTGCCGGCACGCGTCGCGCGCGTCGTCGAGCAGGGCCTCGAACAACTGCTGCGCGCGGCGGGCGAGCGCGCCCGACGCACCGCCGATCCGCCGGTACTCCTCCAGCGAAAGCACGCCGGCAGACGCTCGTTCGGCGAGCTCGGTCAGGGCGTACTGGAGCAGGGGGAGCGCCCCCGGCTGATCGACCGCTTCGGCGAGCATCGCGGCGAGCAACCGGGGCTCCACGACCAGGCCGGCCGAATCCGCCGGGGCGACGATCGCGCGTTCGAGCTCCTCGGAGGACATCGGGGTGATCGCCTCGGTCCGGGCCGCGAGCAGATCGCCGAACCCTCGGATCGACAGGGGTTCGTCGAAGAAGTCGGCCCGGAGCGTGACCACGAATCGGACGCGGCTGCCCGGCTCCAACACCGCGGCGCAGATGCTCTCGAGCAGGTGCAGACGCTCCTGCTCGTCCCGCACCATGGTGAAGACCTCCTCGAACTGGTCCAGGACGATCAGCAGGTCCGAGTCGGCATCGGGCAGGATGCGCTCGGCCGCGCGGAGCAGCCCGAGCTCGTCCCGCTCGAGGTCGTCCATGAGGGAGGGCGGCGGCTCGACGGCGACGCCAAGGAGCGCCGACCCGAGCTCCCGGATGGGATGCGGACCGGGGAGCATCTCGATCACGAACCAGCGATCGGAACCCGGCACCGCGCCCCGTCTGATCGCCGGCACCAACCCGGCCCGGACGAGCGACGACTTCCCCGACCCGGACGGTCCGACGACCGCGAGGAATCTCGAGGTTTGGTGCGTCTCCCCGAGCCTTGCGATGAGCCTCGCAGTGACGGACTCGCGCCCGAAGAAGTCGGCCGCGTCGGCCTCGAGGAAGGGGCGCAGTCCCTTGTACGGGTTGCGGATCCGGCCGATCGACTCTCGGACCTCCCGGCTGCCGTCGATCGCCGCGCGGAACGCGACGGCGAGGTCCAGCGGATCGGAGAACCGCGCCTGCGTGTCCTTCGCGGTGGCGCGAGCGATCGTGCGCTCGACGGCCGGCGGGAGCTCGGGACGCGCGGCGCGCACGGACGGCAGCGCATCGTGCATGTGGTGATCGAGGAGCGCGGTGAAGGAGGTCTCCGGGAAGGGGTGGGTGCCGGTCAGCATCTCGTACAGCACGATCCCCAGCGCATAGACATCGGATCCGGTCGAGGCCGGCTCCAGCCGGATCTGCTCGGGGGAGAGATAGGCGGGCCTGCCGCGAATCATCGTGCCCGAGCTCTTCTCCGGTGCGCCCGCGTCCAGCGCCACGCCGAAGTCGGTCAGGTAGGCATTACCCTCCTCGTCGAGCAGGACGTTGCCGGGTTTGACGTCGCGGTGCACGACGCCTTGGCGATGTGCCGCAGCCAGGGCGGCGGCGATGTGATCGAGGATCGTGGCGGCTCGGTGAGGCTCGAGCGGGCCGTTGGCCACGAGCTCCTCGAGGCTCCCGCCTCGCAGGAATCGCATCACCAGGTAGGCGGCGTCGGGCTCTCGCCAGTAGTCGTACAGCGGAACGATGTGCGGATGCTCCAGGCGCGCGACGGTCTGGGCCTCCCGCTCGAAGCGACGGACGAAGTCGGGATGGTTCGCCAGCTCGGGGTGGACCGCCTTGATCGCGACCTCTCGGCCGATCTGCGGCTGGGTCGCGCGATACACCACGCCGAACGCACCGTCGCCGATCTGCTCGAGGATCCGGTACCCACGAAGGGGCTCGCCCTTGGGCTCCAGATCCGGGTCCTGGCGCAGGATCCGCTCGTGCAGGACCTGCAGCTCGCGGGAGGGGTCGATCCCGAGGTCCTCCGCGAGGATCGTTCGGGCGCGCTCGAACGCCGCTAGCGCCTCCGCCTGCCGGTCCAGGCGGTAGAGGGCGAGCATGAGCTCACCCCACAGGCGCTCCCGTAGCGGGTGGGCGCGGGTCAGCGTCTCGAGGTCGGCCACGACCCGGGCCTCGCGCCCGAGGTCGAGCTCGGCCTCGATCTTCTCCTCCGTCGCCTGGAGCCGGAGCTCCTCGAGCCGTGCGATCTCCCCGGACAACGAGGGCTCGCCCGAAAGATCGGCCAGGGCCGGCCCTCGCCACAGCTCGAGAGCCTCGCCGAGGGTGGTCGCGACCGCGCCCGGCTCGGAGTGGTTCGCGTGGATCTCGCGGAGCAGCGACTCGAACCGGATGGAATCCACCTCGTCCGGGTCGGCGTGCAGGAGGTAGCCGGGGGCCCGGCCTTCGATCGTGTCTCCGCCGATGGCGGACCGCAGACGCGAGACGTAGATCTGGAGCGTCGCCCTCGGGTCCTGGGGGAGCTCGTCACCCCAGACGGCGTCGATGAGGTGTTCGGCCGGGACGACCTGGTTCGCGCCCAGCACCAGGTGGGCGAGCACGGTCCGCTGCCTCGGGCCACCGAGAGGGAGCGGGCCGTCCTCCCCGGCAACCTCGAGGGGTCCGAGGACGCCGAAACGCACGGGCCGACGGTACATCCGGCGCCCCTTCCGCGGAACCCCCCGCCTCTCCGAGCCGGGCGCGCTCACCGCGACAGGGTGCCGCTAGGGCCTTTCAGCACGCTTTCAGGCCGCGCGGATGAAAGCCCCGCCCGCTCGTTGAAAGCCAACGGAGAGACGTTCGAAGGCGGACTGAAAGGGCCGGGGTTAACGGTGCCTTCAGACATGGATGGAGGGAGATCCGATGAGCGCGACCGAACCGCGTGGATCGGCTTGGAGCGTCGGGATCGCGGCCATCATCGCGGTGGTCGTGGTGTCCGGCCCAGCGTCCGCGACCACGATCGAGCCGGTGCTGGACGATCCGACCGTCGTGGAGCATGGCGCGGCCGCATCTTCCGGCCATCTCGTCTGGACCAGCTCGGTCGTGGTCGGCTCGGAACCCGAGTTCGGGTTCGACCTCCTCGAGCCACGGAGCTACCTCATGGTGGGCCACGGTCCGGGCATCCAGATCAGCGAGAGATATAGCCCGAGCGTCTCGATCGACGGCACCACCGTGGTCTTCGAGAAAGTCTTTTTCGGCCAGAACCACGGGTGGGACCACCACGACCTGCGGATGTACGACGTCCTCACCGGGGACGTGAGCTTGCCTCCGGACGGAGTCAACACACGCGAGTGGGAAGAGGTGCAGCCGTCGATCTCGGGGGACTGGCTGCTGTTCACGCGTCACACGCACTTCGATAAAGAGCTTCCGCGCTATCAGGTCGTGCTGTTCAACCTCACGACCGGAGAGGAGCGGGTGATCGCTGAGCACCGGATCCGCAACCTGTGGGCCGGCCAGGTGAACGGCGATTGGGCGACGTGGGAGTCATGCGACTCGGTGTTCGAGGGTGACGACGGAGGTGGTGTCTTCACGGCGGTCAACTGTCAGGTCCACCGCTATCAGATCAGCACCGGCGAGAAGGAGGGGATCTCGAACCCCGGGGTGCAGCAGTGGGGAGCCGCGGTCTCGGACGACGGCACCGTCTACCTCGTCCGCGGCGGCCGGCGAGACGAATGGCGCTGCGGCGTCAACAACAAGATCGTGCGGCTGCTCCCCGACGGCACGAGTGACGTCATCGCGTCGTTCCCCGATGGGATCGGGTCGGCCGAGCTCTTCGCCTTCGAGGAGGCTGACGGCTCGACCACCTTGTACCTCGACCGGTTCGACTGCGAGAGCCACTCGGGCGGCATCTACCGGATGGAGGTCCCGGCCGAAGAGGTATCGACCGTCGGCCGGGTCGAGTCCTGATGACCAGACTTCGCCATCTCGTGCTCGCCCCGGCCTTCCCTCTCCTGCTCGCCGCGTGTTCGGCCGGCCCTGATGCGCCCGACGGTCCGATCCCGGACGTCGCCGCCTCGGCGCCTGCGGCGAGGGAGGGGAAGGCAGGAGCGAGCGGACGGGGGCTCGTGGGGTCGAGGCTCAGGGTGACCGACTGGGGATGCGCCATCGGTCCGTCTGACACCTCCGCCGGGGGGGAGCGCCTGCGATTCATCGTCGAGGAGCCCGTCGTCCATCAGACCGTGTTCGACATCGTCGCGATCGGTCGCCCCCACACCTTCGAGGACCTCGAGACCTACCTGCGCAGGACGGGCACGGTACGGACGAGCGGTAGGGACTCCCCATACTCGTTCCGCCCCGGCTGGGTCGGGACCGACAGGGTGGACATCCGGCTTCCCGGTTACGTCGACAGCTCGCTGGCGGGGCGTGCGGACGACGCGTGGCATGGGGGGAGGGGGCCGCAGCTGGCCTCGTCGCACCTCGTCCTCAACCGAGGTTCGACTGGTTCCTGGTCCGGGCCGCCTGGCGGAGCCGCGCCCGGAACGTACGCGGTCATCTGCTACCAGTGGGCGGACGAGCGATGGATCACGGGCGTGGCCGGGCCTATCGAGGTGACGGGGATCGTCGAGACCTACCGACTCGACGAGCGGGCAGGTACCTACTTCGTCGATGTCGGGACCGGCGAGGTGAACCCCCTACCGCCGAGCATCACGGACCTCGCGACCGGGTGGGACCGAGTGGGGTATCAGGGCACACCGGACGGCTCGTCGCTGTTATTCGTCGGCGAGGACGACCGCCACCGGACGCAGGTGTTCCTCGCGGCCATCGACGGGAGCGAGGTCCGGCAGCTGACCGACGAACCCGAGGGGGCCGAGGCGGCGAACCTGTCCCCGGACGGGCGGATGATCGTTTACGTCGCCCTGAGCGGCACCTCCCGCCAGGACCTGCCCGCGGATCTGGTGGTGATGGATGTCGCCACCGGCGAGAAGACGATCATCCTTCACGCTGACGGATACCCTGCGGACGGGAACGAGCTCCGCTTCGGGCGAAACGAGATCCAGTACCCGCGCTTCAGCCCGGACGGGCGCACGATCTTGTTCACACGAGGCATCGGCGGATACGAGCTCTGGACGATCCCCGTCGCGGGTGGCCAGATCACGCGGATCTTGGCGGGAGGGTACGACGGGTTCTTCTCGCCCGACGGGACCACGATCGCGTTCCACCGCGATCGCGAGGTCACGTTCCCGCACGGCGGCACGAGCGCGCCGCAGGTCTGGCTTGCGGACGCCGACGGGACGGACGCCCGCCCGTTCGCCGGCGTCAACAGCGGGGGCCCGCGGTGGTCTCCGGGTGGGACCTGGTTCGCCTTCTCGAAAGGGGGCCGCCCGAGCGACCCGTTGTTCCTGGAGGGCGAACCTGTGGGACTCACTGGTCCGGGAACCGAGGACGGCGAGGGAGGTCTGGTCGTCCTCGAGCTGGCGACCGGCCGGATCACGAAGATCTTCGACCCCACGCCGATCGGATGGCTCGACGACCACACGCTCATCGTCGAGATCATCGCGCCGAGGCTCTTGAGATGAGCGGCGGGAGCTCGGGTCCCACGCCCCATCGCCGGCGCGTCCTCGCCGTGTTCGTCGGCCTCCTGGCCGCTGCGTGCACGGTCGCCCCCGAGGCCTCCGAAGGTCGGTCCGTCGTCGCCGGATCGACGGCACCGGCTCTCGGGATGGTCGAGCCCGAAGCGCGCGAGCGGGGATCGGTAGCGGCGGTGCTCACGTTGGGCGACTCGACGTGCACCCTCGAGATGTCCGACCGCCCGGTCAACGGCCGACGCATCCGTCTCCACGTGCCCGAGCCCGCACCCAAGCAGACGATCGTCGACGTCGTCCGGATCGGCGATCGCCGGAGCTTCGACGACCCGGCGTCCTCGCTCCGGAGCGCCCGGTGGGTGCCGAGGGCCACGCGGGGCGGGTTCGAGGGTTGGTCCTCCTCGTATGCGGAGCGGCTCCCCTCGTACGTGGACACATCGCTCCAGGGCCGTTCCGATATCGGCTTCGCCCACGGGGGGATGGGGCCGGGGAGGGGCACGACCGCGCTCACCCTGAGCACGGGATGGACGGGCACGTGGTCGGGAGCGAACGGCGGGGCGGCCGCAGGGACGTACGCGGTAATCTGCTTCCGGCGGGAGGAGACGGAGTGGCGCGTCCTGGGCGTCGCCGGTCCCGTCGAAGTCCCCGCAGAGCGGTAGGTCAGACCCGCCTCAGACGAAGTGGCTCTCCTCGGGGTCGGTCCCCTCGGGCCAGCCCGGGTAGTCGAAGCCGGGGAAATCCGTCGCGGTGCCGTAGCACGAGTCGCTGACCGGCAGCGGCTGTGCGTCGGTTCTCGGGTTGCGACCGAACGCGAAGACGTGCTCGAAGTTGTGGGTGCGCTCGATCCGCTCGGTGAGGTACGGCAGGCCCCAGTTGTCCTCGACGAACTTCAGCGGTGAGCTGAACTCGCCCTCGGCGTCGTCCACGTAGCCCCTGCGCGCGTAGGGGCTGATCACGAGCATCGGGACCCGGAACCCGAACCCGATGTCGTCCACCTCCGGGGGGGGCACGTGGTCGTAGAACCCGCCCCACTCGTCCCACGTGAGGAAGATCGCGGTGTGCTCCCATCCGGGGCTCTCCATCACCGCGTTCACGAGCTCGGTGAGCCAGTTCTCCGCGTAGCACGTGCTCTGCGGTGGATGGTCCGACCACTCGAACCGCGGTGTGATCCACGCGACCGAGGGCAGCCGGTCGGCGCGGATGTCCTGGACGAGCCGGTCCACCGACCGGATCCGCTCGGGCCGCCACAGGTCGGTGTGGTAGACGCCCTCGATGCCGTTCAGCGCGTTCCAGAAGTACCCGGACTGATACGGGCCGGCCGAGTAGTACGCCCACGAGACACCGGCGCCCTCGAGCTGCTCGGGCACGGTGGGGAAGCGGAAGCACGTGTCGTGTTTCGTCAGGTTGCCGAGCTCGTCCTTGACGAACACGAAGACGTTCTCGCCGACGGCGTCGCACCCCCAGCTCTTGAAGCGCCTTCCGCCCTCCTCGATCTTGATCTCGATGTTCTCGGGGTTGTCGAGCGTGCCACCCGACTGACCCGCCACGAAGAAGAAGTGGTTCGGGTACGACGGGCCGCCCACCGAGGCGAAGAAATTGTCGCAGAGCACGTAATCGCGCGCCCATGCGTAGTAGTTGGGGACCGCGGACTCCTCGAACGCGGTGTACGCCCACGGGTCGCCGAACATCCCGACGCCGAAGCCGTCGTACGCGCCGCCGTTCACGTCGTTCAGGTGCGCGGCGCGATCGTGCGGGATGTCGCCCGGCAGCCAGTGCGGGCAGGGCTCGAGCGGCACCTCCCGCCCGAACTTCACGCCGGTCGTGGCGCCGTCCGCGCCTGGGAAGCGGCCGTACAGGTTGTCGAAGCTCCGGTTCTCCATCATCACGTACAGGACGCGCTTGATCGGGAAGCGCGTGTCCGTCGCCACGACCGATGCCGACGCACCCGTCGGCGTCGGAGGGGTCTTGCGGCCCCCTCCGGTGCAGGCGTAGAGCGTCGCCCCCGCCATCGCGAGGGCCGAGTTCGTCAGGAAGCGCCGACGTGGGAAGGGCGTGTCGAGGCCGCGCTCGTGCGCGAGTCGCTCGTAGCGCTGCTCGGGGAGGTGGTAGCGGGGTGTGCCGGGCACGGTCCAAGAACCTATCAAGGGATCGGTTGAACGATGAGACCGCCGGGTCGAATGTGAGCGCGTGCTAGGTTCGGGTCCTCGTCGATCGAAGGGGATGCATGGAGACGGCGTTCGAACGGCGACGCGTGGACGCGATCGTCGCCGTCGGCGGCCTCGGGCTCGCCGCCGGGTGCGGCGTCGTCGCCCGCGACGGGACGGTGAAGGGTGCCGAGCTCGCCGTGTTCCGCGCGATCAACGGGCTCCCCGACGTCCTGTCGCCGGCGATGCGCGGGGCGCAGCTGCTCGGGGTCGTCGCGGTGGGGCCGGTCGCGGCCGCCGCCGCCGCCGCGTTGCGCCGATGGCGCCTCGCGGCCGCGTGCCTGCTGATCACGGCCGGCAAGCTCGCCGCGGAGCGGGTGATCTGGCAGATCGTGGAGCGATCGCGACCGGGTACGAGCGTTCCCGACGCGATCGTGCGCGGCGACACGCCGACGCACGGCGCCTCGTTCGTCTCGGGCCACGTGATGCTGCTCACCGGGCTCGCCTGGGCGGTCGATCCCTACCTGCGAGGCCGATGGCGTCTGGTCCCGCCGGCCGTCGTCGGCCTCGTGGCGTTCGCGCGGATCTACCTCGGAGCGCACGCGCCGCTGGACGTGGTCGGAGGCGTCGGTGTCGGCCTCGCGGTCGGCGGCATCGCGAACCTGATCGTGGCCGTCCCGCGCCGACCGGTCCGCCGTTCCTGAATCCCGACGGGTATCCTGCGGTTCCCGCATGGAGGTCTCCGTCAACCAGCGTCGGTGCCGGTCGTTGTTGACGCTCGCTGTGCTGCTCGCGCTCGCGACCGCCGCGTGTACGGACGAGGGGGGCGAGGTCGCCGACCCGGCCGGCTCGACGGCGACCTCCGCGCCAACGGTCCCGACCCCCGTCGACTCGCCGGGTCCGACGCCGTCGCCCACCCAGCCGGCGCTTCCCGAGGAGCCCCCGGCGACGCGCGGCCAGATCGATACCGACTGCGTGGAGGGCTGGGTCACGCCGGCCGAGGGATCCAAGCGCTACCTCGAGCCCCTCGGCATCATCCGCCGTACCACGGGCGTCGAGGGGCCGCTCGTCGTCGTGGACATGCGCTACTTCGTGGGCCCCGAGTCGCCGCCGACCGACAAGGGCTACCTGCTGCTCGTGCAGCGCTGGTACGTGAAGCTCTACGCGGAGGACGACCTGTCGTTCCAGGGACGGTTCCTCGTGGAGGCGCGGCGGTTCGGACGCGGCCTCTCGGCCGTCGCGCCCTACGACACGAACGGGTTCCGGTCGCCGGAGTGGGTGGGCTTCCAGTTCGAGAGCGCCGACCCGACCGAGCGTCCGTACCCGGGCCTGCCGGGGGACTGGACGGGGATCGCGTACGACTTCGTGGACGGGGCCGAGGGCCTGCAGATCCCCGGCCTTCCCGCGGAGGTCTCGGGGTGCCTCGACGCGACGTAGGCTCCGCGCTAGCCTCGACCCATGGCCTCCCGCCGGCTCCCGGCGCTGCTGGCGCTCTGCATGCTCGCGGCCGCGTGCGCGGGCGAGCCGCCCGCGTACCCGCATCTCCGTCAGGCCTCCGAGGAGGAGGTGCCCGGCACCTGGGGGCTCACGCTCCGGCCGCCGCCCGACGACCTCGACCCGGCGATCACGCCGGAGGAGGCGACCCGGCTCGCGATCCGGGTCGACGTGGAGGGGGAGATCCTGCAGACGCTCGCGATCGTGCCGGGCTCGTTCGTCGGTGAACCCGAGGACGTCCCGGCGTGGGTCGTGATCGCCCGCGACCTGTGCTTCGCGAGCTCGAAGGGCGACCTGGTCTCATCGAGTCGCCGCGACCCGAAGGACGTGGAGCGGTGCGGCGACGCGAACCTGTGGATCGAGATGGTGGATCCGATCACCGGCGAGAGCCTGGCGAGCACCAGCGGCTACGACCTCTCCGAGATCTGGACCCCCGCATTGGCGGCGAGCTAGGCCTAGGCGGCCGCGAGCACCGACTGCCACGCGTCGAGCCATGTGGCGTTCGCGCGCGGGTCGAGCGCGTGGAACATCTGGCTCGCGGCGAACACGTCCGGCGTGAGGATCGCGCAGTGGTGCGCCATCTGCGCGAGCCCCGGGTACTCGAGGAGCGCGAGCTCGGGCGTGATCTCGCCGAGGGGCGGCTGGTACCCGTTCCACCGGAAGTTGTCGAGGGCGACCTCGGGCCGCAGCAGGTGGTCGACGAACGCGTGGGCAAGGACGGGGTTCCGCCCGCCCGCGCAGATCGCGGTGAGGTCGCACCCGACCCACCCGGTGCCGTCCATGGGCCACCAGTAGCCGAGCCTGCGCCCCGTCTCGACGGGGTCGCGCCCCTCGTAGGTGAGCGCGGTCAGCGCGTCGCCGGACCATGCCTGGTGCGCGACGACGTGGCCCTCGGGGAGCCATTCGTAGGCGCCCTCCTCGCTGACGCGTGCGCCGGCCTCCACGGCCTCGCCGAGCGCAGCCGCCGCGCGGGCGACGGCGGACCCGTCGGAGGTGTTCACGTCGGTCACCCCTTCGCGCAGGAGGGCGAAGGCCAGCGCCTCGCGGTACTGATCGAGGAACCCCGTCCGGCCTCGGTATCGAGGGTTCCACGGGAGCTCGAGCGGCTCCTGCAGATCCTCGGCGCGCACGAGGTCCGAGCGCCAGGCGATCCCGCTCGAGTAGACGGTGTACGGGACCGAGTAGCGCGCTCCCACGTCGTAGAAGGGTCCGTCCGACGCTCGGAACTCGGGCCACAGGTGCCGGAGATGCGGGAGCGCGTCGTGGTTCAGCGGACGGAGCAGGCCGCCCTCGACGAGGCGGGGCAGAACGTCGATCGTGGGGAAGAAGACGTCGAAGTCGGCGCCCGGCGCGCGCAGGCGTGCGAGCGCCTCGTCCATGTCGGCGAAGCTCTCGACCTCGATCGCCACATCCGACGCCGCGTGCCGGCGAGCGAACGACCGGAGGACGTCGTCGTACAGGTACTCGCGCCACTGGTAGATGCGGAGGGTGGCCCCCCGCTCGACCGGCAGGCCGCTCCGGATCAGCAGGTCCTCGCGCATCGGCAACGTGGCGGGGTTCGCGCGCGTCGGCGCGGACGACGGGGAGGTCGATCCCGAGCGCCGGCACGCCGCGAGCAGCCCGCCGGCCGCGAGCGCAGCCGCTCCCGCAAGGAACCGTCGGCGCTCGAACCGTGCGGCCATCGCTAGCCCCCCGCGAGCACCGCCGCGCCCACCGAGCCCGACAGGTCGCCGAACTCCGCTGTCAGCATCACGGGCGGCTTGTCCGGGACGAACAGCCTGGGCGCCATCTCCTCCTCGATGCGGCGCACGAACGGCTCGCCGAGCCGGTCGCCGAGCCCGCCGCCGATCACGATCGCCTCGAGCGCGAGGAGGTTCTGCACGGACGCGAGCGCGACGCCGAGCGCCCACACCGCGTCATCGATCAGCTCGTTCGCCATCCGGTCGCCCTTCTCGAGCGCGTCCGCGATCACGCCGCTCGACAGGCGCGTCCGGCCCTTCCTCTCCATGATCTCGAACAGGACCGTCTTCCTACCCTCGTTCGCGAGGCGCCGGGCGCGTGCCTCGATCCGCCCGCGCCCCGCGTAGGCCTCCAGATGGCCGCGACGGCCGTCCGAGCAGAGGCGCCCACCTGGGCGAACGATCGTGTGGCCGATCTCGCCGGCCGCGCCGAGCCCTTGGTGGACCTTGCCGTCGAGCACGAGCCCGCCTCCGACGCCGGTACCGACCCACACGCCCAGGAGGTCCCGGTACGGGCGCCCGGCTCCACGCTTCCACTCGCCGAGGATCGCGACGCGGACGTCGTTGTCGAGCGTGACCGGCGCGCCCCCGACCGCCTCGGACACCATCGCGCCGAGTGGAACGGGTTCGGGTGCCTGGAACCCCGGCAGGTTCGGCGAGCTCGAGACGGTCCCGACGGCCTGGTCCACGGCGCCCGGCACACCCATGCCGATCGCCGAGAGATCCGCCGGCCCGGCACCCGCCTCGGCGAGCGCCTTCGAGACGGCCTCGCCGACCGCCGCGACCACGTCCGCCGCACCGCTCTGCGGGGTTGGAAGGCGGTAGGCGCCCGCCACCTTCTGCGCGCGAAGCGCCGCCGCCTGGATCTTCGTCCCGCCGACGTCGACGCCGACCGTGATGCCGCTCATCGCGCCTCCAGTTCGAGCCTCGAGGGGTGCATCCGGGTCGAGTATGCGCCGGTCAGCGACCGTGGGTCCACGCACCGGGGACCGTGGCCCGCGTGAGCAGGAGCCGCACGGCGAGGCTCGCTCCGGAAGTCAGCGCGACCGCCTGGAGCGCGAGGAGGGGGGTCCCCAGCAGCGCCGCGAGCGCGACGAGCAGCAAGCGCGCGTCCCGCCCGCCGAGCAGGAACCCGATCGAGCGCTCGGGCGCCGGCGGGATCCGGAGCGCGGTGATCCGGTCCTTGGTGGCCATCGAGAGCATGGAGCCCGTCGTCGCGGCGACCGTCCACATCACCGTCGCCTCGGGACCATGCGCCTGCAGCGCCCAGATCGCGAGCCCGCCGATGACGGCCGCGTCCGCGAGGCGATCCAGGACGCCATCGAGCAGGGCGCCGCGAGCGCTCGCCCGGGCCTGGAGCCTCGCGATCTCGCCGTCCACGCCGTCCAGCAGGGACGAGAGCTGGACGAGCGCCGCGCCCGCGATCCCGAGGCCGAGCGCGAGGCTCCATCCAGCGAGGACGGCAACCAGGAACGCGAGCAAGGAGACGACGTCGGGATGGATGGGGGCGTGCGCGAGCGCCATGGACAGGCGCGTCGAGATCGGACGGTTGAGGTACCGCGCGACGGGCCCGTCCGAGTCCTTCGTGAGGGAACGACGAAGCAGCGCGGCCGCGCGTCGCAGGTCCTCCGGTGTGTCGACGTCCTGCCACCACATCCCCTGGGGGAGGGGAACGGCCTCGAGCGGTCGCGAACGAGCGAGCTCGGTCACCGCGCCCGCGAGCGTCCGATCGCCGCGTGCGGCGACGCGTCGCTGGGCGTCGAACACCTCGCGCGGTAGCAGGAACGCGCCGCAGTCGATGGACGGGTCCCCGAGCTCCTTGGAGAACTCGACCGCGTGCTCGGCATGCAGGCGTACCCGCGTGCCCTCCGCCCACGCATCGGGCTCGGGCGAGTGATCCACGAGGACGCCGGGTCCGTGGCGCTCGATCAGCGGCTCCAGCGCGCCCTGGCCGAAGACGTGATCGGTCGTGACGAGGAGGAAGCACTCCTCCTCGGCAACCGCGGGCTCGGCAGCGGCCAGCGACGCCCCGTTGCCTTCCTCCCACCGCTCCGCGTACACGGCCCGTACCACCCCGGGCGCGATCCGGTTCACCACCGCCGCGACCGGGCCGGCCTGATAGCCGACAACGACGACGACGCGCCGCATCCCACCGGCCAGCAACTGGCGGACGGCCCGCTCGACGAGTGACAGGCCGCCCACCCGGACCAGGGCCTTAGAACCCCCGCCGGTCACGGACGCCAGACGCTCGGATCGCCCGGCGGCGAGCACGACGGCCACCCTCGCGGGGGATCCGTCACGGCCGGCGACGGACGCGGCCGCGGGTCGGATGTGCGCGTGTTCGGAAAGCGTGTCGGTCATCCCGCCCCTTCGCATGAGGAGACGTGCGGCCCAAAGGTTCCACGAACCGAGCGCAGGTGGCAAGTCGGCCCTACGATGGCCAGCCCGTGTACGAGTCGTGCCCGCGCTTCCGGAGCTCGTTGCCGATCACGAGCCGTTGGATCTCGGACGTGCCCTCCCAGATCCGGTCCACGCGGAGCTCGCGCCAGATGCGCTCGACGGGCTCCTCGCGCATGTAGCCACGGCCGCCGTGGATCTGCACGGCCTTGTCGGCCACGCGTCCCGCCGTCTCCGAGCAGACGAGCTTGACCGCCGACGCGAGCGCATGGAGCTCCTTGCGCCCGGCTCCGCCGCGGGCGGCCTGCCATCCCACGCGGTAGAGCATGGACTTCGCGGCCATGATCTCGGCCGCCATGTCGGCGAGCATGAACGCGATCGCCTGGAACTCGGCGATCGGTTTTCCGAACTGCACCCGCGCGTTCGCGAACGCCAGCGAGCGGTCGAGCGCGCGGGTCGCGGCGCCCATCGTGCGGGCGCCGATCATGATGCGCTCCTCGACGAACCAGTCCTTCGTCAGCTCGAACCCCTGGCCGACGTCGCCGAGCACCGCGCCGTCGCCCAAGCGCACGTCGTGGAACGCGAAGATCGGGTGCTCGAACACGAACGTGTGGGTGTACTTCGGCGTGCGGACGAGCTCCACCCCGGGCGCGTCCTTGTCGACGAGGAAGACGGTGGCCTTCGCGGGGTCGCCATCGACGTGCGCGTGCACGAGGAAGAAGTCCGCGACGTCGCCCGATGTCACGTGCCACTTCTCGCCGTTCAGCACCCAGCCGTCGCCGTCGCGCGCGGCGGTCGTTCGCACCATCGTCGGGTCGGAGCCCGCGGCCTCCTCGGTGATCGCGTACGCGTCACGGCGCTCGCCGAGGATCGCCGGGCGCAGGTACCGTTCCTTCTGCTCCTCGGTCCCCGACGCGAGCGGGATCGAGGGCCGCCAAGGGATGTCCCAGAGCGCGTTCGTCGCGCGGCCCCACTCCTCCTCGACGAGGATCTGCTGGAACGTGTCGAGCCCCTGTCCGCCATCGGCACGGGGGTGGTTGATCGCGTTGAAGCCGCGGTCGAGCACGGCCCGCTTGGCGGCCGCGAAGCTGTCGGACGTGAGGCCGTCGCCGGTCTCGCACTCGTCCTCGAGCGGGATCAGGACCTCGTCGGTGAACGCGCGAGCCCGAGCCTTCAGCTCGGCGTCGCCCGGCTCCAGCCGCAGGTCCATGGGGCGGCAGCCTAGTCGCTGCGAGCCTGGCGCTCCGCGCTTGGCCGCTCCCGCTACGGGTATCGTTCGGGGCGACCCCTTCCCGAGGAGGCGATGACCATGGCCGTGCTGGTCCGACACGCGATGACCGAGGAACCGAAGTCCCTCAACCCCGACCAGAGCGCCGGCGATGCCGCCGGGCTGATGGCCAATCATGATTTCGGCGCGGTCCCCCTCGTCCGCGACGACGAGCTGGTGGGGATCGTGACCGACCGCGACCTCGTCGTGCGGGTGATGGCCAAGCGACGCGATCCCACCGAGGTGAAGCTGGACGAGATCGCCACGAAGGACCTGAGGACCGTCTCGCCCGACTTGGAGCTGCACGAGGCGCGCGACCTGATGGAGCGGCACAAGATCCGCCGGCTCCCCGTGGTGAAGGACAACGCGCTCGTCGGGATGCTGTCGCTCGGCGACGTCGCGCTCGGCCTCGCGTCCACGCGTCAGGTGGGCGAGGCGCTCAGGGAGATCTCGGAGTCGCCGAGCACCGGGCACCAGAATCCCGGGCCGGCGATCGGGTCGCCGCGGGGCGACGCCGCCGAGACGTCGAGCTAGGACGTCGCGAGGCAGGTCGCGCCGCGGACGGCCAGGGTCCGGCGGCCCGTCCGTACGTCGCGGTGGCCGACGGCGAGCACGGTGCCGTCGGGCAGGGCGTCGACCGCCGACAGCACGTCCGAACCCGGGACGCCGGCGCCGGGGATCTGCTGCCAGCGCTGCCCGTCGAAGCGAACCACGAGCGTCTTCGTGGTGCCCTCGGCGGTCGGGCGCGATCCCACGGCCCACACGTCCTGCGGCCCGACGACCGAGACCGACAGCAGGAGCCCGTCACTTCGGACGTTGGCCGCCGGGGTCCACCCGGTGCCGTCGAAGTGCTGGATCTGCGAACCGACGGCCCATACGTCGTTGGACGCCACCGCCTCGACCGCCTCGAGCGTTCCCTGGGTCTCTGTCGGCGAGTCCGCCCACGCCTCGCCGCCGTAGCGGATGATGGCGGGCCGGTTGTGGTGGTAGCCCGCCACCCATAGGTCCCTCGGCGTGAGCACGTCGATGTCGCGCAGCAAGCTCTTGCCCCCGCCGAGCGCGCGGCCGACCTCCACCTCGGCCCACAGCTGCCCGTCCCAGTGCAACACGAGACCGCGCTCGAGCGAGGCCGCGGGGTCGCCGACGGAGCCGACGACCCAGACGTTGGTGGGGGAGATCGCCGCGACGCCGTTCAGCACGCCGTCGATCTCGATCGGCATCTCGACCTCGAGCCACTCGGTGCCGTCGTAGCGCAGGACGAGCGGCGCGTCGCCGAACCCGCTCGAGGTCCGCCCGACCGCCCAGACCTCGTTCGGCCCGGCGGCGTCCACGTCGAGGAGCTCGTTGCGCTCGGTCCCGGGGCTCGGCGCCTCGACCGCGGTCCACGCGACGCCGTCCCACCGCTCCACCACCACGGCCGAGGGCGCCACAGGGTCGCCGGTCGCGCCGACGGCCCAGGCCTCCGACGCCGAGAGCGCCACGACGCCGTTCAGCGAGATGGGTAGCTCGCCGCTGTCGGCGCTCGGCACGATCTCCCACGTGGGGGTGCAGGGGGGCGTCGGTGAACCCGTCGGCGACGTCGGGGGCTCCGGCAGCTCGGGGAGCCCCGGCTCGGTGGCCGCCACGACGGCCGAGCCGATCGTGAACGTCACGATCGCGGCGATCCCGCCGTTGATCAACGCTCTGCGTGTGTGTGAGCTCACCGCGGATCGGGAACCCGGGCCGGGCGGGACGGCCTCGGGCGCGCGGGGACGCGGCGTTTGCGGCACCGCTCGGTGGCTGGGTAACCTCCGGGCCTCGTGGGCGTGTTCGAGCGCGACGTCGTCATCATCGGTGGAGGCCATAACGGCCTCTCGTGCGCAGCGTACCTTGCCAAGGCGGGGCTGGACGTGCTGGTCCTCGAGAAGCGCGACGTCCTCGGCGGCGCCGCCGCGACCGAGGAACCCTGGCCCGGCTACCGGGTCTCCAGCGCGAGCTACGTCGTCTCGCTGATGCCGCCGCAGGTGGTGCGCGAGCTCGACCTGAAGCGCCACGGCTACGAGGTCTCGATCGTCACCCCCGACTACTTCGTTCCATTCCCGGACGGCACCTCGCTCACGTTGTGGGGCGACGTGAAGCGCGACGCCGACGCGATCGCGAGGTTCAGCGAGCACGACGCGGCGGCCTACGTCGAGTTCGACCGCTACTTCGATCACGTGGCCCGGCTGCTGAAGGACCTCTTGTTCGTCGTGCCGCCGAACATGAAGATCCGCGACCTGCCGAGCTGGGCGACGACCGCCGGGCACTTCCGCAAGTGGAGCGGACGCGACATCCACGAGGCGGTGCGGCTGTTCACGATGAGCGCGGCCGACTTCCTCGACGAGTGGTTCGACGACGACCGCGTGAAGGGTGCCCTCGCGACGCAGGCGATCATCGGCGCGTGGTGCGGGCCGATGACGCCGGGCTCGGCGTACGTGCTGATGCATCACTGGATCGGCGAGATCGACGGTCACGCCGGCGCCTGGGGGTGGGTGAAGGGCGGCATGGGCGGGCTGAGCGCGGCGATGGCGCGCGCGGCCGAGGCCGCCGGCGCCGAGATCCGCACGAACGCCGAGGTCGAGCGCGTCGCGATCAACGCGAGCGGACGCGCCGTCGGCGTTGCGCTCACCGACGGGACGTTGATCCGCTCCCAGCGCGTGGTGAGCGGCGCGCATCCCGTGACGACGTTCCTGCACTTGGTGGGCGAGGAACGTCTTCCCGGCGACGTCATCCGCGACGTGAAGCGCTACCGGACGCGCTCGGGCTCGGTGAAGCTGAACGTCGCGCTCTCGGAGCTGCCGTCGTTCCCCAGCTGGGACCAGGACGGCGAGGTGCACAAGGGCCTCGCGGCCGTGTCGCCGTCCATGGAGTACCTCGAGCGCGCGTGGGACGACGCGAAGTACGGGCGGATGAGCGAGCACCCCTACGTGGAGGTCGTGTTCCCCACGGCGCACGAGCCAACCGGGCTGGCTCTCGACGGCAAGCACCTGATGCTCGCGTTCAGCCAGTTCGGGCCCTATGAGCTGGCGGAGGGCTCCTGGGAGGACGGCGGCCGAGAGGACTGGGCCGCACGGGTCCTGAAGGCGCTCGGCGAGTTCGCGCCGAACCTCGAGGGGGCCGTCGAGCACGTCGAGGTCCTCACGCCGAAGGACATCGAGGACCGCTACGGCCTGATCGGCGGCAACATCATGCAGGGCGAGTTGACGCCGGACCAGATGTTCAGCTTCCGCCCGATCCCTAACTACGGCGACTACCGGACGCCGGTCGCCGGCATGTACCTCTGCGGCTCGGGGACCCATCCGGGCGGCGGCGTGATGGGGGTTCCGGGCCGCAACGCCGCCAGCGTGGTCCTGCGCGACCACAAGCGCGGCGAGTTCATCGACCGCATCAAGAACTTCGGCCGCTGATGCTCGCCGAGCTGTCCGCCGCGGTCCGCGACCGGCGCGTGTCCGCGGTCGATCTCGTGCGGGCCTCGCTCGAGCGGATCGAGCGGTTGAACCCGCCGCTCGGCGCCGTCACCACGCTCCGCGCGGAGCAGGCCCTCGAGGACGCGCGTGCGGTCGACGCGCTGAGCGTCCTCGGCTCCGAGGCGCCGCTCGCCGGGCTCCCGCTCCTCGTCAAGGACAACACGGACGTCGCGGGGATGGTCACGCACTTCGGATCCCGCACGATGCTCGACCGCCCCCCGGCCGAGCGGAGCGAGGCCACGGTGGAACGGATGGTCGATTCGGGGGCGGTGATCGTCGGGCGGAGCAACATCCCCGAGTTCGCCTTCCAGGGGTGGACCGGCAACGATGTGTTCGGGCTGACGCGGAATCCCTGGGCGCTCGAGTGGTCGCCGGGCGGCTCGAGCGGCGGCGCGGCTGCCGCGCTCTCGGCCGGTCTCACGCCGCTCGCGACCGCGAGCGACGGGGGTGGTTCGACGCGTACGCCGGCCGCGTTCTGCGGCCTGGCCGGTCTGAAGCCCACGTCCGGCATGATCGGGCGGCGTCCGATCCCCTCGTGGATGGAGGTGTCGACCCAGGGTCCGCTCGGGGCGTCGGTCGCCGACGTGAAGCTGCTCCTCGAGGTGATGCGTGGCCGCGTGGAGGGCGACCCGACGGCCACTCCGGACTGGTCCTACGGCGGCGGGATGCCGAAGCGCGTCCTCGCCACGACGCGTACGTGGGATCTCGGCCCGCTGCCCGCCGAGGTCGAGACGCGGTTCCGGTCGGCGCTCGACGCCATCGACCGCGACCTCGGCATCCCGGTCGAGGAGGTCGCCCCCGGCGACGTGTTCCCCGGCGTCGCGGCGGCAGGCGGTCACGGCGGGATGGACTGGTGGACCACGGTCGCGCTCGAGGAGCTCGAATGGCTCGGGCGCCCGTTCGTCGAGGCGCATCTGTCCGAGTTCAGCGCGGCCTTCCGCGGAGAGATGGAGAACGCGCTCGGACTGGGGCTATCGGATTACCTCGCGGTCAGGCGGCGACGGTTCCTGTACACGGCGGACCTGGACCGGCTGCTCGGCGAGGACGCCGTGCTCGTCTGTCCCGCCCACGGCTACGAGGGCTGGCTGGCCGACGGGACGTTGCCCGGCACGGACGGGCCCGCCGGCGCCGAGGGCTACAACATGGGTGAGTTCAACCTGAGCGGTCACCCGTCTCTGTCGGTCCCGGGGGGCACGCAGTCGAACGGCGTGCCGTTCGGGCTCCTCATCAACGGGCCGCGCTGGCGCGACGACCTCGTGCTCGAGTTCGGCGCGGCGTGGGAGCGGGCCAACCCCTGGCCCGTGGTCGCCCCCGGCTACGAGCCGTTCGCCGCGGCGTAGCCGCCGCTCGCGTCGTGCGTCTCGTCGCCCGAGAGCGCGGGCGCGAACACGCAGACCAGACGGGTCGGGGCCTTGGCCCGGACCACGTGGTGGTCGTGCGCGTCCAGCGCGTAGAGGGTGCCGGCCCCCACCGTGTGCTTCTCGCCGGTCGCGAGGTCCTCGACCTCGAGCTCGCCGACGATGCACAGGCAGGCCTCGAGATGGTGCCGGTACTCGAGCTCCACCTCCATGCCCTCGGAGATCGTCGTCTGCGTCACGGTGAAGCCCATCCCGTCGGCCCGGGTCAGCATCCGCAGGCTCCGCCAGTCCGGGCCGCTGACATCGGACCGGGTTCCTTCCACATCGGACGTCGTGCGAACGATCACGGCCGCTCCTCCTTCGTTGCGCCTTCTGTTTCAGGGACCGAGGTTGAACCCCATGCGCCGGGGCAGGCGCGCCAATGCGGAGACGAGCGGCCCGGGACGGCGGCCGTGATCCTCGAGCTCGTCCTTGCGGCTGATCGCGCGCGTGACCAGCTGCTCGCCGGGCGTGAACAGCGGCTCGGGCGGGAACCGCTTCGGCTCGTCGCCCACGATCGGCAGCGACGTGAACTCATCCTCCCGCCCGAGCGCCATCGCCGCGAGGATCTTGCCGCCGAGGTGGCACGGCCCGACGCCGTTGCCCGTGAACCCGAGCCCGTAGTGTGCGTGCCCGCCCGGAAGCGTCCCGAAGAACGGCAGGTGCCGTCCCGAGACGTCGATGGGTCCGCCCCACGCGGCCTCGAGCGGCACGTCGTGGAAGTCGGGGAACCACCGCCGGAAGTCGTGGGTCAGCTCGGCGACGGATCGCTCGTCGTAGCGGTACCTCGGCCCGATCCGTCTCGTGGAGACGCCCAGGCCCGCACCCCCGAACGCGATCCGTCCGTCGCGCGTGGTCCGCAGGTAGTGCAGGCCCGTGCGGAAGTCGTACACGCCCTCGCCGCCGGTCCAGCGCATGCGCTCCAGGCGCTCGGGGGCCGGCGCGCTCACCACGATGAACGTGCCGCGGATCAGCAGCTGGCGGTGGAACTCGCGCCATCCGCCCGCCCACGCGTTGACGCCGAGGATCGCCCGCTCCGCGCGCACGCGCCCTCCGGGCGTCTCGGCCACCGCGGGCGAGCGTTTCGCGGCGAACCTCGAGACGGGGGAGGCCTCGTGGATGCGCACGCCGCGCTCCATCAGCACGCGCCGCAGGCCCCGTGCCAGCCGCGCCGGCTGGACGTTCGCGGCGTGGGTGACGCGGAGCCCGCCGCGCGCGACCGGCGAGTCGAACCGCTCGCGCACCTCGGACTCGTTCAGGGGCTTGTAGACGTCGTCCAGGTCGAGCTTGCGCGCGTCGTCGACGGTGTGAAGGACGACTCGGGTCCTGCGCCGGCGACGTCGAGATCCCGAGGTCGCCGTTCCGTTCGTACCAGATGTCGACGCCGTGCTCCCGCGACCACGCCCCGATCTCGTCGATAGAGCGCGCCGCCAGCTCGACCGTTCGACGGCCCTCGTCGCCGAAACGGCGGATCAGGTAGGCGGCGTCGTCGTAGAACGCGTTGAGGAACCCGCCGTTGCGGCCGCTCGGCCCACCGCCGCACAGGTCCTGCTCGAGCACCACGACGTCGATGCCGGGTTCGCTCTCCGTCAGGAACCACGCGGTCCACATCCCCGTGTAGCCCCCGCCCACGATCACCACGTCGGCGGTCGTGTCGCCCGCGAGTGGCGGCGCGGGCTCGCCCGCGAACTCCGGGAGCGCCATGGCCTCCTCGAGCCACCAGCTGCCGTCGGCGGGGCGAGGCAGGGCGTTCACCGCGGCCCCAGGTTGTAGCCGAGTCGGCGGGGCATGGTCGCGACGAACCGCGTGAGCCGTCCGGCGCGCCGCCCACGCTCCTCGAGGTCGTCCGTGCGGCGGATCGCCGCGTTCGCGATCAGCATCCCGGGCGAGCGGATCGGCTCGGGCGGGAACCGCTTCGGCTCGCGCGTGACCACCGCGAGCCGCGTGAAGCCGTCGTCGGCCTGGAGCGTCAGCGCGGCGAGGATCTTGCCGCCGAGGTGCGACGGCCCCACGCCGTTGCCCGTGTAGCCGAGGCCGTAGTGCACGTTGCCCGGCTTCAGCGAGCCGAAGAAGGGCATCGTGAGCCCGCTCACGTTGATCGGGCCGCCCCACGCCGCCTCGATCGGCACGCGGGCGAGGCTCGGGAACATGTGGACGAGGTCCTCGGCGACGCGCCGGGCGTAGCGTTCGGTGTAGTCGTACCGCTGGTCGATCCGCCGCGCCAGATCCGGCTGGAGCCCGCCGAGGCCGAACGCGATCCGTCCGTCCGGCGTGGTGCGCAGGTAGTGCAACGAGGATCGCAGGTCGCGAACGGCCTCGCCGCCCGTCCAGCCCAGCTCCTCGAGCTTCTCGGGCGAGGGTGCGGTGACGACCATGTAGGAGCCGCGGACGGTGAGCCTCGGCCGGAACACCTTCCACCAGGTCGCCCAGGCCCCGAGCGCGATCACGGCGTGTCCGGCCTTCACGACCCCGTTCGGCGTCTCCGCGATCACGGGGCGCCCGCGCCGGAAGCGGGTGACCGGGGTGCGCTCGTGGATCCGGACGCCGCGCTCCAGCAGGGCGCGGCGGAGCCCGCGCGGCGAGGCGCGCCGGTTGGATCGTCGCGCCGTCGCGCACGAGGTATCCGCCGCGGAACCGCGGCGAGGCGCAGCGGGCGCGGACCTCGTCCGGGGTGAGCTCATCGAACTCGTCCTCCACGCCGAGCCGGCGCGCCTGCGCGAACGTGTCCTCCCAGCGGCCGTCTTGGGCGGGGCTCGTCGAGACGGCGAGCTCACCGGCGGCGCGGAACCACGCGTCGACGCCGTTGGCCTCGCACCACGAGCCGATCTCGGCGGGGGAGCGGCCGCAGGTCATCAGCAGCTCCATCGCATCGGCGTCGCCGTACGTGCGGACCAGGTCCGTCAGGTGCGCCCACCAACCGGTCAGGAACCCGCCGTTGCGTCCGCTCGGGCCGCCGCCGCAGATGCCGGCCTCGAGGATCACCACGTCGAGGTTCGGGTTGCGCTCCTTCAGGAACCACGCCGTCCACATCCCCGTGTAGCCGCCGCCGAGGATCACGACGTCGGCGCCGGTGCCGCCCTCGAGCGGGGTCGTGTCGGGTCCGACGAACTCGGGGTGCGCGAGGGCCTCCTCGAGCCACCAGGAGCCGGCGGCGGGACGCGGCGCGTCGGTCACGTCGTGCGGGCTCCGCGGCTCATGAGGGCACATCCTCACACGTCGCGTCCGGGGGCGACCACGATAGGCTCCGGGTCGATGAGCGATCCGCGGAAGCCACGCAGCTGGCAGGTGACCGACGGACCCCAGCGCGCGCCCGCGCGCGCGATGCTCCGCGCCGTCGGGTTCTCGGAGGAGGACTTCGGCAAGCCGCAGGTGGCGGTCGCCAGCAGCTGGAACGAGGTCACGCCGTGCAACTACCACCTCGACAAGCTCGCGGCGCTCGCGAAGGAGGGCGTCCGCCAGGGCGACGCCGTGCCGATCGAGTTCACGACGATCGCGATCTCCGACGGCATCGCGATGGGTCACGAGGGCATGAAGGCGAGCCTGATGTCCCGCGATCTGATCGCCGACAGCGTGGAGCTGGTCCTGCACGCCGAGCGCATGGACGGCCTCGTCGGCATCGCCGGCTGCGACAAGTCGGAGCCGGGCATGCTCATGGCGATGGCGCGGATGGACCTGCCGGCCGTCTTCCTCTACGGGGGCACCATCCTCGCCGGCACCTACCAGGGCCGCGACATCACGATCCAGGACGTCTTCGAGGCCGTGGGCGCGCACGCCAAGGGCTCGATGACCGACGCGGAGCTGCTCGCCGTCGAACGTGCCGCATGTCCGGGCACCGGCTCGTGCGCCGGGATGTACACCGCCAACACGATGGCCGCCGCCGCCGAGGCGCTCGGCATGTCGCTGCCCGGCGCCGCGAGCCCGCCGGCGGTCGACTACCGCCGCGAGGTCCTCGCGCGCGAGTCCGGCATCGCGGCCGCTCGGCTCCTCGCCGATGGTGGGCCGACGCCGCGACGGATCATGACGAAGCCGGCCTTCGAGAACGCGATCGCGGTGACGATGGCGCTCGCCGGCTCGACGAACGCGGTGCTTCACCTGCTCGCGATCGCACACGAGGCCGGCGTCGGCCTCGAGCTCGACGACTTCGACCGGATCAGCCGCACCGTCCCGCACCTCGTGGACGTCCGGCCGGCCGGGAAGTTCGTGATGCAGGACCTGGACCGGGTCGGCGGCGTGCCGGTCGTGATGAAGGAGCTGCTCGACGCGGGTTTCCTGGACGGCGACTGCGTGAGCGGTAACCGGCCGCACGATCGCGGAGAACCTCGCCGCGCTGGACGTCCCGGCGCCGGACGGCACCGTCGTTCGCCCGTTCGCCGAGCCGATCCACGCCGAAGGGCGGCACCGCGATCCTGTTCGGCTCGCTCGCACCCGAGGGCTCGGTGATGAAGATCGCCGGGGCGAAGTCGCTCGAGTTCCGCGGCACGGCGAAGGTGTTCGACTCGGAGACGCAGGCGTTCGAGGCGCTCACCGCCGGGCGCATCGAGAAGGGCGACGTCATGGTGATCCGGTACGAGGGTCCGAAGGGCTCGCCCGGCATGCCCGAGATGCTCGCGGTCACGGCCGCCGTCGCCGGCGCCGGACTCGGCGCCGACGTCGCGCTCATCACCGACGGCCGGTTCAGCGGCGCGACGAAGGGCTACAGCGTCGGTCACATCGCGCCCGAGGCGTTCGTCGGCGGCCCGATCGCGCTGGTGCGCGAGGGCGACACGATCGCGATCGACGCCGAGGGCCGGAGGATCGAACTCGAGGTGGACGCCGCCGAGCTCGAGCGCCGGCGAGCGGCGTGGACGGCGCCCGAGCCGAGGTACACGAGTGGTGCTCTGGCCAAATACGCGAAGCTCGTCGGCTCGGCGTCGAAGGGCGCCGTGACGTGGTAGTGACGCGGTACTTCGACGCCGACGCCCTGAAGTTCCTCGCCGAGCTGAAGCGCCACAACGATCGCGAGTGGTTCGCGGTCAACAAGGAGCGGTACGAGACGAAGGTCCGCGATCCGTTCCTCGATCTCATCGCCGACGCCGGCCCGGAGCTCGGGAAGATCAGCCGGTATCTGGTCGCCGACCCGCGCCCGGTGGGCGGGTCGCTGTTCCGGATCCACCGCGACGTCCGTTTCTCGAAGGACAAGAGCCCGTACAAGACCCACGTGGGGGCGCACTTCCAGCTCGGCGGCAAGGAGGGGCACGGCCCCGGCTACTACCTCCACCTCGAGCCCGGCGCGTCCATGGTCGCCGGCGGGACGTGGATGGCCGAGCCCGACATGCTCCAGCGGATCCGCGCGTCGATCTCCGCGCGCCCGGCGGATTGGAAGAAGGCCCGGGGTTCCCTCGATCCCGACGAGGCCGCGCTGAAGCGCCCGCCGAGGGGGTTCGAGCCGGACGACCCGATGATCGAGGACATCAAGCGCAAGAGTTTCACCTCGAGCGCGCCACTCACAGACGCGCAGATGACGTCACCGGATCTGATGAAGACCTTCATCCGGAGCTGCAAGCAGATGGCGCCCCTGATGAAGTTCCTCGCGGCATCGACGGGGGCTCGCTGGTAGGGGGCCGCCCCCGTCGTCACCGGCCCGGGGACCTCAGCCCTTCGTTCGGTCGCCGGGCAGTTGGTCCTGCTCCGTCTCGTCCCAGGCCGTGCTGCCCTTCAACGACTCGACGTTGAACTGGTAGTCGAACACCAGCGCCCCGCCGTACGTCGCGCCGAGCAGCATCAGGCCGGCGGCCACGAGTGACAGCACCAGGTTCAGCGTCGGCGTCTGGCCCAGGTCGTAGTTCCCGAACCTCGTCACGATGTTCACCGCCGTCACGAACGCCCCCGAGATCATCAGGATCGCGTGCCAGTTGGCTGTGCGCCACACCTGCGTGTGCTTCGCTTTGCCGATCGGGCCGCTCGAGCCGTCCCGATCGAGACCCTTCCACCAGTCCCAGAAGCCGGTGAGCGTCGCCCCGAACGCGGCGACCTGCCCCACGATCAGCACGAAGCACGCGGCCATGTAGAAGTCCTGCGCTCGGTCGGTCCCGTCCTCGGAGAGCGTGGAGATCAGGTCGAACAGGGCGGCGAGCGTCACGCAGACGATGGGGAAGTCGGTGAGCGGCGGGTGCCAGGGCTTGCCGGCCCAGCCGCGCAGGCCCTTGAACGTCCGGCCGCGGATCGTGATGCCGGGCTTGATCGAGAACAACCGCATGCCTCAGCCCCCTTGGTCGTCCGTCCCGACTGCCCGGGACGGCTCCACTGAACCCTCGCTAGGTTGGAACCGTGCGGTACCTGCCCCGCCTCGTCAAGCTGGCCCTCCTCCTGACGGTCCTGGCCGCGGCTTGCACCAGCTCGGCGCCGTCCGACCTCGGCGGGACGACCGCCGCGACCGGCGCCTCGGCACCGATCCAGAGCCCGGCCGAGCCCGCCGAGGAGCCGGACGGGCCCGCTCCGACCTCGGTCACCCTCGAGGCGCCCGCCCGCGGATCCCTCCTGGTCCACGGCCGCTACCCGAAGATCGATTCCTCGTGCGTCGAACCCACCCAGCCGAGGCTCGCGGCGCGCTACCCCGGCGCCCTCACGGTCGAGCGGGCCGAGGATGGCAGGCTCTCGCTGACCGCGACGATCACGTTCCGCGAGTACCTGGAGGGCATCGCCGAGGTGCCGGCGTCGTGGCCGATGGCCGCGCTCGAGGCCCAGGTGATCGCCGCCCGCACCTACGCCCTCGCGACGACCGGCTGGGACGGCGAGGAGGGCGAGCCGCTCGAGGAGCCGATCTGCGCGACGAGCGCCTGCCAGGTCTACGGCGGCATCCCGCTCCAGCCCTCGCCACTCGACCGCCGGTGGAACCGCGCCGTCCGCACCACCGCCGGCGAGGTCCTCCTGTACGAGGGGCGCCCCGCCGAGACGCTCTACTTCTCGACCTCGGACGGGCAGACCTACGGCAACGAGGACGTCTTCGGCAGCTCGCCGCTCCCGTACCTGCGGCCGGTGGTGGAGAACGACGACGGCGCCTCCGGGCTCTCGCACTGGAGCGTGTCGATCCCGTTCGGCCACCTGGCGCGGTTCCTCGGAGCCGTGGGGGAGTGGGGCGAGGAGCCGATCGACGCGGTCGCCCTGTCGGGCGGCGACGTCGTCATCTCGGGCGGTGGCGCGTCGAGGACGATGACGCTCGGCACGTTCCGCGACGCGGTGAACGGGCAGGCGCACTGCCTGGAGCCCCGGCGGTATCCGCCGGGCAGCATGCCGACGACGATCCCGTCGCGGTGGCTGACGATCTCGAGTGCCCGCGGCGGCGTCACGATCGTCGGGCGCGGGTGGGGCCATGGCGTCGGGATGGTCCAGTGGGGCGCGTACGGCAAGGCGCGCCGCGGGCTCTCGGCCGACGAGATCTTGGCCTACTACTACGGCGGCCTGCGGCCCGAGCAGCATCCCGAGCCCGGCCTGATCGAGGTGCAGATCGCCAGCGGGCTCCGGTCGCTGATGGTCCTCCCCTCAGGATCCGGCGCGACGCTGAACGGCGAGGCCCTCGACGGGGCCGTCACGATCGCCGGCGGAGCCGAGCTGGACGTTCGGACCTCGTGACGTGGCTTCCCCTGCGCTGCAACCCTCTGATGCGAGGTTTCGAAGGACGCAGGAGCGGGTATAAGGATGGGTTCGGATCCCAGAGGAGGTGGGACGTCATGTACGTCGAGATCTGGGAGTACCGAAACACCGTCCGCCCGAGATTCGGGCAGAGCGTCAGGGACCTCGAGGGGTACAAGGTCGAGGCCACGGACGGTTCGATCGGGAAGGTGGACGAGGCCACGGAGGAGCTCGGTTCCTCGGCCGTCGTCGTCGACACCGGGCCATGGATCTTCGGCCGCAAGGTCGTGATCCCGGCAGGCGTGATCGAACGGGTCGATCCCGACAAGAAGGTCGTCCACGTCTCGATGCCGAAGGATGAGATCAAGCACTCGCCGGAGTTCGATGCCGACACCGGGTGGCGGAACGACGAGTACCGCGGCCGCCTCGGCTCGTACTACGGCGATCGGATCGCCAGCTAACGAACCGAGCAGTACCTGAAGGAGGGGAGCGTTCGAGAGCTCCCCTCCTTCGCCGTCTCCGGCAGGGTGAAGGTAGGCTGGTCGGCTCATGGCCACGGTCACCTCACCCCTCGCGCTCGAGTGCCGCGAGTGCCACGCGCGCTACCCGGTCGAGGCGCGGACGATCTGCGAGGAGTGCTTCGGCCCGCTGGAGCCGGCGTACGACCTGTCCGCGATCGACGGCGTGGACTTCCGCAAGCACGTGGAATCGAGCGCGCCGAGCCTGTGGCGCTACGAGCTGCTCCTTCCCGGCGGCCCGGACGTTCCGCGGGTTGACCTCGGCGCCGGGTTCACGCCGCTTCGACGCGCCGACAACCTCGCCGGTCGGCTCGGCCTGGAGACGCTGTGGATCAAGGACGACAGCGTGAACCCCTCGAACTCGTTCAAGGACCGCGTGGTCTCGGTGGCCATCACGATGGCTCGGGCGTTCGGGTTCGAGGCGATCAGCTGCGCGTCCACGGGCAACCTCGCGAACGCCACCGCCGCGCACGCCGCGAAGGCCGGCATGCCCGCCTACGTGTTCGTGCCCGACGACCTCGAGCGCGCCAAGATCCTGTCCACCGAGGCGTACGGCGCCAAGGTCGTCGCGGTGAAGGGGAACTACGACGACGTGAACCGTCTGTGCTCCGAGGTCGCCGAGGCGCTCCCCTGGGCGTTCGTGAACGTGAACATGCGCCCGTACTACGCCGAGGGCTCGAAATCGCTCGGGTTCGAGGTGGCCGAGCAGCTCGGCTGGCGCCTGCCGGACCACGTCGTGGTCCCGATCGCGAGCGGCGCGCTCATGACGAAGATCCACCGCGCGTTCCGCGAGCTGACCGAGATAGGCGCCGTCGGCGACACGGCGTACCGCATCAGCGGAGCCCAGGCCGAGGGCTGCTCGCCGGTCGCTCAGGCGTTCGCGGCGAACGCGACGGAGGTTCGGCCGGTGAAGCCCAACACGATCGCTCGCTCCCTCGCCATCGGCAGCCCGGCGGACGGGTGGTACGCGATCGAGACGGCCCGCACGACCGGCGGTGCGATCGACGCCTGTACCGAGGCCGAGGTGATCGACGGCATCCGCCTGCTCGCCGAGACCGAGGGCGTGTTCACCGAGACCGCCGGCGGCGTGACCATCGCGGTGCTGAGGCGCCTCGTCGAGGCCGGCCTCATCACTCGGGACGAGGAGACCGTCGCGCTCGTCACGGGCAACGGGTACAAGACGATCGATGCGCTCGAGGGCACCCTCGAGCCGACCTTCCACATCGCGCCCGACCTCGACGAGTTCCTCGCGGTCCTCGCGTAACCGCGACGCGCCGGGCGCCGGCTCGAAACCCCGCGCGACCCCGTCGCTCACCGTGGATCTCGCGGCGGGCAACTACGTCCTGATCTGCAACATCCCCGGCCACTACCTGGAAGGGATGCACACGAGCTTCACCGTCAGCTAGTCACGGTCGGATCGCCGGGCCCGACCGCCGTGCTTCGAGGTGCCCTCCCGTAGCTCGATGCCCACCGCCGCCCGCAGCTCCCGCATGTCCTGTTCGAGGGAGGAATCCGGGGCTTGGGCGGCCAGGTGGTCCATGAGATCGGCGAGGCCGTCCGCGATCGCGTTCAGCTTGTGCTGGATCGCCTGATCGGAGCGGCTCTGGCTGTTCTGCAGCAGGGCCACCATGAGGAACGTGATGATCGTCGTGGTGGTGTTGATCTCCAGCTGGTAGCGGGCGTCCAGGAACGCTCCGAGGCTGCCCTCGGAGACGATCAGTACGACGCCCTGCACCAGCCATGCCAGGACCAGCAGCAGGCAGAAGGCGAAGAACGGCGCGCGGCTGGCGAGCTGAGCCGCCACGCCCGCGAACCGGTCGAAGAACCCGACCCTGCTGGAGACCTCGCTCGGCATGAGCGGGACGGATCTGCCTGTCATGACGCCTCCTTCGCGGTCGGCCGGACCGGGAAGTCCGCCCACGGATCGCGCCGCCGGTCAGGCGGCCGCGCGCATCGAAGTATCGCCGCGCGAGCGGAGGAGCTCGAGCACCTTCGCCTCGATCTCGGCCTGCGCCCTCGGTCCTACGTCGTCGAGGTCGATCGTGATGCCCTCGAGGTAGCGGTCCGTGACGCGTGGGTCGATGTAGGAGCGGCGGCAGACGGCCGGCGTGTTGCCGAGGTGCTCGGCGACCTCCGTCACGGCAGCCGTGACGGACCGGCGCTTCGCGGTGGGAGAGGCGGGGACCGGCACGCCCTCGGTGCCGAGATGGACCGCCGCGAGGACGGTCGCGTGCCAGGTCCGGAAGTCCTTCGCCGAGAACTCCTCGTCCAGCACCTCCTTCACGTAGGCGTTGATGTCCGAGGAGCGGATGTCGCGCCAGTCGTCGCCCTCGCGGTACGCGAGGAGCTCCTCGCCGCCGTTCACGCGCCGCCGGAGCGAGCGCAGCACGGGAAGGATCGCCGCGTCGCGGACCTCGCGGACGTGGCGCTTGCCGGACTTGCCCACGAAGTCGAACTCGACCCGATCGCGGCGCACGGTCGTGTGGTCCTTGCGGAGCGTCGCAAGGCCGAACGAACCGTTGGCGTGCGTGTAGTCCTCGGTCCCGACCCGGAACAGGCCGAGGTCGAGCAGCCGGACCGAGCAGGCGAGGACGCGTTCGCGAGGGAGCGCGCGCTTGCGCAGGTCGGCCGCGACGCGCTCGCGGAGCTCGGGGAGGCGCTCGGCGAACCGTTCCACGTGCTCGAACTTGTCGCGGTCGCGTCGCTCGCGCCACGCGTCGTGGTACCGGTACTGTCGCCGTCCCGCGGCGTCGGTCCCCAGCGCCTGGAGGTGTCCGCGCTCGTCGGCGCAGATCCACACGTCCGCCCATGCGGGCGGGATCGCGAGCCCGCGGATCCGCTCGATGATCTGCGGATCGACGATCCGCTCTCCACGTTGGTCGAGGTAGACGAAGCCCGATCCGTTGCGGCGGCGGGCGTAGCCCGGGGCGTCGGGTGAGGAGCGGCGAAGGCGCATCTCCTCGCTCGTGATTCCCCCGGCGCGGGAGCTCGAAACGTGCCACGCCCCGACCTGGGTAGGGTCGAGCCGTGGAAGGCCCCGAGGTCCGTCGCATCGCCGATCGTCTCGTCGCCGCGCTCGTTGGCCAGACCGTCGTATCGGTCGACTGGCGTCACCGCTCGTCCCGCGGTGCGGAGCTCGTCTCGCGCCTCGAGGGGTCGGAGGTGACCGGCGTCGAGACCTACGGCAAGCACCTCGTCGTCGCGTTCTCGAGCGGGGTCTGGCTCCGGAACCACATGATGATGACCGGGGCGTGGCGCGTCGGCGACGCGAACGCCTCGGAGCTGCTGGCCGATCGGCGCGTCCGCGTGGTCATCGCGGCCGCGCGCTCGGTTGCCGTGGAGCTGAACGGCCCCATCCTCGAGCTCTCGCGCGCTCACCCCTCCCGCCTGCCGCCGATCGCGGACCTCGGCCCGGACGCCCTCAAGGAGCCGTTCCCCGTCGACGAGCTCGTCGATCGGGCGAGCGTGAGCGACCTCACGCTCGCGGACCTCCTGCTCGAGCAGCGCTTCGTCGCCGGCGTCGGCAACAAGTACAAGTCCGAGATCCTGTTCATCGCCGGCCTCGATCCCTCGGCGACGGCGAACGCGCTGGAACCGGAGCTGCTGCGCGCCCTCCTGGAGCTCGTCCCGCGGGTCCTGCGCACCGCGTACGAGCAGCGGGGCAGCACGAGGCCCCCGCCGCGCGGTGCGGCGTCGCGGCCGGACCAGCTCTGGGTCTACCGGCGACCCGGCCGGGCCTGCCCGGTCTGCGGCGCAGCCATCGTGCGCGATCGCCGCTCGGGCTCGCGCGTGACCTTCTCCTGTCCCCGGTGCCGCTCCGTGGACGCCGCCGACGCCACCGCGCGCATCGAGCTCCTCACGGGCGCGGGGCGTGAACGGAGCGGACGGTAGTTGGCTATGCTGAACGCTGTTTCGCTGGATGAACTCGCGGTCCGCGCGAGGCCTTCGGGAGAGGCGATCGCAGCATGAGACGGATCGACGAGGCGCTCAGCGTCCGGGATGGCCGCCTGCACGTCGAGGATGCCGACTGCGTCGCGCTCGCGGATCGGTTCGGGACCCCCCTGTACGTCATCTCCGAGGATCAGCTCCGACGGAACGCGCGCGCGTTCTCGACCGCGTTCTCGGACCGGTGGCGCGAAGGTCCCGTGAGGATCCTGCCGTCCCTCAAGGCCAACTACACGCTCGCCCTGCGCCGCATCCTGACCGACGAGGGCATGGGGTGCGACACGTTCGGGGCTTCGGAGCTGAGCGCGGCGCTGCGTGCCGGGGTTCCGGCCGAGCTGATCTCCGTGAACGGCTCGTCCAAGAGTCCGCAGCTCATCGAGGACGCGGTGTCTGCCGGGGCCAGGATCACCATCGATGCGGCGCGTGAGCTGCCGCTCGTGGAGGCGGCTGCCCGCGGGCTCGGCACCCGGGCCACGGTGCGGATGCGGCTCCGTCCGGACCTGTCGAACCTCACGGAGCCGAGCGATTTCGAGGCGGACGAGGTCCCGATGTCCGAGGTGTCGCGAGGGTACAAGGCGGGGATCCCCACCGAGGACGTGATCGAGCTGGGTCGCCGGGCGATCGCCTCGGACGACGTTCACCTCTCGGGTATCCACGTCCACCTGCCGAGGCATCGTCCCGAGACCGACATGTACGGGCGGATGATCGCGTCGCTCATCTCCCTCCTCGCGGAGCTGGTGGACGCGTGGGGGGGATGGCGGCCGGAGGAGATCGACCTCGGGGGCGGCTTCGCCGTTCGCCGGGATCCGACGGGCCGCCTCCTCGGTCGGCTGGCCGATCGCCCGCCGGCCCTCGCGCCTGCGGTCGAGGACTACGCCGAGGTGATCACGACCACGCTCCGCGCCGAGCTCCGGCGCCACGGGATCTCGGCGGACGGCGTGGGGCTCGAAGTGGAGCCGGGCCGCAGCCTCTATGCGGACGCCGGGATCCACCTGGCCTTGGTCGTGAACACGAAGCGGGAGACCACCCCGATCCCGTGGCGGTGGGTCGAGACCGACACGACGGAGATGTTCTTGCCAGACTCGCTCATCGAGCACAACCGCTGGAACGTCCTCGTCGCGTCGCGCGCCGATGACCCGGCGACGGGACCGGCCGACGTCGTCGGCATCAGCTGCGGCTTCGACCTGATGGTCCCGTCGGTCCCGCTGCCCGAGCTCGAGGACGGGGAGGTTCTCGCGTTCCTGGACACCGGCGCGTACCAGGATGCGAGCGCCGCAAATTTCAACGCCCTGCCCCGTCCGGCGACGGTGCTGGTGCGGGGCTCCGATGCCGAGATCGTCAAGCGGGCCGAGACGGTCGACGACGTGTTCGCCCGTGACGTCGTCCCGGCTCGCCTCACGGGGGGAGACTGAGATGCCTGGTCGGCTGGACGGCAAGGTCGCGTTGATCTCGGGTGCCGCTCGAGGGCAGGGGGCGGAGCACGCCCGCCTCATGGCGAGCGAGGGCGCGAGCGTGGTGCTCGGCGACATCCTCCACGAGGAGGCGGCCGCCGTTGCCAAGGAGATCGTGGCGAGCGGCGGGTCCGCGGAGGCGCTCTACCTGGACGTCACCCGCTCCGAGGACTGGGCGGACGCGGTGAAGCTGGCGGAGGAGCGATTCGGCCACCTCGACGTCCTCGTGAACAACGCGGGGATCATCACCGAGGGCGGCGCCGTCGACGAAGACGAAGAGGTGTGGCACCGGGTGATCGCCGTCAACCAGACCGGGATGTTCCTCGGGATGAAGCACGCGGTCCCCGCGATGCGCCGAGCCGGCGGAGGATCGATCATCAACATCTCGTCGACGCTCGGCCAGGTGGGCGTCGAGGATTACATCGCGTACCAGGCGAGCAAGGGGGCGATCCGGCTGATGACCCGGTCGGCGGCGCTGTCCTACGTGAAGGACGGTATCCGGGCGAACGTGATCTGTCCCGGGTTCATCCAGACGCCGATGACCGACGACCTCGACGAGGACATCCGGCAGCACGACATCTCGATGACGCCGATGGCGAGGGCGGGCGAGGCGATCGAGGTCTCGCACGCGGTCGTGTTCCTCGCCTCCGACGAGTCGTCCTTCGTGACGGGGACGGACCTCGTCGTCGACGGCGGGTACACGGCGCAATGACCGGAGAGCGGCCGATGACGGGGGAGCGCGTGGAGACCTCGAAGGGCGTGCGCGCGCAGGTGACCGGGTTCGACCACGTGTCCGTCACGTCGAGCGACCTCGACGCGTCGATCGCGTTCTACTCCGGTCTCCTCGGGCTGCCGCTCGCCGCTCGTGGGGAGTCGCAGGACGAAGAGCTCGCGGTCATGATGGACCAGGAGGGCGTCCGGATCCGATGGGCGGACATCGATATGGGAAATGGCATGGTCCTCGAGCTGATCGAGTTCCTGCACCCGATCGGACATCCGGTGTCCAAGGCGCTGTGGGATCCGGGTGCGACGCACATCGGGTTCCAGGTCGATGACGTCGCCGCCGTGCACGACCGGCTCCGCGATGCGGACGTCCGCGTCGTCTCCAAGCCGGTGCGCCTGACCGAGGAGGGCTCGTGGTACGGGGCCGAGGTCCTCTACGCGGTCGACCCGGACGGGACATGGGTCGAGCTCGTCGAGCGCCCCGAGGCGGTGACGGTGGTGCATCGGGACGACGACGACGACACCGAGGTCCAGATCACCGACCGGGCATGAGGCCATGACGGCGAAGGCGGCGGCCCGCTCCGAGGCCGAGCAGGCGATCCACTCGCCGCGCATCGGGTCTCGCCTTCGGGCCGCACGCAAGGCTCGCGAGATGACGATCGCGCAGCTCGCATCGGCGGCTGGCCTCTCCAACGGGTTCGTCAGCCTCCTGGAGCGCGACGAGACGAGCGCGTCGGTCGGGTCCCTCCTGCGCATCTGCGAGATCCTCGGCATCAGGATCGGGTCGCTGTTCGAGCGGCCGCGCACGAACCTCATCCGCAAGGAGGAGCGCGAGGTGGTCACGTTCGGCGGCTACCTGATCGAAGACGTCGTCCTCACGCCGCGGTGGGAGCGCTCGCTGCAGGTGCTGGAGTCCACGATCGCCCCGGGTGGCCGGAGCGGCGACGAGCTCCACGCCTTCGAGGCGGACGCCGAGCTCATCTACGTCCTGAAGGGCTCGTTCGAGGTCACGGTGGGTGAGGAGACGACCCGTCTGCGAGCGGGCGACGCGCTCCTGATCTCGCCGCGCGCGCCGCACTCCTGGATGAACCCCTCGCGGACCGTGTCGGCGACCGTGCTTTGGATCATCACGCCGGCCTCCCTGTGACGGCCGGCGTCAGTTCAGGTAGATCGGCAGGAACAGATCGTCGAACGCTTCCTGTTCCTCGGGCGTGAGCGAGACGTAGTCGTGCAGCTTCGCGTACGTCTCGGCGTCCGGGAAGATCAATGGGCTCTCGGCGAGGTTCTCGAACCCGGTCTGGGCGAGCACGTCCTTCGCGGCGGAGACGGGCGGCACGCCCTGGATCCAGCTGGTCATCATGGCCTGGATCTCGGGCTGGTAGATGTAGTTCATGTAGGTGATCGCGTCGACGGGGTGCTCGGCGCCCTTCGGGATGCACAGCGTGTCGACGGCGAGCAGCCCGCCCTCGTCGGGGATCGCGAACCGCAGGTTCGGGAAGCCGGACAGGTTCGACTGGAAGATGTCCGGTCCCCACGCCATCGACACGGCGAGGTTCCCGTTCTGGAGGTCGCCGATGTAGCCCTGCCCGTAGTACTTGCGCACGATCCCGGCATCGCGCTGCTCGATCAGCTTGTCGGCGGCCTGCTGCCAGTCCTCTGGGGTGGACTCCGACGGCTCGACGCCGATCGCGAGCAACGCGAGGTTCGGAAGGTCCTCCGGCACGCCGATCGTCATGCCGACATTGCCGGCGAACTCGTCGGAGAACAGGTCGTCGAGCGAGGTGAGCTCACGGCCGGTGACGTCGATGTTGTAGCCGATGCCGGTCATGATGGAGAAGTACGGCGCGCCGTACGCGTTGCCCGGGTCCCAGCTCGGGTCCTTGTACTTGTCGTCCACGAACTCGGCGAAGTTCGGCAGCTGTGTGTGGTCGAGCGGGATCAGGTATCCCAGATCGCGCATCTGCGGCAGCCACCTGGGGAAGCTCATCATGATCAGGTCGTACCCGGTGCTCTGGTCGGCCTCGAGGATCGGCTGGATCTGGGTGAAGAACGACCCGTAGTCCTCGATCACCTCCCGGTAGTCGACCTCGATGCCGGTGTCCTCCGTGAAGCGGGCGAGGGAGGGGAAGCCGCGCTCACCGTCGACCTTGCCCTTGTCCATGTAGAACGGCCAGTTCCCGAAGGTGAAGCTGCCGGTTTCCTCGTGGGCGCTCCAGTCGAAGTCGGCGGCGCCCGAGGGTCCGGACCCGGGGTCGTCGCCGCCACCGCACGCGGCCAGCAGCGCGGCGAGGGAGATGCCGGCGGTGCCCACCCCGGCGGCGTGCAGGAACCGCCGACGGGTGAGGGGGTGATGCGCCAGCGAGGCCAGCGTCCTCGGATCCAGCGGGTCGATCTTCCTGGTCATCGTCCCCCCCGTCTCGCGTGCCGACCGACGACCGAGTTTCATGCCATCAACTTCTTAGTTCTATATTGAAAACCGCCGATGGCGCAAGCGACCGCTCCTTCCCGGTCCGAGCCCGAGATCAGCATCTTCCCGCTCGGCGAAGGCATGACCTTCGACGAGGCCCGTGCGATCTGGCAGGAGGCCGAGCGGCTCGGGTTCCCCGCCATCTGGCACGAGGACAACGTCTTCCCGCACCCGACCGAACTGCTCGATCGCCGGACCCCGATCCTGGACTGCTGGACGGCGCTCTCGGCGCTGGCCGCCTCGACCTCGACGATCCGCCTGGGCTCGATGGTGTCCCCGGCCCCTCGCCGTCATCCCGCGCTCCTGGCGAGGGCGGCGTCGACCGTGGACCGGATCTCGGGCGGCCGCCTCACGATCGGGATCGGTGCGGGCGATCCGACGACGACCGAGCACTACACGCAGTGGGGGATGGCGTTCCCGGCGACCCCTCGAGAGCGCGTGGCGCTCCTCCGGGAGCACCTGCAGGTCCAGCGCCTGCTCTACACGGAGGACGTCGCGAACTTCGAGGGCACGTACTTCCGTCTGGAGGACGCCGTCAACAGCCCGAAGCCGGTGCAGACGCCCCATCCACCGATCTGGATCGGCCTGAACACGAACGCCGTGGTCATGCCCCGGATCGCCGCCGAGCTCGCCGACGGGATCATCGTGGAATGGGGCGACGACGCGGTTGCCGGACAGGTCGTCCCCAGGCTGATCGAGGCGTGCGAGCGGGGCGGACGGGACCCGGCCGAGCTCACGACGGCGCGCCACCTCGGCGTCGTGGTCACGGACGATCGCGGGACGCGGGAGCACGTATTCACGGAGCTGGCGAGGAGGTCGGGTATGTACGAACCGGCGCTGCTGCAGGAGACGTGGGACACGTGGCTCGGCGCGATCGTCGGTCCCCCCGACGCGATCCGAGAGGAGCTGCACGCGCGCACGCTCGAGCTCGGCTTCACGCACGCCGTCCTCCACGTGCTGAGCCTCGGCTTCGAGGAGGACGCGGGCGGCCTGGGCGGGATCCCGGGGAGCACGTTCGCCGGCATGCGCCAGCTCGCGGGGACCTTCCCGCCTGAGGCGGCCTGATGGATCCCGAGGCGACGCCCGAGACGAGCGGCGAGCTCCGGTTCGCGACGGTCGTGTTCTGGTCGAAGGACGTGGGCCGCCAGGTGGGCTTCTACCGCGACGCGCTGGGGTTCCGCCTCAGCGACCGAGCCGGTGACGGCGAGTCGTACCGCCCGGGGGAGACGTGGGCGGAGCTCCACGCCGAACGGACCGCTCCCGAGGAGCCGGAGATCGAGTTCCTCGATCAGGCCGTGTTCCGCATGCCACCACCCCCGCCACATGGCCGTCCCGGCTGCATCCTTGCCTTCATCACGGACGACGTGCGCAAGGCCGCGGATGCCCTCGAGGCCAACGGGGCCACGCGAACCTCGGAGATCATCGAGGACGTGTGGGGCTGGTACGCCTACTTCACCGACCCCGACGGCAACGACCTGGAGGTGTTCCAGTACCGGGGCGTTCCCTGGTCCGACGACTAGCGCGCGGCGCGAGCTGCCGAGCGCCTGCGCCGACCACGGGCGGCCGCGCCCGTCCCCCGCTGCACGATCACGACGTTCAACAGGGCCAGGACGAGCGCCGTCGCGAAGAGCAGCGTCCCCATGACGTTGACCTGCGGCGGGATCCCGATCCGCGATGCGCCGTACACCCAGAGCGGGAACGTCGTGGCCTGTCCGCGTACGAACGACGTGATCACGAAGTCGTCGAGCGACAGAACGAAGGCGAGGAGGAACCCCGCGAAAACGCCCGGGAGGATCAACGGCAGCGTGACGCGGAAGAACGTCGTGACCGGCGTCGCGAACAGGTCCTGGGCGGCGTCCTCCAGCGTGCGGCCGAGGCCGGAGACGCGGGCCCGTACCGTCACCGCCACGAAGGCGACGCTGAACGCGATGTGGGACACGAGGATCGTCGTCGGACCGAGCGGGGCCTCGGAGGCGACGAACAGGGACAGCAGCGATGCCCCGAAGACGATCTCGGGGATCGCGATCGCGAGGAAGATGATGAACCCGGTCGCCGCCCGCCCGGTGAACCGGTACCGCCCGAGCGCCAACCCCAGGAACGTCCCGAGGATCGTGGCGACGAGCGCGCTCAGCGGTGCGATCCACAGCGAGGTGACGAGGGCCTCCGTCAGCCCTCGCTCCGCGAACAGGTTGACGTACCAATCCAACGTGAATCCGAAGAACCTGGCGGACTGGCGGTCGCCCGGGACGTCGTTGAACCCGAACAGGATCATCACCAAGACCGGGGCGGTCAGGTAGACGATCACGGCGAACGTGTACGCGGGCAGCAGGAACCGCGTCCACCGCCGGCCCCTCGGCGCGGCGGTCGGGTTGCTGATGGTGGGGACGAGCTCGTGCGCCGCGTCCGCCGTTCCCAGCACGCGGGCGTAGAGCGCCACGATGACGACCATGATGGCCATCACGACGACCGAGAGCGCGGCGGCCTCGGGGTAGTCGCCCTGCACCAGGAACTTCGACTGGATCACGTTCCCGACCATCGTCGTGCCGGGACCACCCAGCACGTCTGCGTTGATGTAGTCGCCCGTCGCTGGGACGAACGTCAGCACGATCGCAGCGAAGATCCCCGGGATCGAGAGCGGCAGGACGACCCGCCGGAACGCCTGCCACCGGCTCGCGTACAGATCCTTGGCCGCGACGACGAGCTCCTTGTCGATGCGATCGAGGGCGACGAACAGCGCCAGGGCCGTGAACGGGAGGTAGTTGTACGTGATCCCCGCGATCACCGCGAACGGCGTCGCGAGGACCTGGAAGTCGTCCGGCAGCAGGCCGAGATCCTTGAGCGGTCCGAGGATCACCCCGTTGTCGGCGAGGAGGAACCCCCACTGGACCGTACGGATCACGAAGGACACGAAGAACGGGGCGAGGATCAGGAAGAGGAGCGACGCCTTCCACCTGCCACCGTAGAAGGCGATCCAGTAAGTCATCGGATAGGTGATCGCGAGCGCCAGCGCCGTCACGACCCCCGCGTACAGGATCGAACGGAGCAGGAACTCCCGGCCGTCGGTGAGCGCCTCGGCGTAGTTGGAGAACTCCCATGTGAAGCGGAAGCCGCCGAGGAGCAGACCACCGCTCTGCAACGACGTGTGGATCATCATCGCGAGCGGGATGAGGAAGAAGACGATGAGCCACCCGCCGCCGGGGAGGAGCAGCGCGTACGGGACGAGCCGGCGACCCCGCCGTCCCGAGCGCTCGGTCTGCACGATCAGAAGCCCTCGTCGGCCGCCCGCGCGATGTCCATCAGTCCCTCCGAGTCCGTGTCCCCGGGAGGCTACGACATGGCTATCATCGCGCAATGCCCGAGTTGCCTTACGGCCCAACGACGGCGCTCCTCGTGGTCGACGTCCAGAACGACTTCGCGTCGCCCGAGGGGAGCCTGTACGTGCGGGGCGGCGAGGAAGTCGTGCCGGTGATCGACGCCGAGATCGAGCGCGCCACGGCGGCCGGCGCTCGCGTCGTCTATACGGCGGACTGGCACCCGCCGTCCACGCCGCACTTCATCAAGGACGGCGGTATCTGGCCGGTCCACTGCGTCGCCGAGACGTGGGGAGCGGAGTTCGCCCCCGGCCTCGTGGTCGACGGGCCCGTCGTGCACAAGGGTGTGAACGGCGAGGACGGCTACTCGGGCTTCACGACGCGCGATCCGGTGACCGAGGAGACCGTCCCCACGGAGCTGCCGCGGCTGCTCGCCGACTCCGGCATCGAGGCGGTCGTCGTCGCCGGCCTCGCCACCGACTACTGCGTGCGGTCGACCGTGCTCGATGCGCTCGAGCAGGGCTACGCGGTGTCACTGCTCATCGACGCGATCCGGGCCGTCGACCTCCAGCCGGGCGACGGCGACCGCGCGATCGCCGAGGTCGAGGCCGCCGGCGCCATCCTCGTGCGCTCGTAGCCCGGGACCTCCGCGGCGAGACTCAGGCGGTGAGGTCCTCGACCACGAAGTCATCGAACTCGACCACCAGGCCTGGCGTCGGGCCCTCGACGTAGATCCCGACGGCGCCCGAGGCGATCGGCTCCTTCCTGTCGACGGCGGTGGCCACCGTGGTGCCGTCCACGAGCAGCGTGAGCGTGACCGGAGCGCCGTCCTGTCCACCGACGCAGAGCCCCTCGACCAGGTACGTGGCCCCGCCTTCGGCGAACACGGGTTGGCTGCCCTGGTCGAGCAAGCGGAAGCTCCCCACGTCGAAGATCCTCGCGATCTGCCAGCCGCCGGAGCCGACGAACAGGTAGTAGGTGCCGTCCTGGTTCGTCCGGCAGGAGACGCCGAAACCGTAGGCCTCGGCTTCGCTCACCAGGGTGGCGCTCACCGCGACCCGCACGTCCGCTGCGTCGAGGCCGTCCACGCCGCCGACCCCGCCGAGGGCGGAGGAGAAGGAGTGGCGGTCCACCTCGTCCGTCGAGGTGAACCGGTAGGTGCCCTCGGGCGTGAGCGAGCGCTCGATGCCCCGCTCCGGCCGGGTCTCCCATCCGGTCGAAGGGTCGTCGAAGGAGTCTTGGATCAACACGTTCCCAGCGACGCTCGGACTCGGTTCCTCCGTCGGATCGTCGGGGGCCGAGACCGAGGGCGACGGCGCGGCGCCTGTTGGCCCGGGTTCGTTTCCGCCACCCAGTTGCGTGAGCGCGATCACGGCGACAACCGCCACCAGGACCATCGCGCCGACGATCGCCGGGACCTTGGAGCGGGCGCTCCGTCCCGGCACCGACGGAGACGGCGGCCGCGGCGGGCCGGGGGATCCGGGCAACGTCGGCGTGGGAGGCAACGTCGGCAGCGTCGGGGTGGCCGGCAACGTCTGCGCAGCGGGCGCCGAAGCCAGCACCGTCTCGCCGTCGACCGCCGCGACCCCCGAGGGCGACGTCCGCCCGAGCCCGAGCGCGGCGCGCGCCGTTCTCGCGAACTCCATGCAGGTCGGGTAGCGGTCCTCGGGGTCCTTGGCCATCGCGCGCGCGATCACGTCATCGATGGCGGCCGGGAGCTCGGGAACGACGTCGGTCGCGCGCGGGGGCGGGTCCTGCAGGTGGGCGAACAGCGCCGCGGTGTCCTCCTGCCGGGGGAACGGGATCTTGCCGGTCAGGCACTCGTACAGCACGCAGCCGAGCGCGTACTGGTCGGCTCGACCGTCGACGTCCTTGCCGGTGATCTGCTCGGGTGCGACGTAGTCGACCGTGCCCATGAAGCTCCCGGTCTTCGTGAGCCCGCTGTGGGAGTCGGTGTGCTTGGTCAGCCCGAAGTCGGAAAGGTACGCGTGGTCGATCCCCTCGAACCCCGCGCCGAGTGAGATCAGGATGTTCGCCGGCTTCACGTCCCGGTGCACCAGCGAATGCGAGTGCGCGGCGTCCAGCGCGCTGGCCGTCTGCGTCACGATCGCGACCGCGCGGGCGGGATCGAGCCGGCCCTCAGAGCGGATCAGGCCCTTCAGGTCGGTCGTGTCCACGTAGCGCATCGCGATGTAGAGCAGGCCGTCGGTCTCGCCCGCCTCGAAGATGGGGATGATGTTCGGGTGGTCCAGCCCGGCGAGCCGCTCCCACTCGCTCACGAAGCGCTGACGGAACGACGGGTCCTCGGCGAGCTCGGGCGTCAGCACCTTCAGGGCGGCCTTGCGTTTCAGCCGTTCGTGCTCGGCCAGATACACGACGCTCATCCCGCCGCGCCCCAGCAACGACTCGATGCGATAGTCGCCGAGGCGGGTGCCGATCCGAGGGTCGCCGCTCACGTGGCGCATCATGCCACGCACGGGTCGCTGCGCGGTCCGCGGAAGAGTGACAAGAACGTCCCGTCGATTTGACGGAGAGCGGGTCCCTCGCGTAGGGTCGGTGGTGAGAGACCGCTGGGGCCTTCGGGCTTCGGCGGTTTCTCATTTTCCGGCCCGTGCGCGTGTGTGACTCAGCCCGGCCGGACCAGGACCCGCACGCCACGCTCGCGGAGGTCCGCGATCCACGTCTCGGGGGAGAGCCATCCGACGGGGTGGATGACCCCACGGTCCCGCAGGTCTCCTTCGAGGAGTCGTTGCAGGGCCATCGCGCAGGGCAGGATCGCGAGTCGCTGGTCGCCGGTCAGGGCGGCCACGCTCACGCGCCGGTCGCCGTCCCACAGCTCGACCTGCAGGCACCCGCCCCCGGATCCGAGTCGACCGAACGGCCGGGAGATCGACGACAGGAGACCGGCGACCCGGGCGCGAGCCCGAGCGCTGAACCGGGACCAGACCGGTCCGACGCCGAACACGAACAGGCCCGCCGGACCCCATCCGAGGACCACCCGGAACTCCGCTTCGAGGCCGAGGTCGCGGCGCAAGAGCGCACGGTCCGGGGAACGTCCGAGGTACGCGAGGCGGCGGCCGAGGGGAAGATCCACGCGCGTGGGGCGGCCGAAGCCGTTCGACAACGCGCTCGCGATCGCTCCGGCGCCTTTCACGTTCCGGTTCCCGATGAACAGGGTGACCCGGGCGTTCTCGGCGCCCGGCAGGCGCTCGCGGCCCCACCGCGCGAGGGCCCCGGAGATCGCCGGCACCGTCGAGAGGCCGGGGATCACCGCCACGCCCGCGTCGCGCGCGGCGTCGTCGAGCGACCGGTCGTCGAGGAGCGGCACGACCCAGCCCTCGTGGTCGCCGATGTCCACCCAGTGGGCACCGGCCCGCACGGCCGCCTCCGGCAGCCCGGGCGAGAGTCCCTGGAACGGACCGGCGGCGCAGGCTACCGCGACGCACCCGCGCGCCGCGAGGTTCAACGACCCGGTGTCACCGAGGTCGAGCGCCATCGCGGACGTGCGATCGGTCGCACCGAGTTCACGACGCGCCCCTTCGACCGCGCGAAGGTCGCGACCCGCCAGGATCAGATCGGCGGAGGTCGTCCGCAAGAGGTCGCGGGCGAGGAGGCGTCCGAAGACGCCGGAACCACCGGCGATCAGGACGCGCGGGCGCTCAGCCATCGGCCGGTGAGACCCGCCCACACGACGAACAACGGCATCAGAGCCGCGGCGCTCGCGAACTGCCCGGCGGCCGAGGAGACGATCGTCGCGATCGAGAGCCACAACGCGACGATCCACACGGGAGCCGCCAGCCACAGCAGCATCGATGGGAGCTCCCGCCGGCCGGCCAACGTCAGGAGGATCCCCGCGACGGCGTACAGCCCGTTGCCCAGGTAGCCGGTAAGGGCGACGGCGACCGATTCGACCACCGCATACGTCTCGCCTCGGAGACCGGGAGACACCACCGCGAGGATGGTCTCCGCCCCGAGATCGGCTGCAAGGCCACCCGCGGCGCAAAGCAACGCGAGTCCACAGAGGATGGGTGCGCGCTCACGCCAGCGCGCGGCCAGAACCACGAAGAACCCGAGCAACGAGATGGCCGCGAGGTTCCAGACGAGCCAGCCCAGTCGCCAGGTCAACGTGTGATCTCCGACGTAGGCGATCCGGGCGGACAGGTCGCTCTCGCCGGCGGGGAGTCCGTGTCGCAGGGTGAGCAGCATCACGAGTCCCGCCGCCAGGTTCACCGCGGCCGCGATGTATGCGGCGGTCGCCGCGTGTCGCGGGGTCACGTCGACCATGGCGTGGCCAGTGTAGGGGAGCGCGGTTCCGACTCCCGCCTCCCGCGGGTCAGTGGCGGATGTCGAGCGCCCAGCGGAGCGCGCCGTCCAGCTCTCGTCGCGCCTTCTCGCCGAGTCTGCCGATCGGATCTGGGTCCAGCGACTCCTTCGCAACGGTGAGGACGTTGTCGACGTTGACGACGGAGGCTCGCCCGAGACCCTCGGCCCGTCCAACGGGAACCTCGGACCCGATCTTGCGGGCTCGCCGGGTGACCGGTGCGACCGTAACGCGCGTCCGCACGTCGGCGACGGCACTGCGGGTCAGGATGACGACCGGTCTTCGCCCGTAGCCGAGAGGGAGGTCGGCCCAATAGACCTCCCCGCGCCTCATTCCTCGGGCCAGCCCCTCCCTGTCCAGGACTCGGGGGTGCGTCGGTACGACGCGATCGCAACGAGATCCCGCTCCGCCCATTCGAGGTCGCGGAGGTGGGCTGCGACGGCCCGTCGGATCAGCTCGCTGCGACTGACCCCGGCTTCCTCGGCCCGGGCGTCGAGGGCCTGCACGAGCTCATCGTCCAACTGGACGAGAACTTGTCGGCGCGCCACGTTCGCGACCCTACCATATGGGTTCTCATATCGACCGGGAGCGACAGGTCCTTCCACGCGGCGACCGTAGCAGGGTGGTCTGACGCGCTAGGTGTTGAGAGTCCCCGCGGCACGAACGTCACGACGCGGGCATTCGTGCCGCTCGGGAGGAGGTCCCCGCCACGCGCTGACGCGTGCCCTGCTGGGCGATCTGGGCATCCGGCGTGCGGCGCTGGGCGATCTCCGCCGCCCGGTGCCCCTGGCCCGGACCCAACTTCGTGACCGTTCCACGCGCCGCACCCCGCCTCCACGGGGATGCCCCCGGGGCCAACGGAGGGCCCCGGGGACGGCCACCGTTAGTTGTTCGAGATGTCCCCGCGATACCCGCCGGTCTCGATGCCGCGGGCCTCGATGAACTCCTTGAACCGCTCGAGGTCGCCCTTGGCCCGGTGCTTGACCACACCGATCGCGTCGGCGGCCTTCTCGAGCGCGCCCTCTGGCTCGAACTCGAGCTGCAGCATCACGCGGGTCGTGCCCTCGTCGATCCTGTGGAACGTCACGACGCCGGCGTTCGTCGCGCCCGACGTGGAGGTCCACGCCACGCGCTCGTCCGGGTGCTGCTCGGTGATCTTGGCGTCCCACGAGCGGCGCTGGCCGGCGATCTCCGCCTCCCAATGCATCCGGTCGGGACCCATCTGCGTGACCGATTCCACGCCCTCCATGAACTTCGGGAACTCCTCGAACTGCGTCCACTGGTTGTACGCGGTGCTTACTGGCACCGTGACGTCGATGGACTCTTCGATGCTGGACATGGCGATCTCCTTCCTTCGGCGGCTACAGGGAAGACCTACCCACCTTGTGCCGGTAGGAAACTGTTACCGACGCTCGGCTCCGCGATGATTGCCGGGATGACCAAGATCGCGGTGGTGGGCCTCGGCGCGATGGGCGGGCGGATCGTGCGCCGGTTCCTCGATGCCGGGCACGAGGTCCTCGTGTGGAACCGCTCGCAGGGGCGGGCGGCCGAGCTCGAGCACGCGGGCGCGACACCGGTCGAGACCCCTGCCGAGGCCGCTCGGTCCGGCGAGGTCGTCATCACGATGGTGGCGGACCCGGCGGCGCTGACCGACGTGACCGAGGGCCCGGAGGGCGTCGCCGCGGGCGCCGGCGCCTCGACGACCGTGATCGAGATGTCCACGGTCGGTCCCGGCGCGATCGCGCGGCTGGCGTCGGCGCTGCCCGAGGGACCGGGTCTGCTCGACGCCCCGGTCCTCGGCGGCGTCTCCGAGGTCGAGTCCGGCACGCTGAAGATCTTCGTGGGCGGACCGGCGGAGCTGGTGGAGAAGTGGACGCCGCTGCTGACCGCGCTCGGTTCGCCGATCCCCGTCGGCCCGCTCGGGTCGGGCGCGGCGGCCAAGCTCGTCGCCAACACCACGCTGTTCGGCGCCCTCGGCGTGCTCGGCGAGGCGCTCGCGCTGGCCGAAGCTCTCGGGTTGTCGCGCGAGGCGGCGTTCGACGTGCTGGGCGCGACGCCCCTCGCGGCTCAGGCTCAGCGCCGGCGTCCCACGATCGAGGCCGGCGAGTTCCCCGCGCGCTTCCGGCTGTCGCTCGCGCGCAAGGACGCGGATCTGATCGCCGAGGCCGCCGCGCAGACCGGGGTCGACCTGCGCCTGGCGGCCGCGGCTCGGGCATGGCTGGCCGAGGCCGAGGAGGCGGGCCTGGGCGATCTCGACTACGTGGCGATGGTGGCGCGGATCCTCGGCGACCGCTGAGCGCTTGCGCGGTTTGCCCGATCCCGGCGCCGGGTAGGCACCGAGAACCGGCGCGAGGAGGGACGAGCGATGGCCGATCTCGACACGGAGGAACGCCGAAAGCTCGCGGACCAGGGCAAGGCGCTACCCGACGGGTCCTTTCCGATCCGCAACCGCGAGGACCTGAAGGACGCCATCCAGTCCTACGGCCGCGCGAAGGACAAGGACGAGGCGAAGCGCTGGATCAGGCGACGCGCCAAAGAGCTGAACGCCGAGAAGGAATTGCCCGAGGACTGGTAGGGCCCCGGCGCCTCAGTCGCCGGACTTCCCCGCCTTGAACGCCTCGGCGGCGAGCTTGAGGCGGAACGGCTCCAGGCGATCTCGCTGTGCCTTCGCGCGCTTCGCGAGCTCGGCGAAGTCGAAGCCCTTCAGGCGCGGGTCGGAGCGCCCGAGCCTCGCGAGCGCTTTCCACAGCAGGCGCTTGCCCTCGATGCCGAGGGTGAGTAGCTCGAGCCCCTCGAGCCGGGCGACCTCCGCCGAGCCGGCGCCGAGCAACGGCACCCGCTCCCGGAGGCTGCCCAGCAGCTCGGCGCCGAGGGCCCCCACCCGCTTGACCGGGTTCGGGGCCGCTCCCACCCGCGCCATGACCTGCTCCAGGACGCCCCGGTCCTGCTCGATCTCGACGACGAGCTCGCCGAGTACCGACGACAGCTCCGTACCCGACTCTCGGTCCCTATAGCGCTCGGCCAGGCGGATCGCCGCCGCCGAGCCGGCCAAGTGATCGTTCAGATAGGCGTCCAGCCCTCGGTCCTGGTCCGTGCGGGTCGTCTCCATCGGCACCTCACATCCGTCGCCTGTTTGACCGTGGCATCCTAGTGCCCAGGGGTGGTATGCTCTCTGCATGTCAGAACAGATTGCGGTTCGCATACCGGATGCATTGGCCGAGTCGCTCGAGGAGCTCGTGTCGACCGGCCGCTTCGAGACGAAGGCGGAGGCGGTCCGGACCGCCCTCGAAGGGCTCGTCGAGGCCGAGCGGCGGGGACGGGTCGGCGCGCTCATCGCGGATGCGTACCGACGGATCCCGCAGGACGATCAAGAGGTCGAGGCGGCGAGGCGTGCGGCGATCCGCTCCATCCATGAGGAGCCGTGGTGATCGAACCGGCTCGCGGAGAGATCTGGTGGGGGGAGGCACCGGATGCGAAGGGACGGCCATACCTGATCCTGACCCGGAACGAGGCGGTGCCGGTGCTCCGCACCATCTTGGTGGCTCCCGTCACCCGAACGATCCGAGGCATCCCCACCGAGGTTCCGGTCGGCCCGGAGGAAGGACTCCCCGACGAGGGAGTCGCCGCGCTCGACAACGTGCTCACCTTCCCGAAGACCCTGTTGGTCCGGCGGATGGGTTCCCTCACGCCGGCGCGCCGGGACGAACCGTGTGAGGCCCTCCGCGCCGCCACTGACTGCTGAGCGCACCTCGCGGGTCTAGCATCGGCCGGTGGCGAGCCGAAGCGACGACGCCTCCGGGGCACGGTTCCGGACGTCTCCCGGCATGCGGGTGGTCGTCTCGGCGACGGCGGGGATCGTCGCCTCGGCGGCCGCCGCGTCCTTCGTGCCGTGGCAGGTCACGGTGCTCGCGGGATGGGACGTTGCCCTCGCGACGTATATCGCGTGGATGTGGTCGAGCGTCGCTGGCCTGGACCCGGAGACGACACGCCGGGTGGCCATGGCCGAGGACCTGTCGCACGCGCAGGCCGAGGTCCTCCTGATCGCGGCGAGCGTGATGAACCTGGTCGTCGTCGGCCTCGCGCTCGTCGAGGCCACCGGTCAGGGCGTCGTCGAAGCCGGGCTGATCAACGGCGCCACGGTGCTGAGCGTTGCGCTGTCGTGGAGCGTGGTGCACACCGTGTACGCGTTCCGATACGCGCGCCTCTACTACGCCGAGGGGCAGGGGATCGACTTCGCCGGCGGTGCGCCGGACTACCGGGACTTCGCGTACCTCGCGTTCACGATCGGGATGACGTACCAGGTCTCCGACACGCCGCTGACGACGAAGTCGATGCGCCGGACGGCGCTCCGCCACACCTTGCTGTCCTACCTGTTCGGCGCGGTGATCGGCGCCACCGTGATCAACGTCGTCGCCGGCCTGTTCCGCGGCTGAATGTGTCGGCCGAGCGTTCCGGCAGGATGATGTCTGCGTCGGACGACGAAGGGAGCTCGTGGTGCCGAAGATCGAGGTGGACGGGTTCCTCGCGGACTCCGTGGTCAGGGCCGATGGCAAGCTCTACGTGCAAGGCGCCGGATGGAACCGCATCAGCGCCCCGCTCTTCCCCGCGGTCCACGACCGGATCGGTATCGGGCTGCTGTTCAACGTCGAACCCGGAGGGCCGAGCGAACCGCATCGGTTCGAGATCCGGCTGGAGGACGCGGAAGGCAAGGAGCGCTCGTTCGGCGCCGCGCCGTCCGCGACGGACGAGCCGGTCAAGCGTATCGGCGGTGAGTTCACGACCGGGAGCGGGGAGCAGGACGAGAGGCAGCTCGTCGCCATGGCGATCAACCTGAACGGGATGTCGTTCTCCGGGCCTGGCGCGTACCGCTTCGTCGTCTCCATCGATGGGGCCGACGTGAAGGTGCTCCCGTTCCGCGTCCAGGCCCTCGCGGCCCAGGCCCCGCAGACGACGGGCGGGGCCGGCTACCTCTGAGGCTCCGAGCGGCCTGAGGCTCCGAGCGGCCTAGGCTCCGAGCGGCCTGAGGCTCCGAGCGGCCGACCCCCGATGGGGAGCGGGAAAGCCCCGAAGGACCGATTCCGCTCGGACGCCCATCGAGGGGACCATGTTGGGAGGTATCCCCTCTACCCGGACGGGGTCCGCTCGGCCCACGCGAACGAGCGACCCGGAGATCGCATGGCACAGGTCCTGGAAGTTCCCGAGCTCGAGTCCTGGTTCCTCGTCCACTGGCGTGACTCCGAGCATCCCGCGATCCTCATGGAGTTCGACACGCAGGAGGAGGCCGAGGATGCCCTCTGCGCCGCCTTCGCCGAGATGACGATCAGGCTCGACGAAGACACCCCCCGGCTCCCCATCACGGTCTTCTCCGCGCTGACCATGCTGGAAGACCCGACCCTGCGTGGGGCACTGACGAGCTGGGATGCCGAGGTCGCGGAGCTCGATGCGATGGCGCAGCGGGCGATGGGCGCTTGAACAGCTGAGTCGACCGCGGCCCGATCCTCCTCGCTACACTCGTCGACGATGGTCTCGAGATGGCTGGTTCGGCTCGAGTTGGCCCGTGACGACAACGGATCCCTGAGCGACGAGGGGATGCGGGACCTGACCCGTCTCCTCACCGGGGACGGGGCGATCGCCGTTCTGGATGCCGGGGAGTCGGGAACCGTCCTCGTTCAGCTCACGGTCGATGCGAAGAACGACCGAGCGGCGAGGTCCGCGGCGGAGAGCATGTTGCGGGCTCGAGCTCAGGAGGTGTGGACGGCCCTCCGTCTGCCCCCGTTCACGATCGCCTTCGTCGAGGCGACGCGAGCCATCGAGCCGACTCCGTAGCTCCTACCTGCCGGTCGAGGGCCCCGAGGAGCTCGCGCGGCCGGCCTTCTCCTTCTTCGCCTGACGCTTCTCCTTCAGCGACTTGCTCGCCGCCGTCTTCGAGCTCTTCGAACCACCCTTGTCCTTGTTGGCCATGGGTACTCCTTTCGAGAGCGAGACCGGATCCCGACCGTACCACGACGCGTCCTCGCCCTCGCCTCGGAAGCCGTGCCCCCTCGAGATCCGGGCGACGCCTCCCACGCTCGTCGTGTTTCGCGAAGGGCCGCCGACCGGTAGGGTGCGCGACGGACGGCGTCGAACGGGAAGATCGGTCGGACCGATGTCGAGACGCTTCGAAGAGATGGCCGTGCTGATCACCGGTGGCGGCACCGGCATCGGTCGCGCCGCCGCCTTCGCGTTCGGTGCGGAAGGCGCGAGGGTGACGATCGGCGGCTTGGAACGCGACGAGCTCGATCGCACGGTCGCCGACCTCGCGGGCGACGGTGTCGAGGCCAGAGCGGATCGGCTCGACGTCCGCGACCCCGAGGGCGTGTCCCGTTTCGTCCAGGACGCCGTGGATGCCTTCGGACGGCTCGACGTCGTCGTCAACTGCGCGGGGACGTCCGCCGTGGGGAACGTCGCGGACATGTCGGAGGAGGAGTGGGACCTCGTCTTCGACACCAACGTGAAGGGGGTGTTCCTCGTCTCCCGCGCGGCCATCCCGCATCTCGCCGCATCCGAGCGAGGAGCCATCGTCAACGTCGCCTCACAGCTGGCGGTCGCCGCCGTCGGCGGGTTCGCCGCGTACTGCGCGTCGAAGGCCGCCGTGGTCCATCTGAGTCGAGCCCTGGCGCTGGAGCTCATCCCGCACGGGGTGCGCGTGAACTGCGTCTGCCCGGGCGGAACGGACACGCCGCTGCTCCGGCGGGCCTTCCCAGGAGGCGTGGGTCCGCAGGGGACGCTCGACGACCTGGTCGCGAGCCATCCGATCGGCAGGCTGGCACGTCCGGCCGAGATCGCCGACGCGATCGTCTACCTCGCCTCGCCCCAGGCCAGCTTCGCCGTGGGGGCATCCCTGGTCGTCGACGGCGGCTACGTCCTCGCGTAGGAGAGCTCGAACAGCTCACGCGCCGTCGCCCCGAGGACCGCCTCGCGATCGTCTCCGGTGAAGGCGACGTCGATCGCCTCGAGGTTCGCCTTCGGATCGGCCACCGAGAACGGATGGTCGGTGCCGAAGACCATCTTGCTCGCGCCGACGAGCTCGGCGGCCGTTCGCATCGCGCGCGGGTGATACAGGACGCCGTCGACGTAGAGGCGGGCGAGATCCTCGCTCGGTGGGTGGGCGAGTCGTTCCCTGACGCTCGGATCGGAGGCCCAGGCGGCGTCGAGACGCCCGGCTAGGTACGGCAGCGTGCCGCCGCCGTGCGATCCCACGACCCGGAGGGTGGGATGGCGTCCCAGCACGCCGGCGAAGATGAGGCGCGCGAGCGCGATCGTCGTCTCGAACGGGAACCCCAGCGCCACGGGGAACGCGTGCCCGAACCCGCGGAGGTCCTCGATCGCGGCGGCGTAGTGCGGATGGATGAGCAGGGGGAGGCGGGACCGCTCGAGTTCGTCCCACACGGGCTCGAGGTCCTCGTCGTCCAGGGTCTTCCCGCAGATCCTCGGTCCGGCGACGAGCCCGGCGAGCGACGGCGAGGCCGCCGTCTCCGCCGCGACGGCGACGGCATCGTCCACCTCGGTGGGCAGGACGCCCATCCCCGTGATGCGGCCACCCGTGGCTTCCCGAAGCTCGGCCAGCTCGCCGTTCAACGCTCGCGCGGCGCGCAGGCTTTCCTCCGCGTCGAACGGATCGAGCCATGGGTTGCCGAGCGAGACCACGGACCGGGCGATCTGGAAGCGATCCATGAACGCGAGCTTCTCGGCCACGTCCCAGTAGACGGGGCCCATCGGGCGCCCGCCCGAACCATCCTCGCGGTCCTCCTCCGGGAAGATCACGAACCGCTCGTCGCCCGCCTCGCCCACGATCTTCGGGATCTGCGTCCGTGCCTTCAGGAGCTCGACGTAGGACCTGGGGTACAGGTGCGAGTGGGCGTCGACGACCTCGGGTCTCATCGCGCGCTCGCGGGTGCGTGCTCGGTCGCCGCCTCGGTGAGGCCCCGGTAGAGCTCGGGCCTCCGCCACCGGATGACGCCCGGGATGGCGTCGTACGGCTTCGGGAACTCGATGCGCTCGTCCTGACCGCGCAGGTACGCCAGCCGGTCGAGGTCGAGCTCGGCGATCAGCAGCCCCTCCTCGGCCGAGGCCGCCAGGATCTTCTCCGGCGCCGCGATCTGGCCGACGCCCTGCTCGTTCGGCGCGTACAGGTTCTGGGAGGCCACGGTGAACACCAGGTTCTCGATCGCCCGGGCCCACAGCAGGGTCCGCCAGGTGGCGAGGAGCTCGTTGATCGCGCCGCCGGCCGGGTACACGACCAGGTCCGCACCCTGCAGCGCGAGCAGCCGCGTGAGCTCGGGGACGTAGACCTCCGAGCACACGAGCATGCCGATCCGACCGAGCCGGGTGTTCACGACCTGGGGCGGCTCGGCACCCTCGACGTAGTCGACCTGCCAGATGTCCAGGTCCTGGTAGACGTAGGGCCCGACCGGGGAGGTGCGCCGGTAGGTCGAGGCGACCGCCCCGGTGTCATCGATCAGGTCCAGGCACACGTGGTGACCGCTTGCGCCGGGGACCGGCTGGATGCGTCCGGCGACCACGTGCAGGCCGAGCGCCTTGGAGCGCTCGGCGAGCGGGCCGAGCGCGTCGTAGGCGTTGGCCGGGTTGGTCGGTCCCGGGTAGCCCTCGGGGAACACCACCAGGTCGACTCCCGCCGCGGCGGCCCGGTCCATCCACCACAGCGCCTGCTCGACGTTGCGCTCCTCCTCCGCGCCGTGATGGCTCCTCGGCTGCACCCCTGCCACCGTGATCTTCATGACCTACCTCCTGTGTCTCGACGTCCCGAAGCCCGGACCCGGGAGGAACCGTCCGAACCCAGGCCCGTCGACGACCTCGCCGTCGTGGACGATGCGCCGCCCGCGCAGGTACGCGTCGACGGTGCGCCCCATGAACGTGCGCCCGGCGAACGGGCTCCAGGCCGCGCGCGAGATGACGTCCTCGTCGCGGACCGTCCATCGCGCATCGGGGTCGACGAGCACCACGTCCGCGTCGCCGCCCGCCTCCAGATGGCCCTTCCGCGGATGCAGCCCATACGTCCTGCGCGGGCGACTCCGCGTACACCTCCACGAGCCGCTCGTAGGAGATCGTCCCGTTCGCCGCCGCGTCCAGCAGGAACGGCAACGTGGTGTCGAGGCCCGGCAGGCCGAAGTGCACGTCCCAGATCGAGCCCGCCGTCTTCTGCTCGGCCGTGGAGGGCGCGTGGTCGGTCGAGATGTGGTCGATCCGTCCCTCGGCGACGGCGGTCCACATGGCGGCCAGGTCCTCGGGCTCGCGCGCCCTCGCGGGCGGCGTGAACTTCCTGAACGCCCCCTCCTTCACGATCTCGTCCTCGAACAGCGACAGGTACTGGGGACAGGTCTCGATCGCGATCGGAGCGCCGTCGTCGCGCTCCCGCTCGACCACCGCGAGCGCCTCGGCGTTGCTCACGTGCGCCGTGACGGTCCGGGCCCCGGTGAGCCTCGAGAGCTGAGCGACCACGGCGAGCGCGGTCAGCTCGGCCTCGCGGGATCGCCACTCGATGATGACCGCGGGATCCTCGCGACCGGCAGCTCGGAGCTCCCGCTCCGCGTCCGCGGTGATCGTCTCGTCTTCGCAGTGGACGAGGCAGATGGCCGCGGCGCCGGCGGAGGCTCGGAACAGTCGTAGCAGCCCGCCGGGGTCGAACCCCGGAACGCCGTGCGTCGTGCACGTGAAGACCTTCAGGAACGCGACGCCGGATCGCCAGAGCGCGTCGACCTGGTCGATGCGATCGGGCCAGGCGTGGGCGGCGAGCGCGAAGTCCACGACGGAGCGGTCTCGCAGGTACCGGCGCTTCTCCTCCAGGTCGGCCGGCGTCCGCAGGGGACCGGCGTGCGTGTGCTCGATAACGGTCGTCACACCCGCCCGGGCGGCGGCCGACGTTCCGCTCGGGAAGTCCTCGCGGTCGGTCGCCGCCGGATCCATCAGATGGACGTGGGTGTCGACGCCGCCCGGCAGGACGAGGAGTCCGGTCGCGTCGACCCGTTCGGCCGAGTCCTGACGATCGGGCGTGACGGTGGCGATGACGCCGTCCGCGACATAGACGTTCCGCCTCGACCGACCGCTCGGGGTCACGACGGTCCCGCCCTCGATCCCGAGGTCGAACATCACGGCCCCGCCGAGCCGTCGTTCGCGGGGCCGACGTCGGCGTCGGAGGTGTCCAGGCCCTGGAGCAACACGTCCTCGGCCGAGCGGATGTGGGCGCGGATCAACGCCTCCGCGCCCTCGCCGTCGCCCTCACGGAGCAGCCGCGCGAGCTCCTCGTGCTCCTGGACGAACCGCTGCTGGTCCTCGCCACGACCGACGACGAACAGCGCGAGGCCGTGGATCCGCTCGCGGAGCTCGGCCACGAGGTCCACCAGGGTGCGGTTCCGCGAGGCCTCGAGGAAGAGCCCGTGGATCTGCTCGTTGAGCGATGCGAGCTGCTCGATCCGGTGGTGCCGGTAGGCGTCGACGTCCGCCTCGAGCAACGCGTCGAGGTGGTCGAGCTCCCCGTCGGAGATGCGGCTGGCCGCGACCCGCGCCGCGTACCCCTCGAGGAGCTCCCGGACGAGGTACAGGTCGTCCAGGCTCTTGCGCGTGTGCCAGTGGACCACCAGGCGTCCGCCCGGCTGTCGAACCAGGTACCCCTCGAGCTCCAGGCGAAGGAGCGCCTCGCGGACCGGCGTCCGGCTGACCCCGAGCATCTGTGCGAGATCGGTCTCGACCACGAGCGTCCCCGGGACCAGGCGTCCCTTCACGATCGCGGACCGCAGCTCCTCGTACGCGCCGTCGGCGAGCGACGCTCGGTTCACGTGCGGACCGCCGGCTGGGCGTCCGTGAGGGCCGCGTACGTCTCCGGCTGTCGTCCCTGCAGGACGTCCGTCCCGGGCGCCATCTGCTTGAGACGCGCGGCCGCGACGTTGACGACCCCGGTCACCAGATGGTCGCGGCCGTGGAGCCCGATCGCGATGACACGACCGTCGGGATCGATGAGCGCCGACAGCGGTCCGTCCGCCGTCGACGGCGTTCCGGACGGCACGATCAGGCCGACCCAGACGCGGTTCTCCACCGCCCGGACCCGGGCGACGTCGAGCGCGCGAGGCGTGTCGGCGTCGGCCGTCCACAGCAGGAGCTCGGCTCCATCGAGCGACACGATCCTCGGCACCTCCGGGACCAGGCCCTCGGCGCCGACGAGCGCCCCCACGCGGAGCGCCCCGACGTCCATCGTCCGCGACGACAGCGAGCTGTCCGGATCCGCGTCCGCACCGTGCGTTCGCGTCGCGGTCGCGACCGTGCCCTCGACCGCCAGGTGCAGCGCCTCGATCCGCCCCTGCCGGTCCGCGGCGGCGATCGCGGCGACGGTGCCGAGGTCGGCGGACGCCGACAACGCGAGCGCGGCGGCCTCGCCGAACCCCGCCGCGGCCACGGCCGCGACGAGCTCGAGCCCGAGCGCTCGCGTCGTGGAGCCGAGGTCCGCCAGCCTCGATCGAAGGGCGGCCGCGTCCGTGGACGAACGAGGACTGCACGAGACCGACGCGGACCACGGCATCCCCGGCGATCATCGGCGTCGCAACCCGGGCCGCCGCCTCGGAACCGGCGCCCGCGATCGGTCCGTAGAGTTCGGGTCGTCTCGGCACGGGCGGTCCCGTCGCCGCCGAGATGTCGACGTCGGCCCAGATCACCTCCGGCTCGTCGCTCGAGGCCATCGCGGCGACGGAGCCGTCCGGCGCGACCACGCAGCTCCGACCGGCGTAGACGACGGCACCGCGTTCCATGCCGACCTTGTCCGCCGCTGCGATCCACACCCCGTTCTCGAGCGCCCGCACGGACATCAGGTACTCGGGTTGCGGGTTGGACAGGGCCGTCGACTCCCTCCCCGTCGCGACCCAGGCCGTCGGGTCGAGGATCACCCTGGCGCCGGCCACCGCGAGCGATCGGGCGATCTCGGGCATGCGCGCGTCGGCGCACACGAGCATGCCGATCGAGCCGGCGCCGGCGTCGCCGGCGGGGTCCCACGGGACCGGATCGGTGGGGCCGCCCGGCGCGAACCACCGGCCGTCGAAGTCCCACAGGAACCGCTTGGCGGTCCGCAGACGAACCTCGCCATCCGGACCGAACAGGAGGGCCGCGTTGCGGGCTCCTCGTCCTCCCGGCCGCCACGCCTGCGCGAGCCCGACCGCGAGCCAGATCGATCGCTCCTTCGCCGCCGACGCGAACAGCTGCTCGACCTCGGCGTCCGGACGGATGCGCTGCTCCTCGACCGGATCGGCGAGCACGTAGGCCGGATAGGAGCACTCGGGCAGGACCACGAGGTCGGCGCCGGTCGCGGCACCCTCGGCGATGCCGTCGAGGGCATCGGCGAGCGCCCGCTCGCTCTGGTCGATGTCCCGTGCGGCGAGCTGGACGCAGGCGATGCGGGTGGTGTCCGAGGAGGTCACGCCGCGCCCCCGCCATCGTCCGGCTCGTCACGCAGGCTCCGGGTCCCTTCGCGGAGGTGTCGAGACAAGGCGTCGCGGCCGAGCTCGATGTGCCGCCGCATCGCCGCTGCGGCTCCCGCCGCGTCCCGACGGCGCAGCGCATCGACGATGTGGTCGTGTTCGTCGTCGGGGCCGTCGGCCGGCTGGCTCGGTTCGACGATCTGGTGCTCCGCGGCCAGCCGCTCGTTGAGCGTGGCGACCACCCGCGCGAGGACGAGGTTCCCCGACGCCTCCGCGACGGCGACATGGAACCGCGTGTTGGCGACCGGCGACGCGTCGCGCTTCACGACCGCGTCGGAGGCGAGGAGGCCATCCACCACCGCCGGCTCTTGCTCGGCGGCCATCTGGGCCGCGACCGGTTCGAGGAGCAGCAGCAGTTCGTGGAGCTCCTCCACCTCGCGCAGGGTGACCTTCCGGCGCGTGTAGCCACCGCCCTCGAGGGGTTCGACGATCCCGGCCAGCGCCAGCCGCCGCAGGGCGTCGCGGACGGGCGTCCGGCTCATCGCCAGACGGTCGGCCAGCTCTCGCTCGACGAGGCGGTCCACGCCGTGCAGCGCCCCGCCGGGGCGCAGCTCCCGGCGGATCCGTTCGTAGGCGAGCTCACGCAGGGGCGAGGGTCGCTCCAGCTTGCTGAGCGGGGTCTCGGTCTCTGGGGTCACCGTCTCCTCCGGCAGGCGGGTCCCTCGCGTGCGTCGGTCTCCCGCGCTCGGCACCCGTCGGGCCGATGGCGGCGCCGCGGTGCACGGTATGCGGCCTCCGAACTGGCGGTCAACCGCCGCGCGCTCGGTCCCGCCGGGTGGGCCCACCACGGATCCCGCCCGTCCCTGGCGCTCCGGGTCTGTATACCGCCGGACCGGGCTCGGTGATCCTCCGCACCGCCCTGGCTTGACCGCGGCGCCCCCTTCTGCATACCGTGCACCGTACGCCGAGCGTGGGACCGTTGCCAAGGGGAGGTCGGTCGATGAACATCAAGGTCGCGGCGGTGCAGCCGAGGAGCCATCACGGCGCGGAGGAGGAGCGCAACGTCGAGCAGGCGCTGTGGTGGATGGACCGGGCCGCCGCGGCGGGGGTCGACCTGGTGGTGTTCCCCGAGGGCTACCCGGGACCGACCAACCCGGCCAACGCCTATGACGCGCTCGGCCCGCTCGCCGAGCGCTCCAAGGCGCTCGGCCTGCACGTGGTCGCCGGGCGCATCCAGCCGGTCCCCGGCGCAAGCGGTCACCACGTGTGCCTGGACCTGATCGATGACACCGGGGCGGTCGCCTCGACCTACCGGCGCACCTCCCCGGTCGGGCCCTACGTCTACCAGGACCTGGACATCTGGCAGGTCGACTACGTCGAGGGTGCCGAGCCGCCCCAGGTCGTGAACACCCGGCTCGGGCGGATCGGCATGCTCGTGTGCTCGGAGGTCTACGTCCCCGAGCTCACGCGGCTGCTCGCGCTGCAGGGTGCGGACCTGGTCGTGTACCCGGCCGGCGGCGCGATCAACGAGCTCCTCGCCACCTGGCGGACCCTGCTGTGGGCCCGGGCGATCGAGAACCTGGTGTTCACCGTGGCCTCCCAGAACCTGTACGCGCCGAACGAGCAGGGCGTCGGCCAGATCGCGGCGCCGGAGAAGATCCTGGCGGCCTCGGCCGAGGAGGGGCTGCTGATCGCCGAGCTCGACCTCGACCGGCTGGCGTACCTGCGCGGTCAGGATGCGCGCATCGAGTTCCCGAGGAAGTACGAGACGATCCCCGGGATGATGCGCTGGCGCCGGCCCGAGCTGTATCGAGCACTGGCCGACGAGCCGATCTCGGCCGTCGCTCCGTGACCCGCTCGCCCGGTGTCCTCCCGGCATCGCCGTCGCGCGGGAGCCGGTGCGAGCGGTGATCGATCGGGTCCGGGTGCGTCGCGGTACGTACGACGATTCCGTGTCGCTCATGCTGCTCTCCCGGGATGCGAGCGCCCTGGACGGCGTGACGGATGCCGCCGCCGTCGTCGCGACGCCGCTCAACCTCGAGCTCCTCGAGCGACTGGGCTACGAGCTGCCGGACGACCCTCCCGGCGTGAACGACGTCGTGCTCGCGGTCCGCGCCCGCGATCAAGCGGCGATCGACGCCGTCGACCGGTTCGTCGAGACCTGGTCGTCCCGCCGATCCGATGAACGCGGGACCGCAGTCGAACGGGAGTCGTTCCGTAACGTTCGTGCGCTGGCCCGTCGAGAACCGGACGTCAACCTCTTGGTGGTGAGCGTCCCCGGGTCGCATGCGGCGTACGAGGTCGCGGCCGGCCTGGAGGCCGGCATGAACGTCTTCTGTTTCTCCTCCGGGATGACCCTGGCCGAGGAGCGGGCCTTGAAGGACTTCGCGGAGCTGCGCGGTCTCCTGCTCCTCGGGCCGGACTGTGGGACCGCCATCCTGGACGGCGTCGGCGTGGGGTTCGCCAATGCCGTCGAGCGAGGACCCGTCGGGATCGTCGGGGCATCCGGCACCGGCATCCAGGAGGTGGCCTGCCTCCTCGACGCCGCCGGGGTCGGGATCTCACAGGCGATCGGCGTCGGCGCACGCGACCTGAGCGCCGAGGTCGGCGGCTCGATGACCCGTCGCGCGCTCGACATCGCCTTCGCGGATCCCGAGACGGAGACCGTCGTCGTGCTCTCCAAGCCGATCGGCCGGGATGCCCTGTCGTCGCTCGTGACGCACGCGGGCGAGTCGTCCAAACCGGTCGTCCTCGGGCTCCTCGGCACCGACCCGGACGAGCGGCCTTCGTCGGGCTCGGAGTCCGTCCGCGTCGTCGGGTCGCTCGAGGCCGCCGCGGCCGCGGCGGCCGCGTTGCACGACCGCACCGTGCCCGACGAGGACCTCGCGGCACCTGCGATCACGCCGGGCTTCGTCCGCGGCCTGTTCTGCGGGGGGAGCCTGTGCCACGAGGCAGCCGCCGTCGCGATCGCCGCGCTCGGACGGACGTGGTCGAACATCGCGATCGCGGGCGCGCGCACGCTGCCGGACGTCTGGGAGAGCGCGGAGCACACCTTCCTCGACCTCGGCGACGAGGCGCTCACCGAGGGGCGCCTCCACCCGATGATCGATCCGTCGCTCCGCAACGAACGCGCCTTCCGAGAGGGCCTCGATCCCTCGGTCGGGGTCCTGCTGATGGACGTCGTCCTCGGCTACGGCGCCCATCCCGACCCCGCCGCGACCCTCGCACCCCTGATCGAGGAACTGGTCGACGTCCGCGCCGGCGAGCTCTCGGTGGTCGTGTCGATCTGCGGGACCGACGCCGACCCACAGGATCTGGGCGATCAGCGGCGGCGGCTCGAGGCCGCCGGCGCGACGGTCACCCGGAGCGCCGCGCGGGCGGCGCGCGTGGCCGTCACGGCATCGGGCGCCGGCGGCGCGGGAGCGACGGGGTGACCGTCCTCGGCGCCCCGCTCCGGGTCGCGGCCGTGGGTGTCGACCTGTTCGCCGACGAGCTCGAAGGACAGGGCGTCACGGTCGACACGCTGGCGTGGACCCCGCCACAAGAGGGCGCCGACGCGTTGCGGCGCCTCGCGTCCGCCGCCCCCTGGGTGGCAGCGGCGAACGAGGAGGTGCTCCGTCGGTTGCGAGAGGCCCGCCCGCTCCTCGTCGGCGTCGCCCGCGCCGCCGAGGTGATCCCGGACCTGGACGACCGGACGTTCCTGCACGCGGGTCCGCCGATCGGGTGGGAGGACATGACGGGGCCGATGCGCGGCGCCGCGATCGGCGCCGCGCTCTTCGAGGGGCTCGCCGGCACGCCGGATGAGGCCGCCGCCCGGCTCGCCGCCGGCGAGGTGCGGTTCTCGCCCAACCACGAGCACGACTCGGTCGCGCCGATGGCGGGGATCGTGAGCCCCTCGATGCCGGTGTGGGTCGTCGAGAACGAGGCGGGGGGGAACCGCTCGTTCTGTCCGGTGAACGAGGGGATGGGACGGGTCCTGCGGTTCGGTGCGTATCACCCCGAGCACGTGGACCACCTGGTGTGGATGCGCGAGCGGATGCTCCCGGTCCTGCGAACCGTCCTCGAGATGCGGGAGGCTCCGATCGATCTCCGCTCGCTCATCGCCCAAGCGCTGCAGATGGGCGACGAGAGCCACAACCGGCACAAGGCGGGAAGCGCGCTGTTCCTGCGCGAGGTCGCTCCCGCACTCGTGGCCGCGGACCACGCCTCGGGCGACGTGGCGGCGGTCGCCGCCGACCTGTCCGGCAACGAGATCGGGTTCCTGAATCCCACCATGGCCGCCGCCAAGGCCGTGATGGACGCCGCCGCCGGTATCCCGGGAAGCTCCGTCGTCACCGCGATGACGCGCAACGGTCGCGAGTTCGGCATCCGGGTGAGCGGTCTCCCCGGACGGTGGTTCACGGGGCCGGCGTCGACGATCGACGGGCTGTACTTCCCCGGCTACGGACCCGAGGACGCCAACCCGGACCTCGGCGACAGCGCCATCACGGAGACCATGGGGCTCGGCGGCTTCGCCGTTGCCGCGTCGCAGGCCGTGCTGCAGACGATCGGCGGAACGATCGAGGAGTCCTTGCGGATCACCCGGTCCATGTACCAGATCACGTGCGCCGAACACCCGATGTTCCAGGTGCCGGCGCTCGGGTTCCGAGGAACGCCGCTCGGGATCGACGTGCGGGAGGTCATCCACACCGGGATCCTGCCCGTGATCAACACGGGGATCGCCCACAAGGAGCCGGGCGTCGGCCAGGTCGGCGCGGGCGTGGTGCGCCCGCCGATCCGGCCGTTCGTCGAGGCCCTCGACGCGCTCGCGGACGCCGCGCCCGCGACCACGGCGTCGCCCGTCCCGGTGGCAGGATCGCTGCCTTGACTCCGGTCCCGACCGCTGTATACGGTGCACCACGTTTCGGCGCCGGTGGAACGCGCATGGACGCTCGCGAGGAGGGGTTCCGTTGTCCGTTCTCCTGAAGCACGCCTACGTCGTCACCGTCGACCGCGACCGCCGGGTCATCCCCGATGGCTGGATCCACGCCGAGGGCGACTCGATCGCCGCCCTCGGCCCGATGGACGAGCTCGGGGACCGGACCGCGGACGAGGAGATCGACCTCCACGGGATGCTCGCGATGCCCGGTCTCCTCAACGGCCACATGCACCACTGGGGGACGCTGTTCAAGAACACCGGCGAGGGGCTCCTGCTCGAGCCGTGGCTCGACGAGGTGGCGCTGCCCCTCCTGTTCAACCTCACGAACGACGACCTCCGCATCGCGGCCTACATGGACGCCATCGCGCAGCTGCACACCGGGACGACCTGCACCCTGAACCACATCGTGAACATCAACGACCACGAGTCGATGAAGGCGATCTGCGAGCCGGTGCTGGACGTCGGGATCCGGCAGATGGTGACGAAGGAGTTGCGCGACACGCCGGATCCGCCCTTCTCGAACAACTACCCCGCCACGCCGCACATCCGCGGGCGGGACGAGGAGATCGCCCTGGCGGAGGAGCTGATCGACACGTGGGACGGCGCCGGCGGGCTGATCCACTCGGGGCTGGCGATCGAGACCGGCGCCAACTGGATGCTGCACAACGCCACGTCCGACGAGATCATCCTCGACGGTGTCGCGCTCGCGCAGCGGCGGAACCTCAAGATCACCAACCACTGCTCTGCCGGCACGCCGTGGCTGTCGATCAAGGAGTTCGAGCAGATGACGGGCGGGGGGGACGTCGACTACCTGGTCCGCCTCGGCGCGCTCACGGACAACTGGGCCCTGATCCACAGCCTGCACCTCAAGGACCGCGAGATCGATCACATCGCGCGGGCGGGCGCCAGCGTGGTCAGCAACCCCGTGAGCAACGCCTACTCGTGTGACGGCATCGCGCCGCTCAAGCAGATGTTCGAGGCGGGCGTGAACGTGGGACTCGGGAGCGACGGTCCCTACGTGAACTGCTCGACGGACATGGTCGAACAGATGAAGTTCGCGGCGCTGCTGCAGAACGTGACGCACTTCGATCCGACGCTCGTGAGCTCGGAGCGCGCGATCGAGATGGCGACGATCAACACGGCCAAGGCCATGGGGATCGACCATCTCGTCGGGTCGCTCGAGGTGGGCAAACGCGCCGACATCGCGGCGTTCGACCTGCGCCGGCCGCACGTCATGGTCGGGAACCGGCCGATCGGCGCCCTGGTGTTCGGTGCGCACGGCTCGGACGTGGACACGGTCCTCGTGAACGGCAGCGTCAAGTTGCGAGAAGGGCGGCTCGTCGGGTTCGATCGACAGGGGGAGGTGCTCGAGGAGGCTGAGCGTCGAGCGGCGGAGGTCATCGAACGCGCGGGTCTGACCAAGCGTGTCTTCGTGGATTGGCGAGGGTAAAGGGGGACGGGATGAGCTCCAGATATCGGCGGTCGCGCCTGCTGGCCGCGCTGGCGGTGGGTGCGCTCCTGCTGGCGGCGTGCAGCAGCGACGACGGTGGTGGCGATGGAGACGGAGAGACCGGTGGCGAACCGACCGGCGACGGGATCCGGGTCGCGATGCTGCTGCCGGGGACGCCGACGGACCAGGGCTACAACGCGGACGGGCAGCGCACCGCCGACGCGATCGAGAGCGAGCTGGGGGCGGAGGTGACGGTCACCGAGTCGGTGCCCGTCCCGAACCAGACGGACGTGTACCGTCAGTTCGCGGGCCAGGGGTACGACCTGGTGATCGGGTGGGGCGGTCAGTTCACCGACGGCGCGGTGGCGGCGGCGGAGGAGTTCCCGGACGTGAACTTCCTGGTCGTGAACAGCGGCGTCGAGAACGGCTCCAACCTCGCGTCGGTGGTCCAGAACTCGCAGGACTGGCAGTACGTCGCGGGGTTCGCGCTCGCCCGGCTGTCCGAGAGCGGCAAGATCGGCCTCATCGGGTCGCAGTGCTTCCCGGGAACCGCGCTCACGATCAACGGCACGGCGGAGGGCGCCCGGGCCGCGAACCCGGACGTCGACATCACCATCACCTACACGGGTGACTTCGAGGACCCGACGGCCGCGCAGCAGGCCGCCCAGGCGATGATCGACGAGGGCGTGGACGCGATCTCCGGCAACGCCAACAACGCGTGGTTCGGCGTCTTCGAGGCCGCGCAGGCGAACGGGAACATCCCGCTGATCACCGAGTGGGTCGACAACAGCGAGCTGGCGTCCGACGTGATCGCCTCGTCGGTGCTGAAGTCCCAGGCGGACTTCGTCACCGACATCGCTCGCGACGTCCAGGACGGAACGTTCGAGGGCAAGCTCTACGTCACGGAGCTCGTCGAGGGCTCCGGACCGGCGATCTCGGACACGGACCTGCTCCCGGACGACATCTACAACGAGGCGCTCGACATCCAGTCGCAGATCGAGAGCGGCGCCATCGAGCCCACGGCCGACGAGTCGTGCCCGAGCTAGCAGAGGAGTCGAGAGGGAACGAGGAGGTGCCCTCGGGGCGACGATGACCGATGCCTCGCCCGTCGTCGTCCTCGAGGGGATCACGAAGGCGTTCCCGGGGGTCCTCGCCAACGACGAGGTGACCCTGGACCTGCTCCCCGAGGAGATCCACACGATCCTCGGCGAGAACGGGGCGGGCAAGACCACGCTCATGGGGGTGCTGTCCGGCCTGCATCGACCCGATGCGGGCCGGATCCTCCTCCGGGGCGAGGAGGTCGTCTTCGAGAGCGCCCGCGACGCCCTGGCGAACGGGATCGGGTACGTCCAGCAGCACTTCTCGCTCATCCCGACGCTCACGGTGGCGCAGAACGCGGTCCTCGCGCTCCGCACCGGCGGGGTCCGGATCTCGCTCCAGGCCACCGCGGACCGCATGCGGGCCCTCGCGGAGCGGTACGGCTACGACGTCGAGCAGGACGTCCCGGTCGAGGACCTGGGCGTCGGCGACCAGCAGCGCGCCGAGATCCTGAAGGCGTTGATCCGCGAGCCGAGCGTGCTCATCCTGGACGAGCCCAGCGCGCTGCTCACGCCGCAGGAGGCGAGCGACCTGGCGTCGCTCCTTCGGACGCTCGCATCCGAAGGGGTGGCGATCTTCCTGATCAGCCACAAGCTCGAGGAGGTGCTGTCGGTCTCGGACCGCGTCAGCGTCCTCCGCCGCGGCCGCCACGTCGAGACCCTCCGGGCGTCCGAGGCGACGAGGGAGCGCCTCGCCGAGCTGATGATCGGCGAGCTCCGGGCGCGCGAGCGACCTCCCCTCGCGAGCGCGGCCGAGCCGGCCGAGGTCCGGCTGCGGGTCGAGGACCTCTGGGTGAAGAGCGACCGTGGGAGCGACGCCGTCCAGGGGGTGAGCTTCGAGGTGCGGGCGGGCGAGATCCTCGGCATCGCGGGGATCGAGGGGAGCGGGCAGGTGGAGCTGACCGAGGCGCTCGCCGGCGTGCGGAAGGCCGCTCGGGGACGCGTCACGATCGACGGCCGGCACCACGACGTCTCGGCGAAGGGGTCGACCGTCGCGCACGTCCCCGCCGACCGCCAGCGCTCGGGCCTGGTCCGGTCGCTGTCGGTCGAGGAGAACCTCGTCCTGCCCGTCGCCGACGTGGCGCCGTTCAGCCGGTTCGGCCTGCTGCGGCCGGGCGCGATCCGGAGGCGCGCGATGGAGCTGATCGAGCGGTTCGACATCCGCGTGCACCGGCCCGACGTGCTGGCCGCCGCGCTGTCCGGAGGCAACCAGCAGAAGATGGTGCTCGCCCGCGAGCTCGCGGGCCGCCCCGGCGTGATCGTCTGCTGCTACCCCGCGCGGGGGCTCGACTTCGCCGCGTCGGAGGCCGTGCAGCGCGAGATCGCGTCCCGCCGGGATGACGGGGCGGCCATCGTCTACGCGTCGGTCGACCTGGACGAGCTGCTCGAGCTGACCGACCGCATCATCGTCCTGCACCGGGGCCGGATGACCGGCGAGGTCTCGACCGCCGAGGCCACCGCCGAGCAGCTCGGCCTGCTGATGACGGGCGCCGACGCGGCATGAGCGTCCGGTCGCGCCGCCGGATCGCGGAACAGATCCTCATCCCCGTCGTCGCGGTGGTGCTGTCGCTCGCGACCGGTGCGTTGCTGCTCCTCGCCGCGGGCGCCGACCCGATCTCGGCCTACGAGAGCATGTTCAAGGCGGCGTTCGGGTCCGTGTTCTCCACCAGCATCACGATCGGCAAGGCCATGCCCCGGCTGCTCGCGGGGCTCGGCATCGCGCTCGCCCTGCGAGCGGGGTTGTGGAACATCGGCGCCGAGGGGCAGATCTACGTCGGGGGCGCGGCGTCGACCGCGGTCGTTTTGTCCGCGCCGGATCTCCCGTTCCCGATCGTGTTGATCGCGGCCCTGATCGCCGGCACCTTCGCCGGTGCGATCTGGGGCGCCATCCCCGGCGTCATGCGCGCGACCCGCGGCATCAGCGAGGTCATCACCTCCCTCATGCTCGTCTACATCGCGATCTCGCTGACGAACTATCTGCTCGAGGGTCCATGGGTCGTCCCGCACTCGACCTTCCCGGCCACCGAGCCCTTCGCGTCCGAGCACCGTCTCCCGATCCTGTGGCCCGGGACCCTGTTCAACGCCGGAGTGGTCATCTCCGCGCTGGCGGTCGTCCTGGCGTGGGTGCTGTTCCGCCGCTCGAGGTTCGGGCTGGAGCTGCGGGCGCTGGGGGGCGGCGAGCAGGCGGCCCGCTTCGCGGGCGTGCGGGTCAAGCGGCTGATCGTGACCGCGATGGCGGTCAGCGGCGCGTTCGCGGGGCTCGCCGGGAGCGTCGAGATCCTCGGCGTTCGCGGCCGTCTCCTCGAGGGGTTCTCGCCCGGCTACGGCTTCGAGGCCATCGCCATCGCCCTGATCGGCCGGCTCCAGCCGGCCGGGATCCTCCTCGCGGCCGTCCTGTTCGGCGCGCTGGACGCGGGCGCCGCCGGGCTCCTCACGTCCGGCCGGGGCGTGCCCGCCTCCATCGTCCAGATCACCGAGGCGATGGCGGTCATCTACGTCCTGATCGCGCTCGGCATCAACGAGAAGCTCAGTCGCAAGCGGCGCGCCCAGGAGGTCCTGAGCGGGACGCGCCGCGACGAGGACGACGTCGACCGCCCCAGTGAGGCGGGCGACATCGCGCCGGTGGGGACCATATGAGCCACCTCGACCTCGGGCGCGGCCGATGAGCGAGGAGTACGTCTCGCTGCTGCTCGTCGCCGCGGTCTCGCTGGCGGCGCCGCTCCTGTTCGCCGGGATCGGCGAGCTCGTCTCCGAGCGCGCAGGCGTCATCAACATCGGGCTCGAGGGGATGATGCTGGTCGGCGCCTTCACCGGCGTGTGGGGCGCGTACCTGTCGGGCAGCGTGTGGATCGGGTTCCTCTGCGCGGGGATCGGCGGGCTCGTCATCGCGCTCATCCACGGCGTGACGTGCTTCCTCTTCCTCGCGAACCAGGTCGTGAGCGGCGTCGTCCTCAACATCCTCGCGCTCGGCCTCACGTCGTTCGGGCTCGATGCGGTCTTCGGCTCCACGCTCAACCGGTCCGTCGGGACGCTGCACCGGATCCGGATCCCGCTCCTCGCGGACATCCCGTTCGTCGGGCCGGCGCTGTTCTCGCAGCGGCTGACGGTCTACGTCGCGATCCTGCTGGTCCCGGCGACGTGGTGGGTGCTGAACCGCACGTCCATGGGGCTCGCGCTGAAGTCGGCGGGCGAGCGCCCCGACGCGGCGGAGGCCCTCGGCGTGCGCGTGACGCGTGTGCGGTGGGTGGCGCTCATGACGTGCGGCGTCCTGGCCGGGATCGGCGGTGGGCAGCTGACGCTGGCCGGACTCGGGTTCTTCACCCCCAACGTCACCGCGGGCCGGGGCTTCATCGCCCTGGCGGCCGTCGTCTTCGGCAAGTGGAACCCGATCGGCACGGCCGCCGCGATCCTCCTGTTCGCGACCGCGGACGCGTTCCAGATCCGCGCCCAGGCGCTCGGGCATCGACCTGCCGTACCAGCTCCTGGTCTCCCTGCCGTACCTCGCGACGCTGATCGCCCTCGCGGGGCTCCTTCGCAAGATGCGGCCGCCGGCCGCGCTCGGCATCAACTACCAGCCCGAATGACGGAGGGATCGATGACCAGAGCACCACCGAGGTCGAGGACGCGTTCCGACGGTTCGCCAGGAACCCCGCCGTGGTGACGATCGACCTGCATCGCGGGCACCTCGACCCCGCGGTGGCGACCCTGCCGCTGGATGCCGGCTCGCGCCTCCGAGCTGCTCGAGCGCACGGAGCCGCTGCTCGACACGTATCGCGCCCTCGGCGTGCCCGTGATCCACATGGTCACCCGCTACCGCACGCGCGAGGAGATCGTGAGCAACCCCTACTGGGCGATGCAGTCCGGGCGCGACGGCGTCCGTGGCGCGATCGCCGAGCACAACCTCGAGGGCGGTCCGGGGATCGAGCTCATGCCGGGGATCGCCGCGCCGGGCGACGTGGTGCTCGATACCAAGCAGCGGTACGACTGCTTCATCGGGACCGACCTGGAGGCGCGTCCTGCGCTCCGGCGGGCACGACGCGATCCTGCTGTTCGGCGTGAACACCAACTCGTGCGTGCTGGCGACGACGATCGCGGCGAGCGTGCGCGACTGGGCGGTGTTCGTCGTCGAGGACGGCGTCGACACGATGATGGGCGAGGAGATGCATCGCGCGGCCCTCGCGATCATCGGCGGCTCCTTCGGGTGGATCGTGGACGGCGACACGAGCGTGCGGCTCCTCGGGGAGCTCGGCGACGCCGACGGACGGCCGGCGTGAGGGGCTCGGTCGCGGCGCGCCCGCTCGCCCGCGGCTCGATGGACCTCGCCGCGTCCACCGTGGCGACGCCGGTCCTCGAGTGGGCGTCCGCCGGCGAGCGCGCCGGCTCCGTCGTGGTCGTCGGGACGCGGACGCCGTCTACCTGGATCTGTCCGGACCGGTCGTCGCGATCACGACGCGCGACGTCCCGCTGATGCCGAACGGCGTCGTCGTGGGCGTGAACCGAGGCGCGTTCGGCCGGTGGGTCGAACCGGGCGACCGGGCGCGGCTGCATCCGGGCGGCATGGACGCGGGGGCGCTCCACGTCCGGTGGCCGTGGCCCGCGCCAGCGTGGGAGCCCAGGGTCGCGGGTGGCCCGTGGCCGCGCGACCGCGTGCTCGAACGGGGCGAGGCGATCCTGCGGCATCTCGGCGCCGACGCCGTCGACCCGTCGCGCGCGCTGCTCGGAGCGCTCGAACGGCGCGATGCGGCATCGGTGCGAGCCGCGGCCGATTCGATGCTCGGCCTCGGGCCGGGGCTGACGCCCGAGGGAGACGACGTGCTGGCGGCGGCCGCCGTCACCGTCGTGGCGCTCGGATCGTCGGTGGGGCTCGACGAGCGGGCGCGACACGTCTCGTGCGGGCGCTGACGCCGGACCCGCGCGGCCGGACGACCTCGCTGTCGGCGACGCTCCTCGCGCTCGCCGCCGACGGCCGCCCGCTGGAGCCGGTGCGGCGGCTGCTGGATCTGGACGACGACCGAGCCTGGGCGAGCGCGATCGACCGGCTCCGGGGCATCGGACATACGACCGGACGGATGTACGTGATGGGCGTGGGCGCGACGGTTGTCGCGCTCGCGCGTTCGTGACCAGCACGACGGCCCGCGATCGACGAGGAGGGACAGGTGGAGGAGACCGCGATCGACCAGGTGACCGAGGATCGGACCGCGCACTACGAGCCGTTCGGATGGCATCACTGGCCGGAGCATCCGTGGATGAGCTATCAGTTCCGGCGCGCCCTCGGCGAGACACAGGAGGGCGGCGGGGCGATCAGCGAATGCTTCCAGGCGGCGAGCCGCATGATCCCCGGCGACCAGGAGAGCTGGCACGAGGAGTGGACGCGGGTCGCGGAGCGAAACCGGATCCGCGGTGACGAGGCCGAGGCGGCGGGCAACATCAACACGGCGATGACGTGCTGGCTCCGCGCCGTGGACTACTACCGCCAGGCCGAGTTCTGGCTGCTGCCCGACGACCCCCGTCGCCTGGAGACCTTCACCAAGTGCGAGACGTGCTTCCAGAAGGCCATCGCCTACTTCGTGCCGGCGGGCGAGACGGTGCAGATCCCCTACGAGGACGGGACGCACCTGTACGGCTACTTCCTCCGGGCCCCGTACGACACCGGCAAGCAGCCGGCCATCGTCTCGTTCGGGGGGCTGGACTCGTTCAAGGAAGAGCTCCTGTACATGGTCGGCAACGGGATGCTCGCGCGCGGGATCTCGTGCCTGCTCGTCGACGGCCCGGGTCAGGGCGGGACGCTGCGGCGCGAGGGCATCACCAACCGCCCGGACTACGAGGTGCCCGTCGGCCGGTGCATCGACTACCTCGAGACGCGCGACGACATCGACCTCACGCGGATCGCCGTGTCGGGCACCAGCCTCGGCGGGTACTACGCGGCCCGGGCGGCCTCCAAGGAGCACCGGCTGGCGGCAGCCATCAGCCACGGCGCGATCTGGGACGTCGCCGACCTGTGGGGCGGCGCCGGCGAGGACCACGGGCTCGCGCACCACATCACGTGGGTGTTCGGCGTCGGCTCGATGGCCGAGGCGGCCGAGCGGTTCCCCGAGTTCACGCTGAACGGGGTGCTCGACGAGATGCGGTGCCCCTACCTCATCATCCACGGGGCGCACGACGTCCTGGTCCTCAAGCAGGCGCAGCAGGTGTACGACTACGCCCGCGAGCACGGCGTCGACGCGACGCTCAAGCTGGTCCAGGAAGAGGAGACCGGGGCCGAGCACTGCCAGCACGACAACCCGACGATCGGGATGGAGTACATGGGGGACTGGCTCGCCGAGCGCTTCGGGATCGATCAGCGCGAGCTCCTGAAGCACCGGCTGTAGGGTGAGCCCGTGGAAGCCGACGAAGAGCGCATCGCCCTGTTCCTCGACTACGAGAACCTGGCCATCGGGGCGCGCGACGCGCTCGGCGGCCTGACCTTCGACCTCAAGCCCGTGCTCGACGCGCTCGCCGAGCGCGGGCGGGTGATCGCCCGCAAGGCGTACGCGGACTGGTCCGCGTTCGACGAGGACCGCCGCATGCTCACGCGGTGGCAGGTCGAGCTCATCGAGATCCCGCAGCGCATGGGGGCGTCGCGCAAGAACGCGGGCGACATCAAGATGGCCGTCGACGCGCTGGAGATGGCGTTCGAGCGCGAGTACATCAGCACGTTCGTGATCTGCACGGGCGACAGCGACCTCACCCCGCTCGTCCACAAGCTCCGCGAGCTGAACAAGCGCGTGATCGGCGTGGGGATCAAGGACTCGACCTCGGCGCTGCTCCCGCCCGCGTGCGACGAGTTCCTGTTCTACGACACGCTCGACGGGGTGGATGTCCCGGCCGGCGCGGGCCGGCGTCGCGGCGGCGGTTCTCGGGGCGGGCGGCCGCCGAAGAAGAAGAGCGCGGTGGCGGAGGCGCCGGCGGAGGTCGACGAGCCGGTCGCCGAGCGGACGCCGGGTGATCTCGACGAGCTCGCCGTGCGCGTGGCCCAGACGGTCGCGGGCCTCCAGCGAACCTCGGGCGGCACCGTGCTGGCCTCGACGATCAAGCGCGCGCTCCTGCGGAAGGACCCGACGTTCAGCGAGGCCGAGTACGGCTTCCGCGCGTTCGGCGAGCTGCTCCGCCACCTGGCCGACCGCAACGTGATCGAGCTAGCCGAGGGGTCGGCCAAGGGCGACCCCGAGGTCTCCCTGCCGGTCCACGGCGCCGAGACGGAAGCCTTCGAGCTGCTCCGCTCGGTGGTCGCCGACCTTCAGAAGAAGGGCCAGGTGCCGCACCTGTCGGGCCTGAAGAACAAGGTCCGGAAGGTGCAGCCGGGCTTCAGCGAGAAGACGTTCGGTTACGGCGGCTTCCTGCAGTTCGTGAAGGCCGCGGCCACCCAGGGCTTCATCGCGCTGGAGTGGGACCCCGAGGCCGAGGACTACGTGCTCGGGGTGCCGCCGGGCTGAGCGTCTATACGGTGGCCGCGGCGGCGTTCATCCGGTGTGCCGATACCGAAATGCGTATCGATGGCTCGCGGGAGATGGCCGGGGCGCGCGATCAGGCGCTCACGAGCTCCCGTTTGGGGTGATCGGGGGGTCCGCTCTCGAACCCGAGCACCAGGCGAACGCCGAGGGCCTCGGCGATGCGCTGGAGCGTGCCGACGCTGGTCTTGTGCCGCCCGCTCTCGATGCGGGAGATGGCGGAGTGGCTGGTCCCCACGCGTTGAGCCAGCTCCTGCTGGGAGAGCCCGAGCGCGGCTCGATGCCTGATCACCAGGCGGGCGATCTCTTCGAACTGAGCGAGGCGACGCTGCTCGGCACGGTAGGCGGGGCTGCGCCCGGCTCTACGGCGCTGAGCCACGGCGCTGGCGGTCCCAGCTGCAGTCGGCCTCGACATGGTCCCTCCTTTGGAAGGAGATACCTTACCAGTTCTGGTAAGGCGTGCCGACGTCCGAGTGAGATGGGTCAAGGGGCATCGCGGCCCGCCGGGCGCGGTGGCCGGCGTCGCTGGGCGTCCATGCGTGCCTTGAAGTCCCGCCATCGGGCTTTCGCGAGCTCGATGTCTCCTCGAGCGATCTTTCCACTGTCCTTCCTGAAGATGTGAAGGAGCACGATGAGGTTTCTCGAGCGTCGATACAGCACCCGGTACAGCTCGCGCCCGAAATGACAGCGCAGCTCTCTGAGCTCGCCTTCGACCTGCGAGCTATGCGGGTAGGGGAGATGCGGGAGATCCTGCGTCAGCATGTTGAGTCGATCGATCTGGTTGTCCAAAGCGACCTGCCTCTTCACGGCGAGCCCATCGATGAAGTCGTTGACCGGCTCAGAGCCGTCCGGCGCGCGATAGTAGACAGCCTGCATCGCCTCGCGAACGTATCGGTGGGCTCTGACATCGGACGGACCGCGGGCGAGGAGCTCAGGGGCCGAACCAGCGCGCGCTCAGACTGGACGCCCACTCGGCTTTCTCGGAGGCGGTCTCTGCCGACGGCGCGCTGAACGTGCCGGTCGGGTGGCCGGGGGTCGAGAAGAAGTCCACGTCGACGCGCCCGACCTCGTGGCCGCCGAACTCGATGTAGCACGCGCCCGTGCCGTCGTAGCCGGGGGGCGCGCTCGCCGCGCGGATCCGCGCGATCAGGTGGTCGGCCACCACGCGGGCGGCACCCTCGGCGAACGTGCCGGCCTTGGGCGTGCCGACGCTGGTCACGTCGCCCACCGCGTACACGTCGGGGAACCGGGTGGCCAGGGTGCCCGGGTCGACCGGGATCCAGCCGTCCACCGTCATGCCGGAGTCCTCGACGACCGCCGGCACACGGTGCACCGGGACGCCCAGGAACAGGTCGTACGGAAGGCGCGTCCCGTCGTCGAGCACGGCCTCGCGCGCGGCCGGGTCCAGCGACGCGACCAGACGGTCGGGCACGAACCCGATGCCGCGCTCGGCGAACGTCGCGAGGATCGCCTCCGAGGTGGCGGGCGACGGGGGGATCGGCGTGCCGAACGGCATCACGACCTGGATCGCGACGTCGTCCCGGACGCCCCGCTCGCGAAGGTACTCGTCCAGCAAGAGCGCGGCCTCGCTGGGCGCCGGCGGGCACTTGAACGGGGCTCCGCACACGCCGACGATCGCCGTTCCGGCCCGGAAGGAGGGGAGCACGTCGCGCACGGTCTCGGCTCCCGACTCCGAGTAGAACTCGTTTCCGTCCTCGGCCAGGCCCGGCGTGGCGGCCACGTCGTAGTCGGCCCCGAGGGCCACGACCAGGATGTCGGCCTCGTACGTCTCGAGGTCCGTCACGACGCGCCGGGCGTCGGGGTCGATCGAGGTGATGGTCTCCTGGCGGAACCGGACGCGGGGCGTGGTGATGGCGTCGTAGCGGTGCCGGACCGCCTCCGGCGTCTGCTTACCGAACATCACGTCCAGCTTCGAGAAGCCGAACACGAAGGCGTCCGCGCGATCGATCAGGGTGACCTCGATCTGCTCGCCCAGTTCCTCGGAGAGGCGCGTGGAGAGTTCCAGGCCACCGAAGCCGGCTCCGAGGACGAGAACCGAAGTGGTCATGGACCCAAGGATAGGCGTGTTCGCGTTGGGGGTTGCGTTCCGACTAGGGTTGCTTCGGAACGGACCTACAGGGGGATCCAGATGAGCCGCTCGTTCCGACGCCCAGTCATCATCCTGCTGTCCGCCGCGGCGTTCGTCGGGGTGTTCGCCATGCTGGTGCCCGGAGCGCTCGCGCAGGACTCGGCCGGCGACGGGCCGAAGACCGACGACCTGGTCGTCCTGACGGGGAGCCTGTTCGTCCCCGAGGGTCAGATCGTGGAGACCGCCGTCATCTTCAACGGGGACGCCCTCATCGAGGGAACCGTCCTCGAGTCGCTCGTGGTGTTCAACGGCCGGGTCGAGGTCACGGGCTCGGTGGTCGAGGACGTGGTGTCGTTCAACGGCCGCGTCGTGATCCGCTCGGGCGCCATCATCGAAGGTGACGTCGTCAGCCGGCAGTCTCCGGTGATCGAGGACGGCGCCACCGTGCGCGGCGATGTGCAGGGTGTCGCGAGGCGCTTCGACTGGCCCGAGTGGGGGTTCGCCGGCAAGATCGCCTGGTGGATCGGCTACTCCGTGTCCACGTTGGTGCTCGGCCTGGTGCTGCTGAAGATGGCCCGGGGCATCGACGTCGCGACCGCCGCGGCGCTCGACCGGCGCCTTGGTGGCGTGTTCGGCTTCGGCGCGCTGACGTTCTTCCTGCTGCCGGTCGTCTGCGTGCTGCTGTTCGTCGCGGTGGTGACGATCCCGCTGGCCCTGTTCCTGCTCTTCGCGCTGGGGCTCGTGTACACGACCGGCTACGTCGTCGGCGCGATCGCGCTCGGCCGGATGGTCGTGAAGGAGCCGAGGTCCCGGTACGTGGCGTTCCTCGCCGGGTGGGGGGCGCTGCGCCTCGTGGCGCTCGTGCCGTTCCTCGGCGGGGTCGCGTGGTTCGTGACGACGATCGTCGGGCTCGGTGCGCTGTGGGTGGCCGCCCGCTCGACGCCGCGGGCCGCTGTGCCGGTGAGCTCGCCGCCGCCCGCGCCGGCCACCGCCTGAGGCAGATCGGCCGGCATCACATATCCTGGGACGGGAGGCCGATGAGCGGCTCAGACGCCGTGCAGCTCGAGGTGCGGGAGGACCGTTCGGATCCGCTCGAAGTCGTCGTCCCGTGTCCAGAGCTCGGCTTCGGCTCCGGCCGCGGCTACCGCGATCGCTATGTCGGTGAGTGGGACCGAGATCCCAGCGCGCCGGAGCTCACCAGCGATCTCGCCGATCGACCGCCACCCGGGCTGGTCGATCTCGGCCCAGGGAAGGCTTCCGATCGCGAGCCAGAGCTGATCCTGCTGCCCCGGAGCGGTGCCGGCGAGCAGCTCCGCGATGACGGGCCCGCAGATCAAGACGGACTCGCGCTCCAGATGTGTATCGAGCTCGGCGACGAGGATGTCGTCTCGACCTCGCAGGTAGTCGACCCAGACCGACGTGTCGGGCAGCAACCTCACGTTCGGCGATCGACCCGCCGCAGGTCTGCCGAGACGTCCTCGATGTCGAGCGCCCCTCGCAGCGCCATCGTCCTGGCCGCGGCGTCTTTGGACAGGTAGCCGGCGATCGCTCGCTCCACGGCTTCGCGCTTCGAGACGCCGGGGTGTCTGGCGAGGAGTGCCTCGAGCAGGTGGTCGTCGATGTCCAAGGTCGTTCTCATGGCATCACTATGGCATAGCAGGTCAGGGCCGGTCCACAAGCCGTCGGGTCCTCTCTGCGGCGGGCCCGATACCAGGATGGGTATCGGCGGTTCGCGGGAGATCGCGGTCCGCGGCCGAGCGGGTCCCGCGGACTCGATAGGGTTACGTCGGCGGATCGCGAGGGGGAACGACCCGTGTACGAGTGGCTGGTCCTGGTCCACATCATCGGGGTCTTGGGGTTCGTGTTCTCGCACGGCGTGAGCGCGGCGATGGCCCTTCGGCTGCGTCACGAGCGCAACCCGGACCGGATCCGCGTGATGCTGCAGATCTCGAGCTCCTCGCTCGCCGTGTTCTACATCTCGATCCTGCTGCTGCTGGGGGGCGGGGTCTGGGCCGGGTTCAACGGCCACTGGTGGGGCCAGGGGTGGATCTGGGTCGCGCTCGGCGTGTTCGTCGCGAACATGGTCTTCATGTACGTGGTCCCCGTGCCCTACTACAAGAAGATCCGAGAGGTCATGACGATCGAGGAGTCCGGCGGCTCGGCGGTCGGGCCCGAGCAACTCGAGGCGATGCTCCGCTCGAACCTCCCGATCGTGGTCACGGTCGTCGGCCTCGCGTCGATCGCGTTCATCGCCTACCTGATGGTCATCAAGCCTTTCTGAGGGGGACGGCATGTACGAGACCATCGCGGTCGGGACCGACGGCTCGGAGACCGCGGCGATCGCCGAGGGCGTCGCGCTCGAGCTGGCCGGGACCTCGGGAGGGCGGGTGCTGTTGGTCTCGGCGTACGCGGACGAGGCCGGCAAGGCAGCGGTCGGCCGAAGCGGTCGAGGCGGCTCGAGCGCGCGCCGAGGCAGCCGGCGTGCCCGCCGACACCGAGCTGATCGAGGCGGCGCCGGCAGACGGGATCGTGGAGCTCGCCGACCGCGGGGATGCCGACCTCCTCGTCATCGGCGACGTCGGGATGGGAGGCCATCGGACGTTACGGCTGGGCGGCGTGCCCGACCGCGTGTCGCACTGCCATGCCCTGCGACCTGCTGATCGTTCGGACGTCGAAGACGGACCGCGCGAAGCCGCCCGGCGAGTACGCGCGCGTGCTGATCGCGACGGACGGCTCGCCGACGGCCGACCGCGCAGCGCGCGTCGGGGCAGAGTTCGCGAAGCTGATGGGCGCGGAGATCACGCTCGTCCACGTCGGCGACGAGCCGGTGGGGGAGATCGTCCTTCGCGACGCGGCCGAACGCCTCGGCGACCGTGACCTGCCGATCCGGGTCCTGAAGGGCGATGCGGGCGACAAGATCGGCGAGCTCGCGGGCTCGGAGGGCTACGACCTGGTCGTCGTGGGCAACAAGGGGATGAGCGGAGGCCTTCGGTTCCTCGCCGGGGTCGTTCCGGACAAGGTCTCGCACCAGGCGCCATGCGACGTGTTGATCGTCAACACCGTCGGCCGCTCGCCCGGGGACCTCGAGCTCGGGGAAGGTGCGATCGTCGAGGTCGACGGGAAGAAGGTGGCCGCCTACCGCGACGAGCAGGGCGAGCTCGTCCTGCTGTCACCGAAATGCAAGCACCTCGGGTGCACCGTGGGGTGGAACCACCGGGCGAAGACGTGGGACTGCCCGTGCCACGGGAGCCGGTACGAGAGCCACGGCGAGGTCAAGAACGGTCCCACACGTCACCCGCTCGACCCGATCGGCAGCGAGCGGCGTTAGCTTCGTCCCGAAGCCAGCATCGGCGCTCTCAGGGCTCCAGGATGCGAACCTGGAGCCCCGGTAGTTCCTCGAACCCCCGGGCGTCGCCGGTCAGCAGTGTCCGTTCGGAGCTGATCGAGGTGGCGGCGATGATGAGATCGTGGGCGCCGCGCGGGCGACCAGATCGACGAACCTCTGCCAAGAGGTGGCTGTGGGCGCGAGCCGTCGCCAAGGTGTAGTCCTCGACCGTGAACGTCGCGAGGACGTCTTCCACGAACGCCTCCCGTCGCCCGCGGTGCCGAGCCTGGCAAGTTCGACCCCCACGAGCAGTTGACAGCCGGTTCGACACGCTCCAAATCGTCGATGGACGCGATGCGTTCAGACCTGACGCAGGTCGCGCTCGCCGTCGGGATTCGTCCTCGAGCGCGGAGCGACTGATCCGGGCCCGAAATCCCTCGACCGCGTCCGATGAGCCGGCCATCGGCGGGTGGGCCTACAGCAACGAGCGGAGACGCGCGGTCCGCTGGCCACGCGGAGGCCGGTTTGCCCCCGTTGCTCGATTGTGCTTCCCTCCTCTCAGTCGATGACCGCTGGTGCCCGCCGAGAGAGGGAGACGACGTGGTACCTGCGGATGCCCCGCCGACCGGTACGCCCTCGCTGAGGGATCCCATCCATGGGACGTGGCTCCGCGCGCGCCGACCATGGGCGCTCGCGGTCTCGCTCCTCCTCGGAGCGTCCATCGTCGCGTCGACCGGCGGGCCGGCGGTCGCCGCGATGCCCTATCAAGGCGCGGATCACGATCGGGACGGCACGGCGGATGTCCTCGACGGCTGTCCCGAGGCCTTCAACCCCGACCAGAGCGACAGCGATCTCGACGACGTCCAGGACGTCTGCGACCCCGAGGTCGATCTCATCATCGAGGGGGTCGGCTGGGACTCCCACACGATTGTGCACTTCGTGGATCAGAACGGCGATGTCGTTCCCGGATCGAATCTCCAGTTCGAGCAAACCACCTCCTGCGCGGGGAACGAGCCGACGACGACCATCGTGTTCCGGACGGGTCTGGGCAACCTACGGAACAGCTGTGGCGCGATCGACCCGAACAACACCCTCCCACGGACATTCTCGGTCGAGTGGACCGTCGTGGTCGCGGAGCCGGGCTGCGACGGGCTCGGTCTCACGCGGAGCAGCACGCAGGGCGCCGAGTGGGTTCTCCTGCCGACGCTCGAGTTCTTCTGCACGGACTCAGATGGTGACGGCCTCACCGACCCCGCGGAGGAGCGGTGGGCGACGACCACGAGCGTCGGGGACACCGACGACGACGGGCTCGGCGACGGCGAGGAGGTGCATACGTTCTTCACCGATCCGCTGAACCCGGACACCGACGGGGGCACCGTCAACGACGGAGACGAGGTAGCCGACGGAACCGACCCCCTCGAGTCGGAGGACGACGGCCAGGCGCCACCCAACGAGCCGCCGGTCGCGGAGGATCAGGCGCTCGCGGTCTCCGAGGCCTCGACGACGACGTTCGACCTCGTCGCGAGCGACCCCGATTTCGACATCCTGACCGTGACCATCACGGACGGGCCCGATCACGGGCAGCTGACGTGCGAGGGCACGACGACGTGCACCTACAGCCCCGACCTCGGCTTCACGGGTCCGGACGCGTTCACCTACGAGGTCGACGACGGGAACGGTGGGACCGATACGGCGACCGTCTCGATCGAGGTCCTCCCGTGTCCGAACCTCGAACCCGCGATCGACGACGGCGGCATCGCGACGGGTCAGGCGTGGATCGTGTGCAGCGCGCACGATGCGAGCGCCGTCGTGGGACCGACGACGACCGTACTCCCGCCGACCGGGCCCGATCAGGCCCTGATGACGAGCGGCGACATCGCGGTCGCCACGGACCCGACGCCGCAGGGAGGCGCCGGTCGGGACAACGGGACCGAGGCCCGGGGGGCGTTCGACGTCTCGATCCTGCGGATCGACCTGGACATCCCGGCCGGCGCGAACTGCCTGGCCTTCGACCTCGCCTTCCAGTCCGAGGAGTACCCCGAGTTCGTCAACGCGGGCTTCAACGACGGGTTCATCGCCGAGCTCGGGACCTCCGACTGGAGCGTCGAGAACTCCGTGATCACCGCTCCGAACAACTTCGCCTTCGACGCGGAGGGCAACGTCGTCTCGGTGGACAGCGCGTTCTTCGACCCGCAGCGCGTGATCGAGGACCCCGGCACGCAGTACGACGGCAGCACGCCGAAGCTCCGCGTCCAGACGCCGATCACGCCCGGGCCGAACGCGATGTTCCTGTCGATCTTCGATGCGGGCGACCACATCCTGGATTCGGGGGCGTTCATCGACGGGCTCGTCGCCGGGACGAGCGACGACTGCGAGGCCGGCGCCAACGAGCCGCCCGTGGCTGACGACGAAGAGCTCGACATCCCCGAGGACGACCCGGGGACATCGATCGACGTCCTGGACGGTGACACCGACGCCGACGGCGATCCGCTGTCGATCACCAGCATCTCCGAGCCCGAGCACGGCACGGCGGTGCTCGAGGACGGGGGCAACGGCGATCCGGCCGACGACACGATCGTGTACACGCCCGACCCGGACTACTTCGGACCCGACGCCTTCACGTACACCGTCTCGGACGGGCGCGGCGGGTCGGACACCGCCAGCGTCACGATCACCGTGACCGAGATCAACGATCCACCGGTCGCCGGGAACGATTCGGCCACCACCGATGAGGGCGTGCAGGTCGTGATCGACCTCAGCACGAACGATGTTCCGGGTCCGGCCAACGAGTCGGGCCAGACGCTCACGTACTCGGTGGTCACCTCTCCCTCCAGCGGCCAGGTGGACTGCACGCCGCAGGGTTCGTGCACCTACACGCCTGATACCGGCACCTTCGGACCGGACGGCTTCACCTACGAGGTCTGCGACGACGGCACGACGAACGGCTCACCTGACCCCCGCTGCACCCAGGCGACCGTGTCGGTGTCCGTCGAGGAGGCCGTGGACACGTTCACCCTGACGGTGAGCAAGGACGGCACCGGCTCGGGGACCGTGACCTCTCCCTCGCTCGAGATCGACTGCGGGACCACGTGCCAGGCGGAGTTCGCCGACGGTGCGCAGGTCACGCTCACCGCGACCCCCGACGCCGGCTCGAGCTTCGCCGGCTGGAGCGGCGACTGCGACACGATCCAGGGGGCCGCCTGCACCGTGTCCATGACCCAGGCTCGGTCGGCCACGGCGACGTTCGACGGACCGGTGGACGTGACCGGGGTGACCGAGCTGACCGATCCGGTCGGACGCTTCGAGCGCTTCGAGGCGGACATCGAGCTCAGCCGGACTTACGACGACCCGTTCGATCCGGACGTGGTGATGGTGGATGTCACGTTCACCGGTCCGAGCGGGGCGATCTCGACGATGCCCGCCTTCTGGTTTCAGGACTTCGAGGTCCGAGCGGGGACCTCGACCTTCGAGATCTACGACCCGGTCGGCGATCCGAGTTGGCGGGTGCGGTTCGCTCCGGTTGAGGTGGGGACGTGCTCGTACATCGTCCACGTCGTCGACGGCCTCGGCGCCGACGTGAGCTCGGGCCCGATGACGTTCGAGGTCACCGAGACGGCGAACCAAGGGTTGGTTCGGGTCGACGCGACCGATGCCCGCTTCCTGCGGTTCGACCGTGGGGCGCCGTACGTGCCGCTCGGCCACAACGCGGCGTTCGAGGACGGCAACCCGGCGCTCAACGGGACCGCCTACTACGACGCGCTCTTCTCGGGCTCGTTCGCGGCGCAGGAGAACTGGACCCGGATCTGGATGACCGACTTCAACCGGAGCGCGCTCGAGTGGGGAGCCGATCACTGGTCAGGCCTGTACGAGGGGGTCGGGAAGTACTCGCTGCCATCGGCGTGGCGCCTCGACCAGATCATGGCGCTCGCCGAGGAGCACGGGCTGTTCGTCCAGCTGGTTCTGAACGACCACGGGCAAGTGAACAGCAACGAACGCTGGCGTGAGCGGTGCGACGACCCCTCGGACGGTTGCGACCCCGGCGAGCCTGGTTACGACCCCGGCAACCCGTACAGCGACGCGGCCGGTGGGCCGGTCCCCGCGGACCACCCCGAGCAGTTCTTCTCCGACCCGCAGGCCCGTGACCTGTTCGAGCAGCGGCTCCGCTACATCGTGGCTCGATGGGGCGGCTACACGAACGTCCTGGCGTGGGAGCTGTTCAACGAGGTCCAGTTCACGGGCAGCGACGCCCACAACCCGTTCAACGATCCCGCGATGTGGGCGGACGTCCTCGACTGGCACCAGGACATGGCCGCGTACCTGGGCACCGTCGACCCGTTCGAGCACCTGGTGACCACGAGCTCGGACCCGGCCCCCGCCGGCGCGGATCTCGGCAGCCTGGCGGGGATCGACGTCGTGCAGCTCCACGACTACACGGCGCCGCCATCCGGTCGCGACCTCTCGATCGCCGGGTACCTGGCCGACCTCCAGGACGCGCACGGCAAGCCTGTCATCGCCGGCGAGTTCGGTCTCGGCTCGGGCGACCCCGAGTCCGGGTTCGACCCCACCACGTTCGGCGGGTCCGCCGCCGACCGCGACCATCTGTCCCAGGGAACGCACGTGCACAACGCCGTGTGGACCGGGGCGCTCTCGGCGTCCGGGTCGATGACCTGGTGGTGGGGCACCTACATGGCGGCCGACCCCACGAGGAATCGGACGTCGCCGGACTTCCCGCTCGCGCCACGGATCTTCCCGGCGGTCGCGGCGTACCTGGATGGGGAAGACTGGGCGACGCTCGGCCTGCAGCGCTCGACGCTCACGACCAGCGACGGCCTGGTCGCGTTCGGCCAGGGCAACGGGATCGACGCGTTCGCCTGGGTCCGGGACGGCGAGAACGACTTCGGCAGCGGCTCGGGGCCCGGCGACCTGGAGGGACGGACGATCTCCGGGGCGACGCTGACGATCGCGGACATGACCGACGGGACCTACGACGTCGAGCTCTGGGATCCGTACGGCGCGGGCGGCCTGCTCCAGACGATCTCGGCGTCGGCGGCGGGCGGCGATCTCATCGTGAACCTCCCGGACTTCACCGGCGACGTCGCACTCAAGGTGCATGAGGCCGCCGGCGCCAACGAGCCGCCCGTGGCTGACGACGAAGAGCTCGACATCCCCGAGGACGACCCGGGGACATCGATCGACGTCCTGGACGGTGACACCGACGCCGACGGCGATCCGCTGTCGATCACCAGCATCTCCGAGCCCGAGCACGGCACGGCGGTGCTCGAGGACGGGGGCAACGGCGATCCGGCCGACGACACGATCGTGTACACGCCCGACCCGGACTACTTCGGACCCGACGCCTTCACGTACACCGTCTCGGACGGGCGCGGCGGGTCGGACACCGCCAGCGTCACGATCACCGTGACCGAGATCAACGATCCACCGGTCGCCGGGAACGATTCGGCCACCACCGATGAGGGCGTGCAGGTCGTGATCGACCTCAGCACGAACGATGTTCCGGGTCCGGCCAACGAGTCGGGCCAGACGCTCACGTACTCGGTGGTCACCTCTCCCTCCAGCGGCCAGGTGGACTGCACGCCGCAGGGTTCGTGCACCTACACGCCTGATACCGGCACCTTCGGACCGGACGGCTTCACCTACGAGGTCTGCGACGACGGCACGACGAACGGCTCACCTGACCCCCGCTGCACCCAGGCGACCGTGTCGGTCACCGTCGAGGAGGTGCTGGAGACGCTGACGATCGACGACGCCTCGGTCAGCGAGGGCAACAGCGGAACGACGCCGCTCACCTTCGCGATCCACCTCGACGAGCCCGCGACCGGGCCGGTGTCCGTCCACGTGGCGACCGAGAACGGCTCGGCGACCGCGCCGTCGGACTTCGCTGCCGTGTCGACGGACGTGACGATCCCCGCGGGACAGACGCAGACGACCGTGACCGTGCAGGTCGCGACCGACCTGGTCGCCGAAGGAGATGAGATGTTCGTGGTCCGCCTCTCGAGCCCGACCGGCGCGACGATCGGTGACGACGCGGCGACCGGGACGATCGTGAACGACGACACGTGCACTCACGTCGGCACGTCCGAGAACGACACCTTGACCGGGACGGCCGGCAACGACGTCCTGTGCGGCTTCGGCGGGAACGACGTCCTGCTGGGCGGCGACGGCAACGACACGCTGCTGGGTGGGGCCGGGAACGACACCCTCCAGCCCGGGGCGGGCAACGACTCGGTCAGCGGCGAGGCCGACATCGACACGGTGAGCTACACGGACCTCGCGGTCGCCAACGCGGGCACCCTCTCGGGCGTGACCGTCAACCTCACGAGCGGCGCCGCCGCCGGTCATGGCGCCGACGGGATCTCGGGCGTGGAGAACGCGACGGGCTCGCAGTTCGACGACCATCTGGTGGGCAACGCCGCCGCGAACGTGCTGGCGGGCGCATCAGGCGGCGATCGGATCGAGGCCGGCGCCGGCAACGATCACCTCCTGGGCTCTTCGGGCGCCGACGACCTGCGGGGTGGGGACGGCAACGACCTCCTCCAGGGAGGCGCGGGAGACGACCGCGTCCAGGGCATGCTCGGCAACGACGACCTCGAGGGCGGCACCGGGATCGATGTCCTGTCCTACGAGACGACCAACGGCACCGGCGTGAAGGTCGACATGGACAAGTTCATACGCCAGGGCACGGGCGGCGCGGGGTCGGACCTACTCCTGGACGCGTTCGAGGACCTCGCGGGATCGAACTTCAACGACACGCTCCGCGGGAACGACCTCGCGAACCGCATCGTGGCCAACAACGCCAACGACAAGGTGTACGGCGAGAAGGGCAACGACTCGCTCTTCGGGAGCGAAGGGGACGACGACCTGTACGGCGGGCCGGGCAACGACGACATGAACGGTGGACCCGGGGACGATACGTGCTTGCAACAGGGAGGGAGCGGCAGCACGTTCTTCTGCTGAGGTCGGGGGCGCTCGCCGGGAGCTGGACGAGCACCTGAGGACCGGATCGGAGGGCGAGTGAGCGCGCGAACCCCGACCGTGTCACGAGGTGATCGACCTCCTGACCGACTACGTCGAGTACGCCCTCCCGGCGGAGAGCGACGACGGGTCGAAGAGCACCTCGCGATCTGCGACGGTTGCACGGCCTACCTCGAGCAGGTCCGCGAGACGATCCGGCCGACCGGGATGCTGACCGAGGAGCAGATCCCCGACGACCAGAATCAACGCCTCCTCGGCGCGGTCCGAGGCTGGCCCGGCCCGGCAGCACCGGAGGGTGATCCGTGGGGTGACTCGGCTCCTCAGGCGGCGGTGGCCGGCTCGATGTTGTGGTTGCTCTGGAAGACGTTCTCGGGGTCGTATCGACGCTTGATGTCGGCGAGCCGCTGGTAGTTCGGTCCATACGCCGTCCGGATCACATCGGAAGCGCCGTCGTCGTCGTCGAGATAGTTGAGCCACCGACGATCCGCCAGATGGGGACGGATCGCCGTGAACGCCTCGCGGGTCCACGCGACGTTCGCCGCGGTGGCCTCGGGATCCATCCATACGGACGTCATGAACATGTTGTGTCCGGGCTCCCGATGCGGCACCGCGGTATCGGTCACGCCGACGCGGGTGACCGCACCGTGGAAGTGCTCGATCCCGATCGCCGTCATTGTCGACGGCGTCGTGCGAACTGGTCCACGATCGCGTCGATCGCCTCGTCGTCCAGACCGCCCAGGAACCCCGACTTCCAGTAGTTGAGTGCGCCCTTCGGGTACCCCGCGTCGAGCAGCGTGTTCGCATCGGGGTAGGGCATCGGGCCGACCGCGGTCAGGGCGGGTGAACCGAACCCCAGGAGCGGCTCGAGCTCGCGGTCGGCCTCCTCCTTCGATCCCATGTGACACACGGCCATCGCCGCGAGCTTGGCCCCCGACCCGTCCGGCGCGTGAACGAGCGCGCCGAGCACCATCAGGTCATCCGACAGGGGCCCGGCGGTGAAGTCTCGGAAGAACCGCAGGACGTCCCGAGCGGCGTCGAAGGGATGAGCCACCAGGCCGGCTACCACCTCGGTGAGTGGGTGGAGGCGATACTCGAACGTCGTCGCGACCCCGAAGTTGCCGCCCCCGCCGCGGAGAGCCCAGAACAGGTCCGGATGGCTCTCCTCGGTGACCTGTAGCACCTCCCCCGAGGCCGACACCGAGCTCCACGGACAGGAGGTTGTCGGCCGCCAGTCCGTATTTCGGCATCAGCCATCCGAGGCCGCCGCCCAAAGTGAGCCCCGCGATGCCGGTGGTGGAGACCAATCCTCCCGTGGTCGCGAGTCCGTGAGCAGCGGTCGCCGCGTTGAACTCGGACCAGACGACGCCGCCGCCTGCACGAGCGGACCGCGCCGACGGATCGACGTCGACGTCCTTCATCGTCGAGAGGTCGATCATGACGCCGTCGTCGATCACCGCCCGGCCGGCGATGTTATGACCTCCTCCTCGAACCGAGACGGGGAGCCCGCTGTCGCGCGCGAAGGCGAGCGCGGCCGCCGTATCCGGGGCGCCGAGGCAGCGAGCGATGAGCGCCGGTCGTCGGTCGACCAGCCCGTTGTGGACCCGTCGGACCTCGTCATACGCATCGTCCGTCGGGCGCAGCAGGCTCCCCGAGAACGACGACGCCAGGGCGGTCAAGCGTCCCTCATCGAGCGAGACGGTCATTCGGATCCCTCCCCAGTCCGGCCGACGCTCGCATCAAGCCCCATCCGGCGCCGCTCGGTCAAGTCGACGCTTGCCGAACGGGGCTCGGAGCCGCTACCGCGGGCGCTGCGCCTCCGGCTCTCGAACGCCGTAGCCGCCGCTTGTCAGACGTCGAGGTCGATCCCGCCGAAGCCGAAGCCGCCGCTGTCGTCCTGCTTCAGCGCGGTGTCCACGCCGGCGGCCGAGGCCACCATCAGGGTCCGAAGCGGTCCCGTGACGTCGCCGGTGATGTGGAGCAGGTAGCGGTCGGCCGTCGTGAAGCCCTCGCGCAGGATCCCGGACCACTTCTTCGTGATGCGGCCTACCTCGGCGCCGGCCGGGTCGTGGATCGCGAAGTCCCACGAGCGCCAGTTCTCGGCGTTGATCGAGCCGAGGACCTCGTCGGCGGGCCCATAAAGGCGGAACCGCTTCTTGCCGAGCACGTTCTCCTGGACGATCTTGCCCACGCGCGCGCCGGCGGCGTCGTGCACCTCGACGGTCGACTTCATGATCTTGGCCGGGCGGACGAGCTCGAGCACCTTCTCGCCGCCGGCGTCGTAGACCGCGAGCTTGTGCGTCAGGAACTGGTCGACGCTCGAGACCAGCCGCAGGAGCTTGCGGGCCTTCGACTGCCCCTCCTGCCGGATCGTGCCGACCGGCGTGCCGTCCTCGTCGGTGATCTCGTACTCGTTCGTCATCTCGACGAACTTCGGCTTCTGGCTGATCACCAGAACGTTCCGAGATAGCAGGGCGGACATGGGGTCTCCTCTCGGCGGAACCAGTGTAGCCGTGACCTGTCTCCCGACTCGCCAGCTTGAATGAGGCTGGTCTCCTGAATCAGACTCCTGCGGGATGAGGGCCTACGTTGGGGTCACGGACAACGCTTGGTTCAAGTTTCTGGCCGGTTTTGGCGGGATCGATGAGGTCAACTTCTGGCAGCCCGGCCCGCACGGATTCAAGGCGCTGACCCCAGGCGAAGTTTTCTTGTTCAAGCTCCACTACCCGGAGCATTTCATCGTCGGCGGTGGGTTCTTCGCCGGATACAGCGTTCTTCCGTGTGGGCTTGCTTGGGACGCTTTCGGACACAAGAACGGGGCCGAAGACTTCGAGCAGATGCTGGCGCGAGTCGAGCACTATCGGCGCTTTCCAGCCACTCCGGATACCGAGATCGGGTGCATCCTGCTCGAGGAGCCGTTCTTCTTTCCACGCGACGAATGGATCCCCGCACCGGAGGACTGGTCGAAGAACATCGTTTCGGGCAAGACGTACGACCTCGCTGAGCGCTCGGACCTGTGGGAGGCGATCCAGTATCGGTTGATCGCACTGAGCCCGTCCACAGCTGAGGCAGACGCCGGCGAGTTATTCACAGAGGGCTGGGTTCGACAGCGGCTGGGCCAGGGATCCTTCCGTGCCCTGGTGACCCAGACCTACGAGCGAAGATGTGCGGTCACGCACGAGAAGATCCTTCCAGTCCTGCAGGCCGCGCACATCCGACCAATTACGGCTGGAGGCCGGCATCAAATCGAGAACGGCCTCCTTCTTCGCTCGGACATCCACACGCTCCTCGATCGCGGTTATCTCACGGTCACTCGAGAGCACCGACTAAGGGTGAGCCAAGGCCTAAGAGATGACTTCCACAATGGCGAGTACTACTCCTCGATGTCGGGGGCCGAGCTTTGGCTGCCTTCCCGCCCCCTGGATCGCCCAAAGGCTGAGCTCTTGGAGTGGCATCGGGATACGGTGTTCAGGGGGTGAGGTGTGGCCGGGGTCGATGATTCGAGGTCCCTCGATATCCCTGCACTCCAAGAGCGCCTCCGGGCCTTCGCCGAGGCGCGCGACTGGGAGCAGTTCCATTCCCCGAAGAACCTCGCCATGGCACTGGCGGCGGAAGGAGGCGAGCTCCTGGAGATCTTCCAATGGCTGACCGCAGAGCAATCGGCAGCCTTGGACGAAGGGGAGCGAGCCAGAGTCTCCGAGGAGCTCGCCGATATCCAGGTGTATCTCGTCCGCCTGGCGGATGTCCTGGATGTCTCCATCCCTCAAGCGGTGGAAGCCAAGATCCTTCAGAACGCGGAGAGGTACCCAATAGAACTGTCGAAAGGGGACGCCACCAAGTACTCGCGGAGGGGGCAGTAGGTGCACTTGTACAGCGGCGTGACGGTCGACTTCGTCGCGGACGCTACCCGGAACCTCATCGCCGAGAAGCTCAAGAAGGCCTTCTTCGACTACTTCCGCTACGAAGTGTCTCCGAGTGAATTGCACTCCTGGCAGAACTCGCTCCGGGCGATGTCCGACGTCGTCGAGGTCGCTTCGTTGGACGATCACGGGATCGTCGTGGAGCTTCAGCTTCCTCTGTCCTCGAAGCGGCTAGATTGCATGCTCACGGGAAGGGATGGGGGAGATCGCGCTCAGGCCGTCGTAGTTGAACTGAAGCAGTGGGAACACGCCGAGCCGTCACCCATCGAGGACTGCGTCAGCGCCTTCGTGGGTGCGCGGATGCGAGATGTACTGCATCCCTCGGCGCAAGTCGGTGGCTATCAGCGCTACCTGATGGACGTGCACACGACCTTCAGCGAAGGGACCGTGGGCATTTCAGCCTGCGGATTCGCTCACAACGCTCGGTTCGATGAAGCGGAAGAGCTTTGGTCGGATACCCACCGCCAGCTCCTTGAGCGGTGGCCGTTGTTCGCCGGAGATCAGGTCGATGGGTTCGCGGACTTCCTCAACGGCCAACTGGTGGGTGGGGACGGACGCACGGTACTCCAGGAGGTGCTCAAGGGCCGTTACCGCCCACATAAACGGTTGCTTGACCACACTGCGCGAGTGATCAGGAGCGAACCCACGTACGTCTTGATAGATGAACAGCAGGTGGCGTTCAACGACATCGTCGGACGCGTGCGCGAGCGGCAGGTAAGCACGGAGCGGAGCGTCTTCATCGTCAAAGGGGGTCCGGGGACTGGCAAGTCTGTGATCGCAGTCAACCTGCTCGCCGAACTCTCGGCGGATGGCTTCGCGACGCAGCACGCCACTGGGTCCAAGGCGTTCACGGAGAACCTCCGCAAGGTGGTTGGTTCCAGGGCGAAGGCGCAGTTCAATTACTTCAACACTTTCGCCGGTGCTGATCCCCTGCTGCTGGACGCGATCATCTGCGACGAAGCTCATCGCATCCGTCAGAGCAGCAACTACCGCTTCATGAAGAAGGACGCGCGTTCGGACCGGGCACAGGTGGAGGAACTCATCTCGTGCTCCAAGGTGAGCGTCTTCTTCATTGACGACCGCCAGATCGTTCGGCCGGGCGAGGTGGGAAGCACGGAGCTGATCCGACAAGCCGCGAAGCGGCTCGCCGCCCCGGTGATCGAGCACGAGCTGGAAACGCAGTTCCGGTGTGGTGGATCCGACGCGTTCGTCGGCTGGGTCGACAACACCCTTGAGGTTGCCGCGACTCCATTCGTGCTCTGGGATCCGAAGGAGGAGTTCGATTTCCAGATCGTGGACACACCGCAGGAACTCGAGGCCATGATCCGGAACAAGGCCGCCGAAGGCCACTCGGCCCGCCTCACAGCAGGGTTCTGTTGGCCTTGGTCAGAGCCGAACGATGACGGCACGCTGGTTCGAGATGTTGTTGTTGATGGGTGGTCGATGCCCTGGAACGCGAAGGCCGAGACGCGTCGACTCGCGCCGGGCATTCCGAAATCCAACTACTGGGCTACCGACCCGGCAGGCCTCGAGCAAGTGGGGTGCATCTACACGGCTCAGGGGTTCGAGTTTGACTTCTCGGGTGTGATCTTCGGTCGGGACCTGGTTTGGCGGCCGCGGAAGGGATGGGCCGGGCAGCCGGAGACATCGCACGACAGCATCGTGAAGCGGGGGAGCAAGGAGGATCCGGCAGCCTTCGCTGCGCTTGTGAGGAACACCTATCGGGTCCTGCTAACACGAGGGTTGCAGGGATGCTATGTCTACTTTCAGGACGACCAGACACGAGACTTCTTCTTGTCCCGAACTGAATGGCCCGAGGAATGAGAGGGACGTTCTGGCGGAATCTGCGCAGGTCATCGTTATCGCGCGCTGTTCGGGCCCGGGCCTAGGCAGCCCGCCCTCGGCCTAGACCAGCCCTCGGCCCAGACCAGCATCATCGGCTCGGCTGCCACCCTCGCCGGCCGTCGCCTGAACCTCGACGCGCGCGGGTGTCTTCGCGCGTCCCAGCCTAGGGCGACCAGGCCACGAAGTCGCCCTCGGCGACGTGGACCGGTGCGCGATCGGGCCGGGCGGCCTGGATCCAGATCCCCTCCTGCCCATCCTCGTTGATCCCCGGGTACGCGAACGCGCTCCCGTCCGGCGACCACAGGCTCATGCCCTGCGCGTACTGCTCGAAGAAGCGGAGGTACTCGTTCACGATCAGCGGGCTCAGCACCACACGCGGCGTGAGGAACGACGACGTTCCGTCCCAAACGCCCCAGCGGAACCAGAGCTGGTCTCCGACGGGATCCGGGTCCAGGTACAGCAAGCGCTCGCCGTCCGGACTCCAGAAGAAGGCCCCGATCGGCTCCTCGGTGATCTCGACGGTCTCGCCGCTGCCGACGTCGATGACCGAGAGCGGGAGCACGCTCTCCTCTTGGATCACCTGGAACGCGACCCGCTCACCGCCCGGGCTCACGACGAACGAGATCAGCCCCTCGTACCGCACGAGCGGCCGTTCGGTCTCGGCCTCGACATCGTGCGCGACGAGCCGCTGACCGTCGGCGTCGACCGAGGCGTAGACGAACGTCCGGCCGTCGGCGGTCCAGACCGGTGTGGTGAAGGTGCCTGGTTGGTCGGCTACCGTCGTCAGCGAGCCGTCGAGGCCCAGCCGCTCGAGCCGATCCTCGCCGACGTGTACAAGCAGTTGATCGCCCGCCGGTGCCCACGAGAGGTAGAACGGCTGGCCGGCGTCGAGCGGGGTGCCCGCGCCATCGCCGTCGACCTCCACGATGCCGAGCTCGATCTCCTCCGGCTCGGTCGACCCGAGGTAGGCGATCCGGGACGACGTCGGATCCCACGAGAGGAAGAAGGGAACGATCGCGGTCTCCGCCTCGGTGGGTCGCGCGCCGTCGCCGTCGGAGGTCGCGACGACGGCCGAGAGGGTGTCCTCGTCCGCCTCGACCCGCACCCACGCGACGCGCCGACCATCGGGGGACCAGGCGGGCTGCCGGAGCTGGCTCTGCCCGGGCTCGACCCCGGCGAGGACGACCGCGGTCGGAGCCGTCCGGGTTCACCGTGATGAGGTCGCCGGCTGGGTTCAGGACGGCCAGGCGACCGGGGAGGCCGGCGACGTCCGAGACGACGGTCGGCGCGGGGCTCTCGGACGAGGCGCCGGTCGTCGGCTCCGACGGGCCGTCGATGTCGACGTCGGGGAGGTCCCGCCGCTCGGGCTCGGACGTGCACGACGCAGCGAGGACGAGCAGGAGCGCGGCGACGAGGGCGACGGTCCGGTGGGTCCGATCATCGCTTCCGAGGTGCCGAAGACCCGGCAGCATGGTCGAAGTCTCGACCTCGGAACGCCACCGCGCAACGCGACCACGTCGAGATGGATCGGCGGCGCGGGTGGGCGAAGGCGCTTCCGTCCGGAGAGGTCACGGCGGAGTCACGGGATCGATCCCCAGGACCCGATAGGAGGGCGGCGGCTCCTCGGCCGAGCTTCGGCAGGTGAGGACCACCGGGTCAGCCAACTCGATGCCGACCCGAACGACGAACCGTCCCGACGGCACCCCGAACGTCACCACGACCTCGCCGGGCGAGCGCCGAACGCCCTCGAGCGCCACCTCGTCGACGCCCTCGAGCGCGTGCTCGATCCGGAGCGCGTGCTCGGCCGCCTGGACCGGCATCGGGTAGCACGAACGCCCGCGGTAGTGGCCGAGGTCGATCCGGCCGTCGATGTAGCCGGCGGCGACCCGCGGCCCGTCCGCCGCTGTCACCCGCCCGAAGTACGTCCCGTGCGGGAACGCGACGAGGTTGGCGGCGAACCGGTCGCCGCCGATGTGGCTGCACTCCCACGTCGCTTCGGGGAAGGTCGCCGCGAGGGCCCGCGCGAGCGGGCGGCCGCGCTCGGCGCAGCAGGGGTCGTGACGTCCGTGCGTGCAGACGAGGAAGAGCGCGCCGTTCTCCGGCTCGAGGCCCAGCCGATCGCCGCGGCCGAGCGCGTCCAGATCCAACGAGAGCGCCTCCTCGAGCCGCCCGAGCGAGGTCCGTTCGATCCACGGTGGTTCGGGCCCCGAGCGCACCGCGAAACAAGCGCCGAACGAGCGCGTGGTTCCGACCCGTCGGATCAACAACGGACGGACCCCGGCGGCCCGGCACCGCATGATCAGTTCGCGCCCGAACCCGTCCGGCAGTCGAGCATCGACGAACGCGTCCACGCCCCACGGCCCCGGGTGCTCGAGGAGCAGCCACGACCGCACCGTCGAGGCGGTGCCGGCCATCGCCTCGGATCGCGCGAGGCTCGCCACGGAGCACCGGAACGGTTCATGCATCGGCTCGACAGGGTAGAGCCGCGTCAGCCGGCGGGCCGCAGCAGGCCCTCGCGCACGAGGCGGCGCGCGAGCACGAGTCGGCTCGGCGCGTCGGGGATCCAGGCGCGGAGGTCGGCCGGGCGCACGCGCGGCTCGGCGGCGATCCGCCTCAGCGCAGGCTCGAGCCAGGCCGGCATCTCGAGCCGCCGATCGCCGAGCAGCACGAGCAGACGATCCTCGCGCGTCCGGAGCTCGAGGACCGAGCCGGGCCTGCGCTCCAGGAGCGTGTCGTCGTCGATCCGCTCGAGCTCGAGCTGGTCGACGAGCGCGCCGCGGAGCAGCGGGGCGCGGGACGAGAGGAACCCGATCACGCGCTCCTCGACGACCTCGCCGGCGTCGACGCGCCCGAGTCCTTCGCGCGCCGCCTCGATCCGCTCGGCGAGCTCGCGCGCGAGGTGCTCCGGATCACCGGTCCAGCCCGCCGGCACGGGCTCGTCGAACGACGGGTCGGCGAGCGCCTGCCTCCAGGCGGCGCCGAGCACCTCGCGCCACGCGGTCACGTGGACGCCGACCGTGAGGTGCCCCGAGATCGTCTCCTGCGTCGATGCCGCGTGCGGCGTGCCCTTCGGCATGTAGATCGCGTCGCCCGAGGCGACCTCGGCGCGGATCGGCTCGCGGTCGTCCTCGCCGGGTGCGGCGTGCACCTCCCACGACTTGCGCCCGAACGCCTGGAGCACGAAGACGTCGTGGCCGTCCTCGTGCAGCTCCAGGCCCTGCGCGCCGGGCGGGGTGACGTAGGCGTTCACCTGGCAGGGGTGGCCGAGCTCGAGCTCCAGGTCGCGGACGAATCGCGCGACCGGCTCGTGGTACCGGTGCAGTCCCTGGAGCACGATCGTCGCGCCCCCGCGGAACCGCTCGAAGATCCGCTCTGGGTCCGCGATCCCGCTCACGGGCTTCCCGCCGGTCCGCCCCGAGCGCGTGTACGCGGATGTCGGGATCGTCTCGCCGGCCTTGACGAGGCGGAACGACGGGGTGCGGATCGAGGTCGTGGAGAGGATCCGGTCGACGTCGTCGAAGCTCAGCAGGTCCTCGAACCCGCGCGGGTCGGCGCCCGGGTGCACGAGCGCACGGCGTCCCCAGTCGCGCTCGAGGAACGCGAAAGGGTCACCCGTGCAGCGGGCGAGCGGAGACCGGGGCTGGGTGTCCCGTTCGAGCTCGACGACCGAGGTCACGAGGCCGAGTCGGTGGAGTCCTGATCGTGCTTCGTGTCCGTCGAGTCCTGGTCGTCCTTCTTGTCGGAGCTGTCCTGGTCGTCCTTCTTGTCCGTCGAGTCCTGGTCGTCCGAGTCCTGTGTGTCGGTGCCGTCCGCGTCCTGCATGTCCTGGTCGGGACGCTCGGTCTCGGCCGAACCCGTGCTCGCCGAGACCGTCGTGATGTCCTCGTCGGACAGGGTCTTGGCGTCGGTCGTCGCCTCGTCCATGTTGACCTCCTCGCTCGAACGGCGTGCTCCGATCGTATGTCGGTTCGGCTGGGTCGCGCCAGGGTGTCAGTGACAGCCCGGGTGGCCGCACCCGGATTCCTGGTCGCCGTGTATCCGGGCTCAGGGCCAGGCGGGATCTCGAACACCCGTTCGTGTCAGAGGGTCCTCGTACTCTCGTGATCAGCTGCCAAAGGAGGCCCCCCTCATGCACGCATCCGTCCGTTTCGAGCACCAACTCCTCGCCGTGGAGTCCGAGCATCGCGTGAACTGCATGCTCGAGCTCCAGGCTCCGCCGGCCCCCGAAGGCCGGACCCGCCCGCCGCTCCACCTCGCGCTCGTCCTCGACCGGTCCGGGTCGATGGCGGGGCGCAAGCTCGAGGTCACGCGCGAGTGCGCCGCGTTCCTGGTCCGGCGCCTCGCGCCCACCGACGAGCTCGCGCTCGTCACCTACGACGACGAGGTGGACCTGCTGGCGCCCCTCGCGCCGGTGGACCCGAGCGCGCTCCTGCCGCTCATCGGCTCGATCCGGCCCGGCGGGCAGACGAACCTGTCCGGCGGGTGGCTGAAGGGCGTCGAGGAGCTCGGGCGCGCCTCGGGCGAGGGCCCGCGCAAGGTCCTGCTGCTCACCGACGGCCTCGCCAACGTGGGCGTCGCGGACCCGGCCGCGCTCACGGCGATGGCGCGCACGACCGCCGAGTCCTCCGACGTCGGCACCACGACGATCGGCTTCGGCGAGGACTTCGACGAGGACGCTGCTGACCGCGATGGCCGACGCCGGCCGGGGCAACGCGCACTACGCGGAGACGCCCGACGCCGCGCCGGGCATCTTCGCCCAGGAGTTCGAGGACCTCATGGCGCTCGTCGCCCAGAACGTGAGCGTCGAGATCCGCCCGAGCGAGGAGGTCCAGCTCCTCGGCATCCTGAACGGGTTCCCGCACGTGGCCGTTCCGGGCGGCGTGCAGCTCTCGCTCGGCGACGCCTACGGCGACGAGCGCCGGCGCCTGGTGTTCGAGCTCCACGTGGCCGAGCTGGCCGCGCTCGGCGTGACCAAGGTCGCCGAGGTCGTGCTCCGCTACGTGACCCTCGGCGAGGAGGTCGCGATGCACGAGACGACGATCCCGCTCACGGTGAACCTGGTCTCGGCGGACGAGGCCGCGGCCGCCGAGGTCGACCACGAGGTCACCGAGGAGGTCGTGGTGCTGAAGGCCGCTCGCGCGCAGGAGCAGGCCCGCGAGCACGCCGACCGCGGCGAGTTCGAGATCGCCCGCAAGCTCCTGTCCGAGGCCGCGGACGAGCTGCGGGAGCTGGCGCCCGGCTCGGCCCAGGCCGACGAGCTGCTCTCGACCGCCGAGAACCTCTCGGCGAACGCGTCAACGATGGCTCCGGAGATGTGGGACCTCCGCGCGCGCAAGCAGATGCACTACCAGTCGCGAGGGACGAGCCAGCGCCGCAAGCGCCGCGATCCCTGAGCGGTGGTCCCCGTTGAGCCCTTTCTCTCGCCGACGGCCGATACCGAAATGGGTATCGCCGACCTCTTAGCGCTACAGTCGAGCCGTGCTTGCGACCACGCTGGAGTGGTTCGGGCTCCGCACGTGAGCCGGTTCCGTCTGGATCCGGCAGGAGCGGCTCGGATCGCCGCAGCGTTCGCCGAGTCGTTCTCCGCGTGGGGCATCGCACTGCCGGAGGGGGCGCTCGAGCGCGGTGAGCCCGGGCTCATCCGCCACGCCGGTTGGACCATCCGCTACATCCTCGGTGCGGACGACAACGGGTCGTACCTCGAGTACTACGCGACGCACCGGATGACGAGCGACACGAGGATCCGCATCTACGGGTCGGGACGAACGACGGAACTGGATGCGATCTGGGAGTCGTTCATGTTCGACGCGAAGAAGCCGGGGGACGAGGATCGCGCGAGGCAGAAGTACCAGGCCCACAATCGGCGGATCGCCGAGGAGCTGCGGCAGCTGGGCCTGTATCCCGACGGCGACATCAACGCGTACCTGAGGACCGAGGGTGCGCCCGAGGACGAGCCCGGCTGAGACGCCGCAGAGCGGGGACCGGGGCCGGATGGGATCGTGAGGGTCGTGGCAGACTGGCGTCATGGACGATAAGGAGCTCCTCGCCCAGGCGGAACAAGCGCTGACCGAGATCAGGGTGGCGAAGGGGCTGACCGAGCAGCAGGCCTCGGTGCTGGCCGCGCTCCGCATCCGGCTGAGAGGGGTCGCCGACCGGTCGCTCGAGGAGATGCTCGAGGCGGCGGGCGACGTGGCGGCGGGTGACGTCGGGTCGGGCGGCCTCGAGGACAGGATCGCCGAGGTCGAGGGCAAGCCCAAGACCTCGTTGGACGACCTGCTCAGCAAGCCGAAGCCCAAGCCGGAGTGGCCCTCCTAGCGGGGACCCTCGAACAAGCTGGGTTCGCGCAGGGCCTCGAAGTCGGCCAGCCCGTCCTCCTCGTTCGCCCGGAGCGTCCCGAGAAGCGCGAACCCCATCTCGCCGAGCGCTTCGGGATCCGCCGGGGGAGCGCCGGGCCGTCGCAGGCCGATCACGAGCTCGAAGCCGGCGGCCTCGACGATCCGCAAGAGCGTCCGCACGGTCGGCATCGCGCCTCCCGTCTCGAGCCGTGCGAGCGTGGGCTGCGAGGTCCCGACCCGCGCGGCGAGTTCGCGCTGCGACCAGCCGATCAGCTCGCGGCAGACGAGGATGAGCTCGCCGGCGCCGAGCGACGACGATGCCTGGGGTCGGCCGGAGAACTCCGGCGACCCGCCGATATCGAAAGCGGTATCGGCCGGCGCCGAGAGATCGCCCAAGGCGGACCACGAAGACATCGCCGGACCCTACGCCGACCCACCGACGCGAAACGGGCCGGGCCCGAAAAGAGGGCCCGGCCCGGTCGCGGAACTTTCGCCTCACGAGCACTTCGGCCTCTGACGAGGCTTCGTCCGGTAGACCAGCCGGAGCTCGTGAGGTCGGTGGATCGGTTGGATTCTGCCGGTCTCCCGGCGAACGGGCGGGGCGGTGGCCCCGGCCCGCGAGGGGCGGCTCAGCAGCCGATCACCTCGAGGGTCTCCTGCTGTTCATGCAAGTAGGACCACCTCCTTCCTCTCGTACCGCACATTCTGCGACAGAAACCGTGGAAGGGAAACAGGGTCCGCAGCTCGGCCTCACCGACCGAGCATGTGATCCCTCAGCCGTCGGAACGCGATCTCTCTTGAGTGGAGCCGATCCTCGGCGGCGCGGGCCCGAGCCGCCTTCAGATAGGCGGGGAGCCGCACATCGGCGCCCGCAGGGAAGCCCAGGTCGAGGAGGTTCGACCGGAGCCTGGCCTTGGACCACTCGTGGAGTCGGTCCATCGATGAGGCCATGCCGAGAAAACCATCCGCGAACCGCGCGATCGCAGCCGTGCGGCCGGTCTCGTCCAGGGACACGACGCTGCCCGGCAGCATGAGGTGTCCGGGCGGGTCGTAGGTGCGCACCATGAACGAGTGGCGCCCGATCGGGATCAGCCAGACACGGCGCTCGTCGTTGAACCGGGTGACGAGCTCTTTGCACCGGTTGCAGAACCAGACGCAGAACTTCCCGCCGCTCGGCAGAGCCTCCTGAAGGCAGCACTCGCACAGGTGCACATGTTCGTTGAAGTCGGAGCCGGACCACGTCGGCTCGTCGGTGCGTCGGCATGGGCAGCTCTGCTGCCCTCCCTTCTGCGGACGGTAGAGCGGTGTCGGGACGCCGTTCAGTCCCACGCACGTGCCGCAGAGCCATATGCGCTCGAGCTCGCTGATCGACCACGGGTTCATCGTCGTCCACCCCTTTCGGGCCGGGCGCCGGATGCCGCGGGCGCGGAGGCTCGACGAACCGAGGAGCCGACGGGCCGCGCAGGACCATCGGGACACTTGGTTGCCGCTTTCGCGACCGCATCCCGCTTTCGCGGAGGCACCTTGGGTGTCCGTCCCAGGTTGCCGGGCTCAGCCTTCGTGCCGAGCCGCTCTGGATGCAGATGCAGCGTACCGGAACTACCGGGGACAGGGATAGCGCTACGCTCCGGCACATGGTTCGGCCAAGGTCCCCGCGGCACGCGGGCGTCCGCCCGTGATCCCGATCCGGGACGCGAATCCCACCCACCGCCTCCCGGTGGTGACGCTCGCGCTCATCGCCGCCAACGTCGCCGCATTCCTCCTCTGGCAGCCGTCGTTCGGCACCCAGGAGGAGCAGCAGACGTTCTACTTCTGCAACGCGGAGATCCCGTTCGAGGTGACGCACCAGGAGAACCTCGCCCAGGGAGGCCCCGAGGCGGCTGACGCGCTCGACGCGGATCTCGGACCCGGTGTCGGGGCGGAGGTCCAGTCGTTCCTTCAGCAGGAGTGCCCCGACAAGAGCTGGCTGGTCTCGGTGTTCGTCGCGATGTTCCTCCACGGGGGATGGCTCCACATCGCCGGCAACATGCTGTTCCTGTGGGTCTTCGGGAACAACGTCGAGGACCGGCTGGGCTACCTCGTGTACCCGCTCTTCTACGTGCTCGGCGGGCTGGCGGCCTCGGGGTTGCAGCTCGCGTTCGACCCGAACTCGACGATCCCCAGCCTCGGCGCGTCCGGAGCGATCGGGGCGATCCTCGGCGCGTACATCGTGCTGTTCCCTCACGCCCGGGTCACGACGCTGGTGATCTTCTTCTTCATCACGGTGATGGAGATCCCGGCGGGCGTCGTGCTGGGTATCTGGTTCCTGCTCCAGGTGTTCAGCGGCGTGGGCCAGCTGGGATCGGAGCTGAACGGTGGGGTCGCCTTCTGGGCGCACGTCGGAGGGTTCGCGTTCGGGGCGATCGTCGCCTGGCTCTTCTATCGGAATCGCGGCTACCGCGGGCGCTGAGCTTCCGCCTCCCGCGACCTCCGCAGCCGTTGCTCGGCCTCCGCCTGGTCGCCACGGAGCTCCGAGACCTTGGCGAGCGCGCGCCAGGTCCAGCTCGCCAGCTGGCGCTCGCCGAGCTCCTCGGAGATGCCGATCGCCGTGCGCAGATCGGCCTCGGCCTCGTCCAGGCGGCCGAGCTCTCGCTTGACGATGCCGCGTTCGGCGAACGCGTCGCCGAGCTCCCACCTCGCGCCCAGGTCCTCGAATGCGGCGATCGCGCGGTCGAAGCCGGGTACCGACTCCTCGTAGCGGCCCAGGTCCTCGAGGATCCGGGATCGCTGGACCGTCGTCATCGCGATGCTGAACTGGTCGTCGATCTCCTCGGCGAGCGCGCTCGCTTCGTCGCTCAGCTCGAGCGCCCGCTGCAGATCGGCGTCGGCCGCGGGTCCCGGCCGGCGCGGACCACCCGTCTGGTTGATCGACAGCGAGTTGAGCGCCCGAACGCGCGCCCAGCCGTCCTCGGGATCGGCGACCTGCAGCGCTCGGCGCCAGATCGCCTCGGCGTCCTCGTGATCGCCCCGCGTCCACGGGACCCACCCGGCGAACAGCAGCGTGCGGGCGATCGCCCAGGGTTCGTCGAGCTCCTCCGCAGCCGCGAGCGATCGATCGAGGAGCTTCTCGGCCTTATCGAGGTCGCCCTCCACGTTGATCGCCACGTCGCCCAGGAAGCGGAGCGCGATCGCGAGGGCGAACGGGTCGTCGACCTTCGTGCCGAGCTCCACGGCCTGGTCGAGCGCGTCGCTCGCCGCCGGGTACTCGCCGAGCCAGTAGCGGGCCTCGCCGATGCCGGCCAGAGCGCGCGCCTCGCGGACTCCCCACCGCTCCTCGGGACCCGCCAGGCCGAGGACCCGCTCGTAGTAATCGGTCGCCGTGCGGCTCTCCACCCGTCGCCGTGCGCGGTCGCCCGCCTTGAGGAGCGCATCGGCGGCGCGCTCGGCCACAGCGCGATCGTCCTGGTCGAGGTCGAGCGACGCGAGCGCCGCGAGCTCGAGGTGGTCCGCGGCCCACGTCGGGTGGTGGACGGCGAACAGACGGTCGGCGGTCAGCTGGTGCAGGCGCATCCGCTCCCGCTTCGGGAGGCTCGCGTACGCGACCTCTTTCAGCGTCGCGTGGCGGAGGCGCCAGCGCGCCACGACGTGGCTCTCGTGCTCGCGGACGACGATCTCGGCCTCCTCCAGCTGGGCGAGCTCCACGTCGGTTGCCTCCGGGTCGATCGTCCGCAGCTCCTCCATGTCGAACGAGACGAAGAAGATCGACGCGCGCCGGGTGAGCTCGCGGAGACGCGTCGGCAGTTGGTCGAGCCGGGCCGAGACGACGGCCTGCACCGTGGGCGGCAGGCTCGCGCGCGGCGCGGACGACCCGGGGAGGAGCATGCCGGTCGTCTCGATGATGAAGAAGGGGTTGCCGCCGGTCCGCCCGGCGATCTCGGTCGCCTCGGAGTCGTCGATCCCCCTGCCGGCCGCCTGTCGCGCCAGATCGATCGACTCGTCGGTGTCCAGCGGCTCCAGCCGGAGCCGCACGGCGTTCTCCGTGGTGGTGCCCCATGCCGGTCGCTCGCCGAGGAGGTCGGGGCGCGCGAGCGCGAGGACCAGGGCGCGGCGCGGCCCGCCGCGAGCCGGCGAGCCGAGGCGTTCGATCAGCTCGAGCATCGGTGGGCGCAGCGTGTGCGCGTCCTCGAACACCAGCACGGCGGGACGGTCCTTCGTCATGGCGTCGACGAGCCCCACGAACCCCGACTGCACGTCCTGCACGAACGCCGACTGGTCGCGCCGCTCGGCCATCCCGAACAGGAGCGAGAGCCGCTCGTGGATCCGGTCGGCGTCGGGCCCCGGGATCCACCGGTCGACGAGCTCGCGGACGCGGCGCGTCGCCTTCTCGGGTGGGTCGGCCTCGTCCAGGTCGGCGAGCTCGGCGACGATCGTCGCGACCGGCGCGAACGTCGCGGTGTCGGTGAAGGTTCGGGCGTGTCCCGCGAGGACGGGGACGTCCTCGTCGAGGCCCGCGGTGAGCTCGTCGGCCAGGCGGGACTTGCCGATGCCGGATTCGCCGAGGACGGTGACGAGCACCGGCCGGCCGGTGCCGGTCGCCCGGTGCAGGCTCTCGCGCAGGATCGCCAGCTCGCTCGTGCGTCCCACGAACGGGATCGTTCTGCGCGCCGAACGCGCCGTGAGCTCCTCGACGGGGAAGCCCTCGAGCTCGCCCTCGAAGCCCTTCGCCTCGGCTCGGCGCCGGTCTCCGTACGAGACGGCGTCGACCGTGAGCGCGACGGTGGTCTCGCCGGCGAGGACCTCGCCGGGCTCGGCGGCGGTCTGGAGCCGGGCCGCGGCGTTGACGACCGCCCCCGTGACGAGGAGCTGTCCGGCGGGCCCGAGGCCGGTCGCCGCCTCGCCGGACGCGATGCCGATCCGGATCTGGAGCGGTTCGCCCAGCGCCAGCGAGTCGCCCATGCGATGGACGCGCGAGCGGATCGCGAGGCCCGCCCGCACCGCGCGGAGGGCGTCGTCCTCGTGCACGGTGGGGAGGCCGAAGACCGCCATCACGGCGTCGCCGATGAACTTCTCGGGCCGGCCGCGGAGCGCCAGGAGCTCCTCGGACGCGGCGTCGAAGAACTTGCCGAGGATCTCGCGGGCGCGCTCGGCGTCCAGGCGCCGCGCGAGGCCGGTGGAGTCGACGAGGTCCGCGAACAGGACCGTGACCATCTTCCGCTCCTCGGTGCCGAGGGCACCGCCGACGGCCGAGCCGCAGTTCGGGCAGAAGCTGGCGCCCTCGGGGAGCGGTTCGCCGCAGACCTGGCAGGGCATGGGTTCCAGCATAGGGGCGGTGGCCGACGCGCCTATCCGTCGAGGGCGGCCCGGAGCGCGCCGAACCGCTCGGCGAGGTCGTCGAGCTGGTAGTGCGCGTTCAGACCGCTCGGGTTGGGGAGGACCCACAGCCGCGAGGAGCCGAGATCCTCGTCCTGCGGCCCGAGCGCCGCCTTCGGCCGGCCGAACCCCGTCCGGTACGCGCCGATCCCGAGGACGGCGACGAAGCGCGGTCGGAGCGGTGCGAGCTGCTTCCCGAGCCCTCGAACGCCGCGCCGGATCTCGTCGGTCGAGAGCTCGTCGGCGGTCGCGGTCGTCCGGGCGACGAGGTTCGTCACGCCCAGGTTCCGCTCGAGCAGCGATGCGTCCTCGTGCGGCGAGAGCAGGCGATTGGTGAACCCGGAGCGGTGCAGCGCCTTCCAGAACCGGTTCCCGGGCTTCGCGAAGTGATGTCCGGTGGCGCCCGACCACAGGCCTGGGTTGATGCCCACGAAGACGACGTCCAGGTCCGGGCCGAGCACGGCGGGGATCGCTCGGCCGCGCGCGGCCTCAAGCTCGGCCCTCGAGGGACTCACGTCAGGATCGACACGTCAGGGGAGTAGTCGATCGGCACGGCGATGAGCGATGGGGCGTCCGTCGCCAGGGCCTCCTCGAGGCGCTTCGCGAAGTCCGAGGCGGTCTCGCACCGCCACGCCGGGATGCCGAACGACTCGGCGAAGCGAACGAAGTCCGGGTTGCCGAACTCGGTCCCGAAGTGGCGCCCGTACCGCTGGTCCTGCTTCCACCTGATCGAGCCGAACCCGCCGTCCTCCCAGACGACGTTGACGACGGCGGTTCCCAGCCGGACCGCCGTCTCCAGCTCCTGCGCGTTCATCATGAAGCCGCCGTCGCCGCTCACCGCCACGACGTTCCGGTCGGGATGGACGAGCTTGGCCGCGATCGCCGCGGGCAGGGCGAACCCCATGGCCGAGAGTCCGTTCGAGATGAGCACCGAGTCGGGCTCGTACGCGGGGAACATCCGTCCGATCCAGAGCTTGTGGAGTCCGACGTCCGAGACCAGGATGTCCTGCCGACCGAGCGCGCGCCGGAGCTCATACAGGACCCTCGGAGGTTGGAGGGGAGACTCCGGGTCGTCCTTCGCCTGGCGGAAGCGCTCGCCGACCGCGTCCCGCAGGCGCGAGGATCCGCCCGGCCGTCGAGCTCGTTCGCTCTTGCGCGTGACCCGCTCCAGGTTGCGGGAGATGTCGCCGACGAGCTCCAGCTTGGGGATGAAGTGCTCGTCGATCTCGGCCGGCAGGGAATCGATGCAGACGATCGTCTTGTCCTTCGCCGGGTTCCAGTACCTAGGGGCGTGCTCCACGAGGTCGTAGCCGATCGCGATCACGAGGTCGGCCTCGTCGAACCCGGTCAGCTGGAAATCACCCGGCTGCAGGCCGACGGCGCCGAGCGCCAGCGGGTCGTCGGGCTCGAGCAGACCCTTGGCCATGAACGTCGTCGCGACCGGGATGCCGCTCTTGTGCGCGAAGGCGCGAACGACGCTCGCCGCGTGTCCGCGGACCGCGCCGTTGCCGGCGAGGGCGATCGGGTGCTCGGCATCGCGGATGAGCTCGGCGGCCCGAACGATGTCAGCCGGGGACGCGTTCGGATGCGCCGGCGAGGTGCGCGCGAGCGGCTCGCCCGGCGCCTCGGCCGCCATCACGTCCTCCGGCAGCTCGATGTGCGTGGATCCCGGCTTCTCGGCCTCGGCGACCTTGAACGCCTTGCGGACCACCTCCGGGATGATCGCGGGATCGCTCACCCGAGCGTTCCACTTCGTGATCGGGCGCATGATCTCGAGGACGTCGAGGTACTGGTGCGACTCCTTGTGCATCCGTTCCAGGTCGCCCTGGCCGGTGAGCACCACGACGGGCGCCCGGTCGAGGAACGCGTCGGCGACCCCCGTGATGAGGTTGGTGGCGCCCGGACCGAGCGTCCCCAGGCAGACCCCAGCCCGCCCCGTGAGGCGCCCGTAGGCGTCGGCCATGAACGCCGCCGCCTGCTCGTGACGCACCGGCACGAACCGGACCGACGAGCGCGACAGCGACTCGTTGAGGTCGACAGTCTCCTCGCCCGGCACGCCGAACATGTAGCGCACGCCCTCGGCCTCGAGGCACGTGACCAGGAGATCCGAGCCCTTCCGCGCAGACGTTTCGAACCCCTCTCGTCGCTCCATCGAGTCTACGATGGGGCCCACTCGTGACGGACACCGCGACGCTCGAACGTGCTCGCAAGGCCATGGATGAGCACGCCTGGACGGAGGCGTTCGAGGGCTTCACGTCCCTCGCGCGCGACGAGGACCTGCCCGGCGAGGACCTCGAGCGGCTCGGCGAGGCGGCCTGGTGGAGCGCCCGTCCGAAGGAGAGCCGCGACGCGTTCGAACGCGCGTACGCCGCGTACGTCGCCGAACTGAACCCGCGCCATGCCGCCTTCGTCGCCCTGCGGCTGGCCAACGACTCCGTGGAGTCGCGGGATCTGGCGCTATGGAACGGCTGGGTGCGGCGCGCGACGACGCTGCTCGAGGGCGAGCCCGAGAGCGTCGAGCACGGCTACCTCGAACTCGCGCTCGTGAGCGGCGCGGTGCAGTTGGGCCGCGGCTCGATCGAGGAGGCCATGGAGCACATCACCGCGGTCCACCGGATCGGCACGCGGTTCGGCGACCGCGACCTCCAGGCCTACGGGCTCGCGCTCCAGGGCATGATCCTCGTTCACACCGCGCAGGTCGAGCAGGGGCTGTCGCTCGTGGACGAGGCGGCCGTCGCCGCGGTCGCGGGGGAGCTCACGCCGTTCACCGCCGGCTGGATCTACTGCCTGACGATCGGCGTCTGCCGAACCGTCGCGGACTACCGTCGGGCGGGCGAGTGGACGGACGCGGCCACGCGCTGGTGCGAGCGGCAGTCCGTAACGGGGTTCCCCGGCGTCTGCCGCATCCACCGGGCCGAGATCATGCGGCTCCGAGGAGCCTTCTCGGACGCCGAGGACGAGGCCCGCCTGGCGCTGACGGATCTGATGGCGTTCGGACTGCTGTCGTCGGCGGGCTGGGGGTACAACGAGATCGGCGAGATCCGGCTGCGCCTCGGCGACCTGGACGGGGCCGAGGAGGCGTTCGAACAGGCCCACCAGCTCGGCCGCGAGCCGCAGCCGGGGCTGGCGTTGCTCCACCTGGCGCGCGGGCGGGTCGACGCGGCGCGAGCGTCGATCGGCACGGCCCTCACCGATCCGATGCCACCGCTCTTCCGCGCTCGGCTCCTCCCGGCGCGGGTCGAGATCGCGCTCGCGTCGCACGACATCGCCGACGCGCACGAGGCCGCCGACGAGCTGCGCGAGATCGCCTCCACGTACGACAAGCCGATGCTGCATGCGGCCGCCCACCAGGCGCTCGGCGCCGCGCTGACCTACGAGGAGGACGCCGCCGCCGCGATCGCCGAGCTCCGCACGGCCGTCCGGCACTGGACCGAGGCCGACGCGCCGTTCGAGGCGGCGCAGGCGCGTCGCTGGCTCGCCGTTGCGTACCGCGCGGGGGCGGACGAGTCGTCGGCGGTGATGGAGCTGCGGGCCGCGAAGGCCGCGTTCGAACGCCTGGGCGCTCGGCTTGAGGCCGAACGGTGCGACGAGATGATCGGCGCGGGCGCCGGGCGCGAGGCCGGACGGCGGGTCGTGCGGACCTTCATGTTCACCGACATCGTCGGCTCGACCGACCTGATCCAGACGATCGGGGACGAGGCCTGGGAGGACATCCTCCGCTGGCACGACGAGACCCTCCGGACATCGATCGGCTCGCACCGCGGCGAGCTGGTCCACACGACGGGCGACGGCGTCTTCGCGTCGTTCGGCGACGCGACGGCGGCGGTGAACTGCGCCGTCGCGATCCAGCGACGCCTGGCGGAGCACCGGCGCCGCCACGGGTTCGCGCCGCCGGTGCGGATCGGCCTGCACTCGGCCGAGGCGACGATGATCGCCGACGATTACGCGGGCCTCGGCGTGCACGAGGCCGCGCGGGTGGGAGCGCTCGCCGACGGCGGCGAGATCTTGGCCACACGCGCGACCTTCGAGGGCGAGACGATCCCGTTCGAGGTCACGGACGACCGTGAGGTCTCGCTGAAGGGGCTCGCGCAGCCCGTTCGCGTCGTGACCGTCGACTGGCGAACGGACGCGTAGCCGGGTCAGCCCGAACCCGTGCGAAGGTACCCTCCGACGTGCTCGCTCTGAACGCTCAGCGGCACACCGCCGGAGCTCGCGAACGTTCGCATCGTCTCGAGCGTCGTCTCGCTGGGGGCGCCGTAGATCTCGTACCCCTTCGTCTCGATGAACTCGAAGGCCCTCTGAGCCCGTTGGGCGACACCCTGCAGGTGGAGGTCCATGGCATCGGCGTCGGGGAAGGCGTGGACGATGGTGAGCTCCCTGCCATCGTCGCCGACGTAGGCGAGGTACATGACCGTCCCGGGCTTCTCGGCCTCCAGTGTCCTGGCCGCCTCTCCGAAGAGCTCCGTGAAACCCTCGAGCCCGCCCTCGTTCACCGTGCTGCGACTGATGAAGACGATCGGTTCCGACATCGCCCCTCCTTCGTCTCGCTCATCCTATGGGCGAGCGCCCAAGGGGTCTCCGCTGTCCCGTCCGGCACGGGCCGCGTCGGCACCGCACGCTACCGTGGCGCCATGAGGCTCGCGGCCGCACCTGGACGGCGTTCGGATATGATACGGAGCATGTCGAAGCTCCAGATCCGGTCCGTCAAGCCTCCGTTGGACTCGCCGGGCGCGACGGCGGCCGCCGTGGACGTGCTCAAGGCCATGGAGGCGATGGGCCTGCTGACCGCCGATGTGGACGAGCTCACCCTGGACGTCGTCCGCTCGGCCGCGACCCGGGTCGCCGAGGCCGGGATCGGGGAGTCGGCAGCGGCGTCGCTGCGTTGGGGTGCCTCGCCGGACGTGGCCGGAGCGCTGCGCGAACTGCACCTGGCGCTCGAGGGCTCGCCGGCGCCGGCGTTCGAGTGGCCGGCCATGACCGAGCTGTTCGGTGCCGAGCGTCTCTCGGCACTCGTCGGCGTGTCCCTGGCCAGCCAGCGGCGCTACGCCGCGGCCGAGCGCTCGACCCCGGACGTCGTGGCCGCGCGCCTGCACCTGCTCGCGAGGATCGTCGCGGAGCTGCGGGGCGCCTACTCCGAGGTCGGCGTGCGGCGGTGGTTCGAGCGGCCGCGTTCGACGCTCGGCGGTCGGTCGCCAGACGCCGTGCTCCGCAAGGACTGGGATCCCGACGGTCGCGACGCGCATCGGGTGCTCGCGCTCGCCCGATCGCTCACGGCGTCGCCGGCCACGTGATCGTCTTCCGGCACACGGATCCGCGCTTCCCGTTCCTGTGGGAAGGCGATGGACAGCCGGCCGGCCGGTGGAACCGTGACGGCGAGGGCACGGTGAACTCGTTCGCCGACACCCCCGAGGGCGCGTGGGCCGAGCTGCTCCGTCACGAGGAGATCGCCGAGCCCGACGACGTGGTCGAGATCCGGCGCTCGATGTGGTCCGTGGAGATCGGCGAGCTCCCCAATGCCCGACCCTCGCTCCCGCGTTCGACGCTCACCGGCGGGGCCAGGAGCTACCCGGCGTGCCGGCGCGAGACGGATCGCCTCCGAGAGCGCGGGGCGCCCGGATTGGCTGCACCGTCCGCGGCCCTGCTTCCCGGCGGTGCCCACGGCTGGCGAGTCGACGGTGGCATGCGGCGCGGTCCTCGGCGTGACGGCCGGGTCGTCGTGCTGTTCGGCGCGAGACCGGACCTGGTGGGCTGGGAAGCGGTGCACGAGGGATGCCCGTCGGTCGAGCTGCTCGGCCGCGTCCGACCGCTGGGACGCCGCTAGCGGCCCGTGTCGGGCTATCCTGGGCCTGATGGCGACCTACGAGTACATCTGCCTGGCGTGCGAGCGACCGTTCGAACACCAGCGCTCGATGACCGCGTCCGTCGATACACGGCTCGCCTGCCCCGCGTGCGGGAGCGACCGGCTCCGGCGGCGCTTCTCGTTCGTCGCGGCCACGCCCTCCGGCGACGCTTCCGCTCCGGGCGGCGGGTGCGGCTGCGGCGGTGCCTGCGCGTGCGGCCGTCATTGACCCGATACGTGTAGCGTGGTGAGTCCTTAACCCCGCAGAGGCGTTCATGGCCGAGATCGAGGTCGAACCGACCGTCCCGGCCCCTCCAACGTGGCTCGACCCTCCGTGGGACGTGCTCGGGATCATCACGAGCGCCAGCGCCGACGGGATCACGATCCAGGACGCGACGGGGGCCCTCGTCTACGCCAATGACGCCGCTGCCCGCACGTGCGGGTTCGACTCGGGGGCGAGCATGGTGGCGGCATCCGTCCACGAGATCATGGCGCGGTTCGAGATCCTGGACGAGGCCGGGTCGCCGCTCCCGGTGTCCGAGCTGCCCGGCCGGCGTGCCCTCCTCGGTGAGCGCGAGCCGGAAGCGGTCGTGCGGTTCCGTCTGCGGAGCGGCGCAGAGGAGCGCTGGTCGTTGGTGCGCGCCACTCCGGTCTTCGACGATCGGGGAAGCGTCCGGCACGTCGTGAACGTGTTCATCGACATCACGGCGGATCGTCGGAGGCGGCAGCTGCAGTCCTTCCTGGCCGACGCCACCAAGGAGCTCGAACGCTCGCTCGAGTGGGAGGAGACACTGCAGCGCGTCGCCCGCCTGGCGGTGCCGGTGATGGCGGACTGGTGCGCGGTCGACATCGTCGACTCGGACGGCCGGATCTCGTTGATCGCGGTGGAACACGTCGACCCGGCCAAGGCCGAGTGGGCCCGCGACCTGCGACGCCGCTTCCCCCCGAAGCCGTCCGATCCCTCCGGCGTCAGCAACGTCGTGCGGACCGGCGTGTCCGAGCTGGTGTCCGACATCACCCCCGAGATGATCGCGGCCGCCGACATCGGCGACCCGGCGTTGCGCGAGATCGTCCTCCGCATGCAGCTGAGCTCCGTCGTGATCGTCCCGCTGAACGCGCGCGGGCGAACGCTCGGCGCGCTGACCCTGGTGTGGGCGGAATCCGGGAAGCACTACTCGGATGAGGACGTGCTCGTCGCCGAAGAGCTGGCGAGCCATGCGGCCTTCGCCATCGACAACGCCCGCCTCTACCGCGAGCGGGACCACGCCGCCCGTTCCCTGCAGGAGCGACTCCTGCCCAGGACCTTGCCTCGGATCCCCGGTGTCGAGGTGGCGGCCAGGTACGTGGCCGCCGGAGACGCGCTCCAGGCGGGGGGAGATTTCTACGACCTGTTCGAGATGGACGACGGCAGCTGGAAGGCCGTGATCGGGGACGTCTGCGGCAAGGGGCCGGAGGCGGCCGCGCTGATGGGGTTCGTCCGCTTCACCATGCGGGCAGCGAGCCGTCAGGACAGGAAGCCGAGCGAGGCGCTCGTGAAGCTGAACCGAGCGCTACTCGAGGAGCTGGGGGCGGGAGGCTCGGAGTTCTGCACGGCGGCGGTCGTGCGCTTACGCCCGGAGGACGGCGGCGCCCGCCTGATGGTCGCGATCGCCGGTCACCCCTTGCCGATGATCGTCCGGGCGGACGGCACCGTCGAGGAGGCGGGAGCACCGGGCTCGCTCCTCGGCGTCCTCGAGGAGATCACGGTCTCCGACCAGATCGAGGAGCTGCGAGTCGGCGACACCATCGTGATGCTCACGGACGGCGTCATCGAGGCGTCACGAGACGAGTCCTGGCGATCGCGGGTCATCCCGGAGCTCCTGGCCGGATGCGCAGGGCTCCCCGCGGGCGAGGTCGCCGACCGGATCGAGGCCGCGGTGTCCGGCCTCGACGACCGTCGCACCGACGACATCGCGATCCTCGTGATCCGGATGCACGGCTGATCGATCTCACGAGGCTGTCCCGCATCGGCCTCTAGACTCGGACCGTGACGGCCTGCACGGAGTGCGGCGCACCCCTCCCCGTCGGCGCGCGGTTCTGCTCGACGTGCGGCACGCCGGTCGACGCCACCCCTGCGAGATCCGAGGAGCGCCGGATCGTGTCGATCCTGTTCGTCGACCTGGTGGGCTTCACGCAACGCTCCGATCGAGCGGACCCGGAAGACGTCCGGCGCACGCTGGTGCCGTTCCATCAGCGCGCCAAGGAGGACATCGAGCGGTACGGCGGCACACTGGACAAGTTCATCGGCGACGCCGTGATGGGGGTGTTCGGCGCACCCGTCGCGCACGAGGACGATCCCCTGCGAGCGGTCCGTGCGGGACTGCGGATCCTCCGCTCGATGCAGGAGCTCCGTCGCGACGACCCCGAGCTCGGGGTCCGGGTGGCCGTCGAGACCGGCGATGCCATCGTCTCGTTCGGTTCGGGGCCGCAGGTGGGTGAGGCCGTGGCGGGCGACGTCGTGAACACCGCCTCGCGCATGCAGTCGCTCGCGCCGCGCGACTCGTTGGTCGTCGGCGAGCGGACGCTCCGGGCGCTCCGCGGCGCCTTCGACGTCGAGGCCCTCCCGCCGGCGAAGGTCAAGGGCAAGACGGAGCCGCTGCTCGCGTGGCGGGTCCTCGCCGAGCGCGAGGAGCCACCCGATCGCGCGCGGGTGGTGTTCGTCGGCCGCGAAGGGGAGCTGCATCTGCTCGAAGACCTCTTCGAGCGCGCCGTCGCGGTGCCGACCGTGGAGACCGTCACCGTTCTCGGCGACGCCGGCCTGGGGAAGTCGCGGCTCCTCGCCGAGCTCGCCGACGCGCTGGAGGGCCGGGCGCGGCGGCTCACCGGGGCCTGCGCTCCGTACGGAGAAGGCGGCGTCCTCGCGCCTGTGGCCGAGACCGTGCGCTCGCTCGCCGGTATCGAGCCCGCCGACGATGCGCGAGACACGATGCGCAAGCTCGCGGATCTCGCGGAGCGCGCCGCACCCATCGACGAACGGCTCTGGCTCGCCTCCCGGCTCGGCGCCGTCGTGGCTCCGGAGGCGCAGGCGGGCGGCCCCGCGATCTCGACGGCGGAGATGGCCGACGCCTGGGCGCGGGTGCTCGCCGCCGCGAGCGCGGAGCGAGCGCTCCTGCTCGTGATCGAGGACCTCCACTGGGGCGACCACGCGCTCGTCGAGGTCGTGTCCGGTGTCGCCGAACGGCTGGAGGGGAGCCCGGCCATGCTGGCCGTTACCGCCCGCCCGGATCTGCTGGAACGGCACGCGGGGTGGGGCGCCTCGGCGGTGGACGCCACGACGATCGCGCTCCGGCCGCTCGCCGAGGACGAGACCGTCGCCCTGCTCGGCTCGGCGATCGTGCACGCGAGGGGCGCGGCACCGGTGCGGGACGAGGTCCTGCGGCGGGCCGGAGGCAACCCGCTCTACGTGATCGAGTTCGCGCGCATGCTGGCCGAGACCGAGCACGTAGGTGGGGAGATCGCCACGCCCGACAGCGTGCAGGCCGTGATCGGCGCCCGCCTGGACATGATCCCGGACGACCTGCGGAGCCTCATGCAGGACGCCGCCGTCGTGGGCGAGGAATTCTGGGCCGAGGTCCTCGTGAACCCCGACCGGTCGGAGGCCGACGCGCGGACGGGAGTGGCCGAGCTGGTCCGCCGCGAGCTCGTCGAGCCCGTGCCGAGCCCGCTGGCCGGCGTGCCCGCCTTCGGCTTCGCGCACGCGCTGATCCGCGAGGTCGCGTACGCGCGGCTGCCTCGCTCCGCTCGAGCGTCGCGTCATCTCCACGTCGCGACGTGGCTCGAGGGCGCGGCCGGCGACCGCGTGGCGGAATGGGCCGAGTCGCTCGCGCGGCACTACGCCGCCGCCGCCGAGCTGGCGACGACCGCCGGTGCTCCCGACATCGCCGAGGCCGCGCGCGACCGCGCGGTGCGGTGGCTGATGACCGCCGGCGAGCGCGCCATGCGGATCGACCCGGGAGGAGCGTTCGCCGCGTTCGAGCGCGCGCTCGCGCTCACCCCCGAGGGCACGGCGGAGCGCGTCGGGGTGCTGTCGCGCTCGGCGATGGCCGGACGTCGTGCTGGCCTGCTCGACGCCGGCGAGGTCCTGCGCCGGTACGAGACCGCGCTCGAGCAGGCGCGTGCGATCGGCGACGATCTCTTGACCGGCGAGCTGCTCACGCGGGTCGGGTCCCAGCTCGGGGCCCTCGGCGAGGGGGGACGGGCGGCCGACGCCCTCGACGAGGCCATCCGGGTCCTGGAGCCGCGCGGCCCGAGCCACGCTCTCGCCGGCGCGTACGCCTACCGCGCCGAGGAGGAGATGTTCGCGGGTCGCGCTCCCGAGGCGATGGAGCTCGCCGACCGTGCCCTGGCGACCGTGGACGCGGATGACGAGTACGCGGTCATGGCCCTGCACATCCGGGGCGACGCCCGCTGCGCGAGCGGCGACGTCGGCGGGCTCGACGACCTCCGATCGGCGCTGCGGCGCGCGCTCGAGGCGGGCGACGCCGGTGAGGTGGTGACCTCGCGGGCGTACCTGGGCGATTGGCGGTTCGCGATGGAGGGGCCGGCGGCGGGTCTCGAGGAGTTGGAACCGGGGATCACGTCGGCGATCCAGCACGGGATGCACGCTCGAGCCCTGTACGCGAAGGGGTCGGCGATCTCGGCGTTGTACGAGAGCGGCGATTGGGACCGGGCGCTCGTGTGGTGCGAGGAGATCCTCCAGATCCCGGAGGAGCGTCGCGACCCCCCCGTGACGATCCGCGCGCTCGCGACACGGTCACGCATCGAGCTCGCCCGGGGCACCGAGGTCCCGGTCGAGCTGGCGGACCGGCTGCTGGCGACGGCGGGCGAGTCTCGCGAGCTGCAGTCGCTGACCCCGGCGATCGCCGCCGCCGCCGCGATCCGCGTGTCGCACGGCGATCGCGACGGCGCGCTCGAGCTACTGCGCCAGTTCGAGGAGGCGACCCGCGGCGTCGCGCCCGAGTACCGGTTCGCGGAGCTGGCGTCGGTCGTGCGGACCGCGCTCGAGGCCGGGGACGTCGAGGTGGCGGCCTCGCTCACCGAGATCGACCCACCGGACATGCTCCGGTACCGGCTGCAAGCCGCGGCCGCCCGGGCCGAGGTGGCGGCCGCGCGGGTCGAGCCCGACGCCGCCATCGCCTGCGCGGAGGTCGCGGAGATGTGGCGCTCCTACGGAGCCCCCTACGAGGAGGCGATGGCGCTCTTGGCTCGAGCCCGGCTCGACACGGCCGCCGAGGGTGCCGAGGAGCGGGCGGGTGGGCTCCAGCGATCCCTCGGGATCGGCTCGACCTGAAAGCCGGTGGGGGTTTCCGATACGCTTTCCCGCGGTAACCGAGCATTCCCATCTCTAGCCGTCTGTGGTATTCTCCCCCCGTGTCCCACACTGAGACGTACTCGGTCCGCCTCGGCGATCGGGGGCGCTTGGTCCTTCCCGCCGAGCTCCGTCGCCGCGCCGGCCTCCGGGAGGGACAGGAGTTGGTGCTGATCCACGCCGACGGCATCGTCCGACTGGCAACACGGCGCGAACTCGTCCGCTCGGGACGCGGGATGTTCGCCGACGCCGCGCGGGGCCGCGACCTCGTTGCCGAGCTCATCGGCGAGCGGCGAGAGGAGGCTCGCGCTGACGACGAGCCGCGTGCCGCTCGGGAGCCACGCACCCCGGCGTGACGCTCCTCGACGCCTCGGCGCTCCTCGCGTACGTGCTGGACGAGCCTGGGGCCGAGGTCGTGGAGGAGGCTCTTGCAGACGGAGGCGCGATCGGCACCGTGAACCTCGCCGAGGTGCTGACGAAGCTGGCGGACGTCGGCGAGGACCCGAGGTCGGCGATGGATCGATTGGGGTTCCTGCCGCTCGAGGTCGTGCCCTTCGACGAAAACCTGGCCGTGGAGGTCGCACGGCTCCGTCCACACACCTCCGCCGCGGGGCTGTCGCTCGGCGACCGCGCGTGTCTCGCCCTGGGTCGCCGGCTCGGTCTACGGGTGCTGACGTCGGACGGGGCGTGGCTCGGACTGGTCGCCGACCTCGACATCCAACTCATCCGCTGAACGCACTCTTACCGCACCCCGGATAGTGTCTGGTCCCGTGGTGACTTCCTCCGCCTACGGGGCGCGCCTCCGGGACCTGCTCGAGCGGGTGGCGCAGGGTGATGTCGCACCCGGCGACGCCGCGCACGAGCTCCGCGACCTGCCCTTCTCCGACCTCGGGTTCGCGAAGGTGGACCACCACCGCGAGCTCCGTCAGGGGCACTGCGAGATCGTCTACGCGGAGGGCAAGCTCCCGGAGGAGGTCTCCGCGATCGTGGGCCGGCTCCTGGCCGGGAACGACGGGGCGATCCTCGTGACGCGCGCGTCACCCGAGCACGTTCAGGCGGTCCGCGAGGCCGCGGCCGGTAAGGAGGTCGAGATCGTCGAGCGCCCTCGCGCGCGATGCATCGCGATCGCCCGGAACGTGCCGGCCGTGCGGGGGCGCGTGCTGGTGATCACGGCCGGCACCTCGGACCTGTCCGTCGCGGAGGAGGCCGAGCTCACGGCGCGGATTCTCGGCTCCGATGTAGAGGTCGTCGCGGACGTCGGCGTCGCGGGACTCCATCGACTCGCGGCCGTGCGGCCAACGCTCGCTTCGGCGGATGCGGTGGTCGTTATCGCCGGGATGGAGGGTGCCCTCGCGAGCGTCGTGGGCGGACTCGCGACGTCCCCCGTGATCGCGTGTCCGACCAGCGTCGGCTACGGGGCGTCGTTCGAGGGCCTCGCGGCGTTGCTATCCATGCTCTCGTCATGCGCGCCCGGCGTCGCGTGTGTGAACATCGACGACGGCGTCGGCGCCGGATACATCGCCTCGATGATCGCGCGAGCGGCGAACGGGGCACGGGCGTGAGGACCCTCCACGTCGACGTCGTCGTCGGCGCGGCGGGCGACATGCTGCTCGCGGCGCTCTTGGACGTGGGCGCACCCACGGAACCGATCGCCGACGCCGTCTCCTCCGTGCTGGGACGGCGGATCGAGGTCGGGACGACGGAGGTGGTGCGCGCCGGCCTCCGGGCGCTCGCCCTGCGCCTCCCAGAGGGGCTCGAAGTCCCTTCGAACCGAGGACCGCTCGACCTGGTGGCCGCGGTCGAGCGCGCACCGCTCGCCGAGGGCGTTCGCGCTCGCGCAACCGCGGTGCTTGCGAGGCTCGGGGAAGCGGAGGCTCGCGTGCACGGCGTACCGCTCGCGGACCTCCTCCTGGAGGAGCTGGGCGCCGACGACACGCTGGTCGACGTCGTCGGGATCGCGGCCGCGCTCGACGCGCTCGAGGTCGGGAGCATCGTGGTCTCGCCACTGCCCGTCGCGCCGCCATCGCACCGAGCGGGTCACGGCACACCGGCGCCGGTGACGCTCGAGCTGATGCGCGGTTTCGCGGTCCGACCCTCGGCCGCGGGCGATGAGCTGTCTGAGCCCGTCACGCCGACCGCCGCGGCGGTGTTCGCGGCCCTCGGCGAGCCCGCGCGCGGCATCCCCGAGATGCGGCTCGAGGCCGTCGGCGTCGGGGCCGGGAACCGCGATCCGGCGTCGGTCGCCAACGTCGTCCGGGTGTTGCTCGGGACCGTGACGGAGCCCGTGGGTGCGGGAGACCGGCGACTCGTCGTCGTGGAGGCGAACGTCGACGACCTCTCGCCCGAGCTCGTGCCGGATGCGATCGAGGAGCTCCTCGCGGCGGGCGCGCTCGACGCGTGGTACACGCCCGTCGTGATGAAGCGCGGCCGTCCGGCCGTCACGATCTCAGCGATGTGTGAGCCGGGTGTGCTCGACGGCGTGCGGCGCGCGTTCTTCGAGAGCACCTCGACGCTCGGCGTGCGGATCCACGCGGTCGAACGTCCCGAGCTGGAGCGCCACGTCGTCGAGGTGGACCTCGTCGAAGGCGGCCCGACGATCCGCGTGAAGGTCGGGTTCCTCGATGGACGCTCGGTGAGTGCGAAACCCGAGCACGCCGACATCGTCGAGGCGGCCCGCAAGCTCGACCGGCCGGTCCGCGCCGTGCACGAGGCGGCGTCGGCGCTCGCGAACCGACTCCTGGAGCAGGCGCGTGATCGCCCGCGGTGACACGGTGGCGTCGCTGGAGCACCGGATCCGCTCGTATGGGGAGCGAGCGCTCGTGGCGTTCTCGGGCGGCGTGGACTCGTCGCTGGTGCTCGCGCTCGCGGCCCGAGCGCTGACGCCGTCCGCGGTGACGGCGGTCACGGCCGTGTCGCCGAGCTACCCGGCGGGCGAGCTGAAGCTGGCGGGGCGCGTGGCGGCCGGCCTGGGCATCGCGCACCGGACGGTGGAGACCCGTGAGGTGGAACGCGAGGCGTACGCGCGGAACGACGAGATGCGGTGCTACCACTGCAAGGCCGAGCTCTACGCGACGCTGGCGGCGATCATGTCGGGTGCCGGCGAGGGGGTCGCGGTCCTCGCGGGTGCGAACGCGGACGATCTCGACGATTTCCGGCCGGGTCTGTGGGCGGGGGAGCGCGCGGGGATCCGTAACCCGCTGCTCGAGGAGCGTGTGGGCAAGGCGGCCGTCCGCCAGATCGCCCGGGGACTCGGGCTCGCGGTGGCCGACAAGCCGGCGCTCGCCTGCCTGTCGTCGCGCGTCGCCTTGGGGATCCGCATCACGCCCCAGCTCCTCGAGCGGATCGACGCGGCCGAGCGGCTCGTCCGGGCCCTCGGCTTCGAGGTCGTCCGGGTGCGCCATCGCGGCGACGCGGCCACGATCGAGGTCGAGCACGATGACGTCGATCGCCTGCGCGCGCATCCAGGGTTCGAGCGCGCCCTCGCGGCGATCCGATCCCTCGGCTGGCCACGCGCCGAGCTCGATCCCGACGGCTACCGCCTCGGCGGCCTCGCCGTGTGAGCCGCTCGACCGGGTCTGCTTCCCGCTTCTGCGCGTAGCATCGCCACATGGTGATCGCGATCGGGGCTCGGGCACCGGATGTCGATGGCGTCGACATCAACGGTCCTCGCGCCATCGTTTTCTTCAAGGTCTCCTGTGGCACCACGAAGCTCGCGACGCCCGCCGTCGAGCGATTGGCGAGGGCGTACCCGGGCCGGGTCGTCGGCGTCGGGCAGGACCCGCGCCCCGAGCTGGACGCGTTCGCGCGAGACTTCGACCTGACGCTCCCGCTCGTGCCCGACCTCGCGCCGTTCACGGTCTCCGACGGGTACGGCATCGTCTCGGCGCCGACCGTCGTCGCGGTCGACGGGGACGGCCTGGTGGCCGACGTGGCCGAATCCTGGGACCGCGACGCATGGAACCGGCTCTCGGCGACGCTCGCGCAGCTCCTCGGCATCGAGGCGATCCCGGTATCCGAGCCGGGCGACGGGCTCCCGAGCTTCAAACCCGGCTGAACCACCCGTAACGTCCGCTCGGTCTGAGCGGGTCGGTCGTCGGGACCTAGCGCTCCGAGTCGCCTCGGCGGCGCCCATTCTCAGCGTTCGACGTCCTCGGCCGACGGGCCGACGCTTCTTCCATCTCGGGCATCGGTCGTCCCGCGCATACTGGCCCGATGACCGGACCGCTCAAGGTGACCCGCTCCGTCGAGATCCCCGCGCGCGAGCTGAAGTGGCGGTTCAGCCGGTCGTCGGGGCCGGGCGGTCAGTCCGTCAACACGGCCGACTCGCGCGTGGAGCTCAGCCTTGACCTCCAGAAGACCTCGGCGCTCGGTCCGGTGCAGCGCGCCCGAGTCTTGGAGCGGCTCCGGCGGCGGCTCGTCGACGGCGTGCTCACGGTCGTTGCCTCGGAGCAGCGGTCGCAGCTCCAGAACCGCGAGGCCGCCCGCGAGCGGCTCGCGAAGATCCTCGCCACCGCCCTCGCGCCGCCGCCGCCTGAACGCCGTCCCACCCGCCCGAAGCAGGGCGCCGTCGAGCGCCGGCTGGCCGACAAGAAGCGCCGAGGGCGGACGAAGCAGCTCCGCCGCAGCACCGACGACGACTGAGTCCGGCTCGCTGATACGGTTCGACCCATGCAGACCAAACGGTTGGGACGCGACGGGCCCGAGATCTCGGTGATCGGCTTCGGGGCGTGGGAGGCGGGCAAGAGCTCCGAGTGGGGCGAGCCGCCGCCCGACGATCAGATCCTGGCGGCGATCTCGTCGGTGTTCGAGACCGGGATCGACTGGATCGACACCGCCGAGGTCTACGGCCGCGGCACCTCCGAGAGGTTCGTGGCCCGGGCGATCGCCGGCCGCCGGGACCAGATTAGGGTCGCGACGAAGGTCGCGCCCCAGCCCGAGGGCACCGGTTTCCGCGCCGAGCAGGTCGCGAAGGCCTGTCGCGGGAGCCTGGAGCGACTCGGCACCGATCACATCGACATCTACCAGCTGCACTGGCCCGACGAGTCGGGCGTGCCCGTCGAGGAGACCTGGGGCGCGATGGCGCAGCTCGTCGAGGAGGGCCTGGTCCGCGCGATCGGCGTGTCGAACTTCGACCGCGAGCTCTTGGAGCGCTGCCTGGCTGTCCGGCACATCGACTCGCTGCAGCAGGAATTCTCGATGCTGGCGCTCGCCGACCGCGCGCTGATCCGCTGGTGCGGCGAGCAGGGCATCGGGGTCCTCGCCTACGGGCCGCTCGCGTACGGCCTGCTGACCGGCGCGATCACGATGGAGACCACGTTCGCAGAGGGCGACTTCCGTGGCAGGGCGGGTGGTGAGGCGTGGCAGACGATGTTCGGGCCGGAGGTCCGACAGCGCTCGCTGGAGGTCGTGGATGGGCTCCGCCCGATCGCGGAGCGGCTCGGGTGCTCAGTCGCGCAGCTCGCGCTGGCATGGGCGTTCCATCAGCCGGGCGTGACGGCGGCGATCGCCGGGAGCCGCAACCCGGCGCACGTGCGCTCGAACGCCGAGGCCGGCGACATCGCGCTCGACGAAGGGACGCTCGTCCAGATCGAGGCGGTCCTCGCGCGCGGTCCCACGTACGGCGACGTGAGGCCGTCGTGAGCACGGTCAACGTTCGGTACATGGTCCACGACGTCGAAGAGGCCATCGACTTCTACACGGCGCACCTCGGCTTCACGCTCCTGTCGAACGCGGCGCCGGCGTTCGCCGACGTCGTGCGGGGAAACCTGCGGCTGCTGCTCAGCGGCCCAACGAGCTCGGCCGGCCGCCCGATGCCCGAGGGCCGGCGGCCCGAGCCGGGCGGGTGGAACCGGATCTTGCTCGTGGTCGACGACCTGGCGGCGGAGGTCGAGCGCCTCGGCGCCGCGGGGGTCTCGTTCCGCAACGACGTGGTGAACGGCCCGGGCGGCTCGCAGATCCTGCTCGTGGATCCATCTGGCAACCCGGTCGAGCTGTTCCAGAACCGCTGACGCCGCGGTTCGAGCCGAGACAACGCCGGCTTCCGCGTCCCGGCGCTAGGATGCGCGGGATCGGTCAGCGAAGCGAAGGAGGCGGACGTGGGGGCGATGGCAGCTCTGATCGCACCGGGGAAGCTGGAGGAGTGGGAGGCCTGGGTGGCCGAGTTGAACGGCGCGCGCAAGGCCGAGTTCGACGACATGAACGAGCGGTTCGACGTCACCGAGCATCGCGCGTGGCTCCAGCAGTCGCTCGACGGGCAGAACACGGTCATCGCGGTCTGGGACGGGCCGGGCGGCGACGAGTTCTTGGGCAAGGTCATGACCTCGGACCACGAGTTCGACGGGTGGTTCCGCGAGAAGATCGCCGAGATCCATGGCATCGACCTGTCCGCCCCGCCGCCTCCGCCCGCGGCGCGATGGCTGTAGGGCGGCGAACGGTCACCTACATCCGCACGTTGCCGAGCCAGCTCCGATAGAGCCCGGCGTACGTCCCGCCGGCGCCCACCAGCGACGCGTGCGTGCCACGCTCCACCACGCGCCCGGCGTCGAACACGAAGATCGTGTCGGCCCCCTCGGCCGTCGAGAGCCGGTGCGCGATCGTGATCGTCGTCCGGCCCGCCGACAGCCGCCGCAGCGCCTCCGAGATCCGCCGCTCGGTCGCCGGGTCCACCGCGCTCGTGGCCTCGTCGAGGATCAGCAGCCCCGGGTTCCCGATCTGCGCCCGCGCGAGCGACACCAGCTGGCGCTCGCCGACCGAGAGCGACTCGCCTCGCTCGCCGACGCGTGTCTCGAGCCCCGCCGCGAGCCCCTCGACCCAGCCGCCGAGTCCGAGCTCCTCGAACGCGGCCTCGGTCTCGCGGTCGGTTGCGCCCTCGCGGCCGGCGCGGACGTTCTCGCGCACGGTGACGTCGAACAGGAAGCCGTCCTGCGGCACCATCCGGATCGCGCGCTGGCGCGACGCGCGCGCGACCTGACGCAGATCCACGCCCTCGACCTCGATGCGGCCGGTCACCGGGTCGGCGAGCCGCGTCAGGAGCTTGCAGAACGTGGTCTTGCCCGAGCCGGTCTCGCCCACGACCGCGACGTGCGCCCCCGCCGGCACCTCGAGCGACACGTCGCATACGACCAGCGGGCCGCCGCCGTAGCGGTACGAGACCTCGGAGGCGCGGACGCCGAGCGGACCCGGCGGCACCTCGGCGCCGGGCGAGGGCTCCACGATCTCGATCGGCATCTCCAGCAGCGCGAGGATCTTGCGCCAGCCGCTGATGGCGGTCTGCGTGTCTGCGTAGATCTCGGGCAGGTCCGTGAAGGTGTGGATGAACACGTCGGCCAGGAACAGGAAGGCCGCCACCCGGCCGAAGGTCAGCCCCCAGTCGGGACCGAACGTCGCGCCGGTGAAGATCACGACCGAGAGCGACACGCCCCAGAAGATCGTGGCCATCGGGAACATCGTCGCCGTGCGGAAGTGCGCGAGGACCTGCGCGTCGTACCGGTCCCTGATCGCCCGCTTCACGCGGCGGTCCACGCGGTCCTCGAGCCCGTACGCGCGGACGACGGCCGCGCCCATCACACTCTCGGAGACCTCGGACAGCATCTCGCCGACGCGCACGCGGACCGCGTCGTACGCCGCCGAGAGCGATCCCTGCAGCTTCGCCACGATCAGCAACAGCGGCCCCACCATCAGCACGACCGGGATCGCGAGCTGCCACGAGTACACGAGCATCAGCACCAGCGCGCCGAGGATCATCGCGAACGAAACGATCCACGCGATGCCGCCCCACTCGGTGAACTTCGACAGCGTGTCGACGTCGGCGGTCACCCTGGCGACGTAGACGCCGCGGCGCTCGCCCGACTGCGCCGCGATCGACAGCCGGTGGATGTGCTCGAACCCGCGGACGCGGAGCTCCATCAGGGCCTCCTCGGAGGCGCGCGCGAGGCGGCGCGCCGCGGCCCGGCCGGCGAGGTACGCCATGCCGACCAGCGCGAGCGACACGCCGCAGATCCCGAACACGAACGCGGGCCGGAATCCGCCGTCGAAGCCGTGGTCGAAGATCTGCTGGATCAGGATCGGCGTCACGAGGTTGGCGACCGTGGCCGCGAGCGAGACGACCACCGTGAAGCCGAGGCCCTTCCGAAGGGCCGGGCTCACGCGCAGGCCCTCCTTCAGCACGCTCCACGCGCCGCGCAGGTGCGCGGGGACCGGCAGGTCCTCCTCGGACTCGGCGGCGAGCGGCGTCTCCTCCTCGGTCGCGGTCGCCGTGCTCATCGCTCGCCTCGCTCGTAGGCGCGGACCATCGCCTCGTAGCCGCGCTGGGTGGCCATCAGCTCCTCGTGCGAGCCGGTCGCGCGGATCCGTCCGTCCTCCAGGTAGAGCACGCGGTCGGCCAGGCGGATCGTCGAGAGGCGGTACGCGATCACGATCAGCGTCGTGCGCAGCTCGCGGCGCAGGCCCGAGAGGATCTCGGCCTCGATCGTCGGGTCCACGGCGCTCGTGGCGTCGTCCAGGATCAGCACGCGCGGCTCGCGCACCAGTGCGCGGGCGAGGGCCACCCGTTGGCGCTCGCCGCCCGAGAGCGTGTGACCACGCTCGCCGAGGATGGTGTCGAACCCCTTCGGCAGCGCGCGCACGAACCGGTCGGCCTGCGCGATCGTCGCGGCGCGCTCGGCCTGCTCGCGCGTGACGCCCGAGTCGAGCGCGATGTTCTCGGCAACGGTGTTCAGGAACAGGAAGCTCTCCTGGAACACGACGGAGGCGGCTCGGCGGAGCGACGCCGGGTCGGCGTGGCGCAGGTTCACGCCGCCGATCAGGACCTCGCCGGCGTCGGGGTCGTCCAGGCGCACGAGCAGCTGCGCGAGCGTCGACTTGCCCGAGCCCGTCGGACCGACGAGCGCGACCGACTCGTCCGCGTGGACGTGGAGCGTGACCTCGTCGAAGACCCGAGTGCCGCCGAACCCGTACGTGAGGGACTCGGCGCGGACGTCGAGCGGACCGTCGGGCAGCGGGACCGGCCGCGCCGGGCGCTCGATCGTGACGGGCTGCTCGAGGACCTCGACGACGCGGTCGTGGCCGACGACGGCGCGTGGGAGCTCGGACAAGATCCATCCGATGAACCGCATCGGCCACGCGAGCATCCCGAACAGCGTGACCACCTGGACCAGCACACCGAGCGTGATCGCGCCGGTCGAGACCCGCCACGCGCCCACACCGAGGAGCACCGTCATCGCGAGCGACGGCAGAGCCTCGAGCGCCGGCTCGAACCCGGCGCGGACGAAGCCGGCGTCCACCCGCTCCTTTCGGAGCGCCTCGGCCTTCGCGTGCAGGCGTTCGGTCTCGGCGCGCTCGCGGCCGAGGGCCTTGACGACGAGCGCGCCGTCGATCGACTCGTGCGCGACGGCGGAGACCTCGCCGATCCGCTCCTGCGCCCGCCGGGCCGGGCCCTGCATCCGGCGCGCGAACGAGCGGTTCAGCAGGGCCATCGCCGGGACCACCAGCAGGCCGACGAGCGCGAGGTACGGGTCGGTCGCGATCAGCGAGCCGAGGGCGAACACGACGAGGAACACCACGCCGATCGAGAACGGGATCGGGTACAGCACGTCGATCGAGGCCTCGACGTCCGCCTCCATGTGCGCGAGGAGTTCGCCGGTCGGCTGCGCCCGATGGTAGGAGAGCGCGAGGTCGCGGTAGCGGTCGGATACGCGGTCGCGGAGCGTGGCGGCGACGGCCGAGCCGGCCACGCCGCTGTAGAACCGGCGGATCCCGATGCCGAGGGCGCGCAGGGACGCGAGCCCCATCACCGCGCCGATGCCGAGCCAGACGGTGGAGGCCGGGACGCCCTCGGAGCCGAAGGCGGGCCGCAGGACCCGGTCCGTCACGCGCCCGAGGGCAACCGTCACCGCGACCGAGGCGATCGCGAACACGAACGCCCCGGCCACCGCGACCCCGAACGGGCGTGGGTGCATCCGGACGTACGAGACGATCAGGCGGAAGCCCCGGGCGAACAGGCCCTTCGCGTCGAGACGGTCGCGTTCGGCGGTGTCCATAGGGACACCATGATGCGGGACGGGGCGGGGCGGCGACCGGCAGCTAGCCGGTCGCGGAGGTGCGCGGAACGGTGACGACGGTGCAGCCGAGCGTCACGGGGTCGGCAGGTGTGCAGGTCACGTCGTCGGTCCCGCCGGTCACCACGAGCACCGAGACGTGCCGCGCACCCGGGTCGAGAGCGAACGTCTCCTGGATCCGGACAGCCCCCGAGGCGTCGCCGTGCCGGGTGACGCTGCCGACCAGCACGCCGACGGTGTCGCCGGGCATGAACTCGCGGATCCGGACCTGGATCGTGTCGCGGGCCCCCACGTCGGGCACCCGGACCGACATCGTGGCCGACACGGGCGTGGCGACCGTCCCGACCGTCGTGGTCGGCGCCGTGAACGTCACCGGCGTCGTGAACGACACGGGGCCGCCGAACTCGACCGGGGTGGTGAACGAGACGGGCCTGGTCACGGTGACGGGGATCGTCTCCGCGCTGAACGTCACCGTCGCGGCGGGCACGGCCTCGGCGCGGTCGAGCAGCGGGGGCGCCGCCGCGAACAGCAGGGCGAACCCGAAGACGACCCCCGAGATCCCGGCGCCCCACCTGAGCATGCCGACGCGGCCAGCGTAGTGGCGGCCCGCGACGAAGATGTCGTTCGGGTTGGTGTACGGGTCGCGCGTCGCGAACAGCGGCACCGCCGTGATGGCGACGGCTGTGGCGGCGAGCACGAACGAGAACCCGAGCCAGCCGGGCGTCTCGCGCGCGGCCTGGCCGAAGGCGCCGGTGGCCCACGCGAACAGCACGAGGCCGGCGATCGTCGCGACCTCCACGATCATCAGCGCCGTCAGCCGGCGCTCGACCCGCGCGACCTCGGCCGGCGGCGCGAGGTCGGAGGCCGTGCCCCGCTCGATCTGCGCGTCCCACGCGTCGACCGGCGTGCCGACGACGAGCGCCGGCTCGGGCATGTCGGCGCCGGTGAACACGATCTCGTGGTGGACGGCCGGCTCGCCCTCGCGGATCGGGCAGGTCACGGCGACGCGCCACGGCGCGGCGGGCGGCTCCTCGTCGATCGGGAGGCGCGGGGTGCTCCGGATCGCGTCGACGATCGCGTCCTCGTCTTCGCCGGCGGCCGCGAGGCTCGCCGACAGGTCGCTGAGCAGGAAGACGCCCTGGGGGATCACGCGCGAGCGGGTCTCGGGACGGGTCAGCACGGCGTGCAGACCCGGGGAACGTGACGGCGCCTGTGGAAGTTCGTCTGTCTCGCGGTCCTCCGCGGTGCCGTCCCCGTCCTCCTCGAGGACCAGGAGGTCGTCCTGCCCGGGGGAGCCGCCCAGGCGACCCGCGATCCGCCCGCTGGCGGGATCGGTGGGGAACAGGTGGTCCAGCTCGTACAGGCCGGGCGGGCGCGTCATCGTGCGCTCGGACAGCACCACGACGGGCAGGTCAGCCGGCGCCGGCGAGCCGCTCACGATGTGCTCGATGGCGGCCCGCCGCTCGTTCCAGCTGTCGAGGTGCAGGTCGCGGACCTCGTCGACCACCCGTTCGGCTGTGGCGAGGTAGGCCGTCGGGCGGGGGATGAGGGCCCGTTCCAGTCGGACCTGGGCGGTGAGGTCGATCGGCTGGTTCTCGGCGCGGTGCGCGTGCGACGGGTGTGCGCAGACGTATCTGGTCATGGGGCACGTCTACCCAGGTGCGAAGAACCGCAAACGCGTTCCGCCCGCCGGTCAGGCGCGAGGGCGTTCCCCGTCGGGGTCGTAGAAGGCCCGGTCCGTGACCGTCCCGATGGCCGACGCCTGGCCCTCGGCCGCGGTCACCGTCACCTCCTCGCCGAGTGCGGATGGCGGGAGGTAGGCCATCGCGAGCGCCCGGCCGAGCGAATGGCCCTGGTCGGCGGAGGTGACGGTGCCGACCGGCTCGCCGTCCAGACGCACCTCGTCGCCGATCGCGGGCACGAACGACAGGTCGGGGAACGCGATCCCGAGCAGCAGCCGTTCGACGCCCTCGTCGCGCTGGCGCCGCAGCGCCTCGCGACCGACGAACCCGTCCGAGTCGAGGTCGACGGCCCACGCGAGGTTCGCCTCGAGCGGCGAGGTCGTCTCGTTCACATCGAGGCCGTAGAGGGGGTACTTCTTCTCCATCCGCACGCTGCGCAAGGCGCCGAGACCGGCCGGCACGGCGCCGAGATCCCTGCCGGCGTCGAGCACCGCGTCCCAGACGTGCTCGGCGTAGTCGCGCGCGTAGAAGAGTTCGTACCCGAGCTCGCCCGAGTAGCCGGTCCGAGACAGGACCGCGGGGACCTCGGCGACGGTGGCGTCGGTGAAGCGGAAGTAGGGGAGCGCCTCGGTCGCCAGGTCGGCGTCGGTGATCCCGGACAGCAGCTCGCGCGAGCGCGGACCCTGGACCGACAGGTACGCGGTGCCCGAGATCGTGTTCGTCACGTAGGCCCGCCGGTCCTCGGCGTGCTCTCGGACCCACGCCTCGACGACGTCGGCACGCGCGGGGGTGGCCACCAGCCAGAAGTGCTCGGCCGAATGCCGGAAGCACGTGAGGTCGTCCACCATCCCGCCCTCCTCGTTGCACACGGCCGAGTACAGGACGCCGCCGTCGGTCAGGCGGCGGGCGACGTCGCGCACCAGGATCGTCTGCAGGAGCGCTTCGGCGTCGGGTCCCTTGATGTCGATCGGGCCCGAGTAGTACACGTCGTACACGCCGGCGGCGCCGCGGGTGGCGAGATGCTCGTCCTCGACGCTGGTGAACACCACCGCGGCGTCGAAGCCGATCCGGTCTGCCATCTCGGCTCCGGCCTCGAGCAGCTTGTGGAAGTACGGCGTGTGTCGGCGTGCCAACCGGAGCTCCGTTCCGGGCTCGGCGATCCGGACGGGGAGGAGGATACGGCGTTCGGTCTCCCCCGTACCCGGCGTCAGGCACGCGAGAACCACCCGCGATGAGTAGCCCCGTCGTGAGCCGAAACGCTGTGGTTCCCGGGCACCGCTTCCGATAGCAGAGCTATGAACATCAAGACCAAGTGCCCCTCCTGCGGAGGCGTCGAGATGGGGATCCACGAGATCTCCCTGCGCCTCAAGGCCGACGGCTCGAACGGGATCTACGGGTTCACGTGCCCGAGCTGCAGCCTCGAGGTGAACAAGTCGGCCAGCCGCAAGACCGTCGCGCTCCTGATCGCCGCGGGCGTGGAGCCTGTCGAGGCCGACTTCGAGGCCATGGAGGCCGAGCTCCGGGCGCTTCCGGCCCAAGACCTGAGCCCGAACCCGGCCGCTCCGGCGTTCACGATGGACGACCTCATCTCGTTCCATTTCCTGCTCCTGGACGACGCGGCGCTCGACGAGCTCGTCTCCTAGCTCCTCCCCAGGTCCTCCGTCTCCTCCGCCACCCCGGGTCGGGTCTCACGTAGCCTGGTACGGCGGCGGATCGACCGTCCCGCTGGGATCCGTGCACGCGAGGAGGGGTATCCATGGAGCAGCGACCGGACGAGGACCAGGCGATCGAGGAGCTCGAGCATGCGACCGATCCCGGACGTGCGGACGTACCCGAGGCCGACGCCTTGGAACAGGCCAAGGAGCTCGATCCCTCCGCCGAGCGCGAGCCCGACGCGGTCGGCGACAAACCCGAGTCGGACGCGCTGGACCAGGAGCGCGACGTGGGCGACGACGAGGGCGACGTCGAGCGCCGCTGAGCTCAGACGGTTCCGCTGAACGTGTCGCAGGCGGCCGGGTCGCCGGTTCGGTAGCCGGTGCGGAACCAGTGCTGGCGCTGTGCCGAGGACCCGTGGGTCCAGGTCTCGCGGTTGACCCGGCCCTGGAACTGCTCCTGGATCCGGTCGTCGCCCACCGCCGCGGCCGCGCTGAGCGCGTCGGCGATGTCCTGGTCCGTGATCACCGCGATGAAGCCGGTCTCCTCGGCGTTCGCGGCCCAGGCCCCCGCGAAGCAGTCGGCCTGGAGCTCGATCCGCACGGAGGTGCTCTGCGGCCCCTGGTCGGTGCCACCCTGGTCAAGCGCGCCCAGGAGGTCCTGCACGTGATGGCCGTACTCGTGCGCGAGCACGTAGGCCTGGGCGAGCGGCCCGCTCCGCGCCCCGAAGCTATCGAGTTCCTCGAAGAAGCCGAGGTCGATGTAGATCGTGCCGTCGGCCGGGCAGTAGAAGGGCCCCACCCGGCTGGTGGCCGTGCCGCAGCCCGAGGTCGTCTGGTCGGTGAACAGGACCGTTTGCGCCTCCTGGTAGCCCTTCAGGCGGTCCCCCCAGAAAGCCTGGATGCTGTTCACGAAGCCCACGATCCGGCAGTCCTCGCTCTGCTGAGCATCCGCGCCCGTCCGGCACTCCTCGAGGTCCGAGCCCCCGCCGGTCGCCCCGTTCGGCGACCCTCCGGCGGTGAGGTTGAGCACGATGAGGACGATCACGACGAGCAGGCCGATCCCCCCGCCGCCCATCGCCATGCCCGGGCTGAGTGATGCGCCGCCGAACGACCGCTGGCCACGCCGGTCCTGGATCTGCGAGGGATCGAGCCTCGCCCGCTTGCGCCATCTCATGCGGGGCACCCTACCCGGCTCGACCGGTCCCACTCCTGGCGAACGGCCTCCCCTGGGACCGGGGCCGTGCACGTGAGAACCACCCGCGTTGAGTAGCCCCGTCGTGACCCGAAACGCTACGGTCCGGCGTACCTTCGCGCCGATACTTCAGCCATGAGCAACATCCGGACCAAGTGCCCGAGCTGCGGAGGCGTCGAGATGCGGCCCGCCGCCATCTCGCTGCGGATCCAGCCCGACGGCACCAGCGGCATCTTCGGCTTCACCTGCCCCGAGTGCAGCCAGGAGGTCAACCGGCCGGCCAGTGAGCGGACCGTGGCCCTGCTGATGGCCGCGGGCGTGGAGCCCACGGAGGCCTTCGACTTCGGGGTCCGTGAGGCCGAGCTCCTCCAGCTCCCGCCAGAGGACCTCAGCACCATGCCCGGCGCGCCGGCGTTCACCCTCGACGACGTGATCGCGTTCCACTTCCTCCTGGAAGACGACGCGGTGCTCGCCGAGCTCGCTGTCTAGCTCAGCGCTTGACCTTCCGCTCCAGCTTGCCCGCGGTGTCCTGTACCGATCCCTTGGCCTTCTGCACCGTCCCCTTCGCCTGAAGGCTCCGGTTCTTCGTCGCCTTGCCGACCGCCTTCTTCGCGGAACCCGCGACCTTGTTCGCCTTGCCCTTGGCCTGTTTCTCAGCGCCCGCCATCGCTGCCTCCTCTCTCGGTTTCGTGCGTCACCTCCCTGATAACCGGGCGCGACCGATGTCAAACGGCCGTCGCGACGCGAGGGTTGGCCGGCGCCCGCCCCGGGTAGGAGCGGGGGAACCGTCCGACATGAGGGGGACACGATGCTCGCAGCGCAGATCGGCATCATCGGGATCGTCGTGGTCGTGCTGGTGGTTCTCGCCGTCCTATGGTTCATCCGGGGACGACGGACCGTCTAGGCGCGCCCACGTCGTGAGGAACGAGGGGTCCAACCGCCCGGTCGTCGTCCGGCGCCGGGGCGACGTGGTCGCGCTGGTCGCGTCGATCGGCGTGATCGCGCTCTCGACGGGCGTGCTCGGGCCCGTGCGCGAGGTCCCCGACGCGGAGCGCTCGGTGTTCCGAGCCCTGAACGGCCTGCCCGACGGGCTGCGGCCGTTCGTGGTCCCGGGGATGCAGCTCGGCGCGGCGCTCGCGATCGCGATCGTCGCCGTCGTCTGCGTGCTGGTCCGGCGGCGCCGGCTGGCCGCCGTGGTCGCGGCTGCGGGGTACGGCGCCTACCTCATCGCGCGGCTCTCGAAGCTGCTCGTCGGTCGCGAGCGACCGGGCGAGCTCCTCGACGCGATCCAGCTGCGCGACCAGGTGACCGGCCTGGGCTTCCCATCGGGGCACTCCGCCGTCTCGATGGCGATCGTCCTTGCGGTGCTGCCGTACCTCGTGACCCGGTGGCGCTGGGCCCTGCTCGTCGTGCCGGCATTCGTCGGGTTCGCTCGCGTGTACGTCGGGGCGCACCTGCCGCTCGACGTCGTGAGCGGCTGGGCTATCGGGGTCGCGGCCGCCTTGATCACCCACCTCGCGTTCGGCGTGCCGCGGCGGATGCGTGGCTCTCGAGGCGCCGAGGATGGGGGAGAGCGGGGACGGGTGGCGGAGCGCGACCGGGAACCGGCCGTCTAGCGACCCACGGCGCGCTGCAATTGCTGCTTGTCCATCTTCGAGCGGCCCTCGACGCCCTTGCGCCTGGCCTCCTCGTACAGCTGCGCCTTCGTTCGGCCGCCCGGGCCCGAGTGCGATCGCAGGCCGCCGCGGCGCGAGGACGAGATGTCCTTCACCGACGTACGGCTGCGCGTCTTGGACTCACCGGCTCGTGCCCGTTCCTTGTTGACGGTTCGCGCGGCGATCTCCTCGGCCGTGTCCTCGCTCCGTCCGCTCTTCTTCAGCCCCTGCTTGATGTGCTTGTACTGCCGTTCGCGCTTCGCGCTCCATGCCTTCTGCGGCATCTTGATCACGTCCTTCCGGATGAGACGACCCCTACACGACCTCGGAACGCTCCTCGCCCGCGCGGGGCAGCGGGTCGTCCTCCGCGGCGGGCGGGCCGAGGCCGGTCATGCCACCCCAGAACGCCCCGAGGAGCGCTCCGAACACGGCGCCCGCTACGACGGACCCCCACATCCCACGGGCGCCGGCCTCGAAGAAAATCATGCCGGCGCCGACGCCCAGCGCGGCGCCGATGAGCACGCCGACGATTGATCCGAGCGCGATGCGGGGCCCCACGCCACGGCCGACGCGGTCCGAGCGGTGCGGATCGGCACCCATCGCCCGGACCGTACCCGCCTCGGCAACGCTCACACCTTGCGGACGCTCAGCCTCCCTCGCCGGACTCGTATTCCATCTGCACGACCAGCCGCTCGATGTCCGGCTCGACGGTCCACTCGAGGATCTCCTCCTGCGAGAACACGTGGCCTCCGGAACCGAGCCGGCGGATCACCTCGGCACGACCCTTGTCGGTGAGGAAGCGGAGCACGCGCACGCCATCCTCGTTCACGAACGATGCCTCGTAGTGCCCGGGCAGTGGCCCGGCGCCCTCGTCCAGGACGTAGGGGGGTTCCTCGTCGAGACGGTAGGTCGCGATCACGGGGCCACCTTATCCGTTGCCTGTTCGCGACGTAACCCGGGGAACGCGGGTATGACACACGGATGAACCCAGTCCTCAACAACGGCGATGTCGGCGAGCTGCTGTGGCGGGCCGGCGCCGAGGAAACCGGCCACCGCAAGCAGGCGCTCCAGCGCGCCTCCCGGGCGGCCCGGTTCTGGCCCGAGGAGGCCGCCGACGTCGCCGAGGCCGGGCGCTCGCTCACCGAGCTCCAGGGCGTTGGGCCGTGGGTGGCCGCGCGGATCCACGGCTGGCTCGAGGCGCCGCCGCCGGTTCCCGAGCCCGACGAGACCCGGAGCGGCTACCTGACGCTCGCGCAGGTCCGGCGCGCGCTCGACGCCGATCCGGCGTGGGAGGCCACGCCGCACGCCGACCTGCAGGTCCACAGCACCGACAGCGACGGCGCGCTGCCGCTCCGCGAGATCGCGATGGCCGCTCGCGGGCTCGGCCGGACGTTCACGGCCGCCACCGACCACTCGCAGAGCCTGACGATCGCGCGCGGGATGGACGAGGCGCAGCTGGCGGACCAGGGGCGGCGCATCGCGGCGCTGAACGCCGAGCTCGAGCTGGGCGGCGATGGATTCCGCGTGCTGCGCTCGATCGAGATGGATCTGCTCGGCGGCGAGGGTGACATGGACCCGTCGGCGCTCGTCGAGCTGGACCTCGTGCTCGGCGCGTTCCACACGAAGCTCCGTCTGGCCGAGGACCAGACCGAGCGCTACCTGAGCGCGCTTGCGAACCCGCACGTGCACGTCCTCGCGCACCCCAAGGCGCGGATGTACGGGCGACGCGCGGGGATGATCGCGGACTGGCCGCGCGTGTTCGACGAGGCCGCACGCCTCGGCAAGGCGGTCGAGCTCGACGCCACTCCGGCCCGCCAGGATCTGAGCGTGGAGCTCGCGCGGCTCGCGGTGGCTTCGGGCGTGCGGTGGTACTCGATCGGCAGCGACGCGCATGTCGAGCGCGAGCTCGAGTACCTGCCGTTCGGGTTGGCGACCGCGTCGCTCGCCGGCGTCCCGCGCGATCGCGTCCTGAACTACCGGGCGGCCGACGAGGTCGTCGCGTGGGCGCGGGAGCTGGGAGATGGCCGCTAGCGCGGCCGCAGGCCATTACGCTCTCGGCTCGATGCGGATCGACCACGACTTCCAACCGCTCGTCACCGAGCGGCTCGTGCTCCGGCGCTCGCGTCCCGAGGACGCCGAGTCGATCTCGCGGTACCGGAGCGACCCGGAGGTCAACAAGTGGCAGGGGTGGGAGCGCACAGATCCCGAAGGGATCCGGCACGAGCTAGAGCTGATGGCGGGGCGTCGCCCCGGCGAGCCGGGCTGGGTGCAGCTCTCGGTGGAGGAGCGCGAGACGGGCAGGCTCGTCGGCGACGTCGGGCTCAGTCCCGCCGAGGGCGAGCCGGGCGTGATCAAGATCGGCTACACGATCGATCCGGCGTTCCAGGGTGACGGCTACGCGACCGAGGCCGTCGAGGCGCTCGTCGGCTACGCCCTCGACACGCTCGCCGCCGACATCGTCCGGGCGTACGCGAGCGCCGAGAACGTCCCGTCCCACCGCGTCGCCGAGAAGGCGGGCCTGGAGCTCATGGAGCGATTCGAGCACCGCGAGGGCGACGAGGTCTGGTTCGGCGTGCGGTACGAGCGCCGCCGCTGAGCAGCTGGTGAGCCCCGTCCGCGCTCAGCGCATCTCGAGGACATCGGCGCCCGCAGGCTCACCGACCCGGCCCAGCAGGAATCGCGCGGACGTCGGACCCTTGCCCTTCAGCTGCAGCGTGGTGGACTCGCTCAGCTCGTAGCGGCCTCCGAGGAGCGCTGCGGTGAACTCCGATACGAGGATCCGGCCCGGCGTGCCGTGCGCCTCCAGCCGGCTCGCGAGGTTGACCGTGTCACCCCACAGGTCGTACGCGAACTTGCGCCGCCCGATCACCCCCGCGACGACGGGACCCGACGCGATCCCGATCCGCACCCGCATCGGGTCGCCGGTCGGCCAGGTCAGCGTCGCGAGCTCCTCCTGGATCCCGAGCGCCGTCTCCGCCGCCGCCTGCGCGTGGGCCGGGAGAGGCTCGGGTGCGCCGGCGACCGCCATGTACGCGTCCCCGACCGTCTTGATCTTCTCCATGCCGAATCGGTCGGCCAGTGCGTCGAAGCGGCGGAACACATCGTCGAGCACGTCGACGAGCTCCGCGGGCGGGATCGCCTCGGCCTGTCGCGTGAAGCTCTCGAGGTCGGCGAACATCACGCTCACCTCGGGCGGCGCGTCGGCCAGCGACGTGGTCCGCGGGTTCGCGTGCTGCTCCTTCAGGCGACTGACGATCGCGCGTGGCAAGGTGTTGCCGAGGAGGTCGTCGGCGCGCCGGTGCTCGCGGTCGAGCTCCTGCTCGCGGATGAACAGGAGGCGCGCGAAGCGGTCCAGCCCGTACGCCCCCGCCATCCCCGTGGTCGCGAGCGCGGCGAGGAAGAAGTTCGCGAAGATCAGGTCGCGCGCCCGGTCGTCCGTGGAGACGATCGCGATGATGTCGTAGAACAGGATCAGCAGGCCACCCGCGATCGCGGAGTACAGGAACTGGATGCGGCTCAGGACGTAGTTGAACGACAGGATCACGATCAGCCCGGCGAAGGCCCAGTCGGCGTCGGCGCCCGGCACGAACGCGCGGTGCAGCACCCACGTCATCCCGTTCAACAGGAGGACGACGAACAGCACCGGCTGCCAGTGGCGGGGGTACCAGCTCGCGTACGTGAGCGCGAGGCTCACGAGGACGATCGGGATCGCCACGCCGAACCGCAGGACCAGATCCGCCGTCCCGCCGCCGTCCACAAGCAGGTAGCGGGCGAGCAGCGCGAAGGCAGCCCACACCCCGATGCCAAGGAGGTGAGCGAGCCGCAGGTAGGTCAGGTTGTCGCGGAAGTAGGCGGCTTGGAACGTCCGCTCGGTCTCCGGGTCGCGGAAGCGGAGCGAGAATGGGCGGAGCTCCGGCGCCTCGTCGAGGAAGCGGCGGACCGGGCTCGGGAACAGCTTCAGGCGGTCACGGGGAGCGTCGGAGGCCATCGGCGAGATGGTCCCACAGGCCGCACTGTAGGCTCCACGTTCCGCCCTCGCGCGTACAGAGCCTTCGGAAAGGCGAAGCGTTTACAGGGCCGGTTCGCCGAGCGTGACGCCGTCTGCCGAGCAACCGGAGCCGCCGGAGATGACCCAGTGTCTGTCACGGAACTCCAGGCCGACGTTTGCGATCGTCCGATCTTCTCGCACCACCCGTACGGAGCCCGGGCGCTGCGGATATCCCGCCGCCTCGACGGTGTCCCCGGGCTGGAGCCCTATGAGCGCCTCCTCCGCGACGTCGGTGGGGGCGCCCGAGCCCGGAGGTTCGCCCGGCGTGGGACCCGTCACGTCGGCGGGGGCCACGAAGTCATAGATCAGGCTCCACGCCTCGTCGTCGGGCGCGCATCCGAGTTCTGGACTGACGTACATGCTCCCTGGGTCCAGGATGGGGAGTTCCTGGGTCGGCGGCTCGTCGCCGGTGCCGTGGTCGGTGAACGGCCAGCAGGCGACGCCGAGTGTCCCCGGCTCGATGCCGAGAACCCACTCGGATGGCCCCGAATCGACGTCCATACCGAGGCCGTCTAGGCTCGCCGGCTCGTCGAGGTGGCTCAGGACCTCGAGGTGCACGCCGTCTGCTTGAGCCACGACCTGCGGCGTGACGAGGGTCGTCGTCCCGTCGGCCTCGCATACGATCCTCGCGACGTCGGTGCCGGCCACCGGCTCCTCTGCCGACGTTCCCGGTGGCGGAGCATCGGCGCATGCTACGGCGAGCACGATCGCGACCACCGAGAAGCGGAGACGCATCGGCGCTTCTCCCTCAGTGACGATGTCGTGGTCGCCAACGACGAGCGAGGACGAGCGCCAACGTCGAGAGACCCATGGTTCCGAGGGCCGCGAGCCAGAGGGCCAGGCCCGTGCCACGCACGATGGATGGCCCCGAGCTCGCGAGTGACGCCCCGATCAGGAATGCGAACCAAGAGATCGCCACGAGGCGTTGAACCCTGCGCGCAGATCCCAGCGACCGGACCGTAGGGCTCGTCGAAGCTGTCACCCGGTCAGTGCTCACCATCGAAGCATCCCATGAGCGCCGCCGTTGCGAACTCCCGATGACGCCAGCCAGGATCGCGAACGCTCCGACGAGCTGCCATTCCAGCCAGCGGATGTCCGTGATGAAGTCCACGAGCGCCAGACTGCCGCCCGCTCCCGGTCCGACGGCGGCGACCCCGCCCAACACACCAGGACGCGACACCGTGTTGGCCGGTTCATGCGTCGCGACGCCAGCGCCCGGGTCCGACGCACGAGCCCACGGTGACCGTTGGTCACGGTGGGCGGATTCCTTCCTGCGCACGTCGGCCGTACCATCGGGCGGCATCCACCGGGCGAGCCTGACCCCGGTTACGAGGAGCGACATGAGAGAAGACCTCGAGATCCTGAAGCAAGGCCTGATCGGCGCGGAGCGCGACGCGGCCGTCGGCGCCGTTCAACGCCTCGTGGACTCGGGGATGGACCCGAAGGCGATCATGGAGGACGGCATGGCCGTCGCCATGTTCGACCTCGGCGAGATGTGGAAGCGCGGCGAGGTGTTCCTGCCCGAGGTCGTGGCCTCGGCCGCGATCTTCAAGATGTGCAACGCGATCGTGGAGCCGGCGCTCCTCGCGCAGCGACAGCCGGGGGACGAGCGGGCCGCGCTGGTGCTCCTCGCGACGGTGAAGGGCGACCTGCACGACCTCGGCAAGAACATGGTTGGTGCGATGCTGCGTACGTCCGGGTTCGAGGTGACCGATCTCGGCAAGGACGTGTCCGCGGACACGCTGATCGAGAAGATCACCGAGCTGAGCCCGCAGATCGTCGGGCTCTCGGCGCTCCTCACCACGACGGTCCCGTACCAGGAGACGGTCATCCGCAAGCTCGAGGCGGCCGGCCTGCGCGACTCGGTCAAGGTGATGGTCGGAGGCGCGCCCGTCACGCCGGAGTGGGCCGACAAGATCGGCGCAGACGGCTACGCGAACAACGCGCCCGAGGCCGTCGAGGTCGCCCGCAAGCTCGTCGGGCTGGCCCAAACAGCGTGACCGTGGTCGCGACCACCGTCCTGCGCGGCCGGGAGGCCGAGGTCAGGATCGGCGACGAGCATCCGTTCGCGATCGTCGGCGAGCGGATCAACCCCACCGGCCGTGCGCGGCTGACCGAGGAGCTCGTCGCCGGCGACATGACGACGGTGCGGGCCGACGCGCTCGCGCAGGTGGAGGCCGGCGCGCGGATCGTCGACGTGAACGCGGGGATCCCGGGGTTCGACGAGGCCGAGATGCTCGCGAACGTCGTGCGCGCGGTGACCGAGGTCGTGGGCGTCCCGCTCTGCATCGACTCCTCCACGCCCGCGGTTCTCGAGGCCGTCCTGCCGATCGTCCCGGGCAAGCCGCTCGTGAACTCGGTGACCGCCGAGCAGCACTCGCTCGAGCGCCTGCTCCCGCTGATCGCGCGGCACGGCGCGGCGATGATCGGGATGGCGAACGACGAGGAGGGCATCTCGATCGACCCGCAGGTGCGGCTGAAGGCCGCCCGCAAGGTCGTCGAGGCCGCCGAAGCGCACGGGATCGCGCGCGAGGACGTGGTGATCGACCCGCTCGCGATGCCGATCGGCGCCGAGCCCCGCGCGGCGACCGCGATGGTCGAGACGATCCGGCTGATCCGCGAGGAGCTCGGCGTAAACGTCTCCTGCGGCGCCTCGAACATCTCATTCGGCATGCCCGACCGTCCGGCGATCGACGCGTCGTTCCTGACGTTCGCGATCCAGGCCGGCATGAACCTCGCCATCACGAACCCGCTGCACGAGCGGGTCCGCAAGGCGGTCCTCGCAGCGGACCTGATGCTCGGTCGCGACGCGCACGGCGCGGCGTGGATCGCCGCGCACCGCGCCGAGCTCAGACGGTAGAGCTGACCCCGATCCCTCCGCGGGTCTGCGCGCCGTACCGCTCCTTCTCCTTCTGGATGTCGAGCGGGCGCATGGCCATCTCGTCGGCGTCGGTGAGCCGGTCGGCCGGCACCAGCCAGCAGATCTCGAATTCGAGCCCGTCGGGGTCCTTGCCGTAGACGGCCTTCGTCGTCCCGTGGTCCGTCGCGCCCGTCATCGCGTTCCGGGACGCGAGCGCTGCCGCGATCCGCTCGAGCTCGTCCAGCGTGTCGACCTCCCAGGCGAGGTGGTACAGCCCGACGGCCCCTCGGCCGGCCGGGGAGTCGGCGGCCCCCGACCCGATGGCGAACACGCCGAGGTCATGGTCGTTCGTGCTCGCCTCGGCCTGCAGGAACGCGGCCCGGCCCGGGATCTCGGTCTTCACGCGGAAGGCGAGCACGTCCCGGTAGAAGCCCACGGTCCGCTCGAGGTCCCGGACGTACAGCACGGCGTGGTTCAGCTGGGTGATGGGCATGACGGGTTCTCCTCTCGTTCGCTCGTGGAACGCGGGAGCCGCTCGGAATCTTCCGCCGGTCAGTACTCGGCGCGCAAGGCGAGCAGGACCGCGACCGTCGCCGCCACGGCGAGCAGGCCCGCCACGGCCACGAACCACGCGCCGAAGCCCGTGATGGCCAGCTCGATCGACAGCTCGTCGCTGAGCTGCTCGTAGACGTCCACCAGGCCACCGGCGGTCGTCGCGGTGAAGGCGGTGCCGCCGGTCGTCTCCGAGATCCGCGCCATCAGCTCGACGTTCGCGCCCGCAAGCGTGCCCGGCTCGAGGTCCTGTCCGAGCACGACCGTGTAGACGGGGACCTCCAGGTCGGCCGCGTGTGCCGCGGCGTCGTCGGGATGGACCAGGCTCCCCGTGTCCCGGCCGTCGGAGAGCACGATGATCGCCGCGGGCGACTCGCCCTGCTGGTCCCAGAGGGTCTCGATCGCGGCGACCGACGCCTCGATCCCGTCGCCGATCACGGTGCCCTCTCCCCGAGGCAGGTCGATCAGCCCGTCGATGACCTCCTGGTGCTCGGTCGTCGGGGGCACGAGCAGCTCGGCTTCGGCCGCGAAGGTCACCAGGCCGACCCGCAGGTCGCCCGGGAGGTCCTCGAGGAATGCGCGCGCCGCCTCCTTCGCGGCCTGGAGCCGCGTCGGCGCGACGTCGTCGCGGCTCATCGACTCGGAGATGTCGAGCACGAGCACGACCGTGCCCGGCGAGCCCTGAAGGAACCGGAACTGCGTGAAGGCGATCAGCAGCAGGATGCCGGCCCCGGCCATCAGGACGGCGGCGACACGCTTGGCCCGCCGTGCCCGGTCGATCTTGTTGCTCTTACGCCCCGGAGGCCCCTTCTGTGGCGGCCTGCCGAAGATCACCGCGACGGCCAGGATCGCCACGACCGAGATCACGAGGAGCACGAGCGCGGGCACGTCCCAACGCTAGCAAGGGTTCCGTGAGGACGGGGGGAGCCGGCCGGGACGCGAGACGCGGCAGCTCTGGCCGGGACCACGCGGGAGCCGACGCCCCGCGCTGTGACCTCAGGTCACGAACCGCCGTTCCACCATCGTTCCTGATAGTGGGACGATCGCCTCGTGAGAGGCGGCCGGACATGACCCTGGGTAAGATGCGGAGGCCGCGCTAAGGTGCGCAAGCTCCAGGTCACCTACCTGCCGAGCGGCAAGACCGCCCACGTCCCCGAGGGGACCACGCTGTTCAACGCGGCTCACTGGGCCGGCCTGCCGATCGAGTCCACCTGCGGGGGGCGGGGCACGTGCGGCAAGTGCAAGGTCCGCGTCGTCGAGGGCATCCACGAGCCGACGCCGGCGGACCACCGAAAGCTCCCCGGCCAGGAGTTGGACTCCGGCTGGAGGCTCTCGTGCCAGCTCGCGGTCTCGGTCGACGCGGTGTGCGAGGTGCCGAACCTCCAGGTCACGCCGAAGGCCGCGACGATGGGTGTGGGGCGGTTCGTCCTGCTCGAGCCCAACGTGCAGAAGGTCCTCGTCGCGGTCGAGCCGCCGTCGCTCGAGGACGCGCGGAGCCACATCCGCCGGCTGCTGGACGCGCTCGACGCCGAGGGGCTCGAGCCCACCTTCGGCCCGGCCGTGCTGCCGCGCCTGGCGCTCGCGATGCGCGACGAGCCGACGGAGGTCACCGCCACGATCGTCGGGGAGCACCTCGTGGACGTCGAGGCCGGCGACACGAGCGGCACGATGTTCGGCGTCTCGCTCGACATCGGCACGACGACCGTCGTGGCCACCCTCGTCGACCTCACCACCGGCGCCGCCGCGGCCGTCGAGTCGACGATCAACAGGCAGGCGCCCTTCGGCGCGGACGTCATCGCGCGGATGGGGCACGCGATGACCGGCCCCCAGGCGATCGACGACCTCCGCGCCGCGGCCCTCGATACGGTCAACGGGCTCCTCGAGAGCGTGTGCGCGACGGGCGGCGTCGCGCTCGAGGACGTCTACGAGGTGGTGGTCGTCGGCAACGCGACGATGCTGCACCTGTTCCTCGGCGTCGACCCGCGCTCGATCGCGCTGTCGCCGTTCGTCGCGACCTTCCTCGAGCCGCAGGATCTGCGAGCGTCCGAGCTCGGCGTCGAGATCCATCCCGACGGCCGGGTCGCGCTGTTTCCCTCGATCGGAGCCTACGTTGGGGCCGACATCGTGGGTGACGTCGTGGCGACCGGCCTCGCGCGCGAGGAGGCCGTGCGGCTTCTCGTGGACATCGGCACGAACGGCGAGATCGTGTGCGGCAGCTCCGAGCGCGCGGTCGCCACCGCCGCGCCCGCGGGCCCGGCGTTCGAGGGCGGCCAGATCCTCCACGGGATGCGGGCCACCGAGGGTGCGATCGAAGGGGTCGTGCTCGACGAGGACGGGGTGCGCCTGCAGGTGATCGGCGGGGACGTGGCGCCCCGCGGGATCTGCGGGTCCGGCCTGATCGACGCGGTGGCTCAGCTCCGCCTAGCCGGGCTGTTGAGGGACAACGGGATCCTCCTGTCGCGCGACGAGGCCACGCTCGCGGGGCACCCGCTCGCCGGCCGCCTGGTCGACCGCGACGGCATCCGGGCGTTCGAGCTCGCCGAGGGCGTCCTCCTCACCCAGCTCGACGTCCGCGAGCTCCAGTCGGCCAAGGGCGCAATCGCGACCGGCATCGAGGTTGCGATGGACGCTCTCGGCGTCGGGGCGGAGGATCTGGACGAGGTGATGCTGGCCGGGTCCTTCGGGACGTACATCGACCCCGAGAGCGCGCGCGTGCTGGGGCTCGTGCCGCCGGTCCCGGTCGAGCGGATCCGGGCGGTCGGCAACGCCGCCAGCGAGGGTGCCAAGATGGCCCTCATGTCCTTCCGCGAGCGCGAGGTGGCGTTCGAGCTCCCGGCGTTCGTCGAGTACCTGGAGCTCTCGGGCGCCCCGGACTTCAACGACCGCTTCATCCGCAACCTCGCGTTCCCCGAGCTCGACAAGCGCGGAGCGCGCCGAGTGACCTCCACCGGCGCCTCGGTGGCGTTCATCGCGTGCGGCGCGGTCGCCAAGGACACGGCGGCGATCGTGAAGGAGCGAGGCTGGAGCGCCGACGTGCACGGCATCTCGAGCGACCTGCACATGACGCCGCTCGACATCGGTCCGGCCGTCGAGGAGAAGCTCCAGGCGTTGCTGCCGAGGTACGACCGCGTGATCGTCGTCTACGGCGACTGCGGGACCGGCGGACGCCTGGACGCCGTCCTCGAGAAGTACCCGGCGGTCCGTCCGGCGGGGTTCCACTGCTTCCAGTGGTACGCCGGCGAGCTGTACCGCCGGTTCGAGGACGACATCGGCATCTACTTCCTCACCGACTGGCTGGTGCAGAACTGGGACCGCGCCGTGATCCACGGCCTCGGCCTGGACCGCTTCCCGTGGCTGAAGGACGAGTACTTCGGCAACCTCACGCGGATCCTGTTCGTCCGCCAGCATCCCGATCCGGGGCGCGAGACCCGCGCGCGGGAGATCGCCGAGTGGATGGGCAAGCCGCTCGAGATCCACGACCTCGGAACGAAGCCGCTCGAGGACCTGCTCGTGCCGCTCATGGAGGAGACCTCGGATGTTCACGCCTGAGACGGCCCCGGCGGTGCTGTCCGACGAGCAACTCGCCCAGATCCACGAGACCGCCATGCGGATCTGCGAGGAGATCGGCCTCGACGTCCTGCACGACGGCGCCCGCAAGCTCCTTTCCGAGGCCGGCCTGAAGGTCGACGGCGACCGCGTCCGGTTCGACCGCGGGTTCGTGGAGGAGCAGGTCGCGAAGGCCCCGGCGTCGTTCGGGCTGCGCGCGCGCAACCCCGAGCGCTCGCTCGAAGTCGGCACCGGCACGCCCGTGTGGATGAACGTCGGCGGGCCGCCGTTCGCGAGCGACCTCGACGAGGGGCGCCGCAGCGGCCGCGCGCAGGACCACGACGCCCTCGTGAAGCTCACGCAGGCGACCGCGGTCCTGAACTGCGTCCAGACCGGTGCGGTCGAGTCGGTCGACCTCGACGTGACCACCCGGCATCTCGACATGGAGTACTCGACGATCCGGTGGTCGGACAAGCCGTACGTGACCTACGGGACCAGCGGCCCGAAGGCGCGCGACGGGATCGCGATGGCGGAGATCGTGCACGGCGGGCGCGAGGCGATCGAGCGAACGCCGGCGCTCATTGGCGTCGTGAACCCGAACAGCCCGCTCGTGTGGGACTTCCGGATGACCGACGCCCTGATCGCGTGGGCCGAGGCCAACCAGCCGGTGATCGTGACGCCGTTCCTGCTGGCCGGCGCGACGAGCCCGGTCTCGATGGCGGGCGGGTTCGCCCAGCAGGCCGCCGAGGCCCTCTCGGGCGTGGCGCTGGCGCAGCTCGTGCGGCCGGGCGCGCCCTGCCTGTACGGATCGTTCTTCACGGTGACCGACATGCGGACCGGCGCGCCGGCATTCGGGACGCCCGAGGGCGTGCTGGCCGTGCTGGCCGGGGCGCAGATCTCGCGTCGCTACGGGCTGCCGTTCCGCGGCGGCGGCGGGCTCTCGAGCTCGAACGCCGTGGACGCGCAGGCGGCGGCCGAGACCCAGAACATGCTGTGGGCGACGCTGCTCGCCGGCACCGACGTGGTGCTCCACGCCGCGGGCTGGCTCGAGGGCGGGCTGACCGCCTCGTTCGAGAAGTTCGCGATGGACGTGGAGCTCCTGTCGCAGTTCCGGCGGATGGGGCAGGGGATCGGGTTCGGCGACGAGGAGCTGGCGTTCGACGCGCTGAAGGCGCTCGGGCCCGGCGGCCTGTTCCTGGAGTCCGACCACACGATGGCGCACTTCAAGGAGTGGCTCACGATGAGCCCGATCTTCCAGACGCAGGACTTCGCGACGTGGGAGATGTCGGGCTCGGTCGGGCCGGCGGAGCTCGCCAATGCGCGGTGGAAGGAGCTGCTTGCGTCCTACGAGGACCCCGGGATCGACGGGGCCGTGGACGAGGAGCTCCGCGCCTACCTCGAGCGCCGCAAGCAGGATCCGCCCGAGGACGAGGACTGAGCGAGCTCTCCTCGCGCCTCGGTTCAGGTGGACGATCACCGAGATCGCGACCCCGTTCCGACTTGCCCTGGCAGCCATCGGGGCGGGAGGATGGCCGGGTTCATCGTAGATAGGGGGAGGGTATGCGCGGGAAGGCGAGGATCATGCTTGCTGCCGCCGGTATCTCGGCGGTCGTCCTGGTGATCTCGTTGATCACCGTATCGAGCGCGGCCACCGTCACGAGGATCCACGTGATCGAGCACGCGACGACCGACGTCGTGATCGACACGGACGGTGACGGAGCCGACTCGACAGGAGACCTGCTCACGTTCCACAACGAGCTGTTCGACGCGGAGAACGGCGTGGTCGTCGGCACCAATCAGGGCGACTGCATCCGTATCGAGGTCGGCGTGAGCTGGGAATGCCGGTTCGTGAACTTCCTCGAGGGCGGCTCGATCACGGTGGAAGGGCCGTTCCTGGATGCCGGGCCCTCGACCTTCGCTATCACCGGAGGGACCGGTGTCTTCCGCGACGCCGGGGGAACGATGCGCCTGATCTCGAACGAGGACGGCACCGAGTTCGACTTCATCTTCCGGGTCATCCGGTAGTCGCATCCGAGTCGTCGCCCGTCCTGTTGCGATGTTGAGCTTGAGCCACGGGGTTCAGCTCGAGGTAACGTCGGCTCGGCGCCTCTTGGCCTGGATTGGGTCCCCTACGCGGACATCTGGTGGGGCATGCTCGCTTGCGCTCTCGATCGAAACAGAACAGACTCGCGCTGGTTCGGTCATGGTCGAGCTCGGGTATGGTCGAGGAAGGGGTCGGCGAAGGCGTGGAGCAGCCGCTTCCGGCGGAGCGTCACCGGCGCATCCAGGAGCTCCTTCGTGACCGTCGCGTCGTCCGCGTGTCGGCCCTCTCCGAGATCATGGGCGTCTCCGAGGTCACGGTCCGGCGCGACCTCGAGGCCCTCGAGCGCCGCGGCCTCCTCGAGCGGACGCACGGAGGCGCAGTGCTCACCCAGCGGATGCGAGCTGAGCCCGCCTATCTCGACGCCGCGAACAGCAACCCATCGGAGAAGCGGCAGATCGGGCAGACGGCGGCCGGGCTCGTGGAACCGGGGGACGCCGTCTACCTGAACGGCGGAACGACGACCCTCGAGGTGTTCCGCAATCTCCGCGCCCCGGGCGTTACGGTGATCACGAACCACGTCGGGATCGCGCTCGAGGCACCGGACCACGACATCGACCTCCTTCTCCTCGGAGGCCACTATCGGGCGCCGAGCAACTCGGTGGTCGGGCCGTTCGCTACCGACGCGCTCCGGCGGACGCACGCGACCAAGGCGTTCATCGGCGTCGAGGGGATCAGCATGGGCTCCGGTCTCACGACACCGGTCGCCGCCGAGGCGGAGATCGCGCGCGTGATGATCGAGCAGACCCGCGGCCGGGTCGCGGTCGTCGCCGACCACTCGAAGATCGGGACCGTGGCCGACTTCGTGATCGGACCGCTGGGTCAGGTCGATCGCCTGATCGTGGACGCTGGGATCGGCATGGAGATCCGTGACCAGTTCGTGGAGGCGGGCGTGGACGTGATCGTCGCCGGGGAGATGGCCGCGCCGGCTGGGGTGGGTCGTGGATAAGCGGTCGTTCGAGGCCGAGGCCGATCGGCTGGTCCGAGGCGCGCGCGCGAATGACATCACGCTCCGCGTGCTCGGAGCGCTCGCGTTCCACCGGCGCTGCCCGAGCCACTCCCACCTACAAGAGCGCCTGAAGCGCGTCTACACGGACATCGACTTCGGAGGCTACGGGAAACAGGTCCGCCAGATCCGCGGGTTCCTGGTCGCCCAGGGCTACGTCGAGGACGAGATGACGTACGTCGAGTCCCAGGGCTCGCGTCTGGTCCTGAACCATCCGGGCATCGGATTGCACATCGACGTGTTCCTCGACAAGCTCGAGTTCTGCCACACGGTCGACTGGAAGGGCCGACTGGAGCTCGATGACTGGACGATACCGCTCGCCGAGATGCTGCTGCAGAAGATGCAGATCGTCCAGATCAACGAGAAGGACCTGATCGACACGATCATGCTGCTCCTCGAGTTCCCGCTGACCGAGGACGACAGCGGCGTGAACATCGCGCGCGTCGCTGGTGTGTGCGCGAAGGACTGGGGCTGGTGGCGCACGCTCACGATGAACCTCGGCAAGGTTCGGCAGATGGCCGGGCATACGAGCGATCTCGAGCCCGACGAGACAGCGCCGCGTGGCGGAACAGGTCCACGCCGCCCTCGAGCGGATCGAGAGCGAGCCGAAGTCGCGGGCGATGGAGGATGCGCGCCAAGGTGGGTGACCGCAAGAAGTGGTACCGAGAGGTGGGTGAGCTGGCCGACCGGGTCCAGGAGCTCTGAAGCGATGCCGCTGTTCAGGAAGGGGAAGCGAGGCGGGCCCGACGCGGCTGTTCTACGCGTGCGACATCCACGGGTCGGAGCCCACGTACCGCAAGTTCCTGAACGCCGCGAAGTTCTACGAGGTGGACGCCCTCATCTTCGGCGGCGACCTGATGGGCAAGCTCCTGATCCCGATGGTGCCGACGCGGGTGGGACGTGGCGCGCGCGCCTGCAGGGACAGGACCACCACATCACGAGCGGTGAGGGCATGAAGGAGTTCAAGCGGACGATGCAGACGCTCGGCTTCTACTGGCAGGAGATGGAGCCCGAGGAGTACGGGACCTACGTGGGAAAGCAGGATCGGATCGACGACCTCTTCGACGTCCTGGCCAAGGAGCGCCTGGCTGAGTGGGTCGAACTCGCGGAGGAGCGGCTGGCCGGTACCCACGTCCGCGTCTTCCTGTGCGGGGGCAACGACGACACCGACGAGGTCCTGACCGCCCTGGATGAGGTCCCGCATGATCGGGTCGTGAACGCGGAGAATCGCGCCGTGCCGGTGGACGACGAGCACGTCGTGGTAACGATCGGCTACTCGACACCGACGCCGTGGGAGACGCCGCGCGAGAGGACCGAGTCCGAGATCGCCGAGGTCATCGAGAAGGTGATGGCCGAGGTGCCGGACCCGTCGCGGGCGGTCTTCAACTTCCATTGCCCGCCGCTGGACTCCGGTCTGGACACGTGCCTGAAGCTCGACGCCTCGGTCTGGCCGCCGACGCCCGTGCTCGTGAGCGGCCAGCCCGTCTATTACGGCGCCGGCTCCCAGGCGGTGGCCGACGCACTGACGAGCTACCAGCCTACGGTTGGGCTCCACGGCCACATCCACGAGTCACGGGGGGTGAACGACTACGGCCGCACGCCCGCGTTCAACCCGGGAAGCGAGTACGGGGAGGGGGTGTTGCGGGGTCTGATCGTGGCGATCCGAGGAGGAGAGGTCATCGGGCACCAGTTCACGTCCGGGTAGCCCGCACCTGGAGGCGTCGAGCACAAGGAGGGGGGATGGCAGAAGCCGTAGCGCCGCAGGTCTTCACCCGGCGGGCCTCGGGCCTCGTCCGAGTGATGTCGCCGTACTCGGCGTTCATCTACAACGTCCTGACGATGGGGATCATCTTCCCCTGGACCTACGTGTGGGCTCCCACAGCGTTCCAGGGGTCGAACCTCGTCCTCGGCATCGCGTTCGCGTTCGTGTTCGAGCTGCCGATCGCGCTCGCCTACGTGTGGCTCGCGACCGCGTTGCCGAGCTCGGGCGGGGACTACGTGTTCCAGAGCCGGGTGTTCGGGGGCGGGTTCGGGTTCACGGTGGTGTTCGCGTTCTTCGTCGTCTGGATCCTGCAGTGGGTGGCGCTGTCGGGATGGCTCCTCGCCGTCCTCGGCATCGCGCCCACGTTCATCGGCCTCGGGGTGACGCTGGAAAACCAGACGCTGATCAACTGGGGGCGAACGTCGCGACGGCGAACGGGATCATCGTGATCAGCATCCTGAACGCGTTGCGTGTCGCTGGTCGCTGCTCGTGACCGGGTTCCGGAACTACGTCCGGTTCCAGTACGTGATGTGGTACGCGATCCTTGCCTCGTTCGCCGTGATGCTCCTGCTCTTCTTCACGACGAACCCAGGCGACGCTGCGGGCGAGGCTGGACGAGTTCGCGCTGGCCACGGGCGGCGCGCCGGACTTCTTCGAGACCGCGAGGGCGGCGGCGGCCGACGCGGGCGTGAACTTCAACCCGCCGTTCTGGCTCTTCGGGACGCTGATGGTCGCGCCGATCGCGTGGACGAGCCTGCAGTGGGCCACCTACTCAGTCGGAGCAGGGCGGCGAGATCAAGAACGCCAACGTGTTCCGCAGCCAGGTCTTCATCATCGTCGGCTCGCTCGCCCTCACCGCGGGGCTCCTGATCCTGCTGGCGCTGGCGATGGGCAAGGGGATCGGGCAGGACGGGCATCCTGGTCGCGTCCTCCGGCTACTGGTACGGGGTCGCGGAGGCGACGCATCGCGGGGACCTTCATGATGCCCAACCTGATCGCGATCGGGCTCACGACCAGCCCGATCCTGATCGCGATCATCGGCATCGGGTACATCCTCAACTCGTTCCAGATCGTCTGTAACTGCTACATCGGGACGACGCGGATCATGGTGGCGCAGGGGCTGGACGGGTTGCTGCCGGACTGGTTCGCACGGGTGCATCCGCGGTGGAAGACACCGGTGAACGCGCACATCGCCTACTTCCTGGCGGCGATCCCGGTGATCTGGGGCTACAACAAGATCGGGAGTGGGTGCGGTGGACGCTCGGCGTCACGTTCGCGAACGGCGCGGTGATGACGCTCTCTGCGCTGGCGGCGGCGCTCCTGCCGTACCGGGCGGCCAAGCTCTACGAGGCGTCGCCGGGGGCGCAGTACAAGGTCGGCAACACGCCGATGGTGACCGTGTTCGGGGCGCTCGGGTTCCTGTTCGGGGCCTTCATGGTGGGGTCGTTCCTGTTCGTGGAGGACCTCGGCCTGGCGTCCTCGAACGACGCCGTTCCCGTACTACATCGTCCTGGGAACGGCGGTGTTCGGGCTGCTCGTGTACTGGTGATGCGGCAGGTCCGGGCGAGCGCCGGCCTCAAGGTCGAGTACGCGTTCCGGGAGATCCCGCCGGAGTAGCGGGTAGCCGGACGCGGTGGTGGTGGGGCGGGGCCGTTGGCCCCGCCCCATCCGTCTCCGGGAGGGCTCGGTGACCGAACGGGTCCGCGCGGTCGTGATCGGCGGCGGCGTCGCCGGGTGCAGCGTCGCGCTGCACCTGGCTAAGGCCGGGCTGGACCGACGTGCTCCTGTTGGACAAGGGCGAGCTGACGAGCGGGTCCACGGCGCACGCGGCCGGGTTCGTCACGATGTTCAACCCCTCGCCGACGATGATGCGCGTTCCGCCGCTACTCGATCGAGCTGTACCGCGAGCTCGGGGTGTTCGAGACGGTCGGGAGCCTGCGGATCGCCTCGAGCGCCGAGTAGCTGCTAGAGCTGCAACGCGGGGTGTCCCGCGCGCGAGGGATCGGCCTCGACGTCGAGCTCTGTCGGGCCCGACGAGACGCTGAGGCTGATGCCGGCGGCGAGCGCCGAGTCGCTCTTCGGGAGCGTCTGGGTGCCCGGCGACGGCTTCCTCGACCCGCACACCGCGACGTACGCGCTCGCGGCGGCCGCGCGCGCGCTCGGGCGGCACGATCCGGACGGGAGCGCGCGTGACGGCGATCGAGCTCTCCGAGCGGCGGGAGGTGACCGCGATTGTCGTCGACGGCGAGCGGATCGAGTGCGAGGTCGTCGTGGACGCCGCCGGGATCTGGGCGCCGCGGGTCGCGGCGATGGTCGGGGCTCCGGGTCCCGTCGACGCCGGTCGACCACCAGCACATCGCGCTGAAGGCGGTGCCGGGGGTCGGAGCTGCCGCGCGACATGCCGTGCTTCCGCGACCCGGACAACCTCGTCTACGGGAAGTCCGAGGCCGGCGGCATCGTGTTCGGCGGGTACGAGCCCGATCCGGTCGCTCGATGGATCGACGGCGCGCCCTGGGAGCACGGCGGCGCGCTCGCTGCCGCCGGACATGGATCGGTTCGAGCAGCTGCTGCGCGGCGCCGCCCGCCGGTTCCCCTTCATCGAGGACGCCGAGATCGTGAAGCTCGTCTGCCATCCCGACGCGATGACGCCCGACGCGAACCCGCTCGTCGGCCCGATCGCCGACGGTCCGCGGGCCTGTGGCTCGCGGCCGGGCTGTCGCTGAACGGCTTCGGTGGGGCCGGCGGGCTCGGCAAGGCGCTCGCCGAGTGGATCACGGCCGGCGAGACCGAGCTCGACCTCACCGCCGTACCGGCCGTGGCGGTTCGGGCGCGTGCACGAGGACGCCGGCTGGGTCGCGCGAGCTGGCGCGCGAGGCCTATCGCTACTACTACCTCCTGCGCTATCCGTTCGATCACGACGAGTGGGGACGGCCGAAGCGCGTGTCGCCGCTGCACGGCCGGCTCCAGGAGCCGGCGCCGTGTTCCAGGCGAAGAACGGGTGGGAGCGCGCCGAGCGCTTCGAGCCGGGCGAGGCCGTGGCGGCGGGCCGGGCGCGGATCAGCGGGCGTTCGGGTGGGCGCGGCCGCCGTGGCTCGACCGGGTGGGCGAGGAGCATCGCGCGCGTCCGCGAGCGCGCCGGGTCTGTCGACCTGTCAGCTCGTTCGGGAAGATCGAGGTGGCCGGGCCGGACGCGCTCCGGCTGCTCGAACGGGCGGCGGCGAACCGCGTCGACCGGCCGGTGGGCTCGATCGTCTACTCGCCAGTTCCTCGATCGGCGGGGCGGGATCGTCGGCCGACGTCACGATCGTCCGGCTCGCCGAGGACGGTTCCGCGTGGTCACCGGCGTCGGGCGACCGTCGACGGCGACCTCGGCTGGCTGCGGATGCACGTGCGTGACGGAGACGGGCGCCGTCGAGCTCCGGGACGCGAGCGAGGAGCTCGCCGTGATCGCACTCTGGGGTCCGGCCGCTCGCGACGTCCTCGGCGGCGACGACCGAGGACGACGTGTCGAACGAGGCCTTCCCGACCTGAGCGGCGCGAGCGCTGCGGATCGGTGCCGCGCCGGTACTGGGCCCAGCGGATCAGCTACGCCGGCGAGGCTCGGCTGGGAGCTGTGGGTCGAGCCGGCGGTGGGCGGTCCAGGCCTGGGACCGGCTGTGCGGCGGCGGGCGAACCGCTCGGTCTCGAGCCGTGCGGGTACCGGGCCTCGACGGCCTGCGCATCGAGCAGGGGTTCCGGTACCTCGGGACCGACCTCACCGCGGGCGACACGCCCGACGAGGCGGGGCTTGGCCTTCGTCGCGTTCGATCCCTCGAAGGACTTCGTCGGGCGCGACGCCGTCTTCGCCGCGCGCGAGGCGGGGCCGCCGACGCGGCGGCTGCGGACCCTGCTCGTTGGCGCAGGCTACGTCACGGCCTACGGGGGAGAGGCGGTGCACGCCGGCGACGAGGTGGTCGGGCGGGTGCGGAGCGTGCGCGTACGGCTACACCGTCGGACCGGAAGGTCGCGACTCGCCTACCTGCCGTCGGCCCTCGGCCCCGGCGATCGCGTGGAGGTGGAGGTGTTCGGCGAGCTGGTTCCGGCCGAGGTGGCCGAGGACGTCCTGGTGGATCCCGAGGGCAAGCGAGTGCGGAGCTGATGCCGACGATCGAGCAGGTCGTCCAGGCCGCGGCGACCTTCCGCGGCCGGCAGGTCGAGGTCTCCGAGCTCTCGGGCGGTCTCACCAACACGAACTACCTGGTGGATCGCCGACGGCGCGAAGTACGTGGTCCGCATCCCCGGACGCTCGACCGAGCTGCTCGCCGTCGACCGCGCGAACGAGCGCCACAACGCCGAGGCGGCGTCCACGACCGGGGTGTCGCCTCGGATCGTCGAGGTGCTCGAGGACGTGGAACGTGATGATCATGGAGTTCATCGAGGGGCAGACGATGTCGGCGGAGACGCTCCGCGCGCCCGAGCAGGTGCGCCGGATCGCGGCGTCGCTCCGGACGCTGCACGCCGCGCCGCGGTTCGCTGAAGGACTTCGACATGTTCCGGTTGACCGAGTTCTACCTGGGCGTCTGCGCCGAGCGCTCGGTCCGGATCCCCGACGGGTTCCGAGACCGCATGCCGACGACGTGGCCGATGATCGAGCGCGCGCTCGCCGCGAACCCCGTGGAGACCGTGCCCTGCCACAACGACCTGCTCGCCGAGAACTACATCGACGACGGGTCGCAGCTGTGGATCGTCGACTTCGAGTACAGCGGGAACAACGACCCGTGCTTCGAGCTCGGCGACACCGCGCAGGAGTGCGGGTTCGACCAGGAGCTGCGGGCGGTGCTGTGCGAGGCCTACTTCGGCACGCGCCGCGAGGACCGGCTGGCGCGGATGGACCTTCAGGCGCGTGATGGCGGACGTCGGATGGACCCTGTGGGCCGCGATCCAGGCCACGATCTCCACGATCGACTTCGACTTCTGGGGCTGGGCGGTGGAGCGGTGGGACCGGGCGGTGGCTGTCTTCGACTCGGACGACTTCGCTCGCTGGGTCCGCGCGTCGGCGGGAGGTTGACGCATCCGCGCCCGCGTCCGAGGGTGATGGCGTGCGCGTGATCGCGACCGGCGAGGCGGTCGAGTTCGTCCGCGACCACGGCGGGCGGGTGTTCGTCTGGCCCGTCGTGATGGATGTGCCCTCCGGCGGCGCCGTCGTCTTCACCTTGGAGGCGTCCACCGAGTCGCCGGGCGCGGCGCACGAGTTCGTTCGGTTCGGCGGCGAGGGGTTCGACGTGCTGATCGACGCGACGGGTCACGGCGTCCCCGATGAGCTGCACCTCGCGATCAAGGGCTGGCGCCGGAGGCAGATCCGCGCCTACTGGAACGGTAACTCGTTCGGCCGAGCCTGAGCAGGTCAGACGCGGATCCGCTCGCCCTTCGGGTCGTAGAGCGGGTCGTCGACGACGACGGCGCCCACGAGCTCGCCGAAGACGTCGACCGTCAGTCGCGTTCCCGAGGCGGCGAGCTCGGCCGGGAGGTAGGCGAACGCGATGCTCTGGCCGATCGCGTAGCCGATCCCCCCGCTCGTCACGCGCGAGACCACCCGGTCTCCGCTGCGAACCGGCTCGTTGCCGAGGGCCATCGCGGTGGCACCGGCGAGGGTCAGGCACCGCAGGGACCTCGATACGCCGCCCTCCCGCTGGGTCTCGAGCGCCTCGCGGCCGACGAACGCTCGGTCGTCCCACGCGACGGCGAACCCGAGACCGGCCTCGAGCGGCGTGTCGTCGGCCGTGACGTCCGAACCCCACGCGCGGTAGCCCTTCTCCAGCCGCAGGGAGTCGATCGCCCGGTAGCCGGCCGGGACCAGCCCGTGCGGCGTGCCGGCCTCGACCAGCGTGTCCCAGAGCGCGGCCCCGAACTCGGCCGGCGGGTACAGCTCCCAACCGAGCTCGCCCACGTAGGTCACCCGGAGCGCGAGGCACGGGACGTCGCCCACGGTGATCTCGCGCGCGGTCATGTACGGGAACGCCTCGTTCGACAGGTCGTCGGCGCACGCGGCGGAGAGGATCTCCCGGGCCTTCGGGCCCCACATGCCCAGGCAGGCGAGCGCGGACGTGACGTCGCGGAGCTCGACGCCCGGATCGTCCTCCCGCCTGCGTTTCTGCAGCCACGCCAGGTCGTGGTTCCCCGAGGCCGTGCCGGTGACGATCCGGTACCGATCCTCGGTCCAGGCGCGTGACCGTGACGTCGGCCTCGATGCCGCCGCGGCGGTTCAACATCTGCGTGTAGACGACGCTGCCGAGCGGCCGGTCGACGTCGTTCGCGCAGACCCGCCGCAGGAATGTCGTTGCTCCCGGGCCGGACACCTCGAGCTTCGCGAAGCTCGACTCGTCGAACAGCCCTGCCGCCTCTCGGGTCGCGAGGTGTTCGGCCGGGATCGCGGTCGACCAGTGCTCCCCCGCCCATCCTCGCGGTCGCAGGTCCTCGAAACGCTCGTCCTCGTTGGTGGCGAACCAGTTCGCCCGTTCCCACCCCGCCTTCTCGCCGAACTCGGCGCCGAGCGCCTGCAGCCGCGCGTACGTGGGGGATGTCTTCAGCGGCCGACCCGCCTTCGACTCCTCTCCTGGGTACCGGACGTCGTAGTGCGTCGAGTAGATCTCGTACGCCTTGGCGAGCGCGTAGTCGCGGTCACGGTACGCGGGGCCGAACCGCCGGACGTCCATCTTCGACAGGTCCATCGAGGGCTCGCCCTCGACGATCCACTCGGCGGTGGAGCGGCCCACCCCCGCGGCTCCGGTGATGCCGTGTGCGCAGAACCCCGCGGCCACGAACAGGCCCGAGACCTCGGTCTCGCCGAGGATGAAGTCGTCGTCGGGCGTGAAGGCCTCGGGGCCGTTGATGAAGCGGTTGACCTCCACGGTCTGCAGCGACGGGATCAGCGCGAACGCGCCCTCGGCGATCGCCTCGAACCGCGGCCACTTCTCCTCCAGCAGGCGGTGGTTGAAGTCCTGCGGGATCGGCGTGTGGACGTTCCAGGGATCCGGGTTCCGCTCGTAGCCGCCGACGACCAGACCGCCCACCTCCTCTCGCACGTAGACGAGGCGGTCGGGGTCGCGGAGCGTCGGGAAGTCGGGCCTGACACCCTCGATCGGGCGGGTGATCAGATACTGGTGCTCCATCGGGACGACGGGGATCTCCACACCGGCCATGCGCCCGAGCTCGTTGGCCCACAGGCCTCCCGCGATCACCACCACCTCGGCCTCGATGCGACCGTGGTCGGTGACGGCGCCGGTCACGCGGCCGCCTTCGACCGGGATCTCCACGACCCGGACGCCGGGACGGATCCGTGCGCCGCGCGACCTGGCGCCTTCGGTGAAGGCCGACGTGAGACCCGAGGGGTCCAGGTGCCCGTCCGTCGGGACGAACGCGGCGCCCAACACGTCCGTGCGGTCGATCAGCGGGAAGCGGTCGTGCGCCTGCGCCGCAGAGACGATCTCGATCGGCAGGCCGAACGACTCGGCCCATCCGGCCATGCGCGCGAGCGCCTCGAGCCGGTAGGCCGAGGTCGCGAGGTGCAGGGTTCCCACCTGGTGCCAGCCTGGGTCGACGCCGGTCTCCTCGTGCAGGCGGGGATACAGGTCGACGCCGTACATCATCATCCGCGTGTGGCTGACCGAGTTCCGCAGCTGCGCGACCAGGCCTGCCGAATGGAACGTCGAGCCGCTCGTGAGCTCGGAGCGCTCAACGAGCACGACGTCGGTCCAGCCGAGCTGCGTGAGGTGGTAGGCGATGCTGGCACCGGCGACGCCTCCGCCGACGATAACGACGCGCGCGCGATCCTCGGCCACGGCTAGAGGCCGGCCGCGGCGTCGGTCAGCCAGCGCTCGAACCGCTCGTCGGCCATCGTGCGGGCCAACCGGTCGAAATGGGTCTGCGCGTACGCCACGTAGTCGATCTCCAGGCTGGACAGGCCCTGCTGCACGACGCCCCACATCGCCTCGCGGAAGTCCGACATGACCCGCATCAGCCGCAGGCGGGCGCGGTGACCGTCGTGCACGTCGCCGAAGTAGAGACGGAGCATCGACTCCTGCGACTCCTCGGACAGGTCGTTGTTGATCGACAGGTTGCCGAGGTCGAAGAACGGGTCGCCCATCCCGGCGTACTCGTAGTCGACGAGCCACAGGTGTCCCTCGCCCCGCAGGAAGTTGTCCGAGAGCAGGTCGTTGTGACACGGGTGGACGGGCCGGGGCGTCCGGTTCAGCGCCTGCTCGATCCGCGAAGCGCGCGCCTGCGCATGGTCGAAGTCGGATGGCACGGCGACGTCCCGCTCGAGCGAGACCCGCCGGTAGTCCTCGACGATCCGGAAGCTGTCGAACGTCCAGTCGAGCTCGGGTCCGGAGTGGATCGTTCGGACGACGGCGACGACGTCGGCGAGCACGGCCTCGTCGTCCATGTCGCCTTCGGCGAGGGGCAGGCCCGGCACCCACCGTGTGACGAGGCACCCGAGCTCGGGCAGGTGCGCGATGACCTCGGGGGCGACGCCCGCCTCGGCGGCCGCGGATGCGGCCCGGTGCTCGGCGGTCCGGTCGATCCCGAGCAATTGCGTGTCCTTGCCCGGCAGGCGGAGGAAGAAGGTCTCGTGCCCGATCTCCACGAGGAAGTTCCGGTTGGTGCGTCCGGCCTCGATGGGCACGACACGCGTCTCGAGACCCGACCAGCCCGGAACCGCGTCGATCGCCCGTGACACGTCCGGGTCGAGGTCCACGACCCCGAACGGTACCTCGGGCGTTCGTTCCTGGTCAATCTCGACCGAACGCGTGCGTTCATTGCCCCGTCGCCTGTTCGTCCCTGACCGGATGCCGGCCCGACGGTTGACAGGCGCAAGCTCGCCGCTACACTCGACGGACCATGACGAGGAAGAACTTCACCGAGCCGCTGGTCCTCGTACTTATCCGGTAGGCGCGGCCGGGCCCAGGAGGCCCGGGACCCGCGCCGGATGCCCCTCGCTCGCGGGGGGCTTTTTCTACCCCACCGATCACCGTCGCTGCGACCCGGGGCCAACGAAGGGCAACGGAAGGCGAGAAGGAAGGAAGGAGACGAGATGCGCTACGAGTTCGAGCGTGACGGGCACCGGGTGGCGAGCGTGCTCTGGGAGGGCCCCGGTCAGGTCACCGTGGACGTCTCCGAGGCCTCCGATCGCCCGCAGTTCGACCGGTTCTTCGGCTCCGAGGTCGTCTACCTGTCGGCCGACATGGACTTCGGGGGTGGCTTGGGCGAAGGCGGGCTGGCCTCGCGGCGGCGCGACTGGTCGCCGTGGGAGTTCGAGCGCCACGCGCGCAACCTCGCGCATCGCCTGGGCTGCACGCTCCGCCGGGTGGAGACCGGGCCCGTCGAGGAGCGTCCCGCGGGTGTGGGGTCCCGATGAAGGTCACGGGCGCGCAGGCGCTCTTCAAGTCCCTCGAAGGCGAGGGAGTGGACATCGTGTTCGGGATCCCGGGAGGAGCGATCCTCCCCGCGTACGACCCGCTGCTCGAATCCAGTGTCCGCCACGTTCTCTGTCGCCACGAGCAGGGTGCCGGCCACGCGGCCGAGGGCTACGCATGGGCCACAGGAAAGGTCGGCGTCGCGATCGCGACGAGTGGTCCCGGCGGCTGCAACCTGGTCACCGCGCTCGCCGACGCGAAGATGGATTCGGTGCCGATCGTGGCGATCACCGGCCAGGTCCCGACGCCCGTCGTCGGCAACGACGCGTTCCAGGAGGCCGATATCACCGGCATCACGATGCCGATCACCAAGCACAACTTCCTGGTGAAGGACGCCAACGAGCTGGCCGAGACGATCCGCGAGGCCTTCCACATCGCCTCCACCGGGCGTCCGGGTCCCGTGCTCGTAGACATCCCGAAGGACGTCCAGCTCCAAGAGATCACCTGGCACTGGCCCGACTCGGTGGATCTGCCCGGCTACAAGCCGACCACGAAGGGCAACCTGAAGCAGGTCCGGACGGCCGCGAAGATGATCATGGAGTCGACGCGGCCCGTGCTGTACGTGGGCGGCGGCGTGATCAAGGCGAACGCCAGCAAGGAGCTGTTCAAGCTCGCGACCGATGGCCACCTGCCTGTCACGACCACGCTCATGGCGCGCGGCGCCTTCCCCGACACGCACGAGCTCGCGCTGGGCATGCCCGGGATGCACGGCGCGTACACGGCGGTCACCGCGATGCAGAAGGCGGACCTGCTGGTCGCACTCGGGGCGCGGTTCGACGACCGCGTCACGGGTCAGCTCTCGAGTTTCGCGCTCGGCGCGAAGATCATCCACGTCGACGTGGACCCGGCCGAGATCGGGAAGAACCGCACGGCCGACGTCCCGATCGTGGGCGACGCGAAGGACGTGATCGCCAAGCTCCATGCCGAGCTGAAGCGCCTGCAGGAGGAGGCGGGCGGCGAGCCTGATCGAGCCGCGTGGCACGCGCAGCTCGAGAAATGGAAGACGACCTACCCGTACCGCTACGACCAGCCGGCCGACGGCCCGCTGAAGCCGCAGTTCGCGATCGAGCGCCTGTACGAGCACACGAAGGGTGACGCGGTCGTCGTGGCCGGCGTCGGCCAGCACCAGATGTGGGCGTCGCAGTTCTGGAAGTTCACGGAGCCGCGCACCTGGGTGAACTCGGGTGGCCTCGGGACGATGGGGTTCGCCGTCCCGGCGGCGCTCGGCGTGAAGGCCGGCGTGCCCGACCGTCGCGTCATCGCGATCGACGGCGACGGGTGCTTCCAGATGACCTGTCAGGAGCTCGCGACCTCGACGGCAGAGGGCATCCCGTTCATCACGGCCATCATCAACAACGCGCACCTCGGGATGGTCCGCCAATGGCAGGAGCTGTTCTACGAGGAGCGGTACTCGCAGGTGTACCTGTCCTACGACGTCCCCGACTACGTGAAGCTCGCCGAGGCGTACGGGGCGGTCGGCCTTCGCGCCGAGCATCCGGACGAGGTCGACGCCGTGATCGACAAGGCGCTCTCGATCGAGGACCGCAGCGTCGTGATCGACTTCCGGGTCGACGCGAAGGAGATGTGCTTCCCGATGGTCCCGGCCGGCGCCAGCAACGACGACATCATCGTCGGGCCCGAGGGCCTGAAGCGCGTCAACGATCCGGCGGAGGCACCGGTCGCATGATGACCCTGCATACGATCTCCGTGCTCGTCGAGGACAAACCCGGCGTGCTGACCCGCGTCGCCGGACTGTTCGCGGCGCGCGGTTTCAACATCGATTCGCTGGCGGTGGGACCCACCGACGACCAGGGGCTGTCGCGGATGACGATCGTGGTGCAGGTGGACCGAAAGCCCCTCGAGCAGATCACGAAGCAGCTGAACAAGCTGATCAACGTGATCAAGATCCTGGAGCACGAGCCCGGCGAGTCCGTCGAGCGCGAGCTGATGCTCGTCAAGGTCAGGGCCGAGGGCGAGGCGCGAGCGCGGATCCTGGAGATCTGCGACGTCTTCCGCGTCCGGGTCTTGGACGTGACGCACAAGACCATCATGGTCGAGGGCACCGGAACGCCCGACAAGCTCGAGGCGCTTCTGGAGCTGCTCCGGGACTTCGGCATCGTCGAGCTCTCGCGGACCGGACGTATCGCCCTCGCGCGGGGCGACCGCGGGATCAAGGAGCGGACGAACCGGACCCGCGCGGTCGCCGCCGGCGCCGAGGACTACGCAGGCGGCGGCGTCTAGGCGGCCGCCGCCGATCCAGACCTCTCGAAGGGACGAGCGATGGCAACCATCTACCACGAGAACGACACGGACCCCTCGGCGCTGTCCGGCCAGGCGATCGCCGTCGTCGGCTTCGGGAGCCAGGGGCATGCGCACGCGCAGAACCTGAAGGATTCCGGGTTCGATGTCCGAGTGGGTCTGCGCGAGGGGTCGCAGAGCCGGGCGAGGGCGGAGGAGGCCGGGCTCGCGGTCAAGCCGGTCGCCGAGGCGGCGGCGGAGGCGGACGTGGTGATGATCCTGCTGCCCGACACCTCGCACGCGAAGGTCTACGCCGAGGAGGTGGCTCCGCACCTCGCCTCCGGCGACATGCTGATGTTCGCGCACGGGTTCTCGATCCACTTCGGCACCGTCGTGCCGCCCGCCGACGTGGACGTCACGATGATCGCCCCCAAGGGCCCCGGGCACCTGGTCCGCCGGACCTTCACCGAGGGGATCGGGACCCCCGCCATCGTCGCCGTGCAGCAGGACGCCACCGGCAAGGCGCTGCAGCGGGCGCTCGCCTACGGCGCCGGGATCGGGGCGGCGCGGGCGGGGATCATCCAGACGACGTTCAAGGAGGAGACCGAGACCGACCTGTTCGGCGAGCAATCCGTCTTGTGCGGGGGTCTGTCCACTCTGGTCCAGGCCGGTTTCGAGACGCTCGTCGAGGCCGGGTACCAGCCCGAGATCGCGTACTTCGAGTGCCTGCACGAGATGAAGCTGATCGTGGACCTCGTCTACGAGGGCGGTCTGTCGTGGATGCGCCACTCGATCAGCGACACGGCCGAGTGGGGCGACTACCGCAGCGGGCCGCGCGTGATCGACGAAGGTGTGCGGGACCGGATGCGCCAGATCCTTTCGGAGATCCAGGACGGATCCTTCGCCAAGGAGTGGATCGGGGAAGCCGAGCAGGGATTCCCCCACTTCCTCGCCTTGCGCCGCGAGGCGCGCGCCGCCCAGGTCGAGCGGGTGGGCCGCGAGCTCCGCCGGATGATGCCGTGGCTGAACTCCGCGGAGAAGGTGGTCGAGGGATGACGAACACGACGGAAGGTGACGTAGGCCGGGTACGGATCTTCGACACGACGCTCCGCGACGGCGAGCAGGCCCCCGGGATCGCGCTCACCCGACCAGAGAAGGTCGAGATCGCGGAACAGCTGGCCCGTCTCGAGGTGGACATCATCGAGGCGGGCTTCCCCATCTCGGGCGACGGCGAGTTCGAGGCCGTGCGCGAGATCGCCACGAGCGTGCGCGGGCCCGTGATCGCCGCGCTCGCCCGCGTGACCCCCGGCGACATCGAGCGCGCCGCGGAGGCCCTCAAGGGCGCCGAGCGCTGGCGGATCCACACGTTCATCTCCACGAGCGACATCCACATGACCGACATGCTGCGGATGAGCCACGGGCAAGTGCTCGACGCGATCCGCGAAGGCGTGAAGCTCGCCGTCGACTACACGGACGACGTGGAGTTCAGCGCCCAGGACGCCACCCGAACCGAGCTCGAGTTCCTGCTCGAGTGCTACAAGGTGGCCACCGACGCCGGCGCCACCACGATCAACGTGCCCGATACCGTCGGCTACGCGATGCCGCACGAGTTCGGCGAGCTCGTCCGGGTGGTCCGCGAGGCCGTGCCCGACGACGTGGTGATCTCGACGCACTGCCACAACGACCTGGGGCTGGCGGTCGCCAACTCGCTCGCGGGGGTCGTGAACGGGGCCCGGCAGGTCGAGGTAGCCGTCAACGGGATCGGCGAGCGCGCGGGCAACTGCTCGCTCGAGGAGATCGCGATGATCGTGCGGACCCGCCGACAGGCGCTCGGCGTGACCCACGGACTGAACATCAAGGAGATCGTCCGGACCTCGCGCCTCGTCTCCATGACCACCGGATACGGCGTCCAGCCCAACAAGGCCGTGGTGGGGGCGAGCGCGTTCGCGCACGAGAGCGGGATCCACCAGCACGGCGTGCTCTCCAACCGCGCCACCTACGAGATCATGGACCCGCTGGAGATCGGGCTTGAGGGCAACCGGCTGGTCCTCGGCAAGCACTCGGGTCGGCACGCCTTCGCCGACGCCCTCGACAAGATCGGCATCCAGCTCGATCCAGAGCACCTCAACCGAGCGTTCGCGAGGTTCAAGGAGCTCGCGGACCGCAAGATCCAGCTCACCGACCAGGACCTGTCGGCAATCGTCTCCGAGGAGCTCGGCGCGGCCGAACAGGACACCTTCGTGCTCGAGTCCATCGTGGTCGGCGGTGGGACGCACCTGCAGCCTCGGGCCTCCGTCCTCCTGAAGCGGGGCGAGGAGGTGATCGAGGAATCCGCCATCGGCGACGGCCTGATCGACGCCGCGCTCGGAGCCATCCAGCGCGCGACCGCCGTCGAGGGCCGCCTCGTGAGCTTCAACGTGAGCGCCGTGACCGGCGGGACGGACGCCCTCGGTGACGTGATCGTCCAGCTCGACGTCGACGGCCGCCGCGTGACCGGCCGGGGCGTGGCCACCGACGTCGTCGAGGCGAGCGCGCGCGCTTACCTGGCCGCGGTGAACCGGGCGCTGCAGGTCGCGCGCGCGGACGGCGAGGAGACGGTCACCCTGTGACGCGCGCCCACACGGTCGGTGTCATCCCCGGCGACGGCACCGGCCCCGAGGTCGTGCGCGAGGCCCTGAAGGTCCTCTCGGCCGTCCGCGAGGGGTTCGACGTCGGACTCGTCGATTTCGACCTCGGCGCCGAGCGGTACCTGCGCACCGGCGAGGTGTTGCCGGACGAGGACCTCCGGAAGCTCCGCGGGATGGACGCCGTGCTCCTCGGTGCGGTCGGAGACGCGCGGGTCCGGCCGGGGATCCTCGAGCGCGACCTGTTGCTGCGGATCCGGTTCGAGCTGGACCAGTACGTGAACCTGCGGCCGATCTTCCGATACCCTGGCGTGAAGACCCTGATCCCCAGCCACACCGAGGACGACGTGAACATGGTCGTCGTGCGGGAGAACTCGGAGGGCCTCTACGGCGGCGCGGGAGGCTTCCACCGCAAGGGGACCGAGCACGAGGTGGCCGTTCAGGAGTCGATCAACACGCGCCACGGCGTCGAGCGGATCGTGCGCCACGCCTTCGGGCTGGCGGCGGAGCGACGGAACAAACTCACGCTGGTGCACAAGACCAACGTCCTCACGTTCGCGGGCGACCTATACCAACGCGTGGTGGACGAGGTGGGCGAGGCGGACTTCCCCGGCGTCCAGCGCGACTACGTCCACGTGGACGCCGCGTGCATCTACATGCTCGACGCCCCCGCCCGGTTCGACGTGATCGTCACCGACAACATGTTCGGCGACATCATCACGGACCTCGGCGCGATGATCCAAGGCGGGATGGGCATCGCTGCCGGCGGGAACATCAACCCGGCCGGCGTGTCGATGTTCGAGCCGATCGGCGGCACGGCGCCGGACCACACGGGGAAGGGAACGATCAACCCGCTCGCGGCGATCGGCGCGCTCCAGATGCTCCTCGCGCAGCTCGGCGAGTCGGGAGCGGCGGCACGGGTGGACGCCGGGATCCGGTTCGCATGCTCGAAGATGGCCTCGATGCGGGCCGGGGAGATGGGGTTCTCCACCGCCGAGGTCGGCGACCTCGTCGTCGAGGGGGCGCTCACATGAGCGACGACGGCGGTCTGCGCGTCGAGCTGTACGACACCACCCTGCGCGACGGGGCGCAGGCCCCGGGGATCTCGTATTCGATCGAGGACCGGTTGCGGATCCTCCACAAGGTCGACCAGCTGGGGGTCCCCTACATCGAAGGCGGCTGGCCGGGCGCGAACCCGCGCGACACCGAGTTCTTCTCGCTCGCCACGAAGGAGACGCTGACGCACGCCTCGCTCACGGCCTTCGGGATGACGCGCAAGGCGGGGGAGCGGGCCGCCGACAGCGCCGTGCTTCGCGAGCTCCTGGACGCCGGGACCGAGGTCGTGTGCCTGGTCGGCAAGGCCTCGGACCTGCACGTCACCGTGGCGCTGCGGACGGACCTCGACGAGGCGGTCGCGATGGTGCACGACTCGATCGCGTTCCTCCGCGCCGAGGGCCGCCGGGTCTTCTTCGACGCCGAGCATTTCTTCGACGGTTACGGGCGCGACCCCATCTTCGCTCTCCGGGTGCTCGCCGCGGCGGAGGAGGCCGGCGCCGAGCGGCTCGTGCTCTGCGACACGAACGGGGGCATGCTGCCCACCGACGTCGCGCGCGTCGTGACCGAGGTGCGCGAGCGTGTGACGGCGCCGCTCGGGATCCACGGCCACAACGACGCCGGGTGCGCCGTGGCGAACTCGCTGATCGCCGTCGAGCACGGCGCGTTCCAGGTGCAGGGGGTCGTGAACGGCTACGGCGAGCGCACCGGCAACGCGGACCTGATCCCGATCGCAGCGAACCTCGTGCTGAAGATGGGTGCCGCGTGCCTGCCCGAGGGCGCCGTCGAGCGCCTGACCGAGGTCGCGCACTACGTGGCCGAGGTCGCGAACCTCGCGCCCGACTCGCGCCAGCCGTACGCGGGCCGGTACGCCTTCACGCACAAGGCGGGGCTGCACGCGAGCGGGGTCGCCCGGCTGACGAGTGCCTACGAGCACATCGAACCCGAGACGGTCGGCAACCGCCGAGGCGTGGTCGCCTCGGACCTCGGTGGCGCGGCGACCCTTCGGATGAAGGCCGACGTGTTCGGCCTGCCGCTGGAGGGCGACGCCGTCGCCCGCGTGCTCGAGGACCTGAAGGGGCGCGAGGCACGCGGCTACACCTTCGAGGTGGCCGATGCGTCGCTCGAGCTGCTGATGCGACGCTCGGGCGGGTGGGCGCAGCCGTTCTTCCAGATCGAGAGCTACCGGGTCCATGTGGAGGAGCGCGTCGGCGACGGCGAGCCCCCGCTCGCCGAGGCGACCGTCAAGGTGGTCACCAAAGGCGAGCGCCATATCGAGAGCGCCGAGGGTCAGGGGCCGGTGGGCGCCCTCGACAACGCCCTGCGCAAGGCCCTGTCGAACGAGTACCCCGAGCTCCGACGAATCACGCTCGAGGATTTCCGGGTCCGCGTTCTCGACGAGACGCACGGTACGGGCGCGGTGGTCCGGGTGCTGATCGACACCTCGAACGGCCGCAACGAGTGGACCACGGTCGGGGTCAGCGAGAACATCATCGAGGCCTCGTGGGAGGCCCTCGTGGACGGCTACCTGTTCGGCCTGCTCCATCCCCGCGACGACGACTGAGCCCGTCCAGCGCCGGGCGTGGTGAGCGAAGCGGGCTGTACCCTGTCCGCCATGCGGATCCGCGTGGCCGGCCCGAAGGACGCTCCTGCGATCGCCGGCGTGCACGTCCGATCCTGGCAGGAGGCCTACCGCGGCCAGCTCACCGACGAGTTCCTCGACGGACTGAGCGCGGAGGACCGCCTCGATCAGCACCGGGCAACGCTCGAGGCGCCGCGCGCCGATTGGCGGACCTGGGTGGTCGAGGAGGACGGCACCGTCGTCGCGTTCGCGGTGACGGGTCCGAGCGAAGACGCCGACGCGGACGAGAAGACCGGCGAGGTCTACGCGATCTACCTGGAACCCGAGCGACTCGGCGCCGGTGTGGGTCGCGAGCTGTTCGCGCACGCCGTCGAGGACCTGCGCGACCGCGGGTTCCACGCCGCGTCGCTGTGGGTGCTCGAGACCAACGAGCGCGCCCGGCGCTTCTACGAGATCGCCGGTTGGAAGCCGGACGGTACGGTCGCGAGCGAGCGCGTCGACTGCGAGATGCGCCCGACGGTTCGCTATCGCGTCGAGCTCTGAGCCTTCGGCGGTTCCGCTACTTGCCCTTGGCGTGCTTCGCCTGGTCGAGCCCGAGGGCCTTTCCTCGCGCCCACGGAGGCGGGCCGCTCCCCGGCACGTGGTCTCGCTTGTGGCTCAGGCCCCAGGCCCTGCCGTCGCCGGGCCCGAAGGTGAACCCGTCTCCACCGCCGCCACCGCCGCCACCGCCACCATCCCCGCCGCCGTTGTTGCCACCGCCGCCGTTGCCTCCGGTGGTGGTGTCGCCGCCGGACGTGCCGCCTGTGTTCGTGAGGGGCGTACCCCCCAGCACCACGTCGGATCCGCCGCCCGGCTCGGACTCGTCCTCGAGGACCGGGTACAGACCGCCGAGGATCTGCTGCAGGTCGCCGGAGACGCTCGCCGGGATCCCCGACACCACGGCCTGGAGCCGGGTCGTGACCTCGGCGTCGAGCCCGCTGATCGAGAAGCCTTGCGCGAGGGCCTGTGCGCGGTCGTCGATGAAGCTCTGCGCCTGCACGGTTGCCAGGACGTAGTTCCCGCCTTCGATCGCCGCGATCATCGCGTCCATCGACCTGTACGCGGCGTCGAGGGCCGTCTGTTCCGGCTGGGCGATCACGGTGCCGCCGTCGGACTGATCGGTCCTGTCGACCGGTCTCGTCGCCGTGTCGGTCCCGATGGTGGTGATCATCGCGATCATCCCCCAGACGACGAGGATCGCCCCGCCGGCGAGCGTCGTGAGCCGCACCGCCACACCACGATCGCCGTCGCGCCTCGCGCGCAACGTCCCCTTCGTCATCCGCCCCGAGCTCTGGACCATGCCGGCCCTCGACGCGATGGCGGTGTCCGAGATCGAGTCGTCCGCGCCTGCCCCAGCTCCGACACCCGCCCCGACCAACGCCGGTTCGTGCAGCGAGCCGAGCTCAGAGAACAGCCGACCGAGGGTCGCCGTGAGGGCGGCGAGGCCGACCCCTTTCTCGAGATAGCCGTCGGCACCGGGGGGGACCCAGCCTTCGCCGGGCGTCGCCGACGTGAAGACGACGACCTTGGCGTCGGGCGCCTCGCGCCGGATGCGGCCGAGCGTTTCCCCGGGCACGAGCTCATCGTCCACCACGATCGCATCGGGGCGGCCCAGTCGGATCGCTGGCAGGAGCTCCTCCCCGGTCGTGGCCTCGCCGACGACCTCGTAGCCGTCGTCCTCGAGGAAGCGGCTCACGAGGGCGCGCTTCACGTAGATGTTGCCCGCGATCAGGACGCGTATCCGACCGACCAAGATCCTCCCGCCTCCCCTGTGGAACGCCGCCGCTCGTGCTCCCGGCAATCGTAGCGAGAACGCGCGCGGACCGGGAAGACGATGGTGGCAGGCCTACAGCGGATCGACTACGGCCGAAAGTCCCAAAGGGGGGACGGCCGTTCAGCCGTCTAGGGGGTTCCCGCGGGAGGCAACCCCGAGGTTCGTGCTCAGGAGGAGAGCTCGTTCTCGCGAGTGGCGAGGGCGTCTCGTGCCGTCAGCAGCTCGTCGATGCCTTCCATCGGCAGGGGCTTGGCGAAGTAGAAGCCCTGACCGAGGGCGCACTTCAGGTCGAGCAGCTTCTCGAGCTGGTCCGCGCGCTCGATGCCCTCGGCGACGGGACGGAGCTTCAGGATCCCGGCGAGCTCGATGATCGCGGCGGTGAGCGCCGACTCCTCGCCCCCTTCGTTCACGCCGTCCACGAACGATTTGTCGACCTTGAGGATGTCCACCGGGAAGCGGCGGATGTAGTTCAGGCTCGAGTAGCCGGTGCCGAAGTCGTCGACCGCCAGCTTGATCCCGAGCTCCTTCAGCTCGGCCAGCCGCTGGATCGAGAGCTCCATGTCCTCCATCATCACGGACTCGGTGATCTCGATGACCAAGCTCGAGGGGTCGATCTGGGTCTGCATCAGGATCTCCGCGACCTCCCCCACGATCTCGGGACGCTGCAGCTGCCGGGCCGACAGGTTCACGGCCATGTGTAGCGGCGGGTCGGCCGGGAAGCGCTGCTGGAGTTGCTTGGCCTGCTGGCATGCCTCCTGCAGGACCCACTGGCCGATCGGGACGATCAGGCCTGTCTCCTCGGCGAGTGGGATGAAGTCGAGCGGCGGCACCGTCCCACGGGTCGGGTGGTTCCAGCGCAGCAGCGCCTCCAGGCCCTCGATCCCGCCGGACTCCAGCTCGATGATGGGCTGGTAGTGCAGGACGAACTCGTTGTTGTCGACCGCTCGCTGCAGATCCGCCTTCAGCTCCAGGCGCTTCAGCGCGGTGTCGTGCATCGCGGGCTCGAACACCTGGTACCGGCCCTTACCCGACTCCTTGGCCATGTACATCGCGACGTCGGCGTTGCGCAGGAGCTCCTCGGCGCCCTCGGGGCCGCTGATCCGATCGGTGTCGGCCGATGCGATTCCGATCGACGCGCGGACGAACACCTCCTTGCCCTCGAGGTGGAACGGACCGTCGAGGCTGGTCAGGATCCGCGCCGCGACCTCGGCCGCGTCCACGCCGTCGCCGTCGCCCTCGAGCAGGATCGCGAACTCGTCGCCGCCGAGACGAGCCGCCGTGTCGGCCTGGCGCAGCGTCGCCTTGATGCGGTCGCCGACCTCGCCCAGCAGGCGGTCGCCGGCGGCGTGGCCCAGCGAATCGTTGATCGTCTTGAAGTCGTCCAGGTCCATGAACAGGACCGCCACGGGCTCGCCGTCGCGACCCTGGCGCTCCAGGGCATGCTCCACGCGGTCCTTGAACAGGGCCCGGTTGGCGAGCCCGGTGACCGAGTCGTGGAACGCCTGGTGCGCGAGCTGCTCCTCGAACGCCTTGCGCTCGGACACGTCGCGGGTGTTCAGGACGATGCCCTTGACGTTCTCGTCGTGGAGCAGGTTCGTACGAAGCGTTTCGACGTTGAGCCAGAAGTCGTCGCGGTGGCGCATGCGCCACTCGGTGAGCGCCGGGTGTCCATCGCCTTCGCGACGAGCCCCGCTCGTGAGGAACTGGAGCACCTGCGCCTTGTCCTCGGGGTGGATCAGGGCGATGAGTCGGCTTCCCTCGAGCTCGGCGGCCGAGTGGCCGAGCACGCGCTCGACGGAGGGACTCATGTAGCGGATCGTCGAGTCGGCCTCGACGACCATGACCACGTCGGTGGAGTTCTGGACCAGCGAGGAGAAGCGCGCCTCGCTCTGGCGACGCAGCAGCTCCTCGGTCACCGCGGCGCTGTCGAGGGCGAGAGCGACCTGCGACGACAGAGCCTCGAAGGCGTCGCGCAGGGCACGCGGCACGCCGGCCGGACCGGCGACGACGAGCAGGCCGCGCAGCTCATCCTTCATGAACAGCGGGGCGTTCAGGACGAATGCGGCGCTCTCGGGCATCCCGAGGGGGGCCGCGAGCTCGGCCTCGGCGATCGGCACCTCGTAGGAGCGATGCGAGCCGAGCCGGTCCCGCTTCCACTGGGGCAAGATCTCGAGGGAGAGCGTCTGTCCGGTCGCGCCGTCCTCCTCGCCGCCGGTCGCCGCCACGACGGTGAACTCGTCGTTGTCGGCGCCCTCGCTCGCGACCATCAGCCGGATAGCCACATCGTCGCCGACCAGCGTGCGGGCGGCGTGCAGCGCGGCCTCGTAGATGCTCTCGCGGTTCGTGGCGGTGACCAAGGATGCGCCCGCGTTGCGCAGGGCCTTCTCGCGCAAGGCGGAGACCTCCTGCTTGTGCACGAGGCCGGCCATCCGGGCGACCACGAGGAGGAACAGGGCGACCGAGGCGCCGATCATGACCGGCATGTCGATCGTGTCCTCGCGCAGGTGCTGCACGAGCATGACGGCCGGGGCCATCAGGGAAGCTCCGGCGAGCAGCGCCAGCCGCGGCCTCGAGAGCCGCGGCTCGACGTCGGGAGCCTTGTCCGACAGGGTGCGCATGGACATGTGCAGGGCCGCCGCGCCCCAGAAGAGGTAGAACAGGCCCCATCCGGCCTCGAGGTAGCCCTCCTGGTTGTAGACGATGCCTTGGACCCCGAAGTAGCTGTACACGGTGTCGGTCAGGAAGAGTGACAGTGCCGCGGCGCCCATCAGGTAGAGGGACGGCGCCTTCTTGCCGGCACCGATCGCGAGGCGGACCACGACCGTCAGCAGGATCAGGTCCATGAACGGGTACGCCATGCCGACGAGCTTCTCGATGATCCTGCTGCCCTCGCCGTGCGCGACCGGCGACAAGAGGAACACCCACTGGATCGTCCCGACGCCGATCGCGACGATCAGCGAGTCGATCACGCTGTCGCGGTCACGGCCGGGGTTCCGGCTACGGATCAGGAGCAGCAGGCCGCCGACCAGGCACGGGTAGACGGACAGGTAGAGCAGGTCGCCGATGGATGGATACGGGAGCTCGGTCCCGAAGAACTTGTCGTAGTTGTACGTGATGACGTCGCCGGCCACGAAGAGCGCCTGGCCGAGCGCGAACAGGTACCAGGGCAGGCGAACCGCAGGCTTCCACATGCGGACGGCGAAGACGATCGCGACGGGCGAGGAGAAGGCGATGAGGTTGAAGAACCACCCCTGGCGCATCCCCGGGATGAACAGGAAGACCAGGAGGGCGGCCACGCCCGTGCACAGGTAGAGGAACCACGCTCGCCGCTTCATAGTGTTCCGTATCGGTCGGTGGTGGGTCCGACCTTAGGCGTCGGATGCCGGAAGCTGGGGAGACCTACAGAGGCCGCTGACGTGCGGAAACACGCTTCCATCCCTACCCCGCCTCGACCTCGAACGGGTCCCGAGGCCCGAGGACGTCGGACTCGGCCACCCGGTAGCCCTCACGCAGGGTGCGCAGGCTGCCCATCCGGATCCGGACCTCGGCGAGTCGGACACGGATGCGCTCGGCCTCGGCCACCAGCCGGGCCTCCTCGCGCTCGAGCGTCTCCAGGTCGTCGTTGAGCGCCTCGCGCGAGGTCCACCAGCGATCCACGGCGGCCCGCATGCTGGTGAGGGTCTCGAGGTATCCCACGACCGTGTCGTCCTCGGGGACGACCGAGGCGGGCGCCACATCCATCGCGTCGACCGCAGCAGGCAAGGCGTCGACGCGCACGGCAGGCACGGCCACGAGCGCGGGTGCCAGGGACTGCGGAGCGATCTCCGGCGGAGCGAGCTCCGGCGGTGCGGTGGGTTCCCGCCCGGCGCCCGCCGCGACGACGAGCCCGGTCCGTCCCTCCACCGAGCGCATGCCGGGCAGGAACAGGAAGGCGATCGTGACGATGCTGCCGAGCACGCCCGCGACGACCAACGTCGTGCGTGCGCCGAATGCCTGGGCCACGGGCCCCGTGAGCGCGTAGGAGAGCGGCACGAGGCCGATCGAGATGAACCAGTCGAAGCTCGAGACGCGGCCGAGCAGGCGCCCCGGCACGAGTCGCTGCTTGGTCGTGATCCACACGATCAGGCCGGCGCTCTCCAGGGCGTTGAAGAAGAAGCAGAAGATCATCGCCTGCCACGGGAGGTTCGCGAAGCCGTAGCCGGCGATCATCAGCGTAGAGACCGCCCAGACCACGTACATGAACGTCATGTTCCGGCGGGGCATCTCGCGGTTGCCCATCACGATCGCCGCGAGCATCGCGCCGATGCCGCCCATCGCGAGGATGAGGCCGAGGTCGCTCGCGGAGCGCCCCATCTCCTCCTTCACGATGAAGGGCAGCAGCACCTCGGCCGGTCCCCAGAAGATCAGGTAGGCGAGGGTGGCGGCGAGGAACGTCCCCCACAGCCACACCTGGGTCCTGACGAAGCGGAAGCCCTCCTTGATCTCGGTCAGCATCGAGGCGGACGACTCGTCTCCCTCGCGCGCCCGATGCGGCCGCATGAGGATCAGGCAAGCCACGGAGATCGAGAACGTCACCCCGTCGAGCATGAACGCCTCGCCCGGACGGCCGCCGAACGCGGCGATCAGGCCGCCACCGAGCGCCGGGCCGATCATCCGATACGCCGCAGGGCGCACGAACTGGTCCAGCGCATTGGCCTGCGTGAGCTCGTCCTCGGGGACGAGGTCGGGGACGATCGCGTCGAACGCGGGTCCGAAGAACGCGGTCCCGGCGCCGTAGACCGCGGCGATCAGCATCATGTGCCAGATCTGGATCATGCCGTAGACGGAGAGCAGCCCGAGCGCGAACAGCGCGGCCATCCGGATCGCGTCCGCGAACAGCATCACCTTGCGGCGGTCGAACCGGTCGCTCACGGCGCCGCCGACCAGCAGCAGGATCACGTGTGGGACGGTCATCGAGAAGCCGATCATCGAGAGCGCGGTCGGCGTGTTCGAGATCTCATACGCCTGCCACGCGAGCGCGATCGTGGTGATGCCGTCGCCGAGCAGAGAGACCGTCATCCCGGTCCACAGCAAGCGGAACTCGCGATGGCGAAGCGGTACCAGGATGCGCATCCTGCGTTGTACGAAGGTGCCTCCCGAGCCCCCCCGGCCACCGGGGTCACCCGGCCTGAGACGCGGCTCGGAGCGTGGAGCGCAGGAGGTCGCGGGCGGCGATTGCCTCACGTGTGCCGGCCAGCGCCGGGCGCTCGGCCAGGGACTCCTCGAGGTCGTCGAGGGCCACCCGAACCACGCCGCGGAGGCGCTCAACGCCGCCGTTCACGGCCTGGTGCACGCCCCGCGAGTACTCGAGGAACGCGCGCGGGCGCTCGCCCGCGCAGAGGTGCGCGAGGGCGAGGTCGAACCGCACCGCGATCCACCGGCCGTCGCGGTTCAGGGCCTCGCGGAGCGTGGCCACGGCCTCTTCGCTGCGACCGAGGCGCAACTGGCACCAGCCGACGAGCTCCCAGAGGTCCTCCTCGCGCTCGTAGCGCGCCATGCCCTCGGCAACGACCTCCTCGCACAGGCGGTCGGCCTCGGCGACGAGGTCCATGCGGCGCAGCACGTTCGCGAGACCCTCCTTGGCCCACAGGGCGCCCGGGTCCAGCGACAGGGCCCGCTCGTACGCGCGCCGTGCCTCCAGCTGGCGAGCGGGCCCCAGGTTCTCGAGCGCCCACCCGCGCGCGGTGTGGACGGCGGCGTTCTCCGGATCCTGCGAGAGCGCGGCCTCGAGCTCGTCCAGGGCAGCCGCATAGCTCCCGGCGTCGGAGAGCATCTCCGCGCGCCCCAGCCCTTCGGCGACAGGACCCTTCGTCATGGTCCTACCCTCGTGAGATCCGCGACTCGGCAAGCAGCGCGCGGTGATCCTCGTGCTGCAGCTCGAAGCGCTCGTTGATCTCGCCGAGCACCTCGCACAGCAGGTCGATCTCGGCGTCGGCATTGGCGGCGGTGATCTGCATGCGGAAGCCGACCTCGTCCTTGGGGACGAGCGGATACGCGGCCATCGTGACGTAGATGCCCCGGTCGAACAGGTAGCGCCCGACCGCGTCGATGTCCTCGTGCTTGGCGAGCGGGATCTCGATCAACGGGAAGCCCGACTCGTTGGGCGTATAGATGTCCAGTTCGTGCAGGCGGTCGAGCACCTGCTTGGTCTTGCGGTAGATCTCGGCGCGGTAGGTGTCGCCGCGCTTCTCGTTCACGTCGAGCCCGACCAGCGTGGTGGCGAGTGACGCCACCGGGGACGGGCCCGAGTACAGGTAGGGAGGGGCCGCCACCTTCAGCACGTCTTTCAGACGGGTCGGCAGCGCGAGGAACGACAACAGCGAGCTGTACGCCTTGCTGAAGCCGGCGACCAGGATGACGTTCTCGTACGTCTCGCCCTGGTGACGTACGACGCTGTTGCCCCTCGTCCCCCACGGGGTGAGCTCGGTGGGAGAGCGCTCCCCGATGACCCCGAACCCATGGGCGTCGTCGACGTAGAGCAGCGCGTCGTACTCGCGCGCGACGCGGGCGAGCTCGCGCATGTCGGGCGCGTTGCCGGTCATCGAGTTCACGCCATCCATCGCGATCACGCGCGGTGTCACCGTCGAGGCCTTCAACAGCTCTTCGAGATGCCGGTGATCGTTGTGACGGAAGCGTTGGATCGTGGCGCCGTGACCGCGGGCGATCATCGCGCCGTCGTAGATCGTCTTGTGGGCCCGCCCGTCGAGGAAGATGACGCCCGCACCGGCGAGGATCGGGATCACCGACATGTGGATGTGCGTGATCGTCGGGAACAGCAGGGTGTCCTGGCTCCCGAGCAGGTCCGTGAGCTTCTGCTCGATCTGCTCGTAGATGACGGGGCTTCCGAGCAGGCGGGACCAGCTCGGGTGGGTTCCCCAGCGCGCGACGTACTCGGGGATGGCGTCCATGATCTCCTGGTCCAGGTCGAATCCCAGGTAGTTGCAGCTGGCGAAGTCGGCAAGCCAGTGGTCCCCGATCCGGATCTGGCGTCCGATCTGTTCGTCGATCACGGCGTCGAGCATCGGGTGGGACTCCTTCAGGCGCGCCAGGTCGGCGACCGTGGCCATCCATCGCTCGAGCCAGCTATCCGTCTCGCGGCGCAGGGGCTTGTCCGCGACGACCTGCCGAGGCCGCATGTCGGATTCCCTGCGGCGGACCGCATCGGTACGACGGCGCCCGGCGTTAGCCGGGTCGAACTGCGTGGGCGTCGACATGGCCTACTCCCCATCGGACCGTCCACGCACGGGCTTGAGCCCTTTGGACGGGTTGCCGGTCGGCCGACCGGGGGAACGTCGGGCGGGCCGTCAGCGGGCGGGGATGGAGGGCCGCCAGAGGGGGCGCGAGCGTTCGTAGACGTCGATCGCGTCCGCGTGGCGGAGGGTGAGACCGATGTCGTCGAGCCCCTCGAGCAGGCGCCACCGGGTATAGGGGTCGACCCGGAATGACTCGACCATCCCGGGGGCGGTGACGCGCTCCTCCTCAAGGTCGACGGTGATCTGCGTCGTGGGGTCGTGGACCACCGCGTCCATCAGCGCGCGGACGGACGCGACCGGCAGCTCCACCGGGAGCAGTCCGATCTTGCCGCAGTTGTTGCGGAAGATGTCGGCGAAGCTCGGGGAGACGATGGCCCGGAAGCCTGCGTCTTCGAGCGCCCACACCGCGTGCTCGCGGCTGGAGCCGCCCCCGAAGTTCGGCCCGGTCAGCAGGATGCTCGCGCCCCGGTATCCGGGCCGGTCCAGCACGAAGTTCGGGTCCGCGCGCCACGAGTCGAACAGGAACGGGCCGAACCCCGTGCGCTCGACCCGCTTCAGGTACTCGGCCGGGATTATCTGGTCGGTGTCGACGTCGGAGCGGTCCAGGGGAACGGCCCGGCCCGTGTGCACGCGGAAGGGCTTCACAGGTCCTCCGGGGTCGCGAAATGGCCGGCGACCGCGGTCGCGGCCGCGACGGCCGGGCTGACGAGGTGCGTCCGTCCGCCCCTGCCCTGGCGCCCTTCGAAGTTGCGGTTCGACGTCGAGGCCGACCGCTCGCCGGGCGCGAGCTGATCCGGGTTCATCCCGAGGCACATCGAGCAGCCCGCGTCCCGCCACTCGAACCCGGCGGCGGTGAAGACCTCGTGCAGACCCTCCGCCTCGGCCTCGCGTTTCACGAGCATCGAGCCGGGGACGACCATCGCGCGCAGGCCCTCGCGGATCGTCTTGCCGCGCAGGATCTCGGCGGCCTCCCGCAGGTCGGACAGCCGGCTGTTGGTGCACGACCCGATGAAGACGGTATCGGGGCGGATGTCGCGGATGGGGGTGCCGGGCCGCAGGGCCATGTACGTGAGGGCGCGCTCGGCGGTCTCGTCGGCGGGCTCGGGGACGACGTCGTCGATCGTGACCGTCTGCGCGGGGTTCGTTCCCCACGACACGTATGGCCGGAGCTCGGCGGCGTCGATGCGCACCTCTCGGTCGAACGTCGCGCCGTCGTCGGTGGGGAGCGACCGCCACTCGTCGAGTGCCGCCTCCCAGTCCGACGGCGCGTGCGGGCGGCCCTCGAGGTACGCGAACGTCGTGTCGTCCGGCGCTACGACCCCGGCGCGAGCGCCGGCCTCGATCGACATGTTGCACACCGTCATGCGGCCTTCCATCGACAGCGAACGGATCGCGCTCCCTCGGTACTCGAGGACGTGGCCCACGCCGCCGCCGGTGCCGATACGGGCGATGATGCCGAGGATCACGTCCTTGGCCGAGACGCCGGACGGCAGGTCGCCCTCGACGGTGATCGCCATCGTGCCGGGACGCGCCTGCGGGAGGGTCTGCGTTGCGAGGACATGTTCGACCTCGCTGGTGCCGATGCCGAACGCGAGCGCGCCGAAGGCCCCGTGGGTGCTGGTGTGCGAGTCGCCGCACACGATCACGAGGCCGGGCTGGGTGAGCCCCATCTGCGGGCCGATCACGTGCACGATCCCTTGCCCGATGTCGCCGGTCGGGAACAGGCGGATGCCGAACTCCGCGGCGTTGCGGGCGAGCGCCTCCATCTGCTTCACGCTCACGGGGTCCACGGGCCCCGGTCCGGTGGGCACGTTGTGGTCCATCGTCGCGACGGTGAGGTCGGGGCGCCGGACCGGGCGCCCCTCCATGCGCAGGCCGTCGAAGGCCTGCGGGCTCGTGACCTCGTGGACCAGGTGCAGGTCCACGTAGAGCAGGTCGGGCTCGCCCTCAGCGCTGTGCACCACGTGGCGGTCCCAGACCTTCTCGGCGAGCGTGCGCGGTTCCATGGGTCCGATGGTGGCAGCCGGTGGACCCTCTGTCCACGGTTGTTCCATCATATGGAACTGTGTTCCACTATATGGAACATGCCACCGAGCCCACCGAGCCCACCGAGCCCACCGAGCCCACCGAGCCCACCGAGCCCACCGAGCCCACCGAGCCCACCGAGCCCACCGAGCCGCCTGCGCCCGCCATCCGACCCTTGGCGGCCGCATCGAGCCGCGCCCAGAACGCCGGACCCGACGGCCCCATCCGACGTCCCGAACACGGGCGTCGGGACCCTCGACCGGGCGGTCGCCGTCATCGAGGCGGTGGAGCGAGGCGCGAGTTCCTTCACCGCGATCGCCGAGGCGACCGGCTTGTCCCGGGCGACCGCCCACCGCCTGGTCAAGGCGCTCGTGGAACACGAGCTCCTCGCGACGTACGGAGGGTTCGGCTACCGAATCGGGCCAAGGCTCCTGCGCCTCGCCGACCGCGCGATGCGCGAGCTCCCCCTCCGTGAGCTGGCCCGCACCGCGCTCGAGCGCCTCGCGCGGGTGACGGGGGAGACCGCGCAGCTCTACGTCCGTTCGGGCGACGAGCGCGTCTGCATCGACACCGTCGAGTCCGCGAACGAGCTCCGCACGATCGTGCCGATCGGCGCCACCCTGCCTCTCACCGCCGGCTCCGCCGCCAAGGTGTTCCTCGCCTACGATCCCCGTGCCGACCGGCTGATCCGGCGGGCCGCCGATCCGGCCCGGTTCGGCCGCGAGGTCGCGCGGGTCAGCGGGCGCGGATGGGCGTCGAGCACCGGCGAGCGGCAGGCCGGGGTCGGCTCGGTGAGCGCCCCGGTCCTCGCGCTGAACGACCTGCCGATCGCGGTGGTCTCCGTGTCGGGACCGGCGTCGAGGATGGGGCGCATCAGCGCGAAGCGGTACGCGCCGGCGGTGATGGATGCCGCGCGCGAGATCGAGCGCGCGCTCGGAACGGCTTAGACGGAACCCGGGATGATGCCGATCGGTCCGTCGGGCAGGTAGACGCGGAACGACGCCCCACCGTCCGGCCGCGCCTCGACCCACGCCCGTCCGCCGTGCAGCTCCGCGAACCGGGCGACGAGGGAGAGCCCGATCCCGCTGCCTTGTGTCCCCTCGGTGCCGGGACCGCGACGGAACGCCTCGAACACGGTCTCCTCGAACCCGGCAGGCACGCCCGGGCCGTCGTCGTCGACGATGATCAAGGCGCCGCCGCCCTCGCGCCGGCAGCGGGCCCAGATCCGCGCGTCGGACCCCGTGTGCCGGACGGCGTTCGCGAGCAGGTTCTCGATCATGCGCTCCACCTTCGGGACGTCCACGTTCGCGATGCACCGGCCCGGCTCCACCTCCACCTTCCGGCCGCGGAGCACGACCGTCCGCTCGACCAGCCCCGACACGAGCTCCACGAGGTCCACCGGGAACCGGCGCGGCTCCGTGATCCCCGAGTCCAGCCGGTCCAGGTCGAGGAGGTCGGTCAGCAGGCCGTTCATCGCCTTGGTCCGCGCGCCGAGCGTGTGGAGCAGGGCCGTGCGCTCCTCCTCATCGAGCTGGTCGTCGAGGCGCTCCAGCGTGCTCGCCGCCCCCAGGATCGCCGTGAGCGGCTCCTTCAGGTCGTGCGAGAGGGTGTGGAGCAACGTGTTCTTCAGCCGGTCCAGGGCCACCAGCCGTTCTTCGGCCCCGCGCCGCTCGGTGATGTCGTACATGAGGCCCTGCAGGCAGATCGGGTTGCCCTCGTCGTCCAGCACGGCCGTGGCCTCGTCGAGCAGCCACACCCACTCCCCGTCGCGACGCTGCATCCGGTACTCGATGCGGAACGGCACGCCTTCGCGCTGGGACCGCACCTCGGCCTCCCGGACCATCTCGAGGTCGTCGGGGTGGGTGAACGAGGCCTGCGGGTGCGGGTGTTCCATCCACTCCGTGGGCGTGAACCCGAGGACGCGCTCGATCTGGGGGCTGACGTACAGCCAATCGCCGTCGTCCCCGTACTTGGCGAGGTAGACGACGCACGGGAGAGACTCGACGAGGGTGCGGTACTTCGCCTCGGTCTCCGCGTGGTGCTCTGCCGTCTCCTTCATCTCGGTGACGTCGAGCATCATGCCCTGCCAGAACCGAACCCGGCTCACGGGGTCGGTGATCAGGACCGCCTCGTCGCGGAACCACACCACGCGCCCGTCCCGAGCGATCATCCGGTATTCGCTCAAGAAGCGGTCGCCGGTGGTCGCCGACCAGTGGTCCTGCGCGACGAGCTGGTCGCGATCGTCCGGGTGGGTGGCCCGGACCCGCAGCTCGGGATCGGCCTGCCACTCCCCAGGCGTGTAGCCGAGGATCCGCTCGGTCTGGGGGCTGATGTACAGGTTGCGGAAGCCGGTGGGACTGGTCGGCTCCTCGACCTGGGTGTACGTGATCGCCGGCATCTGCTCGACGAGCGCGCGGTAGGCCATCTCGGTCTCGCGCAGCTCCCGATACCGGCTCCCGGCGGCTGCCCGCCCGTCGACGTCGGAAGCGCGGACGACGACGAGCGGTTCGCCCCCGTTCACGACCTCGGCCCACAGGCGGATCACCCGGGTCTCGCCCTCGGGGGTCGACACGGAGGTGTCGAACCCGTCGATCAGGCCGGTCTGCGCGAGACGCCCTCGCGCCCTGTCCGGCCCGAGCGCGCCCCACAGATCCAGGTCGTACACGTCGGCCCCAAGGACCTCGCCGAGACCTACGCCCATCAGGGCGCAGAATCGGTCGTTGGCCTCCTGGATCCGGCCGTCATCGAGCCGGGCGACGACCATGCCCACCGCGCTCGCGTGGAAGACGCGGTCGAGCAGGCCCGCCCGATCCTGGGCAGGGGCGACGTGAGAGTCCATCCCAGGATGCATCGGGTGTCCGCGCGACCGGGTTGACGCATGGGTCGTCATCTGCGTCCTTTGGACGCATCGTTCGGACCATCGGCCGGTGGGTGACCAGGCCGCGTGGTTCGGGCGCGAGCCACCCGTTCGGGCTAACCCAGCTGCCCGGCCAGCACGCGAACGATCTCGTCCTCGATCCCCGAGGCGGTGGACTTGGACAGACCCGAGCACAGGATCGAGAACTCCACCCAGGCGTCGAGGCGGTCGGCGTAGACCCAGCCCGAGAGGGCGGACACGTCGGTGAGGGTGCCGGTCTTCGCCCTGATCTTCACGTTGTGGAGCCGGTCGCGAAGGGTCCCCTGGCCGCCGGTGGGCAGGGCCCGCCGCAGGTCGACGCCCCAGGGCGCGTCTTCTGCGTGCCAGAGCAGCTCCACCATCCCGCGTGCGCTCACTCGGTTCGCGTACGACAGGCCCGAGTTGTCGAACAGTTCGAAGCCCGCGCCGCGCTCGTTGACCCATTCCTCGACCGTCGCCGCGCCCTTGGCGATCGTGCCCGGGGCGCCGCGAACCTCGGCGCCGAGCCGCTTGCCGAGCACCTCGGCCGAGAAGTTGTTCGAGGGGACGAGCGTCTTGCGAAGGAGCGTGGCGAGCGGTTGCGAGGAGACCGATGCCACCGGCGTGAGTCCGTCGGGCGACCGACCCGACCCCGGCGTTCCCCCGACGCGCACGCCGAGCTCCTCGAGGCGCTCCGTGAGCGCCTCGGCCGCGCGGCGCTCGGGGGCGGGCGAATCGTTGCCATCGAACGTGAGCGCCGTCGGCCGGTTCACGTAGTCGCGTGCGACGTTGTTCCATCCCGGGGCGTCCCAGTCCCGTCGGAAGTAGGTGGTGCTCCCGCGGACGTCGCCCGCGATCCGCACGATCCCCGCGTCCACGATCCGCTGCGCGAGCGCACCCATCGACGCCCGTCCCACACCTGGGTCGCCGCGGCCGAGGATCCACAGGTCGCCGCGCACGACGCCGTCCCGCACCGTGCGGGCCGAGGCCCGGGTCTGGACCTCGAAGTCGGCTCCGAACGTGTCGAACATCGCCATCGCGAGCAGCAGCTTCTCGTTCGATGCGGGGGTCCGGGCCGTAAGGTCGGCGCGCCGGTAGAGGTAGACGTCCTCTTCACCGACGGTCACCGAGATCGGGCGACCGCCGATGGCATCCTCGATCGACTCCATCCACGCGGCCGGCGTGACCTCGAACGCCAGCATCGGCGTCGTGGCCGTCTCGTTCAGCTCGTCCTGCGCGGTCCACCGGAACCGGTACCGCACCACCCCGATGTCGTCGAACCCGAGGCAGGGGCTGGCCGTCGCGCTCGAATGAGCGTCGAGCGTCAGCGACTCGAGCACGACCCATCCGTCCTTCGTGCGCCGCTGGAGCTCGACGAGCTGGCCGGTCTTCGACGGCGTCACGCTGACGAACGCATCGACGCAGGACCCGGCCTCCGCATCGCCGGCGACGACCGAACCGTCCACCGAGGCGCGGACGCGCACGAGCGCCAGCTCCGAGGTGGCGGCCGTGCAGCCGCCGCTGGAAGACACGCTCGCCCGGTACCGGCCGGTGTGCTGCTGGGACTGGTCGAGGGCGACCGTCCCGGTGTCGTCCGTGGTTCCCTGTCCGACGATCGCGGATCCCGAGGAGTCGGCGGGACGCCACTCGAGGGTGACGGTGCGACCGTCGAGGCACGCCGGGTCGCCCTCGACCGTAACGGTGAGCGTGACGTCGCCTCCGTATGGGGTCGTCTGGTCCGAGGCGACGATCGTGACCGTGCTCGTGCCGGCGTGCGCCGGGCCGGCGGCAAGGATCGGCAACAGCACGGCGAAGGTCGCAAGGAGAACGAGGGCGCGGGCTCTCACGGTTCGGCGATGCTCCCACGCGGGGGCAGAGGCCTCAATAGGGTTCCGGAAGGAGCGGCCGCGGCCGCTCAGTCGCGGGACGGGCCGGGAAGGAACACGCGGAACGAGCTGCCACCGCCGGGTCGATCCTGCACCCACGCGCGTCCCCCGTGGAGCTCGGCGAACCGCGACACGAGCGACAGGCCGATGCCCGAGCCGGCCGACCCGGGGTCGCCCTTGTGGAAAGGCTCGAAGATGTCCTGCTTGATCTCGTCGGGAACGCCGGGGCCCTCATCCTCCACGGCGACGAGCACACCACCGTCCTCCGGCAGGACGCGCACCCACAGCCGCGAGCCCTCGGGCGTGTGCCGCGACGCGTTCACGAGCAGGTTGTCCACCATGCGCTCGACCTTCGGCGCGTCGACCGGGGCGACGACCGGACGTGCGGAGATCTCGACGGGTCGGCCGCCGAGGACATCGCTCGCGTGCACGAGGTCGGTCACGAGCTGCCCAACGTCAACCGGGAAACGCGTCGGTTCTGCGATCCCGCGACCCAGGCGCTCGAGATCGAGCAGGTCGTCAAGGAGCTTGTCCATCTTCCGCGCCCGAACCGTCATCCCGTCGAGGAGCTCCTGCGCATCGGACTCGCGCAGCTCGGGCCGCTTCAGGGCAGAGGTGGCCGTCAGGATCGCCGTGATCGGTCCCTTCAGGTCGTGCGAGAGGGTGTGCAGCAGCGTGTTCTTCAGGTCGTCCATCGCACGCAGCTGTTCGGCCTGGGCTTGTTCGCGTTCGAGCGCGCTCATGAGATCGGCCTCGGCCTCCATCTGCGCCGAGATGTCGAGCAGGAAGCCCTGCGAGAACAGCGCGGTGCCGTCTTCCTCGAACACGACGACGGCAACGTCGCGGACCCACACGATCCTCCCATCGCGGTGCGTCACGCGGTAGGTCTCGTCGAACGGCTCGTTCGTCTCGGCGTGTGCGGCCTCGGCCGCGCGGCAGCGCTCTCGGTCGTCCGGATGCACCAGCGTGCCGAGCCACAGATCGGGGTCGTCCACCCAGGCCTGTTGGTCGTAGCCGAACAGCGCCTCGGTCTGCGGGCTCGTGTAGACGTTCGTGGCGCGCTCGTCGAGCTCGTCAACGTAGACGACGCAGGGGAGCGACTCGACGAGGCTGCGGTAGCGCCGGTCTGCGCGCCGCGCTTGCTCCTCGGCCTCCTTCTCGGCGGTGATGTCGAACATCACGCCCTGCCAGAACGTCCCGCCGTCGCGCTCGATGATCACCGCGTTGTCGCGGAACCAGTGGAGCCGGCCGCCTCGGTCGTGCATCCGGTACTCGGCGTGGAACGGGCGCTTGGTCAGCTCGGCCGTGCGCTCGGCCGCCATCACGGTCGTTCGGTCGGCGGGGTGCCTCAGCTTCTGCCACAGGCCGGGATCGTCGAGGAACTCCTGCGGTGCGTGGCCGAGGATCCTGGCCGCTTGCGGCGAGACGTAGGTGCTCCGCTGACCGGAGGGCGCGCCCGACATCGAGGACCCGTGGACCTCGGTATAGGTGATCGCGGGGATCTGTTCGACGAGCGTGCGGTAGTCCACCGGTCCGTCCGGACCGGTCTTCACCGCCGCCGGGGCGTGGTCGTCCGGCTGCGTCGGCGGTTCCGCTGATCGCGCGAGCGACACCCGGTCCTCCCGACCTGTCGATCATCCGTTCGGAGTAGGCATCGGCGCGGTCGGGCGAGGTCTTGATGGGCGGGTAACGGTTCTGTGAACAGGCACGCTCGAGGCTTGTGCCCTCGCGGTCCCGGGGGCATCATGCCTGCGTGGAGGCGTACATCTTCCTGCAGGTCAAGGTCGGGACCGATGCGCGCGTGGCTCGGGCCGTCGGCGACCTGGACGGGGTGACCTCGGTGGACGTCGTGACCGGGCCGCACGACGTGGTCGCCCGGGCCGAGGCCGACAGCCTCGACGAGCTGGGCAAGCGAGTGCTGCGCCCGTTGCAGGAGGTCGACGGCGTGGTCCGCACGCTGACCTGCCCGATCATGCGGCGCTGGACGAGGCTCGCCGAGGCCGAGGGAGCGACGGACCCCGAGTAACCGGGCGCGGCCGTGTGACAGCCGGCCCCGGCTCGGTCCAGACTGTCCGGGTGAGCCACGTCGAGTACCGCGCCCGTCCCGAGATCGACCGTCCGATCGTCGTGTGTGCCTTCTCCGGGTGGAACGACGGCGGGGAGGCCGCGACCACCGCGGTCCGAGAGCTCCGTGACCAGTGGGGCGCGCGCCGGTTTGCGTCGATCGACCCCGAGGAGTTCTACGACTTCCAGGTCAACCGGCCCACGGTCCGGTCGATCGAGGGCGCGATGCGGCGCGTCTCGTGGCCGCGCAACGACTTCTCGTTCGCGCGCCTCGGCGGTCGCGACATCGTCGTGTTCCTCGGCGTCGAACCCAATGTGCGGTGGCGGACGTACGCGCAGTCGATCCTCAGCGTTTGCTCCGAGCTCCGCGCCGAGTTGCTCGTGACGCTCGGCGCGTTCCTCGCCGACGTGCCGCACACGCGGCCGTCGCCGGTGAACGCCGCCAGCGAGGACGAGACGTGGCTGGCGAAGCCCGGCGTCGAGCCGGCGCGGTACGAGGGTCCCACGGGCATCGTGGGCGTCGTGAACGCGACCGCGGCGCGCGCCGGCGTGCCGGCGCTGTCCCTGTGGGGCGCGGCCTCGCACTACCTGCCGCAGACCGTGAACCCGAAGGTCGCGCTCGCGCTGCTGGAGGCCCTGCGGGAGCTGACCGGCCTGCCGATCGACACCGGCGAGATGGAGATGGCCGCCCGCGCGTTCGAGCGCGAGGTGACCGAGGCGATCGAGGAGGACGGCAACCTCGAGGCCTACGTGAAGCGGCTCGAGGAGTCCGTCGAGGGCGGAGAGCTCGAGGTGGCGAGCGGGGACGACCTCGCGGCCGAGCTAGAGCGCTACCTCCGCGACCACGGCGGCGCTGAGTAGCGCGCTGCCCCGGCGCGCTCAGGCCGACTCGGCGCGGAACCCATCCATGAATGCCCGGAGCGCCTGCACACCTTCGAGCGGCATCGCGTTGTAGATCGACGCCCGGATGCCGCCCACGCTCCGGTGTCCGCGCAGCTCCACGAGACCGGCCTCGGCGGCACGGTCCACGAACATCCGCTCCAACTCCTGCGACGGGAGCCGGAACGTGACGTTCATCAGCGAGCGCGCGCCGGGCGCCGCGTGACCGCGGTAGAAGCCCTCCGAGCCGTCGAGCGCCTCGTACAGCAGGCCGGCCTTCGCCCGGTTGCGGTCGTGCATCTCCTCGAGCCCGCCGACGTCGTCGAGGAGCCAACGCGTGACGAGCATCATCACGTAGATCGCGAACACCGGCGGCGTGTTGAACATCGACCCGTGATCGGCGTAGGTCCGGTAGTCCAGCATCGTGGGGAGGCCGGCCGGGCCCTGCTCGAGCAGGTCCTGCCGGGCGATCGCGATCGTCGCCCCGGCCGGTCCGGCGTTCTTCTGCGCTGCCGCGTAGAGCAGCCCGTAGCGCTCGACCGGGATCGGCTGGGACAGGACGTCGCTGGAGGCGTCGCAGACGAGCGGAGGACCGTCGAGGGGCTCGAAGCCGCTCGGGAACGCCACGCCCTCGATGGTCTCGTTCGACGTGACGTGCAGGTAGCCGGCGGCGCCGGGGTCCATAGCCGAAAGATCGGGAACGTCGGTGAAGCTCCCGCCGGCGCCGTCCCACGCCGAGATCGGATCGCCGAGCCTCTGGGCCTCGGCCCACGCGCGGCGACCCCACGAGCCGGTCACGACGTACGCTCCACGGCCGAGGTTCATCGGCACCATCGAGAACTGCAGCGACGCCCCGCCCTGCAGGAACAGCACCTGGTACGTGGGCGGGATCCGCAGCAGGTCCCGAAGGTTGGCCTCCGCCTCCTCGATGACCGCCTCGAACGCGGGAGAGCGATGGCTGATCTCCAGGACCGAGGCGCCCGCGCCGGGGAGCGACAGGAGCTCGTCCCGGGTCCGCTCGAGCACCGGGAGCGGCAGGGCCCCGGGCCCAGCGGCGAAGTTCCACACGCGCTCGGTCATCCTCCCATGCTCCCGGCCGGGCGGTCGAGCGTCACTCGAGTCGGTGTTTCACCCGAGGGGGCGGTCGTGCCGATACCCATGCCATGGCCGTCGTCGCCGCTTCCCTGCTGCGCTCGCGAACAGCGCGCGTGCGGCCGTTCCTCTGGGTCCTCGTGCTCTGCGCAGCGGCGGGCGGGCTCTACGCCTGGATGCGCGTGCCGGTCGCCGGCCAGCTGCACGCGGATTTCGCGGGCTGGTGCGAGCGGCTGTCGATGCGCCCGGGGGACTGGCCGTGCGAGCTGACGGGCTCGCGGATGCTCGTCTCCTACGTGGGTGGCTCACTCCTGATCGCGGCCGCCCTCGCGCTCCCGGGGGTCCTGCTCGCGCTGAGCGGGCGTCGGCTCTCGGCGCTGCTCCCGGCCGCGCTCGGCGGCGGGGCCGCGCTGCTCTCCGCCGTCGTGAACGTGAGCCGCGGGGGCGATCCGCAGATGCTGTTCGGGATCGGTGACTCGTTCCTCGGGGGCGGCGACGGATCCTCCTACTGGCAAGGGCACGGGGCGCTCGCGATCGCGGCGGACCTGGTCCTCGTGACCGTGCCGGCCGTCGCGGTGATGACCGTGCTCCGGCCGAAGCCCCGGCTGCGGCCGACGGACCTCCCGCGGCATGCGGCGTGGGCGGCGACCTTCGTCGTCGCCGGCGTCATCCTGATGTTCCGACTGCTCTGGTTCCGCCTGCCCGGTGAGATGTTCATCTCCACGACGCTCGCGTTCTCGTGGGTCTCGGTCGGCATCATGGCTCTGTTCGGGGCGTTGCTCGGGACACACCGGCGGTGGTGGCCGTGGGCCCTCGCGCCCGTTGCGATCCTGCTCTCGCTCGGACCCGCGATGGCCCTGATGGGGATCCCGTCGCGGTTCACGGCTCTCACGTGGTTCCGGGGCGCCGTGCCGCTCGCCGGCGTCGGGCTGGTTGCCTCGCTGTGGCGGCCGATCGCGAACGTCTTCGCGGGACGTGGCCGCCGCGAGTTGCGGCCGGCGGCCGTCTCTCTGACGATCGACGTTCCGAGCGTGCGACCGGCGGTGGTCTGGAACGCGCTCGCGGCCGGGCTCCTGGTCGTGACGTTGATCGCCGTTCGTGCCGATCCGCTGCCCGTGCAGATCTCCATGACGCTCCCCACCTACCTCGGGCAGCGGGAGCTGGCGCATGACGTTCGCGCCAAGCAGAACCTGGATGCCGCGCTCGACGCGATGGAGTCCTACCGCGCGACGAACGAGACCTACGCGGGGTTCGACGCGGCAGTCGGAGAGGCGGCCTCCCCCGAGCTCTCCTGGCAAGACGGGCGGACCGGGGAACACCTCGTCGTCGGCGTGACGCTCGCAACGGAGTCTCACGCGCAGGTGGTCGCGCTCAGCGGGAGCGGGACCGCGTTCTGCCTCCAGGAGATCGGCGGCGATCGGACGCTCGGTGCGGCGGAGCGAGGTGGTCTGGCGGCCGCGCGCGCCGAGTGCGGCTCGACGATGTGGACCGCGGGGGAGCTGCGCATGTTCGACGTCGAGGCGATGTGCGACGGCATGGACGATCAGGTCGTGACGATGTGCCGTGCCGTCCAGCGCCTCGTGTACGAGACGCTCGCCACGTCGGCACCTGCCTGAGGATCCGCTAGCCGGAGGCGGCCCGCCCGGCCAGGATGCGCACCGTCTGCGAGCCCCATCCGCCGACTAGCTGGAGGAGGGGTGTCCCGATCAGCCAATGGTGACCGTGGGGATCGGCCACGCGGCCCTGCCGCAGCCCGTACGGTTGGTCGGCCACAGGAAAGACCTCGGTCGCACCTGCTGCGATCGCATGGCACTGTGATCGCGTCCGCGTCCTCGACGATCAGGCTGATGCGGACGCTCGTTCCGCCCGAGACTCTCGGGGCTCAGATTGAAGGCCTCCGGGTTCTCGTCGACCACGAAGAACCCTTGTCCGTCGATCGACATCTCGGCGACGATCTGTCCGGTCGGGGTCTCGAGGCGCTCGTGCTCCTTCGCGCCGAACGCTCGTTCGTAGAAATGGATCGCGGCAGCGGCGTCCCGGACGGTCAGCATCGGGGTGAGCGATGTCGGCACCTGCCGCACGGTAGTGCTTCTTCCAGCACACTTCCGCGAGGCTGTATCCTGTGCTCCCCGGGGCTTTGACCCGCCGTTCAAACTCAGCCGGCGGATCGGCCGAACGGACAGGCCGAACGGATACGAAGGAGACGCACCGTGCAGACGCAGCGGGACCGAGACCACCTTCGACTCGACGAGCGCGACTGGCGCCCCCGGTCGTCCCTCGGCGGCGCCGAGTACACGAGCTTCGAGGTCTACGACGAGGAGCGCGAGAAGATCTGGTGGGGCGACTGGGTGTGCCTCGGGCGGTCCGAGGAGGTCTCCCGGCCCGGCGACTACCTCGTTCGCGACCTCGCCGGCGAGTCCGTCTTCGTGGTCCGCGCCGCCGACGGGAGTCTGAACGGCTTCTACAACGTGTGCGCGCACCGGGGGACGAAGTTCCTCGACGACGACACGAAGGGCAACGCGCGCAAGGCGTTCCGCTGCCCGTACCACGCATGGACCTACGACCTCGACGGACGGCTGATCGGCACGCCGAACGTGAAGGAAGACGAGCTGTTCGACCGCACCGCCTACCCGCTGCACCGGTTCTCGGTGGGCGAGTACGCGGGGTTCGTGTTCGTCAACCTCTCGGCGAACCCGCGGCCGCTGATGGACGCGCTGACCGACGGCGCCGAGTCGATCACGGTATTCGAGCGCTTCAAGATGCAGGACCTTCGGATCGGCGTGCGCCTCGTGTACGAGGTCGAGGCGAACTGGAAGATCGTCGTGGAGAACTACAACGAGTGCCTCCACTGCCCGACGATCCATCCCGAGCTCGTGCAGGTCGTGCCGCTGTTCCGGTTCGGCGAGGTGTGGGACGAGAGCCAGCCCGACGACGGCAACGTGATGATGGACGGGGCTACGAGCTTCACGGCGACGGGTCGCTCGGAGCTCCCGAAGCTCCCGGGGCTGAACCCGATCGACTACCAGATGTACTACGGCTCGTACGAGTTCCCGAACCTGATGCTGAACCTGCACCCGGACTGCGTCATGTACTACATCGGGTATCCGAAGGGCCCGAACCACACCACGGTCGTCTCCGAGTTCCTGTTCCCGCAGGAGGTGATCGACGGGCCGGACTTCAAGCCGGAGCCGGTCGTCGAGTTCTGGGACCTCATCAGCAAGCAGGACTGGGACGTCTGCGCCCGCGCCCACACCGGCGTGGGCTCGCGCGCGTTCACGGCGGGGGTGTACCCGCGCCAAGACCGGTTCCTCTACTGGTTCAACGAGGAGTACCGGCTGGCGATGGGCCGCGAGATGCTCGGCTGACCTCAGCCGTCGAGGACCGCCAGCACGGCGCCGAGCTCGGTGATCGAGCGCTCGGTGATGGGGGAGAGGACCAGGATCGCCTCGTCGGCGCCCGCCTCGGCGAACGCGCGCAGGCCCTCGGCGATCGCCGAGGCGTCGCCCTCGAGCGGCGGGCTCGCGTCGTCGAACGAACGCTCGCCGGCCGATCGGTCGAGCACCACCAGCACGCAGGCGCTCCGCTCGATCTGCGAGGGCGCGCGACCGACCGCCTCCGCGAGCTCGGACACGCGGGCGCTCAGCCCTGCGAACCCCTCGGGCGTGTTGCCGTAGAGGTCGAACCACGTGTTCCACGTGTCCACCCAGGGCAGTGCGGCGCGCAGCACCCGTTCGCCGGTGGAGCCGATCATCATCGGGGTCCGCCGCGCCGGCGGTGGGAGTAGCACCGCATCCCGGACGTGCTGGAAGTGGCCGTCCGACGTGACGCGCTCCCCGGCGAGGAGCCGACGGACGATCTCGAAAGACTCCTCGAAGCGAGAGGCGCGCTCGTCGAACGGGATCCCGAACGCCTCGAACTCGACCCGGTTCCAGCCTGCGCCGATCCCGAGGACGAACCGCCCGCCGCTCACCTCGTCCACTGCGGCGGCCATCCGAGCCAGGATCCCCGGCGGATGGAACGCGGCGCAGGCGACCAGTGGACCGAGGCGCACGCGCTCCGTTACGTCGGCGAGGGCCGAGAGCATGACCCACGCGTCCCACGGTGCGCGCTCCGGGCGCCCGTCCCCCCGATACAGGAGGTGGTCGCCTAGCCACACGGAGTCGAAGCCGGCCTCCTCGGCCGCCTGAGCCATCGATCGCAGCTCGGGCCAGCGGACCTCGCGCTCCACCTCGGGGAGCTGAACGCCGACTCGGAGGGGACGCATGGGAGCGGGCCTACGCTGCCCCGGCGGCGCTAGGGGGTGGTCTCGACCTCGCCCTCGAGCTCCTTGTCCATCTTCGCGAGCTCTTCGGGGGTGGGAAGCCACTCGCTCTGCTCGGCGGGCCCGATCGGGGGACCGGCTTCGATCAGGCCGGCGTCGCGATCCTTGCGACGCTGCGCGCGCTCGACCCGGCGCTCCTCGCGGGCGACCTGCTTCTTCGCGTTCGCGTCCCGGCGCTGGCGCTTGCCGAGGCTATCGGGCATCGGGGGCCTCCTGTGCGGTGCGGTCGTGCGTCGTGTTCGGTGCGGCGGTGGTCAGGTTCGCTGGAGCGGGTGGCGGTAAGTGGGAGCCGTGTGCAGGTAGCAGGTCGAGGACCGGTTGTACGTGGACAGGACCGTCGCGCAGCCGGGCTCGGCGCACGCGCGTCCCTGCGCCGCCCGCGACGCGAGGTCGTGACCTCGCTCCGGGGTCCCGAACTGCACTTGCCCGCCGCCCGGTCTCGCCATCGGCTTCGCCTCCATCGTCGGCCTTACGCTCGGGCGAACGCCCGGGACTTCAGCTTACTAGGTGCCGACCGACGCCGCTCCAGGCGTTGCGGAACCACGCACCCTCCTGTGGTCAGGCGCGTCGGTCGGGCTTGGGTGAGAGCGGAGCCGACGCCGCCACGCGGCCGGCTCTCGGGAGCGTCAGTCCTTGTTCCTCCACTTGGCCACGGTGATCGTGACCGTGCTCCCTGCGGGTAGGCGCGACCCCGCCGCCGCCGACTGGGCGGTCACGAGGTTCTTCGCGTCCTTGTCGTCGGACCACTCCTTCACGGTCTGGACCACGAAGCCAGCCTGTTCCATCGCGGCCACCGCCGAGATCTCCCTCATCCCGATGACGTCGGGCACCCGGACCGTTGCGGGCTCGGGGGGCGGCTCGGGGGACGGGCTCGGCTCGGGCCTCGGCGAGGGCGCCGGATCGGGCCCAGGTCCAGGCCCCGGCCCGGGCCCGGGACCCGGGGCCGGAGGCGGCAACGTGCCGCCGCCGCCCGAGTCCTCATCGGTACCCGTGTCCTTGCCTCCCTCGTCACTGCCCTTGTCGCCGTCCGTGTTTCCTTCCTTCTCGTGGTCGCGAGCGCCGCCCATCCGCGTCGCCGCCGCCCGGACTGCCGGCCGGAGCCGGCGTCGGTGGTTCGCTCGACCCCAGTGGCCGCGGGGGCGTGCTCCACCGGAGTGGTGGTGGGCGCGATCAATCCGATCGCCACCACGCCGGCGGCGGCACCTGCCGTGAGCGTCTGCGCCGCCGCGGCGACCGAGACCTGGCCGACGGTCTGCAGCCGGGCGAGGAACGGCAGGTGGACCAGCAGCGAGACCGGGCCGGTCGCCCAGAGCAGACGCGGGAGTGAGATCGCCAGGAACGCCCGGACCACGACGGGGTCGAACTGCGTCCCGGCGCACTGCACGAGTTCCTCGCGGGCGCCGCGCGTGGCGAGTGGCTTCTTGTAGGAGCGGACGGACGTCATCGTGTCGTACGAGTCGGCGACCGAGACGATGCGCGCGCCCTGACAGATCTCCTCGCCGGTCAGCCCCACCGGATAGCCCGTGCCGTCGAAACGCTCGTGATGGTGCGCGATCGTGTCGGCCCACGGCCCGAGCCACTCGACGAGCGGCGCGGCCAGGCGCAGGCCCTCGATCGGGTGCTGCTGCATCGCGGCCCACTCCTCGTCGCTCAGCCGCTCGCGCTTGTTCAAGACCTCGGGCGGGACGGCGAGCTTGCCGATGTCGTGCAACAGGGCCGCCCACCGCAGCCGGTAGCGGTCGGCCTCGGTGAGCTTCAGCTCCTCGGCGATCATGTCGGTGTAGACGCGGACGCGTTCGGAGTGGCCGCGGGTCCGACGGTCGTGTTCGGAGAGCTGGGCGACGAGCGCGAGGATGGTCGCGGCGGCATCGCCCGTGTCGTCGGTCGCGGCCGCGTCGCCGGCCGATCCGAGCTCCCGGACGGAGCCGGCCTGACGCGCGACCTTGAACCTCGACGGCGCGCGGGCGGGAAACAGCATCGACAGCTTCAGCAGCGTCGCGAGCGGCAGGAACCGCCGCGCGATCCGCTCGGTACCGACGGCCACACCGACGCCGAGCGCGAGCAACAGGATCGACTGCGTGACGAGCGCGGTCGTGGTGCCAGGCCCCGGCAGGATCTGGCGCGCGACCGAGGTCGACACGAGCGCGCAGGCGAGCGGGACGACGAAGATCGCGATCCGCAGCAGTCGCGCGAGGACGGGCTTGGCCGCCCACGAGCCTTCGGTGGTCGGCTCGGGATCGACGACCGAGGGCTCGGGCGGCGTGGCGGGCGCGGCGACCTCGGCCTCGGTGACCTCGGGCGCGGCGACCTCGGCCTCGGAGGCCGGCTCCGACGGTGGATGGGTGATCCGCTTCTCGATCCTGGCCACGGCCGAACTCCCCTCGCGCCCCGCTCAGGCCCAATGGGTATCGGGGACTGGCGCTCCGGGGTTGAGGGCACGGCCGGATAGGCTCGGCTCGATGGCGGGGACGGCGGAGCGGATCCTCACTGAGCGCGAGCTCAACCGGGCGCTCCTTTCCCGCCAGCTCCTGCTCGAGCGGGCCCGGACGCCCGTCGCTCGCGCGCTCGAGCGCGTGGCGGGGATCCAGTCGCAGTACGCGCCGTCGAGCTACGTGGGCCTGTGGTCGCGGCTCGAGGGTCTCGAGCGCGCCGACCTCACGCGGGCGCTCGAGCGGCGCGCCGTGGTGCAGGGGACGCTGCTCAGGGCGACGATCCATCTCGTCTCGGCGCGGGACTGGTGGCCGTTCGCCGAGGCGATCCGCCGCGACCGGCGCGGCTGGTGGCTCCGCGGGACGCGACGTCCCGACCAGGTCCGGGTCGTCGAGGCGGCCGCCCGCCGGACCCGAGAGCTCCTCGCCGACGGCCCGTCGACTCGCTCGGAGATCCTCGAGGACCTCGGCGTCGGCGCCTCGGCGTGGAACGGGGTGCAGCTGTGGCTCGACCTGGTCCGCGTCCCGCCCTCGGGGACATGGGAGCAGCGGCGGGCGGATCGCTACGCGCTCGCCGACGCCTGGCTCCGCGCTCCCGCCACGCCGCCCTCCGAGTCGGATGCCGTCGCGCACCTGGTCCGCCGCTACCTCGCCGGTTTCGGCCCGGCCTCGCGCAAGGACGTGCTGAGCTTCACGGGCCTGTCGCCGGCCACCCTGGACACCGTGCTGGAGGAGCTGAGGCTCCGCCGGTTCCGCGACGAGCAAGGCGTTGAGCTCCTCGACGTCGCCCGCGCGCCGCTCCCGGACGCGGCAACGCGGGCGCCGCCGCGGTTCCTTCCCACATGGGACGCCACGTTGCTCGTCCACGCCCGGCGGACCCAGATCCTGCCGGAGCGGTACCGCCCGTTGGTGTTCGACACGAAGACCCCGCACTCGGTGTCGACGTTCACCGTGGACGGGCAGGTGGCGGGGACGTGGCGCGAGGAACGCGGGCGCGTGCGCCTCGAGCCGTTCGAGCCGCTGCCGCGCTCGGTGCGTCGCGACGTGGAGGAGGAGGCGCGTGCCCTTGCGGGGTACCTCGCCTGACGGGTCTAGCCGCCGAGGGCGGTGAGGGCGTTCGGGACGGTGTCCTCGGGGGTGACGGCGTACCACGCGTGGGCGATGGCGCCGCCCTCGTCCACGAGGAACGAGGAGCGGATGATGTCCACGGTCGTCCGGCCGTCGCGGCGGACCTTCTCGCCCCACGCGCCCCATGCCTCGGCGACCGCGTGATCCGGATCGGACAGGAGCGGGAACCCCAGGCCGTACTTCCGGTCGAACGCGAGCTGGGCATCCGGCGGGTCGGGCGAGATCCCGACGACGTCCAGGCCGAGTCCGGCGAGGACCGCCCGGTGGTCGCGGAGCGAGCACGACTGTCGCGTGCACCCGGCTGTGTCGGCTTCCGGGTAGAAGTACACGAGGAGCGTGCGCCCGGTGTAGTCCTCGAGGCTCACCGTCTCGCCGCGTTGGTTCGTCAGCGCGAACGGGGGAGCGGGATCGCCGGCTCGCAATGTCGTCACGGGCGCGAGGGTACCGCTCAGTAACGCGGAGCGACCGACGCCGGAGCTCCCTCGAGCTCCTCGAGATCGTCCTCGCTCAGCCGCAGGCCCGACGCCGCGGTGTTCTCCTCGAGCCACCGCCGCCGCTTGGTCCCGGGGATCGGGATCACGTGCTCGGCCTGGGCGAGGACCCATGCGAGCGCAACCTGGGCGGCGCTCCCGCCGCACCGAACCGCGACGCGACGCACCACGTCGACGATGCGCGCGTTGGACTCGATGGCCTGGGGCGTGAAGCGCGGGTTCGTCGTCCGGAAATCGGTGGGGTCGAACTCGGCGCTCGTCACCGTGCCGGTCAGGTAGCCGCGACCGAGCGGCGAGAACGCGACGAACGCCGCCCCGTGATCCCGGCACCAGGGCACCACGTCGTCGAGGGCGTCGCGCGTCCACACCGAAAGCTCGCTCTGCACCGCCGCAACGGGGTGGATCGCCGTCGCGCGGTCCAAGCCCTCGACCCCCACCTCCGACAGACCGATCCCGCGGACCTTGCCCGCCCGAACCAACTCGGCGAGGGCGCCCCAGGAATCCTCGAGAGGAACGTCGGGGTCCGTCCGATGCAGGGTGTACAGGTCGATCACATCGGTGCGGAGCCGCCGGAGCGAGTTGTCCACCTCGGTCGCGATGCGCTCGGGCCGGGCGTCGTGGTCGAGCGGATACCCGCCGTTCGGCCCGACGAGGAGCCCGACCTTCGTCGAGATCACGACCTGCTCGCGCAGGCCCGTCTCGGCCAGCGCGCGGCCGAGGAGATCCTCGTTCGTGAACGGCCCGTACACGTCGGCCGTGTCGAACAGCGTCACGCCGAGCTCGACCGCGCGGTGGATCAGCTGGACCGGGTCGTCGGGAGAGTCTCCGACGTAACCCCAGCTCATCGGCATCACACCGAGACCGATCTCTCCGACCTCGGGGCCGCCCCGGCCCAGCCGTCGCTGTCGCATGCCGGCCGGACGCCCTGAGCCGCCGCGGCCCGAACCCCTTTCGCCTCGGGCTAGGGCGTCATCCTAGGCGCCGAGCCCTACGAGGTGAGGCCGTCGGCCTTGTGCTCGATGTCCTCGCCGAGCTTCTCCATCGTGCGGCCGGCATCCTGGGTCGTGCGGCCGGCGTGCTCGATCACGTCGCCGGCCCGGTAGGCGGCCGCGGAGCCCTTCTCGCGCAGCTCCGAGTCGAACCCCTCGGTCTTGCCGCGCATCCAGTTCTTCACGCGCTCGAGGGCCCCAGTCTTCACGCCGATCGCGTACACGGCACCGCCGAACGCGACGAGCCGCAGCAGCTTGGTTCCCCGGCGGGGCTTGGAGGCCGCGGTCGTGAACTGTCCCTTCTCGAGGAGGTCGAGCACCTGCTTGCGCTCGGAGCGGCTCTCGGACAGCTCGTCGCGGAGCAGACGGTTCTCGGTCTTCAGCTCCTCGTTCTCGCGGGTGGTGCGGTCGATCTTCGCCTCGGTGATGCGCTGCATCGCGCCGTCACGCGCGCGTTCCACGGTCTGACCGATCGTCATGGCGGGCTCCTTCCCTCGTGGCCGTCTTCGGCCGTCGTCGTACCTTCGTCGTTGAACGGTGGTCCCGGCGACCTCCCTCTCGGCGGGGGGTCCGACTCCCCAGGGGAGGGGCTCGGGAGTCGGATCGCTCCGCCGCATCGCACCATCTGCAGAGCCGCGGACTCCTTCCTCGAGCGCCGGGCGGGACCGTCGGCTCCGGGGTGGGGGACATCTCGCCCCCGCTCGCGCGCCCCGCCAGCGAGCACTCCGGTTCTCCCCCGTTGTCGCCCGGGTCAAACCTCGGTGAGGCGGATGAGGCCGACAAGTTCGGATCCGGCCCTAGGCGGCGACGCCGATGTGGAGCCGCACCGAGGTTCCGCGCCGACCGGGCACGATCTGCAGCAGATCCGCGAGCTGGCGGGCGAGCCACAGGCCGCGCCCGCTTCCCTGGCTCGCGGTGGGAGGGCGGTAGCCGGCGAGCGCGTCGCCGGGGCCGGAACCCTGGTCGTCCACCTGGCAGAGGAAGAACCCCGGCTCGGACCAGGTGGTGAGCCGGGCCGGCGGAGACCCGTGGATCCGGGCGTTCGCGAGGATCTCGCTCGCCGCGAGGGTCACTTCAGGGACCCGCCCGGAGGGGACGCCCGCGGCGATCGCCCGATCGGCCACGAACCGGCGCGCCTCTGCCAGGTCAAGGCGCTCGCCCATGACGGCGGCGTGCGAGGGCGGGGACCCGAGCGGCGGGTTCCACCGCACCAGGAGCTCCTCGGGCTCGGCGAAGTCGTCGCTCGTCCGGGTGTGCCTCCCGGTTCGGAGCGCTGGATGGGTGCGGGCCGAATCGGCGACGATCGCCGGGTCCAGCCGCGAGACCGGATAGGTGCACACCAGCTCGACCGGGAACGGCGCGAGGATCGTGTTCAGCACCGACTCGTAGCGAGCCCACTCGCGGACGAAGGGCTCGGGACCGTCGGGCCACACCGGCTCTCCCACGAGCCGGATCCGCTGCGTACCCGAGGCGATCTCCTCCAGAACGTACTCGTGGAAGGCGCGGAGGCGGGTTGCCGGGTTCGGCTCCCACGCACGGGTGTCCTCGAGTCGCACGCCGGGCCGGGGACCGACCTCATCGCGCAGCGCGTCGAGCTCGTCGGGGCCGACCGCCGCGAAGACCGGCTCGCCCCGCTCCACCCCCTCGAGCACGAAGGGTCCGAGCGAGTCCAGGAACTCGTCCACGCTCCGATAGGCGAACGCCGGATGCTTCAGCGTCGCCGCGGACCCGTTCGAGCCCCGGTGCATCGAAAACAACCCCCTATACCTTCTCCTTCGCCTCGACCCCGCAGGCCCTGCGTCGACCGTACCCAGGGGCGCGCCATTCCATGCGCAGCCCCCGGCGGAGGATCTCGAGCACCGGATGAGCTCAGCCCCCGAGGACGGCATCCCGCGCGATATCGCGGAACAGCGCCTGCGCGCCGGCGTCGAGGAACACGACGCTGCGTCCACCGACCGAGCCCACGTGTCCGGTCGCGACGCGGTTGCGGACGCGTTCGGGGTCGAAGCCCGGGGCAGCGAGCAGCAGGTCGAACAGGTCCGTGAGCGAGAGGTCGGTGCGCAGGTCCGCCGCTCCGGCCACCACCCACGGTAGCAGCGCGCCCCGGCCCTCCGCGAGGCGGTCGCGCAACGTCGCGAGCGCCGCTATCATCAGCCGGCCCTGGTTGAGCGAACGGTCGAAGTCACCGCCGGGCAGGGCGTGACGCGCACGGGAGAACGCGAGGGCCTCCTTCGGGTTCAGGTGCTCGCGTCCCTCGCGGAACCGCGCGTGCGCGTAGCGATCGAAGATCGGGTACGGGACGTCGATGTCGATGCCGCCCACGGCCTGCACCACGTTCATGAACCCCTGGAACCCGGTCAGCGCGTAGGCGTCGATCGGCGCGCCCGTCAGCCGTTCCACGGTCTCCACGACCAACTCGGGGCCACCACGGACCATCGACGCGTTGATCTTGTCGACGCCGGCGCCGGGGATGGGGACCCACGCGTCGCGCGGGATGCCGAGGATCGAGACGACGCCCTCGAGCGGGTTCACGCCGACCAGGTGCAGCGAATCGGCGCGCGTCTGCGTGACGGGCTGGCCGGGGCGTGCGTCGCTGCCGATCACCAGCACGAACAGCTCGTCGGCCGAGGGCACCCCGGGGACGAACTCGGCACCGGTAGGCCCTCCCACGGGTCCGCCGAGCCCGGGCGAGTGTCCGCGGACGTCCCACGAGACGATCCGCCAGCCGCCCGAGAGCTTGCGCAGGACCAGCTCTCCCTCGTGGCGCACGGGCGCGCGCATCTCCCCCTGCCGGGCGATGCCGACGAACAGCACATCCGCGACGGCGGCGACCGGCCGGTCGCTCGCGTCGGTGAGGAAGCGGATGTCCACGGTTGCGCGTGTCGGGCGGACGGCGTCGAGCTCGGACGCCACCGGGCCGAGCGTCAGGTGCCGCAGGTCCTCGTGCGCTTGCTCTCGGGTGTCCGACGCGAACAGCCGGAACAGCGGGGTGAAACGGCCCTCGTCCCAGCCGGCCGGATCCACGAAGGCGAGCGTGTAGTACTCGGCGATCGTGCGTCGGACGGCCTCGGCGGTCTCGGCGAGGGCGGGGGCGCCAGGGTCGCTTCCCACGCCGGTCCCCCGGACCGCGCCGAGCGCGACCTCGACGCCGAACGCGCCCGTCCCAGGCGCCGGCGACGAGGGCGGCAGCGGCGGGGACGCAGTCGCCCTCGGGCCGGGGATCGGCGGGTCGGCCCCGCGCTCGCACGCGGCGGCCGCGAGGCAGAGCACGAGGAGCGCGCCGATCGCCCGACGGGGGACGGCCAGGGTCGATGCGGGCATGTGGCGTCGAGCCTACCGCGGCCAAGCGGAGCGGCCGCCGAGGCGGCTACGACGCGATCGCGGCGCGCAGGCGCTGGACCGGGCCGCGCAGCCCGAGCTCTTCCGCGAGCTCGGAGAGACCCTCGGCATCGAGCTCACCTTGCCAGCGGTCCACGGGAGCCTCGGCGTTCACGGGCACGAGCCGCTGCATCGTGGCGACGTAGTCGGCGGAGTCACGGAGCCGGGAGCGGAGCGCGGGCTTGCCCTTCAGCGGACCGGGCCGTGGCTCGTCGTTCGCCGCGTCCTCGAGCAGTTCTTCCAACGAGCCGTACGTCTGGATCAGCGCCCGGGCGGTCTTCTCACCGACGCCGTGGACCCCTGGCAGGGCGTCGCTCGGGTCGCCACGCAAGATCGCGAACTCGGCGTAGCGCGACGCGGGCACGCCGTACTTCTCCACCACGGCCGCCTCGTCGAACTCGTGCAGCTCCGAGACGCCTCGGATGGTGTACAGGACCTTCACGACCGGGTCACGCACCAGCTGGAGCAGGTCGCGGTCGCCGCTCACGATCTCGAGTCGATCCTTCGGTCCGGCCTGCGCGCAGACGGCGCCGATCGCGTCCTCCGCCTCCCACCCCCGGGTCTGCACCTGGGCCATACCCGCGAGATCGAGGACCTGCCGAAGCATCACGAACTGCTCGGGGAGGGCGTCGGGATCGGGCGGGCGATTGGACTTGTAGCCGGCGTACAGGTCGGTTCGGGCGACCGGCCGCCACTCGTGGTCGTAGGCGTGGATCACATCGTCGGGACGCCGGTTCACGATCAGCTTCACCACCATGTCGAGGTACCCGTGCACCGCCCCGATCGGGCGGCCGCCGGGCGAGGTGAGCGCGTCGCCCATCGCGAAGAACGACCGGTACATCAGGCTCGAGACGTCCAGAAGCATGCGGTGGGTCACCGGCACCACACTACTGCCGCCATCTGCCGTGATGCCCGGCCACCTCGCCCCGTCGAACCGGCAACGGTACTGTTCTCCTGTGACGGCCTCGTACACCTGGCGCGGGAGCGTCGCCACTGCGGAGCTGAACCGACTGCACGCGGAAGCGTTCGGCACTCGACTCTACTCCGAGGATGAATGGAACTGGGTCGAGCTTCTCGACCGGCACAGCCTCGGGTGGGTCGTCGGGCGAGACGGCGACGCCCTCATAGGCTTCGTCAACGTGCTGTGGGACGGCCTCGTGCATGCCTGGCTCCAGGACACGATGGTGGCTTCGGATGCGCGACGGCGTGGCGTCGGAACCGAGCTCGTGAAGGTGGCCGTCCGGGAGGCACGGTCTTCAGGGTGTGAGTGGCTGCACGTCGACTTCGGCGAGCACCTTCGTCCCTTCTATCTCGACGCATGCGGATTCTCGCCGACGGATGCCGGTCTGATGGCGCTCTAGGCCACGGCGTGCGAGCGCCATCTAGCGGGGACGCCGAACGATCACGAGCGTCGGTTTGCGCTTTCGAAAGTGACCGCTTACGCTGTTCGCTCGCTCCCGGAAGGCTGAGGAGGCCGGTGATGGCGTACCGCTGGACGATCCACATCGACGCGCCCCCCGAGGCGGTGTTCGACATGCTTTCCGACGTCGGGAACCACGGCGCATGGGCGAACCAGAGCGCGAAGCTCAACATCGTGGAGGTCTCGGGCGGCCCGCCGGCTCTCGGGTCGAAGTATCGGTCGGAGCAGGTCTTCGCCGGCAAGCCGAACTCCGCCGACATCGAGATCACCGGTTTCGACCGGCCGCGCCGGTTCGCTTTCTCGATCACGCAGCGCAAGCAGGGCTCGACGAAGGACGTGCATTACACCCACACGTTCGTACTGACGCCGGCCGGCGCCGGCACGGACCTCGAGCGCACGACGGACGGCGACGGCAACCCCGTGGTCGGGTTCCTCGCGACCCCGGCGATCAAGAAGGACGGGAACACGTCGCTCGGCAACCTCAAGCGCAAGGTGGAGGCCGCCGTCCGCGGCGAGCGGTAGTCGCCTGGCGCGCTCGGCCCGCGACTCGACGATACTCATCGCATGCGCGCCGCCGTGCTGTGGGAGACCGACCGGCTGCGGATCGAGGAGCTCGACCTGGACCCCCCGGAGCACGGCGAGGTGCTGATCCGGATGGCCGCCTCGGGGGTCTGCCGCTCCGACTGGCACGCGATCCGCGGCGTGCATCCGCACGCGACGCCGATCGTGCTCGGACACGAGGGCTCAGCCGTCGTCGAGGAGGTGGGGCCGGGCGTCGAGGGGATCGAGCCGGGCGACCACGTCGTCTGCTCGTGGCTCCCGGCGTGCGGCTCGTGCCGGCGATGCGCGGCCGGGACGCCCGTCCGGTGCGAGCGCCTCGGCGTGTTCGACGCCGGCTTCCTCGCGGACGGAACCGCGCGCTTCTCGAAGGACGGCACGCGCATCCACCACAACGTCCCGTCCTCGTTCGCGGAGCGCTCCGTCGTCCCGGCGACCACGGTGTTCCCGGTCGACCGTTCCCTCCCGCTGGAGCAGGTCGCGCTCCTCGGGTGCGCGGTCATGACGGGCGTGGGCGCGGTCCTGAACACCGCGCGCGTCCGCCCAGGGGAGTCGGTCGTGGTGATCGGTTGCGGCGGCGTCGGTCTCTCGACGATCCAGGGCGCGAGGATCGCCGGCGCGTACCCGATCGTCGCCGTCGACGTTGTGCGGGCCAAGCTCGACCTCGCCCTAAAGCTCGGCGCGACGCATGCGGTCCTGTCCGGCGGCGGCGTCGAGAGCGACGTCCGTGACGCCGTGGGGGCAACCGGCGTCGAGTTCGCCTTCGAGGCTCTCGGCCGCCCCGAGACGATCGAGCTCGCGACGGAGGTCCTCGCGCCCGGGGGGACCGCGGTGCTCGTCGGCATGGCGCACCCGGACGCGCGCGTGCCGCTCGACGCCCTGAAGGTCACCACGCAGGAGCGGACCGTGACCGGCTCCTGGTACGGCTCGGTCGTGCCGGCCCGGGACTTCCCGCTCCTCGCCGGGCTGCTGCAGCGCGGCGAGCTGGACCTCGAGCCGCTCATCTCGCGCACGATCGAGCTCGAGCAGATCCACGAGGCGCTCGCGCGGTTCGAGGCGGGGGAGGAGACCCGCTCGGTGATCGTCTACGGCTGAGCGTCGCCGCCCGGCTGGGGCGGGGCGTATCCGAGTCCCCACGCGTCGACGCCGCCGTCCACGACCACGGTCGTGCCGGTGATGTAGGCGCCGCCCGGCGATGCGAGGAACGCGATCGTCGACGCCACCTCCTCGGGCGCGCCGAGCCGGCCGAGTGGCGTCGACCGCAATGCCTCCTCGACGACGGCGTCGCCGTAGGCTCGGAACGCCTCGGTGTCGATCGCGCCGGTCGCGACGCACACGGCGCGGATCCGGTGGCGGCTCCACTCGATGGCCAGACCGCCGGCGAGGTTCTCGAGCGCCGCCCGCGCCGCCGACGAGTGGATCATCAGCGGCACGCCGCGCCGCGGGCTGAACCCGATGAACACGACGAGGCCGCCCTTGCCGCTCGGGATCATCGAGCGCGTCGCGACCGAGCGCGTGAGGTCCCACACCGCGTCGACGTTCAAGCGGTGCACCGCCCGCCAGCCCTTCGGCGAGATGTCCTCGGGTAACGCGGCGAACTGCCCGCCCGCGTTATTCACGAGCACGTCCACCGTTCCGAAGCGCTCGAGCACGGCGTCCACGAGCGCGGAGACCTGCTCGGGCTCGCGGACGTCCGCGGGGAAGGCCAGGCATTCGGCTCCCGCGTCTGCGAGCTCGGCGCGCGTCTCCTCGAGTGGCTCCGGTCGCCTTCCCGCGATCGCCAGCCGGGCGCCCGTGCGCGCGAACTCGCTCGCGATCGCCCGCCCGAGCCCGGTACCACCGCCCGTCACCAGAGCGATCTTCCCGGCGTTCGCGTCGGGCGCGAGGGGCGAGCGGTACTCGAGGTCGGTCACGGCCGGCTCATGATGGCAGACCGCCGAGCGGTGCCGGCCGGGGGGTGTCCGCCGAGCGGTGTCCGCCGAGCGGTGTCCGCTGGGGTAGCGTTCGCGCCAGGCGATGAGCGCCGGGCTCGACGAGATGGCGCGGGCCACCCCGGCCACGCGTGACCGCTACGTCGACTTCCTGCGCGCCGCCTCGATCGTCGCCGTCGTGTTCGGGCACTGGTTCATCGCGATCAACCACTTCGAACGCGGGATCTGGTCGACGACGAGTGCCGTCGGCGTGACGAGCGGCCTGTGGTTCGCCACATGGCTGTTCCAGGTGATGCCGGTGTTCTTCTTCGTCGGCGGGTTCTCCAACCTCACGGCGTACGAGGCCTACCGGCGCCGGGGAGAGACGAGCGGAGCGTTCGTCCGCTCGCGGCTCGAGCGCCTGCTCAGGCCCTCGCTCGTGTTCCTCGGCGTCTGGCTCGTCGTCCAGGTCGCGCTCCACCTGCTCGACGCGGGAGGGCCGGCTGGGCCACGCATCGGCGACCAGACCCGGCTGCTGCGCGGGATGTACCCGCCGGCCGCGACGCTGCCGTTCGGTCCGTTGTGGTTCCTCGCCGTGTACCTGGTCGTCGTCTGCATCGCGCCGGCGATGGTCGCGCTGCACCGGCGCTTCCGCTGGTGGGTCCCCGCGGCGATGGTGGCAGGCACGATCGTCGTCGATGTGATCGGCTTCGGCGCGGACCTGGATCGGCTCCGATACCTGAACGTCGTCTTCGTGCTCCTGCTCCCGCACCAGCTCGGCTTCTTCTACGCGGACGGGACGTTCGCGAGGCTGCCTCGGTGTGCGTTCTGGGCGATGGTGGCTGTGGGGCTCGGCGGGCTCGTCGTGCTGACGAACCCGTGGGTGTTCGAGCCGCTCGGTCCGGCGCGATTCGACTGGTTCCCGAGGATCGGGCACTACCCGAAGAGCCTGCTCGGCACCGACGTCGAGGTCGTCTCGAACGCCTACCCGCCGACGGTTTGTTTCCTGCTCGCCGACATCTGGTCGATCGGCGCGGTGATGCTGCTGCGCCCGGCGCTGTCACGGTGGCTCGAACGCCCCGGGCCGTGGAAGGCCACGATCGCGCTCAACAGCGTCATCATGACGCTCTTCCTCTGGCACGTGACGGCCTACCTGCTGGTGCTGATGGCCGTCTGGCCGCTCGGGATCGGGCGGGACCAGGACAGCACCGCGGGCTGGTGGCTGCTGCGGCCGGCGTTCATCTGCCTGTCCGCCCTCGTGCTGGCCGTGATCGTGACGCTCGTCGGCCGGTTCGAACGTCCGCGTGCCCGGGCGCGGCCCTCCCCGGACCCGAGTCGGGGCTTCAGTTCCGAGCCCTCCGGGGCCGATGACTAACGCGAGGTGGTCGTCAGGGCGGTGTGAGCGTAGCGTGACGGTCGGGTCGACAGACCCGGCGGTCCACGGAGCCCGGCCCCTCCCCCTGTGGGTCGGGCTCCGTCTCTGTCCGGCGCGGGGACGGCGATGACCGGTTCCGGCGGGGCGCGTACCCTTGAACCGATGGCGCAGACGGCACCCGTCGAGGTGGAGCGGCCGATCGACGAACAGGACGTCAAGCCCGACGTCCCCTGGATCGTGATCGTCTGGAACGACCCGATCAACCTGATGTCGTACGTCGTCTACGTGTTCCAGAAGCTCTTCGGCTACCCGCGCGAGAAGGCGACCAAGCTCATGCTCGACGTCCATCACAAGGGTCGGGCCGTCGTCTCCGCGGGCCCGCGCGAGAAGTGCGAGTTCGACGTGTCGCGGCTGCACGCCCACGGGCTGTGGGCCACGCTGCAGAAGGATCGTTGAGGTGGCCTTCGGCCGTGTGAAGCGCACGCGCAAGGGGTTCCAGCTGCGCTTCCCTGCCGCCGAGCGCGAGGTGCTCCGCAAGCTCCCTGGGCAGCTCCGCGAGCTCATGCAGCAAGACGACGCGAGCTCGGATCCCGCGATGAAGCGGCTGTTCCCCCCGGCCTATCTCGACGACGAGGAGGCCGCCGCCGAGTTCGCGCGTGTGGTGCGCGACGACCTGTTGGCGCAGCGCATGGTCGCGATCGAGACCATGGAGCGCACGCTCGACGCCGACCGCCTCACCGAGGACGAGCTGGTCGCATGGCTCGCCGCCATCAACGATCTTCGGCTCGTCCTCGGCGTCCGCCTCGCCGTCACCGAGGAGAGCACGGTCGCGGACTACACCGGCGACGAGGAGGCCGAGAGTACCTACGCCGTCTACCGGTACCTGTCCTATGTCGAGGAGGACGTGGTCGAGGCCCTGTCCGCGGGATAGCGGCCGACCCGCGTTCCGGCCCTGGCCGCCTGTCGTGGGATAGGCTCAGGCATTCCGATCCGCACGAGAACTGGAGGTCCGCGATGACTCGAGGCTGGAAGACCGCCGCCCGCGTGGGCGCCTTCGCCGCGCTGGCGTTGCTGCTCACCGGGTGTCTGAAGCTCAACATGAACCTGCTGGTGAACCCCGACGACACCGTGAGCGGCACCGTGCAGTTCGGCGTCAGCAAGGAGGTCCTCGAGCTCACCGGCTCCACGCCGGAGGACCTGCTCGGCTCCGAGGCCCCGTTCCCGAGCGACGCTCCCGGGGTGACCGTGGAGCCGTTCGACGACGGCGAGTTCGCGGGCCAGGAGTTCACCTTCGAGTCCGTGCCGCTCGCCGAGTTCAGTGACCCGGCCAACCCCGACGCCCTCAAGATCACCCGCGAGGGCGACACCTTCACCGTGAACGGCGTGCTCGACCTGTCCGCCGGCGCGACCGGCGCCACCGGCGCCCTGGGCGGCACCGCCGCGGAGCTGTTCGAGAGCGCCGACATCCGCGTCTCGATCACGTTCCCCGGCGACGTCGTGGATTCGAACGGCGACGAGGTGGACGGCAACACGGTGACGTGGATCCCCACGTTCGGTGAGCGCCTCGAACTAACCGCCACGGCGAGCGCCGTGGACGATGGCGACGCCGAGCTGCCGGGCGGCGGCGGCGACGGCGACAGCTCGCTCACGCTCATCCTCATCATCGTGGGCGCGCTCATCGTGATCGCGATCGTCGTGTTCATCGTCATGTCGCAGCGCAGGAAGGGCAGGACCCCACCCGGCGATGCCGCAGGTGGTGACCCGATGGCCGCGCAGGTACCGTCCGCAGCACCCGTGGCGCCGGCCCCGCCGGCCGCGCCACCGGCCCCACCGGCTCCGCCCGCACCGCCCGCTCCACCTGCGGAGGGCTAGAGAGCGTCCTCGGATCGCCGCCGGCGGGCTGCTACCGGCGGCGGCGATCCGGGGCGAACAGGTCGAGGATCGCGTCCGCGTGCACCCGCGCCTCGGCGGGCCCGAGCGCGCCGGCGGGCAGCTCGACGACGAACGCGGTCGTCCCCGGGAACGTGTGGTTCTGCCACGAGGTGGCGGTTCCCGGGCGACGCCCGAACTCCTCGACGCGCATCCCGGTCAGGCGCGCGTAGCGCCGCTCGATCCGCTCGTCGCCGCCCGAGAGGTCGACGAGGCCGAACGGTTGGTGGTACCAGATCGTCACGTCGGGTCCGATCCGCCGGATCAGCCGGGAAGCGATCTTGGACTCGGGCTCCGAGAGCGGGCGCGGTCCCGAGTAGTACCGCCCGCGGGGCAGCGGCTCCCAGCCGAAGGGGAAGTTGCGGTTCAGGTCCACGCCGTTGGCATTGCCGCGGGTGTCGGCCGCGTAGCCGTCGGGGTTCAGGTTCGGCAGCACCCACAGGTCCAGGTACGAGGGCGGGTCGCCCTCGAGCAGTCGCTCGACGATCCGCAGGCCCGCGCACTCCTCGCCGTGGATGCAGCCCACGACGAGCACCCGCGTCCCGCCCGGCGAGCCGATCCGGTGGACCTCGATCGTGCGGCCTCGGACCGACTCGCCGAGCGCGAACCGCTCCTCGATGATCGGGCGCGCCGCGGCGGGCGCGGCGGGCCAGAGCGACACCGCGACCAGGAGTCCCATCGGCCAGGTCGCGAGGAACCGGCGACGACGCACTCGGGGATCAGCGCTTGATCCGCCGGCCGATGCCGTCGGTCGCCCGCCACGGCTCCAGGTCGTACGGCTGACCATCCGCGTCGAGCAGCTCGAAGTCCCCGTACACCTTCAGCGAGCCGTTCGGCCGGACGTGGATCCGGACGGGCTCGCGCTCGGGTTCGCTCATCGCGCGAGCGTAACAGCGCGTCAGCCCGTGTTCTGGAGCCCGGCCGCGACGCCGCTCACGGTGATGGCCACCACGCGCGCGGCCTGCCGATCCCCGGCGCGCGATCCGCGCAGGAACCGGAGCTGGAGGAACGACAGGGCGTCCACGTACGGGTTCCGCAGGTCGATCGCGCGTCGCAGGACCGGGCGGTGACCGAGCGGCTCGCGCTGGCCGGCTACGCGCAGCACCAACCGGGTCGTGCGGTCGAACTCGGCCAGGATCTCGGCCGCGATCGTCTCGTCGTCCCCGGCCTCGAGGTACAGCTCGGCCACGGTGCGGTCGGACTTGGCGAGCGAGAGCTGCACGTTCTCCAGGAACGAGGAGAAGAAGGGCCACCGCCGATGCATCTCGCGCAGCCGCCCGATGCCGCCGCGCTCACGCGCGATCGCCTCGAGCCCCGTCCCGACCCCGAACCATCCGGGCAGGCCGATCCGGCTCTGACCCCACGCGAACACCCACGGGATCGCTCGAACGTCGTCGAGCGAGGGACCGGCGCGGCGCCGCGACGGGCGCGAACCGATCGGCATCCCCTCGATCTCGGGCATCGGCGTGGCTCGGAGGAACAGGTCGACGAACCCGGGGCGGCCGACCAGCTCGCGCCACGCCCGCTCCGACGCGCCGGCCATGCGCTCGGCGAGCGGTCCGAACTCGGACCAGCAGGTGCGGGCCTCGCGCTCGTGCTCGGGGGTGGAGGCCACGAGGACCGCGTTCAGGACCTGCTCGACGTGACGGCGAGCGAGCTCGGGATCGCCGTAGCGGGAGAAGGCGACCTCGCCCTGCTCGGTGACCTTGAACCTGCCGCGGAGCGACCCGGCGGGCTGGCCGAGGATCGCGCGGTTCGTCGGCCCGCCGCCGCGGCCGAGTGCGCCGCCGCGGCCATGGAACAGCCGGAGCGCCACGCCGCGCCGCCTCGCCCACGCGACGAGCTCGACCTGCGTCCGGTACAGCGCCACGTTGGCTGCCAGCACGCCGGAGCGCTTCGCCGAGTCGGAGTAGCCGAGCATCACCTCGAACGTCGCGCCCTCGCGCGCCAGACGCCGGCGCACCTGCGGGAGCTCGACGATCGCGTCGCAGGTCTCGACCGCGCGACCGAGGTCCTCGCGCGACTCGAACAGCGGGACCACCTCAAGCTCGAACCGGCGGTCGGACACCGCCGCGCGCGCGAGGTCGTACACGGCCTTCACGTCGGCGGACTCGCGCGTGAAGCTCACGACGAACCGCCGGCACGCTGCCGGGCCGTGCGCCCGCTGGATCTCGTGCATCGCGCGGAACGTCGCGAGCGCCTCGCCGAGCTCGGGTGAGGGATCGGCCGGACGACCGCGCTGTTCGCGCGCGCATGCCCTGAGGAGCTCCGAGTGCTGGCGCACCTCCAGCTCGGCCAGGTGGAACCCGAACGCCTCGACCTGCCAGATCAGGTGCTGCACCTCGCCGAACGCCAGCCGGTCCGCTCCGGCTGCCCGCAGGGACCCCTGCACGGTTCGCAGGTCATCGAGGAACGCGTCCGGGCCCCCGTACGCACCGTCGCGACCGGTCCGCGTGGCGGCCAGACGGTGCGCGCACGCGCCGAGCTTCAGCCGGTGGGACATCTCGGGGAGCTTGCGCCGGAGGTCGGCGATCACGCGGGGGAGCAGCCCGGCGTCGCGCTCGATCGATCGCCGTAGTGCCCGCGAGGGCCGCACGTCGCGATCGGAGACGGAGAGCGCACGCGCGATCCGCCTCGATGCGGCCTCGAGTCCCAGCAGCACGTGTTCGGAGGTGATCCGTGCCGCCTGCCGCGTGGTCTCGGCTCGGACCTTGGGATGACCGTCTCGGTCGCCGCCCACCCAGGTGCCCCACCGGACCGGGACGCCGTCGAACGCCGGCGGCCGCGTTCCGGTGCCGGGCGCGGCAACCCGGTCCAGCTCGCGGCACACCGCCGGCAGCGTGCGGAAGATCGTCTGGTCGAACAGCGCCATCACCGCGCGAACCTCGTCGAGCGGCTGCGGGCGGTGCGCGCGGACGGGGTCCGTGCGCCAGAGGACCGTGACCTCCTCGTAGAGCCGGCGCTCGAGGTCCTCGCGGGCCGGCGGCGTCACCGACGCGTCGTCGAGTCGAGCGACGAGCTCGCCGATCCGCCAGAGCGTCTCGAGCGTCGACCGGCGGCGCGCCTCGGTGGGGTGGGCGGTGATCACCGGCGTCACGTCGAGCCTCCGGATGCCCTCGAGCGCGGCGCGCTCGCCGCCACGGGCGCGCAGGATCTCGACGGCCGCGCCGACGGAGTCGTCGAGCGGAGAGGGACTCCGGGCGCGCGCGAGGAGCTCGCGAACCCGGTGGCGCTCCTCGGCGAGGTTCACGAGCTGGAAGTAGCACGTGAAGGCGCGCGCGACCTGCTCGGCGCGGTGGGTTTCCAGCGACTCCACGATCCGGAGCACGGCGCGACGGCGGGCCGGGGTGGGCTCGCGCCGGAGCGCGATCGTCGCGCGCCGGAGCCGTTCGACGTCGGCGAGGAGCTCGGGGCCCTCGGTCTCGGCCAGGACGTCTCCGAGGAGGGTCGATAGCAGCCGAACGGTGCGCCGGAGCTGCTCGGGTGCCGCGTCGGGGCTCGGGTCGCTGGGCACGGCTCTCTCCTGCCTCGGCCTGAGCCGCCGACCCTACCCGCGGTCATCTATCGCCGCGAACCCGGGGGTGTCGCCGTTCCGCCCTGCGGCCTAGGTCACCGCATCCACTTACCGACGTGCGCGCGACGGCCCGACGGCCGATTCCCACGGCGCACCGATGCCCGTACCGTCCTCGGTATGGGTGCGATCCTGATGCTCGCGTCCCTGATGCGGCGCGACGACCGCGGGGCCGTCGCGACCGAGTACGGGCTGATCCTGACCCTGGTGGTCCTCGTGATCGTCGTCGCGATGACCGCGCTCGGGGTCGCGGTCTCCGGGCTGATCGAGCGCGGCTCCGAGCCGCTCTGAACCGAGGTCGCGGCTCCGGGAGCGCCCCCCTTCTCTGCTTCGGCCGTCCCTGGGAGAGTGTGGGCTGGCACGTGCCGGACCGGCGAAAGAGGGGGAGCGGCGATGGCGGCGGAGAAGCACGCGAGCGTGACCTGGCGGGGTGACCTGCAGACGGGGGCGGGCACGATCGAGCGGGTCGGTAGCGGAGCCTTCGGGCCGATGGCGATCTCGTGGGCTGCCCGCACCGGCGAGGAGGACCACGGGAAGACGAGCCCGGAGGAGCTCATCGCGGCGGCTCACGCCTCGTGCTACTCGATGGCGTTCGCGAACGACCTGTCGAAGGCCGGAACACCGCCCGAGAGCCTGGAGGTCTCGGCGGCCGTCACGTTCGTGCCGGGCACCGGGATCACGACCTCGGCGCTCGACGTGGTCGGCACGGTCCCCGGGATCGACCAGGCCGCGTTCCTCGAGGCTGCGGAACAGGCGAAGGACAACTGCCCGGTCTCCAAGGCCCTGAAGGGCAACGTGGAGATGACGGTCACGGCCAGGCTGAGCGGCTCGTAGGGACACCGCGGCCAACGCTGCCGTTGCCGAAGCCCGTCGCTCCTGCCGACTGTTTACGAGAACGAAACACCGACCGCCTCGACCCGAAACACCCGTGCCCTATAACAGGACGCACCGCCGACCACGTCGAGGCGGCCTGATGAGGGGAGCGAACCATGGACACGGGCGATACCGCGTGGGTGCTCGTTTCGGCGGCCCTCGTGCTCTTCATGACGCCGGGCCTCGCGCTGTTCTACGGGGGGCTCGTGCGCTCGAAGAACGTCCTCGGCACGATGATGCACTCGATCGCCGCGATCGGGCTCGTGTCGATCCTGTGGGTGCTGATCGGCTACACGCTCGCGTTCGGCCCGGACCACGGCCTCGTGATCGGCGGTCTCGATCACCTCGGGTTCGCGGGGGTCGGCGCCGATCCGGCCTCGATCGCCCCCACGATCCCGCACTCCGCCTTCGCGGTGTTCCAGATGATGTTCGCGGTCATCACGCCGGCGCTGATCGCCGGCGCGTTCGCCGAGCGGGTGCGCTTCCGCGGGTACCTGATGTTCACGGCGATCTGGTCCCTCGTCGTGTACTCGCCCATCGCCCACTGGGTCTGGGGTGGCGGCTTCCTGGGCGCCGCGGGCCTCGGCGCGATCGACTTCGCGGGCGGGACGGTCGTGCACATCGCCGCCGGAGCCTCGGCGCTCGCCGCGGCACTGTACGTGGGGAAGCGCACCGGATACCCGGGCGGCGTCTTCGTCCCGCACAACGTCCCGATGGTGATCCTCGGGGCGGCGATCCTGTGGTTCGGGTGGTTCGGGTTCAACGCCGGGAGCGCGCTCGCCGCGGGCGGGCTCGCATCGTCGGCCTTCCTCGCGACGCACCTCGGCGCCGCGGCGGGGATGATCGGCTGGCTCGTCCCGGAGCGGATCAGGCACGGCAAGGCGACGACGATCGGCGGCGCCACCGGCGCCGTCGCCGGCCTCGTCGCGATCACGCCGGCGTCGGGCTACGCCGCGCCGCTGGCGGCGATCGCCATCGGTCTCGCCGCGGGCGTCGTGTGCTTCCTCGCCGTCGAGCTGAAACACCGTCTGCGCTACGACGACTCGCTCGACGCCGTCGGCGTCCATCTGGTGGGCGGGCTCGTCGGTGCCCTGCTGACCGGCGTGTTCGCGAGCCTCGCGATCAACGAGGCCGGCGTCGACGGGAGCCTGGTGCAGATCGGCCGGCAGGCGGCGGCGGCAGGCATCACGTTGGTCTACGCGTTCGTCGCAACGCTCGTGATCCTTCGGCTCGTCGACCGCACCGTCGGGTTCCGCACATCGGAGGACGAGGAGGAGACCGGCGTGGACCTCGTCGAGCACGGCGAGCTGGCGTACGCGCTCCGGGAGCGGGACCGCGCGCCGGGTCGAGCTCCCCTGGACCTCGGTGAGGCCGAGCTCGCGGCGCTTCGAGAGCAGCTGGTCCTCGAGGCCGCGGCGAGGGTGCTGGAGTCGATCCGCACGGGCGAGAGCGAGGACGAGCCCGCGCTCGACTAGCCGGCGACCCTCATCCCGCTTGCCAGCCGGCGACGATCGGGTGGTCCTTGTCCGCGGGTCCGACCTGTGCGGCTCCGCCCGGCGAGCCGAGCCCGGTGACGCTGTCCGCGAACCATTCTGCGTTGACCGCCACGAACTGCTTCCACTCGGCGGGGATGTCGTCCTCGGTGAATATCGCTGTGACGGGACAGACCGGCACGCACGCATCGCAGTCCACGCATTCGTCGGGCTGGATATACAGCATGCGGGGGCCCTCGTAGATGCAGTCGACCGGACACTCGTCGACGCAGGCCTTGTCCTTCACGTCGATGCACGGCTCCGCGATCACATAGGCCATGCCCATAGCATGCCCCCGAAGCGGGGGGCAAGGCAAGCCGCGCCTGACTGGCGGATCAGGCGGACGCGGCAGCGAGGGCTCTCGTGGGGCGCGGCAGCTCGGGCTCCGGGATGGAAGTCGACAGACGGATCTCAGTGACCTCCCAGCCGCCGCGTTTCAGGAAGGCTCGGAAGCCACGCCTGCGTTCCGCCCGGATTCGGGACATGAGCCGGAAGGTGCCGTTGCCCGCGACGATGAGCACATCGGTGGGTAGCCGGATGGTTCGCATACCAACCCATCGACACAACCTCCACGTCATGGAGAGTAGTTCCCCGTGAATCGCGCCGGGACAGCCGCGGACGACGGTGGACATCGAAGGTCTCCTACCCTGGGATGGGCGCGGCCAGGCTCCACACGTGAACGACGACGAACTGCGCGCACTGCTGGGCGGCCACGGCCATGGACGTCGCACGGATGTCTGGTGCCCTCGGCAGGAATCGGATCTGCGACACCCGGTTTAGGAAACGGCGTCCCGGCCTTCCGCCGTGCGCTGTTTGCGCCGCATCAAGCGCGGCCGATCGAGCGGCGCACATCCGGCGCCACGCCTCGACTTCTCGCCTATCGGGGATAGCTGTTGGCAGATACCTATAGTCACCTCTAGGAGGATCTGGTTGCAGCTGCGGAAGGTTCGCATCGACGACGAGAGGAGAGCGAGATGAGCAATGACCTGATCCAGGTTCTTCGTAGCCATCCTTGCCCCCTTGCTGGTGGTCGTAGCGTGAGACGTTTTCTTTCGACTTGGTACTGACGAATTCGACGCGAGCTTGTTCTGCGCGGAACTTGCTCACTTCAGATCACAGTGTCATCCACACGTCCGCACATGACGGACCCCGTATCCAGCTACAGCATCTCCTTCCGCGCCTGGCGGGCGCGATCGGCTCCGATCGCCGACTTGACGTCCTTCTCCTCCTCTGGCGGCGGGAGTACAGCAGGCATACCGAGAGAATCGATCCACAGTTCCCGTGCCCACCCCATCGTGTGGTACAGGTGCTCGTCCTCCTGCCCCCCAACCTCTGAGTAGGCATCTTTAAGAGCCTTGGCCTCGTCCCCGGTGAGCTTCTGAGAGACCTCGTTCATCAGCTCCCAGTTCTGGTGGTCCTTCGTCTCTGCCTCCACCACGCACTCGGCCGCGACCAGCTGCGCAGCTTTCCGCTCGCCTTGGAGTGCCGTGTCCATGGCCTGAACCAGCGACTTTGCCTTCATCCGCACGATCGCTCGCCCCGGAGTCTCGGCCTGCGGGTCCAACTGGAACTTGCCCAGGACGCTGGTCATGACCTCGACGTGGTGGCGGGTCTCCTCGAGATACTTCTGCCACTCCTTGTTCAGGTCCCCGTTGATCGCGCACCTGACGGCCGTCTCGTAGACCTGCACGCCTCCGAGCTCCGTCTCGAGTGCCTGGTACAACAACTCCTCAACCTGCTCCCGATCCATGCGTTCCCCTTCTACTCGTCGCTCCCGGGCTCATCCCCGCCGTCGCCGCATCAGAAAGAAGATCACCACGATGATCAACACGACCACGACAACAGATCCCCCAGTCAGGAGGTTGTCGTTTCCCGGGTTCCCCTCGTCCTCACAGGCAGCAAGGATCAACGACAGGCCAACGAAGCCCGCCGAAAGCCGTGCTCGGATCGCCATAGTCTTCCCCTCCTTCGACACAAGCATTCCCCCTGGGTTTGCTCCTCTGGACGTCGTTCTTCGCACTTCAGAGCGACGTGCCGCGACGCGCCTCCTCGGTTTCGGGAATCACGACGACGTCCCCGGCGCGTTGTGTTGCCTCCGACGGTTCGGCTTCGCGCCGGATCTCCGATGCCTTCATCTCGACGCCCTCGCTGGCGCGCTGCCAGTACTGGCGCGCCGTGGGGATGCCGCCGCCGCCAAAGGCGACTACCGCGGTGCCCACGATGATCGCCAGCATGGCGTAGAAGAGGCCATTGACGATCTCCGGAGCGATCTTGAGCTGGTTCAGGGCCGCGAACACCCCGATCACGAGAATCGCGGTCCCCGCTCCCCGCGCGATCCATTGGCCGCCTGAGACCGCCCCTAAGGTCGCCGTCAGCACGTCGGTCACCACCTTTGCCAGCGCGGCGACGATCACGAGGATCACGACGGCCGCAAACAGGTTTGGCAGGTAGGCGATTATTCCCGCGATCAGCTCGCTCACCGGGTTGGGGCCGAACACGCCGAAGGCGAGCTGCAGCGAAATCAGAAACACGGCCCAGAAGGCGACGATGGACAGGATGTCCGAGGCATCAAACTTGGACTTCTCGAGCGCGGTCTTCAGCGCACCTCGCTCCACCCAGCGGTCGAAGCCGACCCTCTCGAGAAGGCGGTCAACGACCCTCGCCAGCAGCTTGGCCACGAAATACCCGATGATCAGGATCGCGACAAATCCCAGCAACTTCGGGACGAACGTCGCGATGCGCTCCCATGCTTCGGTCAAGCCAGCCTCGATGTCGATGGCAAGCATCGTTTCCTCCCCCGCGTGAGCCGTCACCGAGATGGCTACCCGATTTGTGAGCAAACGAATCCAAGATTGGCCTCCAAAGGGCAACAGTGCGCCAGGATCGGCTGTCCCTCGGGCGGGCGTCCGGGGCAGGTCGGGTGCGTCGCGTCTGCGACGCTCGTAGGATGTCGTCATGACATCCCAACACGACTGCGAGCCGCCAACCCCGGAGTCTGTCGGCCAGATCTGGACCTGCACAGTCTGCGGCGATTCGTGGCTATGCCAGGAAGGCGCAGTCATCGGCGGCGGCCAATACGCGTGGATCCGTCAACCGCCAGAGAGCGGATAATTCGGCGTTGCCTCCCTCGAATCAAACAGGTACGAGCATCGGTTCTGGGACGAAGTAGTTCTTGCACCGGCGGACCTTGCGGACGGGGATCGGCAGCTTACGGAGTTCGATCCATCTCTGAAACTGACGCGTCGAGAAGCCGGTGTACTCACTCGCGGCGCAGATCCGGGCCTCGATCTGCCGATCCGTCTGGTGCGGGCAACGTGCGGGCCGGTGCGATCGGTCGGCGAGCGCGGACAGACCGCCTGCCTCGTAGCGCGCGATCCAGGCATGCACGCTCTGACGCGAGACGCCGAGGCGCTCGGCGACCTCGGTTACCTTCCAGCCATCCTGCACGACCGCGAGCACCGCTTGGTACCTCTGCTCCATGACGCTGAGCTCCACCAGCACGGCCCACCTCCTCGCCTCGATCGCGGGGCCGAGACAAGGAGATCGGGGAAACGGGCACCGTCAAGCATCAGCCGGAGCCACCGTCAAGGATCACCCGGAACAGGTGTCAAGGATCAGCCGGAGATGTGTCCAGGATCAGGTGACGCCGGAGTGACCAGCATCACCCGGAACACGACAGGATGTCTGGTGCCCTCGGCAGGAATCGGACCTGCGACACCCGGTTTAGGAAACCGGTGCTCTATCCACTGAGCTACGAGGGCGCCGGGATGCAAGGAGGATGGTACGAAACCATGGTAGTCACGTGTGACAGCGTCGCGGGAAGCACCGCTCGCGGTTCGCCTCCTCGCAACCTCTCGGTGGATCTGCCGAGGACGATTCGACCGTTCTCGGCAGTTCATGCCGTATTGGTATCAGCTGCCGGGAGCCTGGGTAGGGTCGCCGGGCATGAAGACGCTGAGTACGGTCCAGATCGCGCCACGGGAGGGACTCGTCGACGCGATCGAGCACCTCACGCGCTCGCTCTCGCGCTACGGATGCGTCGCATGGGGCGACGGGGACCGGCTCAGCGTCACGCTCGAGCTCGAAGGGCTCGTGCCGACACAGCGCATGAGCGCGTGGAGGAGGATCGTGACGGAGACGCTCGAAGAGATCGGCATCTCGGTCCAGGAGTACCGCTGATCTGGCCCGGGTAGTCTCAAGACAGCGCTTATCACGCCGATACTTTTCTCTGAACGACCCGGATCGGTACTCCAAGTCCACTCCTCGACGGGCGGTAGCGCATGAGCTCTGGAAGCGATCTGGCACGACGGCTTGAGTCGGCTCGAGACGAATCGGACCATTTCCCCGAGCGCGAGCAGGTCATCGCCGAGGCGGGCGAGAAGGTGATCGCTGCGGCGAACGAAACGGTCATCGCTGCGGCGAACGAAACGGTCATCGCTGCGGCGAGGGCGAGACTGCCGGAGATTGAAGCGATCCGTGCGCGGGGCGAGAGCCGCGACACCGTTGCGGATGCGCCGGTGATCGCGGAGCGCCGAACCGAGTCAGCCCCGCCCGAGTCGACCGAGCACCCTGATCGTGAGGACGGGCAAGGGTCGCTCAAGGTCATCAGCTTCGAACTCGCAGAGATGAAGCAGAGGCTCCGCACGGCGGAGGATCGGATCCACGAGCTCGAGCGCAAGATGGAGTCCAGAGCAGCGCTCGATGGCTCATCACGCGACCCTCACGCTGGCGCCATGGCCGTGCCGGTGATAGCCGAACCGCCCTCGACCGAGGTCGGCGATCAGATGCCTTCCTTCGCGGCGCGCATCTCAGAGCTGCGGCGGACGATCGCCGAGCGTGTCGACGGCGTCGACGGTCGGTGATCGGGATCCCAACGGATCGATGACGGCCCCGTAGCGGGCTGTCGCAGCGTTACCGACCGAGCACCCCGGAGCGACGGAGCCCGAACCGGTGCATCATCGCGTCGGGACGGAAGGAGTCAGGTGACCGGTGTGAAGGGCCCCGAGCCAGCCGGGGAGGCGACCGAGCGGCAGAAGATGCTGTCCGGTGAGCTCTACCGCGCCGACGATCCGGAGCTCGTTCGCGCTCGGCGCCGCTGCCGGGACCTTCTCCGCCGGATCGATGCCGAGCCCGACGACGAACCCCGGGCTGCGCTGTTCGGCGAGCTCCTGGGGGCATTCGGGCCCTCGAGCTTCATCCAGCCGCCGTTCCGCTGCGACTACGGCTCCTTCATCGGGGTCGGCGAGCGGGTCTTCATCAACTACGACTGCACCATCTTGGACTGCGGGCACGTCACGATCGGCGACGGCGTCCAGATCGCGTCCGGGGTGCAGCTGCTTGCCGCCGATCACCCGCGCGAGCCCGAGCTCCGGGCGGAGGGACTCGAGCTCGGTCGCCCGGTGGTGATCGGGGACAACGCCTGGGTCGGCGCCGGCGCGATCGTCTGCCCCGGCGTGACGGTCGGCCGGGACACGATCGTCGGGGCGGGGAGCGTCGTCATCCGGGACATCCCGGCCGGCGTCGTTGCCGCCGGCAACCCGTGCCGGGTCGTTCGCGCGCTCTGATGGCGCGGCCACGCTAGGCTTCCGACCGATGCTGGTGGGATCCACCGAACCCGTTCGCGTCGGGCTGATCGGCTACGGCCTCGGCGGCGAGGTGTTCCACGCGCCGATCGTCGACGCGAACGCCGACATGCGCTTGGTCACGATCGTGACGAGCAACCCCGAGCGCCAGGCCCGCGCCCGCGCCCGCTACCCATCGACCCGCGTCGTCGACCACGTCGAGCGCTTGTGGGAGACGGCGGACGATCACGACCTGGTGATCGTGTGCACGCCGAACGCCGGTCACGTGCCGCTCGGGACGGTGGCGCTCCAGCGGGACCTCTCCGTCGTGGTCGACAAACCGCTCGCGGCGACGGCCGCCGACGGCCGCGCCCTCGCGCACCTCGCGGCCGAGCGAGGTCTCATGCTTACCGTGTTCCAGAACCGGCGGTGGGACGGAGACTTCCTCACGCTTCGCAAGCTCGTAGATGAGGACGAGCTCGGGCAGGTCGTGCGCTTCGAGTCGCGGTACGAGCGCTGGCGTCCCGAGCCCAAGGTGGGGGCCTGGCGGGAGCGAGGTGCGCCGGACGAGGCGGGTGGTCTGCTGTTCGACCTCGGGAGCCACCTCGTGGATCAGGCCCTCCAGCTCTTCGGGCGCCCGACGCATGTCTATGCCGAGGTCGACCGGCGGCGGCCGGGTGTCGAGGTCGACGACGACGTGTTCGTGGCGCTCACGCACCCCGGCGGGGTCCACTCGCACCTCTGGGCCACCGTGACGGCGGCGATCCTCGGCCCTCGGTTCCGCGTGCTCGGGCTCCGGGGGGCGTTCGAGAAGTACGGGATCGACCCCCAGGAAGAGGCGTTGGCGGCCGGCGCCCGACCGGGCGAACCCGGCTGGGGGACCGAACCGGAGGAGCAGTGGGGCCGGCTCGCGGTCGGCGACACCGAGCGCCGGGTCGAGACCGAGCCCGGCGACTATCCCGCGTTCTACCGCGGCGTCGTCGAGTCGCTCAGGACCGGTGGCGACCCGCCGGTCGACGTCCGCGAGTCCATCGAGGGCCTCGAGGTGCTCGAGTCGGCGCGCGAGAGCTCGCGCACCGGCGCGGTGGTGCCGATGCCCGCATCCTCCGCGTGAGATCGGCTCAGGCCGCCGTGCCGTCGTAGTAGCGCTGCGCGAGCGCCCAGGCAGCGACGCCGCACTGCGAGCCCATGCGCCGTCCCTCGAAGTCGTCGGCGCTGATGTGGATGCCACCGAAGATCCTCGAGATGCCGGCTTGGTCCGCGGCGTCGTAGTAGGTGGCCACCTGCAGCGTGACGTCGGCACTCGGGCCGTCCTCGTTGACGAGGGACCCGGCCTCGATCGTCCACTCCGCGATACCGCCGGGGAAGAACTCGCTTCCGGTGAACGAGGCGAGCACCTCGGCGGCGGCGCGGCTGAAGGTGCTGTGGCCGGACACGAACCCGGCGAACGACGGCGTCACGAACGTCGGGCGCTGGAAGGGGACCCACTCGACCGCGCGGATCCAGCCGACGCCGCTCGTCTGGGTAGCCGGATCCTCCGGGTTGCCGATCCACGCGCGGACCGCCACCTCGCCGACATAGGCGGACAGCTGCTCGTGTCGCTCGCCGGGCGCGCTCGAATCCCTCGTGATCACCTCGACGAGTCCGGGGACGAGGGGGAGCCCCCGTGGGTCGTAGGAGGGTCCGTCGGGATCGCTCGACTGCCCGAACCCGCCGAGGTAGCGGATCATCGAGATCGGGCGCACGGAGTCGTAATGACCCTTCAGGCCCCAGGCCGCGATCGCGGCGTCGTGCACGGCGCCGTTCAGCGCCAGGTAGAGCTTCACGTCCCATTCGAGCCGGCCGACCGGGGGACCCTGTCCACCGATGCGCAGATCCGGATCGAGGGCATCGGAGGCGAGGTTCGCCAGCGTGTTCCAGTGGCCGGGAGGGGTCTCGGACTGGGGACCGTCGGCCCAGAACTCGGTGAGCACCCGAGCGAAGTCCCCGCGGGCGACCACGTTGGGCGCGTAGGGCTCGCCCGTCGCCGGGTTCACCTCGTGACCCTCGCCGTCGTTGGTGCCGAGCGGGTTGCCGCCGAGCGCGCCGGGCGAGATGTCGATCGTCACGCCGTCGCTCGCATCGAGCGCCGCGCTCGCCTCGATCACCTCGATCGCGGCCCGCGCGTAGGCGCGGCCGCCGTCCGGATCGTCCACGCGCGGCGGCGGACCAGGGTCGATCGGGGTGCCCTCGGCCGAGGGCGGCAGCGCGAACGACTTCACGTGTCCCCACTGCGGTCCGATGAACCGCTGCACGCTGCCGGGGATGGGGACGCCGTTCTGGGCGACGATCTGCGCCAGGGCGAGCGGCTGCCACCGGTTCGGATCGGCCATGTCCGTCCCCGGCTCCGCGACCACCATCGGGGCGTTCGCCGGACGGTACGAGGTATCGACGTAGCGCTGGTCTTCGAAGGCGCCGTCGTGCAAGCCGTACTCGATAGCGGCGGCCGCGATGCGGTTGCCGAGCGCCGCCGCGTCGTCGCCCTCGGTCTCGGCATAGTCGATCCGGTAGCACAGGTCGCCCATCGTCGCGACGAGGTCGTCGAAGGTCTCCTGGAGCCCGGTCGCGTGCGAGTAGCGGTGGAGCAGCAGCCGGTAGGCCGCGTAGCTGATCGCCGCCTCGCGCGCCGCGGGGACATCGTCGGCCTCGAGCTTCTCGTCGACGAAGTAGCCGTCGGCCACGGGGTCGTAGGCCGCCCACGCGTCCCACATCGCGGCCGAGGTGTGGAACAGGTTGCGTGAGTGCACCGTGGGCGCCGGTGTGTCGCGGCGGATCGCGCCGAGCAGCGCCTCATCCCATACGCGGGCGGCCGACCACCCGTGCAGGCCGGCGCGCTCGCACCCCTCAACCAGGTAAGGCTCCGAGGAGCCGCCCGTGCAGCCGGGCAGGACGGCCGTCGCGAGTGCGAGCATCACGGCCACCCAGAGCGCGCGAGGAGGGTTCATCCCGGGGCCTCCACCTTGATCACCTGGTTGGCTTCCAGATCCGACAGGACGCTCTCCTGCCCGCCGGGCCAGTGGACGCGGAGCTCGCTGATGCGCACGGCGTCGCCCAGGCCGAAGTGACACCGGGGGTCCTCGGATGACAGGTAGCTGCTTCCGGCGATCGCGTGACGGACCAGCTCGGTCCCGTCCGGTAGGACGGCGGTGATCACTGCCCCCGGCGCGAACGCCCCAAGGCGCACCTCGAGCCAGTTGCTCGAGACGCCCGTGTTCTCCAGCAGCACCAGGTCCCCGCCGATCACGTTGACCGCCACGTCGAGGTCGCCGTCGTTGTCGAAGTCCGCGGCCGCGCTCCCGCGTGCGAGCAGGGGCCCGATCTGCGGGAGCCCGAGCGAGGCGGACTGGTCCTCGAACAGGCCGGGGCTCCCCTGGGCCGTGAGGTTCCCGAAGACCTGGACCGGACGCGAGTCCTGGGCGAGGTCGGTCACCGGCACCTCCCCGTTCACCAGCATCAGGTCGAGGTCGGTATCCAGGTCGAGATCGCCCCACGACACGCCCCATCCGGTCGCGGCCTCGAGCTCGACGCCGAAGTCCAGCCGGCCGTCGACGAACGCGGGGTCGACCGCATCGGAGGGGGTCCCTCGGTACACGGCATGGAGCTGGCCGCGCGCGTTCGTGACGAACAGGTCGGTCCGTCCGTTCCCGTCGTAGTCGCCTTCGGCGATCCCCATGCCGGCCCCCGGATCGGCGACGCCGGCACGTCCGGCGAGCTCCTCGAACCGGAACCCGAGACCGTCCGGGTCCGCTTGGGCCCCGCCCGGCCACGGGACGTTGTCGAACAGGCGGTTCGGGTTCGTATCGTTCGCGACGTACAGGTCGAGGTCGCCGTCTCGGTCGAGGTCCGAGAGCGTGGCGCCCAGGCCGTACTCGGCGTTGACGACCTCGAGCCCGGCGCCGACACCGACCTCCTCGAACGTCGGCCGGCCATCCTCGCCGGACCCTCGGTTCAGGTACAGGAGGTCGCGGACGCCGAAGTAGGTGCTCGGGAAGCCCTGTGTGGCAGCGGGGTTCGGGCTGGACAGGTCCGCATACCCGGACAGGAACAGGTCGGGCAGGCCGTCGGCGTCGATGTCGCCCACGGCGGCGCCGGCGTGCCAGCCGAACGCTTCGACCCCGGCCTCGGCGGCGCCCTCGGTGAACGTGCCGTCGCCCTCGTTCCAGAGGAGCGCGCCGTCCTGCGCCGTCGTGACGTACAGGTCGGTCCGTCCGTCGAGATCGAGGTCGGCCGCCACGCACCCCTGCCCCTGAGCGGCGAGGTCCGCGCCCGAGCCCGCGCTCACGTCGGTGAACGTCCCGCCCTCGTTGTGGAACAGCGCCGAGCGAGGCAGACCACCCGCTGCCTCCCAGCGTGGCGTCTCCGATCGCGCGTAGGAGTTCACGACGAACAGGTCCAGCCAGCCGTCGTCGTCGTAGTCGAGCCAGCACACACCGCCGCCCATCATCGCGGCGACGTCGGGGCTCACCCCCCAGCGGAACGCCCCGTGCCGGAACCGCAGCCCGACGTCGTCGGCGATGTTCGCGAACGTCGGTGTCCCCGACGGCCGTTCGACAGGCGGTCCCGGTGACTGGGACGATCCGGAGGTGCAGGCCGCGACGAGCGCGCCGAACGCAGTCGCGCCGATCCGCACGGCTCCGATCGGGAACGGGCGTCGATATCGCAGGGCACAGGCCTTTCCGGGAGCTGCCGGTCGACCGTCGCCCGGCGTGAGGACGAGACGCTAGGGCCGCGGTGACCCGAAGGTCAAGCGACCACCCCGGGGCCGCCGCGACCTGGGATCTCGCGCCGAGCGCCGACCTCGGCGATGCTGCTCGCAGCCGATCGTCGAAAGGGTGAGCCATGCCGGACCTGGACGGGAAGGTAGCGCTGGTGACGGGCGCGAGCGGGGGGATCGGTGCCGCGGTCGCGCGATCGCTCGCGGCTGGAGGGGTTCGAGTAGGCCTCGCCTCGCGCAGAGGGGACGACCTCGGGATCGCCGAGGCGATCGCGGGCCCGTGCGACGTTCGCGACCCGGCGGCGGTGGATGCCTTCGTCGAGCGGGTCGTCGATCGGTTCGGAGGGCTCGACATCCTGGTCGCGAACGCGGGGGTCGGCGCCTACGGGCCGTTCCTCGAGCTCGACCCCGCGCACCTCGAGGAGATGATCGACGTCAACGTGAAGGGGACGCTCTACGCGGTTCGCAGCGCGCTCCCGCACCTGATGCGGAGCTCGGCCGCCGACATCGTGACCGTCGCGTCCGTGGCCGGGCTGAACGGCCTCCCGTTCGAGGCCGTCTACTGCGCATCGAAGTTCGCACAGGTCGGGTTCACGCGGGCGCTGGACCACGAGCTGCGCCCGCAGGGGATCCGCTGCACGAACCTGTGCCCCGGCGGCGTAGCGACCGACTTCGCGATGGGGCGCGGCCGAACGCCCGACATGCCCGAGCTAGCCGGCATGATGTCGTCCGAGGAGGTCGCAGAGGCCGTCGTGTTCGTGCTCACCCGCCCGAGGAGCCACCGGATGCTCGAGCTCGCGTTCCGGCCGATGACGGAGGCGTCGTCGGGATGAGCGGCCGCGTGCTCCGCTGGGGGATCCTGTCGACCGCGAACATCGGGGTGCGCAAGGTCATCCCCGGGATCCGGAGGGCCGGCCGGTGCGAGGTGGTCGCGATCGCCTCGCGCGACCGGGAGCGCGCCGACAGCGCGGCGGCCGAGCTCGGGATCGCGCGCGCGCACGGCTCGTACGAGGACCTGCTGGCGGATCCGGATGTCGACGCCGTCTACGTCCCTCTGCCGAATCACCTGCACGCCGAGTGGACGATCGCGGCCGCCCGTGCCGGCAAGCACGTGCTGTGCGAGAAGCCGCTCGCGATGACCGCGACCGACGCCGAGCGCATGATCCGGGCCTGCGAGGCCGGGGGCGTGCTCCTGATGGAGGCGTTCATGTACCGGTTGCATCCGACATGGGAGGCGGTTCGCGAGATCGTGGCCTCGGGGCGGATCGGCGAGCTCCGAGCGGTGCAGAGCTGGTTCTCTTACTTCAACGACGACCCAGCGAACATCCGCAACATCCTGGAGGCAGGTGGCGGCGCCCTGTACGACGTCGGCTGCTACACGGTGAACCTGTCGCGGATGCTGTTCGGCGCCGAGCCGGTACGCATCCAGGGCTCGGTGACGCGCGACCCCGTGACGGGCGTGGACGTGCTGTCCTCGGGGATCCTCGATTTCCCGGGCGGCGTGGCCACGTTCACCTGCTCGACGCGCGCCGAGCCCGACCAGCGCGTCCACGTCTACGGCACCGAGGGCCGGATCTCGCTGGGGATCCCGTTCAACATCCCGCCGGACCTCCCGACCGAGGTGTTCGTGACCTCGGGCGGAGAGCCGCCCGTCAGGCCCGACACGCAGGTCATCGCGTTCGAGCCGGCCGACCAGTACGCGATCCAAGCGGAGCGGTTCGCGGCGGCCGTCCTGGACGGCATCCCGGTGCCGATCCCGCCAGAGGACGCGGTGGGGAACCTGCAGGTGATCGAGGAGCTCTTCCGCTTGGGGGAGCAACCCGACCGGCCGGCTCACGACGGCGCGTGAAAGGTCGGCGCGAGCGCCGGGTAGAGCTCGCGGTATCGGGCGTAGGCGTCTCGGTAGCGCGCGGTGTCCTCGGAAGGAACCGTTCCGTCGTCCACCCGGACCCATGCCCGGCAGGCGTCCTCGACGGTCTCGAACCATCCGGCCCCGACGGCCGCCAGCATCGCCGCGCCCTGAGCGGCTCCCTCGGTAGCCGAGGTCGTGGCGACGGTCGTCTCCAGCACGTCGGCGAGGATCTGACGCCAGAGGCGGCTGCGGCTCCCGCCGCCGGTCGCCCGCGCCTGACCCGAGCTGGGCAGCCCGACCGACCGCATCAGCTCCAGCGAGTCGCGGAGGCCGAACGCCACGCCCTCCAGGACGGCCCTCGTCAGGTGTGGCCGAGCATGACGAAGGGTGAGACCGACGAAGGCACCCCGGGCCAACGGGTCGGGATGGGGAGTGCGCTCGCCGCTCAGGTAGGGGAGGAACAGCAGGCGGTCGCTCGCGGCAGGGACGTCGGCGGCTTCCTCGATCAGCTGAGCGAAGTCGATGTCTGGGGCAACCGTGTCTCGGAACCACCGCAGGCTCCCCGCGGCCGAGAGCATCACCCCCATCACGTGCCAACGTCCGGGGACCGCGTGGCAGAACGCGTGCAGCAGGCCATGTGGCTCGATCACGGGTCCCTCCGTCGTGACGAAGACCACCCCGGACGTCCCGAGCGAGATCGAGATGACGCCGGGCACGACCGCGCCGACACCGACCGCGGCAGCGGCCTGATCGCCACCTCCGGCGACCACCGGCGTACCGGACCGAAGGCCGGTCGCCGCGGCCGCCGGCTCGGACACCCAGCCGGTCACGTCCGTCCCTTCGTACGTCTCGGGGAGCCAGGAGGGATCGACGCCCAGCGCCTCGACCACCTCGCCCGACCAGTCGCGCTCGGCGAGGTCGAACAGCAGGGTGCCGGCGCCGTCGGCCCGGTCGACGGCATAGCCGCCCGTCAGTCGGAGCCGGACGAAGTCCTTCGGAAGGAGGACGTGGGCGATCCGTGACCAGATATCCGGCTCGTGCTGCCGCACCCAGAGCAGTTTCGGCGCGGTGAATCCCGGCAGCGCGTCGTTGCCGGTGACCGCGATCAGACGCTCGCGCCCGACGAGCTCGCGGATCAGGTCGCACTCGACTTCGGTCCGCTGGTCGTTCCATAAGATCGCCGGCCGCAGGGTCTCCCCATCGGCGTCGAGCGCTACGAGCCCGTGCATCTGACCGGACAGGCCCACCGCGTCCACTGCATCGCCGGCGACACCGGCCTCGGCCAGGGCGCCGCGGACGGCCGCCACGGCGCCGTCCCACCACAGGGCCGGATCCTGCTCGCTCCACAGGGGCCGCGGCGTCTGGAACCCGTATCCCGACGCGGCCACCGCCCGGACCGCGCCGTCCGCGTCCATGAGGACGGCCTTCGTCGCCGTCGTCGAAACGTCGAGCCCGAGGACGAGGCTCACGGCCGCCTACGGCTCGTTCCCGGGATCCGTTCGAGCGTCACCGAACGCCGAGCAGCAGCTCGACCGTGAGCTGATCCAGGCGCTCGTACGGCTGGCCGCGTGCGGCGATGGCTCGCCGGTCCAGCTCGAGTCCCCGGAGCTCCTCGGCGCGCTCGGGCGTGTACGGGCCGAGGTGCGCCGACACCGTGGTGTCGTCGGCGTTGATCCGCGCAACGAGCTCCTGGATCTCGGGGTCGGCGTTCCACCGCTCGGCCTTCTCCTTCAGGATCAGGTAGGTGCGCATGCAGCCTCGCGCGAACGCCTTCACGTCCTCGTAATCCGAGGTTCGGTACGCGTGCGCGTCGAAGTGCCGGCTGCCTCCGTAGCCGACGTCCTCCAGGAACTTCACGAGGAAGAACGCCGCCTTCGGGTTGGCCGAGCCGAACCGGAGATCCTGGTCGTAGCGCCCCGGGATCTGGTCGTTCAGGTCGATATGGAACAGCTTGCCCATCGCCCACGCCTGCGCGACGTGGTGCGTGAAGTTCAGGCCTGCCATGTGCTCGTGCGCGACCTCGGGGTTCACTCCGACCATCTCGGAGTGCTCGAGCGTCTGGATGAAGGCGAGCATCGCACCGGTCGTCGACAGGTAGATGTCACCGCGCGGCTCGTTCGGCTTGGACTCCAGCGCGAATCGCAGGTCGTAGCCCTGGTCCTTCACGTACGCGCACAGGAAGTCCATAGCCTCGCGGTACCGCTCCAGCGCGGTCAGCGGGTCCTTCGACGAGTCGGTCTCGACGCCTTCGCGCCCGCCCCAGAACACGTAGATCGTGGCGCCGAGCTCCACGCCGAGGTCGATCGCCTTCATCGTCTTCTGGAGCGCGAAGGCTCGAACCCGCGGGTCGTTGGCCGTGAAGGCGCCGTCGCGGAAGATCGGGTCCCGGAACAGGTTCGTCGTCGCCATCGGTACGACCAGGCCGGTGGCGTCGAGCGCCTTGCGGAAGTCCGACACGATCTGGTCACGCTCGTGCATGCTCGCGTCGATGGGCACGAGATCGTTGTCGTGCAGGTTCACGCCCCACGCGCCGACCTCGGCGAGCAGCTCGACCAGCTGAACCGGCGCGAGCGCCTCGCGGACCGGCTCGCCGAACGGATCGATGCCCACGTTGCCGACCGTCCACAGCCCGAACGAGAAGCGGTGTTCCTGCCTGGGTTCGTAGCTCATGCCGGACAGCACCTCCCCGGCGGTCGTGGTCAGGCCACGCCGCGAGCCGACCGGCTGCGTTTCGAGAGCGCGTCGACGAGCACCGCACCGAGGAGAACGAAGCCGGTGATCACGAACTTCGTACCGGAGGCCAGCCCGAGCAGATCCATCCCGTTCTGGATCGAGGTGATCACGAGCGCCCCGAGCAGCGCCGACACGACCCGGCCGGAGCCCCCGAAGAGGCTGGTCCCGCCGATGACGGCGGCGGCGATGACGTTCAGGAGGAGGCTCCCGCCGCCCGTGCTCGTCGCCACGGACCGGAGCCGCGAGGCGAGCACGATCCCCCCGACCCCCGCCATGAACCCGGCGATCATGAACACCGCGATGCGAACCCGGTCGACGTTGATCCCGGCGCGCCGCGCCGCTTCGGCATTGCCGCCGACCGCATAGACGTGGCGGCCGAATCGCGTGCGCGACGCCACGAAGGACCAGAAGACCAGGAAGATCCCGAGGATCAGGGTTACGGTGGGGACACCCCGGTCCTGGTTGGCGTAGGCGACCGCGGCGAAGGTGACGAGAGCGAGGCCTCCGACCTGGGCCACGAGCAGGGAAAGCGGCTTGGCATCCAAGCCTCCGGCCCGTCGTGAGCGGGCGATCTGGAGCTGCGACAGGGCGTAGCCCGCCACCAGGGCCCCGCCGACCACCCAGCCCCACGATGCGCTCAGGAAGTCGTTGGCGATCCCCACCACCGTCTCGTCCTGGATCCTGATCGTTCCCGTCGTCGTGAACTGCGTGGTGAGGATCAGGACGAAGCCCGACCAGATGAGCAGTCCCGCCAACGTAACCACGAACGACGGCACGCCGGCCTTGGTGATGACGAGCGCCTGCAGGAAGCCGATCGTCGTCGTCAGTCCGAGCGCGATGGCGACGGCGAGCCACCAGGGCAATCCGGGATCATCGGGTCGGAGCAGGAGCGTCATCACGACGGCACCCACCCCGCTCACGAAGGCGATCGAGAGGTCGATCTCGCCGATCAGGAGCACGAACACGATCCCCATGGCGATCGTGGCCACGGCGGCCATCTGCAGGAGGAGGTTCGTGAAGTTCCGCTCGGTGAAGAACGTGTCGTCGAGCGTGCCGAAGACCACCGCGATGACCACCAGGCCCACCACGATCGGCAGCGAGCCGAGCTCGCCGGCCCGCACCTTCTGCCACCAGCGGCGCACGTACCCCGACAGGGACTCGGGCGGAGCCTCGAAGCCTCGGGGGACGGCCGGTGGGAGGGCCTCCGACGGAACGCCGGAGATCTCGGTCCCCGTGGTCGCGCCCTTCTCCGGATCCGTCGTCATGCCCGGTCGGCCTCGGCTCCGGCCATCCCCGGCACGTGGTCGAGCTTCCCGGCGGTGATCGCATGGACGACCTCCTGCTGGGTGGTCTCGGATCGTTCGAACACCGCTACCCGCTGCCCGAGTCGCAGGACCGTGATCCGGTCGGCGACCTCGAACACGTCGTGGAGGTTGTGGGTGATGATCACCACGCCCAAGTCCTTCTCCGCCAGACGGCGAACGAGATCCAGCACTTGCCGCGTCTGCGCAACGCCGAGCGCGGCCGTGGGTTCGTCGAGGATCATCTCGAGGGAGTTCCACAGGACCGACTTGGCGACCGCGACGGCCTGACGCTGGCCGCCGGACAGACCCGCGACGGTCTGGCGTACCGATCGCAACGAGGTGACCGAGAGCCCCTCCAGCGTTTCCTGCGCCGCATGCTCCATCTTCGACTCGTCGAGCACGAAGCCCCACCGCGTCCGCTCGCGTCCGAGGAACATGTTGGCCACGACGTCGAGGTTGTCTGCCAGCGCGAGGTCCTGATAGACGACCTCGATGCCGAGCTTGGCGGCGTCTCTCGGACCGTGGATGCGGACGGGTTCGCCTTCGAACCGGATCTCGCCCTCGTCGAACGGATGGATCCCGGCGATGCCCTTGATCAGCGTGGACTTGCCGGCTCCGTTGTCCCCGACGAGGGCCATCACCTCGCCACGGCGGACCTCGAAGTCGACGCGGTAGAGCGCTTGTACCGCGCCGAAGGCCTTCGAGACTCCTCTGCACTCGAGGAGCGGCGTGTCAGTCATGCCGATCCGCCTTCGCTTCGGGCCGAGACCGCTGGGGGCGCCGCCGCCGGCGCCCCCAGACAGTCATCCACTTCCGTCTACGTCAAACTCGGTCTACGCGTTCGCCTGGCAGAAGTCCGTCTCGGCGACGTCGCCCGCGCAGATCTCTTCGAGCGAGAGGAACCCGTCCGCGATCACGGTGTCGAGCATGTTGTCGGCCGTAACCCCGATCGGCACGGTCGCGTAGTAGGGAACCGCGCCCTCGGCATCCGGCGAGTCGAGCGCCTCGCCGGTCGCCGCATCGATGCCGATGATGTCGAAGTCGAAGTCGCTCGTGATCGCCGTGGGGTCCTCGCCGTTCCGGATGGCCAGCGCGATCGCGACCGCGACGTCGGCCTCGGCCGGGATCGGCTTGTAGACGCTCATCGTCTGCAGGCCGAGGAGGATGTTCTGCATCCCTGCGATGGAAGCGTCCTGGCCGCTGATCGGGATCGGTCCGACGCCCGCCGCCTGGAGCGCGTTGATGGCCTGCTGGGCGAGGTTGTCGTTCGCGGCGAACACCGCGTCGACCTCGTTGTTGGCGTCGACCAAGATCCCGTCCATGATCCCCTGACCCTCACCGTTGGCGCCCCATCCCGGGACGTGCTGGTCGGCGACCAGGGACCATTCGCCGGCCTCGACCTTCGCATCGACGGTCTCGGCGTAGCCCTGGCGGAACAGGAAGGAGTTGTTGTCCTCCTCGCCGCCGTTCAGCATCACGACGGCCGGAACGTCGACCGGGAGCGCATCGATCGCGGGCGTCAGGACCTCGGCCATCGTGCGGCCCACCTGGACGTTGTCGAAGCTCACGTAGGCGATGCCGCCGGAACCGCCGGTGTTGAACCGGTCGTACTCGATGACCTCCACGCCGGCCGCTTCCGACGTGTCGATGATCGTGGCGCCCGAGGCCGTGTCGACGCTGGCCAGGATGATCGCGCTCGCTCCGTCGGCGATCGCCTGCTCGGCCTGGCTCTGCTGTGTCGCCGCGTCGCCCTCGGCGTTCACGATGGTGAAGTCCTCACCCTCGGCGAGGCCCCCGGCCTCGAGGGCCGCCTGCAGGGCCGGCCGGTCCTCTCCTTCCCAGCGCGGCGACGTCGCGGAGTCGGGCAGGAGGACCCAGATGCTTCCGCCGGCCTCGACGCCGGTCTCCCCGGCACCCGTCTCACCGCCGTCATCACCGCCGTCGTCCGAGCATGCCGCGGCGATCACGGCGAAGACGGCTACGAGCACGAACCACGTCTTGGCTCTCTTGGTCCACATGTGGGCCTCCCCCCATCCGAACACCGGCAGTGCACCGGTCGCGCCTGCCAACCTGATGTCGTCCGACCCTACCCTCTGCGCCGGGAAACGCGCAATCCGCGCCGTGCCTCAATGGACCGACAGCACAGGTTGGGCCGCGGACATGCACGCCCGGTAGGGTCGTGGCGCCGACGAGCCGGCCTGCCTGCCGGACGCGGCGCGGTGGAGATGGAGGGTCGATGCAGGCGGTGCGGATCGACGGCGCGAACCTCGTCGGCCTGGTCGACGTTCCCACGCCCGAGCGGCGACCCGACGAAGTGCTGGTCGCCGTTCGGGCGGTCGCGCTCTGCGCCACCGACCGCAGGATGGCCGCGCTGGGCACGCACGCGCCGAGGATCCCGGGCCACGAGATCGCAGGCCTGCTCGAGGACGGCACGCCCGTGGGTGTGCACCCGAACCTCGGCTGCGGCCACTGCCCGTCGTGTGCGCTCGGGCTGGAGAACCTGTGTCCCGATCACGTGGACGTCGGGATCCAGCGGGACGGCGGCCTGGCCGAAGCGATCGTCGTTCCACGCGCTCACGTCGTCGCCCTCGACGGGTTCCCCATCGAGGTCGCCCCGCTCCTGGAGCCGCTCGCGACCGTCCTGCACGCGGCCCGGATCCTGGAGGTGCGCGAGGGGGACCCGGCGCTCGTCGTGGGCGCCGGGAGCCTCGGCGTCCTCGGGATGTGGGCGCTCCAGGCGCTCGGGGCCCGGGTCGCCGTCATGCAGCGCTCGCCGGTCCGGCGGCGCCTGGCCGCGGATCTCGGCGCCGACGGCGTCCTCGGGCCGGAGGGCGATCCCGCCGACGTGCTGGGTGCCCGTCCTCGCGTGGCGCTCGTCACCGCCCCGGGCGCCGAGCCCCTGACCTGGGCGCTCGAGCGCGTCGACGTCGGTGGAGGCGTGCACGCATTCTCCGGCACCCCGGGCGGCGCACCGATCGATGCGAACCTCGTCCACTACCGGCACCTGCGCCTCGTCGGAAGCACGGGCTCCACGCTGGAGGACTACCGGCGGGGGATCGACCTCTCGCGATCGGGGGCGGTTCCGCTCGCTCGTCTGCCGACGGTCACCGTCGGGCTCCACGAGGCGCCCCGCATCCTCGTCGACCCGGCGCCCGACCCGAGCGTGCTGAAGGTCCTCGTCAGCCTCTGAGCTGGCCCGCTACGAGATCACACCGCTGCGGAGCGCGCGGGCGACCGCATCGGTGCGATCGCTGGCGCCCAGCCGCCTGAAGAGGCGCTCGATGTGGGTCTTCACGGTCTCGGGCGACAGCTCGAGCTCCTCGGCGATCTGGCGGTTCTTCAGACCTCGCGCCAGGAGCAGGAGGACCTCGCGCTCACGGGCCGACATCGTCTCGACCGCCGGTGCCGAGCTCTCGTGGGCGAGGGCTCGCAGTACGGAGGTGTCGAACACCGCGTGGCCGTTCGCGACCATGCGGACCGTCTCGACGAGCTCCTCGCCCTCGGCCGTCTTGAGGACGTAGGCCCTCGCCCCGGCGAGCGCCGCCTCGGATGCCATGCGATCGTCGTCGTGCGCGGTGAGGATCACGACGCGAACGTTCGAGTGCTTCTCGGTGAGGCGGCGCGTGATCTCCAGGCCGTCGAGATCCGGCATGCGCAGATCGACGAGCAGCACATCCGGCCCCTCGTCGGGGCCGTCCGCGAGATCCAGCACGGCTTCCCCCGAGGAGGCCTGTCCGACGACGAGCAGGTCGTCGGTCGTCTCGAGCAGGTGCACGATGCCGCCACGTGTCAGGGGGTGGTCGTCGACGACGAACACGCGGATCTGCTTATGGGGGGGAAGGATGGACGGTACCCCCTCGCTGGGCCGAAGGGCTCAATGTGACCGAGCGGGGCCGGGCGCGCCATCCTGCCGCCGACCGATTCGCGGCGACCTTCGGCCCCGGCCGGATGGGACGGACCTGCTCCCCCACACGGAGCGGCTCCGCGAGCGCCGCTCCGCCCCCTTCCGCGACGTTCCGGAACAGGACGAGGTCGTCCCACTCGGCGACGAGCTCGAGGTCCTCCTGTTCGTACAGCCACTCGTAGACACGCCAATCCTGGACCTTCGCGAGTACGATGTACCGGACCTCGAGCGGCAGGAGGAGCTCGCCGAAGCGGTCGCCGGCGGCTCCCAGCGGCAAGAGCGCGCCGGCGCGAGCGGCTCGCTCGTCTGGCGCGCTCGCGGTCGCCTCCAGCTCCGGGTCGTCCGAGACGATCACGGGTCGAGCGAAGGCCGAGAGGAACGGCGAGGCCACGACCCGGTCCTGGGTGAACGGGAACCGGAGGTAGCGGTGCCACGGCAGCGCCAGGACGGCTCCGTCGCCTGCGCCCATGAGCCGATCTGCCGCCGTCCACGAGCTGGGCGCCGGCGACGGGGCCACGTACCCGCCGAAACCCCAGAAGCTCCGGATCGAGGCAGCGCAGGGCACCGCCAGCAGGAGGAGGAGCAGCGCCGTGCGGGACCGCCTCGACGCGGTCCGGCCGACGAGCACGGCGACCCCCGCACCGAACGTCACCGCGTAGCCGAGCGCGAGCAGGGCGGCGAACTTCTGCGGCTCTCGCATGACACGGAACGCCGGCGCGACCCGGTAGAGCCAGGCGAACGCCGGTCCTGTCGGTCCCTGATCCCCGAGCGCGAGGAGCAACCCCGCGAGGCCAGCCACAGCGACGCCGACGAGGAGGACCCGGTCCGCACCTCGCCGCATCGTGGCCGCCCCGACGGCCCCGACGACGAGGATCGCCGCGACGAACACAGGCCAGGCGGGGAGCGCGTCCTTCGCGAGCGGCCAGCCCTGTCGCCAGAAGCCGTAGAGACCCAGGACGTTCGGCGTCACGCCGAAGGCCGGGTCGGCCGCGGTCCGGAAGGCCACGAGGTCCGTGGACGCCGCCGATCCTGCGGAGGGCCCCGCGAAGGCCAAGGGCAGGGTCGCGATCGCGCAGACGACGAGGGTCACGCCTGCGGCGATCGCCGGGGCCCGCGCGCGCCCGAACGAGGATCCCGCGAACAGAGCGAGCACCAGCACGCCGCCGACGAACGCCAGATGGGGCGACAAGACGACGGCTGCGGCCAGCATCGCGCCGGCCGCCAGTCCCGAACGTACGCCCGACCGCGCCCGGACGACGAGCGCCGTGATCGCCGGCAAGACGGCGACGCCCAGCAGGAGGTACTCCTGGCCGGCGACCATGCGCTCGTACACGAACGGGTTCACGACGAACAGGAGCGTGGCCGCGATCGTCCTCGTGGGGTCGCCGCCGAACAGCTTGCGGAAACCGAGCGTCGCGATCACGGGGAACGCGAGCAGCGGCAGGAGCCGCACCTGCCCCCAGGGCAGCACCCGGTAGACGGTCTCGAGCAGGTGCTCGAAGGGCGCGCGGACCACGATCCACGGAGCGCTCGCCCACGACGCGTCGGGAGCGTGCGGGTGGGGGCCCATCAAGGTGGCGGGAGCGTCGAGCAACCACACCGTGCCGGAGCGCAGCAGCGGTGCGAACATCGCGAGCTCGAGGGCGAGGACGAACATGAACGTCCACGGCACCTGACGCCGTCTCCGCGTGTACGCCTGCGGCGCAACGGTCTCGGGAACCGGGTACGGACGGACCGCGACCGCGCTCATGTCGCCGGATGCGGTGAACCGCGCCAGGCGGGGTCGGCCCGGCACGTGAAGATGACGCTCCGCGCCAACGCCGCTCGACCGAGGATCGATGAGGCCGCCCGCTCCGTGAGCACCACGCCACGCAGGCGGGCCTCCGTCCGAGCCCACCCGTAGACCGGATACGGCAACCGGGTTCCGGCGTCCACGGCGGTGATCGTGAAGCCGTGTCGCTCCACCAGGGACGAGGCGCGACCGATCGTCTCGAGGCGGATGTCCATGTCGCCGTAGCCCCACCGAGCCGCCGAGCGGCGGTTCGCGACCTCGATCAGGAGACGGCCACCCGCTCGGATGATCCGGCGCATCTCACCGAGCGCGCCCTCCCAGTCGTTCACGTACTTGATCACCCGGATGCAGATCACGTCGTCGAACATCGCATCCGAGAACGGGAGCGGTGGTCCGAGCTGGCCGTGGACCAGACGAACGGCGGGGGCGTTCCGCGCGCATACCCGCAACATCTCCTGCGAGAAGTCCATCCCGACGACCTCCGCGCCGCGGGCGACGAGCATGCGTGCGAAACGACCGGTCCCGACACCCAGATCGACGACCTCGCGGCCGTCCACATCTGGAAGGCGACGCCGGACGATCATGAGTTCGCGTGCGCTCACATGGCGCAGGCCGGGGGTCGCGTCGAACGCGTCCCGCTCGTAGTGGTCCGCGTAGCTCTCGAAGTGCTCTCGGATGGGGGCGCGAGCGGTCATGACGCTCGAAGCACCTCATCGTAGAGGGCGCCGGTGACCGCTGCCGCACGCTTCCAGTTCCACGATCCCTCGACGGTCCGGATCGCACCGTCGGACAGCGTTCGCCACGTGCGCTCGTCGGTCAGGATCGTCGTGATCGCTCGAGCGAGCGATGCGGGATCTCCCACCGGGATCGTGATCCCGTTCTCCCCGTCTCCCATGACCGGGGACAGGCATGCCACGCGGGTCGCAACGACGGGCAGGCCGACGCTCATCGCCTCCAGGACGGTGAAGGGAGGTGTGAGGGTCGTGTCGTCGAACTTGAACGGGAAGACGCCGACCGCAGCCTCCGCGAAGCGTTCCCGCAGATCCTCCGCCGGGATGACGTCCACCTCGACGCTCTGGCCGATGCCCAAGGCGATGATCGATCGTTGGAGTCGTGGCAGCTCGTTCTCGCCGCGGGTCGGGAGGAGCATCATCTTCAGACGTGCGGTCGGAATCGTCTCGAGCACCTTCGGCATGGCGGCGATGAGGGTGTCGATCCCACGCGCTGTCTGCGCTCGCCCGGCGAACATGATCAAGGGTGCATCTGGCTGATACCTGGCGCGGACGTGGTCGACCTTGCTGCCGCCACCACTGAGGTACACGACCGGGGTCGACAGACCCTCGAGCTCCCTGGCGAGGGCCGGATCCTGCGTGAGGACGCCACGGACCCGACGCCGGGCGAGCGCGGCATGAACCACCCGTCGAGGGAGGAGCGTCGACAGGATGAGGAGTCCGCGAGGAACGCCGCTCACCCGCATCTCTGCCCACGCCCCCCGCATCAACAGCGACAGCGGAGGTAGCCGGGGCCATCGATAGACGGACAGGACGATCGGGCGCCGGAACGCCGGGCTCATCGCCAGGAACGGCAACCAGATCCCGCCGTGGAGATGCACGATGTCCGGACGGATCGCGTCGATGGTCTCGGCGATCTCGCGCCAGCGGGTGATGTGGAAGGACGCGTCGGACCCGCCCAGCTCGTAGACCGAGTGGAACGTGGAGGCCCCATTCAGCACGCGGCTGGTGCAGAGATCGGATTCGATCTCGGGATGGTGGCGGGCGATCTCCTCGACGGCTCGGCCGACGGCGTCCCGGCGATCGAACGGAGCGATCACGTGGAGAACACGCGTCGTCACGCCTCCTCCGGACGCTCTGACCACTGAGCGTCCATCGCCACCGCCTCGGCAGCCGGCTCCCTTCCCTCCGGCATCTCGGCACCACGCCGGCGCCGCCGGTAACGGACGAAGATGGTGGCGAGCAACGCCGCGATCGCGATCGTGGACGCCATCCGGGCGCTGCGTGCCCACGCCTCGGGTGCATAGCCGATCCCTAATGTCATCGATGGTCCCGGCGAGATCCACCATCCGTTCGCATAGCCGTCCACCATCACGTGGCGAACGATCCTGTCGGATGGCACCCCGATCAGTTCCCAACCTTCCGCGTACGACTCTCGGAGCACGAGCAGGAAGGGGTCGTCCGACCCCTGGATGGCCACACGGTACGAGGACGAGCCGATCTGCTCGGGGATCGCGGCCGGAGGAGCGGATCCGCCCTGCGGCATCTGGATCACTGCCGCTGCGAAGGCCGGCGCAGCCCGGACGCTGAGGTTCCGGTACTCGACGACCGTTCGCTCCTCACCGCCGCCGTCGGCGTAGAGGAACAGACGCAGACCCAGCGTGCCCGGCAGGGGTGTTGCCGACGCGTGGTACGACTGCCAGCCCGGAACCGTTTCGAGCGGTGGCATGGACGCGCACCGGTCGGAGCCCTCCATCCAGAGGCAGATGCGCGGTGTCCGCCCGCTCACGGTTCGGTAGTCGAAGTCGGCCACGTAGGAAGCTCCCGGCACGAAGCCCTCGACGGTTGCGCTCACGCACGCCGCATGATCTAGGGCCTCCAGCCGGACCCCCGGTCCCGGCTCGCCCGAGAGGAGGTGGGACGCGATGCCGACCTCGCCGATCGTCCGCAGGTCGTAGGCATTGCAGTCGAGGACGTCCGACAGCTCTGTCGACAGCGCGGCCGACGTCGGGGTCGGCAGGACGATGCCATCGACGGATCGATCGACGAGGATCTCCGTCCGCGAGGGGGGATCGAGGTGGACCGGCTCGGTCTTCAAGACGGTGAGTGCGGAGGCCCCGATGTCGCGGTACTCGGTCGTGGTGACCGATGGGTCGCGTCCTCCGTCCGCGTAGACGATCAGCTGGAGCGCCGTCGTTCCGGGATCCGGATCGATCACCGCGCGGTACCGCGACCACTCCGAAGAGCTTTCGAATCGAGGGGTCGAAGCACAGACGTTCGGCCCCTTCTCGAAGACGCAGACGCGCGCCGCGCTTCCCCCCAAGGTGCGGTGACCGAAGCTGATCTCGTAGGGGCGTCCGGGCCGGTAGCCGCGCACCGGGATCGTGACGCAGGCCGAGTGGGTCCGTGCCTGGAGTCGTACCGCGAGCCCCGGCTCATCGGGCAGGGCGGTCGCGGAGAGACCCGCGTCCTCGATCGAGCGATCGTCGAACGCGTGGCAGTCGACGACGCGGAGCAGGAGTCTCGAGGAGAGATCGGCGGGCGACGATCCGTAGGCCGTCACGCTCGCGTTCGACGGGATGCCGAGGACCGTCGGACCATCCTCGACCGGGACGACATGGCCGTTGACCCCGATCGCCGCGACCCGGGCTCTGGGAGGCAGGTCGATCCGGAAGGGGTCGGAAGCGAAGCGATCCGAGCCGATCACGACGCTCGACATCGGCCGGAGGACGAGCGCCGAGCCGTCGGCGCCCTGATCGTTGGTGATCTCGAAGGATTGCGTCTCGACGGCGCGGATCGCCGCGATCGCGGGGCCGGCGTCGAGCTCGAGTGGCGTCCGTGCCTCGAGCGGTGTGGCCGTATCCGCCGCGCCCACGCTCCGACCCTCCATCGCGCCGTCCACGACGGCAACACCGCTGATGGCGCCAACGACGAGCGGGACGGCTTCCGCCCCGAGCTCCGGTGCCAGGACCGCTTGGTCGACCGTGCCGATCAGTGGGGAGAGGGATCGGAGCTCGTACAGGTGAGCGACGCCGAAGTCCCCCACGGCCTCGATGCCCGGGGTCGAGGCGAGGGTCTCCTCGAGCGGTGCGGGGTCCGGCATCGGGCGGCTCGCGAACGCGGGGTCCAGATCGTCCCGCACGATGATGTGGGACACGCCGAGCGAGCGCAGAACCCGTGGGATCGCAGCGATATCGCGCTGGTTCAGCGCTGTCTCGACGGACTCGAGCAATGCCGCGTATCCGGGCAGCTCCCCGTAGTAGCCACCCGGGAGCGGTTGGATCGTCGGCCGTTCGAGGAGCGAACGCGGGATGGAGTCCACCCCGTAGTAACCCCAGGTCGTGGGCATCTGATAGAAGTCGTCGAGGGGCAGGACGATCGCCTTCCCCACGATGGGAGAGGTATTGACCTCCTCCGCGAGCACGCGCCACGCCGCGGGCAGTGCGACGTGCTCGGGGGGAAGGATCGGATGCTCGTCGGAGATGACGCGACCCGTCCACAGCGGCGACGGGTACAGCAGAGCGCCGATCGCGATCCCCGTCGTGATCGTCCGGGCCGCCCGACTCGCGGACCCGACGTTCTCGCGAGCGAGGCGCCCGACGGCCGATACGGCCATGCCGATCAGGACGACGTAGCACAGCACCAGGGCCAAGCCGAGCTTGCTCAGCGGCTCCCGGAGCAGCCACAGCCCCGGAACGTGGTCGTACAGGTAGAGGTTCACCTCGCTGAACGGCGGATGGATCCCCTTCGCGAGGAACGTCAGGGCGAGCACGAGCGACACGAACACGATGGGGACCCGGCGCCGGTCGCGGATGGTGAACGGCACGGCGAGGATCGCGACGGCCGGCAACCCGAACTTCAGCGATGCCCATGCTCCCCGGTCCAGCGACGAGGCATACGGGAAGTACTCCGGATACCTCCACCCCCAGCCGCCGCTCACGGTCAACACATTCGGGATGCTCAACCGCGCCTGCGTCCAGGCCCACGCCCGGATGTCGGTCTCCGCCGTGATGCCGAAGCCATTGCCCGCGCTCGCGAACGTCAGCGCGTACGGAACCAACCACCAGAGGTTCACCAGCACGACCCATGGCATCGCGCGCACGACGAGTCGCGCCGCGCGTCGCGTCCCGCCGGAACCCACGATCGCGGACGCCACCAGGCACATCAGTACCGCCCAGCCCGCGACGACCGCCAGCAGCGGTGGATTGAGCGCCAGGTAGCACGTCAGCAGGCTGACCGCCACGAGCGCCAGCGGCGAGATGGTGTCTCCACGGGCGGCGCGAAGCAAGATGCCCGCGCTGAGCGCCATGATCGTGATGGCGGTCATGGGCAGGGGATTCGGCAGGTTCTGGAGCATGTAGGGATTGAAGAGCGCGACGAGTCCGGCGAGACCGGCTGCGAACCCCGGAGGAACGAAGGTCCGCGCGAGGAAGATCGCCGACGCGACGACGGCGAGCGCCAGCACCGTGTAGAAGACACGCTGCGCCGTTTCGTTCGAGGCCCCGACGGCATGGGCGATCTTGATCGTCAGGAGCTCCGGGGTGCGAGCCGCCGCTTCGAAGGAAGCGCTTCCGCCTCCGGTGAGTGAATGACTCCAGACGCTCGAGCTCTCGGCGGCGATGTTGTCGCGGATGAACGGCGACACGTCGCCCGATGCGATGAACGTTCCCGCCTGGAACCAGGTTTGGACAACGATCAAGGTCAGGATCAAGGGGAGGGCGAACGTGAGCGCCGATCGTCTGCGTACCGGATCGGACAGACGGATGGATCGAGGCAGCGCCTCGAATGCCATCCCGGTGAGGGCGGCTGCGAGCTCCAGCGTCTTCATCACGATGAGGCCGACGGTCCGGAGCGGATGCCTGAGCATCTCCGGCCAGCGACGAAGCACGGATGCGCGCAGGAAGCGGGAGGTGAGCCGCCCGTCGCCCTTCTTGACGTAGTGGCGGAGCGAACGGCCATAGTAGAGCTTCTTGCGGAGATCTTCGCGGAGCGTGAGCCGTCCCTCGTCGTGCAGGATCGTCGACCGCACCCGCCCGGTCGTCGCTCCGGTCGGATCGACCCGCTCGGCCAGATCCCAGTCCTCGCCGGCGAAGAGTTCCTCGTCGAACCCCCCGACCTCGAGGAAGGCGTCACGGCGGAACGCTCGCGCGGCCTCGACGTGCGCATCCCCGAGGTACAGCTGCTTCTCGAGGGCTTTGCACCCGGCCCAGAACCCCTCGCCGAAGGAGTGCTCCGGGATGACGAGGGCGTCGAGGTGCTGCCCGTCGCCGAACGCCTCGAGGATGGAATCCGCCAGATCGGGAGGGAGCACCATGTCGCTGTCGATGAACAACAGGATGTCGCCTCGCGCGGCTCTGGCTCCGATGTTGCGTTGAGCGCTCCGCTCGGGCCCGGCTTCGATCACACGGTCGGCGTACCGTGCCGCGATCGACGCGCTTCCATCCGTCGAACCGTTGTCGACGACGATGAGCTCCACGCGCACCGTCTGCGTTCGGATGGAGTCGAGACACGCGTCGAGGGTCGCTGCCGAGTTACGCGTCGGGACGATGACCGACACGTGATGAGCCATCGTTGCGCCCGCCCGTTCGACCGGGCGATCCTCCAGCACGATGGTCGTCGCGACGGATGGCCCCGTCGGGCGCGGTTCAGGTGCTCGGTTGGAGCGATGGGATGAATTCACGAGGGGCCTCCTCCCTCAGCGGGTGGGTGATCGGTGGTGCCTCGCGAGCCGCCACCCGGAGCGACTCGGGGGCGATCACGTCGAACAGGGCCTGCGCCGTGACGTCCCAGGAGAACCGCGACGCCCAGGCGAGCGCCTGGACGCACATCTCTGCGTAGGCCCGCGGATCGGACGTCGCCGCGAGCGCCGCGTCGGCGAGCGATCCGGGACTCTCGGTCTCCGAGACCACCCCGGTCACCCCGTCGCGGATCGCATCGCGGACGCCGGGGACGTCGTAGCCGGCCGCCGGCGTGCCGACGCCGTTCGCCTCGGTGATCACCATGCCCCAGCCCTCGCGGACCGACGGAACCAGCAGGCAGTGCGCCCGGGCCATCCGGTCGTAGAGGTCCGCGCGCGACAGGAAGCCGAGGAGCTCGGCCGCGTCGGGCAGGGACGAGCGGAGCGCCGTCTCCATGGGTCCCTGACCGACGATCCACAAGCGCGCCTCCGGCAGCCGCTGCCGGATCGAGCGGAACGCCTCGACGGCGTGGTCCGGGCGCTTGTTCGCGGCGAGCCGTCCGACGTACAGGAAGGTCGGCATCGCCTCCTTGGGGGGCCGGTGACCGATCGGCGGCTCGTCGCGTCCCTGGGGGACGACCCTGACATCGTTCAGGCCGATGCGGAGCAGATCCGCCTGGGTCGACGCCGAGACGGTCGCGACCGGCACGTCGCGGTAGAAGGACAGCATGCGTGGCTCGATGCGCCGGCCGAGGGCGGCGAGCGGCCGGGGCAGCTCGGCGTCCCAGACCTCCTCGGCCAGCTGGTGGATCAGGGCGACGGTCCGGGTCCGGCCGCGGTTCCAGACGGGCGCGAAGAACGGGATCGTGTTGATCTCGTCGAGCACGACGTCGAAGCCCTGCAGCCGGGCGAGCTCCCGCTGTGCCAGCAGATGGAAGGTGCCACGTCGCAGCCGACCCATCCGGCGCACGCGCACGCCGTCGATCGTCTCCCGCGAGCGCGACCCGGCGAAGCGCGAGGTGAGCAACGAGACGTCGTGCCCCGCCCGGACCCACCGCTGCGCGACCTCGTGCGTGTAGACCTCCGCGCCTCCGGCCTCCGGGTTGCGGATGTCCCGCCAGTTCACGATCAGGACCCGAAGAGGGGAGACGGCCCCCTCCGAAGCCTCGCCCGAGGAGAGCGCGACCGTCGTGCCATCCTCGCTGACCGAGAGCGATCGATCTTCGGCGACCGCGTGCACCCGCCGAGCCTTCGGGCCGTAGGTGTTCAGCACGTACCGGCGATAGAAGATGCCGATGGAGTCGGCGAGGATCCCCATCGCCTGGCGGGTGTCGATCTGGCTCGAGAAGCGGTAGTCGATCGCGATGGGCGCCTCGAACACGCGCGTGTACCCGAGGCGCTTGGCGACGACCAACAGCTCCAGATCGAACGCGTAGCGCTTCTCGAGCATCAGCGGGAGGACGGCGGTAAGCACGTCCCGGCGCAGCAGCTTCATCCCCGTCTGCGTGTCGCGGACGTTCACGCGGAACAGGACGCGGGTGATCTTGTGGTAGGTCCAGCTGAGCATCCGGCGGAGCAGCGGGTACTCGATCTCCGAGAGGGGATGCCGCTTTGAGCCGAGGACGATGTCCGGCTCGTACAGCCGCATCAGCGTCAGGAACGGGCGGATGGCGCTCGGGCTGATGTCGCCGTCCGCATCCATGAAGGCCACGTACTCGCCGCTCGCAACGGCGAGTCCCGCGCGGAGAGCGTGACCTTTGCCGCGGCGATCGCGGTGGTCGATCACCATCGCGCCGAACGATCGTGCGATCTCGACGGTCCGGTCGGTGCTGCCGTCGGACACGACCACCACCTCGTGGTCGACCTGGGCGAGCTCTTCGGCGAGCGCGGCGAGCACGTCCGCGAGCCCGTCGCCGCCGTTGTGGCACGGAAGGACCACCGAGAGGCGATGTTCGGCGGGTCCCGCGGCTTCGACGACCTCGTCGATGACCGGGGGGGGCCAACGGCAAGCGGCGAACGCCGCGTGCGCCAGCACCGCCGTGGTGGCGAGGGCCGAGAGGGCGACGCACGACGCAACCTGCTCCGGACTCTCGTGGAAGAGCACGATGAGCAGCGCCTGGAGGATGGCACCGCCGAACACGATCATGTGCGCTCGGGTGTTGACGGCGATGTGGAAGTACACGAGGACCAGGGCGAGGGCGAGCGCGCCGGCGGCGATCGCGAGGAACGGGAGGATCGTCGCGGCCGGCGCGAAGGTCGCTCCGAACGCGACCGAGACGACCCGCTCGCGCGCGAGCACGAGGATGGACAGGCTCGCGACCTCCAGCACGGCGACGGAGCCGAGTGCGAGCTTCAGGATCCTGCGGAGCTCCGGACCCCGCGTGCGGAGCTCCGCGAAACGCGGGAGCGCGGCGATCGAGATGGCTCCGGGCAGGAACAGGAGGGCTCGGGCGAGCACGCTGCCGCTCGAGTAGTAGCCGGACGCGGTCTCGTCGAGGAAGTGGCGGGCGAGCACCACGTCGCTCTCGGCGAGCAGCCAGAACGCGCCGAGGCCCAGCAGCGCCTGTGCGAACCCGCCGCGGATCAGCTCGAGCGCCGGTCGGGCGCCGCGGAGCACGCGTCCGGTGAGGCCGAGCGCGTCCAGGGCCAGGGGGAGCGTCAGCGCCTGAGCCGCGATGCTCCCGATGAGCGCGCCGGGGACGCCGAACCCCGCCCACACGAGTCCGAGTCCGACCGCGAACCGCACCAGCACGCCCGCCAGGGTCACCCTCGCGAACGCGCCGAAGCGCATCGTGCCCTGCAGACACCCGAGCGGCACGCTGAGCAGGAGGGACACGAAGGCGTGTGCGGCGACGAGGCACACGGCGCCGACGCCGACGTGCAGGAACGCCGCGATCAGCGGGCTGAACGCCGCGATCGCCACGAGCGCGACACCCGCGATCGGGAGCACTACCGCCATGGTCGAGGCGGCCAGCGCCGACACGTCCCGCTCGCCGTCCTCGGCACGCAGGATCGCGACCCGTCTGGCGACGGTCGCCTGGAGGACGCCGAACGGCACCGACAGCACCAGCATCAGCGAGAGCAGGGCCGTGAGCGCTCCGTACGCGGTGGGCCCGAGCAACCTGCTGATCGCGACGTGGAACAGGTAGTTCGAGGCGTTCATCGCGGTGATCGCGATCAGCAGGGGTGCGACCCCTCGCGAGTCGTCGCGGATCCGCGCGGGGAGGAGGCCCCGGCGCAGCCGCGCGACTCGCAGGGGGCGCACGCTTGGTCGAGCCGATCTAGTCGTCACTGATCTCCGTTCGAGGTCGGCGGCCCCGGCCGGGGTCGCGGACGCGACCGGCCGACTGCGCTCGAGGTCGGCGAGAGCTAGCTCAAGGAGAAGGTCGTCGACGTGCCTGCGAGGCAGGTGTGATCATGGTCGTATCCGGTCGAGTGGGACTCCGCCGCGACGGCCTGGTAGCCGCCGGCGCCCGCAGCCGAGATGGACCACATACCGGCGTGGACCGAGACGACGCTACCGATGCTGACGCCGTCCTTGAAGACCTGCACGGTCCGACCTTCCTTGCAGAAGCTCGAGGTCCCCAAGTGCCCCCAGATCTCGTCGGCCTTCTTGTCGTAGTGGATGCTGACGTTCGTCTTGTATGTCTGCGTGTGACCTTGCGCGACCCACATCCCGAACGGGAGCGAAAGGAGCGCGAGTGTGCTGAGCGCCAATGCTGCTTTCCTCGAGATACCGTTCACTCGCGCCTCCTTGTCGACGACTTCAACGTGTCGAAGCACCGTATGAGGCGGGACTGGGTGCGAACAATCGGCGTGACGACCCATACCGCACGGGTCACGACGCGTTCCCCCGTCCGGGGGAACGGCGCGATCATGTCCCCTCGATGGGCGAGCGGAAACGCCGAGGACATGGAGCGAACGGACCATCGTGTCCGCTACCTCCGACCTACGCCGCGGTTGTGTATCTGAGGGCGGAGCTCGAGGGAAGCGAGGTTCGTGGTGCCGTCGGCGATCTGTCCGCCAGCCGCTACCCTCCGTCGCGATGGCTCGGATCCTGTCGACCTCGGAGGGGACGCATCGGGGCGCGTTCGCCCCGCTGGACTGGGCGCTGTTCCTGGCGATCGGCGCGATCTGGGGCTCGTCGTTCGTCCTGATCTCGATCGGCCTCGAGGCGTTCGAGCCGGGCCTGGTCACGTGGCTCCGGATCCTGGCCGGGGCGGCCGCGCTGTGGTTCGTCCCCGGTGCCCGCGTTCCGGTGAGCCGCGAGGACCGGCCACGCCTGCTCGCCGTCTCGTTCCTCTGGGTGGCGATCCCGTTCACGCTGTTCCCGCTCGCGCAGCAGCACGTGAGCTCCGCGGTGGCCGGCATGATCAACGGGAGCCTGCCCGTCATGGCCGTGTTCATCGCCTGCGTGATGCTCCGGCGGTTCCCGACGCTCCCGTTGCTCGCCGGCCTCGCCCTCGGGGCGACCGGCGTGGCCGCTATCGCGATCTCGACGGCGAGCGAGGGGAGCAGCGAGGCCCTCGGCGTGCTGCTGCTCCTCATCGCCGTGCTGTGTTACGGGGTGGCGATCAACATCGCCGCGCCGCTGCAGCAGCGGTACCGCTCGGTGCCGGCGATGGCCAGGATGCTGGCGCTCGCGGCGGTGTGGACGGCGCCGTTCGGACTCGTCTCGGCGCCCGCGTCGTCCTTCTCATGGGCGTCGCTCGGTGCCGTGCTGCTGCTCGGCGCGGCGGGCACCGGGATGGCGTTCGTCATCATGGGGCGGCTGATCGCGCGTGTGGGGAGCTCCCGCGCCTCGTTCGCCACATTCCTCGTGCCGGTCGTGGCGTTGGTGCTCGGCGTCGTCCTTCGATCCGAGGAGGTCGCGGTCGTCGCCATGGCAGGCGTGGCGATGGTGATCGCCGGCGCGGTGCTCGCTTCTCGCGCAGACCGCGCATCGAGGGCCTCCCCGAGCTGAGAAGACCCGACACGAGAGAGCGGGCCTTCGCCCGCTCTCTTCGCGTCGTGATGATCGTTGGACCTACCTAGACCCGCTCCGTTCGCACCACCTGCGAGTCGGGAACCTCGACCACCTTCTTCGCCGAGATGAACCCCGCGAACAGCGTCACGAGGCCTCCGGCGAGGACCAACCACAGGCCGAGCTGCACATCCTCGGGGATCGAGTTGGTGTCGGTGCGGCCCATCGTGATGAGCATCAACACGAAGGCAGCCACCCCGCCGATGCCCGCGAGGCGGAGCAACCACCCGCCGAGCATCGCGATGCCGATCAGGCCGACGATGCCGAGCCCGATCGTCACGATCCCGGCCGAGGTGAAGAAGCTCGCGTCACCGGTCACGCCGGTGCGAACGTAGGACTCGATCGGGATCTCGACGCCGATGCGTCCGCCCGTCCAGTCGAGGAACGATCCGACGATCATCCCCGCGATGCCGAGCGACGCGATCAGCATGCGCGTCGCCCCGCGGGTCAGGGAGCTCGTGGTGGCTGCCGCCGTATGGGTCTCGACAACCTCCACGTCCGAGCGGTCGTGCTCGACCGGCGGCGGGGGCGGCGGGGGCGCCGTCGTCACGCGCTCGTCGGTCCGATGATCGTGATCCGTGATACCAGGCACGATAGCCTCCTTCCGTGCGTCGGAGATGCGGTAGCGACGGGACAGCTCCTAGCGACGGCGAACGGGTCGCCGGATGATCGGTCTGCGCGCGGCTGGACGCCGCGAGCGGAACAGCAACAGCAGGAACATGACCGCGGCGACCCCGATGATGACCCAGACCCATGGCTCCATGGTCCACTCCTTCCTTCCGGTCTCGAGGAACGTCTGACCTCCGGGTGGTACCCACCCGGCCCCGCCCTCACACCTCGCCGCCCAAACGACCTACACGTGCATGAAACGGCCCTGAACCGGGTATGCGTTCTTCCATGAGGACGAGGCAGATCGAACGCGCACCGGTCCACACGCACGAGGAGATCCGCACCGAGTTGAAGCAGAGCGTGCTCGTGATCGTGCTGACCGTCGTCGCCCTGCTGACAGCGTCGCTGCTGGGGTTCGCGATCTCGTAAGGAGCGCCGGGCTACCGCTCGGCCATCGCGTCGGCGTCGCGGCCGAAGAACGCGTGGCCCCCGGGAGCTAGCCGCTTGGACCGGTACATCGCCGCGTCCGCGTTCCGCATCAGCGAGCCGGCGTCCTCGGCGTCGCGGGGGTACATGCTGATACCGATCGACGCCCTCGCGCGGATCCGGGTCCCCTGGAGATCGAAGGGCTCGGCCATGGCCGCGTGCACGCGGCGCGCGACCCGGTGGGCGGCCGCCGGAGCCTGAGCGTGATCGAGGTCGCCCAGCAGCAGCAGGAATTCATCGCCACCCGGTCGCGCGACGAGGTCCGTCTCGCGCGTACACGTCGCGAGCCGCTCGGCGACCTGCACGAGCAGCGCATCGCCGGCGTGGTGCCCGAGGGTGTCGTTCACGAGCTTGAAGTTGTCGAGGTCCAGGAAGAGGACGGCCACCTCCATGTGGCCGCGGGCCGCACGGCTGAGCGCGAGATCGAGCGTCTCCTCGAACAGCAGCCGGTTGGGGAGACCGGTCAGGGCATCGTGGTAGGCCATGTGCGCGACGCGCGCCTCGGCCTCCTTGAGCTCGGTCACGTCGAACAGGAGCCCGTGCTCCCAGATCACGCGGCCCGCGTCGTCGCGCATCGCGTACGCCCGGTCCCGCACCCAGACGACGCGGCCGTCCGGTCGCACCATGCGGTAATCGGCGAGGTCGCCCCCCACGCCGGCGATGAACGCCTCGCTCTCGGCGTCGACGGAGGCCCGATCGTCGGGGTGCACCATCCGGAGCCACATGTCCGGATCCGCGCGGTAGGCCTCGGGTGTCACGCCGAGGATCCGTTCGATCTGCGGACTCACGTAGCTGGTCACGTCGCCGTCGTCGGCGTAGACGACGGCGGGGATCTGCTCGACCAGGCTGCGGAAGCGAGCCTCGGCCTCGGTGACGGCGGCCTGCGCCTCGCGCCCGGCCTGCAGCTCGCGCGCATCCCGAAGGGAGAGCACCGTGAGTGCTCCGTCCGCGGCCTGGATGCCGCCGATACGGATCTCGACGGGCAGCGTCCCAACGGGGAGGCGCAGCTCGGCGTCGAAGGGAACCCCTGCATCCGCCTCGACGGGCCACGCGGGGATCAGGTCCGAGATCGGTCGGCCCACCGGGTCCGAACCCGCCATCTCGCACGCACGCGCGTTCGCGAGCACGACGCGGGCACCCCGCAGCACGAGCACGGCTTCGGGGACCGCCGCGAGCAGGCTCGCCGGATCCAGGCCGTTCCCGGGCACGCCGGATGAGATGTCGTCCACCTTCTAGGTGTCGACGCTCCCGACCCCAACCTGAGGGGAGGGACTACGCAAGACCGAGGATCGCGTCCAGCTCGGCGAGTTCCTCGGCCGACAGGCGCCAGGCCTCGGTCGCCGCGGCGTTCGCGCGGACCTGTTCGGCGGAGGTGGCACCGGCGATCACCGTGGCGATCTCCGGTTGGGTCGCGAGCCACGACAGGGCGAGCTCCAGGAGCGTGTGCCCGCGCTCGCGGGCGAACGCGCCGAGCCGGTCCACGAGCGCGAAGCGCTCGTCCGTCAGGTACTCCTCGTATCCGCCCTTCGCCATGCGGCTCCCCGCCGGCGGGGCCTGACCCTTCGCGTACTTGCCGGTCAGCAGGCCGGACGCGAGCGGGAAGTACGGCATGAACGACATCTCGAGCTCGCGACACGCGCCGAGGACATCCACCCGGGGTTCGAGCGCGACGAGGTTGTACTCGTTCTGCACGGTCACGAACCGGTGCAGGTCCAGCTCGCGCGCGACCGTGTCGGCCTCGCGGAGCTGTGCCGCCGAGAAGTTGGAGCAGCCGATCTCGCGTACCGAGCCGCCGTCGACGAGCTGCGACATCGCGCCCAGCGTGTCGGCGATCGGTGTGTCCTCGTCGGGCTGGTGGAGCAGGTACACGTCGATCCGGTCGGTGCCGAGGCGCTCGAGGCTCGCGGCGCATGCGCGCGGGACCCACGCCATGCTGCCGCCGGCCAGGCCGTCCGGAGGCTCGCGCATTCCGAACTTGGACACGATCACGGCCTCGTCGCGCCGCGGCCCGAGGGCGCGCCCCAGGAACTCCTCCGAGCGACCGTCGCCGTAGAGGTCCGCCGTGTCGAACAGCGCCGAGCCCACCTCGAGGGCGGCGAGCACCACCTCGCGCGAGCGTGCCTCGTCGATCCGCCGGCCGAAGTTGTTGCACCCGATCCCGGCGACCCCGACCGGAACGTCGCCGATCCTGCGCAGCTCTATCGCGGTCGCCGCCTCAGATCGGCGCGAGCCGGTCCCGGGCGGCGGCGACCGCCTCGGTCGAGCCGGCCGGCGGGAAGGGCTCGCGGAACGTGAACGCTTCCGGCGACGCGCCCCGCGCGCGCAGGAGGTCGAGGCGGCACTCGGCCTCCTCGACCGAGGGGATCTCCCCGGCCGGCATCCACCACAGGACGACGTAGGCTTCGGCCATGCGCTCGAACCACTCGCGGCGCCGCTTGAGCACCGCGCGGTGCGGGGAGTCGAAGGCGAACGCGCCGAGCGTCTCGAGCGACTCCCACACGGACAGGTTGACGATGATCCGATCGTCGCCGAACGCCCGGATCCCGGTGGCGTCGCCGGTCTCCGTCTGCAACCGCCACACGAACCCGGGGGCGTCGTCCGCGAGAGCGTTGATCGGCACGAGGAGCTCCATGAACGTCGCGAGCTGCGGCGAGCCGAGCGGACCACGGGGTATCGCGATGTTGAGCTGGGCGAGGTGCCATTCGCGGGCGACCATCCGGCGCAGCATAGCGGCCCGACGCACGCGCCCGGGCCCGCTTGCCGCCCCAGGCCCTTCGTCGGATGATGCGCATCCGACGATCCGCCACGGGCGTTGCGAGAAGGGCTGAAGGAGCCGCCATGAGGACGCTCATCAGGAACGGAACCGTCGTCACGGCGTCGGAAGCGATGAAAGCCGATGTCGTGATCGAGGACGAGAAGGTCGCGGCCATCGGACGGGACATGATCGTGACGGCCGACATCGAGATCGATGCGACCGACCGGTACGTGATGCCCGGCGGCGTCGACGTGCACACCCATATGGACCTGCCGTTCGGCGGCAGCTTCTGCTCGGACGACTTCGAGACGGGGACCCGCGCGGCGGCGTTCGGCGGGACCACGACGATCGTCGATTTCGCGCTCCAGGACTACGGTGAGGGCCTGCGCCAGGGCCTCGACCGGTGGCACGAGAAGGCGAAGAAGGCTTGCACCGACTTCGGGTTCCACATGATCGTGCGCGAGGTGAACGACCAGGTCCTGCGCGAGATGGACGAGCTCGTGGGGGAGGGCGTCACGTCGTTCAAGCTGTTCATGGCGTACCCAGGCGTGTTCATGCTGGACGACGCGTCGATCTTCCGCGCGATGCGCCGGGCGGCCGATTCCGGCGCCCTGATCATGATGCACGCGGAGAACGGCGGTCCTATCGACGTCCTCGTGCAGCAGTTCCTCGAGGAGGGCAAGACCGATCCCGTGAACCACGGGCTCACGCGCCCGCCCGTGATGGAGGGCGAGGCTGTCCATCGCGTGTTCAAGCTCGCCGAGCTGGCCGGAACGCCGGCGTACATCGTCCACCTGTCCTCGCGCGACGCGCTGAACGCCGTGCGCGAGGCGCGCGACCGCGGGATGCCCGCGTTCGCCGAGACGTGTCCCCAGTACCTCTATCTGTCGCTCGACGACCTCGCGCGTCCGGGGTTCGAGGGGGCGAAGTTCGTCTGCTCGCCACCGCTGCGCACGGCGGATCACCAGGAGGAGCTCTGGAAGGGTCTGCAAGGCGGAGACCTCCAGGTGGTGTCCACCGATCACGCCCCGTTCAACTACGTCGGGCAGAAGGACCTCGGCAAGGACGACTTCTCCAAGATCCCGAACGGGCTGCCTTCGGTCGAGGACCGGTTCACGCTGCTGTACGGCGGCGTCGAGGGCGGCCACATCGACCTGAACCGCTTCGTCGAGATCGTCGCCACCGCCCCGGCCAAGATGTTCGGTTTGTACCCGCGCAAGGGGACGATCGCCCCGGGCTCGGACGCGGACATCGTGGTCTTCGACCCGGCCGTCGAGCGAACGATCTCGGCGAGCACCCACCACATGAACGTGGACTACTCGGCGTACGAGGGGCGGACGGTCCGCGGGCTGCCCGAGATCGTGATGCAACGAGGCATCGTTCTGGTGGATCCGAAGGGATTCCACGGCAAGCCGGGACAAGGGACGTTCATCCCCCGAAGCCGCCTCACCGTCTGAGCGGCGGGCCGGGACGGACGCCAGCCCCTACGCTGGAGGCGTGCACGACGCGCCGCTGCTCCACGGTGGTCTCATCGTCCGGATCGCGTGCTTGTTCCTCGGCCTGTTCCTGATCGCGGGCGCGATCGTCGCGATGCTCGAGTCGGGCCTCGGACTTCCGCCGTGGGACGTCCTGCACGTCGGGATCGCGCGGCACACGCCCCTCGGGATCGGTGTCGCGAACGTGATGGTGGCTCTGGTGGTGCTCGCGGCCGCATGGTCGCTCGGGCAGCCTCCTGGGTTCGGCACCGTGGCGAACGCCCTCGCGATCGGACTGTTCGTGGAGATCCTGATCCCGATCGGGTGGATATCGGCCGTATCGGGCCAGGACCTCGGGACGCGGATCGCCCTGCTGCTCGTCGCGATCCCCGTGTTCGGCGTCGGGACGGCCCTCTACATCGGTGCGGGGTTCGGTGCGGGGCCACGCGACTCGCTGATGCTCGCCGCGTCACGGCGGACCGGGGTGCGGATCGCGATCGTGCGCTTCTCCATGGAGGCCCTCGTAGTGGCGAGCGGTGCGGCGCTCGGCGGCGACGTGGGGCTCGGAACCCTGCTGTTCGCGCTCACGATCGGGCCGGCGGTCGAGGCCTCGTTCTGGCTCGTCCTTCGGCTCGGGGCCGCGAGTCCGTCCCGGCCGACGGTCGAGGTCGATTAGGCGACGTCGACGCGGCCGAGCGCCGCGGCGATCGCGGCGATGTCCTCGGGGGTCGTGCCGCAGCAACCACCGATCAGCTTGGCGCCCGCGTCTCGCCACTCCGCTGGGCGAAGGGTCGGGCGCGCGTCCTGGCGGGGCGGATCGACCCACGACTTGCGGAGGGGATCCCAGAACGCACCGCGGTTCGGATAGCAGAGGACCGGCGTGTCGGTGGTCGCGGCCGCGATCTCGACCAGGCGTTCGATGTGGAGCGGCGACGTGCAGTTGACGCCGGTCGCGACCACGGAGGGCGATGAGGCCACCGTCTTCACGGCGCGTTCGTACGGTGTGCCGTCGCAGAGGTGCGCCCCGTCGCGGCAGCTGAAGCTGACCCATGCTGGGATCTGGGGCACGCGCTCCAGCGCGGCGAGGAGCGCCTCGGCCTCGACGATCGAGGGGATCGTCTCGATCGCGAGGACGTCGGGGGCCGCGCCGGCGAGGACCTCGATGCGCGGGAGGTGCCAGTGCAGGAGCTCGTCTGCGCCGATCCCGTAGTCGCCCGTGTACTCGGCGCCGTTGCCGAGCATCGCGCCGTAGGGCCCGACCGAGGCCGCCACGATCCCGTCCTCGCCCGCCGCCTCACGCGCGAGCTCGACGCTGCGGCGCATCAGCGCCGCGGACTGCCCCCGGTCTAGGCCTCGTGCCGCGAGTCCCTCGAACGTCGCCTGGTAGCTCGAGCCGATCGCGACGTCGGCCCCGGCCGCGAAGTAGGCCTCGTGAACCTCGCGGATCGCGCCGGGATCCTCGAGGAGCACCCGCGCGGACCAGAGCGGATCGTGCAGGTCGGCGCCCCGGCGCTCCAGCTCGCTCGCCAGGCCGCCGTCGAGCACGACGGTGCGGCTCGAAGCAAGGAGCGGTTCGAACGGTGATGGCGCGGCCACGCGGGACAGCCTACGCTCCGGCCCGGCGACCGCGTCCGAGAGGGGCTTCGATGCTGGCCACGAGCACGTACCTGATCGTGTTCCGGATCGTGCACATCCTGGCGGCGATCGCATGGGGCGGCTCCGTGTTCCTGTTCGTCCTGTTCGTGCAGCCGAGCGCGAAAGCGATCGGCCCGGCCGCCGGACCGTTCGTACGCGAGCTCGTCGGCCGGCGGAGACTGACCGCGGTGATCCTCTGGCTCGCCTTCGCGACGATCGTCGCTGGCGGTTTCCTCTACTGGCACGACCTCCAGCTCTTCGGGGACCTCGGCGAGTTCCTCGGCACGTCGTTCGGGTTGTCGCTCACGATCGGCTCACTCGCGGCGATCGCGGCGTTCCTGATCGGGCTGTTCGGGACGCGGCCGAACGCGAAGCGGATGCTCGAGCTCGGCGCGCGGATGGCCCAGGCGGGTGACGCGCCTCCGCCGGACCTGGTGAGGGACCTGCAGCAGACGCAGGCCCGGCTCGCGCGCTTCGCGCGGCTCAGCCTCTCGCTGATCGTCCTGGCGGCCCTGACGATGGCCACCGCGCGCTACTGGTAGCCGGCGACGGCCGGCGAGGCTCCGATACCCTCGACTGGTGGCCACCGTCTACGACCTCTCACTCGAACAGCTGACCGAGCGCCTGGGCGTCTGGGGCGAGCCGCCCTACCGAGCCCGGCAGCTGCACCGGCAGCTCTGGCAGCGGGCCGCGACCTACGAGGGGATGCCCGACATCCCGAAGGCCCTCCGCGAGCGCCTGACCGAGGAGCTCCCGATCGGCGTCGAGGTCCTCGAGGAGCGGGAGGCCGACCGCGGCGCCACGCGCAAGTCGCTGCTCCGCCTCGGCGGTCGCCACGTGATCGAGACCGTCCTGATGGGCTACCGGGACCGCGTCACCGTGTGCATCTCGACGCAGTCGGGGTGCGCGATGGGGTGCGGGTTCTGCGCCACGGGTCAGATGGGGCTTCGGAACAACCTCACGGCCGGTGAGATCGCCGCGCAGGTCGTGTGGGGCAAACGCGAGGCCGAACGGTTGCCGGGCTCCACGCCGCGGCGCCTGTCGAACGTCGTGTTCATGGGGATGGGGGAGCCCTTGTCGAACGAGCGACACACGTTCGGGGCGCTCTCGCTGCTGACCGACCCGGAGGCGCTCGGCCTCGGCGACCGGCACATCACGGTCTCCACGGTGGGCGTGGTGCCCGGGATCCGGCGCCTGGCCGAGGCGTTCCCGCAGGTGGGGCTCGCCGTGAGCCTGCACGCTGCCGACGACCGGCTGCGCAGCGAGCTGGTGCCGGTGAATCGCCTGTGGCCCCTCGCCGAACTCACCGACGCGGTCGACGCATGGCGCGAGCGCACGCGCCGCCGCCCGTCGATCGAGTGGGCGATGATCGATGCGACGAACGACGCCGACGATCAGGCGGAGAAGCTCTCGCCGATCGCGCTCCGGCTGCGCGCGCACGTGAACCTGATCCCGCTCAACCCGACGCCCGGGTGGCCCTCGAAGCCCAGCCCACCCGAGCGGATCCGCGCGTTCGTGCGGATACTCGAGGATGCCGGCGTGACGGTGACCGTGCGAGACACGCGCGGCCGCGAGATCGAGGCCGCATGCGGCCAGCTCCACGCGGAGCACGCGCGGAGCGCCGCTGCTCGCTGAGGTTCAGGCGACGCTCGCCAGCAGCATCTCCTTGCGCTGCTGCATCCGCTCGCCGAGCTCCTCGAGGTCCGTCTCGGACAGGAGGTCGCGGGCCTTCTTGAACATGTCGCCCTCTTCCTCCTCGATGTGGTGCTCGAGGTTCTCCTTCATGACCGTGAACTTCGCGGCCCACGTCTCGTCGTCCACTGGGGTGGTCAGGATCTCCCCCAGGATCGTGTCGACGACGTCGTGCTCCTCGTAGGCCTCGAGGACGATCTCCTTGGCCTTGGCGAACGACTGCAGGGCGGGGTAGAAGATCTCCTCCTCGATCCGCTCGTGAACGTCGAGCTCCTGCTGGAGTGTCTGGATCAGCTCCTGGCGGGTCTTCACGGCCCGCTCCGTGCTCTCGTCGCCCTCCTTGAGCAGCTTCTTCACCTTCTGGTGGTCTTCCTTCAGCATCGCGATCGCGTCCATCCGGCATCTCCTCTCTCCTCGACGGTCACCCTGCTGTTCCCGGGAGACGATCGGACGAAACCAGGGGACGGGTCCGGCAGTTGCTACGGTTGAGGGACATGGGGTTCGTGGAGCTCACCGACGTGGCGTACGCACTTCCGGGCGGCTGGACGCTGTTCGAGGGCGTCGGCTTCCGCGTGCCCGAGGGGGAGCACGCGGCCCTGGTCGGCGCGAACGGGATCGGCAAGTCCACCCTGCTGCGCCTGATCGTGGGTCTCGAGCGCCCGGCGGGGGGGACGATCCACGTGGACGGGCGCGTCGGTCTGATGCGGCAGTTCATCGGGTCGGATGCGAAGCCCACGACGGTGCGCGACTTCCTCCTCGCCTACGCGGAGCCCCGGGTCGCGGAGGCGGCGGCGCGCCTGGCCAAGGCCGAGCGGTGGATGCACGACCACCCGGGCGAGGAGGCGCAGATGCGCTTCGCCGAGGCCTTGGTGCACTGGGGCGACGCCGGCGGCTACGACGCCGAGGTCCTCTTCGACCGTTGCACGCACACCGCCTTCGGCCAGGGCTACCCCGAGTGCGCCGAGCGGCGTATCGAGACCCTCTCGGGCGGCGAGCGCAAGCGTCTGGCGCTCGAGGTGATCTTCCGCTCGCCCTTCGACACGATCTTGCTCGACGAGCCGGACAACACGCTGGACATCGAGGGCAAGCGCTGGCTCGAGGACACGATCGTCCAGAGCCCGAAGACGATCCTGTTCGTGAGCCACGACCGGACGGTCCTCGACCGCACGGCGACGCGGATCGTCACGCTCGAGGGCCGCGCCACCTGGACGCACCACGGCCCGTACGCGACCTACGCCGAGGCTCGCGACGCACGCGTCGACCGCCTCGACGAGCGCCATCGACGCTACGAGGAGCGCCACGCGCAGATCGAGGCCTACATGAAGGAGATGAAGCGCAAGGCCGCCTACAACGACGCGTTCGCGTCGAAGGCGCGGGACGCGGTCAAGAAGCTCGCCCGCTTCGAGGAGCGCGAGGAGCCGCCGGAGCGCGCCGCCGTCCAGAACGTCCGGATGTCGATCGGCGGCGGCCGGACCGGCAAGGTCGCGCTGCGGGCCCGCGGGCTCGAGATCGCGAAGATCGTCCGGCCGTTCGACACCGAGATCTGGTTCGGGGAGCGCGTCGGCGTGATCGGCCCGAACGGGACCGGCAAGACGCACTTCCTGCGCTTGCTCGCCGGCGACGCCGTGGCGCACGACGGCGAGTGGAAGCTCGGCGCCCGCGTGGAGCCCGCCCTGTTCGCGCAGCTCCACGAGCGCCCCGACGTCGGCGAGCAGCCGGTCCTCGAGGTGCTCATGAAGAAGGGCCTCGACCGGTCGAAGGCGTTCTCGACGCTGCGGCGCTACGAGCTCGACCACGTGAGCGGCAACCCGTTCGAGCTCCTGTCGGGCGGCCAGCAAGCGAGGTTCCAGATCCTGCTGATGGAGCTCGACTCGCCGACGATGCTGCTGCTCGACGAGCCGACGGACAACCTGGACGTTGCCTCGGCGGACGCGCTCGAGGAGGCCGTGCGCCGCTACGAAGGCACGGTGATCGCCGTGACCCACGACCGGTGGTTCATGCGGATGATGGACCGTTTCCTGTTCTTCGAGCAGGACGGTACGGTGCGTGAGCTCCTCGAATCGCCGTACGAGGACGCGGCCGCGGTCGGGTGAGGCGTCTCGTAGCGCCGGTGGTGGCGTGCGTCCTGCTCGCCGGGTGCTCGTCCGGGGAACCCCCCGCGCCCGGCGGGGCGACGAGCCCGGGCGCCACCGGCTCCGCCACGGCCGAGCGCATCCCGACCGGTACGACGGCCCCAGCGACTCCGACGGGATCGACGGGATCGACAGCCCCCACGGGATCGACGGGATCCACGGGACCGATCGCCCCCACGGGATCGACGGGCACCGACCCCGGGAAGACCTTGCCCGATCCGGACGAGGCGATCTCGAGGCAGGCGCCTCCCCTCGCCCGCGAGATCGAGGACACCTGGACCCGCCTGCGCGCGGAGATCGCCTCGTGGATCGGCGAGGGTGACCCGGGCACCTGGCCGCCTCCCGAGGCCGTGGAGCTGCTCGCCCTGTACGAACAGCGCATCGCGCGGGTGCTCGCGCCGCACCAGAGGCTGGCCGAGCGGGTCGCGGACCGGCTGCCGCACCGGATCGCCGTGGACGTTCGGGCCAACGCCCGGGCGGGAGCCGCGCTGTACTCCCACTCGAGCCCGATCCGCGGACCGATCACCCTCCGGGTCCGCCGCCCCGACCCCGCGGCCGAGCTCCTCCGTCACTTCCGCCGGGCGGAGTCGCGTTTCGGCGTCGCATGGGAGGTCCTCGCCGCGGTGATGTTGATCGAGACGCGGATGGGCCGGGTTGTCTCGCGTAGCTCGGCCGGCGCCCAGGGCCCGATGCAGTTCATCCCGTCGACGTGGGAGGCGTACGGGATGGGCGGCGATGTGTACGAGGAACGCGACGCGATCTTGGGCGCCGCGAACTACCTTCGGGCCTCGGGCGCGCCCAAGGCCTATCGGGCGGCGCTCTACCAGTACAACCCGCTGCGGAGCTACGTGACCGCGGTTTCGCAGTACGCGAAGGTCATGATGCGCGACCCGGACGCGTACTACGCTTACTACAACTGGCAGGTGTTCGTCCGAACCACGCGCGGCGACGTCCGGCTCTCCGGTCCAGGTCTCTAGGCGTACGCTCGGGCCCGTGAAGCCGCCGGTCCGGTCCCGTCTCGCCCTCGGCGCCTCCGCCGCGTCCTTCCTGTTCGTCTGCGTGGTCGCCGCGACCCCGGGCTCGCCGTTCACGCCGGTCCTGTCGGCTCCCGCGAGCGGACCGTTCCGATGGGTCGCCGAGCTGCTCGCGCTCGACGCGCTCGGGCCGAACGCCCTCGCGGCGATCGGCGTCGTGGCCGTCGCGTCGGCGGCGATCGCGTTCCTCCTCGTGCTGCGCGAGACCTGGCGCGGCGCGATCCGACCGGGCACGGTGCTCGGGCTCGCGGTCGCGTACCACCTCGCGCTCCTGTTCCTCCCGCTGCTGTTCTCGCGCGACGTCTACTCGTACGCGGCGTACGGGAAGATCGCGGCGATCTACCACGCGAACCCGTACCTCGCGACGCCGGCGGACTTCCCGGGCGACGCGCTCGCGGGATTCGTGGGCCCGAAGTGGTTCGACACGCCCGCCGTGTACGGACCGCTGTGGACGCAGGCCTCAGCGCTCGTGGTCCGCGCCGTCGGGTCGATCTCGGCGCAGGTCGAGGTCTTCCGGCTCATCGCGATCGCCGCGAGCCTCGCGACCCTCACCGTGGTCGCGAGGCTCGCGCGCACGGTACGGCCGGGCCGCGAGGCGTTCGCGCTCGCCATCCTCGGACTGAACCCGGTCGTGCTGTTCCAGTCGGTCGCGAGCGGGCACAACGACCTCCTGGTCGCCCTCGCCGTCGCGGCCGCGCTGGCGTTCGTCGTGTCGGGGCGGGACGTCGCGGCGACGGCCGCGCTCGCGCTCGGGACGCTCGTGAAAGTGACGGCCGCCGTACCGCTGCTCCTGCTCTGGATCGTGCTCGCAGCACGCCGCGAACGGGGCGAGCGCGTGCGGACGCTCGCTCCGCATGTGGCGCTGGCGGCCGGGCTCGCGCTGCTGAGCGCTGCGCCGTTCCTGAACACGGAGGACCCGACGCTCGGGGTAGCGGAGCTCGCCGGCCATGAGGGCTGGCTCGCGCCGTCGCGCTTCTTCCGGCGGTTGTTCGACGCGCTCTCGGGCGACACGCTCGGGATCGTCCCAAGGGTGCTCGTTCCGCTCATCCTGATCGGGGCGCTGGTCGTCGTGGCCCGCGCCCTGGCCCGTCGGGGACCGGACGCGACGCCCGCGCTCACCGGTGCGGCGTGGGGGTGGGGACTGCTGTGCGTGATGCTCCTCGGGCCCCTGCTGCTGCCGTGGTACGTGACGTGGGCGCTGCCCCTCGCGTGGCTGCTTCCGCGCGTCCCGCGGCTCGTGCTGATCGGAACGAGTGTCGCGCTGGGGCTGTCGCAGTGGACGTCGGAGCCGGAGCGATTCGGGTGGGCGTACGACGCGAACCTGCTCGTCGGTCACTACGTCGTGACGCCGATCGTGATCGGGCTAACGGCCTGGCTCCTCGCCGACCTCTGGCGTCGGAGCCGTGCGGGCGCGGCGCTCGAGGACGAACCGAACGAGGTACCCGCCCCCGCCGGCCACCGCTGACACGGCCGCCGGGCCCGCGAACCCCGTGAGCGGGACCCCGACGCGCTCGAGGGCGACCGCCGCTAGCACGAGGGCGCCGGCGCCGACCGCCGGCGCGAGGGCGGCCGCGGTCACGCCGTCGGCCGCCACGAGTCGCGCCCAGCCGTAGCCGGCGATCCCGAGCGCGGCGAGCACCGCGAGGCACGCCAGCGCGATCCCGGTCCGAGAGAACGGCTCGATCGGGAACTCGGTCGTCGCGTCGACGAACAGGGCGGACGAGACGATCACGGCGTCATCGGGCCGATCGATCGCGTTGAACGGCGTGACGACGAACACCGCGGCGTCGCGTCCGGAGCGTCGTTCCGCGTCCAGCAGGTCCCGCGCGGTGATCCGCTCGAGGGCGCGCCGCTCAGGATCACCCCCGTCCGCGAGTGGTGGCACCACGACGACCGCGTCGCGGATCCGCTCGGGGGGGATCGAGGTGCGGATGACGTTGGCGGCTCGTGTCGCGAGGAACGACACCGAGGTGTCGGGCTCGTTCACCAGGAACGCGAGCGGCACGCCCGGGTCCAGCCCGGCGGCGACGGCACCCGCGATGGTGGCCGCGCGGACCTCGCCCTCCGTGAGGAACGGCTCCTGGCGGTTCCAGGCGATCATCGAGCCGGCGAGCATCGCCGCGGTGAGCGTTCCGGTCGCGACCCACGCCGCCGCGCGTCGCCCGGCGAGCGCCCGGTGCAGCCGAGCGAGTCCGAGCGCGGCGAGGATCGGGACGACGAAGCCGAACGTCACGAACCGGTCGGCGGGGATCCATCCCGTGACGAGCGCGACCGCGACGCCGGCGACGAGCGAGATCCCCCACGCCCGCAGGAATTGGCCGAGGAACCCTGGCGCCTCGGGCAGTCCGGCGACCGCGAGCGGCACCGAGGCCCACTGCACGTAGCGCGTCCAGCGGTGCACGAACCGGTCGAGGTACGCGCCCCGCAACTCAGCCGCGAGTCCGGCCCGGCGCAGGAACGCGTCCCTCGAGGTGTCCACGTCGGGCGATGCGGGTCCGAGGAGGAGCGCCAGGAGGCCGGCGCCGAGGACCACCCCCGCTCCGAGCGTCGCGCCCGCGACGCGGCGAGCCTCGGCGCGGTCGGCGCGCCACGCGAGCGCGGCGCTTCCGAGCCAGATCGCCGCCCCGAGCGCGAAGAACAGCGGATGTGCGAGTCCTCCGGCCGCGAGCAGCCCGCCGGCCGCGAGCGCGCCCCGGCGCGTGCCGGTCGCGAGCGCCGCGGCGCCAGCGAGGAACGCGGCCGCGAACACCAGGTTCGCGAGGTACCCGGCCGCCAGGTGCACGGCGAAGGTCCCCGCCAGCAGTCCAGCGAGGGCCCACCCGGTCGAGCGACCTCGCACCAGACCCGCCGCCGCGAGCCCGATGGCCACGCCGAGTGCCACCTCCAGCGCGGCCGTCACCTTCACGACCGTGAGCCCGAGCGCACCGCTCAGCACGAGCGCTAGGGCCGGGGATCCGGCGCGGTGGCCGATCGCCGACAAGCCCTCGAGGCCCGCGAGGCGCGTCCACCACAGGTAGACCGGGGCGTCGGGACCGACGGGGAAGCTCGCGTCGTTCACGACGAACGGCCACAGGAACCAGCCGAGCAGGACGGCCACGAGGCCCGCGACCCAGAGCCGATCGCGGCGGCGGTCCGTGGCCTACTCCGCCGCGTCGAACGCGCCGGACGCGCCGACCGAGTGGCCGGCCCCGCCCACCAGCCGGGTGCACGTGAAACGTCCGGAGAGCCGCGTCCTCGACGCGACGAGGATCGTCACCTCGCACTCGCCGACCGTCGAGACGAACGAGAGGATCTCAGTCCCTCGCATCACCGTGATCGAGAGCGAGAGCGAGGGCGACGTCGGCTGCGTCCCGACGAAGCTCGCCCCGCCGATGCCCACGGTGGTCGCGTCGGTCCCGCCGGCCGTCCAGACGACCGCGAGCCCGCCCGGCGGCGGGGTGTACACGGCCGAGATCAGGTTCGTGAGGCGCTTGCTCACGGCGACGTCGCCGCTGAGCTCGAAGGACAGCTCCCCCTGAGACAGGTTGCCCGTCGCCGCGCCGGGCGACGTGGTCGGCAGCACGCCCGATGGGCCGCTCGGGCCCGACGCATCCGGTCCGGTGGCGCCGGGGAACGCGGAGGATGGCGTCGCGACGGGCGGCGGAACCTCTTCGCTGCAGGCGACGAACAGGAGCGGGATCAGGTATGCGGCGACCGCGCGTGAGGTCCGCATCGAGGGGGGACTGTATCAACCGGCCTCGGCCGGAGGGTCGCTGCTAGCATCGCGCGATGCTCGATCGCGAGCTCGCCGCCGAGATCCTGCGTGCCGCGCGGGCGGGCGGCGGCGACTTCGCCGAGCTGTACGTGGAGGAGCGGGCCGGGTTCTCGATACGCCTGGACGACGGCAGGCTCGAGGAGGTGACGACCGGCCTCGATCGCGGCGCCGGTGTTCGCGTGGGCCGGGGCACGTCGTTCGGCTACGCGTACTCGAACCGCATGGACGGCGACGCGCTCCTCGAGGTCGCCGCGGCCGCGGCGGCATCGGCCGAGGACGGGCCCGGCGAGGTCGTCGCGCTTCGCACGCTCGAGCCGCCGGTCGTCCACGAGGCGACGCGCGACGCGTCGTCGATCTCCGCGGCCGACAAGGTGGCGTGGGTCCGCGAGGCCGACGAGACCGCTCGCGGCCTCTCGTCCGATGTGCGGCAGGTGACCGCCGTCTACGGCGACTCGGTCCAGCGGGTCGTGGTGGCCACCTCGGACGGCCGGTGGGTCGAGGAGGTGCGACCCCGGATCCGACTGGTGGTGAACGTGGTGGCCGGGCGCGACGGCGTGATCCAGACCGGGTTCAATGGGCCGGCGGGCCTCGCGGGCGCGGAGTTCATCGAGGCGCACCCGCCCGCCGCGACCGCCCGGCTCGCCGCGAAACGCGCCGTGACGATGCTCGACAGCGTCCCGGCCCCCGCCGGCGAGATGACGGCCGTGCTCGCCCCGGGCATGGGCGGCGTGTTGTTCCACGAGGCCGTCGGTCACCCGCTCGAGTCCGACATCGTCGACAAGGAGGCGAGCGTCTATCGCGGACGCGAGGGTGAGACGCTGGCGTCGCCCATCCTGTCGGGCGTCGACGACGCCACCGTGCCGAACGCGTGGGGCTCCTTCTCCTTCGACGACGAGGGCTCCCCGGCGCAGCGCACGATGCTGTTCGAGGACGGCGTGCTGCGCGGCTGGCTCTACGACCGGATGCGCGCGGCCAAGGACGGCGTCCCCTCCACCGGCAACGGCCGGCGTCAGTCGTACGGTCACCCGCCGATCCCGCGGATGACGAACACCTTCATCCTGAACGGCGCCTCGACGCCGGAGGAGATCCTCGCGACCAGCGAGCGTGGTGTGTTCGTGACCGCGCTCGCGGGCGGACAGACGAACCCGGCAACCGGCGATTTCGTGTTCGGCTGCTCCGAGGCGTTCCTGATCGAGGGCGGCGAGGTCACCACGCCGGTCCGCGGCGCGAACCTGATCGGCCGCGCGATCGAGGTGATGTCCCACGTGGATGCGATCGCGGCGGACTTCGACATCTGGCCGGGGATGTGCGGGAAGGACGGCCAGGGCGTGCCGGTCGGCAGCGGCTCACCGACGCTGCGGATCTCGAGGATCACCGTCGGGGGCACCGGTGCCTGATCGGCCGAAGCTCGAGCTCATGGATCTGTGCGAGGCCGCGCTCGGAGCTACCGAGGGCGGCGAGCAGGTCGAGGCCTACGCCGAGGAGCTCACGCGCACCGAGGTCGAGGCGCGCAAGGGGGACGTCGAGGGGCTCACGTTCGCCGAGTCCCGGGGCGTCGGGATCCGGGTGATCGCGGACGGCCGGCTCGGCTACGCGTACGCGGCCGACCCGTCGTCGGACGAGGTCCGCGTCGCCGTCGCGCAGGCGCGCGAGAACGCCGCGCTCGCGACGCCGGACGCGTTCAACGTGCTCCCCGAGCCGGAGCCGGTCGAGCCGCTCGAGGGTCTGTTCCACGACTCGCAGGCCGCGATGTCCACCGCCGACAAGGTGCCGATCGCGCTCGACCTGGAGCGCGTCGCGACCTCGACGGATCCCCGCGTGCGCAAGACCGAGGCGGTGTCGTTCGGCGACGCGGTGGGGCGGGTCGCGATCGCCTCGACGACCGGGATCCGTGCCGAGCAGGCCAGCACCGGCTGCTGGGTCGTGGTCGTTGCCCTCGCCGAGGACGGGGACGACACGCAGACCGGTTTCTCCTTCAAGATCGGCCGGCGCGCCGAGGATCTCGATCCGGGGGCCGTCGCCCTCGAGGCGGTGGAGCGCGCGGTCAGGATGCTCGGCGCAACGAAGCCCACCACGGCGCGGGTGCCCGTGCTGCTCGATCAGCACGCCGGGTCCTCGTTCATCGGCGTGCTGTCCGGCGCTCTGTCCGCCGAGGCCGCGCAGAAACAGCGCTCGCTGTTCGCCTCGCTCGTTGGCCAGGCGGTGGGGTCGGAGGTCCTCACGCTCGTGGATGACGGCCGCCTGCTCGACGGGCCGGGCGCGTCTCCGTTCGACGGCGAGGGCGTGCCGACCCGGCGCACCGAACTGCTGACCGGCGGCGTGCTGAACGGCTTCCTCCACAACGCCTACACCGCACGTCGGGGTGAGACCGCTTCCACCGGCAACGCCACCCGGGGATACCGGAGCACTCCCGGCGTCGGCACGACCAACCTGTTCGTGCAGCCGGGGGAGCCCTCCTTCGAGGAGCTCCTGCGGGAGGCCGATGGTGGTGTGCTGATCCAGGATGTGACGGGCGTGCACTCGGGTGCCAACGCGATCAGCGGCGAGTTCTCCGTTGGCGCGACCGGCCTGCGGATCTCCGGCGGCTCGCTCGGCGAGCCCGTTCGCGAGATGACGATCGCCAGCACGATCCCCGACATGCTGCGCTCCGTCGCGGCGGTCGGCAGCGACCTGCGCTGGTTCTCCTCCGTGGGCGTGCCGTCGATCCTGATCGGCGAGATGACCCTCGCCGGCGTCTAGGCCCGGAGGCGCGGGAGTCGAAGCTCCCGCGCCTCCGAAGGGCGCCTACGGGTGCAGCACCTCGTCGATGATGTAGACCGTGGCGTTGTCCGTGTGGATGTCGCCGCAGACGACCGAGGCGTTGCCGTTCACGGTGAAGTCCTCGCCGCTGCCCTCGACCGTGAGGCTCCCTCCCTGCAGGGTGGTGTGCTCGCCGGCCAGGTCGGCGGGCGCGATCTGTCCTTCCACTACGTGGTACGCGAGCAGGTCGGCGAAGTCGCCCGTCGGGTCGGCCATCATCTCCTGCATCGCGTCCGGGTCGGCCTCCGCCGCGGCCGCGAAGGCCTCGTTCGACGGCGCGAAGACGGTGAGGTCCTCGGCCGTGTTGAGCGTGTCCGTGAGTCCGGCGAGCTCGAGGTCCGCGACCAGGGACGTGAGCAGCGGGTTCTCGGCGGCCGCCGTGACGACCGGCTGGGTCATCATCCCCTCGAAGCTCCCGCCGCCGCTCTCGGGCACCTGGGAGCACGCGGCGCCGAACGGCGCCGCGGCCGCCTGCCCGCCGCCGCCTCCGGCGGCGGGTCCCTCGTCGTCACTGCATGCGGCCCCGACGAGCAGCAGGGCCACGAACGCCGGCACGAGTGCCAGGTGGTTCGTCGATCTCCTCATCCGTTCCTCCCTCGTTGCATCCGTCGTCTGCTCCGGCCGCGCTCACGCGACACGGACGACGATCTCGTGGTGCCCGGTGGCGCCGTCCGGGAAGGGCTGGGCGCGATCGGCCGTCTGGGCGGTTCCGGAACGGTCGGTCGCGCGCACCTTCAGCCGGTGGTCGCCCTGCCTCGCGTCCCAGCGGTAAACCCACTGCCTCCAGGTGTCGAGCGTGTCCTCGGCCGCCAGCTCAGCGGCCTGCCAGTCACCTCCGTCGATGCTCATCTCGACTCGATCGATCCCGACATGTTGGGCCCAAGCGACGCCCGCGACCGCGATCTCGCCCGCCTGGAGCTCTCGGAACGGGGACGGCGTGTCGATGCGCGACATCGTCTTGATCGGCGCCCGCTCGGCCCAACCCCGCTGGATCCAGTACGGGTCGTAGGCGTCGAACGTGGTGAGCTCGATGTCCACGAGCCACTTCGTCGCCGAGACGTATCCGTAGAGCCCGGGCACGATCATGCGGACGGGGAACCCGTGCTCGAGGGGCAGCGGCTCACCGTTCATCGCGACCGCGAGCATCGCGTCGCGTCCGTCCATGGCCACCGAGGTGGGCGTCCCGATCGTGAACCCGTCGACCGAGCGGCTCACAATCTGGTCGGCTCCGGCGAGCGGCCCGGCCTCCTCGAGGAGTTCCTTCAGCGGAGCCCCGACCCATCGGGCATTGCCGGCGTACCGGCCGCCCACCGGGTTCGAGACGCAGGTGAGGGTGATGTCGCGTTCGATCAACGGACGCGCCAGCAGGGCCTCGTAGTCGAGCTCGATCTCGCGCTCGACCATCCTGTGGACCCGGAGCCGCCAGTCCTCGGCCATGACCGCAGGGACGAGGAGCGCGGTATCGACGCGGTAGAACCGGTCGTTCGGCGTGAGGAAGGGTCCGAGCCCCGGCACATCCAGCTCGGCGCCCCGGGCAGCGGCAGCGGGGCTCGAGGGAGGCGGGATCTTCACGGCCGCTCGGGACTCGTCCGCACGGAACCGGCGAGCGAACAGGTTGCCGAGGCCACCGGCCGCGACCGCAGCGACGACGCCGGCGGTTCCCGTCAACAGGAACCCCCTCCGATCGATAGCCCAGGGCCCGGTCGCGTTCCGAGGACGCGCGTTCGCCCGCGGAGCATCGACTAGTTTCCGGCGGAACCACGACAGCGCCAGACCGCCGGCGATCGCCGCCGCGACGGCCGGCAACGCGTGGACGGGATCGGCATCGGGGCGCGTGAGGGCCGCGATCACGCCGACCGCGCCGAACGCGCCCAATCCGAGCAGGCCAACCCTGGGCCGTCGAACCGATGCCACCCCGAGCGCCGCGGCGATCACGGCCAGCGCGAAGCCGATACCGGCGAGCAAGACGGTCTTGTCGTTCTCGCCGAAGGTCCGGATCGCGAGGCTCTTGAGCCACTCGGGCGTGAGATCGATCGCACCCTGGCCCACCGTCACGACGGGGGACGTTCGCGGCTGGATCAGCCCCGCGAGGAGCTGCCCGACGCCGATCGCTACCGCCGCGGTGACGAGACCCATCGCGATGCCGACCCACACATGCCCCCTGGTGGGGGCGCGTCGTTCGGTCACCCCATCAGGGTGAGGGTCGAACCCTTTCCGAACCCTTACGCCACCATCGCGGCAGGATCAATTCTCCCCGGCCCGAGCGTCGCCGATGCGGTCAGGCCGACGGGAGCCTGACGGCGAAGCGAGAGCCGCCGCCGGGTCTGCTCTCGGCGGAGATCTCGCCCCCGAGGGTCTCCACGATGCGCTTGGTGAGCGCGAGACCGAGTCCGGCCCCGGGGCCGTGGCGCGACGGATCGGCCCGGAAGAACGGCTCGAAGACCCGGTCGAGATCTTCGGCCGCGATGCCCTCGCCGGTGTCCGTCACCGCGAGCTCGACGGCGGTCGTCGAGCTCCGTGCCTCGATCCGCACCGTCCCGTCGGTCGGGGTGTGGCGGACGGCGTTGACCAGCAGGTTCTGGATCACCCGGGCCAGCCGGGGGGAGCAGGACGTGGCGCCAGCGCCGTGCAGCTCGGTAACGAGGGAGAGGCCCTTCTCCTCGGCGTCGTGCCCGACGGCCTCCACGGCGGAGCTGACCACCTCATCGAGGCGCGCCCGGCGTGTCTCGGCCTCGATCGCCCCCGCATCCAGCTGCACGAGCTCGAACAGATCGTCGACCATCGTGACGAGCTGTCCGACGGAACGCCGCATCTCCTGCGTGTAGCGCCGAACGCTCCCGGCATCGGCGACCACTCCCTCATCGATCGCTTCGACCATCGCGCGCAGGCTGGCGAGTGGGGTCCGAAGGTCGTGGGAGACGGCCGTGACCAGATCGCGCCGGGTGGCTTCCACCTGCCGTTCCCGGGCCTGCGCCTCCTGAAGGCGATCGGCCATCTGGTCGAGCGTGCGGGCAAGGGTGTCCAGCTCGGGACCGGCGCCGAGCTCACCCAACCGCGCGCCGAGGTCACCCGCGCCCAGGGTCCGCGCCCCTTCCGCGAGCCGATCGACGGCCCGCGTGCGCGAGCGAGCGAGCGCGAGCGCCGCCCCGACCCCCGCACCTCCCGCGTAGAGGAACAGGACGGCGATCGTCGTGGCGTCGTGCGGGTCCACGACCATCTGCCGCGAGAGCACGACGAGGTTCGCGAGGGCGGCGACCGAACCGACGACCGCGACGGTCGTCATGCTCTGGCGCATCGACGCCTTCGAGAGCAGGGCGCGCGCGAGCGCGATCGACACCAAGGTGACGGCGAGGGCCGGCGCGATGAGCGCGGCCATGTGCGCGAGCTCGCTCGCGTCCATGCCCACGACCGCACCCGCGCCCAGGGTCCCCGCCGCCCCGACGAGGGCGACCGTGGCCGCGAGGGCGATGGTTCGCCAACCCATCATGGGTCGAACCGGTACCCGACGCCCCAGACGGTGATCAGGTGGGTCGGGGCGGAGGGGTCGGCCTCGAGCTTCTCGCGCAGCCGGCGCATGTGGACCGTCACCGTCGCGGTGTCGCCGTCGAAGGCGAAGTCCCACACTCCCTCGAGGAGCTCGGCGCGGCTGAATGTCCGGCCGGCATCCGAGGCGAGCAGGAAAACCAGGTCGAACTCCTTGCGGGTCAGGCGGACGGGCTCGCCGCGCCGACGGGCCTCGCGCTTGGGGCCGTCGAGCTCGAGCTCGCCGAAGGACAGGACGTCGGCACGCAGGTCCGGCATGCCCCCGCGACGGAGCACCGATCGCACCCGGGCGACAACCTCGCGCGGGCTGAACGGTTTCGTGACGTAGTCGTCGGCTCCGAGCTCAAGCCCTACGACCTTGTCCGTCTCATCACCTTTAGCCGTGAGCATGATCACGGCGGTCGACGCCCGCTCCCGCATCCGCCGGAACACCTCGAGGCCGTCGATCTTGGGGAGCATCAAGTCCAGGAGCACGAGGTCGGGCGTGGAGGCCGCGTACGCTGCGAGCGCCTGCTCGCCGTCCTCGGCCGTCTCGACCCTGAATCCTTCCTTCTCCAGGTAGCGGGCGAGTACCTCCCTGACCATCGGTTCGTCGTCCACGACGAGGACGCGCGGCCCGCTCACCCCGCACCACTCACGGCCAGATCCATCGCCCCATCATGCGCCTTCGATGTTGTGGAACCCTTAACGGGTGTGGGCGATCGTGCCCTCCAGGGTCCGAAAGGCTTCCTTAAGGTCCGTGGTCGTACCCTCGCCGGTGTAACGGGTGGGGCCGAAACGGCCACGGACGAACCGAGGAGAGCGCGTCGTGCAGATCGCAGCGACTCTGAAGCGCCACCCCGGGAGGACCGCCGTCGCGGTTGTGGTGCTCGTGATCGTCTCGGGCGTCGCTCTCTACTGGTTCGCGCCGTGGAACCTGTTCATCGACAGGACCGTGAACGAGGCGCTCCCGACCGTCGGCGAGGCCGGCGGAGCGAACGAAGAGCCACCCCAAGGCAATGCCGATGAGGGCGGCGCTGGGGCGGTAGGAGGAGACGGTGGCGGCTCGGCATCCGAGCCGGTCACGCTCGCGAGCGGCGAGTTCACCGGCCTGGAGCATGCGACCGGGGGCACCGCGTTGTTGATCGAGCTGGAGGACGGATCGCGGTTCCTACGTCTCGAGGACCTGGAGACCTCGAACGGCCCGGATCTGCGCGTGTACCTCACCGACCAGCCGCTGTCCGACGACTGGCACGTCTGGGACGACGGCGCATTCGTCGACCTCGGGGCGCTGAAGGGCAACCTCGGCAGCTCGAACTACGAGATCCCCGACGGTGTGGACCTTGCGGACTTCGAGACGGCGGTGGTGTGGTGCCGTCGGTTCAGCGTTGGCTTCGGCGTGGCGCCGCTCGGGCGCCCCTGAGCGGGCTCAGACCGTCGCCGGCAGGACGTCGAACACGATCAGGCCAAGGCAGAGCACGGCGACCGCGATCCGGTACCACATGAACACGGCGAAGTCGTGCCGCTTCAGGTACGTGAGCAGGAACGCGATCACGAGGAAGCCGCTCAGCGCCGAGGACACGATCCCCGCGACGAACGGCCCGGCCAACCCCTCCGGCAAGCCGTCGCCGGCGACCTCGAGTCCTTTGTAGAGCGCGGCGCCCGCGATGATGGGCAGGGAGAGCAGGAAGGAGAACCGCGCCGCGGTCTCGCGATCGAAGCCCATCGCTCGCGCCGCGGTGATCGTCACTCCCGAGCGCGAGACCCCCGGCTGGAGCGCGAGCGCCTGGGCGACGCCGAGCGCGAGCCCGCTACCGACCGAGATGTCGTGCAGGTCGCGCCGGACCCGTGCGCGTCGGTCGACGACGACCAGCACGACGCCGAAGACCGCGAGCATCACCGCGATCAACCACGGCTGTCCGAGCTCGTCCTGGATGAAGCCCTCGAGCGTCACGCCCGCTAGCACGCCGGGGATCGTCCCGATCACGAGCGCCCACGCGAGACGCTCGTCGGTCGTCGCGATCCTCCGCGTCCGGATCGAGCCGGTCCACGCGACCAGGTACCGGGCCACGTCGCGGCGGAAGTAGGCCAGCGCGCCGACGAGCGTCCCGATGTGGAGCGCCACGTCGAACGTCTTGTTGAGCTCGGGGTCGGCGAGGATCGGCCAGTCGAACAGCCAGGGCACCAGGATCAGGTGCCCGGAGCTGGAGATGGGGGCGAACTCGGTCACGCCCTGCGTGATGCCCAGCACGATGGCCTGCAGGATGGTCAGGGGTCGCTCCTACGGCAACGGAAGCGGCCAATGCTACCGGTGGAGCCGGGCGGATCCGTCAGGCTGCTTCGGCGGGGGCGACCACCACCGTGAGGTCGGCGAACGCGGCCGCGTACGCGAGGCGCTCGGCGACGTCGGGACCAACGAGAAGGAGCAGCGAGGGCCCGCCGCCGCCCGCCTCGAAGACCTCGCCGTCTTCCTCCACGATCGAGAGCACCTCGAGGCCGCTCGCGACGGTGTCGGTGTACGGGCGCGGTCCGCCGAAGGTCGCGAGCACGTCCACGCGGTCGCCGGCCCGGAGGGTCCCGGCCGGCACCCCCGCCGGGATCGAGAACGCGCGCAGCCCGGAGGGGACGAGCGAGGCGACCGGTCCGCCACGGAGACCGATCCGGGTCCGGGTGACGGCCTCCCCCTCTGCCAGGTCCGAGACGAGCGTGTGCCCCTCCACGAGCTCCGTGCTGGCGACGGCACCCGGCGGAGCGAAGGCCGAGGGGATTGTCTCGATCTGTACGGCGTCGGGTGTGAGCGTCGCCCCGCGAGCGAGGTCGCGGGCGGCCACCACCACCGGCACGGGGTCGCCCGTCACCGGACGGAGCGCGCGGAGCCGCGCCTCGTACCCGCGGACGAGGGCGAACGCCGCAAGGCCGGCGACGACCGAGAGGACGGCGAACAGCTTCGAGCGTGGCGACCATCGCCGCAGGTACACGACACCTCCCCGATATCCGACCCGACATATCCGGCCCGATATGTCCGGCCCGAGGTCGTAGGAGAAGTACGCGGGAGGCTAGCCGGAGCGGGGAGGCCGTGCAGTGAAGCAGGTCACACTGGGCGGGGTTTCTTCGGGCTGAGCGGGAGGACCCGGATCCGGACCTCCTCGAGGTTCTCGCGCCCCACGATCATCGCGGCCGACTCGCGCACGCGGTCGCCGAGCTGCTGCGGGTCCTCCTCGGTGCGGAACCGGAGCTCGACGGTCACGAGGACGGGTTCCGGACTCATACCTGGAACCGGGCCCCCTGGAGCGCGCTCACGCAGACGCACTCCCTGACCTCCGGGAGCGCGGGGATCACGGCGAACAGCAGGTCGCGGAGCTTGGTGTTGTTCTCCTCGAACACCCGCACCACCTCGTCGTTCGTGACCGGGGGGACGCCCTCGACGCCGACGTCGTAGTCGGTGATCAAGGAGATGTTCGCGTAGCAGAGCTCCAGCTCGCGCGCGAGGAGCGCCTCCGGGTACTGGGTCATGTTGATGACCTCCCAGCCCGCGGACTTGAACCACGCGGATTCCGCCCGCGTGGAGAACCGCGGACCCTCGATCACGACGACGGTGCCGCGGTCGTGCATCGGGATGCCGAGCTCGCGTCCCTTGCCGATCGCGAGCTCGCGGATCGTCGGGCAGTAGGGGTCGGCGAACGTGATGTGGGTGGTGACCGGCCCGTCGTAGAACGTGTGCGGGCGCGCGCGCGTCCGGTCCACGAGCTGGTCGCAGACGACGAAGTCGCCCGGCTTCACGTGCTCCTGCAGCGACCCGCACGCGTTCGGCGCGATCACCCGCGTCACCCCGAGCTCCTTCATCGCCCACGCGTTCGCGCGGTACGGGATCGTGTGCGGCGGGTACTGGTGCTTCTGCCCGTGCCGCGGGATGAAGGCGACCCGGCGGCCGCCGACCTCGCCGACGACCGGCATCGCCGACGGTTCCCCGTAGGGCGTGTCCACGTCGACGGTCTCGGTCGTCTCGAGGAACGAATAGAAGCCGGAGCCGCCGAAGACCCCGATCTCCGCCGTGCTCACGAGGCCTGTGACCCCTTCCTCGGGGGCGGGGACTTCGATCGGTCGCCCGAGCTCTTGGAGCCAGAGTCGCCCGAGCCCTTGGAGCCCGCGTCGCCCGAGCCCTTGGATCCTGCGTCACCCGAGCCCTTGGAGCTCGAGTCACCCGAGCCCGACGAGCCCGACGAGCCCGACGAGCCCGACGAGCCCGACGACGACGAGTCGCCTGTCGAGGACCCCGATCCGCCGTCGCCGTCTCTCTTCGTCCCCGAGGTCTTGGACGAGCGCGAGTCGGTCGCGTAGAAGCCCGATCCTTTGAACACGATCCCGGCGAGATGGAAGACCTTGCGTAGGGTGCCCCCACACACGCCGCATGTGGTGAGGGCGTCCTCGGTGAAACGCTGGAAGACCTCGATGTGTTGCCCGCAAGAGGTGCACTCGTACTCGTAGGTAGGCACGGCGGAAGTGTAGCCGAGCGTCCTAGGGCGCCCGCCCGACGACGCGGGTTGCGCGGTGGGGGTACACTCCGGCTCCCCGCATCCGAGGGAGCGCCGATGACCAAGGTGAGGAAGGCCGTGATCCCCGCGGCCGGGCTCGGGACCCGGTTCCTGCCGGCCACCAAGGCGCAGCCCAAGGAGATGCTCCCGCTCCTCGACAAGCCTGCGATCCAGTACGTCGTGGAGGAAGCCGTCAGGGCTGGGCTGAACGACATCCTCATCATCACCGGGCGGGGCAAGCGCTCGATCGAGGACCACTTCGACCGCTCCATCGAGCTCGAGCACTTCCTGGAGACCAAGGGCAAGTTCGACGAGCTGAAGCAGGTCCGCGAGATCACCGATATGGCGTCGATCCACTACATCCGCCAGCGCGACCCGCTCGGCCTCGGGCACGCCGTGGCGGTGGCCGAGGAGCACATCGGCAGCGAGCCGTTCGCGGTCCTGCTCGGCGACGACATCATCGCCGAGTCCAACCCGCTCCTCCAGGAGATGCTGCGCATCCACGACCGGTACGGGCGGAGCGTGCTCGCCGCGATGGAGGTCAGTCGCAACGACATCGGGATGTACGGGTGCATCCAACCCGAGTTCGTGGAGAACGAGCACCTCGCACGCGTGCAGTCGATCGTCGAGAAGCCCTCGCCCGAGGACGCGCCCTCCAACCTCGCGGCGATCGGCCGGTACGTGCTCACGCCGGAGATCTTCGACGTGCTCCGAAACCTCGAGCCGGGTGTCGGCGGCGAGGTGCAGCTCACCGACGCCCTGAACATGCTCGCGCAGGAGCAGGCGGTCTACGCGTACGTGTTCGAAGGGGGCCGCTTCGACGTCGGGAACAAGCTCGACTACCTCAAGGCCACGATCGAGCTCGCCGTGGACCGAGAGGACATCGGGCACGACCTGCGGCGCTGGCTCGCGGACTTCGTCGAGCGCAAGAAGCTCCTGTAGCGCACCCGTCGATAGACTGGTCGCCCGATGGCGACCCCCGCGCACGTTCACGATCACGACAGCGGCGAGGGCCTGATCCCCGTCGAGGAGGCGCGGGAGCGGGTCCTGTCACAGATCGCGCCGCTCCAGCCGCTCGACCTGCCGCTCACCGAGGCGTACGGGTGCATCCTGGCCCGCGACGTCGTGGCCGAGCGGGACATCCCCGAGTTCGCGTCCTCGGCGATGGACGGGTACGCCGTGCGCTCCTCGGAGGTGGTGGACGCGATGCCTACGGCGCCCGTCCAGCTCCGCGTGGTCGGGGACGCCCGGATCGGGCAGCGTCCCGAGGGAACGGTGGGCGGCGGCGAGGCGATGCGGATCGCGACGGGTGCCCCCATCCCCGCCGGGGCCGACACGATCGTGCCGATCGAGAGGTGCGAGCCCGCCGGCGACGTGGTCCGGGTGCTCGCGGGCACGCCGGAGGGCCGGCACATCCGCCCGAGCGGCGAGGACGTGAAGGGCGGAGAGGTCCTCGTGCAGGCGGGGCGTCGGCTCCAGGCTCCGGAGCTCGGCCTGCTCGCCACCGCGGGCGCGTCGCACCCGCTCGTCCGCCCACGCCCCCGCGTCGTGATCTTGTCCACGGGCGACGAGCTGATCCCGCCGTCGGCGGATCCCGAGTACGGACAGATCCGCGACTCGAACGCCTACACGCTGTTCGCCGCCGTGCGCGAAGCCGGCGCCGTGCCGATGCTCGCGGGCATCGTCAGGGACGACGTGGACGCGCTGAAGGAGACCGTGCTCTCGCACATGGTGCAGGCCGACGCCTTCGTGTCCTCCGGCGGGGTCTCGGTGGGGGAGCGCGACGTCGTCAAGGCGGCGTTCTTCCGCCGGGCGGAGCTCGGCTTCTACAAGGTGGCGATGCAACCGGGGATGCCGCAGGGGTTCGGTCACATCGAGGGGAAGCCGTACTTCGGTCTGCCCGGAAACCCGGTGAGTGTCTTCGTGAGCTTCGAGATCTTCATCCGCCCGGCGCTCATGAAGATGATGGGCCGTCACCAGCTCTACCGGCCCGAGGTCCCCGCCAAGCTGGACGAGGACGTCTCCGGCCCGATGGGCAAGACCCAGTTCGCCCGGGTGCGGGTCAAGCGCACCGCCGAGGGCTGGATCGCCACGCCCACCGGCGGTCGGGGGTCGAACCTGATCGCGACGGTCGCGCGCGCCAACGGGCTCGCGATCGTCCCCGCCGGGGTAGAGACTGCCCCCGCGGGATCCGAGGTGCGCGTCATGCTGTTCCGCTCCATGGAGGACTAGCCGTGGCCGACGAGGCGGCGCGCATCGTCGAGGTCGGCGCCAAGGAGATCACGGACCGCGAGGCGGTCGCCGAGTGCGTCGTTACGATGACGCCCGAGGCGTGTGCGCGCCTGGTCGCCGGCACCCCGAAGGGCAACCCGATCGAGGCGGCCCGCATCGCGGGCGTGATGGGCGTGAAGCGCACGCCGGACCTGCTGCCGTTCTGTCACCCGATCGCCGTCACCGGTGCCGAGGTCGTCGTCTCGCCCGATCCCGAGACCGGCCGGATCACCGTCCGCACGACCGTGCGCGCGAGGGATCGGACCGGCGTGGAGATGGAGGCGCTCACCGCCGCCGCCGTGGCCGCCCTCAGCCTGTACGACACGGCGAAGGCCTTCGACCGGGCGGCCAGGATCGACGGGCTCCGGCTCCTCGAGAAGCGAGGCGGCAAGTCCGGCCACTACGTGGCCGACTGACCCGGGCGGGCGCTCCAAGCCCGTGCTCACGCACCCAGCGCGTCGATGATGTCGAGGCGGTGCGCCTTGACGTGCCAGATCGCCGGGTAGGGCCAGATGTTGCGGGAGTCCGGCAACGGGATCGCCTCGTCGGGGATCGTGGCCAGCGCGGCGAGGAGCTCCGCGTGGGCCGCCCGGTGCTCGGTGAGCGCTTCGTCCAGCGAACAGTGACCCCACCGCGCCTGCTGCTCCCGGTTGAAGGCATCGAAGTCGATCTGGAGGATCTCGTCCGGCGTGCCGGTCGAGGGCACCGAGGACGGGTCGGCTCGCACCATCTCGGCGACGCGGAGCATGTTGCGCTTCCAGGCGGCCATGTGGACCAGCAGGACCTTGACGGTCCAGGGGGACTCGCCGAACTCGGGGTCGAAGGCCGGGCGCTCCATCTCGGCGTCGGAGAGCCCCTCGATGGTTTCACCGATGCGCGTCCACTCGCGATCGATGAGCGAGCGCGTGGGGTGTGACCTTTCGGGACCCTCCATGGCCTCTCTCTTCCACCGATCCCGCCACGCAGCGTGCCTGAGTGAGCGCTCGGGTGCAACGGCGGAGCCCGCGGAACGCCCCGCAACGTGATCGAGACCTGGAGGTTACGGGATGGGGAAGAATTTCGTGCTTGGTATTTGTCCCCCCAGATATGGGGTGTTAGGTTGCCGTCCCAGCCCAACATGTTGTGGCGGACCGGGGTTCCGAGCATCGGGGGGCTGGAGAGTGGGTTGGTTGTTGCTCGCGGCCTTGGCCATCATATGGGCCGCTTTACTCCTCCCGAGCCGGAGGAGATCACCTGATCGAAGCGTGGAGGCGTTCGAACGCGGCATGGAGAGACTGGCGGACACGGAGCACCCTGGGCAGGGGAGATGGATCGTCACGCCCCGCAAGGGCATGGCGTTCATCGGTCCCCGGGCTCGGGCCGAGGTGCGTGCACGCGAGCGCCGGCGCCGGGTCTTCGTGTTCATGCTCGAGACGATCGCGCTCTCGCTCCTGATCGGCCTCGTCCCGCCGCTTCGCGCCATGTGGTACGTCACCGCGTTCCTCGTGGCGCTCCTCGGGCTGTACGTGTGGCTCCTCGTGTCGTTGCGCGCCAAGGGCTCGCTCGTCGACCGCTCGGCCGGCGCCGCGGCCGAGCCGGCGCCGATCCTGCCGGCACGGCATCGGTACGCGGCAGACGCCTCCGGTCGCACCGCCAGGCCCGCGTTCGACGGGCTCGCGGGCTTCGGCGGCGACGACCCTGCGACGATCGTGGTGCGGCCGGCCCGGCGGCGGGTCGGCGTCGCCGGCGCCTAACCCGGCGTGGAGCTCGAGAGCATCTCCGAGGACCTCCGCCGCCGTTTCGACGACCGGAGCGCGGCGCGCGAGCGCGCCCTCCCGGCCTCGCGCAAAGCGATCCGCTCGTGCGCGAATGCGATCCGCGCGATCCACCGCGGGGAGATGGATACGGCCCATCGGCTGATGGACGAGGCCAAGGCCACGATCGACGAGGGGCTCGCCGCCGTCCGCGACCACCCCGAGATCGGGTTCGCCGGCTACCTGCAGGACGCGGAGAAGGAGTACGCCGAGGCGCGGATCACCGAGACCGTGGTCGCCGGCGCGACCGGCCTCCCCGCGCCGGAGGAGCTCGGCGTCGAGGACGCCCCGTACCTGAACGGCATGGCCGAGGCCGTCGGCGAAGCGCGCCGTCACGTCCTCGACCTCCTGCGAGCCGGTCGCGTGGGCGACGGCGAGCGGATCTTGACCGCGATGGAGGACATGTACGCGGTCCTCGCCTCGATGGACTACCCGGACGCGATCACCGGGAACCTGCGTCGGACCACCGACGTCGCGCGCAGCCTGATCGAGAAGACCCGGGGCGACCTGTCGGTTGCGCGGGTCGCGCAGGACCTTCACGATGCGCTCGAGCGGCACGCCCGCGGCGTGCTCGGAGAGGAGAGATAGATGGCCGTCCGCAAGGAGACGATCAAGCAGCAGTTCGCCGAAGCGATGCCGGCGGTGCTCGAGCCGGGCGAGCAGGTTCAGGCCGGCGCGTACTGCATCTCGGGGCCGAACCCCTTGTGGTCACAGGGACTGCTCGGCATGCTCAGCTACGCCGTCTTCGGGATGCGCTACTACTACCTCGCCGTCACCGACCGGCGGGTCCTCTTCATGAAGGCGTCGCTCTGGTCCGCGCGCCCGCAGGGTCTCGCGTTCGCCGACCCTCGCGACTCGGTCACGATCTCGGACGTCCATACCGACGCCAAGCTGTGGAACTGGTGCAAGTACACGGGCCCGACCAAACAGGATCTGCGTCTGAACTTCCACGCCTTCTGGCGTGACGAGATGCGGCAGCTCGTCCAGATCCTCGCGGACCGGACGCAAGGAACCGTCTCATCGGCCGAGCCGCCGCCTCCGCCGGCTCCGACGGACCCCGCGCCCGGGACGCCACCGCCGCCGCCCGCCTGAGCCCTGTTACCCTGACCACGTTCCGGGGGTGTAGCTCAGACCGGTAGAGCACTGCCTTCGCACGGCAGGGGTCAGGGGTTCAAATCCCCTCACCTCCACCAACACGTTCCGCCGCGAGCGACCTACTGGATCTGGGTCTCGCAGGTCATGAACACGTCGATCCCGGCTCCGCCGATGCATACGTCGGTACCGGGTCCGCCCGTGAGCGTGTCGACCCCCGCGCCACCCACCAGGCAGTCGTTGCCGGACTGCCCGTTGATCGCGTCGATGCCCGCGCTGCCGAGCATCAGATCGTTCCCGTTCGTGCCGTTGAAGGTCCCCGACCCCACCACGATGTTGTCGAGCGTCATCCCGGCGCAGGCGGGCGGCGGCGAATTCGTTCGGCGGAGGCGGAACTGCGATCGCTTGGCCGAGCTTGGAGGCGGGGACCACGTTGGCGGCCATGAGCGCGGAGATCGAAACGACAGCGATCGCGATGACCGACACGATGGGCAGCGAGATGAAGCGGCGCCACGAGCGGGGTCGCCGGACGGACCTCATGGCAGGCGTCCGTTGGAGACGAGGTACCGATACGTCACCCCGTCCTCGTCGACCGAGTACGCGTGGTCCGCGCCGACCCGCTCATGCAGCACGACGTGGCCGTAATGGGTGGCCAGGCGCAGCAGGCTGTCGAAGCTGTCCACCTCCACCGTGGGCCCGAGCGGCGACCGGCCCGCGGTCAAGGGCACCAGCCACCGGCCGTAGCGAGCCTCGATCAGGGAAGGCTCGCCACGGCGGGCCGAGCGGTAACGCCCGATCAGGAGCCCGCACAGGGCCATGAGGGACAGGAGCAGGACCCCGAGGGCGCCCACCCGGAGCGCTCCGAGGCCGAACCGCAGCCCGAGGACCGAGAACGTCCGGGGCCCGGTCACCTGTGTCCGAAGGACGCCGGCCTGCCCGGGGGAGAGAGGGTCGGCCGTCATCTCGCCCTGTGCGCCGGCATCGACGGGCGCGAGCTGGAGCTGCAGCGGGTCGAGCAGGAAGGTCAGCGTGGGCGCGAAGGTCTCGTCGACGCGGCGGCCGGCGAGCGTCCCGGTGAGGGTCACGACCGGCGACACGGTCACGGTGTAGTGATCCCGATCGACACCCGTCGTCCGCTCCAGCTGCTCGGTCATCCGCGCGAGCGCTCTGAGGTCCAGCGCCCCGGCAACCGACGTCTCGACCCCCTCGAACGTTGTCACGGGCGCCAGATCCAGCTCCCGGACCCAGCCGTTCACGTCGGCGATGCGGGCGACGAGAGCGATCGAGCCGGACGCGGTCGCGGGCGACGCCGCCTCGAAGCGATATCCGAACGCCAGGTCGAGTCGGTCCGTCAGACGCAGGTAGACGGGGTCGCCCGTCTCCACCGCGGTGCGCCCGTAGACGGGCATCCCCTCGGGGGCGAGGCCTCGGTACGTGAAGGTCCCGCGCTGCTCGAACGGCACGTCAATGTCGGCGGTGGTCGTCGGCGGCAGCAGGAAGGCGAACGCGGCGATCATGACCGCGAGGGCCGCCACGGAACCGAGCGCGACGGCGATGGTCCCGCTCGCTCCCGAGCGTGGGGTTCGCGAGCCCATCTCGCTCCGGGCGATCTGCGCCGGAGCTCCCGCCCGCTCGATGGCGGCGTGCTCGTAGCGTCCGCGTCGGGAACGGCGCCGTCCGCCGAAGAGCCCGAGCGCGGCCACCGATACCAGCGCCGAGACGCCCCACGGGCTCCGCACGCCGCTCAGTCGCGCGCCGAGACCCGGGATGCGCAGCGACATCTCGCCGAGCACGTCTGTCTCCGCAGGGTGGAACCCGTCGATCCACGAGTTGCTGTCTCCCCTCGTCACCAGCCGTCCGTCCTCGAGGGCGACGATCCGGTGGAGGACGATCCGGCCGATGTCGAGGCTCCGGAAGGCGATGACGTCGCCGACCTGATACGCCTCACGGGTGCGCAGGACGACGAGGTCGCCGTCGTGCAGGAGGGGCTCCATGCTCGTCCCCGTGGAGGTGACGTACGCCGTCCGTCCCCCGAGCTGGAGCGGCGCGAGGAAGTACCAGGCGAAGACGAGGAGGGCCGCGCACGCGCCGATAGCGAGCGCGCGAGCGACCCTCCGACCGTCCACGTTCATCCCCCCGGTGGTGACGGCTTCGCGACTTAGTCCGCGACGATCACACGCAGCGTCGTGGTGGCCAGCACCGTGGCCTGCGGTGAGGTCGTCGCGCACGTGACGGCGGCTGCAACGTTCGTGCAGGAGTACCAGCTGCCCGCGGCGGCTAGCTGAACCTTGATCGTCGAGCCGGCGACCGGCGTCGAGTCCAGGTTGAAGGTCACCGAGTCGACGTTGGCCGGGTTCGACGCGTTGAGGTTGTAGTGGACCGACGAGAGCACGTAGCCGGTGACGGTGCCAGATCCGTCGCCGGCCTTGGAGTCTGGGACCGTGTTGGCGGCCGTGAAGGCGTACGTGCCGGCCACGAGGGCACATGTGAGGAGCAAGACCGTCGTGATCCGGCGGAAGGTGGACCTCGTTCGCATCTCTCTGTCCTTTCCCGAAGGGGCAACTCCAGATGTCAGCGACCATCGGGAGCTGCGGCTTTATCCCAGGAACTCGGTAGAAAGCCGAAGTGTCCAAGCGGGTTCTGGAGGTACTCGTGCCTGGGGTGAGACCGGGACGGAACTGCCGTACGCTCGCGTCACCGTTGGGTCGGCCCTGACCCAGAGTCACATCCATCGAGGAAGGACCGGATGGGCCTCGCGCGTAGCCTCATCCTGTGGGCGGCGGACAACGCGTGGCTCCGCGAGCACCTGCCGCGGTACCGGTTCGTCCGCCGGAGCGTCGCCCGGTTCATGCCCGGCGAGTCGCTCGAGGACGCCGTGGCTGCGGCCGCGACCCTCGCCGAGAAGGGGCTCCCCACCTCGTTCACCGCCCTCGGAGAGAACCTCACGGACCTGTCCGAGGCCGAGGAGGTCACGGAGCAGTACCTGCGCGCCTACGACGCGGTCGCGGAGCGGGGCCTGGACACCGAGATCTCGGTCAAGCCCACGCACCTCGGCCTCGACCTGGACGCGGACGTCACCGCGGCCAACCTCGAGCGCCTGGCGGTGCGCGCGGCCGAGCGCGGCAACCGGCTCTGGCTGGACATGGAGGCGGTCCGTTACGTGCAGCCGACGCTGGAGCTGTACCGGCGGCTGCGTGCGGAACACCCCAATACCGGGATCTGCCTCCAGGCGTACCTGCGGCGTACGGCCGAGGACGTCGAGTCGCTGCTGCCGCTCGATCCCTCGGTCCGGCTGGTGAAGGGGGCCTACCGTGAGCACAAGGACGTGCTCGTCGGGGGCCGCTCCCTGATCGACGAGAGCTTCCGGTCGCTGGCGCTCCGCTTGCTCGAAGCGAAGAGCGCCGAGGGGCACCTGGTCCTCGGCTCGCACGACGTGGACCTCGTGCACCGCGTCGAGGCGGATGCGCGCGTGCGCGGGTTCGACCGTGACGCGTTCGAGGTCGCGATGCTCTTCGGGATCCGCGCCCCGGATCAGGTGGCGCTGCTGCGCGAGGGGTACCGCGTGCGCACGCTGATCTCGTACGGCCCGAACTGGTACCCGTGGTTCATGCGACGGATCGCCGAGAAGCCGGTGCAGAACACGCTGCTCGCGCTGCGCAACCTGTTCGGCTGAGCGGGCGCGGCAAGCGGCCCCATCCTCCAGGGTTCGCGATCGAGGAGGATGAGGCCACTCGCGTGTCGATGATGTCTACGCGAGTGCGAGCTGCCCTCGAACCGCGCCATCGGGGAAGTCGGATGTGTGGACGTTCACGTAGTACTGATCCGGGTTGTTCTTGATGTCCCGGAGGAGCGGCTTCGATAGGTCGCCGACGCAGCCGGTCGCCAGGCCGATACCCGACCCCGCGATCTCCGCCGGTGCCTCGAGGGTCACGACGATGTCACCCGCAACGCCCGCTGCGCCCGCGTGGATGTGGGCGGCCGCCGTTGGAAGGGTGATGTCGAGCACCACGAGCGTGAAGCACACCTTCTCTTTCCTCACGTTCACCTTGATCTCGGCCGCGCCTGAGCCGTCGGGATCCCCCGGCCCGGGCACCTCGGCGGCACCGGTGAGCGATGTCTCCAGGGTCGTGGGCGCCGCGGTCGCGGGCGCGACTGGAAAGACGAGCACGAACCCGATGCTTGTCGCGAGGAGCTTGGCGATGAAACTCGTTCGTCCGTTCATCCCTGCCTCCCGTCCTCGAAGCCAGTGGTTGCTGTGGTCGAGTGCTCTCTCCCCACCCCCTCACCCGTGCCCCACGTCGATCGCACACCTCGCGATCCGGATATCTCACCCTACGCCGATGGCTGTGAAAGGCCGCCGACCCCTTCGAACGGCGTGTCGTGCGGGAATTACGCCCTGGCCTAGGCGCCGTGGGGCCGATCCAGCTCCTCGAGCTCCGCGAACCGGAAGCAGTCCACCGTGTGGTCGTTCACCATGCCCGTGGCCTGCATGAACGCGTAGCACACGGTCGGGCCGACGAACCGGAACCCGCGGCGCTTCATGTCCTTGCTCATCGCCCGTGACTCCCCGGTCTCCGCGGGGATGTCGCCGAGTCCCTTCCACCGGTTGATCTTCGGCCGTCCGCCGACGAACGACCAGAGGTAAACGTCGAGCGAGCCGAGCTCGCGTCGGACCTCGGCGACCCGCTTGCCGTTGTTCACGGCGGACTCGACCTTGAGCCGGTTCCGAACGATGCCGGGGTCGGCGAGGAGCCGCTCGACCTTCGCCTGGGTGAACCTTGCCACCTTCGCCGCGTCGAACCCGGCGAACGCGCGGCGATAGCCCTCGCGCTTGTTCAAGATGGTGGACCAGGACAGGCCCGCCTGGGCGCCCTCGAGCGTGAGCATTTCGAACAGGTGCACGTCGTCGTGCGAGGGCACGCCCCACTCCTCGTCGTGGTAGGCGAGGTACCTGGGGTCGTCGATGGGCGCCCACGCGCAGCGCGTCCGGGGCATGCCGCACGCTAGCATCGGCGACCGACATGGCGACCGCATGGTGGGAGCGACCGGGGCTGGAGCTGCGCGACGGACGACTGCTCGTCGCGGGCCGGGACGCCGAGGCGCTCGCGCACGAGCACGGCACGCCGCTGTTCGCCTACGACCTCGTCCGGATCGAGGAGCAGGCGCGTGCGCTCGCCGGCGCGTTCGAGGCGGCTAGCGCGCCCTTCCGGCTCCGTCTCGCCCTCAAAGCCCAGCGCGATCCGAGCGTGCTCGCGTTCGTGCGGGGCCTCGGGTTCGTGGGCATGGATGTCTGCTCGCCCGGCGAGCTGCGCCACGCCCTCGAGCATGGCTGGTCGCCCGAGGAGATCTCGTACACCGGCACGAACCTGTCCGAGAGCGACCTCGACGCCCTGCTCGAGACCGGTGTCCACGTGAACCTCGACCTCCTGTCGCAGCTCCGCCGGTGGGGGCGTCACGCGTCCGGCTCGACGGTCGGGATCCGCGTGAACCCGCGGGCGGGCGCAACCAGGAGCGCGGAGGCCGGAGCCGAAGCGCACGAGTCGCTGTACGCGGGGGAACGGCCCACGAAGTTCGGCGTCTTCCCCGAACAGCTCGACGAGGCCCTGGCGCTCGCGGCCGAGCACGACCTGCGGTTCGACACCGTGCACGTCCACACCGGCGACGGCTTCCTCACCGAGGACCTGTCGAACCTCGCCGTGGCTCTCGAGCGCGTGGCGGCGATGGCGAGGCGCGTCGCGGAGGCCGGCCACCCGCTCGCCGAGGTGAATACTGGCGGCGGCCTCGGTGTCCCGCAGGTCGAGGGCGACGATCCGCTCGACCCCGATGCCTACGCGAAGGTGCTCGTCGAGCTCCTCGGCCCGCTCGACGTGACCATCGGAGCCGAACCCGGCGACTACCTGTGCAAGGAGATGGGCGTGCTCCTCGCCGAGGTCGTCACCGTCGAGGAGCGCGACGGCGTGTGGTTCGCGGGCGTCGACGCGGGCTACAACGTCGCGCCCGAGCGGTTCATCTACCGCTCGAGCTTCCCCATCGTCCGCTGCGGAGGTCCCGACGGGCCGACGCGGCCAACCACCGTCGCCGGCAACATCAACGAGGGTCCCGACCTCTGGGGTGAGGAGCTCGAGCTCCCCGAGCTCGCGGAGGGCGACATCCTCGCCGTGCTGAACGTGGGCTCGTACAACCAGTCGATGCACATGGACCACTGCCTGCGTCCTCCCGCCGGCGTCGTGGCCCTGACGGACCGTGCATGACGGCGCCCCAGGGGGTCGATGGTAGACTGTCGACACTTTGATCGGTGGGTGCCGTGCCTGAGACCAGGTCGTACGACGCTGTCGTCGTCGGTGGGGGGCACAACGGGCTCGTCGCGGGGTTCTATCTCGTGCGTGCGGGACTCTCGACACTGATCTGCGAACGGCGCTCCTTCGTCGGCGGCGCCTGCGTCACCGAGGGGTTCGCGCCGGGCTTCCGGGCCTCCACCGGCGCCTACGTGCTGTCGATGCTCCGCGAGTCGATCTGGCGCGACATGCGTCTGGTGAAGCGCGGGATCCGGGTCGACACCGCCGGGCCCTCGCTGAACCTCTACCCCGACGGCGCGCACCTGTACCTGCACGACGAGACCGTCCCCAACGTCGAGGAGATCTCGCGCTTCTCCAAGAAGGACGCGCGGGCGTTCCCGGCCTTCGAGGAGCACCTGGGCAAGATCGCCGAGGGTGTGACCCCAGTGTTCGACTGGACGCCGCCGGACCCGCGGGCCCGATCGCTGAAGGACCTGCTGCACCTCACCCGGTACGGGCGGCTCATGCTGAAGCACCGTGCGCTCATGCAGGATGCCGCGTTCCTGTTCACGACGTCGGCCGCCCAGTACTTGAGCGAGCGGTTCGGATCCGAACACGTGAAGTCGGCGATCGGCTGGCACGCGATCAACGACAGCGTCGCGGGCCCGTCGAGCTCGGGGACGGCGTACGTGCTGTTGCACGACCACGCGGCCGAGCAGCAGGCGGGTGGTGGGGTCCGGCAATGGGGGTTCGTGCGCGGCGGGATGGGCGAGGTCACGGCGAGGATGGCCGACGCCGCCCGCGAGGCCGGCGCCAAGATCCGCACCGACGCGGAGGTCGAGCGGATCCTCGTCGAGGACGGCCGGGCGACCGGTGTCGTGCTCGCTGGCGGCGAGGAGATCCGGGCGAGGCGCGTCGTGTCGAACGCCGACCCCAAGCGCACGTTCCTCGGACTCCTGAACGCCTCGGACCTGCCCGGATGGTTCGCGGCTGCGATCCGCGCCTACCGCTGCGAGGGCACGAGCATCAAGATCAACCTGGGGGTCGGCGAGCTCCCGCGCGTACGTGGGTTCGCGCGCGAGGGTATCGAGCCGTACCACCTGGGGATCATGGAGATCAACCAGCCCCTCTCCGACATGGACCGTGACCAGGCCCTCGCGCGACAAGGGATCCCCGCGCGCGACGCGCATGTCGAGATCTGCTTCCCGACGGTTCACGACCCCTCGCTTGCGCCGCACGGCAAGCACGTCGTCACGATCGACGTGAACTCGCAGCCCTACACCCTGGCCGAGGGGACCTGGGACCAGATCAAGGAGCGGCGCGCCGACGAGGTGATCGCGCAGCTGGCCGAACACTTCCCGAACCTCCCCGGCGCGATCGAGCACCGGCAGGTGCTCTCGCCGCTTGACCTCGAGCGGCTCCTCGGGCTGAGCGGCGGTCACGCGCTCCACGGTGAGATGGCTCCGGACCAGCTGTTGTTCATGCGGCCGGTCCGAGGCTACGGCGACTACCGCACGCCGGTGCGCGACCTGTACCTGTGCGGCGCCGGGACCCACCCCGGTGGTGGCGTGACGGGCGCGAACGGTCGCAACGCCGCCCGCGAGATCCTCCGCGACGCGAGGAAGAGACTCCGATGAAGCAGGAGGCCCCGAGGATCGCGACCGAGATCCCCGGCCCGCGCAGCCGTGAGATCCTCGGGCGGCTGGACGGCGTCCTGTACCCCGGGATGGCGCACGATCTCGCCCCGTTCGTGATCGCGCGCAAGGACGGCTACACCGTGACCGACGTCGACGGCAACGTGTTCTGGGACTTCGTTTCGGCGTCGGCCTCCGTGCCGCTCGGCGCGGGGCGGGGCGACCTCCTCGACCCGTCCATCGCGGCCCTGCGCCGGTTCGGGAGCGAGGACACGCATGCGCTGGCCCACGACCTCGTGCTCCCGCTCGCCGAACGGCTCCTGGCGGTCGCGCCGCCGAACCTGACACGCCTGGACATCGCGCTGAACGGGACGGAGGCGGTCGAGACCGCCGTGCGGTTCATGCGGCGCGCGACCGGCCGGCCGATCGTGATCGGGTTCCTCGGCGGATACCACGGCGAGGCCGGCACGGCGGGTGCCATCGGCGCCGAGACCTCGGACCTGTCCTTCGGGTACCGGGCGTTGATGCCGGGATTCGTGCACGTGCCCTACCCGAACCCCTACCGGACGCCGTTCACGGCGCGGCCGGGTGGCTCCGGCGATGGGACGGTGGACTACCTGCGCGACCAGCTGCTCTTCCACGCGATCGACCCGCGCGAGGTCGCCGGGTTCGTGATCGAGCCGGTGATGGGCTCGGGCGGGTGTGTCGCGCCGCCCGACGCGTTCTGGACGGCGCTCGCCGAGCTCTGCCGGGAGCACGACCTCCTGCTCTGCGTCGACGAGGTGAAGACGGGGTTCGGGCGCACCGGCACGCTGTTCGCCGTCGAGAGGTGGGGTGTCGAGCCCGACCTGCTCTGCCTGGGCAAGGCGATGGGCGGAGGCGTGATGCCGATCGGCGCGGTGCTCGGGACCGAGGGCTCGATGGGATTCCATGACGTCTCGACGGGCTCCACCTGGTCGTGGCTAGCGTCGTCGTGCGCGGCGGCGCTCGCCACGCTCGACGCCTTCGAGCGCGAGCCGATCCTCGCGAACGTCCGGGCGTTGGACGAGGCAGCGCGCGCCCGCCTCTCGGCGCTGTTCGAGCGGTACCAAGCGATCGGCGATGTCCGCGCGGTGGGGTGCTTCCAGGCGATCGAGTTCGTGAAGGATAGAGCGAGCAAGGAACGAGACCTCGCGCTGCAGGAGCGTGTCGTGCGTCGATGCCTGGAGGCGGGTCTGCTCGTGACCTCGAGCACGAGCTCGCTGAACGTCCAGCCCTCGCTCGTCACACCGGTCGAGGTGCAGGACCGCGCCTACGACATCCTCGGCGAAGCCATCGGGGCGGAGCTCGGATGAAGGAGCGGTTCGAGGTTCTGGCCGAAGGCCTCAACCATCCCGAGGGGGTGGCGTGGGACCCGGTCGGCGGTCGCGTGGTCGCGGGCGGTGAGGGGGGCGAGATCTACGCGGTCTCGCTCGACGGCGAGGTCGATGAGCTCGGCTCGACCGGCGGCTCGATGCTCGGCGTGGCGGTGGACGGGCTCGGGCGGATCTACGCATGCGACGCGGGGGCCGGCGAGGTCGTCCGGTGGGATCCGGCGACCGGCGACCTCGACCCCTACGGCCGAGGGGTCGACCTCGACACGCCGAACGCGATGGCGTTCGGGCCAGACGGGACGCTGTACGCGACATGCTCCGGCGAGGACGGCCAGCCGGCGATCGTCCGCATCCCGCCGGGCGGCAAGGCCGAGCGCTGGACGGAAGCCCTGCCCGAGTACCCGAACGGGTGCGCGGTCACGCCGTCGGGCGACGCGCTCCTGGTCGTCGAGTCCCATCGGCCAGCCCTGTGGCGCGTTCCGATCGAAGCGGACGGGAGCGCAGCCGAGCCTGTGCTGCTCGCGGCGCTCCCGGACACCGACCCCGACGGCATCGCGCTCGACGTCGAGGGCAACGTGTTCGTCACGCTGTACCGGCCCGACGGCATCGTCCGCGTCGACCCGGACGGCTCGGTGCGGAGCGTCGTAGCCGATCCGCTCGCGTCGGTGCTCGACGCGCCGACGAACCTCGCGTTCGTCGGGCCGGATCTGGACCGCGTCGTGGTCGCCAACGTCGGCGACCGGTTCCTGTCGATCGGTGATCTCGGGGTACGAGGCGCTCCGCCGCACCACCCGGAGGTGCCGTGAGCCCCGGCCGGTTCGAGGGACGAGGCGTCGTCGTCACGGGCGGCGCGCAGGGGATCGGCCGGGCGATCGTCGAGGCCTTCGTGACCGAGGGCGCGATCGTGGTCGCGGCAGACGTCCGAGCCGACGGACTCGAGCGCCTCCGTCGGGACATCGGCGACCGCGTGCGGATCCACGAGGTGGACGTCGGAGACTTCGCGGCGGCCTCCCGCATGGTTCGGGCGGCGATCGCCGAGCTCGGACGCGTCGACGTCCTCGTGAACTGCGCGGGTGTGATGCCGGACGGTCCGTTCCTCGAGGTCGAGCGCGAGCTGTTCGACAGGACGTTCGCGGTGAACACCCGCGCGCCGCTCGCCACGATGCAGGTCGCGGGCGCGCACATGGCCGAGTGCGGCGGCGGCGCGATCGTGAACGTCGCCTCGGCCAACGCGTTCAAGAACGAGTCGCCGGAGTCCGTCTACAACGCGTCGAAGGCCGCGCTCGTTGCGCTCACGAAGGCCGTGGCTCACGAGCTCGGGCACCTCGGCGTGCGCGCGAACTGCGTGGCACCCGGCCAGACGCTCACGCCCGAGGAGGCCGAGCTCATCGCGGGAGATCCGGACGAGCAGCGGCTCCAGCGCGAGTACCTCCGTCGGATCCCGCTGCGACGAGCCGGTCGACCGACCGAGCAGGCTGCCGCGGTGCTGTTCCTGGCCTCCGACGACGCGTCGTTCGTCACCGGGCAGACCCTCATCGTCGACGGGGGCGAGCTCGGCGGCGGCGACTGGTACGACGCTGCCGACGCTCCGCCCGTCCCCGAGGATCCGGCGTGACGCCGGCCGAGGACGTGCTCGAGCTCGCTGCGGTGACCGTCGACCGCGTCGAGCCGACCGGCGCGGCCGGTCTCGACGAGCGGACCCTCACGGTCGACCCGGATCTCCTCGCCGAGCTCGCTCTGCGCGAACCCGCCATCGGTGACGCCCACATCGAGATCGTGCATCCGGGTGACGGCGTGCGCGTCGCCAACGTGCTCGACGCCGTCGCGCCGCAGGTCAAGCCGGCCGATCCGGATGCAACGTTCCCGGGAGCGCTCGGTCGGCTCTCACTCGCCGGCCACGGGCGAACGATCCGGCTCGACGGCGTCTCCGTGCTCGTCTCGTGCGATCTGCGAGCGGCGGGGTATACGGAGGCGGACGAGCTGCCGGACGCGTTCGTCGACATGGCCGGGCCCGGCGCCGACCGATCGCCGTTCGGCGGAACGGCGAACGTGGTGCTCACGGTCTCGCCTGCGCGTGGTGTTCCCGCCGCGGACCTGGACCGCTCGATCCGGCGGGCGTCGCTCGCCGTCTCCCGCGAGCTGGCGCTCGCGGTCTCCGAGCCCGCGGAGGCGGCCGACGTCACGTCGATCGGGCCGCGCGGCGGCGAGAGGTCGCCCGCGGTCTGCGTGATCTTGCAGGTCGCCTCGGAGGGGCCGTTCCTCGACACGTTCTTGTACGGCCTCCCGCTGCAGGGTCTCGTGCCCACGGTGCTCGACCCTCGAGAGGTGCTCGACGGGGCGCTCACCAGTGGTCAGTACGACTGGGCGAGTACACGGAACCCGACGGCCTTCTACCAGCGCAACGCCCTGATCCACGAGCTGCTCGCGGCCGAGGGAGGCGGGCTGCGCTTCGCCGGGGTCGTCCTGGCGCTCGGGTATCTCGACTCCGCGTTCGAGAAGCAGCGCTCCGCGATGCTGTCGGCGCGCCTGGCGCGGATGCTCGGGGCGGGCGCCGCCATCTGCACGACGTTCCAATCGGGCAACTCGCATACCGACACGATGCTCACGGTCCGTGCGTGCGAGGAGCTCGGGATCGCGACCACCGCGATCGTCGCCGAGATCAACGCCGGCCTGACCGACCACGTCCCCGAGGCCGATGCCATCGCGAGCGTCGGCAACGAGGACGAGCTCGTCCCAGCGTGGACGCCCGAGCGCATCGTAGGCGCGAACGAGGCCCGCGTCGGCGAGCCGGTCCCGACGACCGCGTACCTCGGCGCGACGAGCCAGATGGGGGACGCACGGCTGACGGCGGTCCCGGCGTGAAGGTCGTCCACTACCTGAACCAGTTCTTCGCCGGCCTCGGCGGAGAGGAGGCCGCCTCCCGCGAGCCGATCCGGATCGAGGGTGCGGTCGGACCGGGCCGAGCGCTCGGCCTCGACGTGTCGGTCACGCTCGCGTGCGGCGACGATCGCTTCGGCGAGCACGAGGACGAGACGCTCGCCACGCTCCTCGGATGGCTCGACGCCGAGCGCCCGGACGTCCTGATCTGCGGCCCGGCGTTCGGCGCGGGGCGGTACGGGTACGCCTGCGGCGTGCTCGCCCGAGAGACCGCTCGGCGCGGCATCCCCGTCGTCATGGCGATGACCCCCGACAGCCCGGGCGTGCTCGCCGCGGCGGGCGCGGCGTACGTCGTGCCGACGGGCTCGACCGTCTCGGAGATGCGCACGCTCCTGCCCGTCATCGCCGGACTCGCGCGCCGGCTCGCCGAGGGTTCGGAGATCGGGACCCCCGCCGACGAGGGGTACCTGCCGCGCGGGCTCCGGCGCAACGTGTTGGCGGAGCGCACGGGGGCGGCCCGGGCGCTCGAGCTGCTGCGTTCGAAGCTGTCGGGGGACGTGCGGACCGAGGTCGCGCCGTCCGGCGACCGCGTGGCGCCTCCGCCGCCGATCGCCGATCCCGCGGACGCGCTGATCGCTCTGGTGACCGAGTCGGGCCTCGTGCCGCAGGGCAACCCCGACCGGCTGCCGACGCGGCACGCGAACGTCTGGCTCCGGTACCCGCTCGACGGCGTGTCCTCGTTCGCCGCAGGTTCGTACGGGTCCGTGCACGCCGGCTTCGACACGACCGCCGCGAACGCCGATCCGAACCGGTTGGTGCCGCTGGACGCCGTCCGGCAGCTCGAGGCCGAGGGACGCATCGGCCGGCTCCACGACACCCTCTCCACGACGACCGGTGTCGATACGCCGGTGGCGGTGGCGGCGCGCTTCGGGCAGGAGATCGGGCAGGAGCTGCGCGACGCAGGGGTGCAGGCGGTGCTCGTCACGGGCACGTGCGGAACCGGCACGCGGTGCGGGGCAACGCTCGCGAAGGAGATCGAACGGACCGGCATCCCAACGGTCCTCGTGACCGCGCTGCCGACCATCGCGACGATGGTGGGGGCGAACCGCATCCTTCGCGGGGTCTCGATCACGCACCCCACCGGGGACCCGAGCCTCGGTGCCGCCGACGAGCTCGCCGAGCGCCGGCGCCTCGTCGAGCGCGCCCTCACGATGCTCTCGACCGAGGTCGAACCGCTCACGGTGTGGGAGACGAGCGCGTGAGGCCGGTCGCCGTCTACGCGGCGTCGCTCACGCTGCAGCACGTGCCCGATGTCGTGCGCTACGGCTCCAAGCCCTCACGCGAGCTCGAGCGCGCGGATGAGCTCGCGGCGCACCTGCGATCGTTCGCGGACGCGGTCGCGTACCCGCCCAACCAAGTCGTCGTGGGCAATCTCCACCCGGACGATCTGTGGGATCGCCCTCGTCCGTGGTCCGAGGCCCCGGTCGCCGACGCCGCACCCAGCGGCGCGCACGGCGAGATCATCGACCAGCGCGCCTTCTACGAGCTGCTCGCCGCCTCGGATCGTTTCGAGCTTGTCCGCTTGAAGGACGAGCCCGCGCCCGGCGAGCTCGCGCTGTACGAGGGGACCGAGATCGTCGGTGCGTTCCGCGGCGATCACGATGCGGACGAGGCCCTCGGAGCGCAGATCCTCCTGGAGAACCTCGCGTGCAAGGCGAGTGCCGTCCACGCGCTGCGAGACCTCATGTCGCGCGCGCAGGTCCGGCCCGAGGACGTGGACCACGTGCTCGGCGCCGGCGAGGAGGCGGTGGGGGACCGGTACCAGCGGGGCGGCGGCAACCTGGCGAAGGCCGTCGCCGAGGACTGCGGGCTCACGGATGCCTCGGGTGCCGACGTGAAGGCCTTCTGCGCGGCGCCGATCCACGCGATGGTCGCAGCCGGCGCCCTCGTCGCCTCAGGCGTGGTCGACCTGGTCGCCGTCGTCGCGGGTGGCTCGGTGCCGAAACTCGGCATGAAGTTCCTCGGCGCCCTCGAGCGCGACCTGCCGGTGCTCGAGGACGTGCTCGCGGGGATGGCGGTCCTGGTCGGCCCGGCGGAGGAGGCGCCTCCGGGCGCGCCGGTCCTCCGGCTGGACGCGGTCGGCCGTCACCGGGTGGGCGCGGGCTCCGATCAGCAGGCGCTCCTGCAGGACCTGGTCGGCGTCCCCCTCGGCGCGATGGCCCGAGGGCTGCGCGGCATCGACCGGTACGCCACGGAGCTGCACAACCCCGAGATCACCGAACCGGCAGGCGGTGGCGATGTCCCCGGTCGGAACTACCGCATGATCGCCGGGCTCGGTGTGGTGCGCGGCGAGCTCGGGCGCGACGAGATCGAGGGGTTCGCCCGCCGGCACGGCCTCCCCGGTTTCTCGCCGACGCAGGGGCACATCGCCTCGGCGATCCCGTGGCTGCCGCACGCGCTGCGCGAGTTCCGCGAGGGGCGCATCGCGTCGACGATGTTGATCGCGAAGGGGAGCCTGTTCCTCGGTCGCCTCACGCGGCTGTGGGACGGCGCCTCGATCACGCTGGAGGTGGGGCCTCGATGACAGACGCGACCGTGGACACATTCCCGGAGCTCGTCGCGGCCGGGAACGTGCTCGTGGACTTCTGGGGACCGAACTGCGCGCCGTGCGTCGCGCTGATGCCGAAGGTCGAGGAGCTCGCCGAGCGGTTCGGGCCGGACCTTCGCCTGGTGAAGGTGAACGCGCCGGAGAACCGCCAGGTGTGTCGAGACCTGCGCGTGTTCGGGCTGCCCACGTACGTGTTGTTCCGCGACGGGAACGAAGTCCAACGGTTGACGGGCGACCCGACCCTCGAGGAGATCGAGACCGCCGTCCTGACCCTGGTGAGGAGGTGAGCGGATGGAGCTGCGAGGCAAGAAGGCGATCGCGATCGGCGAACGGGATGCGGTCCCGGGCGAGGCGATCGCCCAGTGCCTCACGTCGGCCGGCGTCGAGGTCGTGATGACGCGGACCGAGTGCTTCGTCTGAACGGCGGCGGGCGCCATGGATCCGGAGAACCAGGGCCGCATCCAGCAGGTCGTGGACGAATACGGCGCGGACAACGTCGTCGTCGTCCTCGGGGCTGCCGATGCGGAGGCCCTCGAGGTCACGGCCGAGACCGTGACCGAGGGCGATCCCGCGTTCGTGGGTCCGTTGGCAGGGGTCCAGTTGGGACTCCCCGTGATGCACATCTTCGAGGACGAGGTAAAGGCGCAGGTGGACCCCGCGGTCTACGAGGCCAACGTGGGGTTCCTCGAGATGACCCTGGACACCGCCTCGGTCAAGGAGACGATGCGGCGGCTGCGGGCGTGATCGGCGGATGGTTGCCTCGCAGATGGTCGACAGTCTACAGTTCAGGAGGAACTCCCCTCGAAGAGGAGCGACGATCGTGAGTCAGACCGAGAGCCCGGCCCTCCAACCGTTGCAGGCTCCGCGCTCGCTGGCCGAGGACGCGGCGGACCGGATCCGCGAGCAGATCCTCGCCGGAGGGTTCCGCCAGGGGGAGCACCTGGTCGAGGCCAGGATTGCCGAGCAGCTCAACGTCTCCCGGGGGCCCGTCCGTGAGGCGCTCAAGCTCCTTCGTGCGGAGGGCCTGGTCGAGGAGGAGCCCCGTCGGGGGACCTTCGTCGCCCGTTTGGACGGCGCCGACGTTCGCGAGATCTACCAGGTGCGCGCTGCGGTCGAGGGCCAGGCCGCGAAGATCCTGGCATCGTCGCGGCCGGCTGCGGAGCTCGAGGAGATGCGGTCGTTCGCGGCCGCGATCGACCGCGCGATCGCTGCCGGCGACGTGGCGGAGGTCTCACGAGCCGACCTCGCGTTCCACGAAGCCCTGTGCCGCCTGTCGGGGAACGCGCGCCTGGCCGAGGTGTTCAACCGGTACGTGCCCGTCCTTCGGGGTCTGCTCCGACTGGACGAGCGGGTGTATGCGTCGCTCGACGAGATCGCCCACCAGCACCGTCCGCTCCTGGACGCGATCGAGCGGGGAGACGCGACCCTGGCCTCCCGGCTGTTCGAGGAGCACTCGGAGCAGGCGGGAGACCTGATCGCCGGCTACATCGGGTCGTTGCCCACCCAGCCCTAGGTCCCCGGGACGAACATCGCCAGGAGCTGTCCGCCCTCCCCTTCGGCCGAGTCCACCCGCAGGCTCGGCCCCGGGACGGAGACGAAGTACTCGTCGTCCTGGACGTCCAGCAACCACCACCCGGGCCCGAACAGCGCGCTCGCGTCGACGATGCCGCTCGACTCCCAGGCTCCCGGGCCTCCGTCGCGCTTGATCGCGATCGGCTTGGGATCGGTCCGGGCGACGGGTGTCAGCGTCCCGGTCGAGAGATCGAAGGCCAGGACGCGCGCGTAGCCCGAACGCGCGTAGTTGCGATCCTCCTGGATCATCAGCGTCCGCGCGGTGATCCCGAGGTTGTCGGGGTTGAACATGTCGTCCCCCGCGTCGCCGTCGAGCACCACGCTGAGCGTCGACCGCGTCGGATCCTCCACGTCGAACCGGAGCTTGAAGATCCGCCCCTTGTAGGACTCCGAGCGCGCGGCGCCGGTGTCGGCGAAATACAGCACGCCCGGATGGGACGGATCGGTGACCGCGTCCTCGATGCGCACGAAGTTGAAGGCGCCGGCCGCCTCGGCGGCGGCGTTGAGGTGGGTCACGGTGTCGTTGTCCCGCTGGCTGATCGGCACCAGCTCGCCCCGAAGCGGCTGGCCGACGGAGACGTCGTCGTTCGAGGGGGTGCCGTCGGTCTTGCCGGTGGGCACCCATGTCATGAGCTGCCCGCGCCCCGCGATCGCGCCCTTGAAGGTGTCCGCGAGGTAGACGTAGATCTGGTTGTGGTTGTGCCGGCCGTCCTCGGCCAGGAACATGGTCGCCTTCGATAGGCCCTGCACGGGAACGACGTTCTCGTGGAGCATCAACCCGAAGTGAGGTGTTTCCACCCAGTCGCCGGTCTCGGCGTTGATGGCGATCGAGGTGCCACCGTAGATCGAGTCGTTGGCCTCCTCGCCGGTGAGGTACCAGGGGGTCCCATGGATGATCTCCAAGGTGCTCGAGCAGAAGTCCTTGAACTTCTCCCGGCCGTTGATCACGTACTCGGCGTCGATCACCGCGCCGTCGTTGTCCAGCGTGAGGTGCGACACGCGAGCGTTGGACGGGTCGCCGCCGAGCTCGTGGTTCATCCACACCTCGACGGTGTCCGGACCGCTGCGGTACAGACCGAGCCCGTCGGGGATCCCGCTCATCTGATAGGCGCGTGAGCCCTGCCCGATGACGTCGCCCGCGGTGAGGATCGGCATGATCTCGACCCCTGCCTCGAGCGCGACCAGCTGCGGGGGCTTGGTCGTCAGGAACGGGGGATCCCCGGCCACCGCGCTCCCCGGCGGCAGGGCGACCGACAACAGGACACCTGCGGCGATCGCCGCGGTCAGGCGAGCCCGACGTTGCATCTCCCCACCTCCGTCCTCCCGGCCAGTACGGTCTCGGGACGCGCGAACAGTAGCCCCGGATCCCTCACTTCGTCAACGGTTGACAATCTACCGTTCATGACCGTAGGCTCGCCCAACGGCGACGGGGAGGTACGGGATGCCGGGTCGCACGGTTCGATTGCTCGCCGGGATGGTCGCCCTTCTCCTGGTTGGGGCAGCGTGTTCAGGCGACGGGGGTGACGGGGATGACGTCACCGAGCCGAGCGGCGCATCCGGAGAGGTAGGCCCCTCGGTCGACCCCGCAGAGGTCTCCGGCACGATCCGGCTCTTCTCGTACGCCGACGGCTTCGACCCCGAGTACCTGGCGGGGTTCTACGAGACGTACCCGAACATCGAGCTCGAGACGGCCGGCTTCGGGTCCAACGACGCCGCGGTCGCGCGGATCCTGGCCGGCTTCGAGGCCGACGTGATCAACAGCTGCGTGGACGAGTCCACCCTCGACATGGTGCAGAAGGGTCTGTACCAGCCCCTCGACGTCTCGCGCCTGACGTACTGGGACGAGATCTGGCCGGGCATGAAGGAGCTCCCGGGCGTCGTCGTCGACGGCGAGGTGTTCCTCGTGCCGGTCGACGCCGGGACCGCGGGCATCATGTACAACGCCGACGTGATCACCGAGCCGCCGGACTCGTGGCTCGACCTGTTCGACCCGCAGTACGCCGGCCAGGCCGCGCTCGAGGACCTGTCGGTGACGGCGATCGACATCGGGGCGCTCGCTCTCGGCTACGAGAACCCGCTCGCGATCACGCCGGACCAGCTGGAGGAGGTCAAGAACTTCCTGATCGACAACAAGGGCCAGTTCCGCACCTTCTGGGAGTCCGAGGCCGACGTGAAGGCACTGTTCAAGTCCGGCGAGATCATCATCGCCTCCGGGTACCCCGGGACGGCGAAGGTCCTGCGCAACCGCGAGGGCGTGAACGTGCAGTTCGCGGCCGCCAAGGAGGGCCAGATGCTGTGGACCTGCGGGTACGGCATCAGCCCCGAGATCGATCCCGCGAACCTGGACGCAGCCTACGCGCTGCTGAACTACTACACGTCGCTCCCGCCGCAGGTCTACGCCGCGACGAACTGGAGCTACCTCACATCGAACCAGGGCATCGTCGACGCCGTGCCGCCCGAGATCGTGGAGGAGGCCTCGCTGAACTCGCTCTACGACCTCGAGAACGCGATCCCCGCCTCGCCGCCGGAGGACAAGGCGGCGTGGACGGCGGCCTGGCAGGAGGTGAAGGCGGCCTAGTGGCAGCGGCGCTACGCCCGGCCGGCGCGGGGGTCGCCGTGCCGGCGCCGGCCGGTGTCCGCGTTCGCCGCGGCGCGTCGCTAGGTGGGCGAACCCTGTTCATCATGGCCGTGCTCGCGATCCTGTTCGGCCCGCTCCTGATCCTCGTGGTGTTCTCCTTCAACGACTCGACCATCCTCTCGTTCCCGTGGGCGGGGTTCACCACCCGCTGGTACCGACAGGCGTTCGAGGATCCGCAGCTACGGACCGCGCTGTTCAACTCGATCGTGGTGTCGTTCCTCGTCGCGCCGCTGTGCCTGGTGATGGGGACGCTCACGGCGTTCGGGCTCACGCGGTTCCGGTTCCGCGGCCGGGGAGCGATCGCCGGCCTCGTGGGCGCGCCCCTGGTCCTGCCGTGGCTCGTGATCGGCATCGCGGCGCTGCTCGCGTACCGGCACGAGTGGGTGGACCTGGACCTCGGGTTGAACACCGTCGTGGCCACGCAGGTCGTCTGCACTTTCCCGCTGGTCACGGCCATCGTTGCGGCGCAACTGTTCCGGTTCGACCGGCTGCAGGAGGAGGCCGCGGTCGACCTCGGCTGCTCCCGGCTCCAGGTGCTCCGGCACGTGATCTTGCCGCACGTCGCGCCGGCCGTGGCGGCGGCGGCGATCTTCGCGTTCACGTGGTCGTTCAACAACTTCGAGATCAGCTTCTTCACGATCGGGTTCCAGCAGACGTTCCCGATCTGGGTCTACTCGACCGTGCGCGACTCCGAGCACCTGCCCGTCGTGAACGCGATCTCCACGGTCATCTCGGTCGTGCAGGTCCTGCTGATCTGGGTGGCGCTGAAGCTGATGCGTGCCCGCGGCGGCGTCACGGCTCCCGGGGTGGACACCCGGCCCGCCCGGGGAGCCGCATGATGACTGCCGTCGACGCGACGGTCCGACCCGCCCGCCCGCGGCGCGGTTCTCGGGGCGGCGCGTTCGCCATCTTGTTCGCGCCGGTGTCGCTGCTGATCGTGCTGTTCCTCGTGCCGATGCTGCTCATGATCCGGGTCAGCACGTTGGTGGACCCGTTCGACGCGAGCAGCGGTTCCACCCTGCAGCACTTCGCGAACGTGCTCACCGATCCCCTGAACCGGAAGATCGCCGTGACGACCTTCCTGATCGCCACGACGGCCATGGTCCTGATGCTCGCGGTCGCGATCCCGCTGGCCTCGTTCATGGTCTTCCGAGCCGGGAAGTGGGAGCTGCCGCTCCTGCTGGCGCTCGTGGTCGCCGACGAGCTGAACCCGATCGTGCGGATCTGGGCGTGGCGGATGATCCTCGGGCGTCAGGGCATCGTGAACTGGTTCCTCCAGACCACCGGCATCACCGACGCGCCGGTCGAGTGGCTGATCTTCACGCCGTTCGCGGTCATCGTGGTGCTCTCGGCCGGGTATCTGACGTACACGACGATCCCGATCTACGCGGCGATGAAAGCCATCAACCCGGCGCTGTTCGAAGCCTCGGTGGACCTGGGCGCCGGATGGTGGACCCGGACGCGGAAGATCCTGATCCCGCTCGCGGCTCCGGGCATCTTCGTCGCGATGATCCTGGTGTACGTGCCGATGCTCACCGACTTCGTCTCGCCGGACCTGGTCGCGGGCACCGGGTCCACGATGCTCGGCCAGCGCGTGACGCAGCTCATCCTGGAGGGCGCCGACTGGGGGAACGGGTCGGCGCTCACGTTCGTGCTCTTGGTCGCGACCGTGCTGCTGTCGCTCCTCGCGTTCCGCCTGGCCAAGCTCAACAGGATCCAGACGTGAATCCGAACGGGAGCGCGGCCGATGCTCGCGCCGGCGAGATCGAGCTCGAGCGCGTCGTGAAGGCGTTCGGCGAGGTGACGGCCGTGGACGACGTCTCGTTCACGGTCCGTGGTGGCGAGTTCTTCTCGCTGCTCGGCCCCTCGGGCTGCGGCAAGACCACGACGCTGCGCTTGATCGCCGGCTTCGAGGAGCCGACCTCCGGACGGATCCTGTTGCAGGGCGGCGACGTCACGCGGGTCCCGCCCGGCAAGCGCAACGTGAACATGGTGTTCCAGGCCTACGCCCTGTTCCCGCACATGACCGTGGCCGAGAACATCGGGTTTGGGCCCAAGATCCACAAGCTCGGCAAGGCCGAGGTCGCCGAACGGACCAACGACATCCTCCGGGTCGTGCAGCTCGAGGGCATGGAGGACCGGCGGCCGGGACAGCTCTCGGGCGGGCAGCAGCAACGCGTGGCGCTCGCCCGCGCGCTCGTGAACCGCCCCGCCGCCCTCCTGCTGGACGAACCGCTCGGCGCCCTGGATCTCAAGCTCCGCAAGGAGATGCAGCTCGAACTGAAGGCCCTGCAGGCCCGCACGAGCACCACGTTCGTCTACGTGACGCACGACCAGGAGGAGGCGATGACGATGTCCGATCGCATCGCCGTGATGAACGGCGGGGTGGTCGAGCAGCTGGCCACGCCGAGGGAGCTGTACCAGCGGCCGGCCACGGCCTTCGTCGCGGGGTTCATCGGCGTCTCGAACCTGATCACGCTGCGTGCGGACAGGCGCGAGGACGGGCTCGTGGTGATGGATCTCGGCGAAGGCGAGCGGATCCTCGCGCCCGACCCGGGAACGGACGGCGACGTGAGCATCACGGTCCGGCCCGAGTGGATCAAGCTCGTGTCCGGCCAGGTGGGTCCCCGCGCGTCGCACGTGAGCGGCACGATCGCCGACGTCGTCTACCTCGGCTCGCTCACGCAGCTGCTCATCGACCTCCGGACGGGGGAGCGGCTGTCGGTGCATCGCCTGAACGACGAGATCTCGGTCGAGGATCCACGCCCGGGGGACCGGATCGTCCTGCACTGGGCGGCCGAACACAGCTACGTGATCGGGTCCGGCGGCGCGCCGTCCGGCCCCCGGGAGAAGGTGGAGACCACATGAACGGAACCTCGTCCATGACGTCGGAGCAGATCGTCGAGCTGTCGCTCCGGCACACGTTGTTCGACTGGCAGGCACAGTCGGCGGTCAGACCGATCGCCGTGGGCCACGCGAAGGGGTGCGAGTTCTTCACGCCCGAGGGCAAGCGCTACCTCGACTTCAACAGCCAGCTCTGGAGCGTGAACATCGGCCACGGCGACCCTCGGGTCGTGCGCGCGATCGCCGAGCAGGCCGAGAAGCTCGCGTACGTCAGCCCGTTCATGGCGACCGAGGTTCGCGCCCGGCTCGGCGCGAAGCTAGCCGAGCTCCTGCCGGGCGACATGGCGAAAGTGTTCTTCACGCTCGGCGGGGCCGAGGCCAACGAGAATGCGCTCCGGATGGCGCGGGCGGTGACCGGGCGCAACAAGGTGCTCGCGCGCTACCGGAGCTACCACGGGGCGACGTATGCCATGGTCTCGCTCACCGGCGACCCGCGGCGATGGGGCAACGAGCCGAGCATGCCCGGCGTGATCCACGTCCTCGATCCCTACCACGGGACCGAGCGCCCGGTCGACGACGCCGAGACATCGCTCCGCTACCTCGAGGAGACGATCGCGCTCGAAGGTCCGGAGACGATCGCCGCGTTCTTCCTGGAGCCCGTGCCCGGAACCAACGGTGTCTTGGTCCCGCCCGATGGCTACCTCCAGGGAGTCCGCGAGCTCTGCGACCGGTACGGCATCTTGATGATCGCCGACGAGGTGATGTCGGGCTTCGGCCGCACCGGCGAGTGGTTCGCCGTGAACCACTGGGGGGTCGTCCCGGACCTCATGACGATGGCGAAGGGGCTCACGTCCTCGTACGTTCCCCTCGGCGCGGTCGGGATGCGTCCGCACGTCGCCGAGCATTTCGACGACCACGTGTTCTGGGGTGGGCTCACCTACAACTCCCACCCGCTCGCCTGCGCGGCGGCGCTCGCGACGCTCGGGGTCTACGCGGAGGACGGGCTGATCGAGAACTCCGCGAAGATGGGGGAGGTGATGCGAGGTCACCATCAGGAGCTGCTCGCGAAGCATCCCTCCGTGGGGTCGGTCCGCAACATCGGGCTCTTCGGCGTGCTCGAGCTCGTTCGGAACCGCGCCACGATGGAGCCGCTCGCCCCGTTCAACGGGACGAGTGAGGAGACGAAGGCCGTGGCCGCGTACCTCGACGAGCGTGGGTTGTACACCTTCGTCCGTTGGAATCACCTGATGACGAACCCCCCGCTCTGCGCCGACGAGGCCGTGCTCGCCGAGGGATTCGACATCATCGACGCCGCGCTCGAGATCTCGGACCGGGCGGTGACGGGCTGATGGGCGAGCGGGTCGGGTTCGTCGGGCTCGGCGCCATGGGGCGGCCGATGGCGCGGCACCTCGTGGACGCGGGGTTCCCGCTCCTGGTGCACTCGCGCTCGGCGGGACCGGTCGAGGAGCTCGTCGCGCTCGGTGCCTCGCGTGGCTCGTCGCCGGCCGACGTCGCCTCGGGGTCCGACATCGTCATCACGATGCTGCCCGACACGCCCGACGTCGAGCTCGCGGTCTTCGGCGAGGGCGGCGTGGCGGAGGGTGCGGGGCCGGGGTCGTTGGTCGTGGACATGAGCACGATCGATCCGATCGCGACCCGCGGGTTCGCACTGCGCCTGGGCGAGATGGGGATCGCCATGCTCGACGCCCCCGTCTCCGGCGGCACCGTCGGCGCCGAGGCGGCCTCGCTGTCGATCATGGTCGGCGGTCCGGCGGAGGCCCTCGAGCGCGCCCGCCGGCTGTTCGAGGCGATGGGTTCGACGGTCGTGCACGCGGGCCCGTCCGGCGCGGGTCAGGTCACGAAGGCGTGCAACCAGCTCGCGATCGCCGGCGCGCTCGAGGCCGTCGCCGAGGCGCTCGTGCTCGCGAAGAAGGCCGGCGTGGATCCGGCGCTGGTGCGGGAGGCGCTCCTCGGCGGTTTCGCGTCCAGCAAGGTGCTCGAGATCCACGGCGAGCGGATGCTGACTGGCAACTTCGCGCCGGGCTTCCGCTCCACGCTGATGCTGAAGGACGTCCGGATCGTGCTCCACGCCGCCGAGGAGCTGGGCGTGCCGGTCCCGGGACTCGCCGCCGTGGCGACCGAGCTCGAGCGGCTGGTCGATGGCGGTGCGGGCGACCTGGACTACGCCGCGCTCGTCAAGGTCCGCGAGGACGACGCCGGCGTTCGGCTGTCCGACTAGCGCGTGCGAGGGAAGCCCAGGTCGACCGAGCTCGTGGCCGGGTCGGGCCAGCGCTGGGTCACGACCTTGCCCCGCGTGTAGAAGCGGATGCCTTCGGGCCCGTACATGTGAGCGTCGCCGAACAGCGAGCTCTTCCATCCGCCGAACGAGTAGTAGGCGACCGGCACCGGGATCGGAACGTTGATGCCGACCATCCCCGCCTCGACCTCGAAGATGAACTGCCGGGCCGCGCCTCCGTCCCGGGTGAACAGCGCGACGCCGTTGCCGTACGGGTTCCGGTTCACGAGATCCACGGCCTGCTCGTACGTGTCGGCCCGCGTGACGGAGAGGACCGGTCCGAAGATCTCGTCCCGATAGGCGTCCATCTCCGGCGTCACGGCGTCCATCAGCGAGGGCGCGAGGAAGAAACCATCGCTCTCGCGATACAAAGGATGCTCGCGGCCGTCGGCCACCATCCGCGCGCCCTGCGCCGGCCCGCTGTCGAGGTACGAGGCGACGCGGTCGCGGTGCTCGCGCGTGATGAGCGGTCCCATCTCGGACTCCGGGTCCATGCCCGGGCCCACCTTGATCTTGGGGATCCGGTCGGCGATCGCGTCGATCACGGAGTCCGCGACCGTGCCGACGCTCGTCAGCACCGAGACGGCCATGCATCGCTCGCCGGCGGAGCCGTAGCCGGCCGACACCGCCGCGTCGGCCACCATCTCCACGTCGGCGTCGGGAAGGACGATCATGTGGTTCTTCGCGCCGCCGAGCGCCTGCACGCGCTTGCCGTTCCTCGTCCCGGTCTCGTAGATGTAGCGCGCGATCGGCGTCGAGCCGACGAAGCTCACGGCCCTGATCTCCGGGTGCTCGAGGATCGCGTCCACGGCCACCTTGTCGCCCTGCACCACGTTGAACACGCCGTCGGGCAGGCCGGCGTCGGCGAACAGCTCGGCCAGCACCAGCGACACCCCCGGGTCCTTCTCGGAGGGCTTCAGCACGAACGTATTGCCGCACGCCATCGCGTTCGCGCACATCCAGATGGGCACCATCGCCGGGAAGTTGAACGGCGTGATGCCGGCGACTACGCCGAGGGGCTGGCGGATCTCGAAGACGTCGACGCCGGTCGAGACCTGCTCGGAGAACCCGCCCTTCAGCAGGTGGGGGATGCCGGTCGCGTACTCCACGTTCTCCAGGCCGCGCTGCACCTCGCCCATCGCGTCCGAGAGCACCTTGCCGTGCTGCGACGTCAGGACCTTGGCGACGTCGGCCTTGCGGGTTTCGATCAGCTCGCGGATCCGGAACATGATCTCCGCGCGCTTGGAGAGCGATGTTGCGCGCCACGCGGGGAGCGCTTCCCTGGCGGCCTCGACGGCCGAGCCCACCTCGGCAACGTCGGCGAGATCGACCTCGTGCGTCTGCACACCGGTCGCCGGGTCGAACACCGGTCCCGTTCGTCCAGACTCGCCGGGTACGTGCTTGCCGCCGATGTAGTGGCCGATCCGCTCCATGCCGCTCAGCTCCTTCGGACTCGTGCCCGCGGGTTCGTCCCCGGGGATGGTACCGGGGCGGCGGGAACGACGGTCAAGGGCGACGCCCGTGCCCGCTACACTGCCGGTTCGCGCCTGTTGCGCTCCAGGAGGAACCCATGACCGAGCTCACGTCCGACCAGATCATCGACCTGTGCCTGCGGCATTCCCTCTACGACTGGCAGGCCCAGGGCACCACCCGGCCGATCGCGGTCGAGCGCGCACGCGGGTGCGAGTTCTTCACGGTGGACGGCAAGCGGTACCTCGACTTCAACAGCCAGCTCATGGGCGTGAACATCGGGCACGCCGACCCGCGGGTCGCCGAGGCCATCGCCGAGCAGGCGAAGACGCTCCCCTACATCAGCCCGTTCATGGCGACCGAGGTCCGCGCCACGCTCGGGGCCAAGCTGGCCGAGATCCTGCCGGGCGACATCGACAAGGTCTTCTTCACCCTCGGCGGCGCGGAGGCGAACGAGAACGCGATCCGCATCGCGAAGGCGGTCACGGGGCGGCACAAGATCCTCGCGCGCTACCGGAGCTACCACGGCGCCACGTACGCCACGATCACGCTGACGGGCGACCCCCGTCGGTGGGGGAACGAGCCCGGGATGCCCGGCGTGGTCCACGTCCTCGACCCGTACCACGGCCCGCAACGTCCGGTGGACGACGCCGCGACGGCGCTCGCCTACCTCGAGGAGACGATCGTGCTCGAGGGCGCCGAGACGATCGCCGCGTTCATCCTCGAGCCGGTCGTGGGAACGAACGGGATCCTGATCCCGCCCGACGGCTACCTGCAAGGCGTCCGCGAGCTGTGCGAGCGCTTCGGCATCCTGCTGATCGCCGACGAGGTCATGGCCGGGTTCGGCCGGACGGGCGAGTGGTTCTCGGTGAACCACTGGGGCGTGGTGCCCGACATCATCACGATGGCCAAGGGCCTCACCTCGAGCGCGGTCCCGCTCGGAGCCGTGGGTCTGCGCCCGAAGGTCTACGAGTACTTCGACGACCACGTCTTCTGGGGCGGTCTGACGTACAACTCGCACCCGCTCGCGCTGGCGGCGGCCATCGCCACGATCCGCGTGTACGAGGAGGACGGGCTGCTCGAGCACACGCGCAAGATGGGCGACGTGATGGCTCGCCACCACCAGGAGCTCCTCGACAAGCACCCGAGCGTGGGGCTGGTCCGCAACATCGGGCTGTTCGGGATCCTCGAGATCGTGCGGAGCCGCGACACGATGGAGCCGATGGCTCCGTTCAACGGGACGAGCGACGAGATGAAGGCCATCGGCAAGCACCTGGACGAGCGCGGCCTGTTCACGATGATCCGCTGGAACGGGATCATGACCAATCCGCCGCTCCCGATCACCGAGGAGCAGCTGGCCGAGGGGTTCGCGATCATCGACGAGGCGCTGGAGATCGCCGACCGCGCGGTCGTCTAGCCGGGGGCTTCGTTGGAGCGGTCCACGCAGAGCGCGTCCTGGTCGCTCGCCGTCGTCCTCGCCGGGCTCGGCGGGTTGCTCGGCGCGGTGGGCGCGTTCACGACATGGTTCTCGGCGACGGCGGTGCGTCGGACGGAGATCTTCGGCAGCGAGGTCGTGGCGACCTCGGACGTGAACGGCACCGGGGACTGGACCGGACTGCTCGCCGTGATGGCCGGCGTCCTGGTCGGCGTGGTCGCCGTGGCGGCGCTGCTGATAACGGTTCGCGGGCTCCGGCGCGCAGTCGGCGTGGTCGCGGTCGTCGGCGGCTTGGCGATCCTCGGCGCGGCCGTTGCCGCGTACCTGCGCGTGGACGACGTGGCGAAGATCAGGCTGGCGCTGGAGGGAGGAGCCGGGGTCGACGTTCGGGTCGCGGCGGGCGCCGGCCTGTACCTGTCCGCGGGCGGTGGGGCGATCGCGCTGGTCGCGGGGATCGTCGCGCGGCGCATGGGCCCGAGCGGCCTCCTCCCGTCGTGAAGCGCGCGCTCCCGGGCGGGTACGAGCTGGACGACGACCCGAGACGGGTGGATCTGGACGCCGTCTGGGCCTTCCTCTCTGGCGAGGCGTACTGGGGGCGCGACCGGAGCAGCGAGACCGTCGAGCACCAGGTCCGGAACGCCACGCGTGTGGCGGGTCTGTACGCCGAGGGCCGGCAGGTGGGGTTCGCCCGCGCCTGGAGCGACGGCCGGATCGCCTACCTCGCCGACGTGTACGTGCTGCAAGAGCACCGCGGCCGCGGTCTCGGCGTCGAGCTCGTGCGGTTCGCGGTGGACGAGGGGCCCCTCCGCGACCTGCGGTGGATGCTCCACACCAAGGACGCCCAGGGGTTGTACGAGAAGCTCGGGTTCGCCCCGCCGGACGCGCGCTACCTGGAGCGTCCGCCGGCCGCCGAGCGCGAGCGGTCCTGAGCCGACCGCGCGAAGCGCTCCGCCCACTCGCCGAGCGCGTCGATCACCTCGCCGAGTCCCTGCCCCGCGTCGGTGAGGGCGTACTCCACGCGGACGGGGGCGCCCGCCTCGACGGTCCGGGTGAGGATGCCGGCGCCCTCCAGCTCCTTCAGGCGCGCCGAGAGCAGGTGGTCCGAGATGGCGGGGACCGCCGTCTTCAGGTCGCGGTACCGCGCCGGCCCGACGAGCAGGACGCGCAGGATCTGCGGGTTCCACCTCCGGCCGACGATCTCGGCCGCCCGCTGGAAGTGCTCGCAGACCGGTTCCTCGCCCTCCGTCACGGGGCCGGATGGTACCTCGGGTGGTGCGGTTTCGGTCTCCATGGTGCCTCCGGAATATGAAACGCTCTGGAACGGTTAGTTACTCCCGTAAGGGTAGTTACTCCCTCCTCGGAGGGAGCCCGGGAAAGGAGGGCACCATGGCACAGATGGAGTCGGTCCGCACGGAGGGCATCGATCTGCCGCCCGCCGGGACGTGGGCGTTCGACAAGGCCCACACGAGCCTGGAGTTCGTGACCCGGCACATGCTGTCGAGGGTCCGGGGCCGGTTCACCGAGTTCGACGGCACCGTGGTCATCGCGGAGCGCCCGGAGGACTCGAGGGTCGAGGTCCAGATCGGGGCCTCGAGCATCCAGACCAACCAGGATTTCCGAGACAACCACCTGCGCAGCGAGGACTTCCTGGGCGCGGATACGTGGCCCACGCTCACGTTCGCGAGCACGAGGCTGCGGCACAAGGGCGGGAACGCCTTCGAGCTGGTGGGAGATCTGACGATCCGAGACATCACCCGCGAGGTCGTGCTCGACGCCGAGTTCCTCGGCTGGGGTCCCGGGCCTTCGCCCGACGCCCCGCCGCTCGCAGCCTTCACGGCTCGCGCCGAGATCGACCGCGAGGACTGGGACATGACCTGGAACGCGGTGGTCGAGACCGGGGGCCTCCTGGTCGGCAAGAAGGTCACGATCGAGATCGAGGCCGAGCTCAACCTGAAGCAGTAACTTCCCGAGCCCCAGCGGCCCGCGCCCTTCCGGCGCGGGCCGCCGCGTTTCTCCCTACGCAGAACCCGCAGAGCGTCCGGGGTGCCCTTAAGGCAATCTTCATGAACTCGGTGGTTGACGCTCTGCGCAACCACCTCGAGCCGGCCACGTGGGCGTATCGGCGCTGGTCAAGGCGCTATTCCGGCCGATATAGGGCCGGAGCGGCCTGTGAACTCCTTAGGTCGAAAGAACTATTTCCGCATCCCCCGCTTGCGCGCTTTTCCCCATTTGGGGAAGAATCAACCCCCTGAAGGGCGTAGAGGGAACGCCTTAGGGAGAACGGCTGACTGCTTGAGATGCGGAACGGCGGTCCCCCCGCCGCTCCGAGAGGAGGCTTCCCCATCAGCACCGAGCGATTCCGGGATCGCTTCGTCCCCTTCCACGACGCTCACCTCGCACGCTCTTTCGACCACCAGAAGGATCTGGGGCTCGGAGCCGCCCCACGGCACTCGAAAGGAGGCCCTCCCGCGATGATCCACGCTCCTTGAGACTCCGAGGAGCGTCGCTCCACCCGCTCGGCGAAGGCGCCGCGCGGTTCGACCCACGAGGGCGATCCCCTCAAGGAGGTACACATGTCACGGATGTTTGGCCCCACAGGGAGTCGACGCAGGCGTCGCTCCCTGTTCGGGGCGATCGGTTCGTTCTTGCTCTTGGTACTGGTCCTCGTGCCGAGCGCACAGGCCGTTCTCAGCGGCAGCCCGAGCAACATGGAGTCGGGGAACGACCCCTCGCTCGGGCTCGGGAACATGATTGTCAACACGACGGGCAACAACGACTGGGCGACCGTGGACTTCAATCTCCTCACAGACGCGGCGGCCAGCAACAGTGACGACTCGTTCACGCCGGGTCAGAAGCAGGACACGGTCTGTCCGACCGTCGAGGGTCACAAGAACCCGCCGAAGGACGACTTCACCCACATCGCCTCATTCACCGAGGTCAACGCAACGACGGGTGACACATTCCTCTACGGCGCGACGATCCGGTACACCTCGAACGGGAACGCATCCGAGAACATCGAGTTGAAGCAGGGCACCAACGGTTTCTGCCCGGGCAGCACCACCCTCCTGCAGCGGGTCGCCGGTGACAAGCTGATCGCGATCGACTACCTGGGCGGCGGATCGGCGGTGCAGTTCCACATCCTGACGTGGGTCACGAGCGGGGCCTGCTTCGTCGGCAGCCACAGCGCACCGTGCTGGGGCGCCACGGTTCTGGATCTCACCGGCACAGGCTTCGCCGAGGGCGGGGTCAACGGAAGCCAGATCCTCGCGGCGAACAACCCGATCAGCAACGCGGTGATCTCCGCCGGGCAGTTCGCGGAGTTCGGCATCAACCTGTCGGGGGCGGGCATCATCCCGGCCGGTTCGTGCAAGTCGTTCAGCCAGACGATCTGGGAGTCCCGGTCGTCGGGGAGCAGCTTCGTGTCCTCGACCAAGGACATCAAGATCGACGACAATGACATCAACAACTGCGCCTCGGTCAGCGTGCGGAAGGTCGGGAGCGACGGCGGTTCGCAGGAGGGCGTGATCTTCACGCTCTACGAGGGTCCGGACATCACCGGAGACGTGGTCGGCACCTGCACGGTCAATGCCGATGGCGACTGTGTTGACGCGGACGGCGAGAACCCGTTCGTCGACCTGAACCCAGGCGAGTACACGATCGACGAAACGAACACGCCTGCCGGCTACACGAAGGATGCTGACTTGCCGGACACGTTCACGTTGGCAGTGGGTGATTCGCTTGAGCTGGAATACACCAACGTCAGGCAGCTCGGTGCGGTCCAGGTGACCAAGACCCGCAAGTTCGCAGGTGCGACGGAGGGTGACCCGAACAGCCAGCCGCACGCGGGCGTGCTGTTCACGATCACTGGCGGATCTCTGCCCGACGCCGGGATCGAAGCGACGACCGATGCGGACGGCATCGCGTGCTTCGATGAACTCCCATTGGACGTCGAGTACACGGTGACGGAGACCGTTCCGGACGGGTATGCGTCCGCTGACGCGGTCCAGGAGGTCACTCCGACGGCAACGGCAACGTGCACCGATGAGACGTTCGTCGGGAGCTCGTTGAGCTTCGTTAACAACCCGTTGACGGACCTCGACGTGACGGTCACGTCCCAGGACCCGGGCGCAACCGAGTCGACGGTCAGCTGTGTCGACGGTGACGGAGATGCGGTCGGAACGCCCATCTCGACCCCGGTCGACCCGGCGGCGTTCAGCGTCGACGACCTGGGAATCGGTACGTACACCTGCACGATCGTCATCGACCCGTAGGGAGGCGATCGAGCGAAGGAACAGGAACCGAGCAATGGGGGCCGGCTCAGCCGGCCCCCGTTGTGTTGGTCGAACCCGTGGATCAGTTGACCGTGAAGGTCACCGTCTGGCTGGCGACGTTCCCCATCCAGTCGGTCGACTGGAAGGTCGCCGTGTGCTGCCCCCGGACGCGGCGGATCGACCACTTGTACGAGAGCTGGCATTCGAACGTGATGCCGTCGCAGAGCCGTGACCCCACAGAGGCGCCGTCGAGATAGAGGTCGACCTGTTTGACCGCGTGGTCGTCACTGGACGCGAACCCCACGTACGCGGTGCGGCCGCTGAGCGACCCTCCATCCGCGGGGTTCGTCCAGTACAGCCTCGGCGCGAGGGTGTCGGATGAGTAGACCTTGTACGAACTCGCCGCCGAGGATGCGGCCGACGAGCCCGCGCGCCCGACAGTGGCCGTCAGCGGGTAGGTACCGTCTGTGGCCGTCGCCGGCGATGTGACGTACGCCGACAGGTACGCGGTCGAGGCCGACTTGACGGTGATCGTGCTCGACGGCATCGAGACGGCGAACCCGGTCGGGGCGGTCAACGTGACGACGAAGCTCGACGAGGCGCAACCCATGTCGTTGTTGGTCACACCGATCGCGTACGTCAGCTGCTGGCCGGGTATGCCCCACGACCCGGGAGTTGCCCACGCCCAGGTGTTGTCGATCGAGACGCGGGGCGCGCCCGAGGTGCACGATGTCGTGCCGCCGCCCCCGGGGGCGGCCAACGCGGCCGGGCCGCCGATGGCAAGCATCGCCGCTATCGCGAGAACGGTGATCGAACGTCGAGTCCTACTCACCCTGTTCCCCCTCTCATCGAGTGCCGTCATATCGGCACCCTTGGCTGCCGCACACGCCTGATGTGCCCGACGGGTATCGGCGGAGCGCGACTAGTCCTTTAGGGCTAGTTCGCGATTTCTCAGGGGAGAGGAGGGGTCGCCTTCGGTGCTCGATCGCCGGGTCCCACGGCCGCGAGGCTCACCCGCCAGGCAGGCACCACCGCGTGCTGGAGCGCGGCGCGTCGCCGGCGGTCCCTTGGGCGGATCCGAGGTCGATCGGGAACGAGGCTGAGCACGGTTTACGAGGTCGAGGGATGAGGGCGCGAGGAGCTCGAGCGTCACCGACGCGGGGCCGGTGAGGGTCGGGCCTGGTGCCCGCAGGATCGAGGGGAGGAAATCGCGTCGGCTCTCCGCCGACGGTTTGGGCGGATCGGGGTGAAGCCGCGATCGGGAGGTGAGATGGCAACTCATGATTGGCTCCTTCCGTGGAAGTGACTCCCGAGGTCCTCGATAGGCCTCCTTCCGGCTCGATGGACGGCTCACGGAAAAGTCCACCGCAAGGCTCCTTGCGATGGACCGCGCTGGACCTTACTCGCTCGTCGGGACATGTCAAACACCCTGCTCGTGCGCCCGGAAACGCCCGTCGCCGAAGTCGGCGCTTGATGTTCCTGCCGTATGTCGTCTGGTGGACACCGCAGCATCGCTGATGCCTCCTTGGTGTTGCGCGTAGCATCTCGTTCGTGCTCGTGGCGCTCTGCCAGGCCAACTGCGGCGAGGACGTCGCCGCGAACCAGGAGCAGGTCTTCGGCCTGCTCGAGGAGGCCGGAAGCGCCGGCGTGGATCTCGCCGCGCTGCCGGAGGTCTGGCCGTGCCAGGGCTCGGCTCAACAGGTCCGGGCGGCGGCCGAGCCCGTCCCCGGCCCTCGAACGGAGGCCCTCGCCGAGGTCGCCCGGCGACACGAGATGTGGGTCCACGGGGGAAGCGTGCTCGAGCTCGACGGGGACCGCGTCTTCAACACCAGCGTGCTGTTCGACCGTGCGGGCAAGCTGGTGGCCACCTACCGGAAGATCCACCTGTTCGACGCCAACCCGCCCGGCGCGGTCCCGAGCCGGGAGTCGGCCGTGTACTCGGCCGGCGACAAGGTAGTGACCGCCGAGACCGAGTTCGGGCGCGTGGGTCTGTCGATCTGCTACGACGTCCGCTTCCCGGAGCTGTACCGGACCCTTGCGGTGCAAGGCGCCACGATCCTGTTCGTCCCGGCAGCGTTTCGGTACGAGACCGGGGTCGACCACTGGGATGTGCTGCTGCGCGCCCGCGCCATCGAGGATCAGGCGTTCGTGATCGCGGCGGCCCAGTGGGGGAGCTGGGGTCCCGAGGGCAAGGAGCGGCGGAACTTCGGGAACAGCCTCGTAGCCGACCCCTGGGGCCGGGTCGTCGCTCGCGCCCCCGATGGGGTCGGCATGACCCTCGCCGAGCTTGATCTGAGCGAGGTCGCACGGGTGCGCGAGATCCTCCCGGCGCTCCGGCACCGCAGGCTGAACCCCTCTTGTTGACTTAGGCCCTATCCCGAAGAAAGGGCCGAACGCCGGCACACCCTCGACCAAAGGCGGAAGCCGCAGCCGACCTTCGGGTCCCACAATCGGCCGATTGCCCTCCTCCGTTCGGGGGAGGGCGGATGCATGAGTCGGAGAGGGGACTGCATGTCTGCTCGGAGTCGACGCACATGGCGGAAGTGGCTGACGACCGGCGGGAGCTTGATGCTCTTGTTCGCGATCACGCTTCCGGTCCAAGCCTTGTCGGGGAGCCTGTTCGAGTCCGGCGACGGCAACCTCGTCGTCGACGGTGGCGGGAGCGCCACGGACTGGGCGACCGCGCCCAACCGGCAGATCGCGCTCGACAAGCCGACGGGTCAGCAGGACGACTCGTTCGGGAACGGGACCAAGGAGGACACGGCGGTCCCAACCGTCGTCGACGGTTCGATCCCGAACAACAAGAGCGACCTCACCCGCTTCTACGTGGCGAACGAGAAGGCGAGCAACAAGGACTTCCTCTATCTCGCCTGGGAGCGGGTCCAGGAGCCGAGCGGCACCACGAACATGGACTTCGAGTTCAACCAGTCCAAGACCCTCAGCAGCAACGGGATCACGCCGGTTCGGACCGCCGGTGACGTCCTGATCAAGTACGACCTCTCACAAGGCGGAACGACCCCCACGCTGGGGTTCCACCGCTGGACGACGAGCGGGACGGCGAGCCAGGTCTGCGAGGCGAACAATTCGCTCCCCTGCTGGGGCAAGGTCCAGGCTCTGGCCGGCAACTTCGAAGGCGCGATCAACACGGGGACGGTCACCGACCCCATCCCTCCGAACGAGCCGAGAACCCTGAGCGCGAGGACCTTCGGTGAGGCCGCGATCAACCTGACGGACTCGGGGATCTTCCCGGCCGGCCAGTGCACGGCGTTCGGGAAGGCCTACCTGAAGAGCCGGTCGTCGGACTCGTTCACGGCCGCCGTGAAGGACTTCGTGGCGCCGATCGACATCAACGTTTCCAACTGCGGTGGGATCACGATCCACAAGAACGCCGATCCCGATGGTGGGACGGACTTCGCCTACACCACGACCGGCGGCCTCTCGCCTGCGACGTTCAGCCTGGACGATGACGCCAACAACACCCTTTCCAACACGCAGGCATTCACGAACACGCAGGCGGGGACCTACACTATCGCCGAGGCCGATCCGACACCGGGCTTCGACCTCACGAACATTGCGTGCACCGTCACGGGATCCGCGGGCACCACCTTCACGCCGGATCTGAGCACCCGCACGGTGACGATCCAGCTCAAGGCGCTCGACACGATCGACTGCACCTTCACGAACACGCAGCGCGGGTCCATCACGATCGTGAAGGATGCGGTCCCGAACGGGTCCACCGACTTCGTCTACACGGTCGGTGGTGCCAACCCGAGCAGCCTGGGCGGGTTCAGCCTGGACGACGACAGCGACGGAACGCTGTCGAACACCCAGACGTTCAACAACGTCAAGCCCGGGTCTTACACGTTCACCGAGACCGATCCGACACCGGGCTTCGATCTGACCGGGCTCGTGTGCACGCCCACCGGAACCGGCACGACCGCGTCGGGCAACGTGGCGAACCGCCAGGCATCGATCACGATCGCTGCCGGTGGCTCGGCGTCCTGCACCTTCACGAACACACAGCGCGGCTCGATCACCATCGTGAAGAACACCGTCGGCGGGAACGACACGTTCGCCTTCACGGGAACGGGCACCGGCGTGAGCGCCAACTTCACCATCCAGACCACCGCCGGCACCGGGAGCACGACCTTCAACAACCTGGCGCCTGGCAGCTACTCGGTGACCGAGACCGGACCTCAGGCCGGCTGGCAGTTCACCGACCTGTCGTGCTCCGAGGAGGGGCAGACCGGCGGCAGCACCAGCCCGGGGCAGGCAGCCAACATCAGCCTGCAGGCGGGGGAGTCGGTGACGTGCACCTTCTCCAACACCAAGCAGGGCTCGATCACCATCGTGAAGAACACCGTCGGCGGCAACGACACGTTCGCATTCACGGGAACGGGCACCGGCGTGAGTGCCAACTTCACCATCCAGACCGCCGCCGGCACCGGGAGCACGACCTTCAACAACCTGGCGCCTGGCAGCTACTCGGTGACCGAAACCGGCCCGCAGGTCGGGTGGCAGTTCACCTCGCTGATCTGCGGGACGGGCGGCGTAGCCGACCCGAACAACGCGCAGAAGGCCAACATCACCGTTCCGTCCGGTGGCGACGTGACCTGCACTTTCACGAACACGAAGCAGGGCTCGATCACGATCGTGAAGAACACCTCCGGCGGCAACGCTACGTTCGCCTTCACGGGTCTCGGCGGCTTCGACGTGACGACCACCGGCGGAACCGGACAGAAGGTGTTCGACAACCTGGCTCCCGGCTCCTACTCGGTCTCGGAGACCGGCCCGCCGACCGGTTGGCAGTTCACCGACCTGTCGTGCTCCGACGAGGGGCAGACCGGCGGCAGCACCAGCCCCGGGCAGTCGGCCAACATCAGCCTGCAGGCGGGGGAGTCGGTGACCTGCACCTTCACGAACACCAAGCAGGGCTCGATCACGATCGTCAAGAACGCTCACCCCGACGCGGGCAAGGACTTCAGCTTCTCGACGACGGGCGGGCTGTCGCCTTCGACATTCAACCTCGATGACGACGGGAGCGAAGGCACCGCGAACGACGGGCTGAAGAGCTCCGTCACCTTCTCGAACGTGCCGCCGGGCGACTACGACGTCACGGAGGAGAGTGCCGGCTCGAACTGGGATCTGACGGGCCTTACGTGCGAGACGACCGGCGTTGGAACCTCGGCGATCGGCGACGAGCCGACCAGCACGGCCTCGATCACCTTGGGCGCCGGCGGCTCGGCGACCTGCACCTTCGTGAACACCCAGCGTGGGTCGATCGTGATCGAGAAGGCCGACGACGCGGGGGACGCGCTCGACGGCGCGGAGTTCACGCTGTACGAGGATGCCGACCCAACGGGTGGAACGGAGCCGGGGCCGGAGGACGACACCGTCGTCGGCCAGCCATGCGTCACGGTGGCCGGGACCTGCTCGTTCACCGAGCTCGTCCCCGGCGAGTACTGGGTCGTCGAGACCGACACCCCCGACGGGTACGAGACGGCGGCGCCGCAGAACGCGACCGTCGATGCCGGCGAAGAGGTCACCCTGACCTTCGAGAACGTCAGGCTGTTCAAGGTCATCGTGCTCGTGTGCAAGCAGAGCGATGACTCGCTGTACGCGAGCCACGTGACGTTCGGCACCGGCAATCCGCAGACCTCGATCAAGGGATCCGACCTCCCGGCATCGCTCAGCGCGCTCGAGTCCGACATCTGCGGCCTCGGCGGGGCGACGCTCGAGGACGTGACTGAGAACGAGGACGGCGACCCGTATGACGCCGCCGTCACGATCCCCAAGCAGGCGCTCTGAGCCGAGGGCGCGAACTTCCCCAGCAAGGGGGACGAACGAGGGGGCCGGCCGCGGATACCGGCCCCCTCGTTGCGCGTCCGCGTCGACCGGGCCCATCCTGCGGCGAGCGATATGGCTAGTTCTCCGGGGCTACGGGGAAGCCGATCTCGTCCTATTCGGGGCTAAGTTTTCGCCCCCGTTCAGCCGATAACCCCTAACGAAGGGTTGGTCCCGAAAGGGCAAACCGCCGGCAACGGCGGGGCGCAAAGCTCCGGGCCCTACCGCTCCGAAAGGAGCGCGGGCGGCCGAGCTACCGAAGGACCGGTCTCCCACCCGGAGCCCGGCCTGCCGGGACCCTGAGTGGACGGGAGGCTGTCGTGACCCAGGTCATCCGGAGCCGGCGCGTCATCGCGCTCGTGTTCCTCCTGGCGACGGGCTTCCTGCTCTCGGGGGTCGCGACCGACCAAGCCCGAGCCGGCGTGAACGCGAAGCGCCGGGTGGAGATGCTCCAGCTGACCAACGGGGACCGAGCGGACAAAGACCGCGACGCCCTCAAGCTGGACGCCAAGCTGTCCCGCTACGCCACCAAGCACTCGCGAGCGATGGCGGACGCGGGCTACCTGTTCCACTCGGAGGATCTCGCGGCCGAACTGAAGGGGCGCGATTGGTCGATGGGGGGCGAGAACGTGGGCGTTGCCTCGTCCCTCACCGGCCTCGAAGACTCCTTCATGGGGTCGAAGGTCCACCGCAAGAACATCTTGCAGGCGGGCTACGACCACGCGGCGATCGGGGTCGTGAAGTCAGACGGGAATCTCTGGGTGACGGTCATCTTCTACGGCTAGCCCCTCCCGACCTAGCTGTAGATGAGGCGCCTCGGCCGCTCGCGGCCGGGGCGTCTCGACGTTGCGGTCACGCGCTCCCCAGATCCTCGGGTGCGTCCACGTCGCGCGGCGCGGGCTCGTCGAACGCGATCCATCGCACCCTTCCAGGCGTCGCGTCCATGAGCGCCCTCGCCCCGGTGTCCCCCGTGATCTCCGCGATCTCCGGCCACGTCGGCCTCGCGAGCAGTGCCGGTCCCGGGCCGTCTCGGAAGCGGATGCGCAGGATCTCGGCCCCCGAGTCGGCGAAGCCGTGGACGAGCGCCCGCACGTGGTCGGCGCGGATCCCGGGCTGGTCCGCCACCAGCACGATCGCGGCGTCGACATCGGGGGCGAGCGCCGCGATCCCCGCGTTGAGCGAGGTCGCCTGTCCCTGCTCGTAGCGAGGGTTCGTCACGGTCCGGGCGTTGTCCGGGAGCCGAAGCGCGTCGCCGACCCGCGGGGCCTCGTGCCCGAGGACCACCACGATGTCGTCCGCCCCGCCCTCGGCGGCGGCGTCCACGGCGTGCTGGACGAGCGAGCTGCCTCGTACCTCCTCGAGCTGCTTCGTGCGCCCGAACCTGGACGAGGTGCCGGCCGCCAGCACGACGACGCCGATCACGCCGGGGACTTCCCTCCGAAGAGCTTGCGGAAGAACCGCGCCACCGCGCTCCAGATCGCGGACAGGCCGAGCCGGATGCCGCCGATCGCCTCGGCCTTCGGGGCGGTCGCGGCCGTGGCGGCCTCGGCCGCGGCGGCGGCCTCGGCGGGAGTGGACTCGGCGGGAGCGGACCCCGCCCCCTGCATGCTGGCCTGCAAGCAGTCGGCGAACTGCTTCGTGAGCTTCTTGCTCACCTCGGGGAGCAGGCCGCGCGAGAGCTGCGCCACGGCCCCGGTCAGGTTGATGTCGGCGGTCATCTTCACGGTGGTGACACCGTCCCCCGGCTCGAGCCACGAGGTCACCGTGGCGTTCGCCGCGCCCTTGCCCTTCTGCTCCATGCCCTTGGCGACCAGCTGCACGCGATGCCCCACGTCGTCGCGCTCCTGCATCGCGACGGTCCCGGCGAACGTCATCGAGACCGGCCCGAGCTTCATGTTGACCTTGCCCTTCCACGTGCGCTCGTCGACGGTCTCGGTGAGCTCGGCCCCGGGCATGCACGGTGCGATGCGCTCCACGTCGAGCAGGTAGGCCCACAGCGCGTCCACGGGTGCGAGGACGGTGAACTCGTTCTCGATGTGCACGGTGGTGCTCCCTCCGCGGGTGGCGCCGAGCCTACCGGCGGCACGTGCGGGCCGCCACCCGCGTTGGTAGGGTCGCCCACCATGCGCAGCTTCGAGGACCGCGTCGCGCTCGTGACGGGCGCTGGGAACGCGGAGGGGATCGGGTTCGCGACGGCGCGGCTCCTCGCGGCCGAGGGCGCATCGGTCGCCGTGACCTCCACCACCGAGCGCATCCGCGAGCGCGCCCGGGAGCTGGAGGCGACGGGCGGGACCGCGGGCGGGTTCGTCGCCGACCTCACCGTCCCCGACGAGGTGGTGGGGCTCGTGGACTCGGTGGTCACCCGCTTCGGCCGGGTTGACGTGCTCGTCAACAACGCCGGGATGGTCCAGACGGGCGTGACGGTCGAGGGGGCGCGCGTCGCGGAGCTGGCCGAGCCCGTATTCCGGCTCGACCTGGAGCTGAACCTGATGACGGCGTTCCGCGTCACGCGCGCGGTGGTGCCGGGCATGCTCGCGCGGGGCTACGGCCGGATCGTGATGGTGAGCTCGGTGACCGGGCCGGTGTCCTCGAACCCCGAAGAGGCCGGCTACGCGGCGGCGAAGGCCGGGATGGACGGCCTGATGCGCACGATCGCGATCGAGGTGGCGAGGAGCGGCGTGACGTGCAACTCGGTCCAGCCGGGGTGGATCGCGACCGGATCCCAGCTGCCGGACGAGGTCACGGCGGGCCTCCACGCCCCCGCGGGGCGCAGCGGCACGCCGGACGAGGTGGCCGCGGCGATCGCCTTCCTGGCCTCGGAGGGCGCGAGCTACGTCACCGGCCAGACGCTCGTCGTGGACGGGGGGAACGCGGTCGTCGAGTACAAGGGACCGCCCGAGGGCTGGTACTGAGGGTTAGTGGCGCGCCGGGACGTCGCGGTCGTGGATCGGCCCGGGACGGTCCCGCAGGAACCCGGCTCCGCGCTCTCGCTTGACCGCCACGATCTCGGCCACGATCGCGGCCGCGATCTCCTCGGGCCCCTCCGCGCCGAGGTCCAGGCCGGCCGGTCCGTGGATCCGCTCGAGGTCGCGGTCCGAGATCTCCACGCCCTCTTCGCGCAGGTCCATGAGCAGCCGCTGCGACCGAGCCGCCGGACCGAGCACCGCGATGAACCGGACCGGCGACGCGAGGAGCTCACGGAGGTAGTCGCGATCGCGCAGGTAGTTGTGCGTCATCACGAGCGCGTACATCCCGGCGTCGAGGGCAGCCGTCGCCCCCAGCTCGTCCGGCCGCTCGAGGACCACGAACCCACTCGCTTCCGGGAAGCGCTCGTGGTTCAGGAACGCCGGACGGTCGTCGGCGACGACGGGGCTCCAGCCCAGCCCCGCCGCGGCGCGCACCACGGGGGCGGCGTCGTGGCCGGCACCGCAGATCAGCAGCCGCAGCGGCGGCTCGAGCACCTCCACGAAGGCCCGCGCCTCGCCACCGGTCCCGGACAGCGTGCGGACCTCGCTGCGTTCGCGCCCGAGCAGCTCCGCGGCGGCGTCGGCGGCGGCGGCATCGATCACGGCGTCGCCGAGGGAGCCCTGGGTCGTGCCGCCCGGGCGGACGAGGAGCCGGTCGCCTTGATCGACCCCGGCGACCGAGGACTCGAGCACGGTGACCATGCAGATCGGGCGCTCCTCCTCGAGCGCCATCCGCAGGACCCCGGCGACCTCGGCGGCTTTCGCCGCGGGCTCCACGAAGACCTCGATCGCGCCGTTGCAGCCGAGGCCGAACCCCCACACCGCATCGTCGTCGGCGGTCAGATCCCACGAGGCGATCCGGGCGATACCCTCGCGCATCACGATCCGGGCCACGTCCGCCACGTCGCCCTCGAGGCACCCGCCCGAGATGTTCCCGACGAGGTCGCCCTCTTCGGGCACGAGCAGGCGAGCGCCGGGGCGGCGGTACGTGGAGCCCTTCACGGCGACGATCGTGGCGAGCGCCATGGTCTCGCCGCGGGCGTTCAGCGACTCGATCGCCGACAGGACGTCGGTGAGCTCGCTCACGGGAAGATGGTACGCGCCCCGCGCGCGGGCGTTCGCCGCCGAACGCCGACCGGTATCGTCCCCGGACGATGTCCGACATCGCCGCGCACTCGAACCGCGGGTTCTGGAAGATCGTGCTCGCGCTCGCCGTGGGTGGCGTGCTGCTGATCGGGTCGGTGTTCGCGTTCCGGCCGGTCGCCCGCTCGGGGGCCGTGGCGTACGCCCAGTCGAACCTGCGGCGGGCCGCCGACGCCGCGGAGCGGCTCGCCGAGACCGGGGGCTCCCTCGCCGCCGCCGACCGGGCGGGGATGGCGAGTGTCCCCGAGGTCGACGACCTGCTCTTCATCGATCCCGACCAGAGCTCCAACGACTCCGAGATCGTCAGCGTGCTCGCCGGCCGGGAGAGCTGGACCGGTGCCGCGAGGGCCGATACGGGCGACTGTTACTGGGTGCGCCTCGACGTCACGGGGGAGCAGGTCCTCGGGACCGGGACCGACTGCTCCGGCGATCAGGCCGCGCTCGCTGAGCCCACCGGCTGGCCCGATCCGTAGCGCCGGCCTCGGGTCGCGCCTGCGAAGTCAAAGGACTAGCATCTCGCCTCTCACCCGTGCACACGTCGGAAGAAGGGGGAGCCGTGACGCACGTGTCGGTCACCGTCAACGGGGAGCGGCGGGAGTCGGAGGTCGAGCCCCGCACCCTCCTCGTGTACTTCCTCCGGGAGACCCTCGGGCTCACCGGGACCAACGTCGGATGCGACACCTCATCGTGCGGGGCGTGCACCGTCCTTGTGGACGGCGAGTCGGTGAAGTCGTGCACGATGCTCACCGCGCAGGCCGACGGCCGCGAGGTCACCACGATCGAGGCCATGGCGGACGGCGACCGACTGCATCCGATCCAGGAGGCGTTCCACCGCAACCACGGGCTCCAATGCGGATTCTGCACGCCGGGGATGGTGATGGCCGCGGCGAGCTACCTGAAGGAGAACCCCGATCCGACCGAGGAGCAGGTGCGGATGGCCCTCGAGGGCAACCTCTGTCGATGCACCGGCTACCACAACATCGTGAAGTCCATCCTCGACGCCGCCGGCCAGATGAGCGGCGCGAAGGTGTAGGGGTCGAGATGGCGACCACGGAGAAGTTCGTCGGAGCGCCGGTCCTGCGCAAGGAGGATCCCGAGCTCCTGACCGGTCAGGCGCGGTTCGTCGAGAGCCTGAGTGCTCCCGGCATGGTGTGGATGGTGGTCGTGCGCAGCCCGTTCGCGCACGCCAAGATCACGACAGATCGACGCGTCGAAGGCTCTGGAGATGGACGGCGTGGTCGACGTGTTCACCGCCGCCGACCTCGAGGGCGAATGGGGTGGGCCGCTCCCGTTCGTGTGGCCGATCACGGAGGACATCAAGGTCCCGACCCACTGGCCGCTGACGGGTGACAAGGCGCGGTACCAGGGCGACGGCGTGGCCGTGGTCGTGGCCGAGACGCGCGTCCAGGCGGCGGACGCGGCCGAGGCGGTCGCCGTGGACTGGGAGCCGCTCGACGCGGTCACCGACATGGAAGAGGCAGTCAAGGACGGCGTCGTGCTCCACGAGGACCTCGGGACGAACAGTGTCGTCCACTGGAGCCATGGCGGCGGCGGCGACCAGGGCGTGTTCGACTCGGCGCCGGTCATCGTGAAGGAACGGTACGTCCAGCCTCGCCTGATCCCGAACGCGATCGAGACGCGCGGCTGTCTCGCGCAGCCGTTCTCTGCGATGGGGGAGTTCACGCTGTTCAGCGCGACCCAGATCCCGCACATCGCTCGGGTCACCCTCGGCGGGACGTGCAACATCCCCGAGTCCAAGCTGCGGGTGATCGCGCCCGACGTCGGCGGGGGGTTCGGCTCCAAGCTGAACGTCTACGCGGAGGAGGCGCTCGCCCTGGTGCTGGCGCGCCGACTCGCGCGTCCGGTCAAGTGGATCGAGGAGCGCAGCGAGAACTACCTGGCCACGACCCACGGTCGCGGCGTGATCCACGACGTGGAGCTCGCGGCCGACCGGGACGGCAAGATCCTCGGGATCCGCGTGAAAGAGCTCGCCGACATGGGCGCGTACTTCCAGCTGCTCACGCCCGGCATCCCCGAGCTCGGCGGCTGGGTCTACATGGGGCCCTACGACATGAAGGCCTACTGGTACGAGTTCACCGGCATCATGACGAACGCGACGCCCACCGACGCGTACCGCGGCGCGGGACGTCCCGAGGCGACGTTCGTGGTCGAGCGGGCGGTGGACTCGCTGGCGCGCAAGCTCGGCAAGGATCCCGCCGAGGTCCGCCGCATCAGCCTGGTCCCGAAGTTCGACGAGGCGCGCACGGCCATCAGCGGCCTCAACGTGGACTCGGGGGACTACGAGGCCGCCTTCAACCGGGCGCTCGAGATGGTGGGGTATGACGACCTGCGGAAGGAGCAGCAGCGCCGGCGCGAGCAGGGCGAGGTCCGCCAGCTCGGGATCGGCCTGTCCACCTACATCGAGATGTGCGGCCTGGCGCCATCCAACATCCTCGGCGCGCTGCGGTACGCGGCGGGCGGCTGGGACGCGTGCGTGGTCCAGTGCCTGCCCGACGGCAAGGTCGTATTGAAGATCGGGACGTCCCCGCACGGGCAGGGTCACGTCACGACGTGGGCGCAGATCGCGGCCGACACGCTCGGCGTCACGCCCGACGACATCGAGGTGGTGCACGGCGACACGATGGTGGCGCCGCTCGGCATGGATACCTACGGCAGCCGCAGCGTTTCCGTCGGGGCGACCGCCCTGTACTACGCGCTCGAGAAGATCAAGGACAAGGCGCGCACGCTCGCTGCGCACGAGCTCGAGGTCGCCGAGGACGACCTGGACTTCGAGGGGGGCTCGTTCACGGTGAAGGGCGCGCCCGACAAGGCCCGGACGATCATGGACCTCGCGGTCTCGGCGTGGCACGCGCACAACCTGCCCGCCGGCTTCGAGCCGAACCTGGAGACCACGGCCGTGTGGGATCCGCCGAACTTCACGTGGCCGGGGGGGACGCACGTGTGCGTCGTCGAGGTCGACACGGAGACCGGCGCCTCCCACATCACCCGGTACGTCGCGGTGGACGACTGCGGAACCGTGATCAACCCGATGATCGTGGACGGCCAGGTGCACGGCGGCGTGGCGCAGGGGATCGCCGAAGCCTTGTTCGAGGAGGCGATGTACGACGACCAGGGCAACCTGATGACGAGCTCGATGACGCAGTACCTGATCCCGGCGGCCTCCGAGCTCCCGTCGTTCGAGCTGGACCGCACGGTAACGCCCTCGACGACGAACCCGCTCGGCGTGAAGGGGATCGGCGAGGCCGGCACGATCGCCTCGCCGCCAGCCGTGGTGAACGCGGTGATCGACGCCGTGAGCCACCTCGGCGTGACCTCCATCGACAAGCCCGCGTCGCCCGAACGGGTGTGGCGAGCCATCCGCGACGCGAAGGGGGGTGCGGCATGATCCCCGCGGAGTTCGAGTACCAGCGCGTGGAGTTCGTGGACCACGCGATCCAGGTGCTGACCGACAACCCGGACGCCAAGATCCTGGCCGGCGGCCACTCGCTGCTGCCGCTCATGCGGCTCCGCCTGGCGCGGCCCTCGATGCTCGTGGACATCACACGCATCAAGGACCTCAGCTACGTGAAGGACGACGGCAACAGCGTCGCGATCGGCGCTCTCACCCGGCACCACGACGTGGCCAACAGCGAGGTGCTCCAGGAGCTGTGCCCGATCGTGGCCTACGCCGCGAGCGAGATCGGCGACCCCCAGGTGCGACACGTCGGCACGATCGGGGGCTCCGTGGCCCACGCCGACCCCGCGTCGGACCTGCCGGCCGTGCTCCTGGCGCTCGGCGGCGAGATGATCGTGCGCGGGCCGAGGGGCGATGTCCGCGACGTCCCGGCGGCCGACTTCTTCCGTGGGCTGTTCGAGCCCGACCTCGCGACCAACGAGGTGCTCACCGAGATCCGCGTCCCGAAGACGGCGGGCAAGGGCTGGAGCTACATCAAGTTCCACCGGCGCGCGCAGGACTGGGCGCTCGTGGGTGTCGCAGCCGTCGGCGCGAACGGCGACGGGACGCGGGTGGCGCTGACGAACATGGGCGACCGGCCGCTGCGGGCGACCGCCGTCGAGGCGGAGCTCGCCGCGGGAGCGGATCTGGCCGAAGCGGCGACCCGCGCCGACGAGGGCACGAGCCCGCCCTCCGACGCCTTCGCGAGTGCCGAGTACCGGCGCGAGCTCGTCAAGGTGCTCGTCCGCCGTGCGCTCGAGGAGGCGGAAGCCCGGTAGCGCGGTCTTTGACGCTCGCGATCCCGTCTGACTAGATAGACGCATGCTCGCCCAAGGGTCCGACGGATCCGGGTTCGGCACGTGGTTCGACGAGCACGGTGTGACGATCGTCGCCACGCTCGTCGTCGCCTCGCTCGTCACGGTGGCGCTGCAGGTCGCCGTGCGTCGCTTCCGACGCAAGCTCGCCGGGAGCCCGAGCGTGACCCAGGAGCTGAACCTGCAGCGGATCGCCACGCTCACCGGAGCGCTGTCGACCGCCGGCATCGTGGTCATCTGGACGATCGCGATCCTGCTGGTCCTCGGGAACCTCGGCACGGACCTTGGGCCGTTCTTCGCGAGCGCCGGGATCGCCGGCGTGGCGCTGGGGTTCGGCGCGCAGTCGATCGTCCGCGACACGCTGTCGGGGTTCTTCATCCTGCTCGAGAACCAGTTCGGGATGGGCGACGTCCTCGAGCTCCAGACCACCGCGGGTGCGGTGACCGGCAAGGTGGAATCGCTGACGCTCCGGGTGACCACCCTCCGCGCGTTCGACGGCACCCTCCACCTGGTCCCGAACGGCAACATCCAGATCGTCAGCAACAAGTCCCGAGGATGGGCGCGGGCCATCGTGGACGTCCGGATCGCCTACGGCGAGGACGTCGATCGTGTCCGCGGGATCTTGGAGCAGCTGTTCGAGGAGATCCAGGGCGACCCCACGCTGCACGATTGGATCCGCGAGGGGCCGAGCGTGCTCGGGGTGGAGACGATGGCCGATTATGCGTTGGTGATCCGGGTCGTCGCCGACACCCGGCCGTCCAAGCGCTTCGACACCGAACGGCAGCTCCGCGAGCGGATCGCGAGCCGCCTGAGCGCCGAGGGCATCCGAACGCCGATGCAGCCGACGCTCACCCACGAGCCCGGGGACCCCGGCGCCTAGGGGCGCTCCCGGTAGGCTGGCACCCATGAGCCGGTTGCCGTTCGACTCGGTGGAGGAGCTCCAGGACGCGTTGGTGGGCCAGCACTACCTGCCCGACCGGGGCCTCGCGACCGCGATCTACCTCGCCGTGTCGCTCGACAAGCCGCTGCTCCTCGAGGGCGAGGCGGGCGTCGGCAAGACCGAGGTGGCCAAGGTGCTCGCATCGCTGCTCGGCCGCGACCTGATCCGCCTGCAGTGCTACGAAGGCATCGACGCCAGCCAGGCGCTCTACGAGTGGAACTACTCGCGGCAGCTGATCGCCGTGCGCGCGATGCAGGACGGCACTGCCGAGACCCACGTCGAGGACCTGTTCGGCCCCGAGTTCCTGGTGGAGCGCCCGCTCCTCGCGGCGATCCGCGCGGGTTCCAAGGCCGTGCTCCTGGTCGACGAGCTCGACCGCGCCGACGACGAGTTCGAGGCGTTCCTGCTGGAGATCCTCTCCGAGTTCGCGGTCACGATCCCCGAGATCGGCCCCGTGGTCGCCGAGGAGCCCCCGGTCGTCGTGGTCACCTCGAACCGCACGCGCGAGCTCCACGACGCGCTGAAGCGCCGGTGCCTCTACCACTGGATCGATCACCCGGCGCTTGACCGCGAGATCCAGATCATCCGCACACGGGCACCCGAGGTGCCCGAGGCGCTCGCGCGCGACGTGGCCACGGCCGTGAACCGCCTCCGAGGGTTCGACATCGCGAAGCGGCCCGGCGTGGCCGAGACGATCGACTGGGCGAACGCGGTCTCGTTCCTCGGCGTGGAGCACCTCGACGAGGAGACCGCGGCGGCGACCCTCGGGGCCGTGCTGAAGGACCACGACGACCAGCTGCTCGCCTCGTCGAAGCTGGCCGAGGTCGTCGCCGATGCCGACGGCGCCTAGCCCCGCCCCCGAGGCCGAGGCGCTCGAGCGCCTGATCGGGTTCGGCCGCGAGCTCCGCCGCCGCGGGTTCCCCGTCGGGACGGGACGCATCGTCACGTTCTGCCGCTCCGCGGCCGCGCTGGGCGCGCTCGACCGGACCGACCTGTACTGGGCCGCTCGTGCGACGCTGATCTCCCGCCCCGAGGACGTCGAGGCGTTCGACCTCGCCTTCGACGCGTGGTTCCGCGAGGGCATCCGCATCGAGCTGAACCTGCCCGGCGGCGACCCGGCCGAGGGCGCCGGCCGGGCCGCCGAGGGCGAGGACGCGCTCGAGGTGGTCGAGGACCGGATCATCGCCAAGGAATGGCACGAGCTCGACGACGGCGTGGAACCCGAGGGGGAGGCGGCGATCAGGATCGTCGCCAGCGCCGCCGAGGCCTTGCGGGAGAAGTCCTTCGCCGACCTCACCGAGGACGAGCGCCGCCGCGTCGCCCTGCTGATCCGTCGGCTGGTGGTCAACGTCCCCGTCCGCCACACGCGGCGGTACCGCTCGGCGTCGAGCGGCCCGAGGTTCGACGTGAAGCGCACGCTCCGCCGGTCGCTGCGGACCCAGGGCGAACCGTTCCACCGCGCCTGGCGGGATCGACGGACCCGGACGCGCCCCCTCGTGCTGATCTTGGACATCTCGGGCTCGATGGCGCCGTACTCGCGCGCGCTCGTGCAGTTCGGGTTCGCGGCCATGGCGGCCGGGCGCAAGGTCGAGGTGTTCTGCTTCGGCACGCGGCTCACGCGCGTGACGCGCACCCTGCGCACCAAGGACCCCGAGCGCGCGATGCGCGAGATCGGGCGACTGGTCGAGGACTGGGAGGGCGGAACGCGCATCGGCGAGTCGCTCAAGGCGCTCGTCGACGGGTGGAGCCAGCGCGCGGCGCTCCGCGGCGCCGTCTGCGTGATCTGCTCGGACGGCCTCGAGCGCGGCGAGCCCGACCTGCTCCGCGCGCAGATGGCCAAGCTCCGGCGACTCGTCCATCGGATCGTCTGGGTGAACCCGCTGAAGGGGAGCCCGCACTACGAGCCCCTCGCCCGCGGGATGGCCGCCGCCCTGCCCTCGATCGACGTGTTCCTGGCCGGCCACAACCTCGAGAGCCTCGAGGAGCTCGGCCGCGTGCTCGCCGACTAGGATGCCCGGCGTGGAGGAGCAACCGGGTCGGGTCCGGCGGATGGGCCGGCTCACCGAGCAGGCCGGGGACGACCTCCTCACCTACGGCGGGTACCTGCAGGTCCCCGAGCTCCTGTCGCTGCAACAGCTGCGCTCCGAGCCCCCCGTCCACGACGAGCTGCTGTTCATCGTCGTCCACCAGGCGTACGAGCTCTGGTTCAAGCAGCTGATCTTCGAGCTCGAGTCCATCCGCGACCGGCTGATCGCCGGCGAGCCCGAGCGCGCGCGACACGAGCTCACCAGGGTGCACGCGATCGAGCGGGTGCTGATCGAGCACATCGAGGTGCTCAAGACGATGTCGCCGCAGGACTTCCTGGAGTTCCGGTCGCTCCTCACGCCGGCGTCGGGGTTCCAGTCGGTCCAGTTCCGCGAGGTGGAGTTCTGTCCGGGCCTGAAGGACCGGCGGTACCTGCGCGAGCTCGCCGCCTCCGCCGAGGACCTCGCGCGCCTGGCCCGCCGTCTGGACGAGCCGACGGTCTGGGACGGGTTCTGCGCGCTTGCTCGAGGCGCACGATCTGCCGATGCCGTCCGACGACGAGGACGTCCGCGCCGCGAGCCTGCTCCGGATGGCGCGCGAGCCGGAGCACGCGATGCTCTTCGCGGTGTCCGAGGCGCTCCTCGACCACGACGAGGCGTTCGCGACGTGGCGCTACCACCACGTGCTGATGGTCGAGCGCGAGATCGGCGCGAAGCAGGGGACCGGTGGGTCGTCCGGCGTCGGGTACCTCCGCTCCACGCTGGACAAGCGGTTCTTCCCCGAGCTATGGGGGCTCCGCTCGGGGCTCTGAGTCCCGGCCGCGGCTACCGGTCCGCGCGAGCGGCGACGTACCCGTCGACGAGCGCGAGCAGTCGCGCCCGGTCGAAGCTGTCGTCGTGGCCGCCGTGGACGACGCGCACCGGGAGGTCGCGCAGGCGCTCCATGCTGCGGACGTAGTCGGGGATGTCCGACTCGGGGAGCTCGTCCAGCAGGACCCCGCTCTCGTACACGCAATCGCCCGAGAACAGCGTGGCGGTCGCCGCCTCCCACAGCCCGATCTCGCCGGGCGTGTGGCCGGGCAGGTGCAGCACCTCGAACCGTCGATCGCCGAGATCGACGACGTCGCCCTCCTCGACGACGCGCGTCGGTGGCGCGGGCGTCACGCGGTAGGCGGTGGGGTCGAAGCCCTCGCGCGGCCACGCCGTCAGGAGCCGCTCGGGCGCCTCGTAGCCCGAGAGCTCCTCGGGCGGGTAGTCCTCGATCACGACGCTCGCGAACCCCGCGGCGGTCGCGACGGCCTCGGCGTCGTCGCGGTGGACGACCACCTCGTCGAACTCGTGCAGTCCGCCGGTGTGGTCGAAGTGCCGGTGGGTGGCCACCGCGATCACCGGCCGCTCGAACAGGTCGGCCAGCTCCGAGCGCAGGCTCGCGAGCCCGAGCCCCGAGTCCACCAGCAGATCCCGCTCGCGTCCGCGCACCAGGAACAGGTTCGCGCGGAGGAACGGATCGACGTGGGGCTCGTGGATCACGACCACGCCCTCCGCTATGGTCCGGTGCTCGAACCAATGGTCGGCCACCTGCACGAGCGCTCCTCCCGGTTGACGCCTCGACCCTAGGAGGGTAGACCGGCCTCCACCGACGGGGAGGAGGGCTCGTGAAGGACCTGAGGGTCACGCTCGAGGACCGGCCCGGCGAGCTCGCGCGGCTGGGCGAGACGCTCGGCGCCGCCGGGATCAACATCGAGGGCATGTGCGCCGTCACGGCCGATGGTCACGGCGTCGTTCACCTCCTCGTCGAGGACACGATGGCGACCCGGAAGGCGCTCGAGGGCGCCGGTATCAAGGTCGAGGCGGAGGCCGATCCGATCGTGTCCGAGTTCCTCGCCGACGGCGCCGACCGTCCCGGCACCCTGGGCGCGATGGCCCGCGCGGTCTCGGACGTCGGCGTGAACGTCCGGGTGGTGTACGTCGCGACCGGCAACCGCAGCGTCCTGGTCACGAGCGACAACGCGAAGGCCATGGCGGCCCTCGGGTTGTAGCGCTCAGCCCTCGGCGAGGTAGGCCCGGTCCAAGAGCTCCACGGGGTGGACGACCTCCACCTCGACGCCGAGCTCGCGCGTTCCCAATGCGAGCTGCATCGTGCACCCGGGGTTCGCGCTCGCGATCACGCGGACCCCCGTCGACGCGATCGCCTCCGCCTTGCGACGGCGCAGCTCGGAGGACATCGCCGGCTCGAGCACGTTGTAGAGGCCGGCGGCGCCACAGCACATGTCGCCGCCCGGCAGGTCGACGACCTCGACGCCCGGGATCTTCATCAGGACCGCGCGCGGCTGCTCGCGGATCCCCTGCGCGCGGAGCGCGTGACACGCGTCGTGGTAGCCGACCCGGTCGAGCCCCGCCGGCGAGGCGGGCGCCTCCACGCCGTGGACGTCCAGGAACTCCATCACGTCGCGGACCTTCGCCGAGAGCGCGGCCGCAGCGGGCGTGCCGAGCAGTTGACCGACGTCCCGCAGGTGCGCGCCGCAGCCCGCGGCGTTCACGAGCACGTGATCGGCCTGCGCGAAGACCCGGGCGTTGCGAGCGGCAAGCTTGCGGGCCGTGTCGAGCCGGCCGTTGTGGGCCGCCAGCGCCCCGCAGCACACCTGGCTCCTCGGGACCACGACGCGCCACCCGTTGCGGGCGAGGACGCGGATCGTGGCTCGGTTCACGCCTCGGAACCATCGATCCTGAACGCACCCCGAGAGCATCGCGACGGTGCCGCGCGCCTCGCCGTGCGGTTCCGTGATGCGCGGGAGGCGGCGGAAGAGCTCGGAGCGTTCCGGCACGAGCTCGCGCACCCTCCTCGGCGAGAGGAGCAGCCCCACCGGCTGCAGCGCGGCCGCGAGCCACAGCAGCTTCCTGCGGGGCAGGATCACGTCGAGGCCGAGCCACCGGACGAACCGCGCCCGGCGAGAACGGAGCGGCTCGATCTGCGAGCGGGCCCCCTCCATCATCCGGCCGAAGGGAACGTGCGAGGGGCACACGTCCTCGCACGCGCGGCACGCGAGGCACAGGTCCATGAAGCGCGAGAACGTCGCGTCGACCTCGGCGAGGCCCTCGTCCACGGCCCGCATCGCCGTGATGCGGCCACGCGGCGACGCCGACTCCTCGCCGGTCAGCCGGTAGGTCGGACAGTGGGGGAGACAGAGGCCGCACGCGACGCACAGCGATAGGTCGGCCTCCGTAGGAGCGTCACCGGGGAGCGGCCACCCGGGCTCGGCGCCCGGGATCGGCCCGACGAAACGGACGCCCTCGGGCATCTGCGTCCCGATCGGGACGGTGGGATCGAGCTCGGTCGCCACGGTCGGATCGTCTCACGATCGCGGTAGTCCGTGATCCGCGAGATGACGCGACGTCGATCGCTCGCGATGCGCCCAGTGCCCGGGCAAGCGAAGTGAGACAATGAAGATGCGTACCGTTCAATGGGACTGTCTGCGAAGAGGCCGTCGGCCGCCCCTCGGATAGAGGAGGCATCATGTCGACGCTGACAGATCCCGATCGCATGGAGATCCCCGCGAAAGGCCCTCCCCAACATGCCGCGGTAAGCCCTCCCGAACAGGGCAGAGGCGCACTGGATAGGCAAGGTTGGGACCGCATCGTCAGTTCCGCAGGAGCCGTTGTCGCGGCCATCCTTCTCGTGCTCGGCGGAGCAGCGATCTACGGCGGCAACTTCGGGCAGGACAACGTTCGTGACCGACTGGCGCCACAGAACATCTCGTTCCCGCCAGCCGAGGCGATGAGCCCGGAGGAGTTGGCCGAGGTCGGCGACTTTGCCGGCGCGACGGTCGACACGGGCAACGAGGCTGAGGCCTTCTCGCGCTACATCGGTTTGCATCTCGGCGAGGTGAACGAGGGCGCGACGTACGCGGAGACGAGCTCGGCCGCGCGCGAAGAGGGGCTCGACCCGGATGTGGCGGCGGAGCTACAGGGCAAGGCCGACACGCTGTTCAAGGGTGAGACGCTCCGCTCGATCCTGCTCAACGCGTACGGCTGGTGGACCGTCTCGACCATCGCCGTCTTCACGGGCTACGCGATGGTGATCGCCGGTCTGCTCCTGAGCGCGCTCGCGTTCCTGGGCTTCCGGCACGCAAGGCGCGCAGCACCGTTCAACGCGACCACATAGGCGCACGGCGACGAGCCGTCGGGGTTGGCCGCCGGGAGGCGGCCGACCCCCTTGCGCGCACTCTGTGCCTCATCCCCAGGTCAAGCCAGGTCGATGGCTCGATCGAGCAGGTCCAGGCGCCCGGCACGCTGGGCCTCCTCCGACGGACGCAGCGCATCCCGCCTGTCCGATCGCGCTCGATCCGCCCCTACGCGTCCCGCCGGGCAGGACGCCCCGCGCTCAAGCCTTGGCAGGTTTCGAAGGGACGACGACATCGCCCGCGATGATCTGCGCTCGCAGGTCCTCGATCTGCGGGCGGATGTCGTCGATGAATCCGCCGCTGTAAGCGATGTCGACGCCGCCCTCGGCGAGTCCGAACTGCCGGACCCCCGATATGAAGATGCCCCGCGAGTGATCCCTGAGCACCTCATAGACGGCGACGTCCACCCTGATCACCATCGAGGTGAGCACGTGGGACGGCCAGGCCGCGATGTGAAGTTCCGGCGGCGCGTCCTCGGGGTCCATCGCCGCGATCTCCTGGTGTCGTGAACGTGGCGAGAGACGTGAAGGCTCTTCTCCGCCGACGTCAGGACGCCGTACATCGGCTCTGGCTGCAAGAGGGTACGCCGAATCCGCGTGGGCGATGAAGATATCGCAAGCCTGGGTGTCGGCCTGGGGCGTTCCACATGGGCCACATCAGCAACGATGTGGAGTAGTCATTTGTCGAAGGGCAAGGAGCCCGTACAAGACCCACGCGGGTGCCGGTGTGCGTATCATCGCTTGGTCGTGTCCAAGATCCGACCCTCGCGTAAGGCGTCGTCGTTCACCGAGTCCGTCATCCGGGAGATGACGCGCCTAGCCATCGCACACAACGCGATCAACCTTTCGCAGGGCTACCCCGACTTCCCCGCGCCCCAAGAGTTGAAAGACGCGGCTCGTAAGGCGATCGCCAACGACATCAACCAGTACCCGATCACCTGGGGTGCCGAGGCGTTCCGTCAAGGCATCGCCGCTAGCTACCGCGACCGGTACGGGATGTCCTGGGTGGAGGCCGGGCGTCACGTCACCGTCACGTGTGGTTCGACCGAGGCGATGATCGCCTCGATGCTCGGCGTGCTGGATCCCGGCGACGAGGTCGTGATCTTCGAGCCGTTCTACGAGAACTACGGGCCCGACACGATCCTGTCCGGCGCGGTCCCCCGGAACGTGACGCTGACGCCGCCGGACTGGACGTTCGACGAGGCCGAGCTGCGCGCCGCGTTCAACGAGCGCACGCGCGGCATCGTGATCAACACACCGAACAACCCGACCGGCAAGGTGTTCTCGCGCGAGGAGCTCGACCTCGTCGCCGAGCTCTGCGGGCGGTGGAACGTCGTCGTGTTCACCGACGAGATCTACGAGCACATCACCTACGACGGCTTCCGCCACGTGCCGCCGGGCTCCGTGCCCGGGCTCGAGGACCGTACGGTGACGATCAGCGCGCTGTCGAAGACCTACGCGGTGACGGGGTGGCGCGTCGGCTGGGTGGTGGCACCCGACGCCCTGTCCGGCGCGATCCGCAGCGTTCACGACTTCCTCACCGTCGCCGCGGCCGCCCCCTTGCAGGAGGCCGGCGCGGTCGCGCTCGGCATGCCCGAGTCCTACTACGAGCGAACCGCGCTCGAGTACCTCGAGCGGCGCGACCTCCTGCTGTCGATCCTGGACGAGACCGGGTTCCGCGCGGACCCGCCTCGGGGCGCCTACTACGTGATGGCGGACGTGTCGCACCTTGGGCTCGGCGGCGACCTGGCGGTGGCACGCCACCTCACCGAGGAGGTCGGCGTTGCCGTCGTCCCGGGATCCTCCTTCTTCTCGAGGCCCGAGCTCGGGTCGCACCTCGTGCGGTTCGCGTTCTGTAAGAAGCTCGAGACGCTCGAGGAGGCGGGGCAACGCCTTCGCAAGGCCTTCGCGTAGCGCTACGACAGGGTGTCGAGGAACGATCGCGGCGTTCGCACCGGCGGGCGAAGGTCTGTGAGTTCCGTGAGGTGCCGGTCTCCGGAAACGAGGACGTGCGCACCGGCTGCGATCGCGAGCGCGATCAGATAGTCGTCGTCGGGGTCCGGTGAGATCGCGGCGATCGCTTCCGGGTCCGGCTCGACGACCGCATGTGCCCGAAGGGTCTCGAGGAACTGGGCGATGTCGTCCTCGGTGACCCAGCGGTGGAACTTCGGTCTCCGGAGCACCAGCTCGAGCTCCTCTAGGACCCGATCGGACACAACGAGCTCGAAGGCGCCGCTCGCCCACGCCTCGAGGAGTCCGGCGGGCGCTCCCACCTGCGAGATGAGCGCCGAGATCAGGACTCCGGGGTCGAGGACGGCCCGGATCAACCCTTCTCCGACCGCGCCCGGTGAAGTTCCTCGTACGCGATCTGGAGGGCCTCCTCCTCCGAAAGGTCGCTCCGCGCCCAGACGCGTTCGAGCACGTCGAGCCCCAGGTAGCGGCGAAGCGCTTCCTCGACGACCTCGTAGTCGTTCTTCCCCGCCCGCGCCGCCGCGACCTTCGCGCTCCGCAGCAGGTTTTCCTCGATGTACATGGTGGTCTTCCGTCGAGCCATGACGCCATCGTGACGGAATGACGTATTTCCGTCAACCGCCCCATCCGCGGTGGGGTGCGAGCACACCGGTGGGGTCGAACGCCGTCTTCAACCTCTCTTGGACCGCCGCGGCAGGGAGCGGGTCGTTGCCCAGGCCACCGGGGCCCCTGACCACCGGCGAGATCCCGCCGACCGCTCGTACACGGTCTCGGAGCTCGGTCAGGTCGTCGAGGTCGTGGAGCCCCACCCAGGCCAGCCCGACGCCGGCGAGGGCACCCCAGCCGTGACCGTTCAGGACTTCGGACAGGCGGGAGGGCGGGACCGCTGTCTCCGCGACGATGGGCGAGTCCTCCCAAGGAGTCTCCGTCGGGAACCCGTCTCCCTCGCGCACCTCGGAGGGCGACGCGACCTCCCGAGCGGTCGCCGTCTGCTCCTCGACCTCCTCGGCCCACCCTTCGAGACGAACCTCGACGCTCGAGGCCGTCGCCAGCACCGCCGCAGCGCCGGGGACGGCACGCAAGAGCCCCCCGCGAGCTCGAGTCCCCCGCCCTCGAACCGCAGGGTGCGCGTCGCGCGCGGCAGCGGGCGGACCTTCAGCGCGACCTGGACGATCACGCCGAGCGTGCCGAGCGAACCGCACACCACCTTGTGCAGGTCGTACCCGGCCACGTTCTTCACCGTGCGCGCACCGCTCTTGACGAAGCGGCCGTCGCCGGTCACGACCTCGGCCTCGAGCACGGTGTCCCGGAGCGAGCCGACCTTCAGGCGGCGAACGCTCGATGCGCCGCTCGCGACGATGCCGCCGACGGTCGCGTCGTCCGGCGCATCTGCCGGCCATTCCTGGCCGCCACCGCCGAGGATCCGGTTCAGCTCGGCGAGGCGCATCCCGGCCTCGACGACCGCGACCATCTCGGCCGGCTCGTAGGCCACGAGCCGGTCGAGCTGCGTCGTCCACAGCTCGGCATCGATCTCCGAAGGGTTCCCCTTGTCGAGGTGCCGGCGCCCGCCGACGACGAGCAGTCGCACGGCCGTGGTGTTCGCCTCGCGGACCGCATCGACGACGTCCGCCTTCGATCTTGGATGGATCAGATCCACGAGCCCTCCGGCAGGTTCGCGGCGACCTCGGCCGCGTCGGAGCCGCGCGCCATCGCGAAGTCGCCGCACCGAGCGCCGTCGGGCAGGACCTTCTGCGGGTTCATCACGCCCACGGGGTCGAACGCCGACCGGACACACGCCTGCGCGCTCAGGTCCTCGGCCGAGAAGACCATCGGCATGAAGTCGCGCTTCTCCAGGCCGATCCCGTGCTCGCCCGACAGCGCGCCGCCGGCGTCCACGCAGAGCCGCACGATCTCTTCGCTGGCCGCGAGGACGCGCTCGAGCGTGCCCGGCTCGCGCCGGTCGAACGACAGGAGCGGGTGCAGGTTGCCGTCGCCCGCGTGGAACACGTTCGTGACGATCAGCTCGTGGCGCTCGGCGATCGCGTACACGCCGGCGAGGATCTCGACCAGCTTCGTTCTCGGCACCACGCAGTCGTGGAGGTGATAGTGCGGGGCGATCTGCGCGACCGCGCCGAACGCCGACTTGCGTCCCTTCCAGATCAACGCGCGCTCCACGTCGTCGGCCGCCGTGCGGATCGTCCGCACGCGGTTCGCGCGCGCCGCATCCTCGACCGCGCGGGCCTGCTCGCGGACGGCGCCCGGCGTGCCGTCCACCTCCACGATCAGGATCGCGGCCGCGTCCGTCGGGTACCCGGCGTGCGCGAACCGCTCGGCCGCGACGACGATGCCGCGGTCCATCATCTCGACGGCCGCGGGGACGACGCCGCTCGCGATGATGCCGCTCACCGTCGCCGCGCAGTCCTCGACGGTCTCGAAGTCCAGCAGCATCGTGCGGACCTCCGCCGGCAGCGGCGTGAGCCGGACGCAGACGGCGGCGACGATCCCGAGCGTCCCCTCGCTGCCCACCACGAGTGCCCGCAGGTCGTACCCGGCCGCCTCCGGCCCCTCCGAGCCGATGCGCTCCACCGACCCGTCCGGCAGCACGACGTCGAGCGCCAGGACGTGGCTCGAGGTCACGCCGTACGCGAGGCAGTGTGGCCCGCCCGCGTTCGTGCTCACGTTCCCGCCGATCGAGGACGTCTGCTGCGACGATGGGTCCGGCGCGAACGTGAAGCCGAGGGGCCGCAGGGTGTTCGCGAGGTCGAGGTTCGGCAGGCCGGGCTCGACCCAGGCCAGGCGATCCTCGGGACGGATCTCGAGGATCCGCTCCATCTTCGAGGTCACGACGACGAGCGCGTCGCCGATCGGCGTCGCCCCACCCGCGAGCCCGGTGCCGGAACCGCGCGGAACGACGGGCAGGCCGTGCTCGGCGGCGATCCGGATGCACGCGACGACGTGGGCGAGCTTGCGCGGGAACGCCACGAGGGCGCACCCGCCTTCGACCATCGAGGCGTCGCGCGCGTACAGGCGGAGCGCGAGGGGATCCGAGAGGACCTCGTCCGGACCGAGGGCCTCCTCGAGCGCGCGGCGCGCAGCGTCGATCTCCGCCATCGTGAGTGCCCAGGCTACCGCCGGGGCGGGAGGAGCCGAGTCAGGCGACGCGGCCGGGTTCGCCGTCGGGGGTGGCGAGGGGGAGACCCTCGGCGGCCCATTCCTCGAGGCCGTTCGCGAGGTTGGTCGCCTCGAAGCCGCGCGCCTGCAGCATCAACGTGGCGAGCTCCGAGCGGTTGCCGCTGCGGCACACGACCACCGTGGTCTTGGCGGGGTCGAGCTCGCCGATCTCGCCCGCCAGGATCGAGTTCAGCGGCAGGTGGATCGAGCCCTCGATGCGGCCGGCGGCCCACTCGTACGGCTCGCGGCAGTCCACGACCTGCACGTCGGCCAAGCGCTCGGACAGGCCGCGTGCGGTGCTCAGGTCCGTCGTCGTGTCCCCCATGGCAGGGGCGAGCCTACCAGCGGGTCGTCGACCGACGGAGCGGTCGGCTCATCGCGGGGATGCGAGACGGTCGGTGGCGCGGATCATCGCCCCGGTGAGGTCCGGATCGTCGCCGGCGTGACCCGCGTTCTCGACGATCACGAGCTCGGCGCCGGGCCATGCCCGGTGGAGTTCCCACGCGTTGGCGATCGGTGCCTGGAGGTCGAAGCGTCCGTTCACGAGGACCCCGGGGATGTCCGCCAGAGCGCGGGCCTCGCGCAGCAGGATCTGGTCCTCGAGGAATAGATCGTGCCGGACGTAGTGGGTCACGAGGCGCGCGAACGCCAGGGCGAAGTCGGGATCGGCGTACCGCTCGTCGAGTCCCGCGGTCGGGGGCCAGCCGGGTGTCACGGACTCCCACGTGCACCACGCGAGCGCGGCGCGCCGGCGAACCTCCGGATCGGGGTCGTGCAGCATCCGGGAGTACGCGTCCACGATGTCCCCATCACGCTCGGCGACCGGCACGGCGGCGCGCAGGCGCTCCCACTGCTCGGGGAACAGCACCGCCACGCCGCCGCGGAACAGCCAATCTGACTCGACGCGCCGACCCGTCGTGACACCCCACAGGATCATCTCCGTGACCCGGTCCGGGTGCGTTTCGGCGTAGGCGAGCGCCAGCGTGCTTCCCCACGATCCGCCGAACACCAGCCACCGATCGACGTCCAGGTGACGACGCAGCAGCTCCATGTCCGCGACGAGGTGCTGGGTGGTATTGCTCGTCAGATCGATCTCGGGCTCGCTCGCGTGTGGCGTGCTCCGCCCGCACCCGCGCTGATCGAACAGGACGATGCGGTAGGCGGCCGGATCGAACAGCCTGCGGTGCCACGTCGAGCATCCCGAGCCGGGTCCCCCGTGGACCACGACGGCCGGTTTGCCGTGCGGGTCCCCGCACGTTTCCCAGTACACGCCGTTGCCGTCACCGACCTCCAACATGCCGTGCCGGTACGGCTCGATCGCCGGATACAGACCGGTCATCGATCCGTCGCGCCCTCAGTCCTCGAGGGCGAGGCGGAACGCCTCGGCGGCCTCGGCGCCGAACAGGACGAACCGCACCTCGGCCACCTGGGTGTCCGCTCCACGGACCGCTCCGACCGCGACCGGCGCGGCGAGCTCGAGCGGGTAGCCGAACACACCGGTGGAGATCGCGGGGAACGCCACCACCTCGGCGTCGAGCTTATCGGCCACGCGCAGCGAGGCCCTATGACACGAGGCGAGTAGGCCCGAGCGGTCCTCGGCCGGGTCGTAGACGGGTCCGACGGTGTGGATCACCCATCGCGCCGGGAGGTCGCCGCCGCTCGTGGCGACCGCGCGACCCGTGGGCAGGCCGTCCGGGTATTGGATCCGGCGGATCTCCTTGCACTCCTCCAGGATCGCCGGGCCGCCGCCGCGGTGTATCGCGCCGTCCACGCCGCCCCCGCCCATGAGCGAGGAGTTGGCCGCGTTCACGATGGCGTCGACGTGCTGCTCGATCAGATCGCCCTCGACGAGAACGATGCGAGCCACGCCGGTATCGTAGCCCCTCCCATGTCCCGACCGTCGATCAGGCCCGTGCGTCCCGAGGAGTGGGAGCGCGCGCGCGAGCTGCGGCTGCGGGCCCTGGCGGACGCGCCCGACGCGTTCGGCGGCACGCTCGAGGAGGAGCGGCCGCTCGGTGAGGCGGAGTGGCGGTCGTGGATCTCCGGCTGGGAGGGTGCGACGAACCGGATGGTGGTCGCCGAGGACGGCGACGCGTGGCTCGGGCTGGCGGTGGGTTCGATCACGGATGGGGATCCGGTCGGCCACCTGTACGCGATGTGGGTGGAGCCGCGTGTGCGGCGAACCGGGATCGGCCGGGCCCTCGTGGACGCGGTGCTCGAGTGGGCGCGCGACGCCGGGGCCGCAGAGGTGGAGCTCGGCGTGACGGGGGCGAACGCCGGGCCGGTCGCGTTCTACGAGCGGATGGGGTTCGCGGACACCGGCGAGCGTCACCCGCTGCGCGAGGGCCACCCGCTCGTCGTCCGCGTGCTCCGCCGCATGCCCTGAGCCCGCTGCGGCCCCTGCTACCGTTGCCCGATGCCGGCACGTGCACGGCCCGAGGTCCCCGCGGGCATCGCCGTGCACGGCCTGTTCGTCACCTTCGGCTTGGTGATCGCGTCGCTGTTCCCGTTCTTCGCGATCTATCTGCGCGACAAGGGTTTGTCGGCCGATCAGATCGGATTGGTGCTCGCCGCGATGGCGGTGATGCGCACGTTCCTGCTTCCGGCGTGGGGTCACATCGCCGACACCAGCATCGGCCGGCTCACGGCCCTCCAGATCGGGGCCGCCGGGGCGGGCGTCGCCGCGGTGGTCCTGGCGTTCGCCGAGGGCTTCGGCGCGATCACCCTCGCGGCATGCCTCCTCTCGGCGTTCATGATCGCGACCGGGCCGAACGTGGACGCGATCGCGCTCGAGCACCTGGGGAAGGACCGGATGGCCGACTACGGCCACATCCGCGCGTGGGAGAGCTTGTCGTACGCGGCCGGGTGCCTCGTGTTCGGGGTGGTTCTGGAAGTCGCGGGCGTCGGGTGGGAGATGACCTTGTTCGCGCTCTCGGCGTTCTCGGTGCTCGCCTGGTCGGCGACGATCCGGCGCGACCGGCCCACGGAGACCGTGAGTCATGGCCGCCTGGGCGCGGTGGGCGCCGTCTTCCGCGCGGCCCCGCGGTTCTGGGGGTTCCTGGCTGCGACCCTGCTCGTGTGGACGGCGTTCAACGCGGCGTGGAACTTCATCTCGCTGCGCATCTCGGACGAGGGTGGCGGTCCGCTCCTGATCGGGCTCGGCACCGCGCTCGGCGGGCTGATCGAGGTGCCGGTGATGCGCGTCTCGTCGAGGCTCCAGCGGCGCTTCGGTCTCCGCAAGGTGTACGCGCTCGGCTGCCTGATCTACGCGGGGGCCTTCCTGGCATGGGGTCTGGTCTCCGACCCGGCGATCCTGTCGTTCCTCACGGTGTTCGAGGGCGCCGCGTTCGCGTTGCTGTTCACCACCGGCGTGGTCGTCGTCGGCCGGCTGCTGCCCTCGTCGCTCTACTCGACGGGCGGCTCGGTCGCGGCCATGGTCGGATTCGGCATCGGGCCGATCCTGGGCGCGGGCATCGGTGGTTTCGTCTTCGAGCGCCTCGGGCCGGTCACGCTCTACGCGGGCGCATCGGTGCTCGCGATCTCGGCCGCCGGGGTGTCGTGGATCGCGCTCTCGACGCCCGCGCTCGCCGATCCCGAAGCGGAGACCGAGCCGGTGCTCTGAGGCCGCCGATCGGCTCGCCCGGCCGGTTCGCCTCGGCCTGCGCCGTTGACGTACGATGCCACCGAGCGGACCGGACGAGGGGGTTCACGTGGTCAGTGCGTACATCCTGATCCAGACCGAGGTCGGAAGGGCCAGCCACGTCACGAGGGAGATCGGCAACATCAAGGGCATCGTCTCGGTCGACGGCGTGACCGGGCCCTACGACGTCATCGCCCGCGGCGAGGCCGCGGACCTGGACGAGCTTGCCAAGGCGATCGTGATGCCGATCCAATCCGTCGAGGGCGTGACCCGAACGCTGACCTGCCCCGTGCTGTCGTTCTAGACGGCGCCGTCAAGGGCTCGAGCGCGACGCCGATACCCACCGAGGGTCCTCCCGTGGGCCCGGAGGTGGTGGCATGCGCTCCGAGCGCGGATACGCCGGGTACCGGCTCATGGTCGTCATGGCTCTCGTGGCCCTGGCGGTCTGGCTGGTGCCCACGGTCTTCCTGCGAGGCGCCGAACGGACGGGGGTCGATCCGACCGGCCCGATCGGGGTCCAACCCTCGGCCCCGGCGCCCATCGCCGGCGCGACGGCGCCGGTCGCCGGCGTCACCGGGGGCGGCGGCGGGACCACCGGGCCGATCACCGCGGCCAACGACCTCGCGGCGCAAGCCACGCTGAACGACGCGATCCGCGTGGCACAGGTCTACTACGCGGAGCACGGCTCGTTCGACGGCTTCGGGCCCGACGTCGCGAGGACGTACGACCCGAACGTGGAGTTCACCGCAGGAGGTCCGGGCCTCAGCCTCGTCAGCCTCCGCGGCCTGTCGCCGACCACGGTCGTGCTCGTGATGCTCGTGGACGGCGGCGGCCACCTGTGCGCCGCGGCGAACGGCGACGTGATCACGCTCGGACGCGCCGACGCTCTCACCCCGCTCCAGTGCCAGGGCGGCTGGGAATAGTGGGCCGGGCGCGCTCGTTGCTGCGAGCGTGACCATCAAGATCCGGCGCGACCAGGAGATCTCCGACGTCGACGGCGGTTGGTTCCGCGCCCGGTGGCACTACTCGTTCGATTCCTACCGCGACCCGGAGTACGAGCGGTTCGGGACACTGCGGGTGTTCAACGACGACCGGCTGATCCCCGGGGCGATCTGGCCGATGCACCCCCACCGGGACATCGAGGGCCTCACCTACGTCGTCGAAGGCCTGTTCGGTCATCAGGATGACGTGGGCGGCCCTCCCGGTCCGCTCCCGGCCGGATCCGTGCAGCGGATGACGCTCGGATCCGGCGCGTGGCACTCGGAGCAGAACGCCTCGGAGACCGAGCCGATGCGATTCATCCAGATGTGGATCGTGCCGGCCGAGCGTGGTCTTCCGCCCGGGGTCGAGCAGAAGGTCTTCACGGAGCAGGACCGGACCAACCGGCTCCTGAAGGCGATCTCCGGCGACGATGGCGAGGCGGTGCTCGTGCACCAGGACGCGCACGTGTTCGTCTCGCGCTTGGAGGCCGGAAGATCGGTCGAGCACCCGCTTCCCGCCGGCCGCGGTGTCTACCTCTACGTGATCGAGGGCGACGTCACCGTGAACGGCGAGGCGATGGACACGGGTTCGGCGGCGCAGACCACCGACGAGGGGACCGTCGCGATCACTGCGACGGCCACCTCCGAGCTGATCATGGCGGACGTCGCGCTCGTCTAGCGTCGTCCGCGATCAGCCGAAGAAGGTGAGACCCTGCTCCCATGTCGGCCTTCCCGTCATCCCGCTCCGGATCCGCCATCGTCACCAGGCTTCGGGCTGCCGGCTGTGTCTTTGCCGAGGACGAGGCGCGGCTGCTCGTCGCTGCGGCGCGGACGTCGGCGGATCTCGACGCCATGGTGGACGAGCGGGTCGCCGGCCTCCCTCTCGAACACGTCCTCGGCTGGGCGGAGTTCTGCGGCTTGCGGATCGCCGTCGACCCTGGGGTCTTCGTCCCTCGCCGTCGCACCGAGTTCCTCGTCCGCCAGGCCGCCCTCGCCCGCCGTGCCGCCAGCCACCCCGGCCAGGTCCTCTCTCGGCCACGAGCCGTCGTCGTCGACCTGTGCTGCGGCTCCGGCGCGGTTGGCGCGGCGCTGCTCGCGGCCCTGGACCGGATCGAGTTGCACGCCGTCGACATCGATCCCGCCGCGGTGCGGTGCGCCCGTCGTAACGTCCCCGCCGCCGATGGTCGGGTGTACGAGGGTGACCTCTACGAGCCGTTGCCCTCCGCACTTCGGGGCCGCGTCGACCTCCTGGTCGCCAACGCGCCGTACGTCCCCACCGAGGCGGTCGCGCTGCTGCCCCCCGAGGCCCGCATCCACGAGCCGCGGGTTGCGCTCGACGGTGGCGCGGACGGGCTCGACATCCAGCGGCGGGTGATCGCCGAGGCGCCGGGGTGGCTGGCTCCCGACGGCCACCTGCTGGTCGAGACGAGCGACATCCAGGCCGCGCAGACCGTCGAGGCCTTCGTCCGCTCCGGGCTGTTCCCGCGGGCGACGCGTTCCGACGAGCTGAACGCCACCGTCGTCATCGGAACCCGACCGGCCCCCGGTCAGTCGTCGTCGGAGAAGTCCGCAGGGAACGGCAGCGCCACCGGGTCGTAGAACCTGGAGCGACCCCGAGCGTCGAACCGGTCGAGCCCGAAGTCGGCCACGTCGACCACCTTGGTGCGTCCCTTCGTGGCGAGGTCCGCCGCGATCTTGGCGGTGGCCGGGCCCCACATCATGCCGTGGCCGCCCGCCGAGGCGACCGTCACGCCCTCGAGCACGTCCTTATGCGGCGTGATCGCCGGGCCGAGGATCGGCAGGTGGTCGGGCGTGTAGTCGATCGTGGCCGCCCATGCCTTACGGATCCCGAGGCCACGCGTCGCCGGAACGAAACGGTTCAGCCGGCGCTGCATCCGTCGCAGGTACGGCCAGTCGATCGCCCGGGCCGGTCCGGGCTTCTCGATCGGGTTGCTCATCCCGAACAGCAGGCCTCCCTCCTCCAGGCGCCAGTACAGACCGGCACCCAGATCGAAGACCATCGGCAGCCGCTCGAGCGCGAACGCGTCGTGCGGTTCGGTCACCACGACCTGATGCCGCGCGCCGCCGGCCGGGATCCGCACTCCCGCGAGCCGGCCCACCTCGCGGAGGGTCGGTCCCCCCGTGAGGATCACTCGCTCGGTGGCGATCGCACCGCTCGAGCTCGTCACGCCGACGACGCGGCCCTTCGAGAGCTTGAGGCCCGTGAACGCGGTGCGCTCGCGCAGATCCACCTTGGCGCGCTGCATCGCCAGCGAGTACGCCTGCACGTTCCTTGGCGGGTCGATGCACCCGTCGGTCTCGATGTACGAACCTCCGCGGTGGCCCTCGGGCGCGAGCGTCGGGTTGAGCTCGACGGCCTCGGCCGCATCCACCCACCGGACCTCGAGCCCTGCTACGCGTTGCATCGCAACGCGGTCCAGCCCTTCGCGCTCATCCTTCTTCGTGAGGGCGAGGATCAGGTAGCCGAGCTCGCGGAAGCCGGAGTCCGTGCCCAGGCGCTCGTGCTGCCGCCGATAGAAGTCGATCGACCACCGCCCGAGCGCCACGGTCTGCGGGGTTCCCCCTTGCGCGCGGACCACGCCGGCCGCCCGGCTCGAGGCGCCCTGACCCGCGAGATCGCGCTCGAGCACGACGACGGCACCGGCGCCGTTCCGCCTGGAGAACCACGAGGCCCATCCGCCGACAGTCCCCGCGCCGACCACGACCACGTCCGCGACGTCTCGTTTCCTCGCCATGTGGCGCGGGAGTCTAGTCGCGCTTGCAGAGGTCCACGTCGCTGCGGGCCGGCAGCTCGAGGGTCTCGGGGAGCCCGGCCGCGAGCCGCCGGATCTCGTCCAGGAGCTTCGAGCGCTCGGCGACGGGGATCGAGGCCACGTCGCTCGAGGTCGCGTAGAGGTCGGCGAGACGAGCGGACGGCAGGACGTGCGTCATGGGGAAGCTCCGGCGCTCGAACGGCGTGAACCCCTCCGCCCGCCCGGGCGCCTCGGACCAGCGCCGGTAGGCGGCGACGATCGGTGAGGATCCCCGAGCCGCTTCGACCGCGCGATCGACCTCCTCCAGGATCGGATACCGCTCGTGCTCGCCCTCACCCGGCCAGGCCCAGAACAGCGCGAACGCGCCGCCCGAGCGCAGCACGCGCCGGATGTCGGCGAACGCGTGCTCGGCGTCGAAATGGTGGAACGCGTTGCCGACCACGACGGCGGGGGCCACGCCGTCGCGGAGCGGGATCGACTCGGCCGTCCCGTCCAGGACGCGGATCGCCGGCATCGCGTCCGCGAGGATCGCGCGCATGTTCGCCGCGGGCTCCACGGCCACGACCTCGACACCGAGGAGCGCGAACCGGCGAGACGATTGGCCCGTCCCGGCCGCGAGGTCGACGACCGCGTCGCCCTCGGCGAGCCCGCCGGCCTCGGATACCCAAGTGACGGCCTCGGGTGCGTAGCCGGGTCGGAGCTCCTCGTGGTCGAGCGCGTTCACGCGCTCGAAGTTGAACCCGCTTCCCACCCGACGCATCGTACGCACCCGCCGTACCCTTGCCGGATGCGGACCGAGACGCCGGCACCGCCCCTGCCGCGCAAGACGCTCGCCGAAGAGCTCCTCGTCGTCCTGTCGCTCTCGCTGCTCGCGAGCGCGGTGTTCGCGATCATCAACCTGCTGGCCGCGCCGCTCCGCGGGGTGACCGTGGCGTCGGTGTCGCAGTCGACGCAGCTGGCGCGCCAGGTGTTCGGAACGCTGTTCGGCCTGGCGCCCGTATGGCTCGTCGTCTACCTGGTGCGGCGCAACGGCGAGGGGCTCGAGGGGATCGGCCTCACGTGGGACCGCCCGCGTCGGGATCTCGCGCGTGGCGTCGCGCTGTTCGCCGTGATCGGGATCGGGGGGATCGGCGTGTACCTGGCGGCCGTCGCGCTCGGCGTGAACCGCTTCGTCGTGCCGGTGCCGCCGCTCGGGCACTGGTGGACGGTGCCCATGCTGGTTCTGAACGCGGCCCAGGCGGCCCTGCTGGAGGAGATCGTGGTGGTGGCCTACCTCGTGACGCGGCTCCGGCAGCTGGGCCTCACCGAGGTGGCCGCGGTCGCATCGAGCGCGCTCCTGCGCGGGACCTACCACCTGTACCAGGGGTGGGGCGGGTTCGTGGGGAACGCCGCGATGGGCGCGATCCTCGGGTTCGTGTTCGTGCGGACCCGGCGAGCATGGCCGATCGTGGTCGCCCACTTCCTCCTCGACGTCGGCGCGGGTCTCGGCTACCTCGCGTTCCGAGAGCACCTCCCGGGGTTCGCGTGACCGAGACGCTCACCCGCAGGTCGCTCACGCCGGCGCTCCGGCGGACGGCGCGGGACGGCTACGCGCACGTCGAGGCGGCGCTCGACGACGCGTTCCGGCGCGCCCTGTGGCGCGAGATCGAGACGGGGCCGCTCCGGACGATGGCAGGAAGTTTCGGGAAGGCCGGCGTGCGGATGGAGATCGACGGCTACGACGTCGCCGACCCGTTCGAGGGCTTCCCGCTGCTCGCCGAGCTCAGCCATGCGCTGGCCGAACGGATCCCGCGCGACGGGCGCGGCATCCGCGGTCTCGCGTCGTGGCGGCCGAACGAGGCGGGCGTCGGGGTGTACCGACCGGGGTCGCTCGGGATCACGCCGCACCTCGACGGCAGGTGGTACCGGCGGCTCGTCGTCGTGTTCACGCTCGTCGGCGCCGCGCCGTTCGAGGTGATGGCGTCGCGTGAGGGGGACGTGGTCGAGCGCTGGGACGCGCGCGCTGGCGGGGTCACGTTGATGCGTGGTCCCGGGCTCGCGGGCGCTCGGGACGGCCGGCCGTACCACGCGGTCCACGGTCCCCGGCGAGGCATCCGGTGCTCGCTGGCGCTTCGGATGTGCCTGGACCTGCCCGCACGATAGGTCTTTCGGTACCTCCCCGAGGGGAGTGTCCGGGTCTACACTCGAGCATCGAACCGGGGGGGCTTGATGGCCTACGTGATGGACTACCTGCAGGGACGCGGCGTGATCTTCACGGTGATCCCGCACGAGAAGGCGGCCACCGCCGCCGGCGGAGCTCACGCGATGCGGATCGCCGAGGAGCTGGTCGCGAAGACGATCGTGCTCATCGCGAACTACGGGCCCGCGCTGATGGTGATCCCAGCCTCCCGCAAGCTCGACCTGCCGCTCGCGGCCGCCGCCGTCGGCGACCCGGATGCCCGTCTGGCCACCGAGCACGAGCTGGAGCGCCAGTTCCCCGACTACGAGCTCGGGGCGTTGCCGCCGCTGTCGATGATGCTGCTCGCGCCGATGTACGTGGACCCGACGGTGATGGACCGCGACGAGATCGTGTTCGCGGCCGGCCGACAGGACGTCTCGATCAAGATGGCGACGAGCGACCTGTTCGCGACCGATCCGGTCGTGGTCACACCGCTCACCGACGAGAGCCGCGTCGCGACCCCCTCGAGCTAGGCGGCTACTGCAGGTTCCGCGGGATCCGCCGCTCGAAGCGGCGGGACCAGCGCGGCTCGCCGTCCTCGGCGGTGTCGATCTCCAGCCGGAGGTGGTACGCCTGCGCGTCGCTCTCGATGCGGCTGCGAGCCTCCGCGGTCACCGTCGCCTCCGGGAAGTGCAAGGTGTACGACGCATGGCCCTCGCTCCACGCCCGGCCGGGGTCCTCGGTCGAGACGCCGAGCGATCCGCCGTAGCTCTGCTCGACCTTCGGCGCGCCCCCCTCGGCCTCGGTCGGTCCCCCGTAGGCGACGACGACGCGGCTCTCCCGGCCCGTGATGTCGCGCTCGATCCGCCAGACGAGCTCCTCGATCGGATCGCCGCGGGCCGACTCCCTGTCCGCCTGCGCCCGTCGTGGCTCGGGGAGCACCGGGCGTTCGGCCACCGGTGAGGGACCCTCGAGGGTCGGCAGCACGAGCCGCGATCCCGACCGATCCACCGTGAGCGTCACCGGCGCCGGCGGCGTCCAGCAGTTCGGCCAGTCCGAGCCGGCCAGGTCCAGCCGCACGCGGTGACCGGCCTCGAACACCCACGAGGTCACCTCGAGCTCGACGGCGACCTCGTACGCGCGACCGGGCTCCAGGGGCGATGGCGACTCGCGCGACTCGCGGTGGGTAAGGTTCAGCAGCCCGCGCGTCACGAGCTGCGACGTCCCGTCGGGATGCACGTCGCAGAGCTTCGCCGACAGGTAGGCGACCGGCGCCGACGAGCGGATCGTCGCGACGACGCGCGGATGGCCGAGGATCTCGAGCTCCTCGTCGACCGGGCCCCAGTCGTACACGAGGCTGAACGCCTCGTCGGGGCGCTGGTCCTGCGGCTGGCCCCACGGCGGGCCGCCCGCGCAGCTGATCCACGCGGTCCAGCCGACGTCGCCGCGAACGTCCAACTCGTCGGGGCCGGCCCCCGCCCGGTTCGCGCTCGCGTCCGCGAGTCCGAGCTCGGCCGAGCTCGAACGCTCGAGCGGCCACCCGGGCTCGAAGCGCCACTCGCCTCGATAGGCCGCGAGGTCGTGCGCGGGCGGCGTGGGCCGGCGCACGAACAACGTGATCGGCGGCTCCCGGTCCACCCCGTTGTCGATGCCCTTCAGCCAACGGTCGAACCACCGCACCATCTCCGGCAGCAGGTCGATGTTCGGACCCGGCCGCGACGTCTCGACGTGCGCGTGGGCCCACGGACCGGCCAGGAGCCGCCGAGGGCACGTGAGGTGCTCCATCCCTCGCAGCGCGATGTTCGTGTAGCCGTCCGCCCACCCGGTGACGAGCATCGTCGCCGCCTCGATCGCGCCGTAGTCCTCGCGGAGCGAGCCGTGTTTCCAGAAGGCGTCGTACGTCTGGTGCTCGAGCCAGTCGAAGTGCCACGGCACGTACCCGGTCACGCGCCGTTCCCATGCCTCGCGCCAGCCGTCGCCGAAGACGCTCGGGACCGGCGGCAGGACGTTCTCGGCCTCCATGTAGAGCGGGTAGTCGACGATGTCGACCGCCTTCAGCGCCCCGCCGAAGAAATGGACGTCGTCCGCGTACCGGTCGTCGGAGGCGAAGATCGAGCAGATCGCCTTCAGCGCCGGGGGGCGGAGCATCGCGACCTGGAGCGAGTTGAACCCCGACCATGAGGTCCCGTACATGCCGACGTTGCGATCGGACCACGGCTGCCCGGCCAGCCATCCGATCACCTCGGCGATGTCCTGCAGCTCGTCCGAGGTGTACTCGCCGACGGCGACGCCCTCGGACGAGCCGGTCCCTCGGACGTCGAGCCGGCAGACGACGTAGCCGTGGTCGTCGGCGAGCCGATGGTGCTCCGAGGCATACCCGTGCGTGAGGTCGTCCTTGCGATAGGGCAACGCCTCGACGATCGCGGGCCACGGCCCATCGCCGGCGGGAAGGAACAGCGTGGCCGCCAGGCGCACGCCGTCGCGCATCGAGATGAAGACGTCCTCGGTGCGAGCCATCGGGCGAGGATGCTACCCGGCCGACTCCGTAGCTCGGTTGTGCCGCACGGAACCGCGGGTCATGCCCAGCTCGTGAACCAGTACCGCAGCTTCCACGCTTCCTCCGAGAGCGGGCCGCCGGTCAGCGTCGGCCAGAACCAGACGAACAGGATCACCGACGCGGCGATCAGGCCCACGGCGACCGGCAGGTACGGGCGCGCGCGCGAGCCGGCCACGCGGAGCTGCGACAGGTCGCGGAGCGCGTAGACGCACGCGAGGACCAGGAACGGCGCGAGCGGCGTCGCGTAGAACAGGAACTGCGGGCGGTCGACCAGGAGCCACGGCAGGTACAGCCCGAGCGTCGTCACGACGACGAACCCTGCGCGCCAGTCGCGCGTGCGGTACCACGCGTATCCGGCGTACGGGATCGCCGCGATGCTGCCCCAGAAGATCGCCGGGTTGCCGTTCGCGTAGATGACCTGCCGCACGCCCTCGGTGCCGTAGTCCGCGTAGTAGAGGACCGGGCGCGCGAGCAGCAGCCATTTCCACGCCTCCGAGAGGTAGCCGTGCACGAGCTCGCCCGACGCGTCGACCGTCTGAAGGTTCGCGTGATAGCTCCAGATCGCGCCCTGGAGCCTTGCCCACTCTCCGAGGTCCCACCCGAAATGGAGGAACCACCCCGTGTACGAGACGACGTACACGAGGACGGGCGTGATCAGGAACGCCAGCACGAGCCCGAACCCCTCGGCGGGGATCGCGTCCGCCACTGGTCTGCGCATCCCGAAACGCCTCCGGCGCGAAACCTCCCAGATCATCGCGAGCACGATCGCGGCGCCCACGGCTGTGAGCGCCGACCACTTCGTGGCCACGCCGGCGCCGAACGCCGCCCCGGCCGCGAACCGCCAAGGCCGCAGCAGGGGCGCCGGGATCCTGATCCGGCTCGGCGCTCGGCCGCCCTCGTCGAGGTCCGCCGGAGGCGGCTCGGGTGTCCGGCTCGCGATCCACCGCCGGTCCAGCAGCAAGAAGGCGAAGCCGAGGACGATCCAGAAGGTCACGAACACGTCGAGCATCGCCACACGCGACTGGACGACGTGCAGGCTCTCGGTGGCGAGGAGCAGCCCGGCCGCGAACGTCCACACGGGCCGGGCGAAGAGCAGCTGCGCCATCAACGCCACCAGCATCACCGTCGCCGTGCCGGTGATCGCCCCCGAGATGCGCCAGCCGAACGAGTCGGTTCCGAACCCCAGCTCGCCGAGCGCGATCATCCACTTGCCGAGCGGGGGATGGACCCACGCGCCCGTATCGTCGGTGTCCTCGCGCCAGAACCGCTCGTCCGCGCTGTTGATGTCGCACCGCTCGTTGGAGTAGCCGAGGAAGATGCACGCCGACTTCGGGTAGTAGTACTCGTCGAACACGCGTTCCTCGGGATAGGCGAGGTGCGCGGTTCGCAGCCATCCCGCGATCAGGCCGACGGCCAAGATCGCGACGACGGGGCGGTTGAGGTTCGCGAGCAGGGACGACATCCGGCCCAGGGTACGGCAGGGCACGGGGTTCGGCGGGAACGGTTTCGGGCCTCAGCGGGCCGCGGGCCGATCCCTCAGCCGGATCACGAACTGCAACCCCTGGAACACGTCGTCGATCGATGCCGACTTGTTGTCCACGAGCCCCGCGTCCAGGCCGATGCGCTGGACGGCCTCGAACGTCAGGTCCGTCTCCACCTTGGCGGCCTTCTTCGGCCACGCCACCCAGAGCCTTCCGGCGGGATCAAGCGCGTTCGCGAGCGCGCCGAACCGACGGGTGAGCTGGGCGTGCCGCGTGCCGAACAGGAGCGCGACGTCGACCGGCCGCCGCGCCCGATCGAGGAGCTCGACGCCGGTCGGCAGCGGCCCGAGGGCGAACCGCTCCGGCGCGTTCACCACTACGACCCGCGAGCCCTCGCGGATGCCGAGCTTCCTCGCGAGCGGCGTCCCCGAGTAGTCCTTGTGCTTCGGTTCGCGTCCCGGCTCGACCACGCCGCGACGGTATCGCAGGCTGCCGTGCGTCGTTCCTCCGTCACGTCCCGAGGCCGCGCGTGGGAGCATCGCGTGATGGTGGGACGGCTGTACGTCGTCGGGACGCCGATCGGGAACCTCGGCGACCTCTCCGACCGCGCGCGCGAGACGCTCATGAACGTCGGCGTGATCGCCGCCGAGGACACCAGACGGACCGGGAGGCTGCTCGCGCACGCTCGGCATCAAGGCCCGGATGGTGTCGCTGTTCGAGGGCAACGAGCGCGAGCGGATCCCGTCGATCCTCGCGGAGCTCCGCGAAGGGCACGACGTCGCGCTGGTGTCCGACGCCGGCATGCCCTCCGTCTCCGACCCCGGGTACCGGCTCGTCCGCGCGGCCGCGGACGAGGGGTTCGACGTGACGGTCGTGCCGGGTCCCTCGGCCGTCACCGCGGCCCTCGTGGTCTCGGGCCTGCCGATGGATCGGTGGGTGTTCGAGGGGTTCCTGCCGCGCAAGGCCGGGGATCGGAGGGAGCGGCTCCTGGCCCTCGCGAACGACCCGAGGACGGTCGTGCTGTTCGAGTCCCCGCTGCGGCTCGCGACGCTCCTGCGCGACGTCCTCGCCGAGCTCGGGGACCGGCAGGTGGCCGTGTGCCGCGAGCTGACGAAGCTGCACGAGGAGGTCGTCCGGGGGACGACGTCGGAGGCCCTGGCGCATCTCTCCGGCTCCCCGCCCAAGGGCGAGGTGGTCGTGGTCCTCGAGGGCGCCACCCGGCGCGAGACGGCGGAGATCGACGACCTGGTCGACGAGGCGAGGCGGCTCGTCCACGAGGGGATGCGCAAGCGCGAGGCCGCGTCCGCCGTTGCACGTCGCCACAAGGCCAGCGCGAACGCGATCTACGAAGCGCTGCTGCGCGCCACGCCGCTCTGATCGGGGCGGCCGCCTGCTCCGGCTAGGATGGCCCGACCATGGGCCGCGACCTCTTCTACATCACGACACCGATCTACTACCCGAACGACGTGCCGCACATCGGCCACGCGTACACCTCGGTGGCGGCCGACGTCGTCGCCCGCTACCACCGGCTGCGCGGCGAGGAGGTCCTGCACCTCACTGGGACAGATGAGCACGGCCTCAAGCTCCAGCGCGCCGCCGAGGCCGCCGGCATGGACCCCCAGACGTGGGTCGACGAGATGGAGCCGCGATGGAAGGAGGTCTGGGCGCGCCTGGACATCGCCTACGACGACTACATCCGCACCACCGAGCCTCGCCACGAGGCGGCGGTCCGCACGCTGCTCCAGGCGGTTCACGACAACGGCCGGGACGACATCTACCTCGGCACCTACGAGGGGCTCTACTGCGTGAGCTGCGAGGCCTACTACGTGGAGAGCGACCTGGTCGACGGGAACTGCCCGATCCACGGCCGCCCCGTCGAGCACGTGACCGAGGAGAACTACTTCTTCCGCCTGTCTGCCTACGCGGACCGGCTGCTCGAGCACTATGCCGACGAACCCTCCCGGGTCGAGCCCGAGACCCGCCGCAACGAGGTCCTCAGCCTGATCCGCGGGGGTCTGCAGGACTTCTCGATCAGCCGGACGAGCTTCCGGTGGGGGATCCCGCTGCCCTGGGACCCCGACCACGTGTGCTACGTCTGGTTCGACGCCCTCACGAACTACATCACGGCGGCCGGGTACGGCACCGACGAGGGGCGGTTCGCGCGCGTGTGGCCCGCCGACGTCCATCTGATCGGCAAGGACATCCTCAGGTTCCACGCCGTGTACTGGCCCGCCATGCTGATGGCCGGCGGCGTCGAGCCGCCGCGCCAGGTCTGGGCCCACGGGTTCCTCAACGTGGGTGGCCAGAAGATGTCGAAGACGAACGCGACCGGGATCCACCCGTTCGAGCTCATCGACCACTTCGGCGTGGATTCCTACCGCTACTTCTTCATGCGCGAGATCGCCTTCGGGCAGGATGGCAACTTCAGCTGGGAGTCGATGGTCGAGCGCCACAACGCCGACCTCGCGAACGGGCTCGGCAACCTCGCGAGCCGGGTGCTGGCGATGCTCGGCTCCTACTTCGACGGCGCGGTGCCCGAGCCCGGGTCGTCCGGCGCCGAGGCTGACCTGCCGGCCGTGGTTGCCGGGGCCGCACGCCGGATGGACGAGGCGATGGGAGCGCTCGCGCTCTCGCAGGCGATCGCTGGCATCTGGGACGTGGTCGACCGCGCGAACCGGTACCTCGTGGAGAAGGAGCCGTGGAAGGTCGCGAAGGACGACGCCCGACGGGACGAGCTTGCGGGTGTCCTCTACGCGTCCGCCGAAACGCTGCGCATCCTTGCCGTCCTGATCCACCCGGTGATGCCGGGCGCGGCCTCGAGGCTCTGGGACCAGCTCGGGATGGACGAGCCGCTCGCTTCGCAGCGGCTGCCCGGCTCGGTCGGGTGGGGGCTCCTCGCGCCCGGGACGAAGACGAGCAAGGGAGAGGCACTTTTCCCTCGGCTCGACTCCTGAGTGAGGGTTCGCGCGAACACGTTTCACGTGGGACCCGAGTCCTCGACTGCGGCTGGACGGATGCCCTCGGCCTCCCGGCGGCGTCGGCCGCTCCGCCACCACCCGTTTTGACTCCAGGTCGAGGATCCGTATCGTGGCGCCCTCGTGGATCGGACGAACCCTGAACCGTCGGTGCAGACCGGAGCCGTGGACACGCACTGCCACCTGTTCCTGCTCGACACCGACCCGGCCACGGCCGTCGAGGAGGCCCGCCGGGCGGGTGTTGGGACCCTCGTGTGCGTCGGGATCGACCCCGAGACCAGCCGGCGCTCGGTCGAGCTCGCCGAGTCGTTCCGGGGTGTCTTCGCGACCGCCGGGGTGCATCCGCACGACGCGGCCGGGTTCGACACCGCCGCCGGTTCGGCCGTCGAGGAGCTGCTCTCGAACCCCCGCGTGCTCGGCGTGGGGGAGTGCGGTCTCGACTTCTTCCGGATGCACTCGCCGGCCGAGGACCAAGAACGGGTCTTCCGGATCCACGTCGGCCTCGCCCGCGAGTCGGGTCTCCCGCTCGTCGTCCACGTTCGCGACGCGTGGCCGCAGATCCTTCGAGCGCTCGATGAGGGTCCGGCGGAACGGGTCGTGCTCCACTGCTTCAGCGGTGATGCCGCCATCGCGCGCGAGTGCGCCGCGCGCGGGTGGTACCTGTCCTTCGCAGGGAACGTGACCTATCCCAAGAACGCCCATCTCCGCGAGGCCGCCGCCGCCGTGCCGCTCGGCCGCCTCCTCACCGAGACCGACAGCCCGTTCCTCGCGCCGCAGCGGATCCGAGGGCGGGACAACGCGCCGGCGAACGTCCTCGACGTCATCGCGGCGGTCGCGCAGGCGCGTGGGGAAAACGTCGAAACCGTGCGTGAGGCCACCTCCGCCAACGCGAGAGCAGCTTTCCCCAGGCTCCGATGAGGCCGCGCGGCCGCTCGGAATCAAGTTTGCAGTGAGGGTTGAGGGTTTGGTAGGTTCCGAGACCGTGCGTTTGGAGGCTTCGGTCCGGCTCCGGCCCTTCCCCCCGAAGCCTTCTTCCGACAGGAAGAGGGGCTATGGGGGTTCGTCCGACTCGGGTCCGCAGGTTGCGGACCCGCAAGGCGATCGGGAATGGGGCGCTCGCGGGTGCCGTGCTCCTGGTGGGTCTCGGCTACGTGGCGGTGCAGAAGACCGTCACCCTGGTCGTCGGCGGAGAGCCCGAGGCCGTCCGGACGATGAGCGCGAGTGTCGGGGAGCTCCTCGACGGAGAGGGGATCGTCCTCGGCTATCGGGACATGGTGATGCCACCGGCGGCGACACCGCTCGCCGACGGGATGGTCGTCACGGTGAACCACGACTGGTTCAACGGGACGAACATCCGGGCTCCGCAGGGTGTGGGGGTCTGGGTGATGGAAGGGGTGCCCGAGTCGTACGCAACGCTCGCGGCTCGGCGCACCGAGAACTGGTTCTCCGCGGGACAGCCTGTCCGGCTCTCGCGGGTGGTGCCCATGACCGTCGTGGTACTGGGGAAGGACCACGACGTGTTGACGAATGCGGGCACCGTCCGCGAGCTCCTCTCGGCCATGGGGATCGAGCCGGACCGGAACGACCGCGTCCTTCCGTCACCTAAGACCCCCCTTCAACCTTCGATGAAGGTCCGTTTCGACTCGATCGAGTTCCGCGTTCGCGAGGTCGAGGTTCCCGTCCCCTACACCACCTTCTCCACCTACACCGACGAGCTGGAAGCCGGCCGGGTCCGGATCGTCCGCCGGGGGATCGACGGCCTGATGATCGAGCGATTCCGGGTGAAGCTCGTGAACGGGGAGGTCGTGACCCGAGACGTCATCGGGCGGACCGTCGTACGCCAGGCGGTCGCGGCGAAGCGCCTCGTGGGTCGTCGGGAGAACGCGTCCCACGGGACCCAGGTCGGCGAGGCCAGCTGGTACTCGTTCGCTCCGGGGAGCGGGCTGACCGCCGCCCATCCGTGGTTGCCGTTCGGTACGGTGGTCCGCGTCACGAACCTGGCCAACGGCAGCAGCGTCACGGTGGTGATCAACGATCGAGGACCCTTCGGTGGGCGGATCATCGACCTCTCCGACGAAGCCTTCGCTCGGATCGCCCCCCTCGGGGCCGGGGTCTGCCAGGTCCGACTCACCTGGTGAGCCCGGCGCCGGCCGTCCGTCCGGCCTCGGCCGCGCAGCGCTGAAGGAGCTCGCCGCCCGCCACGGCATCCGGCCGTCGAAGTCGCTCGGTCAGCATTTCCTCGCGGACCCGAACCTCGCGCGCGCGATCGTCGCCGACGCCGGCGTCGCGCGGGGCGACCGCGTGTTGGAGATCGGCGCCGGGCTCGGTTCGCTGACGCTCGCGCTCGCCGAAGCGGGTTGCCGGGTGCTGGCGCTCGAGTCGGACACGGGTCTCGCCGACGCCTTCGAGGAGGTGATGGCCCCGTACGAGGCGGTGTCGCTGGACACGCGCGACGCCATGCACACGGACTGGTCGACGCTTCTCGAAGGCGACGGCTGGGCGATGGTGTCGAACCTCCCGTACAACATCTCGGTCCCGCTCGTGTTGAACCTCCTCGCGTCGGCTCCCTCGATCGATCGTTACCTCGTGATGGTGCAGCGCGAGGTCGGCGAGCGGCTCGTCGCGGTGCCCGGCGAGGATGCGTACGGGGCGGTGAGCGTCCGCGTCGCGTACCGCGCCGACGCCCGCGTCGTCCGCCGCGTCCCGGCCGACGTGTTCTGGCCGCGCCCGAGGATCGATTCGGTGCTCGTTCGGCTCGTGCCGCACGCGCCGCCGGTGGACGTGGATGGGGCGGCCTTGTTCCGCGTGGTGGAGGAGGGGTTCGCGGAGCGGCGGAAGACGATGACGAACGCGCTCCGCCGGCTCGACCTCGACGCCGGGTGGGCGATCCGGATCATGAACGCGAGCGGCCTCGACCCGCAGACCCGCGCCGAGCGGCTCGGCCTGGGGGATTTCGCGCGGATCGCGCGGTCGCTCCTGGCAGAGGGATGGCGACCGTGACGCGACGGTCGGTCCGCCGTGAGGCGCCCGCCAAGCTCAACGTGTTCCTCCGGGTGCTCGGCGCCCGTGAGGACGGCTACCACGACCTCGAGAGCCTCGTGATCCCGGTCACCCTCGCCGACGGCGTCACGGTGCGGACCGCCGACCGCTTGAGCGTGGACGTGCAGGGGCCTCCGCGGCTCGCGGGAGAGGTTCCCATCGGCGGGCTGAACCTCGCGCTCGTCGCCGCCCTCACCCTGGCCGACGCGAGCGGCACCCAGCGGGGGGCTCGCGTGGAGATCGAGAAGCGGATCCCCGTTGCCGCGGGCCTCGGCGGCGGGAGCGCGGACGCCGCCGCGACGATCCTCGCGCTGGACGAGTTGTGGGGCCTCGGCCTCGGTCCGGACCAGCTCGTCGACGTGGGGCGGCGGATCGGCTCCGACGTCCCGGCGATGCTCGCCGGCGGGCCGGTGCTCGTCTCGGGCCGTGGTGACCGGCTCGTCCCGGTCCGGGTCGCATCGCTGTGGTGGGTGATCGTCCCGTTCGAGTTCGGCGTGCGCTCGCCCGACGCCTACCGCTGGTGGGACGAGGACGGGGGCGCCACCGGGCCGGATCCCGAGGCGATCCTCGCAGCCGCCGCCTCGGGCGACGCACCGATCCTCGGCCCGCTCCTCTTCAACGACCTGGAAGCACCAGTCATCGCGCGCCACCCTCGGATCGGCGATGCGAAGGAGGCGTTGCTCGATGCCGGGGCGCTCGGTGCCGTGATGAGCGGCAGCGGCTCGTCCGTGGCCGGGTTGGCGAGCGACCGTGGCCACGCCGAGCGGCTCGCGACGGTGCACGAGGGTGCGATCGTGGTGGCCGGGCCGCCGCCCGGTGACGCGCCCGAGGGTGGGGTCGCCGCGCGATAATCCGGGGGTCCGGGGTCGTCTAACGGCAAGACGCGGGCCTTTGGAGCCCTCGATGGAGGTTCGACTCCTCCCCCCGGAGCAACTGAACTAGACCTCACCGCAGGTCGTCCCTACCATCGTCCTCTAAGTGTCATCGGGTTGTCATCGAGGAAGATCGAGATGGCGTTCATACGACAGAGAGGCAAGTCCTGGCACGCCTACTGGGACCAGTACGACGCGGACGGCCAACAACGCGGGCCTGGTGCTGCCCGGTCACGGTGAGCCGTTCCGCGGCCCCGTCGCGGATGCCGTGGCACAGGCCCAGCATGCCCCATTCTGATCCGCGTTCCCGCGTTTGCTCGACGCCTCTGGCCCTAGTGCAGGACGGCAGAGAGGGCGAGCGTGACGAACTCAGCCGTGCACTGATGCGAGTGCCACCCTCCGATGACGCCCGGCTCCTCGCAGCGGCGGGTGGGCTCTTGATCGACTAGCGAGGGCGCCACAATGGCTCAACAACGCCATTGCGGCCGACCTCCTGCGCCATCTACCATCCGGCCAGAACCTGCTCGACGTGGGGGTGGATGATGCGCACGACGTGGGGGACGGCCGTCCTGATCACAGTGTTGCTCGGAGGCTGCGATGCTGGCGAGCCAACAGACCAGAGCGCGAAGTCGTCGACTCCCGCGAGGTCGTCGTCACCGACGCCCACACCAACACCGACACCCCGTCCTGTCACGACCCCGCGCCTTGACTCGATCGCCGTCCTCGGGCATTCCGGCGCCACAGGCACGATGAGCGACCCGGAGGACCCGAGTCGTGACGCACACGAGAACTCGTGGGCTACCGGTGACAACCCCCAGGTGGAGAGCGTCTACGTCGGCCTGCTCAAGGATCACCCCGCCCTGAAGGGCCACAACTACAACCTCGCCGTCAACGGAACGACGGTCGATGACCTGCAGTTCCAGTTCGAGGACCTGCTCACTCAAGCGGACCCGCTCCCGGACGTCATCTTGCTCCAGACCATCGACAACGACATCCAGTGCGATGGCAGTGACCCCGACAACTACCGACCTTTCGGCAAGAGTCTGGACCGGGCGCTGACAGAGATGGAGACAGCGATCCCGGACGTACAGTTCTTCTTCGTCAGCCAATGGGCCACGGTGGAGAGATGGACAGCCTGGGCCGCCCATCACGAGGAGCACGTAGTGGCGAACTCCGGAACCGGGCCTTGTGCCGTGTTCGACGCCAAGGGCAAGCCTCGACCCGCGGGCATCCGGTCGATGCAGGAAATCGTGGACTCCTACTGGGCGCAGGTCGAGAAGGTGTGCGCTGCGCATCCTGGGTGCTTCACGGACGGTGGCGCCGAGCAGGCGGAGTTCGTCCCCACGGACCGTGATCTCGCAGCGGACCTCAACCACCTGTCAATCGCGGGACACAGGAAATTCGCCGCCATCGCCTGGAAGGCATTCCCGCAGGAGATCAAGCAGAGGCAGTAGCCGCCTGCCCGCATAGCTCGTTCGCGCACGGGCTCGCCGAGCGATCGGTCACCGCTGGCAGCGTACGGTCGGGCACAAGGCCGGGGTTCATCATCACGTACTGCATTGCAGCGTCACCGAGGTCATTCGGCCAAAGGACCCTTCTAACGTGGGTGGCACCCGCTCCACGGTTAGGTCGAATCACCCCTCCCCGCTAGCATCGGATACATGCCGATTAGGGCCGCTGTCTACGCACGAATCTCCTCCGACAAGTCTGGCGATCTACCTCGACAAGCCGATGAAGGACCACACGTTGATGCAGACCATCGCTCGGGCGAACCGAGTCTTCCCTGAGAAGAACAACGGCCTCATCGTCGACTACATCGGGGTCTTCCGAGACCTCCAGAAGGCCCTCGCGATCTACGCCGCGTCGGGCACGGATGATGAGGGCGCGTTCCCCGTCAAGGACAAGTCGGAGCTTCTGGAATGGCTACGGGCGACGGTGGAGGAGTCGCTCGCCTTCTGTCGTTCGAAGGGCGTCGATATCGACACAATGCTCGCGTTGACAGGCTTCGCCTTGATCGCGGCGGCCGACGACGCGGTGGAGCACCTCATCGTGGACGACGACACCCCGAGACCGGAGGATCCGCCACGTGCTGTCATCGTCTGTCATCAGGCCATTTATCACACGCTCCCCTTGGGACCCTTGCCGATGTCAAGTTGAAGGTCGGTCTAATAGCACGCTGTACGTTTGGGGTCGGCCGCCTTGTCAAGCTATCGTGGCACCCTTCCCCCCGGAGCGATCGCCGTCCGCAGGAGACGTCGCCGGGCTGATGGGCTGAAGGGCCGTCTTGCCAGCCACGGGGCCCACCGGTACAAAGGGTGTGCCCGACGACCGAAAGGAACCCGTGCCCCAGAGCAGCTCGCTCGCCGCGGTCGTGTTGGCCGCCGGCAAGGGGAAGCGGCTCCGGTCCGCGACCCAGAAGGTCCTGCACCCGATCTGCGGCCGACCGGCCCTGTGGTGGGTGCTGCAGAACGTGAAGGCGGCCCGCCCGTCGAGGATCGTCATCGTCGTGCACCACGGCGCCGACGAGGTCCGCGAGGCGGTCCGCTCATGGAAGATCTCGCCCGAGCCGGTGTTCGTCGAGCAGGGCGAGCCGGAGGGGACCGGTCACGCGGTCGCCGCCGCCGAGAAGGCCGTCGGGCGCGCACGCGAGGTCCTCGTCATCGGCGGTGACTTCGATCCGATCGCCCCGGAGCACGTCCGCGAGCTCCTGCGCGTTCACCGACGGACGAAGAGCGCCGCGACGATCCTCACGGCCGAGGTCGCCGAGCCCGGCGGCTACGCCCGCATCGTTCGCGATGGCACGCGCCTCCAGCGCATCGTGGAGGGGTTCGACGCGCCGCCCGAGCTGAAGCGGTTGAAGGAGGTCTCGCTCCTGGTCTTCGCCTTCCGCCGCGAGGACCTGTTCCGCGTCTTGCCGCTCGTCGGCCGCGAGAACTCCCAGAAGGAGTACTACCTGAACGAGGTCTTCCCGATCCTCATCGACAAGGGCGAACGGGTCTCGGCGGTCCGGGTCGACACCGGCGGCGCCATGGGGATCAATTCGCGTGGCGGACTGGCCGAGACGATCCGCGTGGTCCGCGGGCGCATCAACGCGAAGCACCTCGCGAACGGCGTCACGATCGTCGATCCGGAGACGACGTACATCGACGTCGACGTGAAGATCGGGAGCGACTCGGTTATCCACCCGATGACCCTCCTCGAGGGCGAGACGAAGGTCGGCGCCGGATGCGAACTCGGGCCGTCGACGCGGATCGTGGACTCGCGCGTCGACGACGGAGCCACGGTGACCTTCGCCGTCGTCCGCGGCGCGAGGATCGGCACCAGGGTCGACGTGGGACCGTTCGCCTCGATCCGCCCGGGCACCGTGCTCCGCGAGGGGGCGAAGGTCGGGACCTTCGTGGAGGTCAAGAACTCGCGGGTGGGCAGCGGCTCGAAGGTCCCACACCTGTCGTACGTCGGTGATGCGGACATCGGCACGGGCGTCAACATCGGCGCGGCGAACGTGTTCGCGAACTACGACGGGTACGAGAAGCACCGGACCGTCGTGGGCGACGAGGTCCGGACGGGTTCGGATACCATCCTGGTTGCGCCGGTTCGATTGGGCAAAGGCGCGGTGACGGGAGCGGGATCGGTGATCACGAAGGACGTCCCGGCGGGGGCGCTCGCCGTCGAGCGATCCGAGACGCGCATCGTGAAGGGATACCGGAAGCGTAAGGACGCCGAGGCCTCGTCGCGGGGTGGGGCGTCACGTGGGAAGAGCGGCAAGGGGGCGCGCTGAAGTGGAGATCGTCACCAAGAAGAAGCTGATGCTGTTCGCCGGGACCGCGCACCCGGCGCTCGCGAAGGAGATCGCGGAGAACCTCGGTGAGCGACTGTGCACGGCGAAGATGTCCAGGTTCGCATCGGGCGAGATCTACTTCCGCTCGGAGGAGAGCGTGCGCGGCGCCGACGTCTTCATCATCCAGACGCACGCCGACCCGGTGAACGAGTCGATCATGGAGCAGCTGATCATGATCGACGCGATGAAGCGCGCGAGCGCCAAGCGCATCACCGCCGTCGTCCCGTACTACGGGTACTCGCGACAGGACAAGAAAGGCCTCGCGCGCGAGCCCATCTCCGCCAAGCTCGTCGCCGACCTGCTCTCGGTCGCCGGCGCGGACCGGGTCGTCTCCGTCGACCTGCACGCCGGTCAGATCCAGGGGTATTTCGACTTCCCGTTCGACCACCTCACGGCGCTGCCCGTCCTCACGAGCTACCTGCAGGACGAGCTCGGCCTGCACGACGAGGACGTCGTCGTGGTGGCCCCCGACGCCGGCCGCATCAAGACCGCCGAGCGCCTCCGCGAGTACCTGCACGCGGACCTCGCGTTCCTCTACAAGCGGCGCTCGCGCCGCGAGGCCAACAAGATCGACGAGATGGCGGTGGTCGGCGAGGTCGAGGGCCGGCCGTGCGTGCTCGTCGACGACATGATCGACACGGCGGGGACCGTCGCCGAGGGCGCGAGTGCGCTCGCGGCTCAGGGCGCGGGCCCGATCTACGCGGCCGCCACCCACGGCGTGCTCTCGGGCAAGGCGGTCCAGAACCTCGAGGAGGCGCCCATCGCCGAGGTCGTCGTCACCAACACCGTGCCGATCCCCGAGGACAAGCATTTCGGCAAGCTCAAGGTGCTCTCGATCGCCCCACTGATCGCCGACGCGCTCCGGGCGGTCTTCGAGGACACCAGCGTCTCGGAGATCTTCAACGGCGAGAACGTCTAGGGCGGAGGCGGGCACCCGCAGCCGGTTGGTACGATGCCCGTTCCAGGTAACGCCGGGAAAGGGACGCTGGCATGGAGCTCAAGCTCGTCGCGGAGAAGCGCGACGCAACCGGCAAGGGAGTGGCGCGCAAGCTGCGGGCCGGCGGCCGTGTGCCCGGGGTCCTCTACGGGCACGGCGCGGAGCCGATCACGTTGTCCATGGACTCCAGGGACCTGTCTCACGTCCTGCACACCGGCGCCGGCGCCAACGTCCTCGTCGACCTGATCGTGGACGGCAGCCAGCACCTCGCGATGCCGCGGGAGATCCAGCGCGACCTGATCCACGACCGATTCATCCACATCGACTTCCTCGCGGTCAGCCGCGACGAGAAGATCACCGTGCAGGTCCCGGTCCGCGTGGTGGGCGAGTCGCCGGGCGTGAAGGCCGGCGGCGTCGTCGAGCACCACCTGTGGGACCTGCAGGTCGAGTGCGTTCCGACCGACGTCCCGGAGGCGGTCGAGGCCGACATCTCACGTCTCGAGATCGGGATGTCGCTCAAGGTGGCCGATCTGGATCCCCCCCCCGGGTGCACCATCCTCACCGAACCCGACGAGTCCGTGGTCGCGGTCGTGCAGCCGCAGGCCCCGGTCGAGGAGGAGGAGGCGGAGGTCGCCGAGGGCGAGGAGCTCGCCGAGGGCGAGGCCGCCGAGGGCGAGGAGGGCGCGGCCGCCGAGGGCGGGGGCGCCGATGCGTCCTCCGGCGAGGGCGGCGAGGGCTAAGCCCCGCCCGCTCGCGGCATGACCTGGCTCGTCGCTGGGCTCGGCAACCCCGGCGACCGCTACGCGGAGACCCGGCACAACCTCGGTCACCTCGTCGTGAACGAGCTCGCGCGCCGCTCGGGCGAGCGGTGGCGCAAGGTGCGGTTCGTTCCGGCCGAGACCGCCGAGATCGTGGAGGCGGGCGAGCCCGTGATCTTGGCGAAGGCGCACGCGTACATGAACGAGTCGGGTCCGGCTCTCGCGTCGCTCGCGCACAAGCGCGACGTGGACCCGGCTCACGTGATCGTCGTGCACGACGAGATCGACCTGCCGTTCGGGGCGCTGCGCGTGAAGTTCGGCGGGTCCACGGCGGGCCACAACGGTGTGCGCTCCGTCTCGAGCGCACTGAAGACCCCGGACTTCCACCGCGTGCGGGTGGGCGTGGGGCGTCCCACGGGGCGCAAGGACGCGGCGGACTGGGTCCTCGAGCCGTTCCCCAAGGGCGAGCGGGCCGATGTTCCCCTCCTGGTCGACGACGCCGCCGACGCGGTGCTCTCGCTCATCCGGCATGGGCTCGAGGTCGCGCAGGACCGATCCAACCGGTCGGGTCCGCCCGCCTGAGCCGGACGCGGGCCCTCCCGCGGCTCGGTAGACTCGCCCGACATGCCCCGCCGCGCCGCGGCCGGGGCTGTTCGCGCTGTGCCGAGGAGGACCGGCGTGCTGGATCGCCTGCTCGATGCGTTGATCGGAGCGGAGGCCTTCGAGCGCCTCCTCGTCGAGCGCGCCCGCCCGATCCTCGCGCGGGCCGACGCGGGCGAGGACTTCGTGGTCGCCGCGGTGGCCCGGGCGCTCGACGCGCCGGTGCTCGCGGTCGCCGCCGGACCGCGGGAGGCCGAGGCCCTCGCCGAGGGCGTGTCGGCGTGGCTCGGACCCGAGGGCGCCGCGCTCCTGCCGTCGTGGGAGGCGCTGCCGTACGAGGGGATCAGCCCATCGCCCGAGGTCGCCGCCCGCCGCTCGGACGCCGTCCGCCGGCTCCGGGGAGCGAAGGGACCATTCGTCGTCGTCGCCCCCTCGCTCGCCGCGATGCAGGGGACCCTCCCGAGCCTCGGGGCCACCCCGCCCGTGGAGCTCGTCGCCGGCGTCGAGCTCGCCCCCGACGCCCTCGCGGAGCGGCTGGTGGACCTCGGCTACCTCCGGTCGGACGTCGTCGAGCACCGCGGCGAGTTCGCGGTCCGCGGCGGCGTCGTCGACGTGTTCCCCGGCACCGCGCGGCGTCCGGCCCGGCTCGAGTACTGGGGCGACGAGATCGAGTCGCTCCGCGAGTTCGTCCCCTCCTCACAGCTCTCCTCGGCCAAGATCGTCCGGCTCGAGATCCCCCCGGTGCGCGAGCTCGTCACCGACGAAGCCGTCCGGGCGCGTGCGGCGGAGCTCGCGCCGAGGTACCTCGACCGGTTCCGCGACGGGCTGGAGCGCATCGCCGGCGGCCTGCACTTCGAGGGGATGGAGTCCTTCGCGCCCCTGCTGTTCGACGAGATGCCCGCCCCCGCCGAGCTCCTGCCGGCGGGTGCGTGGGTGGTGCTGACGCAGGCCAGGCGGACCCGCGACCGCGCGCGCCAGGCCTTCGAGGAGGCGACGGCGCTCGCCGAGGCGAGCGGATGGCCCGGTCCGCCGGCGATCCGGCAGCTCGACGAGGCGCTCGGCGATCGGGTGCAGCTCCACCTCAGCGAGTTCACCGAGGGTGTGGACCTCGGCCTCGCCGGGTGGGGGAGCGCGCGCGGCAACCCCTCCGAGCTCGCGCAGCGCGCCGCGGAGCTCGCCGGCCGCGGCCACCGGATCGTCCTCACCGCGCGCGGCCACGGTTCGTTGGAGCGCGTGCGCGAGTTCGTCGCCTTGCCGGGTGCGGAGCCGGCGGAGGCGCCGCTCGCGAACGGCTTCATCTTCGCGGCCGGCCGACTCGCCGTCGCCACCGAGGAGGATCTGTTCGGCTCGCGCCGGCACACCCGGACGGCGCCGAGGTTCACCGCGCGCCGCACCGACGCGATCGCCGAGGAGCTCGAGCCCGGCGACTTCGCCGTCCACCGGGTCCACGGCGTCGGCCGCTACGTGGGGATCCACCGGCGCGCGATCGCGGGTGCCGAGCGCGACTACATGGTCCTCGAGTACGCGGCCGGGGATCGCCTGAGCGTGCCGACCGATCAGGTCGGGATGGTCGCCCGCTATCTCGGCGGCGACGCCCCGCGCCTCTCGCGCCTCGGGACCAGCGACTGGGCGCGCACGACGACGCGCGTGAAGCGCGCGGTCAAGGACATGGCCGGGGAGCTCGTCCGCCTCTACACGGTGCGGATGCAGATCGAGGGCCGCGCGTTCGGTCCGGACACGCCGTGGCAGATGGAGCTCGAGGACGCGTTCCCGCACGAGGAGACCGGCGACCAGGTCACGACGATCGAGGACGTGAAACGCGACATGGAGCGACCGAAGCCCATGGACCGGTTGATCTGCGGCGACGTGGGCTTCGGCAAGACGGAGATCGCGGTCCGCGCCGCGTTCAAGGCGGTGATGGACGGGACGCAGGTGGCGGTCCTCGTGCCGACGACGCTCCTGGCCGAACAGCACTTCATCACGTTCTCTGAGCGCTACGCGCCGTTCCCGGTGAAGGTCGCGATGCTCTCGCGTTTCGTGCCGCGCGCCGAGCAGCAGCGGATCCTCGAGGAGGCCGCGAAGGGCGGGATCGACGTCGTCATCGGAACGCACCGCCTGCTCTCGAGCGACGTCGCCTTCCGCGACCTCGGGTTGCTCGTCGTCGACGAGGAGCAGCGGTTCGGCGTCTCGCACAAGGAGCGGCTGAAGAAGCTGCGCGCGCACGTGGACGTGCTGACGATGACCGCCACGCCGATCCCGCGCACGCTCGAGATGGCGCTGACCGGCATCCGCGACATGTCCACGATCGACACGCCCCCCGAGGACCGCCAGCCCGTCCTCACGTACGTGGGTCAGTACGACGAGGGGCTCGCGCTCGGGGCCGTCCGGCGCGAGCTGTTGCGCGAGGGTCAGGTGTTCTGGGTCCACAACCGCGTCGCGACGATCGACCGGCAGGCGGCGTGGCTGCAGGAGCGCATGCCCGACGCGCGGATCGTCGTCGTCCACGGCCAGATGGACGAGGACCAGCTCGAGAAGCGGATGATGCGCTTCTGGGACCGTGACGCCGACGTCCTGGTCTCCACCGTGATCATCGAGTCCGGCCTCGACGTCCCGAACGCCAACACGCTCGTCGTGGACTCGGCGCACCTGCTCGGCTTGGCGCAGATGTACCAGCTGCGCGGACGTGTGGGTCGCAGTCACGAGCGCGCCTTCTCGTACTTCTTTTTCCCCCCGCAGCGCGAGCTCACCGAGGAGGCCACGGAGCGGCTCACGACGATCAGCCGGCACCAGGCGCTCGGCAGCGGGTTCCAGATCGCGCTGCGGGACCTCGAGATCCGCGGGGCCGGCAACATCCTCGGCGCGGAGCAGCACGGCCACATCGCCGCGGTCGGCTTCGACACCTACGCGCGGCTCCTCCAGGAGTCGGTCGCCGAGATGAAGGGCGAGCCGCTGCCCGAGGAGAAGGACATCCGGATCGAGCTGCCGGTGAAGGCGTTCGTGCCGCCCGGCTGGGTGGCGCAGGAGGCCCTTCGCCTCGATCTGTACCGGCGCATCGGGGTCGCGGGCGATCACGAGCTCCTCGCCCGGGTCCGCGACGAGACGGTGGACCGGTACGGGCAGCTGCCGGTCGAGGTCGAGACGCTGTTCGCCGTGGCCTCGCTCCGCGCGACCTGCGCCCGCCTCGGCGTCGAGGAGGTCTCGACGTACCGTCAGCAGGTGCGGCTCAAGCCGGTCGAGCTCCCCGAGGCCCTCGAGGTGGATCTGTCGAGCCGGGTGCCGGGCGCGACCTTCCACCGGACGACCGCCACGTTGAACCTCCTGCCCGAGGGCGTGTTCGGCGCCGAGCTGCCCGCGTGGGTCGAGGCCGCGCTCCTTCGTTCGGTAGGTGCCGGGTAGGATGGGCGCGTGTCCAGCTCCCGGCGTTCTTCCCGCATGCTCGTCGTCGTCTCGACGGTTCTCGTCCTGCTCGGCGCGTGCAGCAGCGGCGAGCGCCCGGCGGCCGTGGTGGGCGGCGCCGAGATCACGTCGCAGGAGCTGCAGCGGGACATCGTCCTCTTCCGGTTCCTCTCGTCGTTGTCGCAGGCGCCGTGCGGCACCGCGCTCCCCGGCGAGTCCGACGACGCCGCGTGCGCCCGGTTCACCCTGACGAACGACATCCGCGAAGAGCTCGTGAAGGCGTATGCCACCGAGCACGACCTGGCGGTGGCGACGGCCGACGTCGACAGCGCGATCGCGCAGCTCGAGGGCAGCCTCGGCGGCGAGGCGGTTCTGACCGAGCAGCTCCAGGCGCAGGGGCTCGAGCGTTCGGACCTCGAGGTGCTGGCGCGCCGCCTGCTGCTGTTCAACGAGGTTCAGACCTCCATCGTTGAGGAGCGGATCGATGACGCTGCCCTACGCGCGATCTTCGAGGAGCAGCAGGATCAGTTCGCCTCGGTCGAGGTGAGTCACATCCTGCTCGCCGAGGAGGCCGAGGCGCAGGACGTCGCCGCCGAAGTGACCCCCGAGAACTTCGCGCAGATCGCGAGCGAGCGCTCGATCGATCCGGGCTCGGCGCCGAACGGGGGGACCCTCGGCTCGTTCTCGGTAGCGCAGTTCCGCCAGCAGTTCATCCCCGAGTTCGTCGAGGCGGCGCTCTCGTTGGAGCCGGGACAGATCTCCGGCCCGGTGGCGTCGCAGTTCGGCTGGCACGTGATCATGCTGGTTCGCCGCGATATCGCGGCGTACGAGGACGTGAAGGAGCAGCTCCTCGCATCCCAGTCGGGCCAGACGTTCGAGGACTGGTTCGCCGAGCAGCTGGAGGCCACCGACATCGACGTGAACCCGCGTTTCGGCCGACTGGACGAGGCCACCGGCGAGGTCGTCCCGGTGCGCAGCACCGCTGGCACCCCTGGCGCCGAGACGGGGCCGACGGCGCCCACCGGATCGACGGCGCCCGCCGGACCGACGGCGCCCACCGGACCGTGACCGAGGGCGACCCGGTCAACCCGCATGTCCCCGCGGGTGCGGTCCCCTCGTCCATGGAAGGGGAGGGACTCCTCGATCTGGTGCGCGTGATGGCGCGGCTGCGTGGCCCCGGCGGCTGTCCCTGGGACGCGGAGCAGACCCACGCCTCGCTCGCGCGCCACCTCCTCGAAGAGACGCACGAGGTCCTCGACGCGATCGACGCAGGCGACCGCGACCAGCTGCGAGAGGAGCTCGGCGACGTCCTGCTGCAGGTCGTGTTCCACGCGCAGATCGCCGCCGACGACGGCGCGTTCGACGTGGACGAGGTCGCCGACGGGATCGTCCGCAAGCTGATCCGCCGTCATCCCCATGTGTTCGGCGACGTGGAGGTTGCGGGGGCGGAGGAAGTGCTCGTGAACTGGGAGCGCATCAAGGCCGAAGAGAAGGGCGAGCAGGCGCTCGAGGACGACATCCCGGCCACGCTCCCGGCGCTGGCCCGCGCCGGGAAGGTGCAGCGGCGTGCGGCGGGTTGGGGTTTCGAGTGGCGCAGCGTCGACTCGGCGATGGGCGCGCTGCGTGAGGAGGTCGACGAGCTCGCGGCGCACACCGACGCGGACAACGCCGAGGAAGAGATCGGCGACGTCCTGTTCGCGACGGTCGCCGTGGCGCGCAAGCTCGGCGTCGACGCGGAGAGCGCCTTGCGCCGGACCACCCGGGGGTTCGCCGAGCGCTACGAGCGGTTCACGGCGCTCGCGGCCGAGCGCGGTCTCGACGTCGACGCCATGGGGGAGGAGGAGATCCGCCGCCTGTTCCGCGAGGCCCGCGGATGAGCGTCGGAGGCGAGGCCGGCCGGATCCTCGCCTTCGAGCGCGAGTTCCAGCGGACGACGACGCGCCGGACGGAGCCGTTCGCCTGGGGGACGGCCTACCTGGACGAGCGGTTCCCCTTGCGGTGGGACAGCAACCTGCTCTGGGTCGAGGAGCCGCTCCACGGCGTCGGCGTGCAGGCGCTCGCCGACGAGGCCGACCGGATCCTCGGCGGAGCCGGCATCGACCATCGGACGATCATCGTGGACGACGAGGACGCGGAGCGCCTCGCGTTCGGCCTCGCGGAGCTCGGGTACTCGCGGGACCGGCTCGTGACGATGGTGCACCGGCACGAGCCCGACCGCCGGTCGTCCGAGCCCGTGGAGGAAGTGGACGCGGAGACGTTCGTACCGATCGTCGAGGAGGCCACGCGCCCGGAGCCACACGCGACATCCGAGGAGGTCGTCCGGCAGCTCGCCGCGCACCGGCGGGTGACGGCCGAGGCGTTCGGGGCGCGGTTCTTCCTGGCTCGCGCCGACGGTCGTCCGGCGAGTCGGTGCGAGCTCTACGTCGCGGACGGCGTGGCGCAGATCGAGAACGTCGGCACGCTCGAGGCGTTCCGTGGGCGGGGGTTGGCGCGTGCCGTCGTGCTCCGCGCGCTGTCCGAGGCGAAGGCGGCCGGGTGCGACCTCGTGTTCCTGCAGGCCGACGACGCCGACTGGCCGAAGGAGCTCTACGCGAAGCTCGGCTTCGAGCCCGCCGGCCGCTGGTCGAACTTCGACCGCGCCGCGCCGGCAGGCTGATTCAGCGCGCGTACACCGCCAGCTGCCAGACGAGGCGCCGTCGCTCCCAGCGGACCCGGCGGAAGCCGGCCGCTCGTATCCGCTCGTCCATCCGGTCGAGGTCGTGCACGTGGACCCGGAACCCGTGGAACTTCGACTCGCGGAGGCGGTACCAGGCGTTCGCGATCACGCCGGTCGCCCGGACGAACCACGAGGCAGCGCCCGACGAGGGGGGGGCCGTGAACGCGTACACGGATGCCGCGGCCGCGAGCGAGCGCTCGAGCAGCTGGTCGGCGTCGCGGTAGCAGCAGAACACCCGGTTCAGCACGACGACATCGGCGGGCGGCAGATCCACCGTCGATCCGTCGCCGACCGCGAACTCAGCTCGGTCCGACACGCCGCGGGCGACGGCGAGCTCGCGGGCGACCCGCACGGCCTCGCTCGACACGTCGACGCCCGACGCGCGGGCCGCTCCCCGCTCGATCGTCGCGATGGCCAGGTCGCCGATCCCGCACCCCACGTCGAGCACGGTCCGTCCCCGCAGGCCGGTCTCGGACAGGGCGTCGAGGAGCGGCGCCGTGAGGGGCGCCGCCGTCTCGCCCTTGCGCGCCCGCTTCTCCCAGTGCCCGACCCAGTCGTCGAAGCAGCAGGGCTCGTTGTCCGGGTCGGGGTCGCTCACGGATCGAGGGTACCTCGGAGGCGGGGACCGAAATCAACGGTTCCGCGCCCGGGCGGCCGTAGGATACGCGGTGCCCATGCCCGCCATCGAGGCCTTCTCCGCGCGCGAGATCTTGGATTCGCGCGGCAACCCCACGGTCGAGGTCGACGTGCTGCTCGAGGACGGCGCGTTCGGACGCGCGGCGGTGCCGAGCGGAGCCTCCACCGGCGAGCACGAGGCGCTCGAGCTCCGGGACGAGGACCCGAAGCGGTACGGCGGCAAGGGGGTCCTGCGCGCGGTCGCGAACGTGACCGACGTGATCGGCCCCGCCCTCGTCGGTGAGGAGGCCCTCGACCAGCGCGCCGTGGACCGGCTCCTGCTGGAGCTCGACGGCACGGCTGACCGTTCGAACCTCGGCGCGAACGCGGTCCTCGGCGTCTCGCTCGCGGTCGCGCACGCGTCGGCGCAGGCACTCGGCCTGCCGCTGTACCGGGCGCTCGGCGGGCCGAACGCGCACGTGCTCCCGGTCCCGTTCTTCAACGTGATCAACGGCGGCGCGCACGCGGACAACGCGCTCGAGCTGCAGGAGTTCATGCTCGCACCGCTCGGGGCGGCATCCTACGCGGAGGCCGTCCGGTGGGGCTCGGAGATCTACCACGCGTTGAAGTCGGACCTGAAGGGACGCGGCCTGGCCACCGGGGTCGGCGACGAGGGCGGGTTCGCGCCCGAGATCGCCACAGCCGCCGAGGCGCTGGAGCTTCTCGTCCGCGCGATCGAAGCGACCGGTCTCGAGCCCGGCGATGAGGTCGCCCTCGCGATGGACCCCGCGTGCTCGGAGCTCTACCGGGAAGGCGCCTACCACCTGGAGGGCGCGACCCGGACCTCGGCCGAGATGACCGCGTTCTTCGCGGGCCTGCTCGACACGTTCCCGATCGTCTCCATCGAGGACCCGCTCGCCCAGGACGACTGGGAGGGATGGACGAGGTTCACCGGCGGTCTCGGCGGACGGTGCCAGGTGGTGGGCGACGATCTGCTCGTTACGAGCCCCGACCGGCTCGCGCGCGGCATCCGGGAGCGCAGCGCCACCGCGGTGCTGGTGAAGGTGAACCAGATCGGCACGCTCACCGAGGCGCTCGACGTCATCGCGCTCGCCACCCGGAGCGGCTGGGGCTCGATGGTCAGCCATCGCTCGGGCGAGACCGAGGACACGACCGTCGCGGATCTCGTGGTGGCGACGAACGCCGGTCAGATCAAGTCCGGCGCCCCGGCGCGCGGCGAGCGGACGGCGAAATACAACCGGCTCCTGCGGATCGAGGCGGAGCTCGGCGAGGCCGCCCGCTACGCGGGCCCGGGTGCGATCCGCCGGAGCGGCTCGTGAGTGCCGGGTCGCGTGTGATCGCGCCGGGCTCGGTCGAGCAGCACCCGCCGGCGGACCGCTCGGGTCCCCGGTTCGAACGGGAGGGCCCGCGCCTGACCGGGCGTGCCGCCGCGCTGCTCGTCGCCGTCACCTTCCTCGGCGTCATGGCGCTGATCCCCGCACGCCAGTTCATCGACCAGCGAGCGCGGGTGGCGGATCTCGAGCGACAGATCGTCGAGCTCGAGGAGGGCAACGCCGACCTGCGAGCGGAGATCACCAGGCTGCACGACCCCGACGAGCTCGAACGCCTGGCGCGCGCCTGCCTCGGCATGGTGGGCCCCCGCGAGGTGGCGTTCGTGACGCCGGGCGGGGACCCCACCGCTACCGACTGCTAGTTCCCCGCCGCCCACCGGGCCGTCCCGCCGAGGCACGCGTGCCTCCCATTGACGGCCTCTCCGAGCCGATGGGACACTTGCCGCCCCGGCGGGAGGCGCCGGCGTGGACCACCGAGGAGGACGAGCTGGCGGATCTCGAGGTCGGAGCGGTCATCGACGGGACCGTCTCCCGCATCACGCCGTACGGCGCCTTCCTGAACCTCGAGGGCGGCAAAGTGGGTCTGGTCCACATCTCGGAGATCGACCGCAACTACGTCCGCGACGTCCACGACCACCTACGGGAGGGCGACGTCGTCCAGGCGAAGGTCATCGCCATCAAGGAGGACGGCAAGATCGACCTGTCGATCAAGGCCCTCATGGATCCCGCGCCCTCGCGCCCGCGCCGCGGGGCGGACCCGGGGTTCGAGTCGATGCTGAAGAAGTTCATGCGTTCGAGCGAAGAGCGCCAGGTCGACTACAAGCGCTCGATCGAACACAAGCGCAAGTAGCGCCCCGTGGGCGAGCTCCGAGGCTCCGACCTCGAAGCCGTGCGCGAGCAGCTCGGCCGCGAGCCCACCACGCCGTTCACCGTCGTCGCGCGCTGCTCGCCGGGTCATCCGCTCGTGATCCGCAACGCGCCCCTCGACGCCGAGGGCCACCCGTTCCCGACGCTGTTCTGGCTGACGTGTCCCGACGCCGTGAAGGCGGTGTCGCGTGTCGAGTCCGAGGGGTGGATCGCGAAGCTGAACGAGCGGATCGACGCCGACGCCGAATTCGCGCAGGCGGTCGCCGCCGCTCACGCCGAGTACGCGGCGGAGCGCGGCCGCGAGCAGCCCGTCGCCGAGGACCTCGGCGGGGTCGGAGGGACGCGCACCGGCGTGAAGTGCCTGCACGCGCACTACGCGAACCACCTCGCCGGCGGCAACGATCCCGTTGGCACGTGGGTCGCCGAGCGCGTGGAGCCCGTGCACGACGAGCGGCCCGGCCGCGTCACGGTGATCGACCAGGGCACGAATTCGAGCCGCCTCCTCGTGGCCGAGCCGGACGACCGGGGCGGGTTCACGGATCTGGCCCGCGACATGGTGATCACCCGGCTCGGGCAGGGCGTGGACCGGACGGGAGCGATCGCGCCGGAGGCGCTCGAGCGCACGGTGGCCGTCCTCGCGCGGTACGGACGTCGCGCGCGGGCCCTGCACGCCGAGCGCCTCCGCGTGGTGGCGACCGCCGCCGTGCGCGACGCCGCGAACCGCGAGGAGCTCGAGCGCTCGGTGCGCGAGCTCACGGGCGCCGAGCTCGAGGTCGTGACGGGCGAACGCGAGGCCGGGCTGTCGTTCCTCGGCGCGACCCGCGGCCTCGACGCACCCGCGCCGTTCCTCGTGGTCGACATCGGCGGCGGGTCGACCGAGTTCGTCTTCGGGACCGAGACGCCGACGGCCGCGATCTCGACCCAGATGGGGAGCGTCCGCCTCACGGAGCGGTGCGTCCGTCGCGATCCCCCCCTGCGGGCCGAGCTCGACGCGATGCGCGCGCTCGTCGAGGAGAACCTGGCCGAGGTCGAACGCCGGATCCCCGTCGCCGAGACGGGGACGCTCGTCGCCGTGGCGGGCACCTCGACGACCGTGCAGGCGATCTCGCTCGGCCTGGGGCGGTACGACCCCGAGGCCATCCACCGGACCCGGCTCGCGCTTTCCGAGGCCGACCGGGTGCTCGAGGACCTGGCGAGGATGACCACGCCGGAACGCGCCGCCCTGCCGGTCATGGCCACCGGACGCGCCGACGTGATCGTGGCGGGGGCCGTCGATCCTCGTGGGGGTCATGCGCCGGCTCGGGTTCGAGGAGGCCCTCGTCTCCGAGACGGACATCCTCGACGGGCTCGCGCCTCGAGACCCTCGCGACCACCGGGCGCCTAGTAACCTTCTGCGCCGTGTCGAAGCGCAGCCGCAACCGCCAGCTCGCCAAGCAGCATGCCCGCCGGCAGGCGGAGCGCCGCGAGGGGCACCGCAAGCGCCAGATCGCGACGATCGCGGTCGCGCTGGTCGTCGCCCTGGTGGGTTCGATCGCGCTCTACGCGGCGTTCATCGGCGGCGACGACGAGCCCGCGCCGGCGCGCCTCGGGACGCGACCGCCGCATCGGGGGCGACGGGCGAGACGGGCGAGACGGGACCGTCCGGCGCGACCGGCGCGACTGGGGAGGACGAGCCGGGGACGCAGACGGGCACCGTGGATCCGGAACCCGGTCCCCAGGAGATCGCGTGCGACGCGAAGCAGCCGCCGGACGCCCTCACGCCCAAGCCGCAGTTCAACGAGCCGGCCCAGGTCACCCGCGAGGGCAGGACCTACACCGCCACGTTCACGACCTCGTGCGGCGACATCGTCGTCGAGCTGCTCGGGGAGCAGGCGCCCGAGACGGTGAACTCGTTCGTGTTCCTCGCGCAGCAGGGCTACTTCGACGGCCAGCGTTTCCACCGGCTCGACACGTCGATCGACGTGATCCAGGGGGGAGACCCGACGGCGACGGGCTCCGGCGGCCCGGGCTACTCGATCCCCGACGAGCTGACGGGCGAGGAGAGCTACGGCCCCGGCGTGTTCGCGATGGCCAACGCGGGGCCGGGCACCGGCGGCAGCCAGTTCTTCATCATCACCGGGGAGAACGGTCACAATCTGGATGGCAACCCCGCATACACGATCTTCGGCTCGATCGTCGACGGACTCGACGTCGCCCAGCAGATCCAACAGCTCCCGATCCGAGATCCCGACGCCGCGGCCGCGGGCGACCTGTCGGGCCAGCAACCCCTGCAGTCCGTCTACATCGAGTCCGTCACGATCGAGGAGTCGAACGGCTAGTCAGACGAGCACCTATCGCGGCCGGAACATCGGTTCGGCGGACGCCCTATCCTGACGGTTGCCCGGGTGCCGGAACGGTATACGGAGGCGTCCTAAAAACGCTGGTCCTTCGGGACATGCGGGTTCGAATCCCGCCCCGGGCACCTTCAGCGAGCCTTAACCCCAGCGCTTGGGGTTCTGAACCTTGACCGTCACCTCGCCACGCCGGTCCTTGAACTTGCCGGTCCCACCCGCGTACCCGACCTTCCCCTCGCCCATCCATTCCCCATCGCCCGGGACCGTGCCGATCAGGCGCACGACCTCGCCGTTGTCGAACACGAACGTGGCATCGAGGAGGATCCGCCCCGGCCGATTCGTAGGCCGCTGCTCGAGGTGGAGCGACCCAACGAGCGGACCCTTCTCCCACTCGTCGCCGATGGCCTCGTAGACCTTCTCGTCGGCGAGAACGCGCTCGCCCGGCTGCGCCTCCGCCAGGCTCCCTCCCACTTCCTCGGCGTCGTCGCTGATCAGCGGGAAGTCGGATCGAGATGCAGACTCCATATCGTCACCCTCCTCGCCGGTGGTCGTCGGGCGGCTCAGCCTACGGTCGGGGCCGGACCGGGGGCAAGGGGCGAGTCCTCGTGACCTAGACTCGGCTCATGCCGGTCTGCCCATCGTGCGGCCAGGACAATCCCGCGAGCGCCCGGTTCTGCATGTCGTGCGCCACCCCGTTGCCCGCCGGGGAGCCGTCGCGGCAGGCCGCGCGCAAGACGGTGACGGTGGTGTTCTGCGACGTCGTCGGCTCGACGCCGCTCGCCGAGCGCCTGGACCCCGAGTCCCTGCGCGAGGTGATGACGGGGTTCTTCCGCGAGATGCGCGCGGTGCTCGAACGGCACGGCGGAAGCGTCGAGAAGTTCATCGGCGACGCGGTGATGGCCGTCTTCGGGATCCCCAACCTGCACGAGGACGACGCCCTCCGCGCGGTCCGTGCCGCGCACGAGATGCGCGAGACGCTCGGAACGCTGAACGAGGAGCTCGACCGGCGGTTCGGCGTGTCTCTGCAGACGCGGATCGGCGTGAACACGGGCGAGGCGATCGTCGGCGATCCCGCGGCGGGTCAGGCGCTCGTCCTCGGCGACGCCGTCACCCTGGCGGCGCGGCTGGAGCAGGCGGCCCCGCCGGGCGAGATCCTCCTGGGGCCCGGCACCCACGCGCTCGTCCGCGATCACGTGTCGACCGACGCCGCGGAGCCGTTGGAGCTGAAAGGGAGGTCTGCCCCGACCCTCACATACCGGCTGCGCGCGGTCGAGCCGGCCGCCGACGCGATCGGCGCCCGGCCCGACCCGCCCTTCGTCGGTCGCGGGTCGGAGCTCGAGACGGTGCGCGCGGCGTTCTCGGACGCCGTGCGGCGTCGTGGCTGCGCCTCGCTCACGGTGCTCGGCTCGGCCGGCGTGGGCAAGTCCCGGCTGGCGCGCGAGTTCGAGCGTTCGGTGTCCCCCGACGTGCTCGTGTTGCGGGCGCGATGCCTGCCCTACGGCGACGGCATCACGTTCTGGCCGGTGGCGGAACTGGTGAAGCAGGCGTCCGGGATCGAGGACGACCCGCGCGAGGAAGCCCTCGGGAAGATCGCCGCGACGGTGTCCGGCGCGGACGACGCCGAGCTGATCGCGGAACGTCTCGCCGCGATCATCGGCCTCACGACGGTCACAACCGGTCTGCAGGAGACCTTCTGGGCGATCCGTCGCTTCCTCGAGTGGATCGGCAGGGACCGCCCGCTCGTGGCGATCCTCGACGACCTCCAGTGGGCGGAGCCGACCTACCTCGACCTCGTCGAGTACCTCGCGGGACGCAGCCGCGGCGTCTCCCTGTTCCTCCTCTGTCTCGCTCGGCCGGACCTCTTGGACCTGCGTCCGACGTGGGGGAGCGGCGTGGCGGGCGGGAGCACCCTGCCGCTCGGTCCGCTCGGCGACCGCGAGAGCGAGGAGCTCGTGACGGGCCTGCTGGGCGGCTTCCGCCTGCAGGGTCGCGACTTCGACAAGATCGCGGAGCCCGCCGGGGGCAACCCGCTGTTCCTCGAGGAGATGGTCCGGATGCTCGAGGACGACGGCCTGCTCCGCGAGGAGGGCCGGGGCGACCTCGGCGACATCCGGGTCCCCGATTCGATCCAGGCGCTCCTCGGCGCGCGGCTCGACCGCCTCTCCAAGCAGGAGCGCCTCGTGATCCGATCGGCGGCCGTCGTCGGCAAGGTTTTCTGGTGGGGGGCGGTCGCGTCGCTCGTCCCGGACCCGGTGCGTCCGGACGTCGGCGCGCACCTGCAGGCGCTGATCCGGCGCGACCTGATCCGTCCCGAGCCCTCGACGTTCGCAGGCGAGGACGCCTTCCGGTTCCACCACATCCTGATCCAGGAGGCCGCGTACCGGGGAACGCCCAAGGAGGTCCGGGCCGACCTGCATGAGGGGTTCGCCGCCTGGCTCGGCGGCGTTGTCGGAGACCGTTCGATCGAGCTCGAGGAGGTGATGGGGTATCACCTCGAGCAGGCCTACCGGTACCGCGGCGAGCTCGGCCCGGCGGGCGAGCGCGAGCGAGACCTGGCGCTCCGCGCCGCGCGCCCACTCGCCTCCGCCGCGATGCGCGCCGTCGAACGGCGCGACGTCTCCGCCGCGGCAGACCTCCTGCGACGCGCCTCCGAGCTCTTCCCGACGGAGGACCCGGAGCGGCGGCCGGTCCTGCTGGCCCTCGGCGAGATGCTCGCCGAGATCGGGGACCTCGGGCCGGCGGCCGCGGCCCTCGAGGAGGCCGAGGCGCTCGCGCGCGACGCCGGCGACGCGCGAACGGCCGCGAACGCGGCGATCCTGCGGTTGTTCCTCCTCGAGTCGACCGACCCGAAGCTCCTGTCCGGCGGCTCGCTGCCCGAGGCGGAGGCCCTGATCGCGACGCTCGGGTCCCTCGGGGACGACCTCGGGCTCGCGCGGGCGTGGCTCCTGATGGCCGACCTCCACTGGACGCATGCGAGGTACGCCCGCGCCGACGACGCCCTCGAGCGCGCGGTCGAGCACGCGCGGCGCGCGGGCGCGACCCGGGAGGAGTCGGACGCGCTCGGCCACTACGCGGGCTCGGGCGCGTACGGACCCGCGCCCGTCGAGGAGGTCGAGCGCCGGTGCGACGAGGTCCTGGCGACCATGACCGGGACGGGGTACGAGGCGCCCGCGCTCCGGGCCCTGGCCGGTGCCCGCGCGATGCAAGGGCGTTTCGACGAGGCCCGAGAGCTCGCGCGCCGCGCGCGGGGGCTGTACGAGGACCTCGGCCTCCGGCTGCGCGCGACGTTCTTGTCGGAGACCTCCGGCGCGATCGAGATGCTGGCCGGCGACCCCGTCGCGGCCGAGCGCGAGCTCCGCGCCGGATTCGACGCCGCCGCGGAGATGGGGGAGCAGGGGTTCCGCTCCACCGTTGCGGCCTTGCTCGCGCACGCGCTCGTCGAGCAGGGACGCCTGGACGAGGCCGAGGAGCTCGCGGCCCTCAGCGAGAAGACCGGCGCCGAGGATGACGTGTCGACGCAGGTGTTGTGGCGAAGCGCCCTCGCCCGCGTGCTGGCCGCCCGGGGCCGGACGGCCGAGGCCGAGCCGCTCGCGCGCGCCGCCGTCGCCCTCGTCGAGCAGACCGACGACCTGAACATGTGGGGCGACGCGCTGCTCGCGCTCGGCGAGGTCCTCGGCGCGTGCGGAGATCCTCGAGGAGCGGCGGAGGCCATCGGCGCGGCAGCCGAACGGTTCGAGGCCAAGGGGAACGTGGTCGCCGCCGGATCGGCGCGCGCTCGCCGAGCGGCGCTCCAGGACTGAGCGCTACGCCGGATCGCGGCGCGCGACGGCCTCGATGAGGTCCGCGGCCCGTCGCGTCCCGTCCTGCGCCCGGATCCGCTCGCCGACTGCCGACATCCGCGACCGCAGCGCCGTGTCGTCGACGAGCCGGTCCACCGCCTCGCGCAGCTGGTGGTCCTCGAACGCGTACGTCGGCAGCCGCACACCGAACCCCGTCTCCTGCACGCGCTGCGCGTTGTCGTACTGGTCCCAGAACAGCGGCAGCACGATCATCGGCTTGCCGAAGTGGAACGCCTCGGTCGTCGTGTTGTTCCCGCCGTGGGTGATCACGACGTCGCACTTCGGGATGATGCTGGTCTGCGGCAGGCGCCCCTCGCCCCACATGGTGTCGGGCAGGTCGATCTCGTCGGCGCGCGGGCCCTTCGACACCACGAACCGGTGCGGCGAATCGGCCAGGACCGCGACGAGACGCTGCATCAGCTCGACGTCCGCGGAGCCGAGCGAGCCGAGCGAGAGGTACACGAGCGCGCCCGGGCGGTCGCGCAGCTCGTCGGGGACCTCCCACGGCTCGTCGGTCGCGCGCACACTCGACTGCAGTCGGTGCCACGTGGGTGCCGGCGCAACCGAGCGCGGATAGTCCGCCTCGTCGGGATACACCGACAGGTTCAGGTGGTCCGACGCGTGGATGAACTCGAGGTCGGGCAGCGGCGGCGCGCCCTCCTCCACCATGAAGGCGTTGTATCGCTCCCACGTCGCTCGGTGCGAGCGGTCGACCTCGGCGAGGTAGTCCTCCCATCCGTTGCGGTCGTCGATCGGGTAGCCGCTGAACTTCGGCGGCAGCGCGGGGTCCGCGAGCTCGAGCGGGTTGCAGCTCATGATCCGTACCCACGGCGCACCGTGGGTCAGCAGCGCCGGGAACGCGTTGACGTTGTCCTCCACGATCACGTCGGGCCGCGCGCGGTCCAAGATCGCCTCGAGCTGCGGCTGGCAGTACACCGCGCCGTCGATCAACGACGCCCACACCGGCTCGATGAACGTCGAGAGCTGCTCGATCGTGGGTTTGCGGAACTCGGGGGCAGTCTCGGTGACGAAGTCGGTCCAGAACTGGCCCGCGTCCTGTTCGCCTTCGGGCGGCGGTGCGAGGTCGACCAGGTCCTCCTCGAACCCGAGCGGTTCCAGGCGTCCCTTCCACGAGGCCTCGGCGGCGAACACGACCCGGTGACCGCGTCGCTCGAGGACCTTGCCGATCCCGATGCAGTTGTTCGTCGGCCCGTACGCGCTCTCGGGCATGAAGACGATCGTCAGGCGCTCGTCCGCCATCGGTCGAGATCCTCCTCCGGGCAGGGTGCGCGAGAGCCTAGCGGAGGAGCGCGACGCCCACGGACGCGAGCCTACGGACGAGGCTGGACGATGCCGACCCGGTCCGAGGCGATCCCGGGAAACACGCTGCCGGCCGAGTCGGCCCTGCAGCGTTTCTCGAGCACCTCGGCCAGAAGCAGCCGGTGATCCGTCGTCCCGTTGAGGTCGTTGCGCGTGTTGTCAGCGGTTGACTGCCTCGGGCAAATGGGCATAGGGTCGGTGTCGGATGCTCCGCTGAGCAACAGGGGCGCGGGAGAAGCTCGGGTGCCCCGCGAGGTGAATAAGGGGGAAGTGCCCGTGAAGAGGCCGGTCGTCGTAACTCTGGTTGCGCTCACAACCGCAGCCGCCCTCCTCCTCCCCCAACTCGTCGCCGGAGCGCACGACTCCACGACTGAGCCGAGGATCAACATCGGCAAGGCTCCAAACGGTGCCGTTGAGCCCGGGGACCGCGTGGTTATCAGTGGCGAGATCAACGGCAAGAAGTTCTGCCGAAGGAGTCGCGTCGTAACCCTGTTGGAGGTGACCCCTGGGAGCGACAGACGGATCGATACCGATCAGTCTGACCGGGAAGGCGAGTTCCGCTTCGTCCTGAGGCCGAATGACGACATGACCGTGTACGCGAAGATCAGGCGACTGGTCGATCGGAACTACAACCACAGGCACGTGTGCCGGAAGGCTAGGTCCGAGAACCAGGACATCAACGTCTCGGGGTAGCGCTCGGCCGGGTGGCCGACGCCAAAGTAGGTTGACGGTGGCAGGTCGCCTGCAGACGGTCACGGGGCGGGAGCTCGAGATGTCGACTAGCCCGAGGCGAGCGCGTCACTCGTCGCGGCGATGATCGACGACTCCGTCGCTCTGCAGTCGCGCAGTCACCCCACGGACGAGCGCGAACGTGTCTCGGTCGTGCTGCCGTGTCTCAACGAGGCTGGGTCGGTGGGACCTTGCGTCCGCGAGGCGCGCGCCTCGATGGAGCGCGCGGGCATCCGAGGCGAGGTCGTCGTCGTCGACAACGGCTCGACCGACGGTTCCGACCGGCTCGCGCTCGAAGCAGGTGCGCGCGTGATCCGAGAGCCGCAGCCCGGCTACGGAAGCGCGCTCGTGACCGGTATCGCCGGCGCTCGCGGCGAGATCGTCGTGATGGCTGACGCCGACGTGTCGTACGACCTCTCTCGGATCCCCGATCTTGTTCGGCCTGTTCTGGACGGCCAGGCCGAAATGGTCCTGGGATCACGTGTCGCGAACGGCAAGGCCATGCCGTTCATCCATCGCTTCATAGGCACGCCGATCCTGACGTTCTTGGTCGCGCGCGCCAGCGGGCGAAAGGCGATCAGCGACAGCCAGTCCGGTTTCCGAGCCTTTCGCAGGGAACGATTCCTCGCGCTCAGAGTGCGCGGAACGGGGATGGAGTTCGCCTCGGAGATGCTGATCAAGGCAGCCCGTGCCGGCTGGCGCATCTCCGAGACGCCCACAGAGTATCGAGAGCGCGTCGGCGAATCGAAGCTGAACACGTTTCGCGACGGGTGGCGGCACGTCCGTCTGATCGTGTTGTTGGCGCCTGATCTGGTCCTCATCTGGCCAGGCGTCGCCGCGCTGGCGGGAGGTGTCGCCGTGTCGGTCTGGAGCCTGATGGATCCCGGGGGGATCCAGCTCGGGTCGATCCGTTGGCAGCCGGTCTTCTTCTCAACGATCGCGATGGTGATCGGCGCCCAGGCGCTTCTTGCAGGTCTGGTCATCGCGTACCAGTCCTCCATGGCTGGCCCGCTCCAGCGTGCAACGTTCGTAGCGAGCCTCCGGTTCCTCCGCTGGTGTGTGCGCGGCGGGGTGATCATCGGTATCTCCGGGCTGCTGATCGACCTCATCCTGTTCCTCATCTGGGTGCGTGGCGGACCGACGCCCCTTCGTGCCGTGCAACTCGCGTCCCTGGCGCAGGGGCTCATCATGGTAGGCATCACGGCCACGGCGTTCGGACTGGTGACGAGGCTCGTCATGAACGGACGGGCTCGGGAGGCGCAGGTTCAGGAGATGCCATTCGAAGGAGGGGCGTGAGGGTCCTCGCCTTCTGCGATTACTTCACACCGGAGGTCGGCGGCGGTGCGGAACGCGTCGCATATGAGGTCTACCAGCGACTCGCCGACGGTGGCGCGGACGTTACGGTCGTGACCACGTCGGCCGACCCCGACGGGCGATCTTCGGGCAGCGGTGCCTGGTCGGGTTCCCACGCGCGCATCCGGATCGTCCACGTAGCGACGGTGGATCTGTCTCGCGTACTTGGCGTCCAGATGTCGTTGACGAGGGGAGGCCTCGCGCGCGCTCAGGCGCTCGTACGGGAGGCCCCGCCCGACGTTCTTCACGCGAACAGCCTCGAGTTCCAGACGTCGATCATCGCCGCGCGTCTACGGCGAGCAACCCATATCCCGTTGGTTCTCACAGCACACATCGCCGGGTTCGCGTCTATGGCGCAGCCGTGGCGGACGCTCGGCGCCGTGCACGGACGTTCTGTCGGCCGATTCCTGCTGCGCCGAGCCGACGCGGTTATCGCAGTCTCTCGCGCGGTTGCGCGGCACGTGCGGAGCCTTAGAACCCCAGCCGACAAGATCCACGTCGTGCCGAACGGCGTCGACCACAAGGTGTTCTATCCCGGGCCCCACCGCCCCGTCGATGAGGTGAGGGTCTTGCTCGTCGGGCGACTTGTCCCCAACAAAGGTGGGGAGGAGGCGATCCGAGCAGTCGCGGAGTTGAACCGGAACGGAGGGGCGGTACGACTCACGATCGTCGGTGACGGTCCGCTGCGCGGGCGGCTCCGTGCGCTAGCAGCCGAGCTCGGCATCAACGTCCGATTCGAGGGATGGACGCAGGACGTCGCGAGTCACCTGCGCGACACGGATGTTCTGGTCCGACCTACGTTCACCGAAGGGATGTCCTTGTCAGTGCTCGAGGCCATGGCGACCGGTGTATGCGTGGTCGCATCCGATGTGCCCGGCAATGCCGAGCTGATCCGACACGGGGAGACGGGCCTGCTCGCAGCGGCGGGAGACGCGGCGGCGTTCGAGCGCTTGCTCGGTCGTGCCGTGAACAATCCCGAGGAGCGAAGTTCGCTCGGAGCCGCAGCGCTGGAGGCCTCGAAGATGTACTCGTGGGACCGCTGTGCGATGGAGACGATCGATGTCTTCGAGGGGGCAATGCGGGCCCGTAGTGCTTCCGCGTCCTCTCGGAAACGGGGGCGGTGACGTGCCCCTTCGCGTAGGCGTGATCGGAACGGGTTGGGTCGGAGCGGCGCGGCACATCCCGGGGTTTCGGTCACATCGCGCGGCGGACGTCGTGGCGGTTTTCGATCGTCGGCCCGAACGCGCAGCCGCGATCGCGAAGGAGAACAGCATCCCCGCGTGGGACTCCGATATCGAACGGTTCTTCGGCCGGGAGCTCGACGTCGTCAGCATCGCCACGCCGCCGTGGACCCACGCGGCTCTGGCGGGCGCGGCGCTCGAGCGGGGCATCCATGTGTTCACGGAGAAGCCGATGGCGATGAACCTTCCGGAGGCCACGAGCATGGTCGAGGCCGCCGGCTCGGCGGGGCGGCTCCTTTGCGTCTCGCACAACTTCCTGTACTCGAGGGCGGTGCGTAAAGCCGCCGCGTTTCTCGGACCCGAGCCGAAGATCCTCTACGCGGGCGGCGTCCAGCTCAGTAGCCTTCGGCGACGGCTCCCGACGTGGTACGAGCGGCTGCCCGCTGGGCTGCTGTTCGACGAGATGCCCCATCTGATCTACCTGCTCCAGCACTTCATCGGGATCCCGATGGGGGTCGAGCACATCCGCGGCACGCCGAGCGCACAGCGGACCGGACTTCGAGCAGTCGAGGTGCTCGTGAGCGGGCCTCGGGGTCCTGGGCAGATCACGATGGTTCTCGGTGCGCCGGTCTCGGAGTGGCAGGTCGTCCTGGTGACCGAGCGAGGTGCGGTAGCGCTGGACCTGTTCCGCGACATCGCGGTGCGCGTGCGACCCGATGGGCATCACAAGCCGCTAGACATCTTGCGGACCTCCGCCAAGGCGATCAGCGACCACGCCGCCGGCTTCGTGGCATCGGGCGCGCGCTACGTGCCGGGCCGCCTTTTCTGGGGACACGATGTGCTGATCAGAGCCTTCGTTGACGCCGTGCTCCAGGGCGGGCCATCTCCCGTTACGCATGAGGATGCCCTCGGCGTAGTCGGCGTCGCTGATCGCATCGTCGCAGGTCTTGGAGCGGACGTGAGTGCGTGAGCGTGGTGACGGAAGCGTCGGCCGCGCCGGTCAATCTTCGCGAGGAGGCACCTTCGTCCGCGATCGCTCGCGGCTGGTTGGTCGCGGGTATCGCGGCCGCTGCCGCGGTCGCGGTTTACCGTGCGTGGATCCTGGCTCGCTCGGGGACGCCGGCCGGCATCGACACCGGCAACTGGCTGGCCTTCGGCCACGGGCTCTTCGGTGATGACGTGAAGCCAGACGGCCTCGCCTACCCACCTCTCATCCCGTTCCTCGTCGCCGCTGCCGTCAAGATGTTCGGGGCGGCACCGGGCGTCGCGATCGTGGGGGCGACCAGTGCGTTGATGCCAGCCGCCGCAGCCTTTCTCGCGCTGAGATGGGGCGGTCTCGGTCCATGGGCGGCGGTGGCGGCGGTCGTCCTAGCCCTCCCCGCGGTCGGCGAGATGACCGCGTGGGGTGGCTTCCCTCAACTGATGGCTGCGCCGTTCGTCGTCGCGTTCCTCTGGCTACTGGATCGATCGCTTAGGTCGCCGGACACGCCGACGCTCCTGGGCGCGGCGACAGCGGGGGCGCTCGTGCTTGCCGCCTCGCATTTCGCGGCGATCGGTGCCGCGGTCGCGGCGCTGACGATCGTTGTCAACCGATTCGTGATCCCACCCGTCGGTCACCCGGGTGAGGTGTTCCGACGGACCGTCGCTGTGGTGGGTCTCACCGCCTTGTTCTCGCTTCCCCTCACGATCGTTTACGTTCGATTGGTCCCGGCTATCGTGGCGACCCGGACGAACGGTCTCGCTGCTGGGATGATCGGGCTCGATCGCCTGCCCTCCCGTTTCGCCGAGATCCATGGCGCCGCGACGCCACTACTCCTCCTCGGCCTGCTGGCCGCTGTCGTCGCCATCGTTGTGCCGCGCGGGTCGCGCGACGCATTGTGGAGTGTCAACGCCGCCTTACTGACCGGCATGATGGCAGCCTTCCTGCTTACCCGCGAGCCCCGTGTGTTGTACGAAGCACCGCTGGTGGCGGCGGTCGGCCTTGGGACCTGCGCGCGAGAGATCCTCCGGACGACGAGCGACGGGCGCAGGCGACTCATCGCCGCGGCGATGGTCATCGGAGTTTCGGTAACGGTCCTAGTCACTGCAGTTATCGGGTTGAACGAGTTCCCTCAGCAGCGCAGGGCGTACGCGATCGTCAACGACGATCTGCTAGTCGCCCTCGACTGGCTCCGAACCGAAACACCCGAGGACTCGGTGATCGGCGTGCCGTCACTCGACTCGGCGCCCCTCGGATGGTGGGTCGAGGGCCTCGCCGAGCGTCGGACGCTTGCCGTCATCGCGTCCGAATGGACGGTGTTTCCCGAAGAGAGGCGGATCAGCGCCCGCGCCATTCAGGTCTTCGACGCGCTCGAGGAGGACATCGCAGCCGGACTCCGGGAGGCGCGACGACGAGGCGTCGACTATCTCCTGATCCCGACGCGGTCTCCGACCTACCAACTCATGAAGCTGCACTTCGCTACCGAGGATGTGCGCCCGTCTTTCGCGAACGAGGGTGCCGTGATCCTGCAGGTTCCCGGAGCCCCATCGTGAGAATCTCCGGATGCATATCGCCGTTCCGCGGTTCCGAGTGAACATCTCGGCGGTGCGCCGAGTCGACTGCGGTAGGTTCCTCGTCGTTGCCGGCCTTGCTGCCCTGTTCGCCGCTGTGACCGTGACCAAGGTGCAGGGGCTCACGCCTTTGTTCCTTCCTTCCGACGGCGCACACTACATCGCGGATGCCGATTCCCTTCTCGGTGAAGGGGTACGCGAGCTCAGACATCCGCCCGCCTTTCCGATGCTGATTGCACTGGTGCGCCCGTTTGTCGGCGAGCCGAACAGTTTTCTGTGGGCCATGACCATCTCGGTCGCACTACTGGTTGCCTCTCTGCATACGCTGCTTCGTCGCTGGCTTCCGTTCGCGCCGAGCCTTATCGGGGCTTTGGCAGGGTCCATGATTCCGATCGTGGGCGAGTTGTTTGGCTGGGGAGGCGGCGCGACACTGCTCGGCTGCGTGATGCTGATCCTTACGTTGGCGGCCATGGAGTCCTGGATCCAGCGCGGAGGCAAGCGTGGCTTCATCGTCGGTGCCGGCCTGGGCGTCACGGCCCTCACGCACGCCTTCCCCTTCGCCGTCGCCGCCTTTGCGATCGTGGTGCGCGCGCTCGCGTTGCTCGTCCGGCGCCGCCGACTGGGCACCGGCTGGGATCCGCTCGGGTGGAGAGGCATCGCATCAGTCGCGGCCGTGGCTGTTCCAGCGGTTCTAATCGCATACCCCTTCTACTTTGGTCCCACCGCCTCGCTGGGCGGCTTTCGCCCGAGCGCTTCGTGGGGTCTCTTGATGTGGGCGCTCGACGATAGCCTGATCATCCTCTTGCTCGCTATCGCAGCTATCGTCGGAATCGAACTTTCGCCGCACCGGGGCTTGGTGATCTATGCGGCTTGCCTGTCGGCCATCGTGCTCGTCTTCCCTGCGATCCTGGAGGGTCACGTCACATACGCGAATCGCGTCGAATACTTGGTCCCCATCGTGTCCGCACTCGGGATCGGGAGTCTCGTGGCGATCGCCCGAAGCCGACTGCCGAGGACGCATTGGGTCGGCCCGGCGGGTCTCGTTAGCGTTGTCGTCCTCCTCGGCGTTGTGGCCTTCACGGCGTACCTGCCGAAGCTGGCCACCGCAGTCACCTATTACAACGTGTGGATAACCCCGAGAGACCTTCCGATCTTCGAGTCCCTGAGTAGCGCCGAAGGCACGGTCGCGACCTCGTGGCGCGTGAACGACTTCTCCGACGGCGTGCTCCTCTCGTGGTTCGTCGAGGGTCTCGCGAAGCGTCCCGCATTCGGGCCGGGCGATGCGTTCCTGGCGAATGTCCCTGAGCAGTTCGAGGGTGGGCTCGACATGCAGCGCCTGTTCGCCGGGGTTCGGGGCCTCGAGAATGGTGCTCTGCAGGTGACCGCGAGCCCGCCGGGTTCGACCGCCGACGTGTCCGTGCAAGTACGGTCCGCGGGCTTCAATTATCCATTCCTGATCGTCCGACAGACAGGGTCATACCCGGTCAAGCCGGATTCCGTGATCTCCCGGATCGATGGCGAGAGGATCGTCTGGACCTTCTTCGACGCCGAGGGACGGACCGTGATGGAGCGGATCGCATGGCTGGACGGTGAGACCCTCACGTTGCGGTATGCGCTTGAGCCGGACGCTGATCGGGGAGATTGGAGCATCGAGCTCGTACCGACCTCCCGCATCGGCGGCTCCGTTACGGATGTCGGCGGTTTGTCGAAGCTTACCCAACAACCGCATCGCGTTGATGGCGTAATGGATGTTCGAGGAGAGGCACTGTCGTTCGTGGTCAAAGGGGCGCATGCGGACATCGAGCAGATCAGGGACGGTCGCGCGCAGGTCATCTTGATCCAGGCCTCCGACCGGTCGTCACTCGAGATCCAGATCCGAGTCGAGGCATCCTCCGAGCCGGAGACGGTGAGAGCCTTCGAACAGCAGGCCCTGCTCGAGAGATACGCGATCTCGAACGTCCTCGTTCTCCGGGACACGGACTGGATGTCCCGGTTCAACCTCGACCCGTGCTACGTACGTTCCGACCAGAGCCAGCGGATGGTTGTCTATGCGGTCCGTGCGGTGACCTGCGGAGGTTCGGTGTGATCGGTTCGTCGATGCGCTGGCTCGGCACAGAGCGCGGGAGGATCCATGTCCGCTACGTGCTCGTCTCCGTCGTGTCGGTAGTCGCGGGGCAGGTGGTCCTCGTCCTGTGTTTCGGATTGGCGCGGTTGTCGGCCGAGACTTCCAACCTCGTCGCGTTTGTCGCCGGCGGGTTGGTCTCCTACGTGCTCCATCGACGCTGGACGTGGAGAAGGTCCGGTCGGTCTCGCGTGCTGCACGAGGTGATTCCGTTCTGGAGCATCGCGATCGTCGGGCTCGTCGTTTCAACCTTGGCCGTCGGGGTTGCCGAAGACATTGCTTCCCGGAACGTCGGATCGCGAGCGGCGCAGACCCTGATCGTCATGTCGGCCTCGCTCGCCGCATACGGCGTCGTCTGGATCGTCAAATTCATCGTCCTCGACCGGTATCTTTTCGGCGCTAAAGGCTCGCCGGCCACCGACCGATCGACGAGCACGCAGCGGCAGCGCTAGCGAGGCCGCTCCGAACGGCGACCGCATTGCCTTCCGCGACGTCGTCACGTAGCTGCAGTGCCGTCCGCTCAGGCGGGCCGTACGTCTGTCCCGAGAGCTCTAGGGTCGCTTCTGCCACTTTGGCGGCCTCCCGTATCGTGGACGACAGGGCCTTTTCGTCCCCACGACGACGAAGCTCGAAGGCCTGGGCCAGAAGGGGACACGCCGCTCCGCGTTTGGGCTTCACGGCGGTAGCCTCCGGACGCGCCGAGCCGTCCGAGAGCTGACTGCCGACAGCGGCGGCGGTGAGGACGATGGCGGTGAGGCCGGCGATCGCGAACCGCGCGCGTGTCGGGGTCGGTTCGGGGGGATCAGACGGGTCGCTTGGAGTCGTCGTGGTCGACTCGACCGGCACCGCGGGCATGTCTCGACCGTATCGAAGCGTTCCTGTCGGGTCAATCGACCCGACCACCACCCTGCCCGGATCCCTTCGAGCGCGGTCTAGGCATGTCCTTTGGATGATCGGCGCGGAGGCGGGTCGAACCTGGAGCTGTCGGTCGAGGACGCGGAGCTACGTGACGGTGATGGTTCCCCGCATGGTGAGGTGGACCGTGCACACGTAGGTGAAGGTCCCGGCCCGGCGGAAGCGCCGCCGGAACGAGTCTCCGGGGGCGAGACGGCCGGAGTTCCACAGGTCGTCCGACGACGTGGTCGTGTGCGTGTTGTTCCCGCGGTTGATCCACTTCACGACCGTGCCTCGGGCGATCGTGATCGAGGAGGGCCGGAAGCGGTTATCGACCATCTTGACGCGCTGGACGACGGCGGTCCCGAGCGGTCGCGGGACGTCCTCGCGTGCGCTCGCGGCGACGGGGATCGCGACCGCCGTCGCGGTCACGAGGGCGAGGGCTGTGCGTCCGAGGATGCGGCTCATGGTTCCTCCTTGGGTCGCGATGCATCGCGGTCGCGGTGCGCGCGTCATCCTATCGCCGAGGTCGTTGAACCGGGACTCCACGTGACCTACGTTGCCGTTCTCGGCGGGAGTCCCGCCGATCGGGAGGACGTCCGTTGGCGATACGGGAAGAGCGCGTGTTCGATGTCGGCGCCGAGACGCCCGACCTGGACGCGCTCGTCCTGCGCCTCCACGAGGTGAAGGACGAGCTCAGCACGGCCGCGGCCGAGGCGTCCTCGACGTCGCCGCAGCCCATCGACACCCCGAAGGAGCTGTTCACCGGAGCGATCCACACCGAGGTGCTCCGGCGCCGTCTCGACGAGGCGGAGCGCAGGTTGGAAGCGCTGGAGCGCCGCCTCGCCGAGCCGCTCCCCGGGGCTTCCAGCAGCTCGATCGACGGCGCCGTCGCCGCGGTCGCCGCCGCGGTTCCCGTCGCCATCGGCGAGGTCGTGGCCGCGGTCGCCGCCGTCGTCCCCGAGGCGCTCGAGCACGTGCGCGAGACCGTGGCCGAGGGGATGGACGGCGCCCGGCTCGTCACCGAGGCGGACCTGGATGTGCGCTTCGACGAGCTGGTGGTCGTGGTCAACCGGAACAGCGACCGCCTCGCCGACGCCATGCACCGGGGCCTCCTCGACCTAGAGCATCGGATCGCTCGGCGCATGCGCTCCCAGTCGCCGTAAGCGTCCGGCTCAGGAACTCGCCCCGGGTCGTTGACGCGGTCCTCCCGCGGACCTACGTTCACCACCCCGGCTCGCGGGGATCCGTCAGCCGCGCGCCGGGTCATGGACGGTTGAGCCGGGAGGCGATCGAGATGACGCTGGAGGAGCGCGGGGCGGACCAGGCACCCGCGCGGGCGCCCGACGAGGTGCCAGAGCACACGCCCGAGGGCGCTTCCGTGCGCTCGATCTACGGTCTCGACGGCCGCCGCTGGCGCAGGCGTCGCCAGGCCGTGCACCAGGCCGCCGATCTCGTGGACCTCGCGTCGGTCGAGGTCGCCTCCGAGCTCCTGCCGCCCGCACCGCCCGCCGCCGAGCCCTACCTCCCGCCGCTCCCCAAGCCGGCATCCTCGTGGAGCTCCGACACCCGCGCGTCCGCGCCGCCGTACGAGAACCTCTCGACCCCCGCCCGCCGTTCGATGATGCGGAGCTTCCGGGCCTGGTGGCGCGAGGAGTCGCTTTCCAAAGCGAACGAGAAGCGCGCCCGCGCCACCGCCGAGGCGATCCTGCGCGCGCAGGCGATCCAGGCCGCGACCCGCCCCATCGATCGGGGCCCCGAGCCCGCGGAGCGATCGGCGTCCGACCGCCACGTGCTCGAGCTCACGGAGGAACGTTTCCAGTCACTCGGCATGCGTTCCGAGCGCATCTCCGACGAGCTCACCGGCATCACCCGGTCCCTCGGCGAGCTCCGGACCCTCGTGATCGCGACGCCGCGGCGTGTGAGCGAGCCGGCGGCGCAGCTGCTCGGCGACCTCGAGCATCGCTTCGACGCGTTGCTCATGGCCATGTCCGAGGAGCTCGCCCGCCACAGCGAGGAGACCGAGCGCCGGATCTCGTCGCTCATCACCCTGCAGAGCGCGGAGCTCACCACGATGCTCGAGTCCGCCGTCACTCGCATCCGCACCCTCATCCCGGAAGAGATGGACAAGACGCGGACGGCCACGCTCGAGGAGCTCCAGCGGATCCGCAAGGCGATCCCCGAAGGCTTCGAGCTCGTCGCGACGGCCATCCCGCACGAGATCGAGAAGGTGCGGGTGGAGATCCCGGACCAGTTCGACCGGGTGCGCGCCATGATCCCCGAGGAGATGGAGCGGATCCGCGCCCTCATCCCGGAGGAGATCGGGAAGGTCCGTACCGCGAACCGCGAGGAGCTCCAGGCGATCCGCGAGGCGCTGCCGGCCGAGATCGACCGGGTCCGCCTGGCGATCCCGGTCGAGATCGAGCGCATCCGCGCGATGCTGCCCGAGGCGCTGGACCGGATCCGCGACGCGATCCCCGAGGAGCTCCGCAAGGTGCACGAGGATCTCGCCTACGTCCGCGAGCAGATCCCCGTCGAGCTCGAGCGCATCCGCTCGACCGCCGAAGAGGAGCTGCGGGGGATCCGCTCCAGTAATGAGCAGGAGCTCCAGGGCATCCGCTCCAGCAACGAGCAGGAGCTCCAGGGCATCCGCGGAGCCAACGAGGAAGGGATGCAGCAGGTCCGCTCGATGAGCTGGGAGGAGCTCCAGCGGCTGCGGTGGTCGGTCGTGGACGAGCTCGAGCGGCTTCGCGACGGGAGCGCCGAGGAGCTCGCCCGGCTGCGCGCCGCGATCCCCGAGGGCCTCGAGCGCCTCCGTTCCACCAACGAGCGCGAGCTGGACAAGGTCCGCGCGGCGATCCCCGAGGAGCTAGACAAGGTCCGCGCGGCGATCCCCGAGGAGATGGAGAAGATCCGCGCCGCGCTGCCCGAGGAGATCGACCGGGTCCGCGCCGCGATCCCGGGAGAGATCGAGAAGGCCACGGGCGACGGGTTCCGGACGCTGGCGAAGCTCGGCGACGCCCTCCCGCAGGAGCTCGAGCGGATCAACACCGCGGCGACGGAAGCCCTGCGCCGCATCGAGGCCGAGGGCGAAAAGCGCGGTCGCCGGCTCCGCGCCGAGACCGCTCAGCACGTCGAGCGCAGCCGCGCCGAGACCGCGGAACAACTGGCCGCGATCCGCTCCGACAACGCGCAAGAGGCCGACCGCGTCCGCTGGATCACCGCCGACAAGCTCGCGAGGATGCGCGACGACATCGCCGAGATCTCGCGTGAGTTGGAACGAGCCGTGAATGAGCGACCCGATGCCGAACGGGGACCCGGGTCCTAGCAGACCAGAAGCAGGAACCCGTAGGGATCGACGGCGGCGCCACCGCCGGGATGCCACTCGAAGTGGTCGTGCGGCCCCCCGGCGTTGCCGGTCGCCCCGACGTAGCCGATCACGTCGCCCGTCTCCACCGGGCCGAGGTTGCCGTAGCGCGACAGGTGCGCGTTGTAGACGTACCCGTAGTCCCCGAACACCTTCACCGCGAGTCCGCCGATCTTGTTCGTCGCGGTCACGGCCACGCCGTCGAACGGCGCGACGATCGGCGTCCCGGACGGGGCGGAGATGTCGTTGCCCTGGTGGACGTGGTCGCCCCCGTCCTCCTTCGTGTGGTGCACCCAGATGCCGAAGTTGTCGGCGATCGCGTGCGGGCCGTCCACGGGGCACGCGGCGAACGGCCGCACGCGCGAGATTTCGAGCAGGATCTGGTCCTGGCGATCCTGGAGGGCGGCGTACAGGCGGCGGGACTCGGCCATGCGCTCGCGCATCTCCGCCCGGTCGATCGCGAGCTGCTGCAGCGCGAGCTCCCGCGCCCGCTGCAGCCGGACCAGCTCCGCGCGCGAACGGGACAGCTTCTCCTGCGTTTCCTGGACCCGTCGCGCGAGCAGGCCGTCGCGTCGGTTCATCTCGCTGAGCAGGGACATCCGCGCGACGGCGTCGGCGGCCGAGGTCGCGGTCAGCAGGTACAGGACCGGCACGCCGGGCCCCAGGATGTACGCCTCGCGGTTGCGGGCGTCCAGCCGGGCCTGAAGCCGGAGGCTGCGGGCCGAGAGCCGCATGACGACGCGGTTGAGCTCCCCCATCCGCGTCTCGGCGTCGTGGATCTTCGCCTCGTTGAGTGCGATCTGGGTGGCCAGGGTGTTGAGCTCGCGCTGCACGATCCGGAGCTTCTTGGCGCGGGCGCGGATCCGCTCCTTGGTCTCGCGGAGCTGCTCGCGCTCCTCCTTGATCGAGGCCTGACCGGCGGCGACGCCGCCGAGGCCGGGCATCGCGAGCAGCAGCGAGGCCGCCGCCACGGCGGCCAGCGACACCCGCCGGATGCGCTTCGAGCCCGCGGCGGGCGCGCCTCGATCCTTCATCTGGCGCGCGAACGGTACACCGGCACCCGGCGGGTCGCCACCACTGAAGGGCCTAGGCCCGCTCCCTGTCCCGCGTCCCCGGAACGGCCCTCTAGACTCGGTTCCCGATGAAGCCCTCCTCGCCGAGGCCGGCGGTTCCCCCCGGCGCGCGGGCCACCCTGATCGGCCTGGTCGTCGCCATCGGGGCCCTCACGCCGGCGGCGTTCTCGCCCTCGACCGTCCCGGTCCCAGTACCCCCGGCGCGCGCCGAGCGGCCGGAGGGCGGGATCGAGCAGCTCGACCACCTGATCTTCATCGTCCAGGAGAACCGGTCGTTCGATCACTACTTCGGGGCGTACCCGGGCGTGGACGGCTTCCGCTACGTGGACGGCGAGCCGGCCGACTGTGTCCCCGACCCGATCATCGGCGCGGAGTCGTGCGTGTACCACACTGGCCAGGACCTGTTCAAAGGAGGCCCGCACAACCGCAGGGCCTCGGTCGCCGCGATCAACGGCGGATCGATGGATGGGTTCATCGGGGCGCTGCCACCGGCGCAGCGATGGTGCGTCGAGCGGACCTCGGAGCCCTGCCAGCCGTTCGTCGGTCCGGAGCTCCAGCCCGACGTCATGAGCTACCTGGTGCGGGAGGACATCGAGAACTACTGGACGTACGCCGACGAGTTCGTCCTGCAGGATCGGATGTTCGGACCGACCGACGGCTGGACGCTGCCCGCGCACCTGTTCCTCGTCTCTGCCTGGTCGGCGTTCTGTCCCGACGTATTGGATCCGATGTCGTGCGCGTCGAACGTGGACCTGAAGTCGGGCGAGGAGCGCTGGGAGTACGGGGAGGCACCGATCTACGCGTGGACCGACATCACCTGGCTCCTCGACCGCGAGGGCGTCTCGTGGGGCTACTACGTGGCTCCGGGGACGTGCATGTTCCCGCCGTGCGGCGGCGGGCGCGACGAGAGCTCGACCCCAGCCACGCGCAACCCGCTCCCCGGGTTCACTACCGTCGGCGAAGCCAAGGGCGACCACTTCTTCACGCACCAGGAGTTCGTCGATCAGGCGAAGGCCGGGACGCTGCCGTCCGTGGCCTGGGTCGTCCCCGGCGACGAGAGCGAACATCCGCAGTCAAAGGTGGGGGTCCGCGGCGGCCAGGCCTACGTCACGCGGCTGATCAACGCGGTCGGCAAGAGCGACCTGTGGGGCGCGTCGGCGATCTTCCTCACCTGGGACGACTGGGGCGGGTTCTACGATCACGTCCTGCCGCCGAAGATCGACGTCAACGGCTATGGCCTGCGCGTTCCCGGCCTGGTCATCAGCCCGTACGCGCGCCGCGGGTACGTCGATCACCAGACGCTGACCTTCGACGCCTACCTGAAGCTGATCGAGGACCGCTTCCTCGAGGGCCAGCGGCTCGACCCCGTCACGGACGGCCGTCCCGACTCGCGGCCCACCGTCCGTGAGGACGTCGAGATCCTCGGAGACCTCGCCCTCGCCTTCAACTTCCAGCAGCAGCCGCGGGAGCCGCTGATCCTGGACCCGACCCCTTAGGACCGGTCCTCGAACGCCGGCCGTGCGGCGGCGAGCACCTCGGCCAGCGAGGGGTTCGACCGGTCGCGCTCGGAGAGCTTCGGCGTCGGGGACGGCCACGCGATCGCGAGGTCCGGGTCGTCCCACGCCAGCCCGAACTCGTCCTCGCCCGTGAAGGTCGCGTCGACCAGGTACTGGAGGAGCACCTCGGTCTCCGCGTAGAAGCCGTGCGCGACGCCCGGCGGGATCGCGATGCCCAGCCGCTCGGTGCCGGCGTCGACGTCCAGCTCCATGGCCGATCGGAGCGCCGGGGAGCCCTCGCGCAGGTCGACGAGCGCCACGTGCGCCCGCCCGGAAACGACGCACCAGTAGTCGGCCTGGCGCCGGTGCCAATGCAGCCCCCGGAGCACGCCCGGCCGTGACCACGACAGGTTCGCCTGGACCGCCTCGGAGGCCCCCGGGATCCACTCGCGCCGGTAGGTTTCGGTCAGCCCGCCGCGGTCGTCCTCGTGGGGGACCAGCCGGAACACCCGGACCCCTGGGATCGGCGGCGGCTCGCTCACGGGGCGCCCATCCTAGCCCGGAACCTAGCTGTTACCCTGGCTAGAGCTGCTCTCGCCATCCTGCGTCGCAACTTTTCCCCACCCCCCAGCGTTCTATAAGGGACAAGCCTTGGTCATCAGGTCCCCAGCGCCGCGCACCACGGAGGGCGACTATGCCGCCCTGAGCGACCGCATGCTCGTGCTGGACTTCCAGGCGGGACAACCCCAGGCTTTCGTCGAGATCCACCGCCGGTACGGACGCCTCGCGCGCCACGTGTGCCAGCGGGTCATGCAGAACCAGGCGGACGCCGACGAGGCGCTGCAGGAAACGATGATCCGGGTCTTCCAGGGGCTGTACAGGTTCAACGGCCGCTACGCGCTCCGTCCGTGGATCGCTCGGATCGCCAAGAACGTGTCCCTCGACATCCTTCGCGCCCGGGCGCGCCGGCCTCTGGAGGACGGCATCGAGCCGGCGATGGACGAGTGGTCGGATCCTCGCGACGAGACCGACGTGATCGTCGAGCGCCTCGTCCTCCGCGACACCATGCTCGAGGTCCTGGCCGTCCTGCCCGAATCGCACCGACGGGCCCTGGTCCTCCGCGAGATCGACGGGCGCTCCCACCGCGAGATCGCGCACGAGATGGAGATCAGCCCCGCGCAGGCCAAGGCCCTGATCCACCGCGCGAAGGGGAGCTTCCGCAAGGGCTGGCTCGAGAAGGTCACGGGCGACGGCGGCCTGCGTGCGATCGCCTTCCTCCCGCTGCTCTGGCTCGTGCGTGTGGGCGGGATCGCTCGCCGGCTCGGCGACCGGGTCGGTCAGTCCGTCGGGCACGCCACGCAGGCGGCGCAGACCGCGCAGACCGCGACCTCCGAGGCGCTCACGACGGTGATGGGATCCGCCGCCCCGGCGGGCGCGGGCCTCGCCGAGCGAGTGGTCGCCGCCGGGATGACGTTGCTCGTCGCGGGCGGGGTGACCGTCGGGGCCGCCAAGATCGTCCAGGACCGGAACCGCCCAGAGCCCGTCGTGGTGGCCGCGGCGGCCGCGGAGGCACCGGATACCGTGACGCACCAGCCTTCCACGCAGCCCGCCCCGCCGCCCCAGCAACCCCGGCCGGTGCGTGACGTGACGGAGATCGCACCCGTGGTGGTCGAGCCCAGCCCCAGCGTGGAGCCGGTAGTCGAGCCCAGCCCCGAAGGGGAGCCAGCGGTCGAGCCCAGTCCCGCCGTGGAGCCCGTGGTCGAACCCAGCCCGAGCGTCGAGCCTCCGCTGGTCGTGTTCCCGCCCGCGCCGGCCTGGAGTGGCGGCTTCTCGATCGATTGGACCAGCGAAAACGAGTGCAAGTGCGGGCCGGGAGTCGCCCTCGCGTCCTCCGAGTCGGCCGGCGGGCTGCTGAGCGAGGGAGCCGTACTCACCGCGACCCAGAAGCTCCGCGGCGCGGCCTCTGACGCCGAGGGCGACGCCGCCTGGGCGCTCGAGGGCGAGTACTCGGTCGAGCTCACGAAGGTCGCAGGCGCGCTCCAGCTCTCGTTCGTCCTCGAGCACGAAGGGGTGCGCACCTCCTTCTCGGGCTTGGCCTCGGTCACCGAGGTCACGGGTATGCCCGGCGACGGCGGGCCCATGACGTACACGCTGGGTGGCTCCTACAGCCTCTCCGGCGGGGCAGAGGAAAAGAGCCCGATCCGCACGAGTGGGGCGCTCTCGGTCTGGTTGAGCGTGTGGGCGGACGGCTCGACCGTATCCTCGGCTCATTTCCAGCTCAGCCCGTAATCCGTCAGCGCGCAACTCTTGGGGCTAGAGCGACGTTCTATCCGGAGCGATCAGTAGCGAACAGCGATTCGAGGGGAACCGAACGTAGGCCTTCCCCGGGTCGGGGATCGAGGGGGTGAGATTGACGGGGCATCATGGGCTCGGATGGTTGACTCCGGATGAAGGGGCGAATAGGCTCCGGCCGGGCTTGGTGCCCAAGCCTTCCCCCGGCGGAGTCCATGTGTGACTCGCCGGGTTCGCTTTGAGTTGGAATCGTAGGTCGAGGTAGAGAGAAAGGGGTAAGGGATGAGCTTGCTCTCCCGTAGTACCGGAGGACGGCGAACGCCCGTCAAGATGGCGGCCGTATTCGCCGGAACCCTCCTGACGTACCTGCTCGTCACGGCGGTGCCGGCGATGGCCGTTTCGACGTGTACCAACGCGGCCGACTCCGACATCCTCGTCGTGACGATCGGCGTCGACGACGACGTCGCGCTCCGTGGCGATGGGGACTTCGACTTCAGCACGAACGGCGGCGCGTTCGTCGCGTGTGGCGGCGCACCCACCGACGCCAACGTCGACTGGATCCAGGTCACCGGAGACAACGCCGGTGTGGAGGGATTCATCCTTCTCGAGCCCGGGTTCGTGCTCGATTCCAGCAACAACAATGTGACCGTCGACCTCCAGAACGGGACCGACTCGCTCGTGCTCGAGTGGGGCGACGCTCCCGGGCAGCCCGGGAGCGATCCGTTCCCCGGTGTTGCTGGCGAGACCTTCCTCGGCACGTCTGCAAATGGGACGCTGGTTGGTTCCGCGAACGCCTTCCCAGCATGTTGTGGCGAGACGTACCTGCGCATCGACAACGCCGAGACCATCACCGTCAACGCTGAGGTCGGCGTATTCGGCGACGTCCTCGACCTCGATGGCGACGGCGGCGCCGCGGCCTCGTTGGTGAACGCCGTCGAGGCGGGCACCGCGGACGACGTTCCGGCGCTTGTCGCGGGCAACGCCTTCCCGCAGGGCGTCACGTTCAACGCCGGAGCGGGGATCGACACGTTGGTCAGCGGTGACGGTGCCGACGTGTTCAACGGCGGTCCGGACGCCGACACCGTCGACTACATCGGCGCGAGCGCCGGCGTGACGGCCGATCTCGGCGCCGCGACGGGGACCGGGCAGGGCAACGATGTCCTGAACGACGTCCAGAACGCGAATGGCTCGCACTTCGCCGACACGATCACCGGCAGCACGCTCGACAACGTCCTGGACGGGCGTGACGGCAACGACATCATCGACGGCATCGCTGGCAACGACACTGTGCTCGGCGGCGACGACGGGCCGGACAGCGACACCAGCGGTGGTGACGACACCCTGCGTGGCGGTGTCGGTAACGACACCGTCGATGGTGAGGACGGCGACGACGTCATCGACGAAGAGGCGGCGGCGAACGGTGCCGACAGCCTCATCGGTGGAAGCGGCGACGAGGTTGCCGGTGACACCCTCGATCACAGCGCCCGCACGGTCGCCGTGGCCGTTACCGCAGGTGCCGGCGCCGGCAACGACGGGTCTGACCCCAATGGCGACGGAGACTCCTCCGACACCGGCGAGGAAGGCGACACCGTCGCCGGCGACTTCGAGGTCTACCTCGGCGGCTCTGGCAACGACCACTACGAGGGGTCCGGGGATCCCGAGACGTTCAAGCCCGGAGCCGGCGATGACTTCGTCGACGGCAACGGCGGCGCTGACACGCTGGACCAGTCCGAGGCCACCACCGACACCACGGTGGACCTGGTCGCCGGCACGGCCAACGGCAACGGCACCGACACCTTCGTCGACATCGAGTCGGCTATGACCGGCTCCGGCAACGACACCTTGCTCTGGGACGGTGTCGTCACCTTCGTCGACTTCTTCTCCGACGGGGGAGAAGACCACGTCGATGCGTCCCAGGCGACGGTCGCCGTTGTGATCGACCTCAGCACGCTCGGCAACGGGCAGGAGGTCGAGAATGCGACCGGCGGATCAGGCAACGACACGTTGACCGGGAACGTCCTCAACAACGGGCTGACCGGCAACGATGGGAACGACTTCATCACCGCCGGTACGGGCAACGACACCGTCGAGGGTGGTCAGGGCAACGACATCCTCAATGACGGTGGCGGAGCAGACGTCCTGACCTACCGCAACGCCCCTGCGGGTGTGACGGTGGACTTGGCGAACGGCTCGGCGTCGGGCGGCGATGGTGAGGACACGCTCGGATGCTGCTTCGAGACGATCCTGGGGTCGAACTTCGACGACACCATCCTCGCTGGTCAGACCGCGTTCGATCTCCCCTTCACCATCAAGGGCTTCCAGGGCAACGACACGATCACTGGAGGCAACAGCACGGACACCCTCCGTGGTGGCAAGGGGAACGATGAGCTGCGCGGTGGCGGCGGGGACGACCTCGTGGCCGGCTCGGGCGGCAACGATATCCTCTTCGGCAGCGCCGGTGACGACCGTCTGAAGGGCGGCGCCGGAAACGACAACGGCATCGGTGGCCGCGGGTTCGATATCTGCAAGGGCACCGAGCGGGAGCGGAGCTGCGAGGCCTAAGCGCTAGGCCAATCAGCGAACGGCAGTAAGGAGCCGGCCCCCTGGAAAGGGGGCCGGCTCCCTTTCCTGATCCGAAGAAAGGTTCCCTCTCGCCCACGCATGGCCCTCGGCTTCCCCCACGCCGCCGGAGGGAGCCAGATGCAGGCAGCCGGATCCGCCAGTAGGGAAAACGGCCGACGCGGGATCGCCGGGTGCGGGCGATTCCGTATCGTCCGCTCCGTGTCCTTTTCTCATTCCGTCCGACAACCTTGGCGACAGAGGTTCGTTGTTTCAGAGTGAGACAGGTTCGCTCGGGTGCTTGCACCCTACGATGACGGGCCTAGGATGCTTTGGAACGTGGGGGAGGACCACGGTTCCGGATTCCTCCGAGACCGGACGGTACCGGAGGTTTCGGCGAGGGATCGCGACGGTATATTCCCTGCTGGTCGAGGAACGACTCGTTGGCTGCGTTTCAGCTAGAGAGAGTGAGGGGGACGGAATGGGTGCACGAGGTCGGAAGTCCAGGACGACGCCGAGGATCGCGCTAACTCTCGCGGCGGCGTCCGCGATGATCTTCGCGGTGTTGATCCCGCTGAGTGGGATCGCGTCCGCGAACCACGGAACGCGCACGTTGCAGCTGACTCCAGAGGCTGCGGACAACTCGATCAACGCCACACACACCGTCACGGCGACGCTGAGCGGGACGCCGGATGTCGGCAGTCCGATCGAGATCGACTTCGAGATCGCTGGTCCGGGTGACGTCGACGCCGGGGACACGCCCGCGACGCCCGACCGGACCTGCACCATCACGAGTACGGATCCACCCCCGCAACGTCCTGCACCGTGTCGTATTCCAGCGCGGTCGTAGGCGTCGACACGGTCCGCGGCTGGATCGACCACGACAAGGACAACGCCACGCTCGTGGGCGAGGCCGACGTCACCGAGGGCGCTGACGCCGGCACTCCGGCCGTCGGTGAGCCCGCGGGCGGCACCGACGTTCCCGGAACGCAGACCGAGCCCGACACGACCGACGTCGTGACGAAGACCTGGTTCTCGGGTCTCCCGACAGGCGCTCGGCTCGACTGCGACGACGAGGCCGGCGCGGCGGTCCCGGACAGCGATGAGGAGATCAACCCGATTACCGGGACGGCTGACCAGACCAGCGAGATCTACACATGCACCGTCGCCGACACGTCGACCACCCCGGCCACGGCGATCGCCGGCGTAAAGATCGACGGCGAGAACCTGAACGGGGCGAACGACCCGGACAACTCGGCCGCTGCGGGGTCCGCGGACTTCAACGACGCGTGCACCACCGCTGCCGACGGCACGTGCACGATCACGGTCAGCCCCAGCGAGAACCAGACCGGCGTGGCCGACATCTGCTTCTGGATGGACGAGGACGCCGACACGGCGTTCGATCCGGCGGGCGCGGCGACGGACGGCGGTGAGTGCGGCGAGGCCTTCGGCGTCGCCGAGAACGACGACCGCACCGACGTCGTCCGCAAGGAATGGCAGGTCCGGGCGGTCGACGCCATCGACGTCACGCCGGACAGCGACGTGAACCAGACGGGCACCAGCCACACCGCGACCGCGACGGTCACGGACCAGTTCGGCGACCCGGTCTCCGGCGTGAACGTGGACATCGTCGTCACGGGCCGGAACCCCGACGTGGAGAACGACCGGATCACGAACGCTGCGGGCGAGGTCACCCTCACCTACACCGACGCCGGCCCCGTGGGTAGCGCGGGCACCGACACGATCACGGCGTGTGCCGACATAGTGGCGGAGGACGACGCCTGCGTGGTGGCTGAGCCCTCGGACGCGGCGACCAAGGACTGGATCACGGAGGCCGCTACCGCGGCGAACGTCGAGGTCGACATGGAGGGCTGCAACGGCCTCCTGACCAACTTCAGCGACGCGAGCTGGGACGCAGCGGCTTTGGCGAACCCGGTCGACACCACGCACCGGGTGTGCGCTAGCGCCATGACGGCCGGCGGCGTGGTCCTCGAGGGCCACACGATCACGTTCACCTCGACGGGTCCCGGCCACTTCGCCGACTCCGCGGGAGCCGACCACACGGACCTCGGGGTTACCACGGACGTGGTGATCGGTGCCAACGGGTACGCGGAGATCTGGCTGCACTCGACAGAGTCCGGTACCCAGTCGGTAACGGCGGCGCTCGACGGCCAGAACGACACCGGCACCAAGCCGTGGGAGGCCCTGGCCGCTCGGAACATCGACCTGGAGCCGGAGACGGCCACCAACGCGCCCGCCACCGTTCACGAGGTGACGGCGACGGTGACCGACGTGTTCGGCAACGGCGTCCCGGGCATCGTCGTGACCTTCACCGAAACCGGACCCGGGGAATTCCGCTCGGGCGGCTCGACGATCACGGCGACGACGAACGCCGACGGCGTGGCGACCGCCGAGGTGACGACGCTAGCATCGGAGAGCGGCGATCAGACGATCACCGCCAGCCTGCCGGTGACCGGCGGCGTGGACGAGTGCGAGAGGGCCGCGGGAGACCCGGCCGACTCGACGGCCGGGAACTGCACCGACGATGTCGTGAAGACCTGGGAGCTCGCGGCGACGTGCCCCGGCTTCGAGGGTGACACGCGCAACCAGGTGATCGGGACGAGCGGGGACGACGTCCTCGTCGGCACCGACGCTGCGGACGTGATCTGTGGCCTGGGTGGCGACGACCTCCTTCGGGGCGCCCGCGGCAACGACCTGATCAAGGGCGGCGGCGGGGACGACGTGATGAAGGGCGGCAGAGGCAGGGATACCCTCCTCGGCGGTCCCGGTCCCGACACCGCGAACGGGAACAGGGGCAGGGACAAGTGCCGGAGCGCGCGGGTTCAGCGGAGCTGCGAGCTCTAGCCCGTACCGGTAAGTGTGGAGTACGGTTCGGCCCCCGGAAGGGGGCCGAACCGCTTTCCAGGGCTTGGACAGGCGAGCCTGGAAGAACCCTAGTAGACGCAACCGGGGACCCCGTTGGTTCCCCGTGCTCCGTCTTGATTCGGCTGCAGGGTTTCCGTAGGGTTTGCCGGACGTGCATAACCTATCCGGTCCGGCCGCTGAGCGAGGGGGTTCGTAGATGAGCACAGCTCGGAAGACGTCCCGCGGAACCATCAAGAAGCGCCTGGGGGTGTTCCTATCGACCGGGCTGCTGGCCGTATTCATGGTGGGCCTCACGGCTCTCCCGGCTCTCGCCGTCATCGACTGCACCTACGACGCAGGCAACGACGATCTCGCCATCACGATGGACGCCGCGGCAGACGACCTGACGCTCTCGCGCGGCGCCGGCAACCTCATCCTCGTGAACGGCGACGACACGAGCACCGCATGTGGAATCGCAGACGATGTCACGGTCCCCGGCGGAGCCGATCCCGCGGATCTCGTCACCGTCGACGGAGACGCCGGGAACGATCAGGACGTCACCATCAGTCAGGCAGGCGCCGGCGGGGCATTCCCGGACACCATGACGTTCGACATCGACCTCGGCACCGGGACCAACGAGGACTTCATCTTCATCGGTGGCTCGGCAGTCGACACCATCGACTTCAGCGCCGGGGGGTTGGACTTCGGCGGCGACGCCGGGAACGAGGTCGTGTTCACCGGCGCGGACGACATCACGGTGAGCGCCGGCGGCGGCGCCGACGTGGTCGACGGCTCGGCCCTCTCGGCTGCGGCGACACTGAATGGTGAGGCCGGCAACGACACCCTGACCGGTGGAAGTGGTGTGGACACGCTGAGCGGTGGTGCCGACAACGACACGTTGACGGGCGGCGCGGGCGCCGACACCCTCGACGGCGACGCCGGCGACGACACGCTGATCGGCCAGGGCGGCGGAGACACGCTGATCGGCGGGGCGAACGGATCGGGCGGAGACACCGCCAGCTACGTGGGATCCGCGGCGGCGGTTACCGTCACCGTGAACGGTGCAGCCTCGGGCGGGGACGCCGCGGGCGACTCGCTCGCGACGATCGAGAACCTCACGGGATCCGCGAACAACGACACGCTGACCGGAGACGGCAGCGCGAACGTCCTGGAAGGCGGCCTGGGCAACGACGCACTCACCGGCGCGGGTGGGAGCGACACCGCCAGCTACGCGAGCGCGCCGGCGGCCGTTACGGTGAACGTCGGAACCGCGACGGCGCAGAACACGGGCGGCGCCGGGACCGACACCCTCGCGACGATCGAGAACCTCACCGGCTCGGCCTTCAACGACACGCTGACCGGCGACGCCAACGCGAACACGCTGATCGGACTCGACGGGAACGACATCCTCGTGCCGGGCCTCGGCAACGACGTCGTGACCGGTGGCAACGGCACGGACACGGTCGACTACACGGGAACCGTGGCGGCCGTGACGGTCAACCTGGCGACGGCGACCGCCCAGAACACCGGCGGTTCGGGTACCGACACGATCACGACGGTCGAGAACGTCACCGGCGGAACGGCCGGCGACACGCTGACGGGTGACGGCAACGCCAACGTCATCATCGGCGGGGACGGCGACGACGTCCTGAACGGCGCGGCGGGCAACGACACCCTGACCGGCGGCACCGGCACCGACCGGGTGACGTACGCCGGCGCAGGAGCGGCCGTCACGGTGAACCTCGCGACCGCCACCGCGCAGAACACCGGCGGTTCGGGCACGGACACGATCACGACGGTCGAGAACCTGACGGGCTCGTCGCACAACGACACCCTGACCGGCGACGGCGGGAACAACGCGATCGACGGCGGGGACGGCGACGATCTCATCGCGGGCGGCCTCGGGAACGACGCCCTGACCGGTGGGAACGGGACCGACACGGTCACCTTCGCCGCGTCCGCCGCGGGGGTCACGGCCGACCTCACGACCGGGACGGCGACGGGCGAAGGCACGGACACGCTCGCCACGATCGAGAACATCATCGGCACGGCCTCGAACGACACACTGACCGGCGACGGGGCCGCCAACGTCATCGACGGCGGCAACGGCGACGACACGATCGACGGTGGTGGCGGCAACGACACCCTCACGGGTGGCGGCGGCTCGGACACGGTGTCCGCGGCCAGCGCCACCGGGGGCGTGACGATCGACCTGGCCGCCGGGACGCTGACGGGCAACGGCACCGACACGCTCACCCTGTTCGAGAACGCCAAGGGGTCGGGCTTCAACGACACGCTGATCGGTGACGGCGGCGCCAACATCCTCAAGGGTGCGGCCGGTGCCGACACGATGAACGGAGCCGGCGGCAACGACACCGTGAACGGTGGCTCCGGGTCGGACTCGATGAAGGGTGGCGACGGCGACGACTCCATGAAGGGCGGGTCGGGGAACGACACCGTCGGTGGCGGGAGCGGCGACGACGGGATCAGGGGCGGGAACGGCAACGACCGCCTCAAGGGTGGATCGGGCAACGACCAGATCTCGGGCGGCAAGGGCAACGACACGTGCTCCGGCGGTCCGGGCAGCGACTCGATCAGCGGCTGCGAGAACTAGTCCGATCCAGCTCACCGAGCGGAATCGAAGGGGCCCCGGCAGGGGCCCCTTCGCCTGTCAGTCATCGCCCGAGTCCGCTCCGGGGAGGACCACGATCGCGTTGCTGATCGAACGCTGCTGACCGTCGGAGGGGCGGTTCACGACCTCGCCCTCCACCACCATCGTCGAGGAGCCGCCGCCGTCTAGGTTCAGGGCGTTCACGGCCCCGAGGTCCCGCATGATCCGAGCCAGCTCGTCCATCGTGGGGCCGAGCGACCAGCGGGTCTGGCGACCGTCGATCACGACGAGCAGGACCTTGCCGGTCGCCGTCACGCCGACGGCCGTCCGGGGCTGGCGGCCGCATCCCGAGTTGCACTGCCCCGTGAGCTGCCCGTCCTGCAGGAGGAGCGGCGCCCCGCCCATGACGTCGAACACCCCGGACAAGCCGAGCGTCCACGAGAGCGTCATGGGCGTCCCGGGCGTCAGGGCGAGGAGCTGGATGGCCTCGTCGGTGGCGGGCGCCGCGGACAGGACCACGCCACCCTCCCGGGTGAGCGGGGTCTTCGAACATCCCACCGCGTCCACGACGTAGTCCCGTCGGACGCCGGATGGGTCTGCCAACCGGGGAGGGCCCTGCGCCAGGAGCCGGGCCGAGCACGCGGAAGCGGGCGGCGGCTCGAGCGTGCCGCCGAGGGGAGAGAAGCCCGCGATCTCCCCGGGGACGGGATCGCCCTGATTCCACCGGTCGATCACGAGGGTGCGCCCGCTCGTCGTCTCGGTCACGGTGATCTCGACCTCCGGCCTGCCGAACAGCGTGGCGGACTCGTCGCGTGTGACGGCGAACAGCGACCCGAGCTGGCTGGTGGTGCGAAGGAGCTCGCCGTCCTGCGCGAAGGGGTGCACGGGATTGCCGACGGGACGGCCGCTGAAGTCGCCGTTCACCCCGGCGAGCGCTCCCGCGCGACGCACGATGTCGCTCAGCACGTCCCGGGCCGGCAGCGCCGCCGCCGCGAGCGTCGTGTCCAGGGTGATGGCCTTCTGCAGGTCGAGCGTGAGGACGAACGTCCTTCGCGGCACCTGGCGCTCCACGATCCTCGTGTACTTCAGACCGGGGGCGATCGTCCTGGTCTTCACGATGGGCGCGCTCGGGCCCGGCTCGCTTCCCTCCGGGTCGTCGCGGCCTCCAGCCGGCACGCCCATGAGCAGCGGGAACAGGGCGACCGCGAGTGCGCACGGGAGCGCCAGTCGGCGGATGGTAGGTTGGGAGTGAGGTTCCACGTCGACACATCCTAGAGGCTCCCGTGCGCCGAACCCTCTTCGCCCTGCTCGTGCTCTCGTGCGCGCTCGCGCTGCTCCCCGCGGGCTCCGCCGGCGCGCAGTCCTCGGTATGGGCGTCGGCGAACGGCCTGATCGCGTTCCGGTCCGACCGCGACGGCGAGCCCGACGTGTTCACGGTGGACGCGACGGGGGCGGGAGCCTCGAAGCTCACCTCGAGCCCCGGCGCCGCCGAGACGCAGCCTGCGTGGTCGCCCGAGGGTGAGCGCATCGCGTTCGTTCGGGCCTCGAACGGCCGGCCGGACCTGTTCGTCATGACCGCGGCGGGCACGGGGCGGATGCGCCTGACCTCCACACCGGTCCCCGAACGCGATCCGTCGTGGTCGCCCGAGGGCACACGCCTCGTCTTCGCGGCCCGCACGAGCCCGAACGGTCCCTTCCGGATCTTCGCGACGGAAGCGGACGGCTCGGGGCGCGCGCAGTTCACGACGCAGCCGGCGGGGGCTGCCGACCGGTCGCCGGCGTGGTCGCCCGACGGCACGCGGATCGCGTTCGTCTCGGACCGCGACGGCGGGTTCCCCGAGATCTACCTGATGAACGCCAACGGCACCAACGAGACGCGGCTCACCACGAACGCCTTCGTCGACGGGAACCCGTCGTGGTCTCCGGACGGGACCCGGATCGTCGTCGAGCGGTGCTGCGCGAACGGCACCTCGGACATCGTCGCGATCGACGTGGCCTCCGGCGTCGAGACCAACCTGACGAACAGCACGACCCATCAGGACTTCGACCCCTCGTGGTCGCCGGACGGATCGCTGATCGCGTACGTCTCGTTCGAGGTGGGGCAGGGCAACGTCGACGTCTGGGTGATGAACGCCGACGGGACGAGCCCGGTGCGCCTGACCCAGGAAGCCGCGCCCGACCTATCGCCCGACTGGCAGCCCCTGCCCGCCTGCACCATCCGCGGCACAGGGGACACCGAGGAGCTCCGGGGCACGGACGGGAACGACGTCCTCTGCGCGCTCTCGGGCGACGACCACGTGCTGGCAGGCCTCGGCGCCGACCTGGTCTTCGGCGGCAAGGGCAACGACGTGCTCGAGGGCCAGGACGGCGACGACCTGCTCCTCGGCGAGCCCGGGGACGACCGGTTGGAGGGCGGGCCCGGCTACGACGTGCTCGATGGCGGCCCGGGTACCGACACGTGCGTCCGGGGGGCGAACGGCGCGTTCCGACGCCTCTGCGAGCTCTAGGAGGCCTCCAGGCGGGCCCGGAGGGCGTCGAGGTCCAGGTCTGGCTCCGGGTACCGGGGGTCGAGCTCCTCGAGCGTCTCGACCAGCAGGCTCGAGACGGCCCAGTTCCGGTACCACTTGTGATCCGCCGGCACGACGTACCAGGGCCCTTCGGGGGTCGAGCACCGGGTGAGGGCGTCCTCGTAGGCGCGCTGGAACTCCGGCCAGGAATCGCGGTCGTCCAGGTCGCTCGGATTGAACTTCCAGCGCTTGTCGGGCCGCTCCAGGCGCGCGAGGAGCCGCCGGCGCTGCTCGTCGTGGGAGATGTGGAGGAAGATCTTCACGATCGCCGTGCCCCGGGCGGCCAGCCTGCGCTCGAAGGCGTTGATCTCCTCGAAGCGGGGTTCCCACTCGGACGCCGGCACCAGCTGCTTCACGCGGACCACGACGACGTCCTCGTAGTGCGAGCGGTTGAAGATGCCGACCTGGCCGGGCTCGGGCAGCGCCTTGCGGATCCGCCAGAGGAAGTGGTGGCGCCGCTCCTGCTCGTTCGGCTCCCGGAACGCCGTCACGTGGGTCCCCGAGGGCGACAGGGACGAGAACGCGTGCTTGATCGACCCGTCCTTGCCGCTGGTGTCCATCCCCTGGAGCACCACCAGGAGCGAGCGCGTCCGCTCGGCGTAGAGGCGCTCCTGCAGCCCCGCCAGGCGGTGCTGGAGCTTCGCCGTCCGGCGCTCGGTCTTCTTCCGGGTGTCGGTCCCGGGGGTGCCGTCCGGCTCGCGCTCCGCCAGCCCGGCCGGCGACCCCGGTTCCACCACCAGCCTCGAGCGCGCGTCCCGGCCCATCAGACCACCGGGATTGTCAGCCGGCCCGAGCGCCGTTCGTTCCGGGTCCGGCGCCGGTACACGAGGACCGCGACGATGATCAGCACCGTCGAGGCGAACAGGGTGAGGCTGGCGAGCGCGTTCAGCGAGGGCAGGGGGCCGCGGCGCGCCGAGCTGTAGATCAGGATCGGGACCGTCTGCGTGTCGGCGCCGCTCGAGAGCGCCTGGCTGATCACGAAGTTGTCGATCGAGGCCGCGAACACGATCGCCACGCTCGCGAAGATCGCGGGCGATGAGCAGCGGGAAGCAGCACGCGTCGCAGCGCCTGGACTGGCGAGGCGCCCAGATCCATGGCCGCCTCCTCGTACTCCTTGCCGATCGAGAGCAGGCGGGCGCGGACCACGATCACCGGGTAGGCCATCATGTACATCGACAGTCCCATGACCTGCGCGACGAAGCCCGTCCCGATCCCGTCCGCGAGCTGGGTGAAGAACAGCAGCAGGGCCGTGCCGATCGCGACCTCGGGCGTGATGAACGAGAACAGCATGAGGAAGTTCGCGGTGCCGGCCCCCCGCCCGCGCCAGCGGTCGAGCGCGAGCGCGAACGCCACCCCGAGCGGCACGGCGATCAGCACGGTGAGCGCCGACAGCTTGAGGCTCTGCATCAGCGCCTCGCGCAGGACGGGGTCGTCCCACACGGAGCTCACGTTGCCCGCGTACCACTGCGTCGAGAACCCCTGCCACGACGTCAGCGAGCGCGTCGAGTTGAACGAGAACAGCACCGCGATCAGGACGGGCAGCAGCGTCCACAGCATGTAGCCGATCGCGATCGCCCAGAGGAACCGCGCCTTCGCCCACGGGTTCACGAACCACGTCCGGAGCCGCCCGGGCGTGCCCGGACGCGTCCCTTCGATCGCGGCGGTGCTCACGAGGCCGCCTCCGCGGCGCGCTGCGTCGAGCGCAGGTAGTAGAGCATCGGGATCACGAGGATCGCGAGCAGGATCAGCACCAGCGACGCGCCGGTCTGCACGAGCGAGCTCTCGATCGAGGACACGATGAGGTTGCCGATCATCGCCGTGTCCCGCGTGCACGCCAGCAGCGTCGTCGTGAAGTAGTCGCCGAACATCGGCAGCGTGACGATCACGCAGCCGGCCAGGATCGCCTGCTTGGACAGGGGGAGCGTGACCCGCAGGAACGTGGCCACCTTGCCCGCGCCGAGGTCGCGGCTCGCCTCCAGCGTGGAGAGGGGGATGCGGTCGAGGGTCCCGAACAGCGGCAGGATCATGTACGGCACGTAGCCGTACGTGAGGCCGAGGATCACCGTCATCGGGCTGGCCGTTCAGCCAGAACACCGGACCGTCGATCAGCCCGAGCCCCGCGAGGCCGCGGTTCACGTATCCCTCGGGCTGGAGCAGGTTGATCCAGGCGAGCATCCGCATCATGTAGCTGATCCAGAACGGCGCGATGAACAGGACCAGGAACAGGCTCTTCCAGCGCCCGGCGTGCCGCGCGATGAAGTAGGCCACCGGGTAGCCGATCAGCAAGGCACAGCGACGACGCGACGCCGACGAAGACCAGCGTGTGGACGAAGGCGTTCTGATAGATCGAGCCACCCGCGAAGATGTCCGAGACCAGGTCGCGGAACGGCCCGAACGTCCCAGTGGATCGGGTTGTAGACGGGCGAGGGCGTGAGGAAGATCGGGTCCAGGTCGCCGAACGCGATCGACAGGATCACGTAGAACGGGACGACGAACAACGCGAGGAGCCACAGGGACGCCGGGCGCGGCGAACGAGGGCCAGAACCAGCGCGGGAACCAGGCGCCGCGGTCCGAGCGAGGCTCACGCCCCGCCCGTGACCTCCTGGTAGATCTGCTGCCAGAGCTGGTTCGTGGCCGGGTCCAGCTCGAGCTGGCGGACCGCGTTCGGCAGGTTGAAGTCTTCCTCGGTGAGCAGGGTGTTCGCCAGGTTCTCCGGGACGATGCCGTCGGTGACGGCCTGCGCGTTGTCGAACTGGTCGATCGGCGGCTGGAACCCCTCGTAGCTGTAGTTCTGGAGCGCGTTGACCGGGTCGAGCATGAAGTTGATCATCTCGTGCGCCAGGACCGGGTTCGAGGCGCCCTTCGGGATCGCGAAGACGTCGTTGGTCAAGATCCCCTGCAGGTCCGGGTGCGTCGTGGACGGCCACACGTAGCTGTACTGCGTGATCTCCTCGCCCTTCGGCAGGTAGTACTGGTAGTACGACACCTGGCCGGACCACGTCATGTGGACCTGGAACGAGCCCAGCTCGCTGTAGTCCACGTGGTCGAACTTCCAGTTCATCTGGTCGACGCCGTCCAGCAGCATCTGCTTGGCCTGGTCCAGGACCGCCGCGTCCGCCGTGTTCACGTCCTCGCCCATGCGAAGCAGCGCCGCCGAGATCGTGTCGCGGGCGCCGTTCAGCAGGTGGGTCTGTCCCGCGTACGCGGTGTCCCAGAAGATGTCGTAGGGGTTGTCGAGCTGCGCCGGATCGTCGACGAGGTCGTTGCGGAAGCCGATGCCGGTCGTGTACACGGTGTACGGCACGGTGTACCGCGACTCCACGTCGTAGAACGGACTCTGCAGCGTGGACCACACGTTGGAGAAGTTCGGCAGGTAGGTGTGGTTCAGCGGCTGGAGCAGCCCGCCCTGCGCGAGCTTGCCGACGTTCTCGAGCGTGACCGAGACGATCAGGTCGAAGTCGCCACCGCTCGCCTGGACCTTCTGGACCATCTCCTCGGGCGTGTCGAAGATCGAGTACTCGATCTCGGCGACGCCGAACTGCGACGCGAACTTCTTGCGCACGCGGTTCCAGATGTAGTCGTTGTAGCCGAAGATCTTCAGCGGCCCCGCCTCGGGCTCGAGGCCGTCGGCGATCGGCGGGTTGTCGTCGGTGATCGCGATCGTGACGGGGTTGTCCGGCCTCGCGAGCTGCAGGCCGCCCGGGCTCGGTGCCGCCGTCGCCGGAGCCCCCGCCGTCGGACCCACACGCTGCCAGGATCGCGGCGAGGCTCGGCAGCGCGATGCCGGTGGCCCCGGCCCGCTGCAGGAACTCGCGACGCGTGAGCGGGCGCCGCCGCTCCTTCGGGTGCTGGGACATGCCCGATCCCCCCTGGATGCCGTGAACGTTCGGGCAACGCTAACCCGAACCGGTCGGGTGTGCAGACCCGCGGCGCTGAACTCGGTTCAGCGGGCCGGCCCGCGCCGGGGTTGCGCCGGGGAGCACACCCGTACACTGGCCGGATGACCAGCAGGGACGACCTCCGCAACGTGGCCATCGTCGCGCACGTCGACCACGGCAAGACCACGCTCGTCGACGCGATGCTGTGGCAGTCGGGCGCGTTCCGGGCCAACCAGGACGTGAACGAGCGCGTGATGGACTCGATGGACCTCGAGCGCGAGAAGGGCATCACCATCCTCGCCAAGAACACCGCGGTCCGCTACGGCGACGTGAAGATCAACATCGTGGACACGCCGGGCCACGCGGACTTCGGCGGCGAGGTCGAGCGCGCTCTCACGATGGTCGACGGCGTGCTGCTCCTCGTGGACGCCTCCGAGGGCCCGCTGCCGCAGACGCGGTTCGTCCTGCGCAAGGCGCTCGAGGGCCGTCTGCCCGTGGTCCTGGTGGTGAACAAGGTGGACCGGGCGGACGCGCGGATCGCCGAGGTCGTCCACGAGGTGGAGGAGCTCTTCCTGGACCTGGACGCGGACGAGCACCAGGTCGGGTTCCCGATCCTGTACGCCAACGCCCGCGACGGCACGTGCGGCACGGCGCCCGACGCGCTGGCGGCGGACCTCAAGCCGCTGTTCGAGGCGCTGCTCGAGCACATCCCGGCCCCGTCGTTCGAGGAGGGACACCCGCTCCAGGCGCTTGTCACCAACCTCGACGCCTCGCCATACGTCGGGCGTCTCGCCCTGTGCCGGGTGCGCAACGGCATCGCTGCGCCGCGGCCAGGCGGTGGCGTGGTGCCGCGCCGACGGGACGATCGAGCGGGCCAAGGTGGGGGAGCTGTACGTGACCGAGGCGCTCGACCGCGTGGACGCCGAGGAGGCCGGCCCCGGCGAGATCTGCGCGATCGCCGGGATCCCGGACATCACGATCGGCGAGACGCTCGCCGACCCCGACGACCCGCGGCCGCTGCCGGTCACGCGGGTGGACGAGCCCTCGCTCTCGATGACGATGGGGATCAACACCTCGCCGCTGTCGGGGCAGGACGGCGACAAGCTCACCGCGCGCCAGGTCAAGACGCGGCTGGACGCGGAGGTGATCGGCAACGTCTCGATCCGGTTGCTCGAGACCGAACGGCCCGAGCTCTGGGAGGTGCAGGGGCGCGGCGAGCTCCAGCTGGCGATCCTGGTCGAGCTGATGCGGCGCGAGGGCTTCGAGCTGACCGTCGGCAAGCCGCAGGTCGTGACGCGCACGATCGACGGGGCCCTGCACGAGCCGATGGAGCGCGTCGCGATCGACGCGCCCGAGGACTACCTCGGGGTGCTGTCGCAGCTGCTGGCGCTCCGCAAGGGGCGCATGGAGCAGATGGTGAACCACGGGACCGGCTGGATCCGGATGGAGTACGTGGTGCCCGCCCGGGGCCTGATCGGCTTCCGCACCGAGTTCATGACCGAGACCCGCGGGACCGGCCAGCTCCACCACGTGTTCGAGGGGTACGAGCCATGGCACGGGGAGCTCCGGACGCGGCCGAGCGGCTCGCTGATCGCCGACCGGCGCGGCCCGACGACGCAGTTCGCGCTGATGAACCTGCAGGAGCGAGGCGCGATGTTCGTCGGGCCGGGGGAGGAGGTCTACGAGGGGATGATCGTCGGGGAGAACGCCCGCGCCGAGGACATGGACGTGAACCCCACGAAGGAAAAGAAGCTCACGAACATGCGCCAGGCGAACTCCGAGGAGCTCCTGCGCCTGATCCCCAAAACCCAGCTCTCGCTCGAGCAGGCGCTCGAGTTCATCCGGGAGGACGAGTGCGTCGAGGTCACGCCCGACGGATGGTGCGGCTGCGCAAGGTGTGTTGTCGGCGCAGGAGCGCCAGAAGGCCGGCCGCCGCGGCCGTCCGGCTCCGGCCGGCTAGGCTCCGGCCGCCGTAGGCTCCGGCGCGTGCGTGGACGCCTGCCCCCGACTCCTCGAGCGCCCGCATCACCGTCGGGCCGATGTCGGCCGGGTTGCGCACCGTGTAGAGGCCGAGGGCGTCCATCGCGTCGAGCTTGGCCTGGGCCGTGTCCGAGTCGCCGCTGATCACCGCTCCGGCGTGGCCCATCCGCCGGCCCCGGGGCGCCGCCAGCCCGGCGACGAACCCGACGACGGGCTTGTGCATGTACTGCGAGGCCCACCTCGCGGCCTCGACCTCCTGCGGGCCGCCGATCTCGCCGATCATCACGACCACGTCGGTGTCGTCGTCCTCCTCGAAGGCCTGCAGCACGGTCCGGAAGTCGGCGCCGTTCACCGGGTCGCCGCCGATGCCCGACGCAGGTCGACTGCCCGAGCCCGAGCGCGCGTCATCTGCGAGACCGCCTCGTAGTTCAGCGTGCCGCTGCGCGAGACGACGCCGATCCGGCCCGGCGCGTAGATGTGCGACGGCATGATGCCGACCTTGCACTCGCCCGGCGTGATGATGCCCGGCGAGTTCGGGCCGATGATCGTGGTCCCGCGGCCGGTGAGGTAGCGCTTCGTGCGGACCATGTCCTGGACCGGGACCCCGTCGGCGATGATCACGGCGACCTCGACGCCGGCCTCGATCGCCTCGAGCAGCGCGTCCACCGCCACCTGCGGCGGCGCGAAGATCCCGGTCACGTTCGCGCCGGTCTCGCGCACCGCCTCCTCGACGCTGTCGAACACCGGGAGCCCGAGGTGCGTCGTGCCGCCCTTGCCCGGCGTCACGCCGCCGACGACGTTCGTGCCGTGCGCGATCGCGTCCTCGGCGTGGAAGGTCGCGTGCTGGCCCGTGAAGCCCTGGATCACGACCCGCGACTCGCGGTCGACGAAGACGCTCACGCGCGCGACCCCCACGCGGGACGCCCGTCGTACCCGGCCTCGAGCGCCGCCAGCGCGGCCGCGGCCTTCCGGGCGCCGTCGTCGAGGTCCTCGGCGATCACGAGCGCGAGGCCGCTCTCCTCGAGGATCCGCGCGCCCCTCCTCGACGTTGGTCCCGGCCAGCCGGACGACGATCGGGGCCTCGATCTCCTGGGTCCGCGCTGCGCCGACGACGCCGGTCGCGATCCAGTCGCACCGGTTGATGCCCGCGAAGATGTTCACGAAGATCACGCGCACGTTCGGGTCCTCGAGCACGATCCGGAAGGCGTTCGCGACCTTCTCGGGCGAGGCGCCGCCGCCCACGTCGAGGAAGTTGGCCGGGCGCGCGCCGTGCAGCACGATCGCGTCCATCGTGGCCATCGCGAGGCCCGCGCCGTTCACGATGCACCCGACCTGCCCGTCGAGCGCGATGTAGTTCAGGCCGTGGCCGTGCGCCTCGACCTCCTTCGGATCCTCCTCGTCGAAGTCCCGGAGCTCGGCGACCTCGCCGTGGCGGAACAGCGCGTTGTCGTCGAACCCGAGCTTGCAGTCCAGCGCCAGGAAGTCGCCGTCGTCGGTCACGACGAGCGGGTTGATCTCGGCGAGGAGCGCGTCCTTGTCCTGGAACAGCGTGTACAGGCGCTTCACGAGCCTCACGAACGGCGACATGCGGTGCTGCAGGCCGATCGCGGTCGCGAGCTTGCGGCACTGGAAGTCCAGGAGCCCGGTGGCGGGGTCCACGGTCTCGACGTGGATCCGCTCGGGGTGCTCGCGCGCGACCTCTCGATGTCGACGCCGCCGTCGGCGCTGGCGATCACCGTGATCCGCTGCGTGCCGCGGTCGATCGTCATCCCCAGGTAGAACTCGCGGTCGACGCGGCAGGCGCGCTCGACGAGGACGCGCTGGACGAGCTGTCCCGCCGGTACCGGTCTGCTCGGTGACCAGGCGGGTCGCCCGAGCATCCGGTCGGTGACCTCCATGAGCTCGCGCGGGCGTGTCGACGAGCCGCACGCCGCCCGCCTTGCCCGCGGCCGCCCGCGTGCACCTGCGCCTTCACGACCCAGCGCTGCCCGCCGATGTCCTCGGCCACGCGCGCGGCCGCCCGGTCCGAGTAGGCCACCTCGCCCGGCGGCACGGGGATCCCGTACGCGCGGAGCAGCTCCTTCGCCTGGTACTCGTGGATGTTCACGTCAGGTCCTCGCCCGGATCTGCTCGACCTTCGTCGATCAGGTTCTGCGCCATGCGGATCGAGGCGGCATCGATCAGCCGGCCGTCCAGCGATACGGCGCCCTTGCCCTCCTTGGCGGCCGCCTCCATCGCGTCGAGGATCCGCCGCGCGCGGTCGACCTCGGCGTCCGAGGGCGTGAAGACCTCGTTCGCGAGCTCGATCTGCGCGGGGTGGATCGCCCACTTGCCCTCGCAGCCGAGCGCCGCCGCGCGGCGGGCCGCCGAGCGGTAGCCGTCCGCGTCGTCGAAGTCGCCGAAGGGCCCGTCGATCGGGCGCAGGCCGTTCGCGCGGCAGGCGGCGACCATCCGCGAGATCCCGAAGTGCCACTGGTCGCCCCAGTGCGTCTCGCGCACGCCCGAGCGCGGCGTCGGGGTCGGTCAGGACGGCGTAGTCGGGGTTCGCGCCGCCGATGTTCGTCGTGCGCGCCTGGACGCGACGCGGCGTAGTCCGCGACGCCGAACACCATCGCCTCGAGCCGGTCGGGGACCGCGCGGGCGATCGCCTCCACGTTCGCCATGCCCGACGCGGTCTCGATCAGGATGTGCAGGGCCACCGGCTGCGAGGCCCCGGGCCTGCTCGATCTGCGAGCAGAGCGTGGCCACGAACTCGACGTCCGAGGGGGAGCCGACCTTCGGGATCAGCAGCGTGTCGAGGCGGTCCCCGGCCCGCTCCATCACCTCGACGACGTCCCGGTAGCACCAGTGGGTGTCCAGGCCGTTGATCCGAACGCTGACCGCGCGAGCGGGACCAGTCCAGCTCGAGGAGGGCGGAGATCGCGTTCTCGCGCGCCCGCTCCTTGTCGTCGGGCGCCACGGCGTCCTCGAGGTCCAGGAAGACCACGTCGGCCCCGAGGCTCGGAGCCTTCTCCAGCGCGCGCTCGTTCGTGGCCGGGACGGCCAGCTCGCTGCGGTGGATGCGTGCCTTGAGGACCATTCCTGAACCGCCATTCAAACCGATGGCGGAGTCTAGCGCGTCCGGCTCCGACGGCGCCAGGGGAGGCTCGGCGGGCCCGCGACCGTCGGTCAGGCCCGGGTCGGGGGCTCAGGCTTCGGAGATCTCGAACCTTCTCGAGCACGATCTCGGGGTTCGGGCGGTCCTGCCCGCCCGTGGGGGCCTTCGAGATCGCCTCCACCACCTCGTACCCGTCGGTGACCTCGCCGAAGATCGTGTGCTTGCCGGTCAGCCACTCGGTCGGGGTGACGGTCACGAAGAACTGGCACCCGTTCGTCCCGGGCCCGGCGTTCGCCATCGCCAGCAGGCCGGGCCGATCGAACCCGGGGCCGTCGGGTGGGACCTCGTCCTCGAAGGTGTAGCCGGGGCCGCCTGTGCCGGTCGCCGTCGGGTCGCCGCCCTGGATCATGAAGTCCCCGATAACGCGATGGAAGCGCGTGCCGTCGTACAGGGGCTCCCGCTTCTTGGCCCCGTCGCGGGGATCGGTCCACTCGCGCTCGCCGCGCGCGAGCTCGACGAAGTTCGCGACGGTCTTCGGGGCGTGCTCGGGCATGAGTCGGACGGTGAACGAGCCCATCGACGTCAGGAACGTGGCGGTGGTCATCGGCGGCCTTTCGGGATCGGGGGGACGCGGCAGTCTACCGTCCAACCCGCGTCGCTACGCCTCGGCGCCCCGTCGGCGCCGCGGGAAGACCGGCGGGACGTAGTGTCCGTCCTCGTAGCGATCCGAGGACCAGGGGGCCTGGGGTGCCATGTAGAGCCTCGCGAGGCCGATCAGCGCCGCGTCGTAGTTGACCCGCCATCCCGCGAAGTCGCGCCAGCATCGGTCGCGGTCCGGGTGCAACGGGATCCCGGTCTGCGCCAGCCGGTCGTACGCGACGTCGAACTCCTCGCGGGCGATCGAGATCGGGTCGTCGGGCTGCGGGTCGTGGTCGACGGGGATCAGGAAGAAGTCGGCGAGGTGCCGAAGGCACAGGTAGCCGGAGCGGATCATGAAGTCGGGCTCGGGATGGCGCGGCACGTCCACGCTCGAGACGAACAGCGACGCCCCGTCCAGGATCGCGCCGGCGGCCGTGATCCACGACTGGTTCGAGTGCGTCGAGCGGAAGAACGACGAGCGAGGGGAACGAGCTGTGGCTCTCGTCCACGGCGGTGAACCAATCCTCCCACTCCATCCAGAGCTCGCGCAGGTTCTCCATGTGTCCGACCGATCCAGGAGAGCTCCAGCAGGTACACCCCGGTCGGGGGCTGGCCGGCCCGCACCTCCAGCTTCGAGACGCCCTGCTCGCGGCGGGCGAACGCGCCGTACAGGCTCGGCAGGTACGTGATGAACAGGGCGAGGAGCACGAGTCCCACTCCGGCGGCCGAGAAGGCCCCGAGCGCGGTCACGAGGCTCTCGTCCGGGGACACGAACCCGAGCGTGAACATCGATGAGCCGGCCAGGAGTGCCGCACCATGGAGCGAGACGTCCGCCACGGCCCAGAACAGGAGCGTGTAGCCGGCCAGGACGATGACGATCCAGACGAGGAGGAGCACGAGGAGGGCGACGGGCGCGTAGAAGGCCATGATCCGGTCGCGGTGCTCGTACTCGACGCTCGGCCGGGCGCGCAGGCGGAAGAGCCGGCGGACACCGATGAACACCGTCCGCGCGAGCGTCGTCTGCAGGGCTCGCGGGACGAGGAAGGTCCGGACGGCCGACGCGATCGTGATGACGATCAGCGTCACGCCGGCGACGAACGCAAGGATCTGGAGGATCGACCACGGGCGGGCCCGAGCGTACCGTTCGGGCGCGGCCAGACCGTTTCCGCGCGGCGTGCCCGCCCGGTGGTCAGCGGGTGCGGGGAGGGGCGCCGGGATCCGTCGCCGGCGCCCGGTCGCGCACGCGGCACCCGGCCGAGATCCGCACGGAGCTCCAGGGCGCGGAGCCGCGACAGCTCGGATCCGATCGATGGGTGCATCACGCCACCTCCTCCGCCTTGGCTGCGAACCGCTCGAGCGTGATGCCCCATCCTGCCGCGTAGTCGGCGTGGGTCTCCGCGACCTCCGGCCCCAGCGTCTCCCATCCGCGGTGCTCGAGCTCGACGAGCGTGCCCTCGGCCGCGGGCGTGAACCGGACCTCGACCTCGGTCGGGGGCCGTTCGTTCGAGTTGGGCTTCCAGGCGAGGACGAAGCCTGGTCGGTGGCTCCCAGATGGTCACCTCGCCCCACGGGAGCGACCTGTCCGTCGCTCATGTGCTCGAGCACCCGACCGCCGACGCTGCCCCTGGAACTCGACGCGTTCCACCTTCAGCTTCTCGTCCTCGAACTCGTCCACCGCACGCGAGTGCTTCTCGACCGGCCACCAGGAGCCGATCTCCTCGGTGAACAGACGGAACGCCCGCTCGGCGTCGCACGCGACGGTGATCGAGCGACGGACCGGCTCCAGCTGGCTCATCGTTCGTCCCCTTTCTCGTTCGTCGCTTCGGACGTTGCGTCCGCGGCCTCCTTGAACGCCGCGAGCGCCGTGTCCCAGTGCGTCCTCCACGTACCGGCGCAGGGCGGCGAGACCCGGTCGGGGTCCACGCTGTAGAGCCGCCTCGTCCCCTCCCGCCGGTCTCGCACGAGCCCCGCCTCCTTGAGCACCCGCAGGTGTTGGGAGACCGCCGGCCGGCTGACCGGAAGGTGGCGGGCGATCTCGCCGACGGGCTTCGATCCCCCCCGGATCAGCTCCAGGACGGCGCGGCGCGTGGGGTCGCCGAGCGCGTCCAGTACCCTCGCCGTCGAGTCTCGGTAAGTTACCACGAACGGTAAGCTACGACGAACCGATGGGAAGTGTCAAGCGTTTCCCCGGGTGGCGAGGCACGTGCTGTTAGGCGAAGAGCTGTTCGGCGAGTGCGGCGGGGTCGGTGACCGGGAGCTTGCAGACGAAGCGCTCGCACACGTACGCGGTCGGGCGGCCCTCGAGCGCGATCCGGTCGCGGAGCAGCGGCGACGGTGTCGAAGGATGCGTCGGTCCTCGGTCTCCGCGACCGCCAGCACGTGGTTGGGCATGAACCGTTCCGTCGTGACCTCGGCCGCGAGCGCCCGGGTCGCCGCCGAGCCCGGGTCCCCCACGATCGCGACCTCCTTGGCGCGTGATACGTAGAGGTCGAGCGCGCACAGCGCGTGGCCGAACGCGGTGGGCACCTCGCCCATCGTGTCGCGGATCAGGCGGAGCGCCTCGACGCCGGCGTCCACGTACTTGGCCTCTCCCGTGAGGAGCGCCGAGCCGTTGGAGGACCTCGGCGGCGACCGAGTTGCCGCTCGGGACGGCGTTGTCGTACAGCTCCTTCGGACGCAGCACGAGCGCCTCGGCGTCGGACCCCGTCTGGAAGAACCCGCCGCGCTCCTCGTCGCGGAACCGGCGCGAGGAGCTCGTCGCCGAGCGCGCGCGCGTGCTCGAACCACCGGAGCTCGAACGTCGTCTCGTACAGGGCGAGGCACGCGTCGGCCATGAGCGCGTGATCGTCGGCGAACCCGGGGCGGCCGGCCCGGCCGTCGCGCCACGAACGCAGCAGCCTGCCCTCGGCGTCGCGCAGGTTGGACAGGACGAAGCTCCCGGCCGTCACGGCGGCGTCCACGTACCGAGGCTCCTCGAACGCCCGGCCGGCCTCGGCGAGGGCCGCGATCGCGAGGCCGTTCCACGCCGCGAGCACCTTGTCGTCGGTGGCCGGGCGCACGCGCTGCTCGCGCCGTCGGAACAGCTCGCCCCGCGCCGCGTCCACGTCGCCCGCGAGCTCCGTCGCGTCGAGCTCGAGTTCCTGCGCCACGGCCTCGAGCGGCATCGGTCGCCAGAGCACGTTCGTGCCCTCCCAGTTGCCGACGGGCGTGGCGCCGAACGCGGTGGCGACCGCCTCGGAGCCAGCTTCCACGAGCTCGTCCCAGGACCAGACGAAGAACCGGCCTTCGACGCCCTCGCTGTCCGCGTCCTGCGACGAGGAGAATCCGCCGCCCGGCTGGCGCAGCTCGCGCAGGAGGTAGTCGGCGGTCTCGGTCGCGATCCGCGCGGTACTCGGTCGTTCCGCGTGACCTGCCACGCGTGGACGTACAGACGCAGCAGGAGCGCGTTGTCGTAGAGCATCTTCTCGAAGTGCGGGACGTGCCACGCCGCGTCGGTCGAGTACCGGTGGAAGCCGCCGCCTATCTGGTCGTAGATCCCGCCGCCGGCCATGCGGTCGAGCGTCATCGTGAGCATGTCGAGCGCGTCCGGCGTCCCCGCGCAGATGCAGCCGCAGCAGGAACTCCAAGCGTCATCGGCTGCGGGAACTTCGGCGCACCGCCGAACCCGCCCCACCGCGCGTCGAACGCGGATGACAGCGCCCGAGAGGCTTGCGCCAGAAGGTCTTCGGAGAGCGGGTCGCCCGATGGCCGCATCTCCGCCGTCCGCCCGATCGCCTCGACGATGCGATCGCTCTGCGTCCGGGCCTCGTCGCGGCGGTTCGCCCAGACGTCGGCGATCGCCGTGAGGACGTCGCGGAACGCCGGGAGCCCGTGGCGGGCCACGTCGGGGAAGTAGGTCCCCGCGTAGAACGGCTTGCCCTCGGGCGTGAGGAACGCGGTCAGCGGCCAGCCGCCGTGTCCGGTCATCGCCTGCACCGCGTCCATGTAGATCGCGTCGAGGTCGGGACGCTCCTCGCGGTCGACCTTGATCGAGACGAAGTGCTCGTTCATCATCGCCGCGGTCGCCTCGTCCTCGAACGACTCGCGCTCCATCACGTGGCACCAGTGGCACGCCGCGTAGCCGATCGAGAGCAGGATCGGCTTGTCCTCGCGCCGGGCGCGCTCGAGCGCCTCCTCGCCCCAGGGGTACCAGTCCACGGGGTTGCGCCGCGTGCTGCAGCAGGTACGGGCTCGTCTCCTCCGCGAGCCGGTTCACGAGGTCGCCGCCCGGGGCTCACGTGCCTGCGGGCCGAGAGGCGGGCCGCACGTGAGGCAGGAACGGGCACGGTGGGGGATGCAATCCCCGCGGCTCGGGCACAGCACGTCCGATGAGTCTACGGCCGGGCTCAAACATGGGCCTCCGACGGCCGATGGCTCATAAGGACTATGGAGACGCCCGTGGAGCCGCCGATGGAGTCGAGGGGAGATCAGACACGCGTTCTCGTGGTCGACGACCACGAGATGTTCTCCGATGCGCTCGCGATGCTCCTCCACCGCCAGCCCGACGTGGTGCTGGTCGGCTCGGCGCGCGACGCCGAGGAGGCCCTCAGCTTGCTCGGGACCGAGCCCGACGTCGTGCTCATGGACCTCGACCTGCCGGGCGTCGACGGGATCCAGGCCACGCGCCAGATCCGCCTAGCCGCGCCGGGAACGAAGGTCGTCGTGCTCACGGCGATGGAGGACCCCGAGCTGATCGCCGACGCCCTCGCGGCCGGAGCCTGCGGCTACGTGCCGAAGACGCGCGCCGTGGACGAGCTGATGGACGTGGTGCGGCGCGCCGCCGCCGGGGAGCTCGTCCTCCCGGAGCGGGATCTGGCCCCGGTGCTCGAGCAGCTACGGAGCGGGCGCGCCTCGTCTCCGGGGGAGGCGGCGCTGCGCCGGCTCACCCCGCGCGAGACCCAGATCCTGCGGGCCCTCGCGGCGGGGGACACCACGACCCAGATCGCCGACGCCCTCGGCATCAGCGCCCTGACCGTCCAGAGCCACGTGAAGAGCATCCTGGCCAAGCTCGGGGTGCACTCCAAGATCGAGGCCGTGACGCTCGCGTGGCGCCACGGCCTGGCCTCGACCATCCGGACGGCCTGACCCGCCGATGCGCGACGGTAGCCTGTCGGAGACCGTGGACGCACATCCCTCGCCCCGGACCGTCGCCCGGATCCTCGTCGTCGAGGACCACCCCGTGCTCCGTGGCGTGATCAGGCTCGCCTGCGAGCACGCCCCAGGGCTCCAGCTGGTGGCCGAGGTCGACGACGGGGCCCAGGCTCTCGAGGCCTGCCGCAGGGACCGCCCGGACGTGATGGTCCTCGACCTGTCCCTGCCCGGGGAGATCCAGGGGCTCGACGTGGCCCGCCAGGTCCGAGCCGAGGGGATCGGCGTCCGGATCCTGGTGCTGACGGGCCGCACCGACGACCAGACGGTCTTCGAAACCGTCCGCGCGGGCGTCGACGGGTACCTCGAGAAGACCGCGGGGGTCCGGTTCATCGCCGAGGCGCTCACGCGGGTCGCGGCGGGCGAGCGGGTGTTCTCGCCCAAGCAGGAGCGCGGCGCCGACGCCGAGCTCGGCCGCCTGGCGCGTCAGGCACGCGAGTCCTCCGGGATGCGCTCAAGCCTCACCGATCGCGAGCTCCAGATCCTCGAGCACGTCAGCCTCGGCCTCACGGTCAAGCAGGTGGCGACGCGGCTCGGGCTGTCCCCCCGCACGGTCGAGGCGCACATCGCGAAGCTCTACCGCAAGCTCGGCGTGCGCAACCGCGTCCAAGCGATCTCCCGAGCCGTCTCGCTCGGCCTGATCGAGATCGGCTGAGCGAGCCCGAAGCGGGGTTCAAGTGGGCCGATGCACGGCCGATACCTCAAGGGACGGGCATACGTAGGTTCCCGTACGCTGTGCCCAAAACGACGATGGCGAGCCGACCCGGAGCCGAGCGCGCAACGGCCGTCCGGGCGCCGAAGGGGCGCCTGAGGCGTGATCGTGGCCGACCCGCTCCCGGTCGTGCGTGCGGGCCTCTCGATGCTGATCGAGGACAGGCCCGACCTGGAGGTCCTCGCCGAGGTAGGCACGGCCGAGGAGGCCCTGAAGGCCATCGGCGCCTCGAGGCGGTCCCGGCTGGTCGTCCTGGTGGGGCTCGGGCTCGAGGGCGCCCAGGACGCGTACTGGTTGATCCGCACGCTCCGGGAGCGCTTCCCCGCCCTGGCCGTGCTTGCGTGCGGGGCTCGCGCCGACGCGATGGCCATCTCCCGGGCGCTGTTCATGGGGGCAGACGGGTACGTCGACAAGAACGTCGACCCACTCGAGTTCCTCCAGGGGCTCCGCCAGGCCGCAGCGGGCGAGATGGTGCTTGCCGGTCCGCCCCGCGAGTGGGTGGGGGCGATCGCCGAGGGCCTGGAGAGTCGGCGTGAGGTCGAGACGCGGCTCACCCTGCGTGAGCGCGAGGTCCTCACGGTGGCCGCCGAGGGTCTCACGGCCCGTGAGATCGGCGAGCGCCTCGGGGTCCGCGAGCGCACCGTGACCACGCATCTCGGGCGCATCTACGAGAAGCTCGGCGTCGGCACCCGCGTCGCGGCGATCCGGGCCGCGGCGGTCTCGGGGCTGGTCTCCGTCGGCGTGTCCGAGTAGTGGTCGGTCTTGGTCAGCCCACGTTCTTGCATCGACCAACATCGTGGGCAATCCTTACGCCACCCCCAGCCGGGGGCCTACGCGTTCCTGGCTCGTACGTAGAACCACGTAGCCAGGAACCGTGGAAATCGGAATACCCAAGCAGGGCGGTGACCCGTACCGTACTACCGGACGGCCAGCCAAATTGCGGCGGCGAGGACACTGGAAGGAGGTGCAAATGCTATCCATCATCAGTGCGGGCGCGACCTACCTTCGGGCTCGGTTCCCGCGTGAGGACGGTGCGGTGGCCACGGAGTACGGCCTCCTGCTGGTGCTCATCGCTCTTGCGATCGTGGTGGCCGCGACGGCTCTCGGTCTCGCGATCTCCGGTGTGTTCAGCGACGCGGAAGGTGAACTCGGAAGCGTCTAGTTCCAGGGCGGCCTCGTCGGCCGCTCACTCCTCGTGGGAGTGGGGAGTGAGGGGCCGACGAACCACGTCGTTCCCGACCGACGTCGGAAGGTGAGCGAGTCGAGATGAGGAAGCTGCGCACGCGCGCGGAGGGCGGTGCCGTGGCCGTCGAATTCGCCTTGATCCTGCCCGTGCTCCTGATGATCCTGCTCGGGACGATCGAGTTCGGGCGGGTCTACAGCCAGTTCCAGGTCTACAACGGCGCCGCCCGAGAGGGCGCCCGGTGCGCGGCTGTGCAGGCCGGCGACTTCTCCGACTGCGACCCGGCCGGCGAGGTGATCGATGCCGCCGGTCCGTACGCGGACAAGATCCCGACGGGCTCCATCCTCGTATCGCCGGCCGGCGGGTGCACGGACGGCACGATCGGGACCAACGTGTCCGTGTCCTGGACGCAGCCCATCGAGATCAGCATCGCGTTCTGGGGCGTGACCACCATCAACCCCACGATCGAGGCGGTCTTCCGATGCGAGTGAGACGCCTCTCGGGGGACCACCTGCGCGAGGAGCGCGGAGCGGTCCTGATGATCGTCGCGATCGTGTTCCTCGTGCTCATCGGCATGCTGGTGCTCACCGTCGACCTCGGACGCGGCGTCGCGTTCAAGCGGCAGGTCGTGAACGGTACGGACGCCGCTGCCCTCGCGGCCGCGCAGCAGTGCGCGCTCGGCAACGGGTCGGGTGCCGCGAACGCGGCCGCCACCAACGTGCTCGGCGCGAACGTGGACCTCACGGTCGCGGTCTCGAGCATCCAGTTGCCCGAGTGCGACGACCCCTTCAGCGTCGGGGCCGAAGGCGGTCACCGTCGTGTCCACCGCGGAGCTCGACTACTTCTTCGCGCCGATCCTCGGCATCGACAACGGCGACGTGGCCGCGCGCGCGGTCGCTATCTGGGGGACCGTCGGGGCGACCAACCCGATCCCGATCACGGTCGACAACCAGCAGCTCCTGAACAACTGCGGTATCGCGCAGGACGCCCCGCCGCAGGACGAGCGGCCCTGCGACCTCGAATACCCGAAGGATGCGCTGGAGGAGCCTCGCTGGGGCGTCCTCGACCTCTCGCAGTGGGGCGACCCGGATGCGGCGCCGTGCTCCGTCGACGCCGCGACGCTGAAGGGGATCATCGACAGCGGCGGATGGCCGGAGCGGCTCCCGCCGAACAACCACGACTGCCTGGACAACGGCCTCTCGTTCTCGGTCTGGGAGTCGATGGAGGGCCAGATCCTGACCTTCCCGGTCATCGACATCCTGCGGTCGACCGGCACGGTCAAGCCGGGGGGCGGCAACGTTCCCTGCACGGGGGCCGACATCCCGACGCTGCAGGCGGCCGGGGCCGATTGCCAGATCGACACGGCATTCGTGATCGGCTTCATCAGCCTGCTGGTGAACGATGTCGTGAACAACGGTTCCACCGTCTCGGTGGAATCGACGTACCTCGGCCCGACCACGGGGAACGGGATCCCGTGCGAGGTGGGAGTGGATTGCGGGGCGGACTTCGGCCTCCGGGCCATCCGGTTGGTCGAGTAAGGCTGGCGACCGTTTCGACCGATAGCGAGACGGTCAAGCGAACAGGGGGAACAGAATGAGGTCTCGAGGGATCGTCGTGGTGCTGGCGCTGATCCTGGCCGTCCTGGCGACGGTCGGGGTGTTCCTGTACTCGCGAGGGGTGAAGAACGACGCGCTCGAGGGCGGAAGCCTGGTCACGGTCGTCGTGGCCAGGGTCGATATCCCGGCCAACACGGACCTCAACGCGCTGATCCGCGACGACGAGTTCGCCACGCTGGAGGTCCCCGAGGACGCCGTCGTCCGCGACGCGATCACCGCAGGTCTCGCAGCTCCAGAACCGGCGGAACAACGCCTTCATCCTGGCCGGCGAGCAGATCCCGCTCTCCCGGGTGCAGGGCGGGCAGGTACAGGGCGGTGTGATCGGCATCCCCGAAGGTCACCAGGCGATCACGCGTGGCGCTCGGACCTGCCGCGCGCGGTAGGGGCGCGCGGTCGCCGGCGGCGACAACGTCACGATCTACGCCACGTTCGAGGACGTCGCAGATCCTCGACCTGGACCGGAACTTCCAGGTCCAAGAGCAGGGCCCGAGTCCCCAGACGGCCGAACGGCCAGCCGATCGAGACGCCGAAGTTCGACACGACCGTGGTCCTCGTGCCCGAGGTCGAGGTCCTCCGGGTGATCCGCCCGCAGCAGGCCAGCGGGCGTCGCCAGCCAATCCACCTCGGACGACACGCAGCGGGACCGTGTCCGTGACGCTGGCGTTCCTGCCCGAGGAAGCGCAGAACTTCGTGTTCGCGCTCGAGCAGGGCAACGTCTACCTGTCACTGCTGCCGCCGGACGAGGCGGGCGTGGAGCCTGGACCCGATCACGGTCGCCCAGATCCTGCTCCCCGAGGGTCCGCGCGGGAACAACCAGGGATAGCGGTGCCGCAGTCGATCATCGCCGTCGGAACGCCCCAGACGTTCCGGTCCACCCTGGCCCGGGCCCTGGAGGTCGAGCCCGAGGACGTCGGATGGGTGCAGTCCGTGACGGCGGCCGAGGAGATGCTCGTCGAGGCCGACGACCCGGTCGACGTGCTCGTGCTCTCGCCCGAGGTCAAGGAGCCCGACGCGCTCGGCCTGGCCGAGTTCGTCGGGCGCACGGCCCCGATGACGGCGATCGTCATGGTCCGGGACAAGTCGTGGAACGGCCTGCTGCCCGCCGCGATGCGGGCCGGGATCCGCGACGTCGTCGACCTCACGCAAGGGCAGCGAGGAGCTCCGCGACGCGATCGAGCGCGCCATCGCGTGGGCGGAGAACCTGCGGCTGCTCCGCGGCGAGATGCAGCGAAGCCGTCGCAGCGAGGGATGGTCATCTCGGTGTTCTCGTCCAAGGGCGGCACCGGCAAGACGTTCCTGACGACGAACCTCGCGACGCGCGATCGCCGACCTGTCCGGTCAGGACACCGCGGTCGTCGACCTCGACGTGGACATGGGCGACGTCTTCAGCTACTTCGGGACTCGAGCCCAGCAAGCAGGTGATGGACCTGATCTCGCTCGGCGAGGGCGCGGACCGGGACACCGTGTATGCGAACGCGTCGAAGCTGGGCGAGCACCTGTACGGGTTCGGCGCGGTGCCGGACCCCGCGATGCAGCCCCCCGGCGGCGAGGCCGTCGGCAAGTACCTGCGCGTGCTGCGCAACAACTTCTCCTACGTCGTGGTGGACGCGTCGGCCGACTACACGGACCTCGCGCTCGCGTGCTTCGACCTGTCGGACGCGATCTGCCTGGTGACCGGGCTGGACGTGGTCGGCGTGAAGCACCTGTCGAAGGCGCTGGAGACGCTGCTCACGATCGGCCTTCCCCGCGATCGGTTCCGCATCGTGCTCAACCGAGCCGACAGCAAGGTCGGGCTCGATTCGGGCGACGTCGAGCGAGTCATGAAGATCCAGGTGGACACGATGATCCCGTCGAGTCGCTTGGTGCCGACCTCGCTGAACAAGGGCCGCCCCGTGTATTCGGAGGAGCCCAACTCTGAGGTATCGGCCAGCATCCGAAGGCTGGCGCAGCGATTCACCGGGAGTGACCACCGATCAGACCCAGGGCGGAGAGGCCGAGCAGGCGCCTGCCGAACGCAAGCGCCGCGGCCTGTTCCGGCGTCGTTAGGAGGAACGAACATGTCGCTCGCAGATCGACTCGCGAAAGCACAGCAGCGGGACCGGATCGCGGAGATCCGTACGCGTGTGCAGGAGCGCCTCGTCGAGGTGCTCGGGCCGCGCCTGTACGACGCCTCGCTCTCCGACACGGAGCTCGAGGGCCTGGTGCACCAGCGCCTGCGGGAGCTCTTGGACGAGGAGGAGCCGGGACTGTCCGCGCAGGAGAAGCTCCTGATCGTCCGCCAGATCGGCGACAGCGTCCTCGGACTCGGACCGCTCGAGCCGTTCGTCCGGGACCCGGAGGTCACCGAGGTCATGGTGAACGGCTGGGACTCGATCTACGTGGAGCGCGCCGGCAAGCTCTACTGGACGGGCTCGAAGTTCCACGACGACTCGCAGCTGCGCCGAACGATCGACAAGATCGTGGGCAAGGTGGGCCGGCGCATCGACGAGTCCTCGCCGTACTGCGACGCGCGCCTGCCCGACGGCTCGCGCGTGAACGCGATCATCCCGCCGCTGTCGATCGACGGGCGCGGCGCTCACGATCCGGAAGTTCTCGGCCGACCCGTATCAGGCCGAGGACCTCGTATCAGTTCGGCACCCTCACGCGGCCGGTCGTCGAGCTCCTCGAAGCGTGCGTCCGCGGCCGGATGAACATGCTCGTGTCCGGTGGGACCGGGGCGGGCAAGACCACGACGCTGAACGTGCTGTCGTCGTTCCTGCCCGACGACGAGCGCATCCTCACGATCGAGGACGCGGCCGAGCTCCGGCTGCAGCAGCCCCACGTCGTGCGCCTGGAGTCCCGGCCGCCGAACATCGAGGGCAAGGGCGAGGTCACGATCCGCGATCTGGTCCGCAACGCCCTGCGTATGCGCCCCGACCGCATCGTCGTCGGTGAGGTCCGAGGCGGCGAGGCGCTCGACATGATGCAGGCGATGAACACGGGCCACGACGGCTCGATCAGCACGATCCACTGCAACTCACCCCGCGACGCGCTCGCCCGTCTGGAGACCATGGCCCTGATGTCGGGCATGGACCTCGGCGTCCGGGCGATCCGCGAGCAGGTCTCGTCGGCGCTCGACGTGATCGTGCATCAGTCCCGCATGAAGGACGGCTCGCGCCGCATCACCCACGTCACCGAGATCGTGGGCATGGAGGGCGACATCATCACGCTGCAGGACCTGTTCCTGTTCGACTACAGCGCCGGCATCGACGAGGACGGGAAGTTCCTCGGCAGCCTGAAGTCCACCGGCCTGCGGCCCCGCTTCCTGGACAAGCTCCAGGAGCAGGGGATCACCGTGTCGCCCGAGGTCTTCGCGCCGGTCCCGGGGGGTCGGGCGGCGTGATCGCGGAGTCCTTCTGGGGTTCGGACCTCGGCCTGCTGGTCATCCTGGCTGCGACGTTCCTGGCCGTGTACCTGGTGATCACGTTCCTCGCTGGGACCCGGGCACGCTCCCGGCGGGAGAAGAGCCTCGCCAAGCGCCTGGGACGACGCTCCGCAGGAGCGGAGGACCGGGAGGACACGCCCACGCAGTGGGTGCCCGATTCGTTCGCCCAGGCCGGCCACCGTTTCGCGGTCGCGACGGGGTTCTCGGCGGGCCTGGACGAGCGCCTCGAGCAGGCGGGCATGCCCGTCCTGGCGGGCGAGTTCGTCGCGCTCACCGTGCTCTGCGGCGTGGTCGGGGCCGTGGTGGGCGCGGTGTTCCTCGCCGAACATCGTGTTCATCCTGCTGATCGCTGGTCTCGCCGCGCTGATCCCGTACGTCTGGCTGGTGCGCTCGCACCGCAAGCGCCTGAACATGCTGCTCGACCAGCTGGCGGACACGCTGTCGATCCTCGCCAGCTCGCTGCGGGCCGGCTACTCGTTCCTGCAGGCCCTCGACACCGTGTCGAAGGAGATCGGGGAGCCCTCGGCGAGCGAGTTCCAACGTGTGGTGGCGGAGATCCGCCTCGGCCGGCCGATCGACGACGCGCTGACGGCGATGGCCCACCGGATCGACAGCGACGACCTGAAGTGGGCCGTGATCGCCATCAACGTCCAGCGGCAGGTGGGCGGCAACCTGGCCGAGGTCCTCGACATCGTGGCGAACACCGTGCGCGAGCGCGCGTACATCCGCCGGCAGGTGAACGTGCTCTCGGCCGAGGGGCGACTGTCGGTGACCATCCTTGCCGTGCTGCCGTTCTTCATCCTGCTCTACATGGCGATCGTGAATCCCGACTACATCGAGCCGCTGTTCACGACGACGGCGGGGATCATCATCCTGATCGGCGGGGGCCTCTGGATGGCGCTCGGGATCTACGTCATGACGAGGATCGTGAAGATCGATGTCTAACCTCTGGCTCGCACTCGCGCTCGTCGGCACGTTCCTGACGATCTTCTTGGTCGGCGTGATCGTCGACATGCTCCTGCGGGAGAAGAACCGAGCCGTGACGATCCTGCAGACGTCGGTGGGTCAGGTCACGGACTCGGTCGACCTGCGGCAGCAGGAGCTCGAGGGCTCGGCGCTCGACCGCGTCCTGATGCCGGGCGTCAGGCGTCTCGGCCGCGGCGTCGTCCGGCTCACGCCCTTCGATCTCAACCAGCGGATCAACGAGAAGCTGGTCCTGGCCGGCAGCCCCGAGGGATGGGACGCGGAGCGCGTCGTTGCGCTGAAGATCATCGGCGGCGTGATCGGCGTGCTCGGCGGCGTGCTCCTCATGGCGGTGCTCCCACTGGATCCCTTGGTCAAGATCCTGTTCGTGGTCATCATCGGGCTGATCGGTTACACGATCCCGAGCACCCAGGTCAGCGCGATGGCCGCCAAGCGCCAGCGAGAGATCCAGAAGGCGCTCCCCGACACGATGGACCTGCTGACGATCAGCGTGGAGGCGGGCCTCGGGTTCGACTCGGCGCTCGCGCAGGTCACGAAGAACGTGCCGGGCCCGCTGGCTCACGAGATCGGGCGGCTGCTCCAGGAGATGCAGATCGGCGTCTCGCGCGCCGAGGCGTTCCGTCACCTCGGGGAGCGGACCAACGTCCCGGAACTGCAGAGCTTCGTGCTCTCGATGATCCAGGCCGACCTGTTCGGCGTGTCGATCGCGAACGTGCTGCGCGCGCAGTCGCGCGAGCTCCGGCAGAAGCGCCGTCAGCGGGCCGAGGAGATCGCGCAGAAGATCCCGATGAAGCTCCTGTTCCCGATGATCTTCATGGTCCTGCCGGCGCTGTTCGTGATCGTCCTCGGCCCGGGCGCGATCCAGATCTACGAGCAGTTCTTCGGCATAGTCCGCCGGCGTCGGGGGCGCCACGAGGCGCTGCTAGGCTTCGCGCGATGGTCACGGTCGCCTATCAGGGGGAACCCGGCGCGTACAGCGAGCGTGCCGTGCGAACCCTGTTCCCCGACGCCGAGCCGATGCCGTGCGAGACGCTTCGGCTCACGTTCTCGCGGGTGACGAGCGGCGAGGCGGACTTCGGCGTCGTCCCCGTGGAGAACTCGCAGGCAGGTTCGGTCAACGAGTCCTACGACCTGCTCCTTCGCAGCAGCCTGCTCCGGCTCGTCGGCGAGGTCGTCGTTCGCGTCGACCATGCGCTGCTCGCGCCCCCCGGGCGCGCGTCTGGAGCAGATCGCGACGGCGCGCTCGCACTGGCAGGCGCTCGCGCAGTGCGAGGAGTTCCTCACGACCCACCACATCGAGCCCATCCCCGTCCACGACACGGCGGGTGGCGCGCGCTTGGTCGCCGAGGCGGGGCGGACCGAGGACGCCGCGATCGCCAGCGTCGAGGCGGGGACCGCGCTCGGGCTCGCGGTGCTCGCGGAGCACATCCAGACCTACCCGGACAACTTCACGAAGTTCGGCGTGATCGGGAAGGGCGATGCGGGTCTCGGGCCGGCGACGAAGACCTCGCTGGTGATGGCCGGGGACGACCGACCCGGTTCGCTCTTCCGCTCGCTCCAGCCGCTCGCCGACCGAGGCATCAACCTCACGAAGCTCGAGTCGCGCCCCCGCAGGGGAGCCCCATTCGAGTACGTCTTCTACATCGACCTGGACGGATCCGCCCAGGACCCGAACGTCGCCGAGGCGCTCGAGCTCGTCCGCATCCACACCTCGATGCTGAAGGTGCTCGGCTCGTACCCGGCGTCGAAGGGTCCGGTCTGATCGGAGCGGCCGGTCTGATCGGGGTCGGCCGGTAGGATTCGCCCGATGGCTCGTCGCGGCCGCCACGCGGTCGGTCCCCATGTCCCTTTCGCCGCGCTCGTCGCCGCGCTGGCGATCGCCGTCGGCGGGGTGCTCGTGTGGAGGCTCGACCCCTTCGAGGGTGGGTCGGGCGCCGGAGCCTTCCCGTCCCCCTCGGCCACGCCGGGCGAGCCGGCCTCGCCTTCCCCGCCGCCGCCGAGCCCGACCGAGAATCCCAGCCCGCGACCCTCGCCCGAGCCGGCCAACGAGGGTTTCGCGGGGATCACGACGTTCCGGGGCAACGTTACCCGCAGCTACTACGGGCAGGGGCCCGTGCCCGAGGACCCCGAGGTGCTCTGGCGGTACCCGGGGTCGGGGTCGCTGTGCTCGATCTCCTCGGATCAGCACGGAGCCCGGCAGTGGTGCGGCACGGGCTGGACCGGACAGCCGAACGTCATCGTGGGTGATGACGGCGGCATCGAGGTACGGATCAACGCCTACGACGGTGCGTACCACTTCCTGGACGGGCGGACGGGTGATCCCGTGCGATCGAGTCTCCAGACCGGCGACCTCGCGAAGGGCTCGGCGACCAGCGATCCGGACGGGTACCCCTTGTACTACGCGGGATCGCGCGACAACTTCCTGCGGGTGATCGCCCTCGACCGGCCCGAGCCCACGGTGCTGTGGGAGCTGAACGCCGAGACCAGCGTGCCGAACCCCGGTGTGGAACAACGACTGGGACGGGGCGCCGCTCGTGGTCGACGACTACCTCCTCGAGGGCGGGGAGAACTCGTGGTTCTACGTGATCCGCCTGAACCGCGACTACGACGACCGCGGCCGCGTGACCGTGGATCCCGAGGTCGTGCTCACGGTCCCGGGGTTCGACGAGGAGCTGCTCGCCGCGCTGCCGGACTCGAACGTCTCGATCGAGAACTCGGTGGCCTTCCACGACGGCGTGGCCTACTTCGCCAACTCCGGCGGGCTCGTCCAGGGGTGGGACATCTCGCGCGTGCTCGACGGCGGGCGCAACGCCAGGCGCGTGTTCCGGTTCTGGACCGGTGAGGACACGGACGCGAGCGTCGTGATCGACGAGAAGGGGTTCCTCTACGTGGCGAGCGAGCTGGAGCGGTTCTCGGCCCGGGCATTGGATGTCGGCCAACTGATGAAGCTCGACCCACGCCCGGGGCGCGATCCGCTCGTGTGGTCGTTCCCGATCACGGAGCGCGGCGCCGAGGGCGCCGGCGGCGCGTGGGCCACGCCCGCCCTGTACCGCGGCATGGTCTACATCGCGACGAACTACGGCGACCTGATCGGCATCGAGGCGGCGACGGGGGAGGAGCGGTGGCGGATCCATCTCGTCGGGCCCACGTGGTCATCGCCCGTTCCGGTGGACGGCGTGCTGCTCCAGGGCGACTGCGGCGGCACGCTCCATGCCTTCGACATCGCGCCGACCTATCGCGAGCCGCCCGAGCTGTGGGCCCTGAACCTCGGCAGCTGCGTGGAGTCCACACCCTCCGTGCTCGGCGGGATGATCTGGGTCGGGACGCGGGGCGGCGGGATCTACGGGATCGGGGACGCCTAGAGGCTCGAGAAGAACCGCACGCCGTCCTCGAAGATCGGCAGGTCCCGGATCTGGGCGGTCCGCCACATCGTGATCGCGATGCCCAGCGTGACGAGCGCGACGAACCCGCCGACCTGCACGGCCCGCCGCGCGCTCGCCGAGTCGCCGGCCCCCTCGGCCACGTAGCCGGCGAGGAAGCCCGCGACGACCCCGCCGAGGTGCGCCCGCCAGTCGATCCTGGGGAACGTGAACGCGAGCACCGTGTTCAGCAGGATCAGGGTCATGGCCCACCGCAGGTTCGCGGCCGCCGCGGCGAGGTGCCGCCTCCGGAAGTTGAACGCCACGAACGCGCCGAGCACGCCGAAGATCGCCCCGGAGGCGCCGACCCCGACGTCGCCCGGCCCGCCGAACGCGTAGGAGGTCACGCTGGCGAGGAACCCGGTGACGAAGTAGATCACCACGAAGCGCGTCCGCCCGACCTGCGACTCGACGATCTGGCCGAACATGTACAGGGCGTAGGCGTTGAAGCCGATGTGCAACAGTCCGCCGTGCAGGAACATGGCGCTGAACAGCCGCCAGAACTGCCCGTCGGCGATCAGGAACGGCTGGAGCGCGCCGAGATCGATGAGGGTGTCAGCCGGAGGACCTTGGCCCAACGTCCCCGGGCCGCCCAGCACGACCTCGAGGACGAACACCGCGCCGATCGCGACCAGGAGCGCCTTCGTCGCGGTCACGCCCCCGCGCAGCGCCCGGCCGGGACCCGCCCGGAACTCGCGGCGGGCTTCCTCGACGCACTCGGGACACTGGAAGCCGACGGGAGCCTGGATCATGCAGTTCGGGCAGATCGGTCGCCCGCAGCGTGTGCAGTGGACGCGCGTCTGCTCGCTCGGGTGCCGGTAACAGAACTCGACGGTCTGGGCCGGCGGCTGGGGGACGTGTTCCTCGGGCACGGTGCCCATCCTACGGGTGGTTCGCCGATGCGCCGGGTGGAGTTCTCGCTAGCCGTCCATCGGCGGCAGGGACTCGAGCGCCGAGGCCACCTCGTCCTCGCTCCAGAGGTTGCTCCACCGGTCCACGATGGTTCCGTCCGCGGCGATCAGGTACAGCCAGGGCTCGGTAAGGTCGCCGCTCGGCGTCTGGAGCCACTCCGCGGCCGCGGCGTTGAGGACCCCGCCCACGCCCTCGTCCCCGTAGTCCTCCCAGATCTCGACGTGGATGAACTCGGCGCGGTCCGCGAATCGCCCGGAGAGGTCTTCGACCATGTCCGTGACCGGTCCGCAGAACTGGCTGATGCAGTACACGGGTGTGGCGAACACGACGAGCGCCGGGTGCCCGTCGGCCATCGCCTGGGCGATCGTGGTCCGGTGTAGGCGCTCGTCGGGGATCACGCCCTGGCTCTCGGCCCGCGAGTCGATCGCACCCGGGGGCACGCCGGTGGAGTCCAGCGTGAGGTTCTCGGTTGGATAGGCCTCGTCGCCGGGTGTGAGCAGCTCGGGTTCCTCCAGCACCGAGAAGGTCGTCGTGGTCACCTGTGGGCCGATGTCCTCGACCTCCGCCGTGACCTCCGCGGTCCAGAACCCCGCGCGATCGAAGGTCACCCCGGTCGCCTCGTACACGCCCCGGGCTTCGGCGGGAGACGTGACGGCGGGGCCGCCTGGCCGGTCGTCGGTCCCGTAGGTGGGCAGGTAGGTGGCCGTCACCTCCGGACCGGGCTCCGCCTCGACGGGCTCGGTCGCGGTGCCGACGAAGGAGAAGCGGACCGCCACCTCTCCGTAGCTCACGAGGTTCCCCTCCGGCGCGAGCAGGCCGATCCCCACCCGCTGCGGGTCACCCACGTACAGGTCCGAGCTGGCGACGACCGCGGCGATCTGGGTCGTGAGCCCGGACGGCTCCGGACCCGTGGGGACCGGGTCCTCGCCGCCGTCCGACGTGCAGGCGGCGGCCACGAGGGCCAGCACGAGCACGGTGACGGACATCCGGAGTCGTCGCACGAGTCCCATCTTCCCGCGCCTCCGCGGTTCCGTCAGGCCGCTTCGTCGGGCGAGCAGTCCGATGCCTCGAGCCCGATGGCCTCGAGTGCCCCGCGCGTCGCCGCGAGGAGCGAGGCGACGTCGTCGGCGAACCCGGCGGGCAGCTCGGTGCCGCCGAGGTCGGCCTCGACGCGCTGCTTGGCCTCCAGCAGGGCGCCCGCGGCACCGCGGTTCGTGGCCTCGGTCGCGGCCGCGATCACGTGCAGCTCGTCGTGGGACTCATTGAAGAAGACGGTGGATGCGGCGTCCAGGTCGTCGGTGAGCTCGGCCGCGATCACACACAGGCCGAGGAGCGCCCGGTCGGCCGCCACCTGCGTCACCGGCCCGAGCGCGCCGGACGGCGGCGGGGACGGGTGCTGATCGTCGGCGCCGTACCCGCCGCAGGCGGCGAGCAGCGCGAGACCGACGACGGCGAGGCCGACCCTGCGCGGCATCGGCCCATGTTCCCACCCCGGTCGAGGTCAGTCGTCGATCGCGCCCTCGAGCCGCAGGAGGAACTCCTTGCGCCACGGGTCGCCTCCGTACTTGCCGACGCCCCCGGACGACGGCACCACGCGATGGCACGGCACCACGATCGGCACCGGGTTGTCGTGCAGCGCGTTGCCGGCCGCCCGGGCCGCCCGAGGGCTCCCGGCGCGCTTGGCGACGTCGCCGTAGGTGGACACCGACCCGAACGGGATCCGGGCGGTCTCCTCCAGCACCCGGCGCGAGAAGCCCGGGTGCGTGAGCGCCCAGTCGATCGGGAGCCGGAACCCGCGCAAACGACCGTCGAAGTACCGGTCGAGCTCGCGACGCGCGCGGTCGGTCATCCTCGGGTCCTCGAGCAGCCGGGGCGAGATCGTCTCGGCGAGTTCGTCGAGGACCCGGTCCAGGTGCTCGTCCGTGAACTCCATGCGCACGAGGCCGACGCGGGTGCTCGCGACGACCAGGCGGCCGATCGGGGAGTCCATCAGCGCGTAGCCGACGTCGACCAAGCCGGCCCGGCGAGCCCGCGGGGCGACCTGCTCGGCGGCGCGGCGCGATGCCGCCTCCATCTCGTCGGTCCACCGCATGTCGAGCTCCTTCATCTCGTCGCTCCTTGGGTCGCGCGCAGCTTCCTCCGGCCTTCGTACGCGTTCGCCCGGGCGGCCTCCTCGGAGCAGCCGAGGGCCTCGGCGACCTCCGCGTAGGGTAGGTCCAGCACGTACCGGTGGATCACGGCCGCGCGCTGCATCGGCGGCAGGGCCCCCACGGCGCTCCACAGTTGGGGGTCGCCGTCATCGGGCGCCGCAGAGGGTCGCTCCGGCAGCTCCTCCACCGGGAGCGGCCGCCGCTTCGTCGCGCGCCAGTGGTCGAGCGCCTTCCGCGTGGCGATCGTGATCAGCCAGCCGCGCAGGTTGCTCGCGTCCTGCAGCCGCGGGTACGCGCGGAGCGCCGACAGGAACGTCTCCTGGAAGCAGTCGTCGGCCTCCTGTGGCCCGACGGACGCCACCAGGAACCGGTAGACGTCGCGCCGATGCTCCTCGAGCAGGCGTGAGAAGGGTGGGAGGCTCATCCGGTCCGAAGAACGGCCGCCGGGCGCGGCGCGTGAGATGCCGATCCGGGCAGCTCGGTCAGACGACGGGCCACGGAACGGGCCTCCCGGGTCCCGGTTCGGGGAACCGCCCCTCCTGCAGGAGGTCCTCGATCCGGCGTTCGACGGCGCCGACCTCTTCGGGGCGGAGCAGCTCGGCAAGGCGCTCCCGGACCGGGCCCGTCGCTAGCCGGGGCCGCAGCGCTCGCAGGTCGTCGAGCATCGCCTCCGGGATCTGCTCGCCGACGAAATCCCAGATCACCGTGCGGAGCTTCGGCTCCTCGTGGAAGCACACCCCGTGGTCGACGACGAAGAGGCCTCCCTCGGACGAGAGCAGGCAATGACCGGCCTTGCGGTCTGCGTTGTTGACCACCACGTCGAACAAGGCGACGCGGCGGAACTCGTCGGGTCGCTCGTCCTGCATCGTGAAGAAGTGCTGGCCCGGGTCGAACTCCACGAAGCGCTGGACCGAGCCCGGTCCCTGAGGGCCGTCGCGCAGCACGGTGGGGGGGACGCTCGGCCACCCGAGCGCATCTGCCAGAACGTAGGCGGCCACCTCCCGGTCGGCGAGTGAGCCCTCGGGGAAGTCCCACAGCGGCGACTCCCCGGTCCGGGGCTTGTAGACCGCGAGCGTCTGATCGTCGCCGTCGCTCACGCGGACCAGGAACGTGAAGTTCGACGAGCGGGGCAGGAGCCCCAGCAGCTCGAGCTCGCCACGCTCGAGGAGCCCGAGCGCTTCAGCCGTCACCGTCCCGGGGTCCCCCGGTGGCCGTTCATCGCCGGGCACATGTGACCTTCCGGGTCCATCGGGTTGCCGCAGAACTGGCAGCGTGGCCGCCCGCGGGCGGCGACCTCAGACCCATGTCGGGCCAGCGCCAGCATCTGCTCGCGCGTCGCCCACAGGCGTACCCGGGCCCGCGGCTCCTCAGGTTCCTCCGGCGGATCCACTGATCCCTCCGGAGGCTCCTGCTCCGCCTCACCCGGCTCCTCGCCCTCCACCAGCTCGTCCATCTCCAGCAGCATGAGATCGCGCTCCTCCGCGTAGCCGATCGAGAGGCGCCCGGCGCGGAAGAACGGCTCGAGAGGCGGCTCCAGCTCAAGCGCATCCGCCGAGGGCCCTTCGCCCGTCTCGAGGTCGACGGAGGCCAGAACCTCCAGGATCGAGGACGCGAGCAGCTCCACCTGCTCCTTCTCGACGAGGATCGTGACGAGGCGCTCACCCTCGCGGGCCTGGATGAAGAAGGTTCGCTGACCGGGCTCGCCGACGGCCCCCGCCGTGATCTTGTCCACCCGCTCGAGGTCCATCGCCCTATCCTCGCACCCGGGCCCGCCGGGGCATGGGCCCGGACAGGCCGCCGGTCTCGTTCATGCTGACCAGTCGCGGGATGCCGTCGCCGAGCGCGACGACGCTGACGGACGCCGTATCCACCACGAGCCGTTGGAGGTGGTCGGCGTGCATCCCCGCGAGATGGGCGATGAGCAGGCGGATCACGTCGGCGTGCGACACGACGACCACCGTTCCCTTCGGGTGCGCGGCCGCGATCTCCGTGGTCTGGCTCGCCGCCCGCGCCTGCACCTCGAGCAGACTCTCGCCGCCGGGGAAGCGCACCGCCGAGGGCGTCCGCTGGACGGCGCGCCAGAGCTTGGTACGCCCGAGCTGCGAGATCGTCCTTCCCGTCCAGTCGCCGTAGTTCACCTCGATCAGGTCGCGGCGCACCGTGACGGGCAGTCCGCGGGCCCGCGCGAGGGGTGCCGCGGTCTCCCGGCATCGCTCGAGCGGGCTCGAATAGATCGCCTGGACCGGCACGCCGTCCAGGCGCTCGACCAGCCGGGCGGCATCCTCGCGGCCCCGGTCGTTCAGGTGCACGCCCGGGGCCCATCCGGTGAGGCGCTTGCCTGCGGCGTCCGTGTGCCCGTGGCGCACGAGGAGCAGGACGGTCATCGGCGTAGCGTACTCGCGCCTCGCGCGGGCACGGTCTCAGGCGTCACGGACGGCGGGGAGCCGGACCTCGAATCGCGACCCGCTCCCGAGCTCGCTCTGCACGCCGACCCGTCCGCCGTGGTTCTCGACGACGTGTTTCACGATGGACAGCCCGAGACCGGTGCCTCCCGTCTCGCGGGAACGTGCCCGGTCTACGCGGTAGAAGCGCTCGAAGATCCTCGGGAGCTCGCGGGACGGGATGCCGAGGCCCGTGTCGCTCACGGAGAGCACGACGTCGCCGTGCTCGGCGCCGAGCGCGACGTCAACGCCACCTCCCGGTCTCGTGTATCGGATCGCGTTGTCGACGAGGTTGCGGATCAGCAAGGCGAGATCGCGCGCCGAGCCACGCACGCGCGGCACCGCCGTGACGTCGACCGAGAGCGCGACGCCCGCCTCCGCGGCCGGATCCTCGAAGCGCTCCAGCTCGTCGCGCAGGATCGCATCCAGGGCGACGGACTCGTCGAGCCGGCTCCCCGACTCTAGGCGCGAGAGGTCCAGCAGGTCGGACACGATCCGCGACAGGCGCACCGCCTCGCGCTCGAGCTGGGCGGCGAAGCGCGGGATCACGGCCGGATCGTCGAGCGACGCGGTCCCGATCGTCTCCGCCGCCGCTTGGATCGACGCGGCCGGCGTCTTCAGCTCGTGCGAGGCGTTGGCGACGAAGTCCCGCCGGATCGCGTCCAGCCGCCGGGCTTCGGTCACGTCGCGGACGACCAGCAGGACGGAGCCGTCGCTGCCGACCGGCGTCGCGGCCCCGCCGAGCCATCGGGTGGGCGAGCCCGTCTCGACCTCGGCCGAAGCGGGTCGTCGGAGCTCGGCGGCCCGGGACACGGCCTCCTGCAGGCCGAGGGGGAGCAGGGCCCCGACGGACGTGGGAGTGGCTCCGAGGTGACGGTCCAGGGCGGGGTTGGCGAAGGCCGTCCGGCCGTCGTGGCCGAAGAGGCCGACGCCTTCTTCCATCGAGGACAGGATCGCGGCCATCGAGTCCCGCTCGACCTCGCCCGCCAGGTCGCTCTCCCGGTGGGATGCATCCTCGCGCCCGCGGGCCGAAGCCCGGACCGCTCCCGGGCTCGAGCTCGCGAGCCGGCGACCACGGCCCCGAGGGCGAAGGCCCCCACCCCGACCGCCGTGAGCACCAGGGCGTCCATCGCGCGCAAGTGTAGAGGCGACCCGTGCCCGGCGGGGCCCCTCGCGACGCACTCCGTTCACATGAGGGCGGTCGTTCACCGGCTGTTCATCCCCCTGCCGGGGTCCGTTTACCGGCCCCGTCTAGCGTCCCCGCGGATGGTTCACTCAGGCGAGCCGAGGAGATGGGGAGGGCAGATGGTGAAGCGCAGGAACGGGGCGATCGTCGCGCTGGTGGCGACGCTCGCGATCGTCGCGGCGGCGTGTGGCGGCGACGACGGCGGGGAAGGGAACACGGGCGCCGACGGACCGACGCCACAGGACGACCTCACGGGGACGATCACGGTCTCCGGGTCCTCGACCGTGCAGCCGATCACGAGCCTCGTGGCAGAGCTGTTCAACCAGGAGGTCGCCCCGGGCGTCGCCATCACGGTCGACGGTCCGGGTACGAGCGACGGCTTCGTGCTGTTCTGCGACGCCGAGATCGACGTCCAGGACGCGTCTCGCGCGATCGAGGAGGAAGAGATCGCGGCCTGTGAAGCCAACGGCGTCGAGTACGTGGAGCTGGAGGTGGCCTTCGACGGCATCACCGTCATGACCAACCCGGCCAACCCGGTCGAGTGCCTGAACCTCGGCGACCTCTACGCCCTCACCGGGCCGGAGTCCGATGGCTTCGGCAGCTGGGCGGACGCGAACGACCTCGCTGCAGCGGTCGGCGGAACCGACAGCTTCCCAGACCTGCCGCTCGAGATCACCGCCCCCGGCGAGGAGTCCGGGACTTACGACGCGTACCTCGACCTCGCCGGGATCGAGGACACGGCGATCGCCCAGGGCGTGCCGGAGGACGAGGCCGCGGCAATGCGCACCGACTACCAGGCGTCGCCGGACGACAACGTGATCATCTCGGCGATGGAGGGCGCCGAAGGCGCGCTCGGTTACGTCGGCTTCGCGTTCGCCGAAGAGGCGGGCGACGCGGTCAAGGAGATCGCGATCGACGGCGGCGGCGGGTGCATCCTGCCGAGCCGCGAGACGATCGCGGACGGTTCCTACCCCCTGTCGCGCTCGCTCTACATCTACGTGAACACGACCGCGCTGGCTGAGAACCCAGCCCTGCAGGCGTTCACGGACTTCTATCTGAGCGACGCGGGCCTCCTTGAGGCGGTCCCCGAGGTCGGGTACGTCGAGCTCCCGGCCGACCGCATCGAGGCCACGAGGGCCGCCTGGGAGGCGGTCGCGGCCGCCTAGGTTCCGCCGGTCCCCGGAGGGCCGGGCGCGACGCGCCCGGCCCTCCCCGCCGGTCGGAGCCACGGAGTAGGCTCGCCCCTCCATGGCCCTGAACGCCTCGACGCCGCAGGTCACGCTGCAGCTCATGCGCGGCAGCGCTCGCCGCCGACGGAAGGAGCGGCTCGTGCGCGGCCTGTTCTTCGCGGCCGCGTTCCTCAGCCTGGTCATCAGCATCGCGATCGTGGCGGCGCTGCTCGGGGAGGCCGTGCGGTGGCTGTTCGGGATCGACATCGGCTGGCTCTGGTCGTCCGGGTGGTTCCCTCGGCAGGACCGGTTCGACGTCCTCACGCTCTTGTCGGGCACAATGATCATCGCCGGGACCGCGATGCTGGTGGCGGCGCCCCTCGGCCTCGGCGCGGCGGCGTATCTGTCCGAGTACGCGAGGCCGCGGACCCGGCGGATCCTCAAGCCGATCCTCGAGACGCTCGCGAGCATCCCGAGCGTCGTGCTCGGCTACTTCGCGCTCCAGTGGATCAACCCCGCGTTCGTCCAGACGATCTTCTCCACGGCCGGCACGTTCAACCTGCTCGCTGCGGGCCTCGGCGTGGGGATCCTCACGATCCCGCTCGTGGCTTCGGTGGCGGAGGATGCGTTGCACGCCGTTCCGCACGCGCTCCGGGAGGCCGCCTACGGCATCGGCTCCAGACGCCGGACGGTAACGACGAAGGTCGTGTTCCCGGCCGCCGTCTCGGGCATCGTCGCGTCGCTGATCCTCGGCTTCTCGCGGGCTGTCGGCGAGACGATGGTCGTCGCGATCGCGGCAGGCGCGACGGGGGGAGCGCTGCGCACGTTCAACCCGCTCGAGCGCGGGCAGACGATGACCGGGGCGATCTCGTCGCTCGCGATCGGCTCGGACCAGGTCCGCGGCTCGGGGTTCGCGTTCGACAGCCTGTACTTCGTGGGACTCCTGCTGTTCGTGATCACCTTCCTGCTCAACGTCGTGAGCGAGCGGTTCGTTCGCCGGGTCCGGAGGCAGTACTGATGGCGGTGACCTCGCCGGCCGACGTCCGGACCGTCGTGGACCTGGCGCTCCGCGGCAAGCGGCACGACGTCGGCGGACTGGTGTTCCGCCTGGCTCTGCTCGGGACCCTGCTCGTCGCCCTTCTGATCCTCCTGATCCTAATCGGGACCACCCTGATAGATGCGTGGCCGACACTGAGCGCGCGGGGCGCGGACTTCGTCACGAGCAACACGTCCAGCATCGATACGCGGGCGGGGGTCCGTCAGGGGCTCGTGGGGTCTCTGATCCTCACCGGTTTCGTGGCGGTTCGTCGCGGTGCCGATCGGGATCGCGGCCGCGATCTACCTCCAGGAGTACGCGCGGGACACGCGGACCAACCGCATCCTGATCACGAACATCCGCAACCTCGCCGGCGTTCCCTCCGTCGTCTACGGCATCCTCGGGCTCGTCGTCTTCGTGCAGGCGCTCCGGTCCTTCACGGGGCCGAACAGCTTCGGTCGCAGCTACATTTCCGGCGGGCTCACCCTCGCGGTGCTGGTGATGCCTATCACCATCCTCATCACGATGGAGGCTCTGCGCGCCGTGCCGAGGGCCATCCGCGAGGGGGCCTACGGCGTCGGGGCCACTCGCTGGGAGGTCATGCGGAGCCACGTGCTCCCGTACGCGGCGCCCGGGATCTTCACCGGCGCCATCCTGTCGCTGGCCCGGGCGTTCGGCGAGACCGCCCCCCTTCTTCTGGTGGGGGCCGTGACCGGCTACATCTCCACACCGCCCGGCCGTCCGCCGCTCGAGGTCCTCCAGGGCCCGTACACGGCCCTGCCCACCCAGATCTTCGCCTGGTCGAAGCTCCCCGGCGACGATTGGCGAGCCAACACGGCCGCTGCCATCATCGTGCTGCTGGCTGCCATCCTGATCGTGAACTTCATCGCGATCGTGCTGAGGAACCGATATGAGCGAAAATGGTGACCCGATGGACGTGACGGAGGAGGTGGCCGCCGTCGTGCCCGGGGTGGGCGATGGCACCGGCAAGCCCGGTGTGAGTGTGACGGTGGAGCGTCACGGGAGCCATCCCGACGCCGAGCGGGAGGTCGTGTTCGACGTCCGGGACCTCTCCGTCTACTACGGCGATTTCCGCGCGGTTCGCGATATCTCGCTGCCGATCCACCGCAACGAGATCACGGCCCTGATCGGTCCCTCGGGATGCGGGAAGACCACGTTCCTGCGGTGTCTGAACCGGATGAACGACCTGATCGAGGACGCGCGCATCGTGGGTCAGGTCCTGTATCACGGCGTGGATCTCTACGACGCGGAGGTGGACGCGGTTGAGGTGCGCCGGCGGATCGGGATGGTGTTCCAGAAGCCGAACCCCTTCCCCAAGTCGATCTACGACAACATCGCGTTCGGTCCGAAGATCGCCGGGTTCAAGGGGAACATGGACGAGCTCGTCGAGGAGTCGCTCCGCAGGGCGGCGCTCTGGGACGAGGTCCGCGACAAGCTGAAGGAGTCCGGGCTGGCGCTCTCGGGTGGGCAGCAGCAGCGACTGTGCATCGCCCGCGCGATCGCCACCAAGCCCGACGTGATCCTCATGGACGAGCCGTGCTCCTCGCTGGACCCGATCGCCACCCAGCGGATCGAGGACCTGATGCAGGAGCTCCTCACCGAGTACACCATCGTGATCGTCACCCACAACATGCAGCAGGCGGCGCGCGTGTCGGACCGCACCGCCTTCTTCACCGTCGACGTGAACGAGGAGACCGGTCAGCGAACCGGCACGATCGTGGAGTACGACCGCACCGAGACGATCTTCACCAACCCCACCGACCCGCGGACCGAGGCGTACGTGACGGGGAGGTTCGGCTGATGGCGCGACCGCACTTCCACGAGGAGCTCGAGCGGATGGAGCTGGAGCTCCTGACGCTCGGCGAGCTGGCCGGAACGGCGGTCCGCCTGGCGGTGGACGCGGTCATGAACCACGACGACGCCATGGCCGAGGCCGTGATCGAGGGCGACGACGAGATCGACCGGATCTACCTCGAGCTCGACCAGGGGATGCTCGCGCTGCTCGCGCTCCAGGCGCCGGTCGCGGCGGACCTGCGGCTGGTCTCGGTGATCATGCACTCGAGCCTGCATCTGGAGCGGGTCGGCGACCAGGCGGTCAACATCGCGAAGGTCTACCTCGTGACGAGCGATCTGCCGAGTCAGGCGACGATCGTGCAGCAGATCGGCGAGATGGGGGACATCGTCGTCGAGATGGTGCGGACCGCGATGGACGCGTTCCGCCGGCGCGACCTGGACCTCTGCACGAAGCTCCCCGCGATGGACGATCCGGTCGACCGGCTCAACCGCAACATGCACTTCGAGGTCGCCAAGCTCGCAGACGATCCGCAGGCGCTCGACTGGGGGATGCACATGAACCTCGCGGCGCGCGCGCTGGAGCGGGTGGGGGACAACGCCGTGGACATCGGCGAGCAGGTCGCATTCCTGCTGACGGGCGAGTTCCGCGAGTTCACGGACGCTTCCCATCCCGGCGGGGTCTGCGTCGATGACGACTGACGCGCGCGGATCCTGGTCGTCGAGGACGAGGAGTCGCTCGCCGACTCGGTCCGCTACAACCTCGAGCGCGAGGGCTATGTCGTCAGCGTTGCCGCCGACGGCCGTCGCGCGATCGAGCGGTTCCATACCGACGCCCCGGCCCTCGTGATCTTGGACCTCATGCTGCCGGAGCTCTCGGGCCTGGACGTCTGCCGGATGATCCGCGCCGAGTCCAACGTGCCGATCATCATGGTGACGGCGAAGGACTCGGAGGCCGACAAGGTGGCCGGGCTCGAGCTCGGTGCGGACGACTACGTGACGAAGCCGTTCTCGGTTCGCGAGCTCGTCTCGCGCGTGCGCGCCAACCTTCGCCGGGTCCGGCCGGCCACACCCGCCGAGGCGGACGAGGTGCTCGCGGGCGGGCCGGTCCGGATGGACGTAGCTCGGCACGAGGTGAATGTCGGCGGCGAGGCCGTGGCCCTCCCGCCGAAGGAGTTCGAGCTGCTCGAGGCGCTTCTGCGACGGAAGGGGCGCCTGCTGACCCGGGAGTTCCTGATCGAGGAGGTCTGGGGACCCGGCTACTTCGGGGATACGACGCACCCTCGACGTCCACGTGAAGCGCTTGCGCCGCAAGGTCGAAGACGATCCGCACCGGCCGCGAGCATCTCGTGACCGTCCGCGGGCTCGGCTACAAGTTCGTCGACTGATGCGCGGCCACCCCGGCCTTGGATCCCGGGGGACGCTGTGGGATGATCGGCCCTCACGCCCCAGGCGTACCCGATCCAGGCCATGGATACCGACCCTTCCCCGGCGCGCATGATGGCCTCGGAGCCCCGCTACCTGAACCGGGAGCTCTCGTGGCTCGAGTTCGACGCGCGCGTCCTGGCGCTGGCGGAGGATGCCTCGCTCCCGCTGCTCGAGCGGATCAAGTTCCTCGCCATCTTCGCCAACAATCTGGACGAGTTCTTCCAGGTCCGGGTCTCGGGCCTCCAGGAGCAGGTGGAAGCGGGCGTCGCGAAGACCTCGGCCGACGGGCTGACCGCGCCCGAGCAGCTCGAGGGCATCCGAGAGCGCTCGCGCGACCTGGTCGCCCGCGCCGCCGAGCTGTTCACGGTGGAGCTCGTCCCCGCGCTCGAGAAGGAGGGGATCCGCATCGTCCGCTCGGTCGAGGGGCTGGATCCCGCGGACCTGGAGTTCGTGGACCGCGAGTTCGGCCAGCGGATCTTCCCGGTGCTCACGCCGCTGTCGGTCGATCCCGCGCACCCCTTCCCGTACATCTCCAGCCTGTCGCTGAACCTCGCCGCGATCGTCCGGGACCCGACGACCGGCGAGCGTCGGTTCGCGCGCGTTAAGGTCCCGCCGCTGCTTCCCCGCTTCGTCGCGCTGCCCGACGGCGAGCGATTCGTGCCGCTCGAGACCGTGATCGCCGCGCACCTGGACCGACTGTTCCCGGGGATGGAGATCGCCGACCAACACGCGTTCCGCGTGACGCGCGACGCCGATGTGGAGGTCGAGGAGGACGAGGCCGAGGATCTCCTCCTGGCCGTCCAGAGCGTCCTGCGCCGACGCCGCCGAGGGGCCTTCGTCGTGCGGCTCGAGGTCGACGAGACGATGAACCGCGAGGTGCTCGAGCTCCTGTTGCGCGAGCTCGACCTGGAGGAGCAGGACGTCTACCTGACGCCCGGGCTGCTGGATCTCGGCGCGCTGTGGGCGCTGCACGCGCTCGACCGACCCGAGCTGAAGCAAGAGCCGTGGGTACCCGTCACCCAGCCGAGGCTGACCGACGGCGACGACCCGCCCGACCTGTTCTCGGTGCTGCGGGCCGGGGACGTGCTCGTGCACCATCCCTACGACTCCTTCTCCTCGTCGATCGAGGCGTTCGTCGAACAGGCGGCGCACGACCCTGCCGTGCTGGCGATCAAGCAGACCCTGTACCGGACCTCGACGCAGGAGAGCCCGATCCTTCGGGCCCTGATCCGCGCGGCCGAGCTCGGCAAGCAGGTCGTGGCGCTGGTGGAGCTGAAGGCGCGCTTCGACGAGGAGGCCAACATCGCCTACGCCCGCGAGCTCGAGCAGGCGGGTGTGCACGTCGTGTACGGCGTCGTCGGCCTGAAGACGCACGCGAAGATCTCGCTGGTGGTCCGGCGCGAGGCGGGCGGCGTCAGGAGATACGCCCATGTCGGGACCGGCAACTACAACCCCGTGACGGCGTCGTTATACGAAGACCTCGGGCTGCTGACGGCGGACGGCCGGGTCGGCGCCGACCTGACCGACCTGTTCAACTTGCTGACCGGCTACAGCCGCCAGCGCGAGTACCGCTCGGTGATCGTGGCGCCGCACCATCTGCGTCAGCGCATGGTGGAACTGATCCGCAGCCAGGCCCATCCCGGCGGGCGGATCGTCCTGAAGCTGAACAGCCTGGTCGACCCGGAGATGATCGAGGCGCTCTATGAAGCGTCGACGGCCGGATCCGACGTGGACCTGATCGTCCGCGGGATCTGCTGTCTGCGTCCGGGGATCCCCGACCTCTCCGAACGGATCCGCGTGCGGTCGATCGTCGGCCGGTTCCTCGAGCATTCGCGGACCTTCACCTTCGGCCTGCACGAGGAACGGACGCACTACATCGGATCGGCGGACCTGATGCAGCGCAACCTCGACCGGCGGGTCGAGGCGCTCGTACCGGTGTCGGACCCGGCCCTAGCCGAACGTCTCGACCAGATCCTCGACGTCCTGCTGCGGGACGACGTGCTCGCCTGGACACTCGGCCCCGACGCCACCTGGACGAAGGTGCCGACCGAGCGCGGCGTGAACGCGCAAGAGCGGCTGCAGGAGATGGCCGTGGAGCGCGCGGGCTCGGATCGTCCGTGAGTCCGGCGAAGGCCGAACGCGAGGCCAAGCTCCAGGTTCCGCCCGGGTTCCGGCTCCCCGAGCTGGGCGGCGACGGCCTGGTCGCGTCCGCCCAAGAGACGGCGCGGACGGCCACCGTCTACGTGGACACGCCGGATCTCCGCATCGTCCGCTGGGGGGCGAGCTTGCGTCACCGCGATGGGGAGGGATGGACCGTGAAGCTGCCGCCCCGCGAAGACGGTTCGCTGCTCGTCCGGGACGAGCATGTGTTCGCCGGTTCCGCGCGCGGGGTTCCCGAGGCGGCGGCCGACATGCTCCGAGCGTACGTCCGCGGGGAACCGCTCGCCCCGGTCGTCCGGCTGCAGACGATCCGCCGGACCGTGGCGCTGACCGACGAGCTCGGACGCCCGGTCGCACAGGTCGTCGACGACGAAGTCTCGGTGATGGACGGGCGTCACGTGGCCTCCCGGTTCCGCGAGGTCGAGGTCGAGCTCGATCCGGCGGCCCCCGCCGAGGTCGCGGAGGGGCTCCTCGCCCGCCTAGGCGCCGCCGGCGCCGGACGGGTCGAGAACGTCCCGAAGGTGCGGCGCGCGCTCGGGCCTCGAGCGGACCTGCCGCCCGACGTCGTCGCGCCCGACCTCTCGTCAACCTCCGTGGTCGACGACGTCGTGCGGGGTGCCCTCGCGAGCTCGGTGATCCGGTTGATCCGTCACGACGCGGGTGTGCGCATCGGCGACGATCCCGAGGACGTGCATCAGGCCCGCGTGGCGTCTCGGAGGCTGCGTTCGGACCTGCGGACGTTCCGGGACGTGCTGGAGCCGGCGTTCGCGTCGTCCTTGCGCGACGAGCTGCGCTGGCTGGGTGGCGAGCTCGGGGCGGTCCGCGACGCGGAGGTGCTGCGCGACCGCCTGCGCGGCCGGGCCGATTCGTCGCTCCCGGCGACCGACCGGCGTGCCGCGGAGCGCCTCCTCGCCCGGCTGGACGAGCGACGCGATGCCACGCGCGCCGCGCTGCTCGCCGCGATGGACGGAGCGCGCTACGTCGAGCTGCTCGACCGCCTGGTGGCGGCGTCCGGCGATCCGGCGGTGCTGCCCGAGGTCGCCGGCATGGGGGCGGCCGAGGCGCTGCGCCCGGCGCTCGCTTCGCCCTGGAAGCACCTGCGTGGCGCTACCGAGGCCGCCCGCGCCGACCCGGCCGACGAGATGCTGCACGCCGCCAGGATCCGCGCCAAGCGCGCCCGGTACGCGGCCGAGGCGCTCGCGCCCGTGTTCGGCAAGCGCGCCCGGCAGTTCGCCGATGCCGCGGCCGATCTGCAGGACGTCCTCGGCGAGCACCAGGACGCCGTGGTCGCGGGGGCGTGGCTCCGCCACGCCGCCGCCGGCCCGGCGGGACAGGCGTTCGTCGCCGGCGAACTGGCCGCGCTCGAGGCCGCGGCCGCGCGGGCCGCCCGCGACGCCTGGCCCGGCGCGTGGAAGGCCGTGTCGCGCAAGCGACTACGCTTCTGGGCGTGACGGAGCCGGTCCGAGCCGCCGGAGGGGTCGTCCTGCGCGATGAAGGCGACGCGCACCGGGTCGCCCTCGTGCACCGTCCACGCTACGACGACTGGTCCTTCCCGAAGGGCAAGCTGCTGAACGGTGAGACCGACGAGCAGGCAGCGCTCCGCGAGGTCGAGGAGGAGACGGGGCTGCGCTGCCGCGCGGGCGCGAGGGTCGGGACGGTGACCTACGAGGATCGCCACGGCCGCCCGAAGGTCGTCCACTACTTCCGGATGGAGCCGATCGACGGCACGTTCGCACCGAACGACGAGGTCGACGAGCTCCGCTGGGCAACCCGGGAGGAGGCCGACGAGCTCCTCACGTATCGTCACGACCGCGACGTCCTGCGCAGCGTCGTGACGGACGCGCCCATCTACGTCGCGCGGCACGCGAAAGCCGGGCTGCGCACGCGGTGGACGGGTCCCGACGAACAGCGTCCGCTGACCCGCCGTGGCCGCCGCCAGGCGGAGCGACTCGTCGAGCGGTTCCGCGGCATCCAGGTCGCGCGGATCGTCTCGAGCCCGTTCGTGCGGTGCGTCCAGACCGTGGAGCCGCTCGCGCGCGATCGCGGCCTCGAGGTCGAGCCCGACCCCCGGCTCGCCGAAGGCGCGGACCGCGAAGCGGTGATGCAGCTGATCGCGTGAGCTCGAGCCGGTGCCCGTCGTGCTGTGCGGGCACGGGCGCGAGATCGAGCTGCTGATCGATCAGGTGGAGGCGAGCGGGGCATCGGTCGAGGGCCCGCGGGGGATCGCGAAGGGCTCGGTCTGGGTGCTCGAACGCCACGACGGGCGCGTGGCCTCGGCCCGGTACCTCCAGCCACCCGCCTGAGACCGCCCCCATGAGGTCGCCCGCCTAGGATGGCCGGCGTGCGGTTCGCCGTCCTGGATCTGGGCAGCACGACGTTCCAGCTCCTCGTTGCCGACGCGGACGCCGACGGGTCGCTGACCCCGGTCCTGCGCGACCGGGTCGTCTTGAACCTCGGGCTCGTCCTCGCCGGCGAGGGAGAGCTCCCGGACGACCTCGCCGTCCGTGCGGCCGAGACCGCGCGCCGCATGCACGAGATCTCGGAGCGGGCGGGCGCGGAACGGATCCTGCCGATCGCGACGAGCGCCCTGCGCGACAGCCCGAACCGCGACGAGCTCGCCGAGCTGTTCCGGCGAGCCGTGCCCACGGCGGTCCGGTTCGTCGACGGCCGCGAGGAGGCGCGCCTGACCGCCGCGGGTGTCCGCGCGAGCGTCGCGGTCGGGACCGAGCCGGTGCTCCTGCTCGACCTCGGTGGCGGGAGCCTCGAGGTGGCCGTCGCCGGCCCCGAGGGGCTCCGCTCCGGGATGAGTCTGCCGGTCGGCGCCGGCCGGCTCACCGGCCTCCTCGTTCACCACGACCCGCCGAGCCGTGCCGAGCGCCGGGCGGTGCGCGACGCGGTCGAGGAGGCGGTCGCCCCGATCGTCGAGGGCGTCACGGCCGAGGCGCCGGACCGGACCATCGCGAGCGGAGGGACGGCCGGCGCCCTCGCGCGGCTCGTCGCCGCGGATCGGTGGAGCGTGCTTCCCGCGTCGCTGAACCAGTTCGAGGTATCCGTGGACGAGCTCCGGGAGGTAACGCGCGAGCTCCAAGGCCTCTCGCTCGCCGAGCGCCTCGAGCTCCGCGGGATCGACGAACGCCGCGCCGAGCTTCTGCCGGCCGGGGGATGGATCCTCACGACGGCCGCCGCCGCGTTCGGCGCACCCGCGCTGGTGCACTCGGAGTGGGGACTCCGCGAGGGCGTGATCCTCGATGCACTCGAGCTGGCCGACGCGCCCGCCCGCGAGCCCGCCGAGATGCGACGGCGCTCGGTGGAGACGCACGTCCACGCGTGGGGCGAGGATCCGGCGCACGTCGGGCTCGTCGAGCGGCTCTGCCTGCGCCTGTTCGACGAGACGGCGAAGGTCCACGGTCTCGGCCCGCTCGAGCGGGAGTGGCTCGAGCACGCGGCCCGCCTCCACGAGATCGGCACGAAGGTCTCGCCGGCCCGGCTCCACAAGCACGGCGCGTACCTCGTCGAGAACGCGGGGCTCCGCGGCTTCGCCCCGGAGGAGGTCTGGGCGATCGCCACGATCGTGCGGTTCCAGCGGGGGAAGGACCCGCGGGCCGTCTACGCGCCCTTCGCCGCGTTGTCCAAGGAGACCCGCGCCGCGTGCGAGATCCTCACGGGCCTGTTCCGCGTCGGCCATGCCATCGGACGCGGCCCCGAGGGCGACGAGCTCGAGGTGGCCGTGAAGGTGCACGACTCGGATCTGCGGATCCGCGTGAGCGGGGCGGCGAACCCGGAGGCGGCCGTCGACGAGGCGCGGCAGGCCGCCGGATTGCTCGAGCGCGCGCTGGGCCGGGAGGTCCGGATCGACGCGGCGACGCCGACGGTGACGACGGCCTAGCCGGCCGCGACCGGCGAGAGCCAGCTCGCGATCTGCGTCACCGGCCGGAACCCGATCCGCTCGTACATCGCGGCAGCCACGGTTCCGGGCTCCGCGAGCAGGTACGCGGGCGCGCCGCCCGCCGACGCGACGAGGGTTCGGACGATGGCGCTCGCATGGCCGCGCCGACGAGCGGCCGGCATCGTCACCACGTGGTCCACGTACGCGGTCCCGCCGGCGACCCAGAGCGCCGCGAGAGCGACGATGGCACCGCCCTCGACGACGCCGAACCAGCGCCGGCCGGCGGGGATCAACAGGTCGCGCTCGATCGCCTGGATCTGGTCCAGGACCTCCTCCTCGTGGACGTCGAGGTGGCGCGCGGACTCGCGATGGGCCGACCAGAACGCGTCGTCGGGGACCACCTCCATCACGCGGTCCTCGGCGGGTGGTGGCTCGCCCTCGAACGCCATGATCAGGTCCCACGTCAGGCGCTCTCCGCGCGTGCTCGCCTCGGCCAGCAGATCCGTCTGGTCGCCCGGATGGACGACGACCACGTGCGACCTGGCGCTGCCGCTGCGATCCATCTCGACGATGAGCTCGCGCTCGATCTCTGCCAGGCCCACCGGTTCGCGAGACTCGACGCGAGCGTAGTTGGGCTCCTGGATCCTCGGGTAGCGGTGGTCGGAGACGACGGCGCCCCAGCTCGTGGGCACGACGCGCTCGAACAGATCGTCCTGCGCGCGCCAAGCGAGGAGCAGCGGCTCGAGGTCGGGCACGGGCCCATGCTCGCAGGTCGCTGCGGTAGGCTCGCGCCGCCGTGATCACCGCTCGCATCTTCCGCGACGGCGTCCTGCACGAGGAGACGCCGTTCGACACCGATGCCGTCCGGGCGTGCCGCGAAGCGGGCGACCAGCGCGTGTGGGTGGATGTGGTCGACCCCTCGGACGAGGAGCTCGGGCTGCTCCAGGCCACGTTCGGCCTGCACGAGCTCTCGATCGAGGACAGCCGGCGCTGGGGCCAGCGTTCGAAGATCGAGTTCTACCCGGACTACGTGTTCCTGGTGGCCCATGGCCTCGAGCTCGACCCCTCGGACGAGCTCGTCGACTCCGAGCTCCACCTGTTCGCCGGCCAGGGCTTCTACGTCCTCACGATCCGTCGCGAGCCACTGCTCCGGTTCGAGCCCACCTTGGAGCGCGCGGGGCGTGGATCCGGCATCGCGCACGAGGGGATCGGCTACTCCGTCTACCTCCTGCTCGACGAGATCGTGGATGGGTACCTGGATTCGGTCGAGCGGCTCGAGGACCTGTCGGACTACATCGAGGAGCGGGTCTTCGCCGACGAGGAATCCGACGATCTCCAAGAGCAGATCTTCCGGCTGAAGCGCAAGATCGTGCGCTTCCGGCGACTCGTCTCGCCCATGCGCGCGGTGATCGACCAGCTGTCCGAGCACGGCGACATCGTGACCCCCGCGCTCGATCCCTACTACCGCGACGTACAGGATCACGTGATCCGCTCGATCGAGCTCGTGGACAACATCCGCGAGCTGCTCTCGACGGCGCTCGAGGCCCGACTGGCTCAGACGTCGAACCGCCTGAGCGTCGTGACGAAGCGTCTGTCGGCCTGGGCCGGGATCATCCTGGTCCCGACGCTGATCGCCGGGATCTACGGGATGAACTTCACGCACATGCCCGAGCTCGACTGGAAGCTCGGCTACCCGTTCGCACTCGGCTCGATGGTGGTCGCCGCCGCCCTCCTGTACCGGGGGTTCAAGAAGCGGGACTGGATCTAGCCGTGTGCCGCGCGTTGAAGGTCCTCTGCGTAGCCGAGGGCGCCGCGGCGCTGGCCGAGCTGAAGCGGGCAGCTGTGTCCGCCGAGTGGGAGCTGACCCCGGGGGCGAGCTCCGAGGAAGAAGCCCTGCGGCAGCTCCACGAGGAACGGCCGCACGTGGTCGTGGCGTTCGGCGACCTGGGCGGGTTCGTGGCCCGAGCGCTCGACGCGTATCCGAACCTTCGGGTGATCGCGGACCGGGACCTGCCCGGGGCGAGCGTCGTCGCGGCCTCGCTCGACGAGGTCCGGGGCGCCGTGCTCGGGCCCCGCCCGGGCGGTCCCGTCCGGTCCTAGATCAGGCGCAGCCCGCCCACGCGCTCCACGAGTTCATCGCCGCCGCCATCCGCAGGGAGACGATGATGTTGGCTCGCCCGTTGTAGACGGAGCGGTCGGGTTGGCCCCAGCGATCGGCCCGACCGGGCCAGTAGTGGAGGGCCTGCTGGAAGAGGCCGCCGTACCCGTTCGGGTTCAGGGCCCGGGGGTTCAGGTTGGACTCGCACCGGGCGACCTCGATCGCCTTGTCCGGCGCGCCAGGGCTATCCCAGCGTCGAGCGGCACACTTGATCAACTGCTTGAGCTGCCAGGTCCCATCTCTCCAGTCGTAGTCGCATACCCGGCGGGAGATCAACCGCTCCTCTGCCAGCCCCTCCTGGGCCGGCATCGTGATCAGGAACGAGATCGTTGCGAGCGCCGCGAACACGACGCGGCGCGTCTGATCGGCTCGGATCATCCTGTGGTTCACCCCCGCGGTGAACCGGGCTGGCGGCCGGGTCCGCGCCCACCGACACATGATTGGTCGGCAGGCCCACGGTAGGTCGTGGGTGCATGGTCACCTCCTCGAGTTCGGACACCGTGTGACCTATCGGCTCACCCGTCCGTACGGTCCCAGCACCCCGCGACCGAGCGCGCGCCATCCAGCCAGGGCGTGGAGGAAGACACGCGAGGAGGCGGGGAGGGGCGGACCGAACGTCCGTTTGAGTCTCCGCGACCCTACCAGCGGCCTCCGACACGAACGTGACCGAGGGTCACGGCGCTCGGGCCGTACGATGGGGGCGTGCCGAGCAAGGTCCTCCTCGCTGCGCCGCGCGGCTACTGCGCGGGCGTCGAGCGCGCCGTCGATGCGGTCGAGCGCGCGTTGATCACGCACGGCGCCCCCGTCTACGTGCGCAAGCAGATCGTGCACAACCTCCCCGTGGTCCGAGACCTCGAGGCCAAAGGTGCCGTGTTCGTCGAGCAGGAAGCCGAGGTTCCCGAGGGCGCGGTCGTCGTCCTGTCCGCGCACGGCGTCGCACCGGACGTGTACGCGAACTCGGCCGGGCGGCATCTGACGGTCCTCGACGCCACGTGCCCGCTCGTGACCAAGGTCCATCTGGAGGCACGCCGGTTCGCCGCCGAAGGCCGGACGATCGTCCTGATCGGCCACGCCGGCCACGAGGAGGTGGTCGGGACGACGGGCCAGGCACCAGAGCGCACGATCTTGGTCCAGGACGTGGCCGAGGCGCGGACGGTCCCGATCTCCGACGCCGAGAACCTGTCGTACCTCACGCAGACGACCCTGTCCGTGGACGAGACGAACCAGATCATCGCCGTGCTCCGGGAGCGGTTCCCGCAGATCGCGGCCCCGCCTCGCGAGGACATCTGCTACGCGACGCAGAACCGTCAGGACGCGGTGAAGGAGCTGGCCCGCCTCGCGGACGTGGTCCTCGTGATCGGCTCGGACAACTCGTCGAACTCGAACCGCCTGGCCGAGGTGGCGCGCGAGCTCGGTACCCCCGCGTACCTCGTGGACGACGAGACGGAGGTGGATGCCGCCTGGCTCGAGGGCGCCGACGTCGTCGGCCTCACCTCGGGCGCGAGCGCTCCCGAGTGGCTCGTGGAGCGGATGCTCGCCTGGCTCGCCGAGCACGGCGCCACCGAGGTCGACGAGGTGCGTCTGGCCGAGGAGCACGTGCGCTTCTCGGACGTCCGGATCTGACCGGCTAGCCGATCTCCGCGGCGGGCGCGTTCACGCGGCAGAGCGCCTCGAGCTCTTCGGCGCCCTCCTCCGGTCCCATCGCGATCAGGCGGTCGCCGGCTCGGAGCACGAAGCCCCCGCGGGGCCGGTAGTGCCAGCGCGGCCCGCGTTGCACCGCGAGGACGAACATCCCGGTCTCCGTCTCGAGCCGGAGCTCTTTCAAGGAGCGCCCGTCGGCGACCGAGCCGTCCTCGACGACCGTCTCGGCGCTCGTCTCCTCGGTCTCCTCGAGCGCGATCTGCACGACCGGGTGGAGCGGCTCGCCGTGCTCCACGTACCAGGTCATGTCGCGGGCGGCGTCGCACATCGACTCGCTGGCGCTCGCCAGGCGCAGGAGCCCCCGGAGTTCGTCGGGGTTGCGGGCCTCGGGCGCCGCGCGGAGCACCCAGGACTCGAGCTCGTCGTGCAGGATGTCGCTTCGGACCTCGAGCGCCCCGACCTCGGCCGCGAGCGCCCGGTTGTTGAACAGGAGCGAGGAGTACGCGAGGCCGACGGCGGCCTCCGACAGGTCCTTCAGCTCGACGAGGATGTCCACCGCTCGGTCGAGCTCGGACAGCGGCGGGGCGTCGTCGTCCGGCAGCTCCGGCAGCGGGGGCGCGCCGGCGAGCAGCCGCAGCAGATTCACCCCTTCCTCGGGTCCCCGCGCGAGCAGGACGTCGCCTTCGGACAGGACGTCGTCGGGTCCGGGGTCGAATCGCCACTCGATCCCGCTGCGGATCGCCACGATCCACATGCCCGTCTCGGTCGGCAGCGACAGCTCGCGGAGCGTGCGCCCGATCACGGCGGCTCCCCCGCGGACCTTGACGCGGGCGGTCATCTCGTCCGCGTGGCGGAGGTCGCGGCGAAGGGCGTCGGGGATGCCGAGGTGAGCCTCGACCACCCGGGCGATCGTCGAGGCGGCGTCGCCCACCTGTTCGATGGCGTCGGCGATCCACAAGACGCCGGCCATGCCCTCGGCGTCCTCGGGGCTGCGGGCGGCGAGCATCGCCATGATCCTGAGGCGCCGGAGGTCGGCCGCCATCCGCTCCTCGAGCTGCTCGACCTCGCGCGCCAGCTTCTCCTCGTTGAAGAAGACGGCCGCGTACGCCAGGTCGACCATCAACTCGGAGGCGTCCTTGGCCTCGATGAGCAGGTCCTTGACGGTCCTGGGTTGGTCATCCATGGGACAGCACCCCCGATGATGTCATGACGTACAAGAGGACCGCCACGCCGGTGAGGTCCATGACGCTCGTGATCACCGGGACGCTCTGGTTGTCCGGATCTAGGCCGAACCGGTAGGTGATCATCGAGACGTAGTAGCTCGCGATCAGCATCAGCGGCGTCACGATCAGCCCCGCCAGGAGCGTGCGGCCGAGCAGGCTCGAGAATCCCGGCAGGTTCTCGAGCCCGGTGACCCAGCCGAGGCCGTAGCCGATCGCCCCGATCAGCGCGAACACGACGACCGAGAGCACGCCGACCGCCGTCGCGTCGACGACGGCCGGACCCTGCGGCAGTCCCCGCGGGATGATGACACCGAGCTGGAGCTTCGACGTGATCCGCGACGCGAAGATGCCACCTAGGGCCCCCGCCTGCGATACGAAGGGGGGGATCATCAACAGGAGCACGGGGACGGCGACGAGCTCCGGCTGCCGGGCGCGAAGGAGCCCGCCCGCCACGATGTCGAGGACGGGGGTGAGCAGGATCGTCGCGGTCATCTCGATCACGATCCGCCGGATCTGCGGATCGGCGGCGGCGTACGCGCGGACCGCCGCGTACAGGGCCGCACCGACTGCGACGATCGCGGCGACCGTCGCGATCGCGTCCACCCGGATCAGGAACGTGGCGGCGAACAGGCTCGGGAGCGTGGCAGTGTCGCCCAGCGCGGTGACCATCGGCGTGGCGACCGAGTCCAGGTCCCATCCCCGACGGTAGGAGAGCACGGACAGGGCGACCGTGATCACCAGGATGAACATCGACCCGATCGCGCCCCCGACGATCGAGATCGTGGCGAGGTCCCAGAACGAGAGCGAAGCATTCCCGAACGCCGCCGCGGCGAGACGGGCGAGGGCGGCGAGCCACAGCGATGAGGTGAACGTCGTGACGACGGCGACGTAGCCGTTGCGGTACAGCACGCCGCCACGGCGGAGCGTCGGCTCCAGCAGGCCGGCGGCGTTGGCGGTCCCGAGTCGGGCGCCGATCGCGCCGAAGATCGTCCCCTTCATCCCGACCGCGGCCGGGATCAGGACGATCAGGCCGGGCAGGTCGTCGAGGGTGTCGGTGAGGTGGGCGAGGATCAGGCCCGCGGCGAACCCGGCGACCGTCGACAGGGCGAGCGCCACCAGACCCTGTCGTAGGGTTCGCTGCTCTGCGCGCCAGGTGGCCCGCAGCCGCCGGGCGGGGCGTGTGAACGCCATAACGGCTCGCTCATCGGTTGCATCATGCTCGTGACACGCTCGTCGGCACGCTCGCCGATCGCCAGGTGGGGGATGGTCGTCCGTGGCCGGGGATGCGTCACAGCGCCTGGTCGAGGCAGTATGGCCCCGCCGATGGTGCAGGACAACCCTCCCGGGGCGGTCAGTCCACCCAGTCGCGGGTCACGAACAACCAGAAGGCGAGGCCCGCGTACGGCCCGTAGCGCCGGAAGCGACGCTCGATCGCGGCGTCGGTCACGGCCTTGCGGCGGCGCAGCTTGGCGTAGGTCGGCCGCGTCCACGAGTCGAGGATCAGCCGGTGGTACCGGCCGAGCGTCATCATCACGTGGGCCGCCGCGTACGGGCCGACGCCGGGGAGCGCGAGCAGGCGCTCCTCGAGCTCGTCGTCGGGCAGCTCCTCGGGCGTGGCGCGGGAGAACCGCTCGAGGTCCAGCTCTCCCTCGCTTACCGAGCGCGACAAGGCGACGAGGTACGCACCCCGGTAGCCGGCGCGCGCGACGTCCCGGTAGAAGGTCTCGCCGGCGTCGGCCATCGCCGCCGGCGTGGGGAACGCCCGCCCGAGGGGGCCCTCCCGCGGCGCGCCGGGGGCCGGGTCGCCGAGGTGCTCCACGATCGCGTACACCATCCGCCTCGTCGCGGACCACGTGCAATTGGTCGTGCAGACGGTCTTCACGACGTCCTCGAAGACCGTCGGGCTCTGCACCATCCGCCCCGCGCCCGAGCTCACCCACGACAGCTCCGGATCCTCGGCCGCGGCCCGGTAGAACGGCGAGAGGTCGGCGTCCAGCCGCAGGACGTGGCGGACCGTGGCCACCAGGTCGTCGGCGACGGGGTCCGAGACGGCGGGACCGAGGACGTCCATCTTCGCGTGGCCTCGGCGGCCGGGTCCGATGCGCACGGTGCGCGGCCGACCGCGTCGAGGTCGCAGGGTGAGCGCCAGCGAGCGGTAGTCGGGCGCCGGCTCCATGGGGGGCAGGTCCACGAAGCCGTGCGAGTTGAGCGTTCGGACCAGGTCGACCGGCTCGCCGCCGGCGCCGACCAGCCGGAGCTCACGCTCCGTCATCGAGCGTCCGCGGCCCCGTCTTCGAGCCGGCGACGTTCCCGCCAGGCCCGGACCTTCGCGCGGTTGCCGCACGAGGACATCGAGCACCAGCGACCCGAGTGATTCTTCGATCGATCGAAGAACACCGCCCGGCAGTCGTCGCCGGCGCACTCTTTCAGAGAGGACCACGACCCGTCGAGGTCGGCGAGGAACGCGACCGCGACGAGCCGGCCGAGGGCGGCCGGCACGCCCGGGTGCTGGGGGACCAGCACCGGTCCGTCGTGGCCGAAGTGGGGGTGCAGCCCCGCCGCCGAGGCGGCCGAATCGATCGCCGCCACCTGCTCGTCGGTGAGTCGCTCGCCGAGGTTGGCTCGCACCTTCGCGTGGAGGGCCTCGTACAGACCGAGCGCGGTCTCACGGTCCGCGTCGGTGAACCGTTCATCGGGGGGAAGGAGCTCCTGCTCGACGAGGAAGGAACGGAGCATCTCGGTCGTGGGGTGCACCTCGCGCCCGTCGGGGCCGTGCTGGTGCAGGTTCATGAAGCGCTGAACCAGCACCAGGTCGCCTGGGGCCGGGGGCGTCGTGTCGTGGGTCTGGATGTCGAACATCTCAGCTAGGATGGTAACACCGTCGAAAACGGTTGACTAGTTACACTAACCGACGTAGTGTTATTGGAAGGTTACGACTTGGAAGGTTACGACGTGGGAGGTGGGGTGCGGGATGGGTCCGCTGTTCGGGAGTGAGATGTCCAAGGCGCGCGCGGGGCAGCTGGTCGCCGAGGCCGCCTCCGACGGAAGGACGCGACCGGCGCGCCGAGCGCCCAGGCAGGACTGGCGGGTGAGCATCGGCATCCGCCTCGTCAGCGCGGGGTTCCGGCTGATCGAGGGGAGGGGATGACGTAGATGGAGGCCATCGGCATGCTCGCGAGCATCGCGGTCGTCGCCCTCCTGTGGGTCGCCGCGGTCGCCTTCGGGGCCGAGTCGCGCGACGGGCGCGACTGGCTGTCCCGTGGCTCGCCCCGAGACCGCACCCCGCGGATCGGCGACTGATCCGGGAACCACGGTTCGGTCCGGAGCGCGATCGGCGGGCTCGTCTACCCTTGGTTGGTGCTCGAGTTCACGGAGTGGGCGACGGAGATCCTGCAGCGGACGCACACGGCCGCCCGCCGGCTCAACCCGGACGCGACGATCCGGCTCAGGCGGGCCGCTTCCGGCGTCGAGTTCGCCCTCACCGATGAGCGGCTCGAAGGAGACGAGCTCGTCGAGCGCGACGGGTTCGAGCTCTGGGTCGAGCCCGGGCTCGAGGGCACCGTCGACGTGGTCGAGCCCCACGATCAGCTGATCCTGCGCCCGCCCGCGGATCGCGAGCGCAGCGTGAAGGGTCACTGAGGCTGTCACGCGGCCTCCGGGGGCTACACTTTCTCGACCGTGACCTCGAACGACGCGAACGCTCCCACCGCGCTCCGGCCACTCGGCGGGGCGGGTCCCGTGATGTTGATCGGCGGGGCCGAGGACAAGGTGCGAGACAAGGTGATCCTGGCCCGGTTCGCGGCGTTCGCGGGCGGTGCCGACGGGCACGTCGTGGTGATCTCGACCGCGTCCGCGCTTGGTGAGCTCGCGACCGAGCGGTACCGGGAGCTGTTCGGCGGGCTCGGGATCCGGCGTGTGACCGGGGCGCGGCCCGAGGAGCGCGCGGAGGCCGAGGACCCCGAGCTCGCGAAGACCCTCGCCGACGCCACGGGCGTGTTCCTGACCGGCGGCAACCAGCTGAAGCTCTCGTCGGTGGTGAGCGGCACGCGCCTGGCCACCGCGATCCAGCTGGCCCACGACCGCGGGGCCGTGCTGGCGGGCACGTCCGCGGGGGCGAGCGCGATGGCGACCCACATGATGGCGTTCGGGCGCGCGGGGGAGACGCCCAAGAATCGGATGGCACAGCTCGCGGCGGGACTCGGCATCCTCGAGGGGCTCGTGATCGACCAGCACTTCGAGCAGCGCGGACGGTTCGGGCGCCTGCTCGCGGTCGTTGCCCAGTCCCCGGCCCTCGTCGGGGTCGGCCTCGACGAGGACACGAGCGCGATCGTCTACCCCGACCGCTCGGTCGAGGTCGTGGGCAAGGGCGCCGTCACGCTGATCGACGGGTCGCGCGCGCTGACCGACGCCCACCGAGCGAAGGGCTACAAGCCGATCATGGTCTCGGGCGCCGTGGTGCACTCGCTGCCCGACGGATCGTGGTTCGACCTGCGGGCGCGGGCCCTCCTGGCTGGTGCGCCCGGCGAGGAGCGGGAGGCCTCCGAGTGAGCGCCGGCCGTCCTCGGACGCCCCCGACGCCCCCGAAGACCCGCCCGAAGACCCGGCCGAAGACCCAGCCGAAGACCCAGCCGCAAACACGAGAGGACCGGCAGCGCGCGAAGCGGGAGCCGGCCTCGGACAAGCCGCCGCTGTCTCCCGACCTGCGGATCGTCCAGACGCAGGTCTTCCGTGGACCGAACTACTGGAGCTACGACCCGGCGATCCGGTTGCTCGTGGACCTCGGCGCGCTGGAGCAGTGGCCGACCAACACGATCCCGGGCTTCGTGGAAGCGCTCCTGGAGATGCTGCCGGGCGTGGGCGAGCACTCGTGCTCGCTCGGGCGCCGGGGCGGCTTCCGCGAGCGCCTCGCCGAGGGGACCTGGCTCGGCCACGTCGCCGAGCACATCGCGATCGAGCTGCAGCGCGAGTCGGGCGCCCACGTCTACCGCGGCAAGACCCGAAGCGCCGGCGAGCCCGGCCGCTACAACGTGATCTACGGCTACTGGGAGGAGCGCGTGGGGGTGGCGGCGGGCGAGCTCGCCGTGCGACTCGTGAACCACATCGTGGCGCCCTCGAAGGGCTTCGATTTCCTCGCCGAGCTGGAGAAGTTGATCCTGCTCGCAGAGCGGCGGGCGTTCGGGCCCTCGACGCAGGCGATCTTGGACGAGGCTGCCAGCCGCGACATCCCCTTCATCCGTTTGAACGAGGCCTCGCTGGTGCAGCTCGGCTGGGGCAAGTACCAGCAGCGGATCCGCGCGACGATGACCTCGAAGACGAGCGCCCTCGCCGTGGACATCGCCGGTGACAAGGACGTGACCCGGCAGCTCCTCGCCGCCGCCGGGCTGCCGGTCCCGCGCGGCGAGATCGTCCGCAGCGAGGACGACGCGGCCGCGGCCTCCGCGCGGGTTGGGTTGCCCGTCGTGACCAAGCCCCTGGACGGCAACCACGGGCGAGGGGTAGGGCTGGATCTGCGCGACGAGGCCGAAGTTCGTCAGGGGTTCGGGCGCGCGGTCGTCGAGGCTCGTCGCGGCCAGGTGGTCGTGGAGACCTTCGTGACCGGCAACGACTACCGGGTGCTCGTGATCGGCGGACGGATGGTCGCCGTCGCCGAGCGCGTCCCCGCGCACGTGATCGGCGACGGTGAGCACACCGTGGCCGAGCTGGTCGAGCTCACGAACCAGGACCCACGGCGCGGGATCGGGCACGAGAAGGTGTTGACCCGGATCAAGGTCGACGGCGCGGCCGTCGCGCTGCTGGGCAAGCACGGGTACACGCTCGAGGACGTACCCGAGCCCGAGGCGTTCGTGAAGCTCGCCGAGACCGGGAACATGTCCACCGGCGGCATCTCGATCGACCGGACGTGGGAGGCGCACGAGGAGAACGTCGAGATCGCCGAGGAGGCCGCCCGCGTCGTCGGCCTGGACGTGGCGGGCATCGACTTCCTGGCGCCCGACATCACCCAGCCGGTGCGCGAGACCGGCGGTGCCATCGTCGAGGTGAACGCCGCCCCCGGGTTCCGCATGCACACCCATCCCACCGAGGGCGAGCCCCAGTTCGTCGCGAAGCATGTGGTGGACCTGTTGTTCCCGCCGGGCACCCCCTCGCGGATCCCGATCGTCGCGGTCACCGGCTCGAACGGCAAGACGACGACGACGCGCATGATCTCGCACATCTTCAAGGGGATGGGCCGGCACGTCGGGATGACCTCGACCGATGGCGTGTACATCGATGAGCGACTCGTGCGCCGCGTGGACGCCAGCGGGCCGAAGTCGGCGCAGATGGTGCTGCAGAACCCGCGGGTGGACTTCGCCGTGTTCGAAGTCGCCCGCGGCGGGATCCTGCGCGAGGGTCTCGGCTACGGTCGCAACGACGTCGCGGTGGTGCTGAACGTGACGGGCGACCATCTCGGCCTGAAGGGCATCGAGACGCTCGAGCAGCTCGCGGCGGTGAAGCAGGTTCCCGTCGAGGCCGTGCCGAAGAACGGGTTCGCGGTGCTGAACGCCGACGACCCGCTCGTCGCCGAGATGCGCAAGGCGTGCAGCGGCAGCGTGATCCTGTTCTCGATGCAAGAGAAGAACGAGCTCGTGGAGCGGTGGGTCCGGCGAGGCGGCAAGGCCGTCGTCCTGGAGAAGCAGCCGCGCGGCGAGATGATGGTGATCCGCGAGGGCCGCCGGAACATGCCGATCGCATGGGTCCACACCCTGCCGTCGACGTTCGAGGGGCGCGCCCGGATGATGGTCCAGAACGCCATGGCGGCCGCGGCCGCCGCGCACGCCGCCGGTGCGCACCTGCACGACATCCGCCAGGGGCTCCGGTCGTTCGCGACCTCCATCTACCAGGCACCGGGGCGGTTGAACGTGTTCGATCTGGACGGCGTGAAGGTGCTGATCGACTACGCGCACAACGCCGCGGGACTGGAGTCCCTCGGCGATTTCGTCGAGCGCCTGACGGTTGACGCAGCCGTCGGCGGCCGGCCCGGCGAGGCCTCGTGGGCCGCGAACCTGCGGGTGGCCGTCGTGGCGACGGCCGGCGACCGTCGCGACGAGGACATGCGCGCCCTCGGGCGGGTCGCCGCCCGCTACTTCGACGACATCATCATCCGCGAGGACCGCAACACGCGCGGGCGCAGGCGCGGCGAGACGGCCGAGCTGGTGCTCGAGGGCGTCCGCGAAGCGATGGCCGAGGGGGCCCGTGCCGGGTTCGTCGAGGTCGCGCCGGACGAGATGGACGCCACGCGCAAGGCGCTCGACCGCTCGCGCCCGGGCGACCTCGTCGTGCTCTGCGTCGACTACGCGACGGAGGTCTTCAAGGAGCTCGAGGCCCGTCGCTCGCTCGCGGCTGACTCGCCGATCTTCCTGCCGCCCGAAGGCAACGGGAGGGCCGAGGGCGTCGACGGCGACCCGGACCTGCTCGGGGTCTGAGCATGGGGCGGAGCCGGTGAACATGGGGGACGTGCGCGCGACGCTCGAGCGTGTCCGCGATCAGCTGCGGGCCGAGCTCGGCGATCTCAAGGCGGCGCCCAGAGACCCGATGGCCGCGCTCTCGTTCGGCAAGCGGGTCGGAGAGGGGACGTCGCAGGCGGTCGAGCGCATCGCGCAGGTGGACACCGCGAAGAACCTGGACGCGAAGCTCCGCGACGTCGACCGCGCGCTGGGCAAGCTCGACGAGGGGACGTACGGCACGTGCGACACCTGCGGCGAGCCCATCGGGGAGGAGCGACTCGAGGCGATCCCATGGGCCGTGCTCTGCGTCCGGGACGCGGAACGGCGCTGACGCCGGCTACGAGGCCCGCGACCGGCGGGCGGTCTGGACGATCTTCTTCACCCTGCCGGGTGTCGGACGGGTCGCGCCCGCCTCCTCGAGCCACGCGAAGATCTCCGGGCGCATCCCGAGCGCGGTGACGGCCACGACGTCGCCTCTGGCCGAGCGTTCGAACATCCCCCGGAGCGCCGAGAGCTCGTCCGCATAGACGTCGAGCTCGGCCACGCCTCCGTCGTTGGCGCCGGCCTGGAGCCGCTCGATGATGTCCATGCGGGCTCGTCCGCGAAGGTAGGGGATGAGCTCTGCGATCGCCAGGTGGTCGGAACCCCTGGCGGCTCGGTACGCGAAGTCGTGCAGGATCCGGTCGGTCCGGTCACCCGCCGTGCAGATCCCGAGCCACACCTCTGCCCCGGGCCGGCAGAGTCCCCGGCAGAGCTCGACCAGGCCGTCCATGCCGGCCGCGTTGTGGGCGTAGTCTAGGACGACGATCCTTCCCTCCAGCTCGAACAGGTTCGCGCGCCCGGGGTTGCGTTCGGCGTCCAGCACGAACGTGCGCAGACCTTTGACCACGCCCCGCTCCGGGAGCTCGATCGCGAGCGCCGCCGAGGCCGCCTGCATCGCGTTCATCACGTTGTGACTCGACACGCCCGCGATGGTGACGGGCACGTCGACGAGCGGCACGAGCGCCCGGGCCTTGGAGCCGTCGAGCACCGTCATCCAGCCGTCGAGCGGGACCGTGGCCCGACCGCCCTCCGCGAGCGTCTCGCGGATCGCGGGATGGTCGTGATCCATCGAGCAGAGCCACGGGCGGCCGGTGGCTCCTCGACGCATCGACAGGACGCGGGGGTCGTCGGCGTTCAGGACGTCCCAGCCGCCCGGACGCGTGATCCTCGTGACGCTCGCCTTCACCTCGGCCAGCTGGTCCACCGTTCGGATCCCGTGGAGGTCGAGGTGATCTTCCGAGACGTTGGTCACGACGGCCACCTCGTTGCGGAGCACGCCGATCCCGCGGAGCAAGATCCCTCCGCGCGCGGTCTCGAGGACGGCGACCTCGGGCTCCTGCGCGAGCGCGGTGGCGGCGCCGGCGAACCCGGAGTAGTCGCCCGCCTCGACCAGCTCGCCGTCGCCGCGGTAGACACCGTCGGTGGAGGAGTACGCGACCGTCAGGCCGGCGCTGCGGACCAGGTGCGCGAGGAGCCGCACCGTCGTGGTCTTCCCGTTGGTCCCGGTGACCGAGATCACCGGGATCGACGGTTCGGGGACCGAAGGCTCCGGGCCCGGCTCGACCGCCGCGATCCGCTCGGCGGCTTCCGCCACGAGACGATCGACGGACCGGCGGCCGCCGATCGCATCGAGGAGCGGGGCGACCTCTCGGGCCGCGGCCTCGGCCGATCCGCGGCGGCGCCAGGGGAAGGCCACCACGATCTGCTCGGGCTCGGGTCCCGGCCGCGAGCGAACGGCCAGACGCACGTCCGTTGCTCGGGCGAGCCGCTTCGTGAGCTGCGACGCGAGCCGCGCGATCGCTCGGCGCCGCTGCTCCGAGCCCGGCTTGCCGGGTCGCAGGTTCACCCGGGCCCGTTCCGCGGCCGCCGCGAACCGGTCCTCGTCCGCCGCGATCCAGGGCCCTACGGACAGGGTCAGCTTGATCGCGGGCCGAGGGAAGTAGAGGTTCGGGCCCTCGAGCACGCGAAGCTCGACGAGCTCGGCACGCGGTGCGACCACGGGCGGAGCATAGTCAGGCGGGGTCGCCGGCGTGGTACCGGCGGAACTCGGGGACGAGCCACGCGACCAGCCCTGCCCCGAGGATGCAGAGCACCCCTCCCGAGACGACGGACGCCATCGGCGAGAAGGCCGTAGCGACGAGCCCCGCCTCGAGGTCGCCGAGCCGTGGGCCCCCCGCCACGACGAGGATGTGGATCCCGAAGAGCCGTCCGCGCAGGTGCTCGGGGACCGCGAGCTGCAAGATCGTGTTGCGGAACACGGCCGAGATCACGTCGGCGGCCCCGGCCACCGCGAGGAACGCGCACGCGAGCCACAGGTTCTCGCCGGCGAAACCGAACGCGGTGATCCCCGCACCCCAGGCCGCCACGGCCCAGATCACGGCGAGGCCCTGGTGCCGCACGCGCCCCACCCAGCCGGTGGTCGCCGCGCCGATGAACGCACCCAGCGCGGGCGCAGCGAACAGGAACCCCACGATCTCCTCGCCCCGGTGGAACTGCGTGAGCGCGAGGATCGGGAACAGGGCCCTCGGCATGCCGAAGACCATCGCCACGATGTCGATCGTGAACGTCGACTTCAGCACCTTGCGACCTTTGAGGAAGGCGAAGCCCTCGCGCACGGCCGCCCAGCCCGCGGCGACCCGCTCCCCTTCGCGGGGCGGCATGGGACGGACGGTGATCGCGGAGAGCATCAGGAGGCCGATCGAGGCCAGGTCGATCCCGTACGCCCAGACGAAGCCGAGCTCCGCCACGACGATGCCCGCGAGCGCGGGCCCGACGAGCCCGGCGCCGTTCCACGTCAGCTGGTTCAGCGCGGCGGCGGCGGGGAGGAGCTCTCGTCCGATCAGCCGCGGGGTCATCGCGTTGCGGGTCGGCCCGTCGATCGCGCTCGCTGCGGCGATCCCCGCGACGGCCACGTAGATCAGCCACAGGGGTGGATCCCCCATCAGCGCGCCGGCGAACAGTGCGCCGGAGGACACGGCGTAGCCGAGCTGGGCGCCGATCAGGATCTTCCGGCGGTCGAGAGCATCGAGGAAGGTGCTCCCCGCGAGCGTGCCGACCACCAGCGCCACGAAGCCGACGAGCCCGAGCAGCCCGACCGCCGCGGCCGATCCGGTCAGACGGAAGACCTGGATGTACGTGGCGACGATCGTGAACTGGGAGCCGAACGTCGAGGCGAGCAGTCCCAGCCACAGGACCCGGAAGTCGCGCGAGGCGCGCAGCGGCGACAGGTCGATCGCGATGCCGCGCACCGCGGAACCGATCCTCGAGCGCCGAACCTCGTCCTCGTCGTCCTCGGCCACGGCGCGACGGTAGCAGGCGCCGGCTCGCCGTCCGCGACCTACCTGGACGCCGCGGCGATCGCCTCGTCGAGTACGCCGAGACCCTCGTCGAGCAGGCCCTCGTCGATCGTGAGGGGCGGCAGCAGCCGGATCACGTTGTCGTAGGTACCGGCCTTGAGGATCACGACGCCGTTCGCGAGGCACCGCTTGAGAACGTCGGTGCCGGTGGCGCCGTCGAGCGGCTCCTTCGACGCGCGGTCGCTCACGAGCTCGATCGCGGTCATCATGCCGCGGCCGCGGACGTCGCCGATCATGTCGTGGCGGTGCTGCATCTCGCGCAGCGCGGCCGTGATCCGCTGGCCGAGCGTGCGCGAGCGCTCCAGCAGCCCCTCGCGCTCGATCTGGTCGAGCACCGCGAGCGCCGCCGCGGCGGCCACCGGGTTCCCGCCGTACGTGCCGCCGAGGCCCCCGACGTGCACCGCGTCCATGATCTCGGTCCGTCCCGTCACCGCGCTGATCGGCAGGCCGCCGCCGAGCGACTTGGCCGTGAGTACGAGGTCGGGGACGATCTCCTCGTCCTCGATCGCGTACCAGCGGCCCGCGCGTCCCATGCCGCTCTGGATCTCGTCCGCGATGAACGCGATGCCGTGCTCGGCACAGAACTCGGCGATGCCCTTCAGGAACCCCGGCGCGGGAACGACGAACCCGCCCTCCCCCTGGATCGGCTCGACGATTACCGCCGCGATGTTCTCCTCGCCGATGTGCTTGTGCATCTCGTCGAGCGCGTACGCGAGAGCCTCGTGGGCGCACCGGTCCGGTCCCGTCGGCCACCGGTAGGGGTACGCGAACGGCAGCCGGTAGATCTCGGGCGCGAACGGCCCCATGCCCTGCTTGTAGGGCATGACCTTCGCGGTGAGCGACATGGCGAGCAGCGTGCGCCCGTGGAACGCGTGGTCGAAGGTCACGATCGCCGAGCGCCCCGTGGCCTTGCGCGCGATCTTCACGGCGTTCTCCACGGCCTCGGCGCCGGAGTTGGCGAACATCGTCTTCTTCTCGAAGTCGCCGGGCGTGAGTGCGTTCAGTCGCTCGGCGAGCTCGATGTACGGCTCGTTCGCGGTCACGTGGAAGCAGGTGTGCGTGTCGAGCTCCAGCTGGCGCTGCGCGGCCTTCACGACCTCGGGGGAGGTGTGGCCGACGTTCAGCACCGCGATGCCGGTCGACAGGTCGATCAAGCGGTTGCCGTCGACGTCCTCGATGATCGCGCCGGACGCGCGGGCCGTCACGATCGGGTGCACGTTCGCGACGCCCTGGGGAACGGCGGCCGCGCGACGTGCGAACCATTCCGTCGACTTCGGGCCGGGGATGTCGGTGACGAGCTTGCGCTCCTGCGGGATGTCCACGCCTGCATCCTCCTCGTGGTATCGAGCCTCGGCTCGACGCTTCTGGCTCGACTCTCTGGCCGGATCTTCTAGCTCGAGTCTCTGTTCGCCGTGCCCCCACGTCACGTCTTCGGCGGACCAAGCGCGGTCCGGGGCTTTGTACGACCCGTCCAGTCTCGCACGCACGAGGGCCCGAGATCGTCCTTCGTTTGTACCACCCGTACAATCGAGGTCGTGGCCCTGACCGTCCGTGACATCCTGAGCGTCCCGGGCCTGGCACTGCGCCAGGCAGCCGGGGAGGCGAACGTGGATCGCCCCGTCCGCTGGGTCCACAGCAGCGAGCTCGAGGACCCGACCCCGTGGCTGAAGGGGGGCGAGCTCCTGCTCACGACCGGAGCGGGGATCGGCACGACGCCCGCGAAGCAGCGGGCCTACGTGAAGCGGCTCGACGACGCCGGCCTGGCGGGCCTCGGGTTCGGGCTCGGCTTCGGTCACGAGGAGCTCCCTCGCGCGCTGGTGGCCGCGGCCGAGCGAGCGGGGTTCCCCGTGTTCGAGGTGCCGTATCCGGTGCCCTTCATCGCGATCACCGAGGCGGTGTTCACGCGTCTGCTCTCCGAGCAGTACGACATGCTCCAGCGTGCGGTCGACGCCGAGCACGTCCTCACGCGCTCGGTGATGGACGGCGAAGGGGTCGAGGGGATCGCCGCCTCGCTCGCCCGCGTGACCGGCGGATGGGCGCTGCTGCTCGACCTGCACGGCATCCCGCTCGCCGCCACGCCGACCGGCGCGCGCGAACGCGCGTCACGGGTGTGGGAGGAGTTGCGGGGCTCGCGTCCCGAAGGGATCGGTTTCAGCCTCACGCTCGTCGACCGAGGTCATCACGTGTGGGTGCAACCGGTGGGTGCCCAGGCCCGCGTCGAGGCGTTCCTCGCGGTGGGCAAGCCCGAGGCGCTCGGCCAGGTCGACCGGATCGTGGCCGGCCACGCCCTCAGCCTGTTCGCGATCGAGCTCGCGAAATCGCGCGCGGTCGCCGAGGCCGAGCGGCGGATGCAGGGCGATTTCCTTCACGGCCTGGCGGAGGGAACCCTGGCGCCGAACGAGGCGGCGCGCGGGCTGGCGCGTCTGGGTTTCGAGCGCGACGGACGGATGCTCGTGGTTGCGCTGGAGTCCCAGGACCCCGCCGCGCTCTCGTATGCCGCCGAGGACCACCTGTCGCGCGCCGGCGGCCCGTACCTGATCTCGCCGACCACGGACGGGGCCGTGATCGTGCTCGCCGAGGATCCGAGCCGCGATCCAGAACAGCTCCGCAAGGCGATCGCCGAGCGGCTCGGCGAGGAGGGCGGGCTCCGGCTCGGTCTCGGCAGTCCCGTCGGCACCGAGGACGTCGCGCGCGGCCTTCGCGAGGCGCGGTACGCCCTGCAGGTCTGCCGGCTCGAGGGCTGGGGCTCGGCGGGGTTCGAGGACCTCGGCACGTACCGGCTCCTGCTCTCGATGGCGGACCCGGGCGCGCTCCGGGCGTTCGCGGACTCGCTCCTCGCGCCGCTCGACGCCTACGACGCGGGGCAGGGCGGGGAGCTGAGGACCTCGCTCCTCGCGTTCCTCCAGCACAACGCGCGGTGGGAGAGCGCGGCCACAGAGCTCTTCGTCCACCGGCACACGCTCCGCTACCGGATGCGCAAGGTCGAGGAGCTCACGGGCCGCGACCTCGGTTCCAGCTTCGACCGGATGGAGTTCTGGCTGGCGCTCCGCGCCCGCGAGCTGCTATCGAGCGAGGACGCGCGCGCATGAGCTTGTCCCGTCCGTACAGGTGGGGGGTCGGGGTGGGCCGGACCGGCAGGTGGCTCCCGCAAGCCGGTTTTCGTCATACTGGGCCGTTCGGCGCCTCGGGCCTGCTCGGGTCCGGGGCAACAGGACTCGGAAACAGAAGGGGGAGGTCGGCATGGCCACAGCGGTGAAGACGTGGGGCATGTACGTCGGAGGCGAGTGGGTGGACTCCTCGCGCGGCGAAACCGAGCCCGACATCGACCCCAGCACCGACGGTAGCGTCGCCACCGTGCAGGTAGGGACCCGCGAGGATGCCGACCGGGCGGTCGAGGCGGCGAAGAAGGCGTACGAGGAGATCTGGTTCGACACACCGCCCAAGGAGCGCGCGGCGATGCTGATCAAGCTCGCGGACGCGATCGAGGCGGACGCCGAAACCCTGGCGCTCTTGGAGGCCGAGGACGTGGGAAAGCCCATCGCCGTCTCCAGCGCGGACATCCCGTTCATCGCCGACAACCTGCGGTTCTTCGCCGGCGCGGCGCGCGTGCCCGAGGGCAAGTCCTCCGGCGAGTACGAGAAGGGCTTCACCAGCATCATCCGGCGTGAGCCGCTCGGCGTGACCGTCGGCATCTGCCCGTGGAACTACCCGCTGATGATGGCGATCTGGAAGCTCGGCCCCGCGCTCGCGGCCGGGAACACGTCGATCATCAAGCCCGCCGAGCTCACACCGCGGACCACGCTGCGGCTGGCGGAGCTCTCGCAGGACATCCTGCCGCCCGGCGTGTTCAACGTCGTCACCGGGCACGGCTCCGAGGTCGGCGACCAGCTAGTCAAGCACAAGGACGTGCGCCTGGTCTCGGTGACCGGCGACACCGGCACCGGCAAGATCATCGCGGCCAACGCGGGCCAGTCCAACGTGAAGCGGGTGCATCTCGAGCTCGGCGGCAAGGCGCCCGTCGTCGTGTTCGACGACGCGGACGTGAGCAAGGTCGTCGAGACCCTGAAGTTCGCGGGGTATACGAACACGGGCCAGGACTGCACGGCATCCTGCCGCGTCGTCGCCGGTTCGGGGATCTACGAGGATCTGCTCGGCGAGCTCGTCCCGGCCGTCGAGTCCATCAAGGTGGGCGACCTCATGGACGAGGAGGTCGAGATGGGGCCGCTCGTCTCCGGCCACCAGCGCGAGGCCGTGGCCGGGTTCGTTGACCGCGCCCAGGACTCGGGCGCGAAGGTCCTGACCGGCGGGGAGAAGATGGACCGGGCCGGCGCCTACTACAAGCCGACCGTCGTGGCGGATGTCACGCAGGACGCCGAGATCGTCCAGCAGGAGGTCTTCGGCCCCGTCGTCACCGTGCAGCGTTTCAACGACGAGGACGAGGCGGTGCGCTGGGCGAACGACATCGTGTACGGGCTGGCGTCCTCGGTGTGGACCCGCGACGCCGCCCGCGCGATGCGCGTGGCCCGCCAGCTCCAGTTCGGCGCCGTGTGGGTGAACACGCACTTCATGATCACCGCCGAGATGCCGCACGGCGGCTACAAGGAGAGCGGGTACGGCAAGGACATGTCCATGTATTCGCTGGAGGACTACACGCAGATCAAGCACGTCATGTGGTCGCTCGACTGAGCTTCGGCGAGCACCGCACGCCCGCGAAGCGCAGAGCTAGCGAAAGGAAGTGAGTTCGGCATGACCGTACGTCCCTACCTGGTGAACGGCGAGTGGCGGTCGGGCGAGGGCTCGTCCGAGGTCCGGAGCCCCTACGACGACTCGGTCGTCGCCGAGATCGGCGTGCCCACCGATGCCGACGTCGAGGAGGCGATCGCGACCGCCGCCGAGACGTTCCGCGAGTCCCAGCACCTTCCGATCCACGTCCGGACCGACGCTCTGGACCACATCTCACGACGCCTGGGCGAGACGATCGAGGAGAACGCCAAGCTGATCGCGGCCGAGGGGGGCAAGCCGCTCAAGTGGGCGACGGTGGAGGCGACGCGCGCGGTCTCGACGTTCCGCTGGGCCTCGGAGGTCATCCGGCACGGCGACGACGAGCTGATGCGGCTGGATACCGAGGCGTCGCTCGGCTCACGGATCGGGCTGATCCGCAGGTTCCCCATCGGGCCGGTTCTCGGCATCACGCCATTCAACTTCCCGTTGAACCTCGTCGCGCACAAGGTGGCGCCCTCGCTCGCGGTCGGTGCGCCGATCGTGGTGAAGCCGGCGAGCGCGACCCCGCTCGGCGCCCTGCGCCTGGCGGAGCTCTTCGCGGAGACCGACCTGCCGAAGGGCATGTACCAGGTGCTCCCGGTCAGCTCGAAGGTGGCCGACGGGATGGCCCGGGACGACCGGTTCCGCAAGATCTCGTTCACGGGATCCTCGGAGATCGGCTGGTACCTGAAGGGCCTGGACCCGAGGAAGCGCGTCACGCTCGAGCTCGGCGGGAACGCTGGGGTGATCGTGCACAGCGACGCGGACCTGGATCTGGCCGCCCAGCGGGTCGCGTTCGGCGGGTACTACCAGGCCGGACAGAGCTGCATCAGCGTGCAGCGCGTGCTCGTGCAGTCAGAGGTCTACGAGGATTTCGCCGCCCGGCTCGTCAAGCAGGTCGAGAGCCTGAAGGTGGGCGATCCTATGGACCCGACGGTGGACGTCGGTCCGGTGATCCAGAAGAGCGAGGTCGAGCGCATCGGCAGCTGGGTGCAGGAGGCCGTCTCCCAGGGCGCCACGGTGCTCACGGGCGGGACCGGCGACGGGGCGTTCTTCCAACCCACGCTGATCGCCGACGTGACCCAGGACATGAAGGTCTGCCGCGAAGAGGTCTTCGGGCCGGTCGTGACCATCAGCCCATACCAGACGTTCGACGAGGCGATCGGCGTCGTGAACGACTCGCGGTACGGCCTGCAGGCCGGCGTGTTCACGGGCGACATCGGCCGAGCGTTCCAGGCGCACCGCGACATCGAGGTGGGCGGCGTCATCGTGAACGACGTGAGCGCGTTCCGTGCCGATCAGATGCCGTACGGCGGCTCGAAGGACTCCGGTTTCGGCCGCGAGGGTCTGCGGTTCGCGATGGAGGAGATGACCGAGCCCCGCATCATGGTCCTGTCGCACGTGCCGCTCTAGTGGGCACGCCGATCGCGGTCCTCGGGGCCGGCGCGATGGGAAGCGCCGCGGCGGCGCTGCTCGCGCGACACGCAGACGTCGACCTGCTGGTGCTTGACGTCGACGCCGCGCGGGCGGAGCGCGTCGCCGCAGGGTCCGGCGGGACGGGACGCGGGTTCGACGCGCATGCCGGCGAGCTCGTCGAGGTCCTCAAGCAGGTCCGGGCGGTCGCGGCTTGCCTGCCGTACCGGCTGAACCTCGAGGTCATGGAGGCGGCGCTCGCGGCCGGCTGCCACTACGCCGACCTCGGTGGACTGTTCCACGTCACCCTCGCGCAGCTCGAGCTGCACGACCGCTTCCGCGAGGCCGGGCTCTCGGCGGTGCTCGGGATCGGCTCGGCGCCGGGCCTCACGAACGTGCTGGCTGCCCTGGGCGCGGCGCGCTTGGATCGCGTGGACGCGATCGACATGGTGGACGGCGCGGTCGATCTCTCGGCCGACGGCGGTGCGTTCGGCGTGCCCTACTCGGTGGACACGATCCTGGACGAGTTCACGCTGCCGGCGATGGTGTTCGAGGACGGCGAGCTCCGGGAGGTCCCGGCTGGTAGCGGCGTCGTCGAATGGGACTTCCCCGAGCCCGTGGGCCCGCAGCCGGCGATGTACACGCTGCACTCGGAGCCGGCCACGCTGCCGCGCACGATCCCCGGCGTCCGCGACGTGCGTTGGCGCCTCGCGCTCCCGCGCGCGGTGCACGAGGGGTTCGCCCTGCTCGTGGGGGTGGGGCTCGCCTCGCGAGATCCCGTGATGACCTCCAACGGCCCCGTGGTCCCGCGCGAGGTGCTCGCCGCGGTGCTTCAGGGCATGCCGGTGCCCGACGGCGAGCCGAACGACGTCGAGTTCCTGGACGTCCGCGTCTCGGGCGAGAAGGACGGCCGTCCGGCCGTCGCCCGCGAGCTGGCGCGGTTCCAGCCGTCGCCCGAAGGGTTGTCGGCGGGGGCGTTCGGAACGGCCATCCCCATCGCCGTGACGGCGCGCTGGCAGGCCGCGGGCCGCGTCGGGGCGGGCGTGCATCCGCCCGAGACCGCGTTCGAACCCGGGATGTTCGTGGCCGACCTGGAGCGCGAAGGGGTGAGCTTCACCTCGGAGCTCAGCTGACGCCGGCCCCTCCGAGGAGCCGGTCCGCGAACGCGCCCACCAGCTCCGCCGCCTCCTTCTCGCGGCGCCAGAGGTAGTGGTCGGTCCCGGGCAGGGTCACCACCTCGGCGGCCGGGAGCACGGCCGCCACCGCGCGCAGGTCCTCCTCGGGCGAATACTCGTCCGTCTCGCCCGAGAGCAGCAGGACGGGACGTCGGAGCAAGCGCAGCTCCGACGGCGTCGGGATCGGCGGGATGTCGAGATCGTGACGCAGCGGCAGCCCGATCAGCACGAGCGCGCCCACCCGCTCGTCGTCAAGGGCCTCGCGGAGCGCGACGTTCGCGCCGAAGGACCACCCGCAGACGAGCGTCGGGCCCTCGACCTCGTCGCGGACCCGCGCGATCGCCGCAGACAGATCGCGGATCTCCGCCCGGCCGCCGCCGTAGGTCCCCGCGCTCCCCATCGTCCCGCGGAAGTTGAACCCGAGCACCGCGTATCCGCGGTGCGCGAGGTCGTTGCGCACCGCCCACAGGATCGGGTGGTCCTTGCTGCCGCCGTGGCGCGGATGCGCGTGGCACAGGACAGCCGAGCCGCGGCGCGCGTCCTCGGGGAGCCGGAGCTCGCCCTCGAGCGACACGCCGTCCTCGGTCGAGAAGCGGATCGGCTCCACGGCGTGGGACCATGGCACCGATGCGAGTCCCCCGGCAACCGATCGGAACGGGGTTCGCCCTACGTGACCCGCTGCCGTGGGACGATCTCGCCGGGATCGTCCGCGCGGGCGAGACGGCCGGCTACGCCGCACTGTTCCTGCCCGAGATCACCGGCCGCGACGCGTTCGTGACGCTCGGAGCGCTCGCGGGGGAGACGCGCGACCTGTTGCTCGGTACCGGCGTCGTCCCGATGAGCTCGCGCACGCCGCCGCTAACCGCGATGGCCGCCGCCACGGTCCAGGAGCGCTCGCGCGGGCGCGCGATCCTCGGCCTCGGGACCGGGGGTGCCGGACGCGGCGCGCTGGGACGTCTCCGGCAGCAGGTCGCGACGATCCGCGCGCTGCTCGGCGGGGGAGATGTCCAGCTGGAGGGTGGGCGCACGCGTCTCTCGCTGCCTCCGGGTTCCGAGGTGCCGGTATGGATCTCGGCCCTCGGGCCCAAGGCGATGCGTCTGGCCGGAGAGGTCGCGGATGGCGTGCTCCTGAACTGGTGTCCGCCCGAGCGCGTCGCGTTCGCTCGCGAGCGGCTCCGGGAGGGAGCCGAGGCCGCCGGCCGGGACCCGGGCGCCGTGACCGTGTCGGTCTACGTTCGCGCATGGGTGGGCGACGACGAGGCCGAGGCGATGCCCGCTCTGCAGGACGCCACCGGCAGGTACGCCTCGTACCCGGCCTACCGCCGCCAGCTGGAGCAGGTCGGCCTCGGGAAGGAGGCGGCGGCCGCGGCCGAGGCGCATCGGTCCAGGCGGCCTTCCGAGGTGCCCGAAGCCTTGGTCCGCGCGCTGACCGCGATGGGGGAGGACGCCCCTCGCCGGGTCGAGGCGTACCGGGAGGCCGGCGCCGACCTGCCGGTCGTCTACCCGGTCGCCGCGGGAGAGGCGGCGGCCTCGATCGAGCGGACCCTGCTCGCCGTGGCTCCCAGCTAGCCCTTGCAGGCCCCGGTCCCGTGTGTAGACTCCGATTTGCACGCTCCGCACGGTAGAAAAGGGGAAAACGATGACCTACACGATCGCCGAGCCCTGTATCGACGTGAAGGACCGAGCCTGCGTCGACGAGTGCCCCGTCGACTGCATCTATGAGGGCGGACGCATGCTCTACATCCACCCCGACGAGTGCGTGGACTGCGGCGCGTGCGAGCCCGTGTGCCCGGTCACCGCGATCTTCTACGAGGACGACGTGCCGGCCGAGTGGAAGCAGTTCACGCCGATCAACGCGGAGTTCTTCAACGAGGACATCAGCGGGATCGGCTCGCCCGGCGGCGCGGCCCAGGTGGGCCCCGTAGCAGCGGACCATCCGGTCGTCGCCGCCTGGCCCACGGTCGGCTAGTTCTCTAGCCGGCCGCCCCGACCTCGGCGGCCGTCCGCCGGCCGTCGGCGACGAACACCCGGAACGACGCGCCGCCCCCGGGGCGCTCCTGCACCCACGCGCGGCCGCCGAGCAACTCCGCGAAGCGCGCGACGAGCGTCAACCCCACCCCGACGCCCGGCGAGTGCTCCGGAGCGTCCGGACCCTGTTGGAACGGCTGGAAGATCGCGTCGCGCAGGTCCTCGGGCACGCCGGGCCCGCTGTCCTCGACGACGATCAGCGCGCCCCCGTCCGCGGCCTCCACCCGGACCCACACGGGTGTGCCGGCCGGCGTGTGCCGCAGGGTGTTCGCGAGCAGGTTCTCCACGATCCGCTCCACCTTCGAGCCGTCGACGTTGACCGTGAGGCCGGGCGTGTCCGCGGCCACCCGCCCCTGCGCCATCAGATCGGAGTCGCCGACGACGCGGGCAACCAGCGCGCCGACATCGGTCGGCATCAGCTTCGGCTCGACGATCCCTCGCGCGAGGCGGTCCAGGTCGAGCAGGTCGGTGACCATGCGGTCGAGCTTGCGCGCGTTCGTCGCGATCCGCCGGGCGAGGTCGCGGGACTCCTCGGGCTCCAGATCGATGTCCGCCCGCTCGAGCGTCACGGCCAGCCCGAGGATCGCGGCGAGCGGCGTGCGGAGGTCGTGGGACACGGCCTGCAGGAACGTGTTCTTCATCTCGTCGAGCGAGCGCAGCCGGCTGGTGGCCTCGCGCTCGGCCTCCAAGGCGCGCTCGAGCTGCTCCTCGGCCTGCTTGCGCTCGGTGATGTCGACCATGAAGCCCTGCCACCGGTGCGGCCGGCCCTCCTCGTCGAGCACCACCGACGCCTCGTCGCGGATCCACACGACCCGGCCGTCTTTCGTGAGCATCCGGTACTCCATCGCGAACGGTTCGCCGGTGCGGTTGCCTCGAAGATCCTCGGCGAGCACGCGCTCCCGGTCGTCGGGGTGCAGCTGGCTGCGCCAGATGCCGGGGTCCGCGTAGACCTCCTCGACCGTGTAGCCGAGCAGCGGCTCCTGCTGGGGGCTGATGTAGACGGTGCTCGTGCTGCCGTCCTCCTCGATCGCCTGGGTGTAGATCACCGCCGGCACCTGCTCGATCAGCGTCCGGTATCGCTCCTCCGCTTCCTGCAGGGCGGTCTCGGCCTCCTTGCGCTCGGTGATGTCGAGCAGGAACCCCTGCCAGAACCGCGACCCCTCGTCGCCGATCAGCGAGGCCTGGTCGTGGACCCAGACGTAGCTGCCGTCGGCCCGGCGGAACCGGTACTCCGCGCTGTAGGGCTCGCCGGTGGCGTTCGTGCGGGCGTCGATCTCCATCACGCGGGCGCGGTCGTCGGGATGGAGCCGGTCCCGCCAGAACCCGGGGGTCCAGGTCCATTCCTCCGTGGTGTAGCCGAAGACCTCGAGCACCTGTGGGCTGACGTAGAAGTCCTCGGGGTTGGCGTCCACGGCCTCGCGGTAGCTGACGGCGGGGATGTTCTCCACGAGTGCGCGGAAGCGTGCCTCCGTATGTTGGACCCGCTCCTCGGCCTTCTTGCGCTCCGTGATGTCCACCATCACGCCCTGCCACACGCTCGGCCTGCCGTGCTCGTCGCGCAGGAGGACGGCGTCGTCCCGGAACCACACGATCCGGCCGTCCGCCGCGATCATCCGGTACTCCTGACTGTAGGGCTGGCCCGTCTTCCCGGTCCGTTCGCTCTCCGCCATCACGGCGTCCACGTCGTCCGGGTGGAGCAGCGTGGACCAGAAGCCGGGAATCTTCTCCCAGTTCTCCGAGGGGTAGCCGAGCAGCCGCTCGACCTGCGGGCTCACGTAGAGCACCGAGCCCTCGGTCGAGTAGTCCTTCGAGGAGTGCTCCTGGTACGTGATCGCCGGGGTGCTCTCGACGATCGAGCGGAAGCGGATCTCCGCGTCGCGGAGCCGGAACTCGGCCCGCTTGCTCTCCGTGATGTCGATCATGACGCCCTGCGACGTCCGCCGCCCGTCCTCGTCGACGACGATCGTGGCCTGGTCGCGAACCCATACGACCGAGCCATCCCGTGCGACCAGCCGGTACTCGGAGTCCAGCGGCTCACCGGTCGCGTAGTGATACTCGTCCGAGGCGACGGCGGCCTCGCGGTCGTCCTCGTGGACCAGGGAGCGCCACAGGGTTGGATCGGCGAGCCAATCGCTCGGCTCGACCCCGAGGATGCGTTCCACCTGTGGGCTGACGTACCGCGTCGGCCACGTGCTCGTCCCGGGGTCCTCGACGTCGATGTAGCTGATCGCCGGGACGTGTTCGACGAGCTGGCGGTACCGTGCCTCGGTCTCGCGCTGCCGGGCGTCGGCGTACCGGCGGTGGATCGCGGCGCCGATCGTGCTCGAGGCGGCGCGCAAGGCATCGATCTCGATCTGCGACCACTCGCGGTCCTCGATGCAGTCGTCGAACCCGACATACCCCCACCATTCGCCGGCGACGAAGACGGGCGCGAGCAGGAGCGAACGGATGCCGTGGTTCCGCAGGGTCTCGCGTTCCGACGCCGGGAACTCCTCGACCGGCCCATGGACGACGTCCCCGCGCCCCAGGATCTTGACCCACCGCTCGAAGCCCTCGAACCCGAGCTCCGTACCTTCGGGGATGTGCGAGGTGGCGTCGGGCGCCACCCATTGGGAGCGCAGGATCGTCCGCAGCTGCCCGTCACGCAGGCCGTTCTCGTAGACGTACACGCGTGATACGCCCGTGGCCTCGCCGAGGCGGCGGAGCACCGCGGGCGTGAGCGCCTCGGGGTCCGGCTCCTCGAGGAACCGCTGTGCCGCGAAGGCCACGGCCTCGAGCGTCGCATCGCGGCGCAGGGCCGCCTCCGCTCGTGCGCGAGCCGTATCCACCGATCAGCCCTCCCGGCATGCCGACCGACGCGGGCGTCTCCCACGTCGTGACCATTATCGGTACGCCCGGGGGGTTCGTTGAACTTCGGCTAGGCGGGGGCCTGATCGGGCTCGGGAACGACGCCGGGGGACGCCCAGGGCGTCTCCGAGGGCCAGCGGGCGCGCGACTTGGCGGCGAGCTTGCGCATCAGGGAGATCGCCGCCTCGTCCTCGGAGCCGGGACGCCACTCGACGACGCCATCCGCGACCGCGCGTTCCCACAGGTCGCGACCTTTGTCCGTCCGGATGATCGTGAGCGTCCACCCCTCCCCCTGGCCGAGGCCCCCGAAGGAGATGTCCGCGTGTTCGGCGGCGAAGTCGGGGCACCGCAGGCATCCGGGGCGCGTGAACTCGTGGGCTTGCTTCAGCGAGTAGGTGTGCTCCTCGCCGTCGTTCGTGTAGAAGAGCAGCTTGCCCTTGACGTTGACGCGGGCGATGTCGTCGAGTTCTAGGCCCAGGCGGTTCTGCGCGATCTCCACCATCAGGCCCTCGTACGTGAAGCTCTTCGAGCACAGCAGCCCGAAGGTCCACGCGATCTTCTTCGCCCACTTGTTCACTCGGCGCGCGGCCATCGAGCCGGTCACGCTCGCCTGGCACGACATCCCGACGAGCGCGAGCTTCGACAGGCCCATCTCGGCGGCCTTGATCAGCGCCAGTGGGTTCGCGGAGTAGGTGTATCGAGAACCGGCCGTCGCGAGGACGCCGGCCTCGTCCGTCACCACGGTCGGCTCGGCGTCCCACTCTCGCTCTTGCGAGAGTTTCGAGGTCAGTGCTCCGTCGATCTCGCCGTTCGCCAGCCCCCACAGGAGGAGCGCCGAAACCACGCCGCCATCCTGTCCCTGCATCAGCGCCTCGGGAAGAGACGCGCGAGCCAGGACGATGTCCTGGTAGTGGCCGATCACGTCCTCGGGTGTCCGCACCTGACCGAACAGGAGCTGGTCGATCTCCGACTCCCACTCGCGGAACCGGGGGCACGCGAGGGTGCACAGCGAGCAGCCGCGGTCGCCGTGGGCGCAGGCATCGGGGCCGTCCTCCTGGAGCTGGACCGGGACGTCGTCCTCGTAGCCGAGGACGTGGAACGGGCAGGCCACGATGCACGCCGTGCATCCGGTGCAGAGGCCGGTCAGGACGACCTCGTCGTAGAGGTGACGCCACTGCGTCTTGTCGGCGGTGGAAGGCATCAGGCGAAGTATAGGCGGCGGGCCGGGGTCCCTCGCGAAAACCCGGCCCCGTCGGCTAGGGTGGACGGATCCGGAAGACCGAGGGGAAGGAGCCGTATGGACAAGCGCAAGTGGATGCGACTCGTCGCTGGGCTGTTCGCGCTGACGCTCGTCGTCGCCGCGTGCAGCGGCGATGACGACGACGGGGACGGCGACACGACGGGCACGACGACCGGCACGACCGGCACCACCGGCACGGAGACCGGCGCGACCGGCGGCGATGCCATCACGATCGAGGGATTCGCGTTCGATCCGTCCACGATCGCGGTCTCGGGTCCGACGGAGATCACGGTCACGAACAACGACAGCGCGGCGCACACGTTCACGCTCGACGACGGCAGCGTCGACGAGGAGATCGCCGCCGGCGATTCGGTGACCGTGACGGTCGACGTCTCGGCGTCCACCGGGTTCACCTGCCGGTTCCACCCGCAGATGACCGGCACGGTGGAGGTCGCCTAGCGGCGTCGTCCGATCCGCCGGAGAGAACCTAGACGGAGAACGAGTCGCCGCAGGCGCACTCGTGCTTCGCGCGGGGGTTCAGCATCTTGAGGCCCCCACCCAGGAGCGCGTCGTTGAACTCGAGGGTCGAGCCCTCGACGATCGGCGCGCTCCTGCTGTCCACGAGCACCCGCACGCCGTCGGCGGCCGGGACCACGTAGTCGTCGTCGGCGGCGATGGCGTCGAAGCCGAGCTCGTAGGCGAACCCGGAGCACCCCCCCGCGACGACGCGGACCCGCAGGACGGGCTCCGCGTGCCCCTCGCGCTCGGCGAGTTGTCGGATCTTGCGGGCGGCCTTGTCGGTGACCGTGATGGGGGATGCGACCTGTGCCATGGAGCCAGGATACCCGCGGCCGGCGGCTCAGCCGTCCCCGAGCGCCTGGAAGGCGCCACGCACGGACTCGGACAGGGTCGGATACGCGTGGATCGCGTCGCCCACCGCCATCGAGCTCGTCCTGCCGGCCATGACGGCCACCACCTCGTGGATCATCGCGCCGGCCTCCTCGCCGACGATGTGCCCGCCGAGGAGCTCGCCGGTTCGCTCGTCGGCGATCAACTTGATCAGGCCGTTGGTCCGTCCCTCGATGTGCGCGCGCTCGTTGTCCTCCACGCGAAGGACGGCGGTTCGCACCTCGCGGCCGGCCTGGACCGCCTCGCGCTCGGTTACGCCGACGCTCGCGACCTCGGGGTCGCAGAACGTCACCCGCGGGACCACGCGGTAGTCACGGGCCCGCGGCGAGCCAAGGATGTCGTCGGCGACGAGCTCGGCCTCGTACGAGCCGACGTGTGTGAAGAGCAGCTCGCCGGTGGCGTCGCCGGCCGCCCAGACGTGGTCCGACGTCGTCCGCAGCGTCTCGGTCAGGACGGGCCGCCCCTGGTCGTCGAGCTGCACCCCGGCGGCATCGAGGTCGTGGACGTCGAACACGGGCGTTCGGCCCGTGGCGACGAGGACCTCATCGGCCTCGACGGCGCCGCCCCCTTCCAGCGCGAGGCGCCATCCGCCCGGACCGTGCTCGGCCCGCTCGATCGTGGTGCCGGCCAGGAGCCGGATGCCCTCGTCCTCGAACGCGGGCACCAGCGAAGCCGCGGCCTCCTCGTCCTCGCCCGGCAGGATCTGCGGGAGGACCTCGATCGCGGTCACACGCGAACCGAACCGGGCGTAGATCTGGGCGAACTCGATGCCGATCGCGCCGGCACCGATCACCGCGAGCGAATCGGGCGGCGCCGTCGGTGACCAGATCGCCTCGCGGTTCGTCCAGTACGGGCCGTCGGCCAACCCCGGGACCGGCGGGACGGTGGCCTCGGTCCCGGTCGCGAGGACCACGCGCTCGGCCTCGACCCGGGTGCCGTCGGCCAGCTCGACGCGATGCTCTCCGGCGAGCCGTGCCTCCTGCGGGTGCACGGTGACGCCGACCCGCTCGAACGGCTCCGCGCCATCCGCCGACTGCGAGTCGATGACGTCGCGGGCACGCCGCTGCACCGCCTCGAGATCCACTTCGACCGTCGGGATCCGAAGGCCGTACCGGGCGGCGTCGCGGGCAAGACGAGCGATCTTCGCGCTGCGGAGCATCACCTTCGTGGGGAGACACCCGTAGTGGTTGCACTCGCCGCCGAGCTTGTCCCGCTCGGCCAGCGCCACGCGAAGCCCTGAACGCTTCGCGAGCGCGTACGCCACCTCAGACCCGGTGCCACCGCCGCCGATCACGAACACGTCGACGCGGTCCACGGTCAGCTCCCCAGGAAGCGGACGAAGACCTCGGCGTAGATCCGGGCCGCGGCGACGAGGTCCTCGACGGAGACCCACTCGTTCGCGGTGTGGGCGACCGAGAGCGAGCCCGGGCCGAGGATCACGGTTGGGATCTGCGCTTCGTTGATGTAGAAGCGCGCGTCCGTGATGCCGGTGAAGCCGGCGTCGTCCGGCATCCTGCCGGTCTGCCGGCGGACCGCGTCGCGACAGATCGCCGCGATCTCGCTGCCGGGGTCAGCCTCGGCCGCGTCCGTCCACTCGCGGACGCGGAACGAGAGGTCGACCTCAGGGTGGTCGGCGCGGATGTCTTCGCCGAGGCGCTCGAAGGGCGCGAGGACCTCGGCGGGGTCGGTCTCGCCGGGGATCACCCGTCGGTCGATGTCCACCTCGCAGCGGTCGGCCACCACGTTGGGCGCGCTCCCGCCCGTGATCAGGGCGGCGTTGACGCTCGGGCGGCCGACGAGCGCGTGCTCGCGTTCGGGAAGGACCTCCTCGATGCGCAGCAATAGGCGAGCCATCGACGTGATCGCGTTGACCCCGCGATGCGGCTGCGAACCGTGCGCGGCCGTCCCGCGTGCGGTGGCGGTGATCCAGGCTCCGCCGCGCTCCGCGAGGCCGATCTGCAGCTCGCTCGGCTCGCCGACGATGCATGCGTCCTGGTCGAGGAGGCCGCGCTCCCACAGGACCCTCGTGCCGTGGATCCCCGCGAGCTCCTCGTCGGCCGCGAGGTGGAACTCGAGGGCGCCGCCGAGCTCGATGCCGGCCCGCCGGATCGCCGAGGCCGCCGCGAGGGCGCTCGCGATCGCGCCTTTCATGTCCGCGGCTCCGCGCCCGACGAGGCGCCCGTCGGCGATCTCCGCAGCGAACGGAGGATGCTCCCACGTCGCGGGGTCCCCGGCCGGCACGACGTCGAGGTGGCCGTTCCAGGCGAGACGGGCACCGGCGCCATCCCCGAACCGGGCGAGGACGCTTGGTCGGTCGGCGTCGCCGCGGATCGTCTCGGGTGCGGCGCCGAGGCCGGTCAAGATCTCCGAGGCGACCGCCGCGGCCTCGTCCTCGGTCCCGCCCGGGTTCTCGCTCGGTGCGGCGATCAGACCGTGGGCGAACCCGAGGAGCTCGTCGGCGTCCACTGCGTGGACGGCGGCCGAGACCGCGGGCTCATCTACCATGGCCGACGAATGTACCCGAGCGACCTCCGCGAGCGTCTCGCCCCGGCCCTCGATCCGTCGCCGGCCCCCTTGGCGGGTCCGGGTGACCGCCTGGCCGCGGTCCTGCTCCCGGTCCTGCCCGACGGACGGCTCGTGTTCACGAGGCGGACCGAGCACCTCTCGCGTCATCCCGGCGAGATCTCCTTCCCCGGCGGGCTGCGGCACGAGGAGGACGCCGACCTGGCCGAGACCGCGCTCCGGGAGACACACGAGGAGTTGGGGCTCGCGCCGGCGCACGTGGAGCTGCTCGGGGCGCTCGGGCCCGTCCACACGTTCGTCTCGTCGATCTTGATCGTGCCGTTCGTCGGGCTCGTGGTAGGCGCGCCGCCGTTCGTCCCGAACGACGGCGAGATCGCCGAGGTCCTCCGGTTCGGCCTGGCGGACCTGGATGCCGCCGAGGCGCTCGTGGAGTGGCCGATCGGCGACCACGTCCATCGGGGGTTCGCCTACGAGATGCCGAACGGCCACACGATCTGGGGCGCGACGGCGTGGATCCTGCACGATCTGATCGAGGTGCTGCGGCCGGGGAGCGCGCGGCAGGGAACCAGGCGGGAAGGGCTCGCGTGAGCGGCGGGGAGGAGCTCGCGCCGGTCCTGCCGAGCGATGCCGAGCTCCGCTCGATCCTCGGCGAGGCGCGGACGGTCGCGGTCGTGGGTCTTTCGTCGAAGCCGCACCGCCACTCGTACGAGGTGGCCGACTACCTGCAGTCGAAGGGGTACCGGATCGTGCCGGTGAACCCGAAGGAGACCGAGGTCCTGGGTGAGCGAGCGTACGCGTCGCTCGACGAGGTGCCGGCCGAGATCGACGTCGACGTCGTGGACGTGTTCCGGCGGGCCGAGGAGACGCCGCCGATCGCCGAGCAGGCCGTGCGGCGCGGCGCGAAGGTCCTGTGGCTCCAGGACGGGATCGTGAACGAGGAGGCACGGAGGATCGCGGAGGGGGGCGGCCTCACCGTGATCATGGGGGTGTGCATGCAGCGCACCGATCGGCGACTGAGAGGGGAGTCCTGATGCAGGCGTGGGAGTACTTCGTGGCGCCGCTGCTCGAACACAACCCGGGCGAGATCTTGAACACCTTCGGCGAGGACGGGTGGGAGCTCGTGAGCGTCAACCAGATCGTGAACCCGATGGGCGGGCAGTCGCTCGTGGCCTACCTCAAGCGCCCGAAGGCCTAGCGTCGGAGCAGCCGGCTCCGCATCAGGATCAGGCCGCCGATCAGGAGCGCCAGGATCACGATGCCCGCGCCGCCCGGGAAGCCTCCCGCGTCCGCGACGGGCGAGGGCGAACCGGAGGGCGAGACCGTCTGCTGGAGGATCGCCTCGATGATCTGAGTCGGCACGGCCCGAGTGTAGGGTTCGGGGCGTGCTCCGGCTCGACCACCTCGGATACGCGGTCCGCGACCTCGACGCGGCCGCTGTGCGCTTCCGCGAGGAGTTCGGTCTGGACTCAGTCGTCGGCGGGCGTCACGCCGGGTTCGGAACGGCCAACCGGATCGTGCCGCTCGGCGAGCAGTACATCGAGCTCGTCGGCGTGGTCGACAAGATCGAGGCGGAGGGGTCCGCGTTCGGGCGGTCCGTGCTCGAACGCACGGCGGAAGCAGACGGCTGGCTCGTGATCGTCGCCGTGACCGACGACGTCGAGGCCGAAGCGGCCCGGCTCGGCCTCGAGGTGCAGATGGGAGCTCGGACCCGCCCAGACGGGAGCGAGGTGCGCTGGCGCATGACCGGCCTGGACGCTCCCGCACGCGAGCCGTGGATGCCGTTCTTCATGACCTGGGACATCCCCGACGAGCAACACCCCGGGAGCCAGCGCGCCGGTCACGGCGTGAGGGTCGAAGGCCTGGCCTGGGTCGAGGTCGGCGGCGACGAGGAGAAGCTGCGCACCTGGCTCGGGGGGCAGGAGCTGCCGATCCGGGTGGTCGATGGGTCCCCGGGCATCGTTCGCGCGGCGGTCGCGACCGCCGGCGGCGAGCTCGTTATCGATTGACGAATCGTCGTCGGGGCATCGCGGCGATCAGGAAACGCATGCAACAGACGCCCGAGCGCGAATGGAACGAACCACGGGTCCGCTTATCCGATCGTGACGATCTCGTACTGGTCGTAGGCGGTTTCGTGACCCTCGCCGCCCTCCCGATCTGACAGGAAGCAGCTGAAGAGGTAGGTGCGGCCCGATCTCAAGACCCCTGCGCCGAACTCGAGCCTGGTACCCAGCCCTGCGCTGAAGATGCCGCTGGTGAAGCCGAGGTCTTCGGTCCTGGGGACGCCGTCGGGGAGCGGACCGGGCTCGAGTCGCGCCAAGTACGCCCGTTCCGCCTCCGCTCCGTCGACACCCGCCGGGAACCGTTCGACGAAGGCGACATGGATCTGGTTTGGTCCGGCGTTGATGAAGTTCACGCTTCGGTCACCCGCCTGGATGTCGACCTCGAAGTCGTAGTCGGTCGCGATGATGGTTCCATCGGCCTCGGGGAGTTGTGGGACGGCGTCTCCGCCGGAGACCGTCACGGCCCTGATCATCCCCAGTTGGTAATGGCGCGCTTGCTCGTCGCCCTTCGCCGCATCGGTGGCCGCGCAGAACAACGCGTACCTCCCCGGTGTGAGGGTGAACGTGGCTTCCGCCGTCTTGCCTGCCCCGATGCTCACGAACGAGGGCACCGCGACCTGGTCGAGATAGACGGGGAGCGGCTTTCCCTCGAGTCCATTGCCGCCCCCGAGGTCCTCAACCAACCGGTCGAGCGGCGTGTCGCCGATCCCAGCCAGGGCGACCTCGTGTTTGACCGTGCCCTGGTTCTCGAAGGTCAGGTCGATCACGCCGCCCTCGAGCTCCACGGGGGCCTCGGGGTAGGCGTAGTCGACGGCGACGATCCGGACCTCTTGAGGCTCATCCCGCGGCTCGCCATCGTTCCCGGTGGCCGCGGGGGAGCCAGGCTCCAGACTGCTGCAGGCGCCGGTCAGGAGCACGCACGTCGCGCCCACCGCAACGACCATCCGGAACCGAACCTGCCACGACCTCATCCCTGACCTCCGGGCTCGCGACGAACAGATGAGCGCGACACCTTCGGGTAAATGAGTTCCGCCCGACCGATCGGCTGCCACGCGATGAGCCGCATGTCCCATGCCGGCCCTCTCCATCAGATGCGTCCTTCTGCGATCACGGCGCCGTCGGTGTCGAGCGCGACGATCCGAGCCCCGCTGCACGCACACCGGACGACGAAGAGCCGGAAGGGGTCTCCGAACTCCGCAGGCAATCGGTAGACGTTCGGCTTGACGGTCCGCCAGCCCGGATCCACGGCGTTAGCGTCTTTGAGCTGGACCCGGATCGCGGCCACCGGGTCGCGGAAGACACCCCAGGCGGAGATGAACTCCCCGAACCCCGTGACGTGGGTCTGGTCGACGATCTCGAACGACGACCACCTCGATATCCACCGCGGCACTGGGTCGCGTGCGGGTCCGCAGGCGTGTACCTCTCCCGGCCGGCCGACGCAGAGACGACCGGTACGCTCGTCGAGGAAGACGTCGATCCGCCACCGATGGAGGCTCGCCACCGTCGCCACGGTCGTGAACGGTTCGATGGCCCACCGGGGGCGTTCGACCGGGAGTGTGATCCGGTTCCCTTCGATGTCCCGTCCACGCACCGCGATCTCGGGGAGGTACGGCCGCTTCCAGCCGCTGAGCCCGGAAACGTAGTAGCAGCAACCCGGCTCGCCTCCAGGCGCCGTGAACGTGGACGCGGGCCGGTACCCCCCAGGGGAGACGTGGATGCGCGGATCCACCCTCGGAACGAAGCCGAAGAGGAACGCGAGCGGTGGCGCGGGAGGCCGAGGGACGCGTACGAACACCTGCTTGGGACGTCCCTCGAGCATGTCGTCGGGGCCGCCGGAGATGCATCGGACCTCGCTCCCTTGGTCGTCGGTGAACGCGATGCAACCGCCGAGGAGCGATGTGCTGAGCTGCCAGCGCCACCCGCCTCTTTGGCCCGTCCCGACGACGAACGGGGCCCTCGGAGGCGACGGGAAGCCTCGCTCGAACCCGTGCACGATCAAGCTGTCCCGGTCGAGCCAAATGGGCAGCTCGCCAAGGCCGATCGTGGTGGCGGCACCGGACCCGACATCGACGACGCGGATCGACGATCCCTTCCCTTCGTACGCGATCCGGCTCCCGTCCGGTGACCAGACCGGCCTCGTTGGCTCCCAGTCCCCGACGAAGGTGGGTGGCCAACTCTCCTTCGACGTTCCTCGCGGCCCGTCGACCCGCTGCTCGCGATCTTCGGTGGTCCCATCGGCTCTGACGTCCGCGATCGCGATTCCCGGCACGAAGGCCCACGCGGCCCCGCCGAGCCAGCCGAAGGCTTCCCCGGGGTCGCGGTATGCCAGCGCTCGGCCATCCGGCGAATACGCACCGAGGGCGGCGTCCCGGCGGACGATCCTGGCCCGACCTCCCGAGGAAGGCACCGCCCACAGGTCGATGTGGTAGCCGAGTCGGCGCGTGAACAGGATCGTCTCGCCGTCCGGAGCGAAACTCGGGAACCCGACCTCCCCACGACCGCGGAAGACCGTCGTCGTTCCCCCAGATGCGAGGTCGAGCACGGTGATCGTCTCGTCTCCGTCCACTTCAACGAGGCTGTCGGAACCCTCGTACACGATCCGTGTCCCGTCGGGGGACCAGCTCGGAGTGATGGCGCGCACCGGGTCGCGGGTCGCGAGTCGCACGTCGGTGCCGTCGATGTTCGCGACGTACAGCCGGTCGATCAGACGGCCCGTTGTGCTCACGGTGTCTTCGGCGTCCCCTTCGAACGCGATCCGGGTTCCATCCGGGGAGATCGCGAAGTGGGCTGTCGCGGACCCGACCGCCGAACGGATACCCTCCGGGAGCACCGTTGTCCGATCGCTCCCCAGATCGACGATCGAGTCGGCCGCGGCGATCGGCTCCAAGGTCGGCGATCCCGAGGGCTCGGAGGTTCGGTCGTCCCCGGTTGAGGGATCGGACTGTGCCTGTGGGGGTGGTTCGCTGCGATCGGGCGCGACGGCGCTCCCTGGATCGCAGGCGGTGACAAGCAGCACGCACATGACGGTCGCGCCGATCGACAGGTTCAGCCTGCTTCCCATGTTCGTACCCCGTACCCTTCGGCATCCATGGGAGGAAGACGCACGACCGCAGGCCACCACTACGGAAGGGTGCCGGCGTCGCTGTGTCAGCAGCTGGACGAGGAGCCGGGCAGATTCGGCTCGAAGTAGACGGCTGCTCCCGGTTCGGTGTCGATCGCGAGGACCGCGATGATGTCCGCGCTGCTCATCTCGGGGGAGCGCGAGATGCCGACGGCCTCGAAGCCGTCGACGATCGCCCGTGCCTCGGCGAGCGTCACCACGCCGCACCTGCCGCGCGTGAGGAGTTCGTCCGCGGGCGTGGGTAGATCTTGCGGTTCCAGTGCCCTGACCACCTCGACAGATGGAGCGTCGCGAAGCAAGGCGTTCACGCTCCCGCGCTTGAACCAGAACGAGTAGGAGGACGGCACGAACGCCGTGATCTGTTCGTCGGCCCACGCCGAGTCGGGAAGCCACGCTTCCAGGTCCAGGAAGATCTCTTGCATGTGCTCGAGGCTCGCCAGTTCGTTGGGTGTCGGGGGGTTGAGATCGACGACCTGATAGTCCGCCCGCACATTCACCATGCGGTCGCCGTCCAGAACATCGATGGACAGCCAGTCGAGCAGGTCGGTGCTGTTCGGGGTGACGGACTCGAAGCCGCGCTCGAACAGGCCCGTCGCGAGGAGCTCGGAACGCAAGAACTCGACCCCTTCCGGGGTTAGTCGCTGCTGGACCCACCCTGTGCTTAGGGCGGCCGAGGCTTCCGGGATGCTGGAAGGCACGCAGCCGACATAGGCCTGGACGTCCGCGTCGGCACCGAGCGTATCGAGCACATCGCCGCACCTGGACCAGATCACCCGCCCGTCCGCATACACGTTGATCGCGATGCGCTCCCATCGGTCGGCTTCGGGGAGCGAGACCTCCGTCACATCTTCGGCGGAGAAGCGGATGACGACCTCGCCGGTCACGGGCGTGCTCGGATCGACGCCTGCGGGTGGGAAGGTAACCGGCACGAGTGGAGAGGCGGTCGGGGTCGGCGTCGGCTCGATCGCCGGACGTCGGGGATCTGCCCGCAGCAGGGCACCGACGCCAGTCATCGCCCCGAGCGCGAGGGCGAGAGCGACGAGGCCGGCACCGACGGTGTTCAGCACCTGGCGACGTCGGGCCCGGACGGAGACCGGGCGCGCCTCGGACGGGTCCGGCACGGGCACCTCGGCCTCGTGGTGACGGAGCGCCTTGCGGACGAGCTGTTCAACGTCGCTCATCGATCGTCCTTCCCGAAGCGTTCGCGCAGCGTCGCCGTCGCCCGAGCGACGAGCTGATTCAGCGCTCCCACCGAGCAGCCCAGGATCTCGGCCGACTCCCGCTCGCTCAGGTCCTCATAGAAGCGAAGGACGATCGCCGCCCTCTGGCGGGCGGGGAGCTCCAGGATCGCGCGCCAGACCGCATCGCGTTCGGTAGGGTCGGGTTGCTCGGGGTCCTGGGCCGGTCTCGAGGCTTCGCGGGCCAGGTACGTGCGTTCGAGCCGCAGCCGGCGCAGGCGAGACGTATGCAGGTTGAAGATCGTCCGCCGCAGGTACGTGTCGAAGACGTCGGGCTTGCGGAGGTGGGCGAACCGCCCGGCCACCCGCACGAACGCGTCCTGGACCAGGTCCCGAGCCTGTTCACGGTCGCCGCAGAGGTAGTAGGCGAAGCGGAGGGCGGCAGGCGCGTGGGCGACGTAGAGCGCCTCCAAGCTTCCGGAGGCAGCGGCATCGGCGGTCCTCGCGGTGCTCCGCATCATCCACGTCCAAGACGCGTGGTGCGGCTGCGACACTACGCCTCCCAGGACGCGCGATGGAACGAGTGGGCGTTACCGGAGCGCCTGCGCCAGGTCCGCGAGCAGGTCGTCGGGGTGCTCGATGCCCACCGAGAGCCGGATCAGCGTCTCGGGGACCTCGAGCGGGGAGTCCGCGACGCTCGCATGGGTCATAGGCGCGGGGACCTCGATCAGCGACTCGACGCCGCCGAGGGACTCCGCGAGGAAGAACAGCCGGGTCGACTCGGCCACGCGGATCGCCTCGTCGCGGCTGGCGACTTCGAACGACACCATCCCGCCGAAGTCCTTCATCTGTCGTCCGGCGATCTCGTGGCCCGGGTGGTCCGGGAGGCCCGGGTAGTGGACCCGGGTCACCTTCGGGTGCCCGTCGAGGAACGCAGCGATGGCGCGAGCGCCGCGGCAGTGCGCGTCCATCCGTACCGCGAGCGTCTTGACCCCGCGCAGGGCGAGGTAGCAGTCCATCGGGCCGGGCACGGCACCGGCCGCGTTCTGCAGGAACGTCAGCCGCTCGATCAGCTCGTCGTCCGAGGTGACGATCGCGCCACCGATCAGGTCCGAGTGCCCGCCCAGGTACTTCGTGAGCGAGTGCACGACGACGTCGGCCCCGAGCTCGAGCGGCCGCTGCAGGTACGGCGTGGCGAACGTGTTGTCCACCACGCAGCGGGCGCCGGCCGCGTGCGCGATCTCTGCGGCGGCCGCGATGTCGACGATCTTGAGGAACGGGTTCGTCGGCGTCTCAACCCACACCATGCGGGTGTGCTCGCCGACCGCCGCGCGGAACGCGTCGAGGTCGCCCATGTCCACTGTGGAGAACGCCAGCCCCCAGCCCTCCATCACGCGGGCCAGGAGGCGGTACGTGCCGCCGTAGGCGTCGTCGGAGAGCACCACGTGGTCGCCCGGCCGCAGCGTCAGCAACAGCGTCGTCGTGGCGCCGAGCCCGCTCGCGAAGGAGAGGGCGCGCGTCCCGTTCTCGAGTGCGGCCAGGACCAGCTGCAACGCCTCGCGCGTCGGGTTGCCGCTGCGGGCGTAGTCGTACGCCTTCGGCTTACCGACCGCGGGCTGTGCGTAGGTCGAGGTCTGGTAGATCGGCACGTTGACCGAGCCGAACTCGGCCTCGGGATCCTGGCCGACGTGGATCGCGCGCGTCTCGAACCGCATCGCGCGGGCCTCGTCGTCGCTCATCGCATCTCGGGCGGCAGCGTCCATCCTCGTCTCCTCAGCTCGTCGACCGACTCCTGGCCGGTCCGGGCCAGCTTCCACAGCGCGGACTTGCGTTTCGCGTCGTGTCCCGGCGCGAACTCGCTCGCCGTGAGTGCCGTGCACGACGGGTCCCCGCATCCGCAGGCCCCGAGGCCGGGGAGCGGCCGCTGGCCGTCGTCCCGCGGCGGGGCGACCCCCCGACGGTACGGGCGCGCGGGCAACGTCGCCGCGGGGACGACGATCTGTCCCTCCCTCGGATCGCCGGGCGCGCTGAACCGACGCTCGAGGGCGAACAGGCCCGTGAGCGCCGCGAGCGCTGCGTCCACCTGGTCCGCCGAACGAAGGCCCCCGGCGTCCACGCCCTTCGAGCTCAGGACGTCGCGGCGCCACGCGTGCGTCGGGATCCCCGCCGGCGGCAGGCAACCGGCGAGGACCACCGCCGAGGCGTGCGGGAACACCTCGAACGCGTGGCCCTTGGCGGAACCACTCCGGTATCGGGGGTGGGTGGCCTCGACGGCGGCGAAGACCGCGAAGCCTACGGTCATCCACTCGTAGAACGGGTGCTCGGCCATCCGAGCGTCCGACGGCGTGTTGAAGCACTGGATGCCGAACCATCGGAGCTCGCGCTCGGTGAGGCGAGAGCGCCCCGACGCGGCCCATCCGGGGGGCGAGTCGATCGCGACGGTGTCGGGGCGGAGGTCGGCGACCAGTCCGGCGACCTCGGCCAGCGGGACGCGCCTGGCCGTGTCCACGACCGTCCGGCTCCCGTCCAGCACGACGAGATCCAGGCCCTTTCGGACGCCGACGTCGATGCCGAGGGACCGCACGCTCGCTACGGGCGTGACCGGTGCGCGAGGAATTCCAGGAAATCGCTGCGCGTGAGCACCCCGAGGGCCTGTCCGGCCTTGACGACCAGGACCGCGGGTCCGTGCTGGAGCGCCTCGAAGGCGACCTCCACCGGCTCGTCGAATTCCACCATCGAGATGGGTGGCCCCATCACCTCGGCTATGTCGGCCTGCAGCGCGTCGGGGTCGCGGAAGATCCGGTCCAGCAAGGCGCTCTCGCGGATCGAGCCGACGAACTGGGCCACGTCCATCGACGTCTCGCGGACGACCGGCGCCTGCGAGATCGAGTATTCCTGGAGGACATCGATCGCCTGACGCACCTTGTCGCGGGCATTCACCGTGACGAGCGGTGGGACCTCGCCGTGTCGAGCCGACAGGACCTCCTCGACGCGCACCACCTCGGGGCGCTCCATCAGCCCGTACTGGAGCAGCCACGTATCGGAGTAGACCTTCGACAGGTAGTTGCGGCCGGTGTCGGGTAGGAGCACGACGACGACCTTGGACTCGTCCAGGTCTTGCGCTACCTCGAGGGCCGCGACGACGGCGGTGCCCGAGGAGCTCCCGACCAAGATCCCCTCCTCGCGGGTGATGCGTCGCGCCATCCGGAACGCGTCGCGGTCGGAGACCCGCACGTACCGATCGACGAGCGACGGGTCGAACGTGGCCGGCCAGAAGTCCTCGCCGATGCCCTCGGTGAGGTAGGGGTGGACGTCGCCCGAGTAGAGCGAGCCTTCCGGGTCGGCTCCGACGACGAGCATGTCCGGATCTTGCTCCTTCAGGTACCGGGCGGTGCCGGTGATCGTTCCGCCGGTCCCGACGCCCACCACGAGCGCGTCCACATTCCCGTCGGTCTGTCGCCAGATCTCGGGGCCGGTCGTCTGGTAATGGGCCGCGGGGTTCTCGGGATTGAAGTACTGGTTCGGCTGGAACGCGCCCGGGATCTCCTCGGTGAGCCGGTCGGCGACCCGGTAGTACGACTCGGGCGACTCGGGGGCGACCGCGGTCGGGGTGATCACGACCTCGGCGCCGTAAGCCCGTAGCAGCGAGATCTTCTCCTGGCTCATCTTGTCCGGCATCACGAAGATGCACTTGTAGCCGCGGATCGCCGCCGCGATCGCGAGTCCGTGGCCTGTGTTGCCAGACGTCGGCTCCACGATCGTCCCCCCGGGACGGAGCAGCCCCTCGCGCTCCGCGGCCTCGATCATCCGAAGGCCGATCCGGTCCTTGACGCTGCCGCCGGGGTTCAGCATCTCGAGCTTGGCGAGGACGGCGGGCCGGACCCCTCGCGTGACCTTGTGGAGGCGGACGAGCGGGGTGTCGCCCACCGCGTCCAGGAACGAGTCGAGCACCTCCACGCGCGTCCTCTCCCCCGAACCACGATCCTCCGGCCGGCCCGTCGGTCCGGCGGGTCCCTATCGTCCCACGAACCGTGGTGCCTGCGGTGCTCCAGCGGCTTGAGTACCGGGGGTATCCTGCCGATTCCCAACCCATGGAAGCGGAGCTCCTGCCTATGTCGAGCGACGAGCCCAGCGCGCCGGCCCCAGAGGCGGCGATCGGCGGGACGGTCCTGGTCGTCGACGACGACCCGTTCATCGCCCGCCTGCTCGAGATCGAGCTGCGCGCGGCCGGGTTCGACGTCCGCGTGGCAGGGGACGGGGAGCGGGCGATGGAGCTCGCGCGGGAGTCCTGCCCGGAGCTGGTCCTCGCCGACGTGATGATGCCGAACATGGACGGCTTCGAGCTCACGAAGCAGCTCCGGCAGGACAGCCGGACGGCCACGGCCAGCGTGATCATGCTCACCGCCCGCGGTCTGTCCGCCGACAAGCTCGAGGGCTTCTCCGTGGGGGCGGACGACTACATCGTGAAGCCCTTCGACACACCCGAGCTGCTCGCGCGGATCCGGGGAGTGATGCGCAGGGCCAAGGAGAGGCGCCAGCAGTCGCCGCTCACGGGTCTCCCTGGAAACGTGCGCATCGAGGACGAGATCGAGGGGCGTGTGCGGTCACCGCATGGGTTCGCCCTCCTGTACGCGGACCTGGACAACTTCAAGGCCTACAACGACCACTACGGCTTCATGCGCGGCGACGAGGTGATTCAGGCCTCCGCGCGGCTCATCCAGGACGTCGCGAGCGAGGCGGCGGGCCCCGGTGCATTCGTGGGGCACGTCGGAGGCGACGATTTCGTCGTCGTGTGCGGACCGGACGACGCCGAGCACGTCGCCGAGCTGCTCGTGGAGCGGTTCGACGGGGCCGTCGGCGACCTGTACGACGCTGCGGATCGCGAGGCCGGGTCGATCACCGTGGTGGACCGGCGCGGCGAGGAGCAGAAATTCCCGTTCCTCGCGATCTCGATCGGGATCGCCACGACCGAGCGCAGGAACTTCGGCCACTACGCGGAGGCGGTGGCGGTCGCGACGGAGATGAAGTCGTTCACCAAGTCCACGCCCGGCTCCTCGTGGGCGGTGGACCGCCGGACGACCTAGCCGTCCGGGAGCGCCGCCGGATGGCCCAGGTAGAACCCCTGCCCGAACCGTACGCCGAGCTCCCGGAGCGTCTCGTGCTCCTGGAGGGTTTCGATGCCCTCGGCCACGACGGTCATGCCCATCTCGTCGCCGAACGTGATCAGCGCCGAGGAGATGGCTCGGCGTTTGGCATCCGAGTCGATGTTCCGGGTGAGGCTCACGTCGATCTTGATGATCTCGGGGTCGATCAGGAGGATGTGACGCAGGCTCGCGAACCCGGCGCCGGCGTCGTCGATGGCGATGCGCGAGCCCCGTTCCCGGACGCGGCCGAGGGCGCGGGACAGCGCGTCGTAGTCGTCGACGGCCTCGTGCTCGGTGATCTCGATCACCACCCGTGAGGCATCCACGGCGTCGAGCTCGTCGAGCAGCGCATTCGACTCGGCGGTCCGGCGCGAGGCGTTGATGGAGAGGTAGGTGCCGCGCGGCAGCCGGGCGAGATCCGCGAGCGCCACCCGATCGCACGCGAGCTCGAGGTCCGGGCCGAGACCCACCTCCGCCGCCTCGGCGAACCACCGGTCCGGGGGCAGGATCGGCTCGGTGGCGAAGCGTGCGAGCGCCTCCATCCCCACGACGGCGTGTCCGTCGAGCTCCATGATCGGCTGGTAGACGTTCGTGCGGCCGTGGCCCTCGATCGCGCGCGAGATCCGCTCGATGCGGTCGCGTCGTTCGCTGGTCGCGAGCTCGTCCCGATGCAGCTGCTCGGAGAGGTCGCTCACCATCCCGGACATCACCTCGGGCGACAGGCTCGTCTGGCCGCGGGCGGCGCGTCGGATCGCCCCCAGGATCTCGGCCGGCGGCGTTCCCTTCACGAGGTAGCCGACGGCCCCTCCGTTCAGCAACCGAACCACCGTGGCGCGGTCGTCGACCGCCGTGTGCGCGATCACGCGCACCTCCGGGAGGCGGTCGCGGAGCTCCTCGGCGACCCGGAGCCCGCCGCCGTTCGGCATCCGGACGTCCACGAGCGCGACGTCGGGCCGGCTCTGCTCGGCCAGGCTGATCGCCTCGCTCGCGTCCCGGGCCGAGCCCACGAGCTCGAAGTCGCCGTCCGAGCCGATCAGATCGGCCAGCGCCTCGAGCAGCACGGGCTCGTCGTCGGCCACGAGGACGCGGATCGGGGGAGCGGCCATCGGGCGGACGGTAGCTCCCGGTCCGCACCGGCGGCAACCGGCGCGCCTATCATCGGGCCGGAGGTGAGGCCGATGAGCGCGCGCGAGGTCCGCGCCCCACGCGGTCCCGAGCTGAGCTGCCGGTCCTGGCCGCAGGAGGCCGCCCTGCGGATGCTCATGAACAACCTCGACCCCGACGTCGCGGAGCGGCCCGAGGACCTCGTCGTGTACGGGGGCACCGGACGCGCGGCGCGGTCATGGGAGGCCTACGACGCGATCGTCGCGACGCTGCGCGGGCTCGCCGACGACGAAACGCTCCTCGTGCAGTCGGGCAAGCCCGTCGCCGTGTTCCGGACGCACGAGATGGCGCCGCGCGTCCTGATCTCCAATTCGATGTTGGTGCCCAAGTGGGCCGACTGGGACACCTTCCGCGAGCTCGAGCAGGCGGGCCTCACGATGTACGGCCAGATGACGGCCGGCTCGTGGATCTACATCGGCACGCAGGGGATCCTCCAGGGCACGTACGAGACGTTCGCGGAGGCGGCGAGCCAGCGCTTCGGCGGGACGCTGGCAGGGACGATCACGCTGACGGGCGGGCTCGGCGGGATGGGGGGCGCGCAGCCGCTCGCGGTCACGATGAACGACGGGGTCGCGCTGTGCGTCGACGTGGACCCCTCGCGCATCGAGCGCCGGGTCAAGACCCGGTACATCGACCGCGAGGAACAGGGGCACCACGAGCGCCGGCCCACGGCGCGGCTTGAAGCCAGCGTGCGCACACCGGATGCACAGATATGCGAGCGGCGGATAACTCGCGTAAACGCTCGCTTCGAGCAGACGCCCATTCAGCAAAAGGATCGGCACGACGAACGAAACGAGCGCGAGCACGTCGAGATTGCGCATGGCGCGCAGCGGCAGACCGGCGGTGGCGAGCACGAACACGGCGAGGAGCAGCGCGAGCACGACCGGCCGCTGGGCGATCTCCCCTCCCACCCGCGCGCTGCCGGGGCGGTGAACGATCTGGCTGACGACTTGGCCCTCGGGCGAGACGGCGACCTCCAGCACGACGCGAGGACCATCGAAGAAGCTGACGCGAACGAGGCGGTCGTCGATCGGCGAGACCCGCTCGCGCGAGAACCCGGCGCCGGCCAGGTACTTGCGGATCGAGGCGTCGTCGAGCGCGACGCGCACGGCGCGGTCATCCGCCAGCCGAGCGTCTGACCCGGAGCCGCTCCGGAGGACGCCGAGCACCGCGAGCGCGATCGCGAACACCACCACGGCGGCCAGTGCAGTGCGGGCGGGCGCGAACTCGAAGCGCGCGTGTCGGGTCGACACCGCCACGCCCGCGAGTGTCGCAGCGGCGGCGGCGGTTAACGACGGCGGGCACCCGAAGGTGCCCGCCGGTCCTCAACTATCGGGAGCAGAGCCCGCGCACTAAGCGCGGTCGCGTCCCACGACCTCTTCGTTGTCCGATCGCTGGTCGCGATCGTCGTCGGCGTCGGGATCGATCTCTCGAGCCTTCGCTTCGTGCTCCTCGGCGACCGCCTGCTCCTGGCGCGCACGCACGGAGCGCTCTTCAGCCTCCGCCGCCTCCCGCCTCGCAGCCGCGGACTGCTCGTCGGCCGTGGCGCGCTCGCGCTCCGCACGGGCGCCGCTGATGCGGGCCTGGTCGCGGTGCTCGTCGCGCTCGACGCGACGCTGCTCGATCCGACGTACCTGTTGGCGCTTCGAAACCAGCGCGATCAGGGCGATCACGATGATCGCGGCGACCACGATGGCGATGATTGCACCAGCACTCATTGATTCTCCTCTCTCGACTTGCGAGAAGGTGATACCCGCTGTCCCGAGCGGGAAAAGGGAAATCTCGTGGCAAACGTGACTAGCACCTAGTGCAAGTCGTCTAGTGCCAGTCGATCGGGCCGGCCGTGAGGAGATGTCCGGTCAACGGCCGTCCCAGCACCTCCTGCACCGCGCGGGCGCAGCCGAGCAGGCGGCCGAGGTCGATGCCGGTTTCGATTCCCATCTCGTGCAGCATCGAGATCAGGTCCTCGGTCGCGATGTTGCCGGTGGCTCCCTTCGGCACCGGACAGCCCCCCAACTCGCCGAACGAGCTCTCGAACGACGAGACGCCCGACCCCAGCGCGGCGAGCACGTTCGCCAGCCCCTGGCCGCGGGTGTTGTGGAAGTGTGCCGTCAGCTCGACCCCATCGAGGCGATTGCCGGCGAGCTCGAAGAATTCGCGCACCTGCACCGGGTTCGCCATGCCGGTGGTGTCGCCGAACGCGACCTCCTCGCACCCCGCGGCCGCGAGCCGCTGCGCGATCCCCAGCACCCGCTCGACCGGAACCTCGCCCTCGTACGGACAGCCGAACGAGACCGAGATCACGCCTTCGCACCGCAGGCCCTCCTCACGTGCACGGGCGACCACTCGCTCGAGCCCGGTGAGCGACTCCTCCACCGAACGGTTCACGTTCTTGTGGTTGTGCGTCTCGCTCGCCGACAGAAACAGGTTGACCTCGTCGAAGAGGCGCGTGCCGGCCTCTTCCATCAGGGCCAGTCCACGCTCGAGCCCGCGCTCGTTCGGGATCAGGACCGTGTAGGAGACGTCTTCCGCGCGCGTGATCGAGCGCAGCACCGCCTCCGCGTCGGAGAGCTGTGGAATCACGTCGGGCCGCACGAACGAGGTCACCTCGAGCCGCCGCACACCCGTTTCCGACAGGCAATCGATCAGGCGGACCTTGTCGTCGGTCGCGATCACCTCGGGCTCGTTCTGGAACCCGTCGCGGGGACCGACCTCGCGGATGCGGACTGTCGCTGGCAGAGAGGCGATGACCTAAATCATCGCAAGCCCGCCGCTCACGCCCAGCGCCTGGCCGGTCACGTACGAGGCATCGTCCGAGCATAGGAACGCGATCACCGCCGCCACCTCTTCCGGCGCCCCCATGCGGCGAAGCACAGTCGAGCCCACCATCACGTCGACCACCTTGCGCCCGAGATCGCCGAGCTGCTTCGGCGCGCTGTTCAGCAACGGGGTGTCGATCGGCCCGGGTGCGACCGCGTTGCTCAGAACGCCGTAGCGGCCGGCTTCGCGTGCCACCGCCTTCGTGAAGCCGATCACGCCGCCCTTGGCGGCCGAGTACGCCGCCGAGCCGTTCGACCCCACGCGACCCGCCTCCGAGGCGACGTTGACGATCCGCCCACCACGCTGCTCGATCATCCCGGGCAGAAGCGCGTGCGTGACTCGCAGCACGCCGACGCAGGTTCACGTCGAGCACCCTTTGCCAGAGAGCCTCGTCCGTGTTCTGGAAGAAGCCGAACTCATCCGTGCCCGCGTTGTTGACGAGCACCGTGGGAAATCCGAGCGCATCCTTCACCGCGGCGACCGCCGCCCCCACGGAGGCGGTGTCGGTCACGTCCATGTCGAAGGCCTCGGCGTCGATCTCCGCTGCGACCTCGCGCGCCCGCTCCAGGTTCAGGTCGCAGACAGCCACGCGCGCACCCTCGGCGGCCAGCCGGCGCGCGGTCGCGGCGCCGATGCCGCTGGCGCCGCCGGTCACGAGTGCTGTGCGTCCCTCCAGCCTCATCCGGAAGCGCAGCCTATAGCGCGCGCGTGACCGGACTCACGCAATGGGCCGCTCCCCGTTGGGTAGATTGCCGTACATGAGCTTGCCTCCAGGACCACGCACGCCCGCCGCGGCCCAGATGGCGGAGTGGGTCCTGCGGCCGGTGCCCTTCATCGAGCGCTGCCGGGCGCGCTACGGCGACTTCTTCACGGTCAAGTTCGTGATGGGCCCGGTGGTCTGGATCTGCGACCCGGACGTGATCAAGCGCGTCTTCACGGGTGACCCGAACGTCCTGCACGCCGGCGAGGGGAACGCTCCGCCGCTCGAGCCGATCATGGGCCCGAACTCGGTGCTGCTGCTCGACGAGCCTGAGCACATGCGCCAGCGAAAGCTGATGCTGCCGTCGTTCCACGGCGAGCGCATGCAGAGCTACGGCGAGCTGATGCGCGAGATCACGGACAGCGACATCGACGGCTGGCCGGTCGGCTCCCCATTCCCGCTGCGCACGCGCACACAGGAGATCACGCTCGAGATCATCATGCGGGCCGTCTTCGGCGTCGACGAAGGGGCGGGTCTTGGGAGGCTTCGCGAAGCGCTCAAGCCCCTCCTCGACATCGGCACGAACCAGCTCGCGATGGTCGCGATCGCGTTCCCCTTCATGCGCCGCACCGCGGGCAAGCCGATGTGGGACAAGTTCCTGCGGCTACGGGCCGAGGCCGACGAAGTGATCTTCGACGAGATCGGGCGCCGCCGTGCGGACCCCACCACGCCCGACCGCGACGACGTGCTCTCGATCCTCCTCCAGGCACGCGACGAGCAGGGCGCCGCGCTCACCGATGCGGAGCTGCGCGACGAGCTGATGACCCTGCTGGTGGCCGGGCACGAGACCACCGCGACCTCGATCGCGTGGGCCTTCGACCTCCTGCTCCACAATCCCGAGAAGCTGGCGCGGCTGCAGGAAGAGCTCGCGGCCGGCAACGACGAGTACCTCGAGGCCGTGATCAAAGAGACGCTGCGGATCCGGCCGGTCGTGCCGGGCGTCGTCCGGAAGCTCACCGCGCCGCTCGAGCTGCGGGGTTACGAGCTGCCGGCCGGGACGCTGGTCGCACCGAACATCTACCTGACGCACATGAACCCGGCGGTGTATCCGGAACCCAAGCGGTTCGAGCCCGAGCGGTTCCTCGACAACGGCGCCGACACCTATTCCTGGATCCCGTTCGGGGGCGGCATCCGCCGCTGCCTCGGAGCGAGCTTCGCGATGTACGAGATGAGGATCGTGATTCCCACGATCCTGGAGCGGGTCGAGATCGAGGCGGCCGGGCCGGCCGAGCGGATCACGCGGCGCGCGATCACGTTCGCCCCGCATGCGGACGCCCGCGTGCTCGTCACCGAGAAGCGCCCGGCGCCTGCCACCCCGGCCGAGGCGGTCGCGGTCTGAGAACCATCGTAGGCTTACCCGCTCGTGGCACGGCGCGAGCAGATAGCCCAGGCCAAGCAGACGGTCGCGATCATCGGCGGCACCGGCGCGCTCGGGTTCGGGCTCGCGGTGCGCTGGGCGATCGCGGGTGTGCCGATCGTGATCGGGTCGCGTGACGCAGGTCGTGCGGCCGAATCCGCTGAGAAGGTGAGCGAGCGCACGGGTGGCGGCGACGTCTCCGGCTACCAGAACGAGGAGGCGGCGGGACGGGCGAGCACCGTGCTGCTCTCGGTGCCGTTCCGGTCCCAGGCCGAGACCCTCAACAACCTTCGCTACGCGCTCCAGCCGCAGACGACGCTGATCGACGCGACGGTTCCGCTCGCCGCCGCGATTGGCGGATGGGCGACGCGGTCGCTGGGCGTGTGGCAGGGCTCGGCGGCCCAGCAGGCGGCCGAGATGGCGCCCCGCGGCGTGACGATCGTCTCGGCCTTCCACAGCGTCAGCGCCACGGCGCTGGCGGATCCCTCCCGGGACCTCGATGAGGACGTTCTGATCGCGGGCGACGACCGCGAAGTCGAAGGACGACGTGGCCGAGCTCGTGAGGCGGATTCCCGGCCTGCGGCCGGTCGACTGCGGCGACCTGGAGATGGCGCGCATCCTCGAGCAGCTCACGCCGCTGCTGATCTCGGTCAACAAGCGCCACAAGATCAAGCACTCCGGCGTCAGGCTGACCGGCCTCGACCAAGTAGATGGTCGTGCTGCTCTCAGGCGGCACCGGCGGGGCGAAGCTCGCCCGCGGACTGCTGGACCACCTCGGCCCCGACGAGCTCGCGGTGATCGCCAACACCGGCGACGACATCGCGGCCTTCGGGCTGCACGTGCTCGCCCGACCCCGACCTGGTGACGTACTGGCTCGCGGGCGTGATCGACGAGGAGCGCGGGTTCGGGATCGCGGGCGAGTCGTTCAACACGTTCGAGCAGCTGGTGAAGCTCGGCGCCGCCGATTGGTTCAGGCTGGGCGACCAGGACCTCGCGACCTGCCTGATGCGGACCGAGCTGCTCCACGAGGACAGGCGGCTGACCGAGATCGCGCGCGCGGTCGCGGACGGCTTCGGCGTGCCGGCGGCGGTGCTGCCGATGTGCGACGAGCCCGTCCAGACGTACGTCCGCACCGACGGCGAATGGCGCCATTTCCAGGAGTATTTGATCCTCCAGCACGCCGAGCCGCCGCTCCAGGGCGTCGAGTTCCGCGGTGCCGAACAGGCCAGTCTCACCGAGGAGGTGCAGACGGGCGATCGAGAGCGCCGAGACGATCGTGATCGGGCCGTCCAACCCGATCGCGAGCATCGGCCCGATCCTCGCCGTCCCGGGCCTGCGTGACGCACTGGTCGAAGCGGATGCGCCCGTGGTGGCCGTCAGCCCGCTGGTCGGCGGGCAGTCGCTCAAGGGCCCGACCGAGGCATTTATCGCGTGGGCGGGGCTCGAGGTCTCGGACGGCGGGATCGCCGGTCACTACGCCGGGCCTGATCGACGGGCTGGTCGTCGATCGCTCGCTCGCCCGCCGGCGCGCCGACTCTCTCCGGCGTGGTCGCGCAGCCGACCGACACGCTCATGGGCCGACGCCGAGGCGCGGGCCGGCTCGCCCGGGAAACACTGGAATTTGCGCCGTCGCTCGCCGGGCTGAGATCGCCCGGCGGCGCTCTGGCCGCCGTCGGGTTCGAGAGTTCCGGGCGACGTGCGACCGCAGCGATTCTCCCGTCAAGCGCTTCGACAGAGGCCAAGCAGCGCCTGGGCGCGACACTCGGCGCCGGCAGCCGCGCGGCGCTCGCGGCCGCGATGTTCGCCGACGTCCTGAGCGCGCTCGAGCGTCCGCAGATGCTCCAAGCGATCGTGGTCGTCTCCGGCGAGCGCGAGGTCACCGATATCGTCGCTGGACGCGATGTCGATCCTGATCGAGGACACTGAACGAGAAGGGCCAGTCCAACGCCGCTCGCTCGGGGCTGGCGCGCGCGGCCGCGCTCGGATTCGACCGCGCGGCGCTCGTTCCAGGCGACTGCCCGCTGCTCGAGCCCGCCGAGCTCGAGGAGCTCTTCGTGCGGGCGGCCGGCGGGGCTGACGTCGTGATCGTCCCCGACCGTCACGACACCGGCACGAACGCACTCGTCCTCGATCCGTCCGGCCCGTTCGAGCCGCAGTTCGGGCCCGGCTCCCGCCAGCGCCACGTCGAGCAGGCGGAGCGCCGCCGCTTGAGCTGCGCGATCGAGCGGCCGCCGTCGCTCACGATCGACGTCGACACCGATGACGACCTCGTCGCGCTCGGCGTCGCGCTCGAGCAGTCGCACGGTCGCGCACCGCGGACGCGCGGCGTCCTGCGGCAGATCGAGCGCACGCGCGGCTCGCGCAACGTCGCGGCCTGAACTCGCCGCCACAGCTCAGGCTGGCCGCCGACCCGCTCCGGGGGTTGCCGGAGGTCCGCCCCGGCGACGACCTCGCCGCGTTGATCGTGGAGGCGGCGGAAGCCTCCGTCGCCGCCCTGCGTGGCGGCGAGGTCCTGGTGGTGGCCCAGAAGGTCGTCTCGAAGGCGGAGGGGCGCCTGCTGCGCGCTCGGCGACGTGCAACCGGACGAACGTGCCCACGGTCTCGCCGAGCGGACTCGGCAAGGACCCGCGGCTCGTGCAGCTGATCCTCGACGAGAGCGACGAGGTGCTGCGCGTCGGCCGCGAAGTCCTGATCGTGCGCACGCACCACGGCTTCGTATGCGCGAACGCCGGCATCGATCAGTCGAACGTTCCCGGCGACGACCTCGCGTGTCTGCTGCCCGACCGATCCGGATGGGTCGGCGCGCGCGCTTCGCAGCGCCATCCGCGAGCGGCTCGGCGTCGCGCCGGCGATGCTCGTGTCCGGACAGCTTCGGGCGCGCCTGGCGACTGGGCCAGCTCGACGTCGCGATCGGCTGCGCCGGGCTGGACCCGCTCCATGACCGGCGCGGCGAACGCGACGCCCAGGGCCGCGAGCTGAGCGCGACAGTCGACGCGGTGGCGGACGCCGCGGCCGCTGCGGCCTCGCTGGTACGTCACAAGGACGGTGGCGAGGCGGTCGTGGTCGTGCATGGCCTGGAGCGCTACGTCACGCCCGCCGACGGCCCCGGCGCCGCCGCGATCCGCCGGTCGGTCGACGAAGACCTCTTCAGATGAGGCGCGCAACAACGTCTCGATCTGCTCGGCAACGGCACCGGCGGCTTCGCGGGCGGCGACCAACTCGCGGTCGGCATCGCTCCGCAGTCGAGGTCGCGGTCGGCGACTACAACGGCGACGCGCACGACGACCTCGCGGTAGCGAACGAGGCACTCGAACGACGTCGCGATCTTGCTCGGCAACGGCACCGGCGGCTTCGGCGCGGCGACCAACTTCGCGGTCGGCGCGGGACCCGGCTCGATCGCGGTCGGCCGACTTCAACGGCGGACGAGAACGACGATCTCGCCATCGCCAGCGACTTCTGCAGACGACGTCTCGGTGCTGCTCGGCAACGGCGCCGGCGGCTTCGGCGCGGCGACCAACTTCGCGTTCGGCACCGCGCCAGGCGGAGATCGCGGCCGGCAAGTTCAACGGCGACGCCAACGATCGACCTCGCGCTCGCGAACGCCAGAGACAACAGCGTCACGATCCTGCGCGGCAACGGCGCCGGCGGCTTCGGGAAGCCACTACCAACTACGCAGCCGGCGATCGGCGCGCTCTAGGGAGGAGCGCGCCGTCACGGCACGAGTACCGCGGTGCCCCGGACCTCGCCTGCCTTCAACCGCATGAGCGCCTCGCGCGCCTCCGCGAGCGGATAGACCTCGACCTCCGGTTGCACCGGCACTTCAGGCGCCAGCGCGAGGAAGTCGTGCCCGTCCGCGCGCGTGAGGTTGGCGACGCTGCGTACCAGCCGCTCGCCCCAGAGCAGGTCGTATTCGAAGCTCGGGATCGGCGACATGTGGATTCCGCCGCACACCACCACGCCTCCTTTGCGGACCGCTCGCAGCGCCGCCGGCACCAGCTCGCCAGCGGGCGCGAAGATGATCACGCTGTCGAGCTCGACGGGCGGCGCATCGTCTCCGCCTCCGGCCCAAACCGCGCCGAGCTCGAGCGCGAGCTGCTGCCCGGTCGCGCCTCGCGTGTACGCGTACACCTCGTGCCCGAGATGCATTGCGACCTGCGTGATCAGATACGCAGAGGAGCCGAAGCCGTAGATGCCCAGTCGCCCGGGCCGCTCCAGCCCCTTGACGGCGGCCAGCCGCAGGGCCCGGAAGCCGATCAACCCTGCGCACAGAAGCGGCGCGGCTTGGAGGTCCGGATAGCGGGCCGGGATCGGCAGCACGAAATCCGCTCGCGCGGTCGTGTACTCGGCGTAGCCGCCGTCACGCTGATAGCCCGTGAAGGTGGGCGCGTCGCACAGGTTCTCCTGTCCCGTCCGGCAGTAGGGGCAGGTGCCGTCCGTCCCTCCGAGCCACGGCACGCCGACGCGATCGCCGATCGCCACGCCGGTCGTGCCGTCGCCGAGCGTCTCCACCCTGCCGACGATTTGATGCCCCAGGATCAAGGGCAGCTTCGGATCGGGCAGCTCACCTTCGATCACGTGCAGGTCCGTGCGGCAGACCGCGTTGGCGAGCACCTTCAACTGAACCTCGCCCGGGCCTGGCTGGGGCGTCTCGACCTCGCGCAGCTCGAGGCCGGCCTCCGCGATCGGCGCCGGACGCGTCAGGACGAGCGCGCGCATTACGGTCCTCAGTACCGCTCGAGGATCTTGTAGAGCGTGTCTCTCTGGGCCGGCTGCCGGCCCGCCGCTCGCGCGGCACCGATCAGCTCGTCCGGATCGAGCCTGACGCCGTGGTAGGAGCCGGCCATGCGCGAGATCGACTCCTCCATCAGCGTCCCACCGAGGTCGTTCACGCCCCAGCGCAGCGCCTCGGTGGCCGCCTCGATTCCCATCTTCACCCAGCTCGCCTGGAGGTTCCTGACGCTCTCGCCGAGGGCGAGGCGGAAGACCGCCGTGTGCTTCAGGTTGTCCTCGCGCGAGATCTCCTCGATCCCGTGCGTTCGCCCGAGCAGGGTGTGGAACGGGATGAAGCTCAGCGGCACGAACTCGGTGAACCCTCCGGTCCGCTCCTGGAGCTCCCGCACGACGTGCATGTGCTCGGCGAGCTCCCAAGGCTCCTCGATGTGACCGAACATGACTGTGACGGTCGATCGCAGCCCGACGCGATGCGAGGCTTCGATGATCTCGACCCAGCGGCCGACCGGGAGCTTGTTCGGGGAGATCCGCTGTCGCACCCCGTCGTGCAGCACCTCGGCCGCGGTGCCCGGCGTCGACCCGAGCCCGCACTCGATCAGGTACTCGAACACCTCGTGGGGCGGGCGGCCCGAGCGCTCCGACATGAAGTGGACCTCCATCGGCGAGTAGGCGTGGAGGTGCACCTGCGGCGCCACCTCCTTCACCACCTGCAGCCAGCGCCCATAGTCCTCGAGCGTGTACTCCGGATGGATCCCGCCCTGCATGCAGATCTCGGTAACGCCGTAGTCGATCGCCTCCTGGACCTTCGCGACGAAGTCCCGCTCGGCGACCTCGTAGGCGTCGGGCGATCGCTTCCCCTGGCCGAAGCCGCAGAACGCGCAGCCGACCTGGCAGATGTTCGTGAAGTTGATGTTCCGGTTGACCACGAACGTGACGGTGTCGCCCGCAAGCCGGACGCGCAGCTCGTCCGCCGCGGCGCGCATGTCCTCGATCACCTGCGGGCGGCGCTCCGCGAAGAGCGCGGTCAGCTCCTCCTTGGTGAGGCGCTGGTTGTCGCGCGCCTTTTCGATCGCGGCGGGGGCGAGGTCGGAGCGGATCGGTGTCTCCTGCCGGCGCCCGGACCCCCGCCTCGGAATGAACGACCAGAACTTGAGCTTGATCACGTCGAGGACGCCTTGGGCCGTCCACTCGGGGTCGATGTACTGGGGATAGACACAGAGCCGCTCGGTGAGCGCGTAGCCCTCGGGCGCGAGGCGCTTGCGCACCTGGTGCGGGCTCGGGAACGGCTCCTCGGGCGAGATGTGGTCACCATTCGCCGACAGGCCGCCCAGGTCGGTGGCACCGCTCTGCACCAGCTCCAGCCACCAGTCGGAGAGGTTTGGCGGCACCTGGACGCCGACGTCGGGCATCAGGCGCCGGCATTCGCCGATCAGCCGCTTCATGTCGTCGACGGTCACGGGCGTTGCCCAGTCCGGCAGTGATCCGGCGCCCGTCACGACCGCTTCGCCGTCCTCCTCCCACCGCCGGCTGGCAGAGGCCGCCGCGATGTCCGCCACCTCCTGTCCGTGGTAGCGCGGATGCGGGACGAAGTTCTGGAGGATCACCTCCTGCAGGTGCCCGTGCCGGGCGTGGACGGCGGCGAGCGCCTCGAGTGACGCGACGCGCTCTTCTTCCGTCTCGCCGATCCCGACCAGGATCCCGCTCGTGAACGGGATATTGAGCTCGCCCGCGGCCTCGATCGTCGCCAGCCGCGCGGCGGGGTGCTTGGTGGGGGAGCCGGCGTGGACGGTCTCCATGAGGCGCTCGGAGATCGACTCCAGCATCAGGCCCATGGACGCGTTCACCTCGCGCAGCCGCGACAGCTCATCGCGGTCCAGCACGCCCAGATTCGAATGGGGGAGCATCCCGCGCTCGAGCGCACGCTCGCATGCCCACACCACGTACGCCGTGAAGTCTTCGTGGCCGAGCGCCGCCAGGCGCGCCGCCACCTCGGGGTGCACCTCGGGCTTCTCGCCGGTCAGCACCAGCAACTCCTTGCAGCCACGCCGCGCGGCATCGTCGAGCAGCCGCTCGACGTCCTCAGGCGGATGGAGATGGGCCTGATGGGTCGCAAACGCGCAGTACTTGCAGTAGCACTGGCAAGTCCGCGACAGCGAGAGTGTGTAGTTCCGGGAGAAGGTGACCCGTCTCAAGGCCAATCCGTGCTGGGGGAGCGGGAATTCTAAAGGAGGGGTAGGCTCGGCTCGATGAGCGGCGGTGTGCACGTCTTCGTCGAGATCCCAAAAGGGAGCCGCAACAAGTACGAGTTCGATCCCGACCTGGGCGCGATCAGGCTCGATCGCTTCCTGTTCTCGTCGGTGGTGTATCCGACCGACTACGGCTTCATCCCAGACACGCTGGCAGGCGACGGGGACCCGCTCGACGCTGTCGTGTGCGTCTCCGAGCCGACCTTTCCCGGCTGCTTGATTCCAGTCGAGGTCATCGGAGTTCTCGAGATGCGCGACGAGAAGGGTGAGGACGAGAAGATCCTCTGCGTCCCGCGACACGATCCGAACTGGAGCGACGTCAGCCGGCTGGATGACCTGCCTCATCAGCTACGCGATGAGATCGCCAACTTCTTCTCGATCTACAAGCAGCTCGAGTTGAAGGACGTCGAGGTGGTCGGCTGGCATCCGCGCGAGGCGGCTTACGCAGCGATCGATCGCGCCCGCGCCCGGTGGCGGGACCAGCCCCAGGAGAGCTGAGCGGCTCGCCCTATCGCGGCGGGTTGACGTCCTGGCGCAGCCCCTTCGGCCCCGCCTCGGGCTCGGCCGCGCGGACCCCGGGTCCCTCCACGAAGAGGTACCAGTAGAGCACCGCGGCCAGCACGCCGCCGCCCAGGGGGCCGACGATGTAGAGCCAGAAGTCGTCCCACTGCGAGCCGACCAGCGCCGGCCCGAACCAGCGCGCGGGATTGACGGCGCCGCCGGTCAGCGGTCCGATGATCATGACCTGCAGACCGAGCACGCCGCCGATTGCGAGACCGGCCCAGTCGCGCGCCGCGCGGGGATTGACCGCGACCGCGACGACCGTCCAGACGAGCAGGAAGGTTCCGATTCCCTCCGCCACCATGCCGGCGGCCGTGGTCCCGAGCAGGCTGTGGTTCAGCGCCGGGGCGCCGACGTTCTGCTGGTCGGCGAGCTGGTCGATCAGCAGGTACTTGGTCAGCAGCGCGCCTGCCACGGCCCCCGCGAGCTGCAGCAGGACGTAGACCACCGCGTCGTTCGGCCGGATCTTGCGCAGCACGGCCAGCGACAGCGTCACGGCAGGGTTCAGGTGGGCGCCCGAAATACTGCCGATCGTCTGCACCAGTACGAAGAGCACGAGGAAGTGGACCAGGCCGACCACGACCCAATCGGATCCGGTGCCCTGGGAGTTGACGAACAGCGTCACCGAGAGCGTGATTGCGAACACGAGCACGAAAGTGCCTAGGAACTCGGCTATGTATGCAGCGGGCGATCGCTGCTCTATCACCTGATACCTCCTGTCACTGGGGCTGGAGCGCGGGCCAGTCTACACGCGCCGCCGGAGAAAAAGCCGTCTCCCGGGGCTCGGGGCACCTCTATTGCGCTCTGCGCTTGGAGAACTCCTCGCGGACGCTCTTCGGTCGGCCCCACGTGGGCACGAACTCGACCCGGCCCTCACGGACGTCGTGGATGGACAGCTCGCCCGTGAATCCGGACCTGTCGAGCTGCGCCAGCACGCCGTGCACCGTCCGCCAGGAGGTCGCGTGCCCGAAGCTGTGCGCGACCAGGATGCGCCAATGCCAGGCGGCGCGCGAATAGGGCTGCACGTTCGCCTGGGCGAGGATCACGGCGGCCTCGACATAGCGCTCCTCGTCGTCGATCCGCAGCTCCACCTGGAGATCCGTCCAGTCGCCGGGAAGCTCGTCGACGAACTGCTCGAAGCGCTCTGCCAGGGAAGTCACATGCGAAGCCTATTTCAGACGCTTCTAGAATCGCCGTGATGGCCACGCGAGCGCTCCCCGAGATCGACGCCCAGTACCGCGAGCTCCGCGAGGGCGCCGGCCTGCTCGACCGTTCCGAGCGCGCGAGCCTCGAAGTCAAGGGGCCGGACGCGGCGGAGTTCCTCCAGGGGCAGGTCACCAACGACGTGCAGGCGCTGGAGCCACACAGTGGCTGCTACGCCGCGATGCTGAACCCGAAGGGCCGCATCCTGGCCGACATGCGCATCCTGCGGGTGGCCCCGGAGCGATTCCTTCTCGATACCGAGTCCAGCGCCCGGGAGGCGGTGCTGCGTGACCTTCGCATGTACAAGATCGGGCGGCAGGTGGAGGTCGCCGACACGCCCGATCGCTCGATCGTCTCCGTGATCGGGCCGCGAACCGACGAGGTGGTCGAAGCGGCATTCGGCATTCGCCTCCCCGGCTCGGAGCACACGCTCGAGGAGATCCTCGGTGGCGCGGTCGCGGTCCGCACGGATCTGGGGGTCGACCTTGTGGTCGACGGCGATCAGCGCGCCCGGCGCACGCGAGCGGCTGCTCGCCGCCGGTGCATTTCCGATCTCCCTCGAGGCGGCCGAGATCGTGCGAGTCGAGAGCGGTCGTCCGCGGCACGGGCTGGACATGAGCGAGGAGAACCTCCCGGCCGAGGCCGGCATCGTCGAGCGCTCCGTGAGCTTCACCAAGGGCTGCTACGTCGGCCAGGAGCCTGTCGCCCGCATGCACTACAAGGGCCATCCGAACCGCCACCTGCGCGGCCTGCGGCTCTCGGAGGCGGCCGCTCCCGGTGCGGCGCTGGTCGCGGAGGGTAAAGACGTGGGACGGGTGACCTCAGCCGGCTCTCCCCCGCGCTCGGGCCGATCGCGCTCGCACTCGTGAGACGCGAGGTGGCCCCCGGAGACGCGGTTTCGGTGGCCGAGGACGACCTCACGGCGACCGTCGTCGAGCTTCCTTTCGGTATTTCCTGAAACCCGTTCGTCAAGGACCTACGGCTCTGCAAGAATGCAGCGCGGCGTCGGCCCCGCCCCCTGCTTTCCGGCGCCCGGAGGAGCGATTTCTTGGAGGCTCGCAGAGCTACGCAGACCGAGCGCCGCCGCTTTCTGAGCACCGGTAGCCCCCTGCTCGGCGGCCCGCTTCCGGCGGAGGCCGGTGCGGAGGACGCACCGGTCGCGACCGCGACGTACGAGCCCGACGCCGACGTCTACCGGATTCCGGCCGAGGAGCCGCCGGCCGTTCCGCTGCGCGACCTCGAGTCACTGGTGCCCGAGCCCGACTCGGCCCGTCAGGTCGACGACTGGGGTCGCTCCGAGCGCATCTACCACTTGATGGAGCCGGTGCTGAACTTCTATTACCGGTACTGGTTCAGGGTCGAGGTCCAGGGCGTCGAGCGGGTCCCCGCGAACAGCGGGGCGCTGCTGGCCTCGAACCATTCCGGCGCGCTGCCGCCGGATGCACCGATGATCATGCAGGCGATCCGCAACGAGCACTCGAGCCCGCGGCCGCTCTACATGCTCGGCGAGCACTGGTTCAAGGGCTACCCCGGAGTGGGGCTGTTCACCAACAAGATCGGCCTCGTGTCAGCGCATCCCGCCAACGCCCACCGGCTGCTGCACGACGAGCGGAAGCTGGTGCTCGTCTTCCCGGAGGGCCAGAAGGGCACCCGCAAGCTGTTCTGGCAGCGCTACAAGCTCCGCCGGTTCGGCCGCGGCGGCTTCGTGAAGACCGCGATCCGAGCCGGGGTGCCGATCGTCCCCGTGGCGGTGATCGGTGCGGAGGAGGCGATGCCGATCTTCGCGCACGTGCCGCTGCTGCAGCGGCTCACCGGGCTGATCTATTTCCCCATCAATCACGCCTTCCCGCACTTCGGGCTGCTGGCAGCCGGCATGTACATGCCGGCGAAGTTCAGGATCCGGTTCCTCGAGCCGGTCCGACTTCGACCGCTTCGGACCCGATGCCGCCGACGACGTCGCGTTCGTGCAGCAGGTCGCGGACGACATCCGCGCGCGTATCCAGATCGCGCTGAACGAAATGCTGCGCGAGCGCAACTCGGTCTGGTTCGGCTGATCCGCCGGTACTCCGCGAAGGGCGGATGCAGGCGGATCGGGTAGGGTCCGCGCCGAGAGAGGATGGGGATCTTGGGCGACCGAAACCCGCGGATCGGGGGGCGCAGCGCCGGCTGCCGCGTGCGCCGCTGTTCGCGCTCTGCGCATTCGCGTTCCGCGTGGCCGCGTGCGGGAACGATGACGACCGCGACAAGCGAGCGGCCCCCGGTGCCGATCAACGTCTCCGTCCAGACTCGGCCCCGCGCAAGGTGACCGTCTCGCCGGGCAAGTTCGGCGCCGGGGCCGATCACGATGCTGGTCGCGAACCAGTCGGGCGCGTCGCAGACCGTCACGATCGACGGCCCCCGGGTGCGGCAGTCGGTCGGGCCCCATCAACCCGGAGGACACCGCGACGCTGAAGGTGTCCGTGCAGCCGGGCGAGTACACGCTGGCGTCCGCCGAGGCCGGCGGCCTCCAGCCCGCCCGCCTCACCGTGGGCCCGCCGCGCGCCGAGCGCCCAGAACACGCTGCTGCTGCCCGAGGCGGCCGCCTGAGTAGGTCGGCTTCGCTGCGTTCGTGGCAGGGGCTGGGGAGTCTGCGACGGTTCGGGGCGGCTTAACAGCGGCATTGAAGAAGTGCGGCTTCGGCGCGGCTCGGAACACGAGGAGCCGTTTCGTTTCGCGCGTGGCTCGAGCAAGAGGGTCACTTAATCGCCCTCGCGCTCGAAGACGTGATGGGCCGCTCCGAGAAAACCGGTTTGTGGTGCTGTATAGGGCGCTCCGAAGTCCGGTTTTGCGTTTGGCCACCCTCACGCGTTTCCAACCGGTACAGGAAAAAGGGACACGATTTGCACCTGTCATGAGCAGCCGGCACGGCCCGATCCTCGACCCCTTCCCAGCCGATTTTTGTCTTTCCGAGTACCCGCCATGGCCCGACCCTCGGCCCGGCCCTGTGTGACCGCGTCCACAGAGGCATTTGCTTGATTTCTGCAATAGTTGTCGTGAGTGCAAGTATCTCCCTCCCCCAAGCCCGCTCTCCGCGGAGCCCGCCGAGCTTGCCCGCGCTCTCGCGGGCCTGCTCCGCTTCTTCACCCACGCGAGCGACAACGAGTTCCTGCGGCAGGCCGACGAGCTCGACCTCACGCTGACTCAGCTCAAGGTGCTGGTCCTGCTCTACGAACTCTCGGATCCCCAGCTGCTGTCGGTCAAGGAGGTCGCCGAGGAGCTCGGCATCTCGCTGCCGGCCGCAAGCCGGGCGATCGACCCGGTCGTCAAGCGTCGGCTCGTGGTACGCAAGGAGGACGAGCTGGACCGCCGTGTCAAGCGAGTGCGCCTAACCGCGCGCGGCGAAAGCGCCGTCGGCCGGCTCATCGCGACGCGCGTGGCCGCCGCGGAGGCGCTGGTCGAGAGCTTCACGGTCGCCGAGCGCGAGAAGCTCGCTGACGCGCTCGGCGAGATCCTCCGCCGACCCGAGATCAGCCGCTACCTCCCGCGGAGGGATCGCTAGATGGCACGACTGCACGCGATCACCGAGCAGAACCGCAAGTGGTGGACGCTGGCCGCGATGAGCTTCTCGCTCTTCATGATCATGCTCGACAACACCGTCGTGAACGTCGCGCTGCCGTCGATCCAGAAGGATCTGGGCGCGTCGCTCTCAGCGCTCGAGTGGACGATCAACGCGTACACCCTGGCGATCGCGGTGCTACTGGTGACCGCCGGACGCCTCGGCGACATCTTCGGCCGCCGCCATGCGTTCTTCTTCGGGGTGAGCGTGTTCGCGCTCGTCGTCCGCGACCGCGGGCTTCGCTCCGAACGAGACGTGGCTGGTGGCGAGCCGAGCCGTACAGGGCATCGGCGCCGCGTTCATGATGCCGGCAACGCTCTCGATCGTCACGAACGCCTTTCCACCGGCCGAGCGGGGCCGTGCGATCGGCACGTGGGCGGGAGTCTCGGCGCTCGCACTCGCGATGGGCCCGGTGGTCGGCGGACTCCTGACCGAGCAGGTCAGCTGGCGCGCGATCTTCTTCCTCAACCTCCCCGTCGCGGCGCTCGGGATCATCGTGGCGATCGCCGCGGTGCGCGAGTCCCGCGACCCGACGGCCCCGCGCGCGGTCGACTACGCCGGCGTGGGCACGCTCACGGTCGGGATCGGCGCGCTCGTACTGGCGCTCATCGAAGGCAACGACTGGGGCTGGGGCTCTCCGCGCGTGATGGGGTTGCTTGCGCTGTCGGCGCTGGGGCTGGTCGCGTTCACCGTGATCGAGCGCCGGGTGCGCTACCCGATGGTCGAATTCGCGCTTCCTCCGGAGCCGTCAGTTCGCCGGGACCAACGGGATCGCCTTCGTCGTGTCGTTCACGATGCTCGCGATGTTCTTCTTCATGGCGCTCTACCTGCAGAACATCCTCGCTTACTCCCCGCTCGAGGCCGGAATTCGCTTCCTCCCGTCCACAGTCGTGATCATCGTCGCGGCGCCGATCGCCGGGCGTCTCACAGACCGGATCGGCGCCCGCTGGCCGATCGCGGTGGGGCTGTCGCTGGTCGCCGTTCTCGCTCTACCTGCAGTCGCGCATCACGATCGACACGGGCTATAGCTCCCTCCTCCCCAGCTTCGCGCTGATGGGCCTCGGGATCGGGCTCACGATGTCTCCGATGTCGACCGCCGCGATGAACGCCGTCAAGGAGACGAAGGCCGGCCTCGCGTCGGGCATCCTCTCGATGAGCCGGATGGTCGGCGGCACGTTCGGCGTGGCCGCAGTCGGCGCGCTCTTCCAGCAGCTGAGCGACAACCGCCTCCACGACCGGCTCGCGGAGCTCCCTCTCAGCGCTCAGCAGCAGGCCTGGTTTGCCGACAACCTGGGCTCGGGCGGAGTCGACGAGAAGCTCAGGCAGCTCGACCCGGCCACGGCCAGAGAGGTCGGCGGCCTGGTCAAGGAGACCTTCATCCACTCGCTCTCGGTCTCGCTGAGACTGTCCGCCGCGGTCGCCGTCGTGGGCGTCATCATCGCCGTCGTGATGCTGCGCGGCGAGCGCGTGCACGGCGCTTCGGCGGTTCGCGCAGCGGCCGCGGCCGCCCCCGCTCCGGACCCCGGGTAGATACCATTCGCCGGCTCGAACCCGGCGACCGGAGGTACACCCGTGGCACAGGCAGATGTGAAGACCGTCAGCCAGCTCGACGTCGAGCCTGGCGAGCTCCCGTCCACCATGACGGCCTGGGTGATCCGCCAGGACCGCGAGGGAGAGCCGAAGGACGCCTTCCAGATCGAGGACATCGAGGTCCCGGAGCCCGGCGCGTTCGAGGTGGTCGTGCGCGTGATGGCTGCAGGCGTGAACTTCAACAACGTCTGGGCGGCACTGGGCCAGCCGGTCTCGGTTTTCCGCTATCACCCCGACGAGGACCACCACATCGGTGGCTCCGACGCCTCGGGCGTGGTGTGGAAGGTGGGCGAGGGCGTGACCCGCTGGAAGCCGGGCGACGAGGTCGTGATCCACTGCAACCAGGCCTCCTACGAGGACGTCGAGGTGCACGGGCTCGACCCGCTCGCCGCTCCGTCCCAGAAGATCTGGGGCTACGAGACAAGCTGGGGCTCGTTCGCGCAGTTCACGAAGGTGCAGGCGCAGCAGCTGGTGCCGAAGCCGAAGAACCTCACCTGGGAGGAGGCCGCCTCCTACGGCCTCACCTACTTCACCGCCTACAGGATGTTGATCGACCAGGTCAAGCTCCAGGCCGGCCACCGGGTGCTGATCTGGGGCGCGGCCGGCGGCCTCGGCGTGTTCGCGACGCAGCTCTGCAAGATCACCGGGGCGGATTCGGTGGGCGTCGTGTCCTCCGACGAGAAGGGCGAGCTCGTCAAGCAGCTCGGCGCCAAGGACTTCATCAACCGCAACGAGTTCGCGGGCATGATGCGCAAGGGCGGCGAGTCGAAGGACGAGGAGAAGGAGCGGTTCGGGCAGTCACGCGCCTTTGCCAAGCGGGTCAAGGAGATCCTCGGCGACGCGCCCGACGTCGTGTTCGAGCATGTGGGCCAGGCCACATTCCCCACCTCGGTGTTCGTCGTGAAGCCGTTCGGGAAGGTCGTGATCTGCGGCGCCACCTCGGGCTTCAACCTGGACTTCGACGTGCGCTACCTCTGGATGCGCCAGAAGCAGATCATCGGGTCGCACTTTGCCAACGCCTGGGAGGCGACCAAGGCCAACGAGCTCATTGACCAGTCCAAGATCCGTCCCGTGCTGTGGCGCGTGATGCCGTTCGAGGGCGTCGCCGAGGCGCACCAGCTGATGCGCGAGAACAAGCACCAGGGCAAGATCGCGATCCTGGTGGGCGCCGACAAGGAAGGTCTCGGCAAGACCGCCGAGGGGCCCGGCGCGATCCGCGCCGAGGTCGGCAATTGAGATGGCGCTCGCGCCGCTCGCGGAGCGGGACGGTCGAGCACGCCGGGGCGCAGCGATGATCGAGATGGTCCAGATCGACTTCCATCTCACGCCGTTCCGGGCACAGCGGTTCTACGACCTCTACCGGCCGGTCGTGCCGCGCGTCATGGCGTACGGCGCCAAGGGCTACTCCTTCACCCGCTCGGAGGAGGATGCAGACCACTTCGTGCACTCGTCGCTCTGGGAGGACCGGGCCGATTTCCGGCGCTTTTGGGACTCGCGCGAGATGCACCTCGCGCGCGAGCGGATCCTCGGGCTGTACGAGCAGCCTGTGATTCCCAGCTGGGCGACGATCCTCGACCGCGGGTAGCGCTGTGAGGTGATCGCTATGCCGCTCGTTCACGTGACTGTTCCCGAAGTGGGGCCGGAGAGCCCGCGCGCGCCGGAGCCGGCCGCGGTCTCCTAGGAGGGGCCGTGTACCGGAGGATTGTCGAGGTACGAGTCCGGCAGGCGTGGCGGCACCTCGCCGCGCGCGACTACGACTATGTGCTCGACCAGTTCGCGCCGCGGTTCGAGTACAGCTTCGTCGGGGCCCACGCGCTCGGCGGCACCCGGCACAGCCGGGAGTCGATGACGGGCTGGTTCGAGCGCCTGTTCGAGCTCTTTCCGGGAATCCGGTTCGAGGTCGCCGACGTGCTGGTCAAGGGCTGGCCGTGGCGCACGACCGCGGTCGTGCTCGTCGACGTGCACGCGGACGTCGCAGGCGAGGCCTACCGCAACGAGGTCGCGCAGACGATCGAGCTGCGTTGGGGGCGAATCACGCGGATCCGGACGCTCGAGGACACCCAGAAGCTCGCCGGCGCGCTGGACCGGCTGGCCGAGACCGGCATCGAGAAAGCGGCGCTGGCCGCGATCGAGGATTGAAATCCGGAGCCGCCGGCCTCACGGGCGGCGGCGGCTAGCCCCGCTCGAGCGGGGCCATCGTCAGTCCGGCGCCGCTCAGCTGCTCCCAGTAGAGCTCCGCCGGCTCGCGATCGCCGGTCCAGACGATCGCACGGCCGCTGTTGTGGATCTGGTCGGCGATCCGGTATCCGCGGTCGACGCTCACGCCCGGGATCACCCGCGCGAGCGTCTTGGCGACGTGATCGAACGTGTTGTGGTTGTCGTTCAGGACGATCACGCGCCACGAACCACCGCGACCTGCGTCCGGGCCTCCGGTGCGAGGCAGCTCGATGGTCTCGGTCGCCATCACGGCTTGGTGGCCGACTCGGCCTGCTTCTGCCAGTAGCGGGCCAGCCCCGCCCAGCGTTGCCCGATGGGCGAGCCCACCTCCAGGCCCGCGGCGGTGCGGGCATCCGTACGCTCCTCCGTGGCGCGGTTGACCTCCGCGACGAACGCGCGGCCGGCCTCCTCGGCGTCGCCGTCGTGCTCCTCGAGCAGGCGGCGGGCGAGCTCGGCCATCTCCCGCAAGCTTTCCCTGGTCCGCTCCAGATGCGGCAGCGGCTCGTCCACGGAGCCGAAATGGGTGAGCGCCAGGCACCGCGGCTCGCGCTCGGCGACCAGGTCGATCGCGCGAAGCCAGGCCGGCACGTCGATGTCGGGGGGCGGCGTCGGCGGCTGGACGAAGTCGGAGGGCGGGATCCGCACGCCGGCCACGTCGCCGACGTAGGCCGTGCCGTCGGACTGGTCGAAGTAGACGACGTGGTGGGAGGCGTGGCCGGGCGTGTACTCGACCTCGAACCGGCGGCCCGCCGCCTCGAACGTCTCCCCTCCCTCGAGCACGCGGATGCTCCGCTCGGGCACCGGCACCACGCGGCCCCACAACGGGCCCATGTCGCCGCCGTAGATCCGCTCTGCGCTCGCCAGCAGCCTCGTGGGATCGACGAGATGCGGCGCGCCGCGGGCATGGACCCAGATCTCGAGATCGGGGAAGCGCTCCACGAGCGCCCCGCTCGCCCCCGCATGGTCGAGGTGGATGTGAGTCAGCAGCAGAGCACGCGGCTCCTCTGTCAGCCCTTCGAGGAGGCTCTCGATGCGGCTCTCGGGCCCCGGGTCCACGATCGCACCACCGAGGTCCCATGCCCCGATTACGCGCTCACGGTCGCGTTGCCGGACGTCGATGAGGTTGGCATGCGGCGCCATCGCGCGAAGGCTAACGGCGGAACCGCCATTAAACTGCTGTCGTGAGCTTCGAGAGGAGGCCCAGGCATGGCTCCCACTGATCCGGCAGAAAATGGAAGAGGCCGTGGCGCCGGGAACGGAAAAGCGCAGCTGGACGAGCTGATCCGCTCCAAGGAGGAGGAGCTCAAGCGCCTCCACGACGAGCGCCGCCGGTGGGAGGAAGGTCCCCTCGCGCAGGCGCTCGAGAAGTCGGGCGAGCGTCGTGAGCACTTCGACACGCTCTCCGGTCTCGAGACCGACCGCATCTACACGCCGGAGCACGTCCAGGACGTCGACTACGAGCGGGACCTCGGCTTCCCGGGCCAGTATCCGTTCACGCGGGGGATCCAGCCGACGATGTACCGCGGCCGCCCGTGGACGATCCGTCAATACGCCGGCTTCGGCACGCCCGAGGCCACCAACGAGCGCTTCAAGTTCCTTCTCTCGCAGGGCCAGCCGGGGCTCTCGACGGCTTTCGACCTGCCCACGCAGATGGGCCTCGACTCCGATGACGAGCGGGCCGCGGGCGAGGTCGGCCAGGTCGGTGTCGCGATCGATTCGCTGGCCGACATGGAGGTCGTGTTCGACGGCATCCCGCTCGACCGAGTGTCGACTTCGATGACGATCAATGCGCCGGCGTCGGTGCTGGTCGCGATGTACGCCGCGGTCGCCGACAAGCAGGGCGTTCCCCGCGAGCAGGTCTCGGGCACCGCCCAGAACGACGTCCTCAAGGAATACGTGGCGCGGGGCACCTTCATCTATCCGCCCAAGCCCTCGCTGCGGCTCGCGGCCGACCTGATCGCCTGGTGCGCGACGGACGCGCCTCGCTTCAACGCGATCTCTCTGTCCGGCTACCACATGCGCGAGGCCGGATCGACCGCGGTCCAGGAGATCGCGTTCACGTTCGCGAACGCGATCGCCTACATCGAGGCGGTGCGCGCGCGTGGCGTCGAGGTCGACGCATTTGCGCCGCGTCTCTCGTGGATCTTCAACACGCACATCAATTTCTTCGAGGAGATCGCGAAGTACCGCGCGCTGCGCCGCCTCTGGGCGCGCGTCATGAAGGAGCGCTTTGGCGCCACAGATCCGCGGTCCATGATGCTGAGGACGCACACGCAGACGGGCGGCTCCACGCTCACCGCGCAGCAGCCCGAGAACAACATCGTGCGAGCCGGGATCCAGGCGCTCGCCGCTGCGCTCGGCGGAGTGCAGTCGATGGCCCTCTCCTGCTACGACGAGGCGCTAGCGATCCCGACCGAGAAGGCCCAGAAGATCGCTGTCCGCACGCAGCAGATCGTCGCCGAGGAGATCGGGGTCACCGACACGATCGACCCGATGGCCGGCTCCTACTACCTCGAATGGCTGACCGGGGAGCTCGAGCGGCGGGCGATCGAGGAGATGGACAAGATCGAGGAGATGGGCGGCGCCGTCGAGGCGATCGACTCGGGCTACTACCACAAGGCGATCCTCGACGAGGCCTACAAGTGGGAGCAGGACCTGAACGAGGGTGAGCGCGTGGTGGTCGGCGTGAACAAGTACCGCGACGCCGAGGAGCCGCAGCCCGAGTACTTCCGCGTCGACCCGACGCTCGCAGAGCGCCAGCGGGAGAAGCTCGACAAGCTGCGCGACGAGCGCGACGCGGCTGCCTCCGACAAGGCCCTGGCCAACCTTCGCGTGGCAGCCGAAGGCGACGGCAACCTGATGCCCGCGATCATCGAAGCCGTGCACGCCTACTGCACTCTGGGGGAGATCTCCGGCACGATGAAGGGCGTCTTCGGCGAGTACAAGGCGCTTGCAACGATCTAGCGCCGGCGTTATCGAGCTGGTCCGCCACTCGAGGCTCGCCCAGCTCGGCTTCTTCTTCGTCGCCTTCGTGACCGCCACCCTGGTGGCGAAGGCATTCGGCGCCGGCTGGGGCACGGCCTCCACGTTCGGGCAGATCACGTTCGCCTCCGTGCTGGTGCTGGTGCTGTTGACGGACGAGCCACCCGGCAAGTGAGCGCGCGCGTCGTCGCGGGCGCCGCGCTGCTGCTGGGCCTTGCGCTGCCGCCGCCGGCGCACGCGATCACGTTCACCCCGTGTCCCGGCCTGCCGGGCATCCAGTGCGGCAGCCTCGACGTGCCGCTCGACCATTCGGGCCGGGTGCCGGGGTCGCTCCGCCTGCACGTCGAGCGCGTCCCCGCCCGTAAGGCCTCACGCGCCCCCGTGTTCGTGCTCGAGGGCGGCCCCGGGGCGAGTGTGACTGCGTCAGCCCGCGCCTACGCCGGCCTCTTGCGGCCACAGCGCGCCGATCGTGACCTCGTGCTCGTAGACCAGCGCGGGACAGGGCTGTCGGGCGCCCTGCGATGCGCCGGCATCAAGATCCCCGACTCGAAGCCCGCCGTCGGGCAGGCCGACACCGCCGCCCGCTGCGCCGCCACGCTCGGGCCGGCTGCGGCCTTCTACACGACCCGCGAGTCGGCCGGGGACCTGGACGCGCTACGCACTGCGCTCGGCGCGGAGAAGATCGCCCTGTTGGGCAGTTCGTACGGCACCAAGCTCGCGCTCGCCTACGCCGTCCTCTTTCCAGCACGGGTGGACCGCATGGTGCTGGATTCCGTTGTCCCGCTCGACGAGCCCACCTTCGACCTCGAATCGTTCCAGGCGGTCCCACGCGTGCTCGACAAGCTCTGTGCGGCCACCTGTGACAGGTTCACCACCGACCCGGTGGCGGACACGGCCAGGCTCGTGGCGAAGATGCGGGCCCGCGGTGTTCTGAAGGGCACCGTGATCGATGCACGCGGGCGACGGCGCGCCGGGCGGATCGGCAGGGTCCGGCTCGCCGGGGTCCTGTTCTCGGGTGATTACCTCGGCATCCTGAGGGCCTCCTACCCGGCCGCGGTCCGCTCCGCGCTGGGCGGCGACCTCACTCCCCTCCTGCGACTTGCCAACTGGGCCGAGCGTGGGTCGATAACAGCGGTACCGAGGTTCTTCAGCGATGCGATGTACACCGCGAACGTGTGTCAGGAGTCACCCCTCTGGAGTCCCTCCACGCCCATCCCCGGCCGTCTGGCGGAAGCGAAGGCGCGCGCGTCCGCGCTCTCACCGTCCGCCCTCTACCCCTTTGACCGCGACACGGCGCTCAACACGTCCGATGCTCAGCTTTGCCTCAAGTGGCCATCGGTCGACCCTCCGCTGCCCGCCGGCCCGTTGCCCGCGGTTCCGACCCTGTTGCTGGCCGGCGAGGACGACCTGCGGACGCCGCTGGAGGGCGCGGAGCGAGTCGCGCGGGCGATCCCCGGCGCGCGGGTGCTGACGGTGCCGGGAGTCGGGCACGGGGTCTACCCGGGCTTCTCGGTATGTCCCGAGCGCGCCTTCAACGACTTCATGGCCGACCGTCCGGTCCGCCCGTGCAAACCGGGTACGGAGCCGCCCTACGCGATTCCCCCGCCCCCCATTCGCTGCGTGAGCTCCGTCCCGAGCCCGGCTACCGCGGCGTGGTCGGCCGGACCATTTCGGCCGTCTACCTGACGATCATCGACGTGGACGAGGCGCTCACCACCTCCCTCTACTCGGAGCGCGGCTTCGCACGGGTGGGCGGCCTGCGGGCGGGCTGGGCGCACGACCACTACTCGCCCCGCGTCCGCCGGCCGAGGATCACGCTGCACAGCTACTCGTATGTCCGGGGCGTGCGGGTGAGCGGGCGGATCGACGGCCTGACCCGCCGGCACGGACGGTTGCGCGTGACCGGCAGCGCGGCGGCGCGCGGGCGGTTGATCCTGCACCGTGACGGCTCCCTCACGGGCCGCCTCGGCGGCCGCCGGGTCCGGACCTCCTAGTGGAGGGGCCACCAGTTACGGTTGCGGGACTGGCTTACCGCGGAACGCCTTGGCGAAGAGCGCCGCGCCGATCGCATCGTTTGCGGCCCCGGTCAGGTGCAGGCGGTCGTTGGACTCGAACGCAGCCTGGAGCTTGACTCGAGACGGGTCGGAGGTGTCGGCGAGCACAGGATCGAGGTCGACGTACGGGTAGCCCGCCGTCCGGATGAAGTCGTTGACGTCGTTCCGGGCGGCTTCCTTCGTGCTGTTCCACCTGACGTGATTCCCAAATGGCGGCACGGTCAGGGCCCAGGGTTCCCCGCCATTGGCGGCGATGCCGCTGTAGATCGTCTTCAGGTTGGCGGTGATGGTCGATGTTGCGACCTCGTTGTTTATGTCGTTGAAACCGACGAGGACGAAACACTCGAAAGGCTTGTGGCTGTAGACATCGCGCTCCAGCCGCGAGATCGTGTCCGCGGTCGTATCGTGGCCGACGCCCGCGTTGATCACACAGGCATACGCCCCCAGGCGCGTGCTCAGTCCGCGTGTGGGATAGCTCGACACGTTCGTCTGCCCCTTGGTCATCGAGTCGCCGACGCAGACGATCCGGCGCTGGAACAGGACGACCAGGTTGGGCACCACCGTCAGGCCGGTGGGCTCGACCACACTCGCCGGCAGCGGGAAACCGGTGTCCTTGAAGAGCGCCTTTGTCTTGCCCGGCGCGGCCAGCGCCATGCTGCCCGGCAGATACACGGAGTTCCCGAGATCTGAGGCCGAAAGGCTCCCCGGGGTCCCCTGGACCGGGCCCATGCCGAACGCGGCATAGACGTCGGCGGCATCGGGCAGCTTGATCGGGGAAGCGAACGCGAGCGACGCCCTGCGCGGATCGACCTCTTCGCCGCCGCCGGCGTTCCACAACCGGGCGCTCATGCTGCCGGACGATCCCAGCAGCGTCAGCTGTCCGGCGTCGACCATGTAGAGCCCCACGTCGATCGGATCATTCGCCGAGGAAACGGTGTCGACGACGAAGCCGAGTCCGGAAGCCGTCCTTCCGAGCCCGTCGCGCGGAAGTAGCGCGAGGTAGGCGCGCTCGGCGGTCAACGCAAGGCTCGCCTTCGAACCCGCGTTACCGAGCGGCAGTTCCAGGAAGGGCGGCGAGTTTCGCCGGAAACCCTTTAACAGGGACAGCACGAGGCCGTTGGAATATCAAACAATGCGGCGGCGCAGTCCGCTGAGCCGCAAAACCCGCCCGGGACCGTCAGCTGCGCCTGTGCGGATCGACGTAGACGTCGTCGACCGACCAGGTACCGCTTCCCTGCGGGGTGAAGCGGAAGACGACCGGCGTCTGCTGGTTGGGGAGGAGCGGCAGCAGGTTCGCCACGATCAGCAGCTTCGGGCTGGGCGCCCATGCGGTGTGCGGGGAGATGATGCCGATCGGCAGCGAGAGCGTCAGGCCGAGAGACGTTTCGAAGATCACGTCCACCCGCAGGCTCGAGAGCAGTCCGGTCCCTGAGCTCTTCGAGAAGAAGCGCATCGTGGGCTTGTCGAGTCCGACGCAGAAGGCCCGCGTGCTCGCGGAGCTTCCCTGCGGCAAGGACAGCGACTTCGTGTCCCGCGTCGAGTTGACGTAGAAGCTTTCGTTGCCGGTGACCACGGAAGCCTTCGAGAGCGTCCAGTCGGTCGTCCCGGCCTCGAGCCCGCCGTTGGACACGAGCGTGTAATAGGCGGAGTCGCCGAAGCGCAGGAACGGCTGCTTGGTCACCGGCGCGGTGCAGCCGGTGGCCGTCTTGACGAGGAGGCCCGCGCTGGCCGGGGGCACGGCCAGCACGAGCAGGGAGGAGCCGGTGAGGAGAGCAAGCAGGGAGGCGCGGCGGCAACGCGCAGCGAACGAACGCAGCATCGGAGTTCCAATCGTCGAGGGGGGAGGTAGTCCGCTGGACTGGGGGGAGGGCCCCGTGGACTGGTTCCATCATGCGTGAGGTTCCGGCGCATGTCACTCGGACATCCGGCCAGCGCGTGCTCGCGGGAGGCGAGTCAGGAGAGAGCGCCTGCGTGTCGATAACCGTCCCGGTGAAAGGCATCGGAATCGAAACGGGGCGGCACCTGAATCCGGCCGTGCAGCGCCTCCTGGTGGGAGCGGAAGAGAGCCTGTCGCGCCCCCTCGACCGGCGCGAGCGCATGGTCGAATGGCTCTTCGCGGCAACGTTTCTCGTCGCCGCCGTCGAGATGGCCCTCCTGCTCGACACCGCGCGCTCGCTGTCCGTCGGGACGGCGGCCGCGCTCGTCGTCGCATACGCGATCGCCTCGCGCGTGCGCTTCAGCGACGGAGCGGGCTACACCGTGCCGACTGAGCTCGTTTTCGTGCCGATGTTGTTCTTGTTGCCCACGCCGCTCGTGCCTCTTTTCGTGGCGGCCGGGACGTTGCTCGGAAACGTGCCCGACTACGTTCGGGGCAAGACGAGGGCGGACCGCATAGTGCTGTCGCTCGGGGACTCCTGGCATGCCGTCCCCCCCGCGCTCCTGCTCATCGTCGCAGGCGCCCAGGTGTTCGCTCCCGAGCACTGGCCGATCTACCTGGTCGCGCTCGCCACCCAGTTCGCAGGCGACTTCGTCATCTCGACGGCGCGTGAATGGATCGCCGTAGGGGCCTCGCCGAAGGTGCAGGTGCGCCTGCTGGCCTGGGTCTACATGGTCGACCTCCTGCTCGCCCCGATCGGATTGCTCGCCGCGCTGGCGACCGACGAGTTCTCGTATGCGTTCCTGCTCGTGCTGCCGCTCGCAGCCCTGCTGGCGATCTTCTCCAAGGAACGCGCCGAGCGCCTGCGTCACGCAGTCGACCTGAGCCTCGCGTACCACGGCACCGCGCTGCTCCTGGGAGATCTCATCGAGGCCGATCACGAGTACACGGGCAGCCATACGCGCAGCGTGGTCGCGCTGTCGCTCGAGGTTGCATCCGACCTGGGAATGGACGACCGCGAGCGTCAGAAGGTCGAGCTCGGCGCGCTCCTCCACGATGTCGGCAAGATCGCGATCCCGAACGAGATCATCAACAAGCCGGGACCGCTCAGCCCCGACGAGTGGACGATCGTCAAGACCCATACGATCGAGGGCCAGCAGATGCTGGACCGCGTGGGCGGGCTGCTGCGTGAAGTTGGGTGCGTGGTCCGCTCCTCGCACGAGCGCTGGGACGGAGCGGGCTATCCCGACGCGCTGCAGGGAGAGGAGATCCCACCCGCCGCCCGTGTCGTCTCGTGCTGCGACGCGTTCAATGCGATGACCACGAGCCGTTCCTACAGGCCCGCCATGTCGCTGACAGCGGCCGTGACCGAGCTCCGCGCGAATGCCGGGACGCAGTTCAGCCCGGCCGTGGTCGACGCCCTCGTTCGAGTGGTGGGACGCTCGGCGGAGGGCAAGCGGGACCCGGACGCAGTAGCCGCCTGAACCGCGCCCGCGGTAGGGTCCGGCCCGCATGCCAGGCCTCGGCACCTTCATCTCCGTCGGCAGATCCCTCGACCAGGCGATCGAGCGCGTTCAGCGGGCCGAGCAGCTCGGCTACGACTCCACCTATGTGACTCACATCGCGGGGCGCGACTCGCTCACGGTGCTGATGGCATACGCGGCGGCCACCGAGCGGATCAAGCTCGGCACAGGCGTGCTGCCGATCTACTCCCGGACGCCGGTCGCGACGGCGCAGTCCGCCGCCACGATCGACGAGTACTCGAACGGGCGGATGGTGCTCGGCCTCGGCGTCTCGCATGCTGTGACCGTCGAGCACTGGTACGGGCAGAAGATCGAGCGGCCGTTGAAGGCGATGCGCGAGTACGCCGGGGTCATCCGCGCGTGCTTCCGGGGCGAAAATCCACCGGAGTGCGAGGTCTTCCCCAGCCGCTTCCGCTTCATGGGCTACGAGCCGCGTCCGGACATCCCGATCTACGTCGCCGCGCTCTCTCCGAAGATGATCAGGCTCGCGGGCGAGATCTCCGACGGAGCGATGCTGTGGCTCTGCAACCCGAACTACATCCGTGAGGTGGTGGTGCCGGAGGTGCAGGCGGGACTGGAGCGAGCCGGGCGGTCCCCCGACGGCTTCGACATCGTCGCCGCGGTGCCGTCCGCGGTCACAGACGACAAGGCCGCGGCCTACGAGACCATGCGGAACGACCTGCTGACCTACTGGAGCCTGCCGTTCTACCGGGCGATGATCGAACGGTCGGGCTTCCGCGAGGACATCGCCGGGTTCGACGAGGCCATGCAATCCGGCGACGTCGAGCGGGCCAAGGCGGCGATCTCGGACCGCTTCCTGGACGACCTCACGGCGATCGGATCGCCGGACGAGGTGCGGGCCGGAATCAAGCGATATGCGGACGCCGGCGCCACCTCGCCAGGGGTGGGTCCCGTCCCGAAGACCGACTTCCTCGCCACGCTCGAAGCCGCAAAACCCGCCTAGAGCCCCGGAAACCGGCTCCCCGGCCGGTCCGAAGGGCATCGGTCTAGACTAATTCCGATGGCATCCCTGGTCGCTTCACCGCTGAGGGACGGCCACGGCCGCCTGATCGGCGACCTGCGGGTCTCCGTCACGGATCGCTGCAACTTCCGCTGTCAGTACTGCATGCCGGCCGAGGGCCTCCCGTGGCTGGATCGCGCAGACGTGCTCACGTTCGAGGAGATCGAGCGGCTGGTGCGGCTGCTCGTCCCGCTCGGGGTGCGCAGCGTGCGCCTGACGGGCGGCGAGCCGCTCGTCCGCCGAGAGCTCCCCAAGCTGGTCGCGATGCTGAGCGCAATCGACGGGCTCGAGGACCTCTCGCTGACGACCAACGGCTACCTGTTGGAGAAGATGGCCGAGGAGCTCGTGGAAGCGGGCCTCGAGCGCATCAACGTGTCGCTCGACTCGCTCTCGCGCGATCGGTTCTTCCAGATGACGCGGCGCGACTCGCTTCCCCAGGTGATCAGGGGCCTGGAGACGCTCGAGCGCTTTCCGCAGCTCAGCCCGGTGAAGGTCAACTGCGTGGCGATGCGCGGATTCACCGAGGACGAGGTGCTTCCCTTTGCCGAGCTCGCCCGCCGCAAGCCATATCAGGTGCGGTTCATCGAGTTCATGCCGCTCGACGCCGACCGAGCCTGGTCCGAGGACCGTGTCCTGACCGGTGCCGAGATCGTCGCGATGATCGAGCGCGTGTACCCCCTCGAGCCGCTTCCGCGCGAGGACCACGCGACGGCGAAGGTCTGGCGCTTCCTGGACGGGCGCGGCGAGATCGGCTTCGTGAATCCCGTGTCGGAGCCCTTCTGCGCGGACTGCGACCGCATCCGGCTGACGGCCGAGGGCAAGCTCCGTACCTGCCTCTTCAGCATGCACGAGACGGACCTCCGCGCCGCGCTGCGCGGCGATGCGACCGACGTCGAGGTCGTCGAGGCGATCCGCGACGCGGTCTGGCGCAAGGAGCTCAAGCACCACGTGTCCGAGCCCGGATTCCGCCAGCCCCCGCGCACCATGAGTCAGATCGGCGGGTAAAAGATATGGCCGAGCCCGAACAGGACAGAACCCCCCAGGAGCACGACCTGACGCCGAGCGGCGGCGGCCCACCCGAGCGCGACCGACCCCGCACCGACGAGCAGCGGCCATGGCTTCGCTGCTACCGCTGCTGGTCTCAGAACCTCGAGGCCCAGGTCCACTACGACGCGATCCTGAGGATCGACCCGGAGTCGGGTGGCTTCTCCGAGCGGCTCGACGAGGTGCAGGAGGCGGTCGTCCAGTGCCGCGACTGCCTGCACGACCAGCCGCACCTGACGTTCACGGACGGCCGCCTCGAACAGGTCGAGGACCGCTGGGAGCGGATGGTGACCGGCACGCCGTGGGTGGCCTCCTGCACGGTGACCGTGGACCAGGACCTGGTCGACATCTGCTCCGGGCCTGAGGCGGCCGACTCGCTCACGTACGGCGCCTTCGGCGAAGGCGGCACGCGCGAGTTCTTCACCCACGTGCGCTTCCACAAGCACGACGAGGACAAGATCACGATCCACCTGCTGGTCGAGCTCTACGCCCGCACGGCGGAGGAGGCCGCCGAGGTACTGGAAGAGTCCTCACGCGGCCAGCTCACGATCACCTCGCTCGCCGAGGAGTCCCGGCCTCCCGCGGCCGAGTCAGACGAAGCCCACTAACTGCTGCGCATTAAATAGCGCGCACTAGCTGCGCTCGGCGGGGTCGGCGCGGCGCCTCGCGCGTCGACCGAGCAGCCCGCCCCGGCGGCGAGTTGCGCGGCGCGTGACCGGTTGCTCGGGTGCCTCGGCCGCAGGGCTGGCAGCCGGACGACTGTCGGCCGCAGGGCTCTCGGCCGGAGGGCGGTCAGCCGGAGCCTCCACGCGAGCTCGCTCTGGGGCGGGGGCCGGGACCGGTGCCGGCGCCGCCTCCGACTCCCGGACTGCCTCACCCCTGACCGGCAGCGCCGCCAGGAAACCGAGCCCGTAGGCGGCAAACATCGTGATGAGCGCCCCGGTGCCGTAATAGAAGCCGATCCATTCGAGCACCCGCGTGCCGTTGTCGCCGATCGCGGCTCCGGTCGCCTGCACGCCGTCGTTCCACAGCATGCTGACAGTCGGTCCGACCACGAACCACAGGCCGCCGGCGAGCGCCAGCAGGCCGCCCAAGGATGCGGTCGAGCGGCTCGTGCTGTAGAGCATGATCAGACCGCCCAAGACAGCTGCTGCCCCGGGAAGCACCGACAACCAGAGCCGATCGATGCTCCAGTCCCAGGTGCTCGTGGTGCCGATCTGATAGTCGAAGTACGGGCCCACGAACGGGATCAGTGCGCCCCACAGCCCCAGCACCACCAGGAACAGCCCCGTCGCGGCGCCGCGGCGCCTTGGAATGCGGCGTGTTGCGAAGCGTTTCCTCACGGCGCTTTTTGCCTACCCCGTCAGAGCAGGCCAAAACCGGCGCCCAGAGGATCTACGGCTCAGCGGGCGCCGAGGCGCTCCTCGAGCCTGTCGAGCTCGTCGTGCAGTGCCGGCGGCAGCCGGTCCCCGAACTGTGCGAAGTGCTCGCGGAGCTGCGGCATCGAGCCGGCGAGCTCCTCCGGGTCGACGGTCAGGAGCTCGTCCATCTGCTCCTCGGTCACGTCGAGGCCCTCGGTCTCGATCGCGCCCTTTGCCGGCACCAGCCCGTTCGGCGTCTCCACCGCGTCGGCCTTGTCCTCGCACCGCCGGAAGATCCAAGCCAGCACCCGGCTGTTCTCGCCGAATCCCGGCCAGAGGAACTTGCCCGAGGCATCCTTGCGGAACCAGTTCACGTTGAACAGCCTCGGCAGCTTTTCGGAGCCGCCCTGCTCGCCGATTTGGAGCCAGTGACCGAAATAGTCGGCCATGTGGTACCCGCAGAACGGCAGCATCGCGAACGGGTCGAAACGGAGCTTGCCGACGGCCCCGGCGGCGGCGGCGGTCGTCTCGGACGCCATCACGGACCCGAGGAACACACCGTGCTGCCAGTCGAAGGCCTCCCGCACGAGCGGCACGACGGTCGAACGCCGGCCCCCGAACAGGATCGCGTCTATCGGCACGCCGGCGGGGTCCTCCCACTCGGGCGCCATCGACGGGCACTGCCCCGCGGGCGTCGTAAAGCGCGCGTTCGGGTGCGCCGCCGGGCCCTCCGCGTCGGGAGTCCACTCGCCGCCGCGCCAGTCGATCAGGTGCGCCGGCGGCTCCTCGGTCATTCCCTCCCACCAGATGTCGCGGTCGTCGGTCAGCGCGCAGTTCGTGAAGACGGAGCGGGCGCGGACGGTCTTCATCGCGTTCGCGTTGGTCTTGTCGCTCGTCCCAGGTGCGACGCCGAAGAAGCCGGCCTCGGGATTGATGGCGTAGAGCCGCCCGTCCGGGCCGAATTTCATCCAGGCGATGTCATCGCCGATCGTCTCGACCTTCCAGCCTGGAAGCGTCGGGATCAGCATCGCGAGGTTGGTCTTGCCGCAAGCGGACGGGAACGCCCCCGCGATGTACTTGGTCTCACCCTCCGGGGACGTGAGCTTGAGGATCAGCATGTGCTCGGCCAACCAGCCTTCGTCGCGCGCCATCACGGAGGCGATCCGAAGCGCGAAGCACTTCTTCCCGAGCAGTGCGTTGCCGCCGTAACCGGAGCCGTATGAGGTGATCTCGCGGGACTCGGGGAAGTGGACGATGTACTTGTTCTCCGCGTCGCACGGCCACGGCACGTCCTCGCGCCCGTCGCTCAGCGGATAGCCGACCGAGTGCAGGCACGGCACGAACTCACCGTCGGAGCCGAGCACGTCGAGCGCGTCCTGGCCCATCCTGGTCATGATCCGCATGCTGACCGCCACGTAGGCAGAGTCCGTGATCTGCACGCCGATGTGCGCGATCGGGGAGCCAAGCGGGCCCATCGAGAAGGGCACCACGTACATCGTGCGGCCCTCCATCGCTCCATCGAGCAGCTCGCGCAGCACCTCCTTCATCTCCGCGGGGTCGCGCCAGTTGTTGGTCGGGCCGGCATCCGACTCCTTCTCGGAGCAGATGAAGGTCCGGTCCTCGACGCGCGCGACGTCGCCGGGGTCGGAGCGCGCGAGATAGGAGTTGGGCCGCTTGGCGTCCGACAGCTTCTCGAAGGTGCCAGCCTCGACGAGCTCGCGGCAGAGCTCGTCGTACTCCTCCTCGGAGCCGTCGCACCAGTGAATCGCGCTTGGCCGCGTGAGCGCCGCGACCTCCTCGACCCAGGTCCGCAGCCTCTGATGCTTGGTCGGCGCGTCCGTGCGCTCGGTTGCTGTGCTCGACTCGTTCAAAGGTGGATCAACTCCTTGATTGGCGAATCAACTAACCGGATTCTGCCCGATTCGGCGCCCAAAGGGCGGATCGGCTGATCTGGGCTCAGCCGGTGCTGCCGGGCCGGCGGGGTACGAGCACGGCGCGCTTGAAGGTCGCCACGAGCTCGTTGCGCTGGTTGTAGACGTCGGTTTTGACCTTCACGATGCCGCGGTCGGGCTTGGACTGCGAAGGCCTGACCTCGAGCACCTCTGACTGGGCGTACAGGGTGTCGCCGTGGAACACCGGGGCCGGGTGGCTGAGCTCCTCGGTCGCGAGATTCGCGATCGCCTTGCCCGAGACGTCGGCCACGGACATGCCGAGCGCAAGCGAGTAGACCAGCGGCCCCACCACCACGTTCCTGCCCTGCTGAGACTGCCGTGCGTATTCGTCATTGAGGTGCAGCGGGTGGTGGTTCATCGTGATCAGGCAGAACAGATGATCGTCCGCCTCGGTCACGGTCTTCGCGGGCCAGTGCTTGTAGGTCGCGCCCTCCTCGAAGTCCTCCAGATACCGCCCATAGGGACGAGCGCCGCTCGCCTCACGGGAGGCCTGGTCGAAGGTCGTCCCCTGCTTCTCCGTTTCCTGGTCAGTCGTCGCCAAACCGCCTACAACCTCCGTTTCTTCGTCTTCTCGCGCGCCTCGTGTCGCTCGATGACTCTACCGACCAGCTTGATGATCTCGTCCTGGCCGGTCACCCGGACGTAGCCGTTCTCATAGGCGTCACGCCAATGCTGGAGGCGCCCGTCCCGGGCGAGCTCGTTGAAATGCGAGCGCGGCGCGAGCACCGTCACCTTCGCGTCCGCTCCGGGGTCACGCTTCACGTCGATATCAGGCAGCTGGACCCGCCAGGTCTGCGAGTCGCGGCGTGCGCGCAGGTCCAGCCTGATGACCAGTTTCAGCTGCTTCAGCGCAGGCACTTCCTCCAGGAAGCGCATCGCGCCCAGTTCGATCAGCTCTTTGGTGCCCTCCGCCAAGTGTGGCGGAAGCGTATCCAAGCGCGGACAAGCGCCTAGATCTTGTGTCGCTCCAGCAGCTTCTTGCCGATCACCATGCGCTGGATCTCGCTGGTGCCCTCTCCGATCAGAAGCAGTGGCGCGTCGCGATACAGGCGCTCGATCTCGTACTCCTTCGAGTAGCCGTAGCCGCCGTGGATGCGAAACGAGTCCTCCACGACCTCCTTGCCGGCCTCCGACGCGTAGAGCTTCGCCATCCCGGCCTCGACGTCCGAGCGCTGGCCGGCGTCCTTCATGCGCGCGGCCTTGAAGGTCAGAAGACGCGCGGCCTCGACCTTGGTCGCCATGTCGGCGAGCTTGAACTGGATCGCCTGGTGCTGGGCGATCGGCTTGCCGAAGGTCTTGCGCTCCTGCGAGTAGCGGAGCGCCAGCTCGAGCGCCCGCTGCGCGATCCCCACGCCGCGCGCTGCCACGTTCACGCGCCCGACCTCGAGTGCATCCATCATCTGGCGGAAGCCCTGGCCGAGACCGGCCTCCTCGCCGCCGAGAATCCGGTCGGGGGAGCAGCGGTAGCCGTCGTAGACGAGCTCGGTGGACTCGACGCCCTTGTAGCCCATCTTCTTGATCTTGGGCGGGATCACGAGGCCGGCGTAGTCACCGGTGTTCTCCTCCACCCCGGGCTCCTTCTCCGTGATGAAGCAGGTCATGCCCTTGTAGGGCGGGTCGGCCTTCGGGTCGTTCTTCATCAGCACGAACACGACTCCCGACAGGAGGCCGTTGGTGACCCACATCTTCTGGCCGTTCAGGACCCAGGCGTCGCCCTCCTTGGTGGCGGTCGCCTTGATGCCCTGGACGTCGGAGCCCACCTCGGGCTCGGACAGCGAGAAGGCCGCGCGCAGCTCGCCCGTCGCCATCCTCGGCAGGAAGTGCTGCTTCTGCTCGTCGGTGCCGAACTTCATCAGCAGGTAGGAGCCGATGAAATGGGTGTTCACGACGCCCGAGATCGAGATCCAGCCGCGGGAGAGCTCCTCCACGATCATCGCGTAGGTGGTGAGGTCGAGGCCCATCCCGCCGTACTCCTCGGGGATCGTGACCCCGAACAGCCCGAGCTCCTTCATCTGCTCCACGATCGGCCCCGGGAACGAGTCCTCGTGGTCGTAGTGCTCGGCGTTGGGGATGATCTGCTCGTCGACGAACTGCCGGACCATCTCGGTGATCGCGCGCTGCTCGTCGGTCTTCTCCAGAAGCTCTGTGGCTACGGCCATCGGCGTTGACTCCCTAATCGGTTTCGAGGCGAAGGATAACGGCGCCGGGGCGGCGCTCCAGGTCAGCCAGCGTCTTTCCGAGCGCGAGCCCGTAGCTCACGTTGATCGCGGCGAACACAGCGATTTGGAGTCCCACCCGAGGGGCATGTGATCGGCTCGAAGGGACCGCGCCTGTAGATTTCGGAGCAATGCGAAGCCCCCGCGACTTCTTGAAGCCCCTGGCGATCGGTGCTCCCGACCCGGTCACGGAGATCCCGTTCCCGCCCTCGCGGATGATCCACTTCTTCGACGCATCCAACGAGAAGATGGCGGCGAAGGTGCCCGACATGGCCAAGCAGGCGGACATCCTGCTGGGCAATCTCGAGGACGCGATCCCGGCCGACCGCAAGGAGGCGGCCCGGGAGGGACTGATCCGTGTCGGCAAGGAGGTCGACTTCGGCGATACCCAGCTGTGGACCCGTGTCAACAGCCTCGAAAGCCCTTGGGTGCTCGACGACATCACCCAGCTCGTCACGGAGATCGGGGACAAGCTCAGCGTCATCATGGTTCCCAAGGTCGAGGGGCCTTGGGACATCCACTACGTGGACCGCCTGCTCGCGCAGCTGGAGGCCAAGATCGGCCTCGACGAGCCCTTGCTGGTGCACGCGATCCTCGAGACCTCACAGGGAGTCGTGAACCTGGAGGAGATCGCGACCGCGAGCCCTCGCATGCAGGGCATGAGCTTCGGCCCCGCGGACCTGGCGGCCTCGCGCCGCATGAAGACCACGCGCGTCGGCGGCGGCCACCCGGGGTACCGCGTGATCGAGGACCCGGATCCGGATGACCCGGACAAGCCGCGCGCCACTGCCCAGCAGGACCCCTGGCACTACTCGATCGCGCGCATGGTGGACGCCTGCACCTCCGCCGGGATCCTGCCCTTCTACGGGCCCTACGGCGACATCAAGGACGTGCAGGGATGCGAGACCCAGTTCCGGGCGGCGTTCCTGCTCGGCTGCGTGGGCGCATGGTCGCTGCACCCGGTCCAGATCGAGATCGCCAAGAAGGTCTTCTCGCCCCCGCCGGACGAGGTGAAGTTCGCAAAGAAGGTGCTCGAGGCGATCCCCGACGGCCGGGGCGTGCACATGATCGACGGCAAGATGCAGGACGACGCCACGTGGAAGCAATGCAAGGTGATGGTGTCGCTCGCCGAGATGCTGGCCCGGAAGGACCCCGAGCTCGCGAAGGCCTACGAGCTGAACTAGCGGTCAGGCGAGCGCTACTCCAGCCCTCCCAGCGTGTTGAAGGGAGCCATGAGCACACTCCGTCTCAGTTCTATCGCCCTCGCCGCGGCGGCGCTCGTGGCGCCTGCCGCCGAGGCTCGCCCGTGGAGCGTCGACAAGGTCGCGACGCCGGGCCCGTCTCTCAGCCGCGGGGTCGACGTGCTGCCGAACGGGCGTGCGGTCGTGCTCCTGCAGCGCCGCGCCGGCGGTCAGAACCGGCTCGAGCTGAGGATCGGCCGCACCACGCGGATGCTCGACGGGACGGCTCGTTCCTTTCTCTCGACCGACATCCAGCACGACAGGCGCGGCAGGCTGGCGGTGGTGTGGCGACGCATCGTCGACGGCCAGATCCAGGCCTTCGCCTGGACGGCGCGCGGCGGCAGGCAGCAGGTGAGCGCCGAGCGCCAGAGCGTGGGCCACGTTTCCCTCTCCATCGCCCCCAACGGCCGCGCGGCGCTTGCGTACAGCTCACCGGTTGGAGTCTTCCTCGCGCGCGGTGCCTCGGGCGCCGGGTTCGGCGCCCCCACGGCGATTGGCGCTGGGACACCCACTTTGCTGCCCGACGTCGCGGTCTCGAGCGGCGAGCGCGTGGTGGTGGCCTGGAGCGACGGCAAGAGGGTCCTCGTCCGGGTGGCGAGGCAGGGCGTGCTCGGCGTCACGTACGTGGTGAGCCTGAGACCCGCTGCGGCGGGCAACACGCTGGTTCCCGGCGTGCCGCGGGTGGTCATCACGAGTGGCGGTCGAGCCGTGGTGGCGGTTTCGTCATCGGAGCTCCGGGGCCCCTCCCCGGCGCCCGGTGCGACGCCCGTCGTCGCCGATCGGCGCGTCGAGGCGTTCGACTGGCCGCGCGCTGCGCCGCGCCCGAGTGCCGTCGCGACGCTTTCGCGGGGAGCCGCGGCCGGAGATGCCGAGATCGTCGCTCACGGACAATCAGCGGTGATCGCCTGGACGCAGCGTCCGCAGGGCGCCCCACGCTCCCTCTGGACGACCCGCTGGACACGGGCCGGCCTGCAGCGGCCGAACGTCTACGACACCCGCATGCTGGATCTGCCGGTCGTGCTGACCCCCGCGCCACGCGGTGCCGTGGATGCCTACTACAGCACCGCTCAGCGATGGTTCACGGTGCGCCTGAGCGCAGCCGGCCTCTATCGCGGCACGTCCACCGTGACCGGCCCCGGTACGCAGGTCCCGCTCATCGACGCCGCGGCCGCCGGACCCCATGCCGCGGCCAGCTGGACCGTGGGCGGCCCCGGGACCTATGTCCAGCTCGCGCGCCCGGCGCGCTGAGCGGCTCGAACACCCGTCCGCGGAAGGCAACTCCCGGTTTGCACGCCGGGTTGCAGCGTTAGGAGGCATCCGCACTCCGGACGAGGGCAAGACCAATGCGGCAATTCCCAGGGAAGGGAGCTCAGTTGCGCTTCTCACGTTCGACCTTCGCGTTTGCACTAGTAGCCATCGTGGCCTTTGCGGCAGCGGCGCCGGCAGCAGCACCGGCGGCCGTCCCTCACACGGTCCAGCCGGGCGAGACCTTGTGGTCGATCGCAGCGGCCAACAACTTCACGACGCGCGCCCTGGCGGCCTACAACGGCTTGTCCGAGGAAGCCCAGGTCGTCCTCGGGAGCACGATCCAGATCCCGTCGGAGCTCGAGGCGGCGTCCGCGCTCGGGACTGCACCGGTGGCCGACCCCGCCCCGGCAGCGACGGCGACAGGAACTGCCGCGCCCCCGCCGGCCGGCGGCTACACCGTGCGCCCGGGAGACACCCTCTCCGGGATCGCCGCCAGCAGCGGCGTGACCGTGGGACAGCTGGCCTGGATGAACGGGCTCGACCCCGCGCAGGTGCTGCAGGTCGGCACCGCCCTGAAGCTGCCCACGGGAGCTGCGGCCGCGGCGCCGAGCGCCTCGCAGCCGGCGCCCTCGACCGTCCCGCAGGCGGCGCCCAACCCGACTCCGACACAGATGACGTCGGCCGAGGTGGGGCAGATCGCCTCGCAGCACGGGGTCTCCCCCTCGCTCGCGGCGGCGGTGGCCTGGCAGGAGAGCGGGTTCAACAACAACGTCGTCTCGACGGCAAATGCGCGCGGCGTGATGCAGGTGCTGCCCGGGACCTGGACCTGGGTCGAGCAGAACCTCGCCGGACAGCGCCTCGACCCCAACTCCGCCTACGACAACGTCAGCGCGGGCAGCATGTACCTGGCCCAGCTCCTCCGGGACGCCGGCGGCGACGAGACGGTCGCGGTCGCGTCCTATTACCAGGGGCTTGGCTCGGTCCGGTCCGTCGGGTTGCTGCCCGAGACTGAGCGTTACGTCGCGAACGTGATGGCGCTCCGCTCGCGCTTCGGAGGTCCTTGATCCCGAGGTGGGTACGCGTCCGCCCGGGTATTGCCCTGCTGCTCGTCGCAGCGACGGCGATGCCCGGGACGGCGCGCGCCGCCGGCGACTCGGAGGTCGCGGCGCTGCAGGTCGCCCTCAAGGGAGTGGGGCTCTACGGGTCCACGATCGACGGGGTGAGGGGTCCGGGCACGGTCCGCGCGGTCAGCGCGTTTCAGGCCGCGCACCGGCTTACGGCTGACGGAGTCGCGGGAGCGGCGACGCGACGGGCCCTGGGTCGCCGCGGCGGGCCGGCGCTCGGCAGCCGCACCCTGCGCGTGGGCGCAAGCGGCTGGGACGTCGCCGCCCTGCAGTTCCGCCTCGCCTGGCGCGGCTTCCCATCCGGGAAGTTCGACGGCGGCTACGGCGCCCGCACCGCGGCGGCGATCGCCCGTTTTCAGCTTTGGGCCGGCCTCGGGGCCGATGGGGTCGCGGGCCCGTCCACGATCGCGGCGCTCCGTGGCCCGATCAGGCGCTCGCCGATCTGGCTGCTGGCGCCCATAAACGCGCGCATCACCGACCGCTTCGGCCCGCGCGGCGATGCGTTCCATCCCGGCGTCGACTACCCGGCGCCCTCGGGCACCTCCGTGCGCGCGGCCGGCCGCGGGAGCGTGACGTTCGCGGGCTGGGACAGCGGCGGCTACGGCAATCTCGTGGTGATCCTGCATCCACGCGGGGTGCGCTCGATGTACGCCCACCTCTCCCGCATCGGCGTGAGCACCGGCCAGGGCGTGGTCGCCGGAACGCCGGTCGGGGCCGTGGGGTCGACGGGCTTCTCGACCGGCCCCCACCTCCATTTCGAGCTCCGGATGGGGACGGCGGCGATCGACCCCCTCACCGCCCTGCGCTAGCCGCCGATGCACCTTCGCTAGGGTTCCGTCCCCGAATATGAGGTTCTTCGAGTACGAGTCGCGCGAAATCGTGAAACGCGCGGGCATCCCGGTGACGAAATACGGCTTCGCGCGCACGGCTGAAGAGGCGCGCGACTTCGCCGAGGAGATCGGCGGCCCGGTGGTGGTCAAGTCTCAGGTGCTGACGGGCGGCCGCATGAAGGCCGGTGGCGTCAAGTTCGCCGACACGCCTCAGGAGGCGAGCGCTCACGCCGAGGAGATCCTCCAGCTGGAGATCAACGGCCACATGCCCAGGGGTGTGCTGGTGGATCCGAAGGCGCAGCTGAAGCAGGAGTACTACGCGGGCGTGGTGTGGGACGGGACCCGGAAGCGGCCCGTGATGCTCTTCAGCGACATGGGCGGCATCGACATCGAAGAGGTCGAAGCCCAGCATCCCGAGCACATCGGGCGTGGGCACCTGTCCAACCTGCTCGAGGTCCCCGACTTCCGCGCCAAGGAGGTCGTCGCCCAGACCGGTGTCACCGGACGCCAGCTCACGCGCATCACGCCGATCCTCTCGCGTCTCGCGCGGCTCTTCTCCGAGTACGACATGACGCTCGCCGAGATCAATCCGCTCGGTGAGTTGGAGGACGGGAGCTTCGTCGCCCTCGATGCGCACATGGAAATGGAGAACGAGGCGCGGCCCCGGCAGCGGGCGCTGCTCAAGGAGCTCGGAGTGGGAGACGAGGAGACCCGCGAGGCCCGTGAGGCGACGGACTTCGAGATCCGGGGCGAGCAGGTCGATGCCATGGATCACCGCGGCGTGGCGGGCAACGTGACCGAGTTCGACGGCAACCTCGGCCTCGTGATCGGCGCCGGTGGCGGCTCGCTGACGCTGTTCGACGCGGTTCGCAAGTACGGCGGCAAGCCCGCCAACTACTGCGAGATCGGGGGCAACCCTTCGGTCGCAAAGGCGGCCGGCCTCGCCAAGCTGGTGCTCACCAAGCCGGGCGTCGACAAGATCGCGGTGATGATGAGCATCGTGTCCAACACGCGCGTCGACATCGTCGCGCGGGGCGTCGTGAAGGCATGCCTCGAGCTGGGCTTCGACCCCGCCGAGAAGATCGCGATCTTCCGGATTCCCGGCGCGTGGGAGGACGAGGGCTTCAAGATCCTCGAGAAGTACGGCGTCGAGTACTGCGATCGCTCGGTGTCGATGCACGAGGCCGCGCGCCGGGCGGTCGAGAAGATCCAGGGGGCGGCGACCGCGGCATGAGCATCCTGATCGATCAGGACACGACCTTCATCGTCCAGGGCATCACGGGGCGCGAGGCCGTCAACCTCACCCGTGAGTGCCTGGACTACGGCAGCGGCGCCAAGGTCGTCGGGGGTGTCACGCCAGGGCGCAAGGGCCGCGACGTGCACGGCGTGCCGGTCTTCGACACGGTCGAGCAGGCCGTCGAGCATCACGGCGCCCCGATCAACGGCTCCGTGGTCACCGTCCCCCCCGCCTTCACCAAGGACGCGGTCTTCGAGGCGCTCGAGCACGGCATCGAGTTGATCGTGATCGTGACCGAGCGCATCCCCCGCCGGGACGTCGCGGAGATGGTCGAGCTGGCGAGCCGGAAGCAAGCGCGCATCATCGGCCCCAACTGCCTCGGCGTGATAGTGCCCGACGTGATCAAGATGGGCGGCATCGGGGGACCTGCCAAGGACGCGGCCAAGGCCTACACACCAGGACCGGTCGGTGTGATGTCGCGGAGCGGTGGCATGACCACGGAGATCTCGAGCACGCTCACAGCCGCCGGACTGGGGCAGTCAAGCGCCGTGTCGATCGGCGGCGACGCGATCATCGGCTCCACATACACCGAGTTGATGCCGCTCTTCGAGGCCGACGAGCAGACCGAGGCGATCGTGATCTACACGGAGCCGGGCGGGCGCATGGAGGCCGAGCTCGCCAGGCACGTGACCGAGACCAACTCGCGTCTGCCGATCGTGGCATTCATGGCCGGGCGCTTCATGGACGAGATGCCGGGCATGAGCTTCGGCCACGCCGGCACGATCGTGGAGGGCAAGGCCGACACGGCGGCGGAGAAGATTGCGCGCCTGCAGGAAGCCGGCATCACGGTCGCCGAGGAGATCGCGGAGATCCCCGGTCTCGTGAAGGAGCGACTCGGATCGCAGGTGGCCACGTGAGCGCGGGCACCTCATCGAAGTCGTTGTTCATCGACGTCGAGGTGGACGAGCAGTCAGCGCGCGACCCCGAGGTGGCGCAGAAGCTCGCCGAGGTCTGCCCGGTGGACATCTTCGCCCAGGCCGACGACGACTCGTTGAAGATCGTCGAGGGGAATCTCGACGAATGCGTGCTGTGCTACCTGTGCCTCGAAGCGGCGCCCGAGGGCACGGTGCGCGTGATCAAGCTGTACGAAAGCTGAGCCGCTTACAGCCGCGGCGAACGCTTCGGCTTGCGCTTGCCCTTCACGCACGTGCGGTACTTGCGCGTGCCGCGCAGTGTGTCGCCCTTGGTCGTGAGGATCACGATCCGGACGAAGAAGGTGCCCTTCGGCAGACCGCGCAGATCGACCTTGGCGGTGGTGCGGAGCTTGTTGAAGAGCTTCCGCTTGAGGGTTCGGACCCGCTTGCCGTTGACGAACACGAGCGCCGTCTGGATCTGGATGCCGCCCGGCTGTCGAAGCCTGATCCGGAACTTGCGCCGGCTCACGCACTTCTTGTTCGAGGGCAGCCCGACGACCGCCCCGAAGCCCGGCTTGTTGACGATCGTGCCGCCGCTGATGGTTCCCTCGGCGAACAACGTCTCTGGCGCGGGCGGAACGCTCGAGTCGCGCTCCGCGACCTTGAGCGCGCTCCCCGGCGGCGGCTCCTGGAAGGAGTTGTGGGTCGGGCAGCAGTTGATGTCGTCGCTGGTCCCGATTCCGTTGACCGAATCCTGAAACCCGAGCGCCCGACCCTCAGGGGTGAGGCTGAACGGCGCCCGGACCTGCTTGCCGCCGATCCCGATCGGCACGAACTGGTAGTAGGGGTCGGTGGGGTCGTCGCCCTGAAGGTCTCCAGCGAGCGCGAAGATCCCGCCGCCCTGGTTGAAGAAGGCTGCGATGTCGGCCTTGCGCGCGGTCAGCGCGGCGGAATCGGCGGTGCTGCCGCCAAGGTTTATCGCGTCGCCACCGGAGCCCACGACCATCGCGCTGTAATTGGCGGTCGTCAGGCGGAGCGCATTGAACGCCGCGATGTTCGCGCTCGGGCAAACCACCTCGTGCAGGCCGCCCACGCTCGCGGCCACGAGCGCCCTTGCGACGTTGCCGCCCGACGAGCAGTCGAGCACCAGCATCTTGCGCGATGGCGTGGGCGCACCGCCGCGGACGTAATTGACGGCGACCTGGATGAAACGGCACTGGCCAAGCCCGTCGAACCCGGAGCAGTGGCTGTCGGCGTCGTGACCGGTCGCGATCAGGCGGCCGGCAGAGGCCGACGAGGGCAGCGCAAGCGCGACGACTGCTGCCGCCAAAGCCAACCCCGTTGCAAACGACCTACGCATCCCCTCCCGTCGAGCGTAGGCGCGGCGACTTCGTGCGGTCAACTGAAATTTCGGAAGCCGTAGCATCCCGCCGATGCCCGGCTCGACCTTCAACTTCACGGTCGACGTGCTCGAGCGCCTGGCGCGCGAGCGCGGTCCGGATGAAGCGCTGCGCGCGATCGACGCGCACGGGTCGGTGCAGAGCTTCTCCTTCACGGAGGTGGCGGAGCGGGCCGCGCGCGTGTCCGGCGGACTGGCGGCCCTCGGCGTCGGACGGGACGACGTGGTCGCGACGATGATGGGGGCTCGGCCCGAGTGGGTGTTCACGCTGCTCGGCGCGTGGCGGCTCGGCGCCGTCGTGCTGCCGTTCTCCGAGCAGCTTCGCACGAAGGACCTCGCGATGAGGCTCCGTGAGGCACCGACGCGTGTGGTGCTCGCCGCCGGTCGCAACATGGAGGCGCTCGCCGCAGCGATCGAGTTCGTGGAGGAGAAACCGGCGCTGCGAGACGTCGATGGCGGCGAGCTTCCGGACGGCGAGCCGGCCGAGCCGGCCGCGACCGACCTCGAGGACCCGGCGCTCGTGATCTTCACCTCCGGAACCGCGGCCGTGGCACGGGGCGTGGTTCACCTCCAGCGCTACCTGCGCGGGCAGGCCACCCAGGCGGAGCACTGGTATGGGCCGAATCCGGGCGAGCTCGCCTGGTGCACCGCCGCCAGTGGGTGGTCCAAGTCGGCTCGCAACGCGTTCGTCGCTCCCTGGATCAGGGGCGCCGCGTGCCTGCTGTCGGAAGGGCGCTTCGATGCGGACGCCCGCATGGCGATCCTGGCCGAGCATCGGGTGAATGTGCTGTGCCAATCGCCCACCGAGTACCGGATGATCGCCGCCGGCACATCGCTCGAGGCGTACGAGCTGCCGGCGCTGCGGCGTCTCGTATCGGCCGGCGAGCCTCTCAACCCCGAGGTGATCGATGTCTTCGACCTGGCGTTCGGCCTCTCGATCCACGACGGATACGGGCAAACCGAGACCGGCCAGCTCACGGGCATGCCGGTCGGCGAGCCGGTGCGCAGGGGGTCGATGGGGAAGCCGCTGCCGGGTTTCGGGCTAGAGGTGGTGGACGAGCAGGGCGTCGCGGCCGACGATGGCGAGCTGGCGCTGGACCCCGCGACCGTGCCCACGTTCTTTCGCGGCTATCTGGGCCGGGAGCCGTTCGCCGAGAAGATCTGGCGTACGGGCGATCGCGTCCGCCGTGACGAGGACGGCTTTCTCTGGTTCGAAGGCCGCCTCGACGACGTGATCCTGTCGGCGGATACCGGATCGGGCCGTTCGAGGTCGAGTCGGCACTCGTGGAGCACGCAGCCGTCGCGGAGGCGGCCGCCGTCGGCTACCCCGACTTCCGGCGCGGGTCGGTGGTGCGGGCGGTCGTGGTCCTGCGCGAGGGGTTCCGGCCCTCAGCCGAGCTTGCGGCGGAGCTTCAGGACCACGTGAAGACCGTCACGGCCCCCTACAAGTACCCACGTATCGTCGAGTTCCGCAACGAGCTTCCGAAGACGTCCAGCGGCAAGATCAAGCGCGCGGAGCTGCGCGCGGCCTGGAGCTGAGGAGAGCAGCGCGTCGCTAGCATGGCGCCGGATGGGCATCCTGACGATGCACGCCGAGATGCACCGCGAAGTATTCGCGCTGCCGGGCATGCTGGAGGAGCCGTTCTTGCAGATCGGCTACCAGATCATCGCGGGCAAGAACCCGCCTCCAGACTTCGACTATCCCGACTTCAAGCAGTTCCTCAAGGCGCGCGGCGTCAGGGACATAACGGCAATCGACTACTTCGACCCCAAGGCCGATCTGCGCTATGACCTCAACCTGCCGGTCCCGGAGCACGAGCACGAGCACTACCAGACGGTCATCGACATCGGCACGATCGAGCACCTGTTCGACACGCGCCAGTGCCTCGAGAACTGCATGCGGATGGTGCGGGCGGGCATTACTTCTTCCACACACCCGTCAACGGCTATGTGGTCACGGTCTTCACACGTTCGATCCGTGGGTCATGACACGCGCGATCGCGATAAACGACTTCGAGATCGTGTATCAGCAGTTCACCGACGCACGCGGTGGGAAGATCGACCATCCAAAGGAGGCTCAACACGCGCTCGTCTGGCTCGTGGGAAGGAAGACCGCCTCGATGGGTGAGTTCCGGATCCCGCAGCAGGAGCTGTGGGACGACGCTTACCGAGCCGAGCAGAAAGCGTCGGCCGAGGGCTGAGCCCGGGACGTCACCGCTTGATGCGCTTGCAGGCAATCACGTCTTGGTGGGCCATCCAGCCTCGCTCGGTATAGCCGACCAGCCGCAGGTCGGAATGCTCCTCGATGTGCCGGGTTATCCACGAGGGCGATGCCAGCGACATGCCGGACATCGTCTGCCCGGGGTAGTCGGCGTACGCGAAGCCATCTCGGTCGAACTGCTCCAGCATCCCCGGAATCTGCTCGTCCGTCATCTCGTAGGTGAAGCTCCTTTGCCGCAGGCGCTCCGCCGACCATCGTCCGAAGGCCGTGAAGACGAGCACTCCTCCGGGGGCGATGCTGCGCTCGTACAACGCGAAGAAGTCCCTCCACCGGCGGACATCGAAATGGGTGAGGAGAGACCCGGACCAGACGAGGTCGAACGTGTCATCGAGCGGGACGTCGTCTGCCTCCAGCGCGGAATAGACGGGCTGGGCACCGAAGACGCGCGCGCAGAAGTCGACGCCCGCACGATTCAGATCGCACGCCGTCAAAGCTGCCTCGGGAAACGCCGCCTTCAGGACGCGAAGCACGCGGCCGTGCCCTGAGGGCATGTCCAGGATGCGGTTGAACGTGCCGGCGCCGGCAGTCAGCTGAGCGAGCCGGATTGCCTGCAGTGCCGACAAGCCGGCTGCGAAGTAGGCCTCGTCCCGGCCGTCCCAGTACATCTCGTCTTCGGGCGAGATCTCTTTGACGACGCCGTCGGGGACTTGCTTGATCGCCTCTTGAAAGGTCTGCATCGGCGTGAATCGTACTCACCGGATCCGCGGCCGCTACGCTCTCCCTCGTGACGATCGAACACCCTCCTTCGGTCGCCGCGGCGCCTGAGATCGATCGCCGTCGCGTCGCGCAGCTGATCGACGAGCAGCGCACGCTGCTCGCTGAGCGCACTCCGCGCTCGGGCGAGTACTTCGATCGCGCCCGGCGCGTGATGCCGAAGGGCGTGCCCTCCTCCTTCCAGGAGAACGACCCGTGGCCGGTCTACATCGAGCGCGGCACCGGCGCACAGGTCTGGGACGTGGACGGCAACGAGTACATCGACTTCCACAACGGCTTCGGCGTGATGTGCGTCGGCCACGCGAACCCGCGTGATCGCGGACGCGGTCAAGCGGCGCGTCGATCAGGGCACCCACTTCGCCGCCCCGACCGAGGGCTCGATCGGCGTCGCCGAGGAGCTGCACGCGCCGCTTCGGCCTGCCGCAATGGCGCTTCACCAACTCCGGGCACCGAGTCCACGATGGACGCGATCCACGTCGCGCGCGGCGCCACCGGGCGCGACATGATCCTCAAGATCGAGGGGTCCTACCACGGTCACCACGACGCCGTGATGGTCTCGGTCTATCCCCCACTCGAGGAGCTCGGCGACCGCGATGACCCGCGTCAGCGTCCCGTACGGCGCGGGCTATCCGAAGGCGATCACCGACCTGACGCGGTCGGTGCCGTTCAACGATGCGCAGGCGCTGGCGCGAGTCCTCGAACGGCTCGAGGGCCAGGTCGCCGCGCTGATCATGGAGCCGGCGATGATGAACATCAACATCATCCCGCCGGTGCGACGGCTACCTGGAGGACGTACGCCGGCTGACCGCCGAGCACGGCGTCGATGCTGGTGTTCGACGAGGTCAAGACCGGCGCGACGATCTCTCCGGGCGGCGCGACCGCAGCGCTTCGGCGTGACAGCCGGACATGATCACGCTCGCGAAGGCCACCTGCGGCGGCCTGCCCGGCGGCGCGATCGGGATGACGGAGGAGCTGGCCGCGCGTGGTCGCCGACGGCACCGTGCACCAGTACGGCACGTTCAACGGCAACCCCCTCGTGATGGCGGCCGCCGCAGGCGACCCTCACCGAGGTGCTCGTGCCCGAGGCATACGAGCAGCTCGAGCGCACGAACGAGCAGCTCCTGCGCCGGATGCGACGAGATCATCGAGCGTTACGGCCTTCCCTGCTACACAGAGGGCTCGGTGCGAAGGGTTGCGTGGTGTTCTCGTCGGAGCCGCTGCGCGAGTACCGGGACTACCTAACGAAGGTTGACGACGACCTCTCGACGCTGGCCTGGCTGGTAGCACATGAACCACGGCATCTTCATGACGCCCGGCGTCGAGGAGGAATGGACGCTGTCGCTGGCGCATACCGATGAAGCACGTGCAGCGCTACCTGGACGCCTTCGAGACGTTCGCCGGCTGACTCAACGGGTAATTCGCCTGGCGAGATGGCAAATCGCCTCGGCGGCCGAGACCAGCCCCTACCTCCTCCAGCACAAGGACAACCCCGTCGACTGGTACGCCTGGGGTGAGGAGGCGCTCGCCCGTGCGAAGGACGAGGACAAGCCGATCCTCGTCTCGATCGGGTACTCGGCCTGTCACTGGTGTCACGTGATGGAGCACGAGTCCTTCGAGGACCCCGAGACCGCCGCCTTCATGAACGAGCACTTCGTGTCCGTGAAGGTGGACCGCGAGGAGCGGCCGGACGTCGACGCGATCTACATGCAGGCCGTGCAGGCCATGACCGGCCACGGCGGCTGGCCGCTGAACATGTTCGTCGATCCGGACGGCGTGCCGTTCTTCGGAGGAACGTACTTCCCGCCCGAGAGCCGGCACGGGATGCCGAGCTTCCGGCAGGTGCTCGAAGGCGTGGCGCAGGCCTGGGAGACCAAGCGGGAGGAGATCCGCGCTGCCGCGCCTCAGACCGTTGGGCGGCTGGCCGCGGCTTCGCAGGTGCGGCCCTCCGAGGCCGAGCCCACGCCCGAGGCGCTGGACGAGGCCGAGCGCACGCTCGCCACGCAGTTCGATGCAACCTACGGCGGCTTCGGCGGCGCGCCGAAGTTCCCGCCCGCAAGCGCGCTGGAGTTCCTCATGCGCATGCGACGGCTCCGACGGCGCGCTCTCGATCGTCACGACCACGCTCGAGCGCATGGCGAAGGGTGGCATCTACGACCAGGTGGGCGGCGGGCTTTGCGCGCTACTCCGTGGACGCGCAGTGGCTCGTGCCCCACTTCGAGAAGATGCTCTACGACAACGCGCTGCTCGCTCGCACGTATCTGCACGCGTGGCAACTGACGGGCAACGACTACTTCCGCCGGATCTGCGAGGAGACGCTCGACTGGGCGCTGCGCGAGATGCGCGGGCCCGAAGGCGGGTTCTACTCGGCGCTCGACGCCGACTCCGAAGGTGAGGAGGGCCGGTTCTACGTATGGACTCCCGAGGAGCTGAGCGAAGTGCTCGGAGACGATGCCGACGCGCTCCTCCGCCACTGGGGAGCCGACCGCGGCCCCAACTTCGAGGGCCGCAACATCCTGCACGTGGCCGACAGCGACGTCGGCGCCGACGTGCTCGCAAGAGCGCGAGAGAAGCTCTACGCGGTGCGCTCGGAGCGGGTCTGGCCCGGTCTCGACGACAAGCGGATCACCGCCTGGAACGCGCTCATGATCGCAGCGCTCGCCGACGCCGGCGCTGCGCTCGGGCGCACCGACTACGTCGAGGCCGCGCGCGCTTGCGCCGACTTCATAGACAGCGACATGCGGGATGAGCAGGGGCGGCTGTTGCGGACCTACAAGGACGGTCGCGCATCACTCAACGCCTATCTCGAGGATCACGCGTTCCTGGTCGAGGCGCTCCTGGTCCTGTACGAGGCGACCTTCGAGACGCGGCGGTTCGTACGCGCGCGCGAGCTCGCCGACTCGATGATCGAGCGCTATCACGACCGGGACGGCGGTGGCTTCTTCACGACCTCGGGCGATCACGCGGACCTGATCGTGCGCCCGAAGAACTTCGAGGACCATCCGATCCCGTCCGGGAACTCCTCTGCCGCCCTCGGCCTCTTGCGCCTGAATGCGTTCACGGCCGACCGGCGATACGAAGAGCACGCGGTCGAGGTGTTCCGGCTCCTGCACCAGGCCGCCGGGCGCCACGCCCAGGCGTTCGGCCACCTGCTTCAGGCGATGCACTTCCACTTCGCGCCAAAACGCGAGGTGGCGCTCGTGGGTGAATCTCTCGACGCGCTGGCCGAAGTGGTCCGGCGGCGCTACCGGCCGACCATCGTGCTCGCCGGAATGCTTCCGGAGGAAGCCGAAGCCGAAGCGACGATCCCGCTGCTTGCCGGCCGTACGCCGGTGGACGGCAAGCCTGCCGCGTACGTGTGCGAGAACTTCACGTGCAGCCTTCCCGTCACCGAGCCGGAAGAGCTCGAGCGGCAGCTTCACGCCAGCGCCTAGAGATGCTGAGAGGACTCGCCCGTGAGGCGATGCAGCAGAGGTTCGCCTCGCTTCACGAGTCCGAGTCGGTCGAAGCGGCGCTCGACAAGCTCGATAAGACCGCGGGCGGGCAGGGATACGTGATCGGCGACGGCAACCGGTGGATCGGCGTTGTCCGCCGCGAGGAGGTCGCGGCAGCCGGGGACGGAGTCCCGATCGGCGCCCTTGCGTCGCCTGAGGGATCGATCCCGCCGAGCGAACCGCTGGCGGCCGCACTGAAAACGATGGCGACGCGCCGCCTCAGAGGGCTTCCGGTAGTCGAAGCTGGACTGCTCGTCGGTGTCTTGTGGCGCGAGCAGGCTGAGCGCTTCCTGTCGCTGGCAGACCGGCTCGACTTTCCGGTGAGCAAACTCGTGGACGAGATTTCCCCGCACGACGAGATGTTCCCGGGAAACCTCTCCGTCTATCTGCGTACGGGGGCGTCTGGGCTCGAGTGCATCCGACGCGCGTTGGCGCTGGCCGAATCTTCCCGGCCGAAGAGAATCCTCGATTTCGGCTGCGGTCATGGGCGGGTGTTGAGATTCGTGAAAGCCGCCTTTCCGGAATCGAAGCTGACCGCCTGCGACATCGAATCTTCCGCCGTCGAGTTCTGCGCGAACGTGCTCGGGGCGATCCCCGTGAAATCCAGCGCCCGGCTCTCCGACGTGCGTTTCGATACTCAATTCGACCTGATCTGGAGCGGGTCACTTCTCACTCACGTTGACGAAAGCACCTGGCGGGAGGCGCTCGATCTCTTCGGTTCACTGCTCGATGAGTCCGGAGTGCTGGCATTCTCGACCGCGGGGCCCTGGTGCGCCGAGAACCTGAGCAACGGGCGGGTGAACTACGGGCTGCACCCAAGTGCTGTCGCGTCATTGCTCGATCAGTATCGACGCGCCGGTTTCGGGTACGTGGACTACGCACAAGAGCGTGGATACGGCATCAGCCTCTCGTCGTCCGCGTGGACGACGCGGATGGTCGAATCTCAGCCCGGCCTCAAAATGCTCGGCTATGACGAGCGCGCGTTCGATGCGCACCAGGACATAGTCGTCGCGGGATCGGCCTAGAGCCAGCGTCCCGCGGAGCTCCGGCGCTCCATCACCACCACATCGCGCCAGCGGCCTTCACGTTGGCCGATCCGCTCGCGGACGCCGACGATCCTGAAGCCGAGCGACTCGCACAGCTCGATGCTCGCGCGGTTCTCCGGAAAGATCCACAGCTCCACGGTCCAGATGCCTGCGGCCTCGGCCGCCTCGATCATCGCCTGAGCGAGCGTTCGCCCCACTCCCTGGCCGCGGACGTCCTCGCGCACGTACATGCTGCCCTCGGCGACCCCTCGGTACGCGCTCTTGCGCTGCACGGAACTGAGTGCCGCCCAGGCGACGACCTCCCCCCTCCCGTCACGCGCGACCAGGCGGCAGGCGTCCAGGTGCCCGGCATCCCAGCGCTCCCAGTCCGGCACGTCCGTGTCGAAGGTGGCATCACCCGTGGCGATGCCCTGCCGGTAGATCTCACGCACGCCCGGCCAGTCGCCGGCTCGCATCGGCTCGATCTCGAGGTCCATCGGAATCCGGAGCTTCTCAGGGCCGTGACCGGGCTGCATCGGCCCTGCGGCCAAGGATTCGGCCCGCTTTGCGGCCCACGTGTATAAGACCACAGATGAGCGCTCCCACTTTCGACCAGCCGGCCGCGGCGGCTGGAACGCTCACGCTCGGAGACGCGCTCGTCCGCAGGATCGGCTTCGGCGCGCGCTGGGTGACCGTGCACGACCCCGAGTCCGGCCGCGATCTGTTGCGCAGAGCACTCGAGCTGGGGGTCAACCTGATCGACACGGCAGACGTCTACGGTGGCGAAAACGCCAGCGAGCGGATGATCGCGGACGCGCTGTATCCCTATCCCGCCGATCTGATGATCGCGACCAAGGGCGGCCAGACGAGCGTGGACGGACAACCGGTGCCGGACTGCCGCCCCGAGTATCTGAGACAGGCCTGCGAACGAAGCCTACGTGCGCTGCGGGTCGACACGATCGACCTGTACCAGCTGCACAACCCTGACCCGAACGTGCCGCTGGAGGAATCGCTCGGAGCGCTGGTCGATCTGCGCGACGAGGGCAAGATCCGCCTGATCGGGATCTCGAACTCGTTTCGAGAGCAGCTCGACCGCGCGCTCGAGATGGCGCCGATCGTGTCGGTGCAGAATCAGTACAGCGTCGAAAGCCGCCAATCCGATCCCGAGGTGGACGTCTGCGCCCGCCGTGGAATCGCGTACATGCCGTGGGGACCGATCCTGATGGGAGACCTGGCGCGCGTGCCCGTGCTCGAGCAGGTGGCCGCCGAACACGGCGTCACGCCGGCGCAGGTTGCAATCGCCTGGCTACTGGACCGCTCGCCGGCAATGCTCCCGATTCCGGGCACGTCGTCGATCGAGCACCTGGACGAAAACGTCCAGGCTGCCGGCCTGCGCTTGAGCGACGATGCGCTCGCGCGCCTCACCGCTGCCGGCGCCTGACTGCTACAGGATCGGCAGGTACTGGTCCAGCTCCCACTGCGAGAGCTGCGTCCGGTAGTCCTCCCACTCCTGGCGCTTGATCTCCACGAAGCGCGTGAACACGTGCTCGCCGAGCGTCTTCAGGATCAACTCGGACTCGGCCGCGATCTCGATCGCCTCGCCGAGCGTTTCCGGCAGCTGCTCGATCCCGAGCCTCTTCCGCTCGTCCGGCGAGAGGTGGTAGAGGTTGCGCTCCATCGGCTCGGGCAGCTCGTAGCCCTTCTCGATCCCCTCGAGTCCCGCCTGCAGCAGACCAGCGAAGCAGAGGTAGGGATTGCAGGACGGATCGGGGCTGCGGATCTCACAGCGGGTGGCCTGCTCCTTGCCGGGGTGGTACAGCGGCACCCGGATCAGGGCCGAGCGGTTGCGGCGCGACCAGGCCACGTAGACCGGCGCCTCGTAACCGGGCACGAGCCGCTTGTAGGAGTTCACCCACTGGGCGAAGAGCGCCGAGATCTCGCGCGCGTGCTTGAGCTGGCCGGCGATGAACGACTTCGCCACGTCAGACAGGAAGAACTGGTCGTTCTCGTCGTAGAAGGCGTTGCTGCCTTCCTTGAACAGGGATTGGTGCACGTGCATCCCCGAGCCGTTCTCGCCGTACAGCGGCTTCGGCATGAAGGTCGCGTAGAAGCCGTACTTCATCGCGTATTCCTTGACCGTGATGCGGTAGGTCATGCAGTCGTCCGCCATCTTCAGCGCGTCCGCGAACCGCATGTCGACCTCGTGCTGCGACGGCCCGACCTCGTGGTGCGAGTACTCGACGTGGATCCCGAGCTGCTCCAGTGCGAGCACCGTCTCCCGGCGCAGGTCCGAGCCCGCGTCGAGCGTGGTGAGGTCGAAGTAGCCGCCCTTGTCGAGCACCTCGGGCGGGCCGGTCGAGGCGTCTGCCGAGCGGAAGTAGAAGTACTCGAGCTCGGGGCCGACGAAGAACTGGTCGAACCCCATCGACCGCATCCTCTCGAGCGAGCGCCGCAGCACCCACCGCGGGTCGCCCTCGTAGGGCTCCCCGCCGGGCACCTGGACGTCGCAGAACATGCGCCCGGTGGCCTTGTCCTCGGGCCGCCAGGGAAGGATGTGGAAGGTCGCCGGGTCGGGCATCGCGATCATGTCGGACTCCTCGATCGGGTTGAAGCCCGTGATGGAGGACCCGTCGAAGCCCATGCCGCCCTCGAACGCGTCGTCGAGCTCTTCGGCGTTGATCGAGAAGCTCTTCAGCTGGCCCAGGATGTCGGTGAACCAGAGGCGGATGAAGCGGACGTCGCGCTCCTTCACGATGCTGATGACGTCCTGCGGAGTCTTCGGCGCGTTGTCTGCCACGGCCAATACTCCTTCGCTCGAGGGACGGCGGAGCGCCTTACCCTAGCGAGAGCGCGGCCTGGACCTAGTGGTCGCTCAGTACTGCAGCCACTCGCGCGCCCACGAGCGGATCGCCCTCATGGCGGGCTCGAGCGCTCGGCCCTTGGGCGTCAGCTCGTACTCGACCCGCACGGGCGCTTCCTCGTAGACATCGCGCGCCACGATGCCGCATGCTTCGAGCTCCTTGAGGCGCATCGAGAGCAGCCGGTCGGAGATCTGCGGGATCGCCTGGCTGATCTCGGAGAATCGCATCGGCCCGCCGAGCAGCGACGTGCACGATCGCGCCCGTCCAGCGCTTGCCGAGCAGCTCGACCGCCTCGTGGTAGTACGGACATACACCCGCCGCGACGGTCGCGGCGGCCTGCCGGGGTTCCTGCTCGGTGTCGTTGGAGAGGTGCGACTTCCGCTGACGCTGTCGACGCGGTGCCCGCCACTGGCTAAGCAGCTTTCTTGAGCGGCTTGACCTCGCGCGAGGTGCCCTCGAGCGGGATCTCGCCGGCAAGCGTGACCAGCGCGGAGAAGTCGGCGAGCGCGACGTGACCGAGCGCCTCGAGGATCTGCTCGTCGGTCCAGCCCTGCTCGCGGGCCTCCTCGTGGAGGTGGACCGGCACACGCGCCGCGGTTCTCGAGCAGCGCTCGAGGTAGCGCAGCAGCGCCTGGCTCCTTCTCGTCGCGCGACGTGAACTGGCGGGCGAGGTCGATCTCGTCCAGGCTCAGCCCAACGGCTGCGCGCCGGCACGTGCGTGCACGGCGACGTCGTACTCGGAGCCGCGGTACTCGGCGACCGCGAGCGCGATGCGCTCCTGGGTCTGCGGGGGCAGCGTGCCCCGGCGCAGCTCGGAGCGCATCCGGGCGTAGCCGCGCAGCGCGGCCGGCGACCCGGCCAGCACGCCGACGAAGTTGTTGAGCTTGCCGCTGCCGGACAGCGCACCCTTGAGGATCGGCGCGCTCTCGGGCGGGGCGGTCAGCTCGTCGTGAATGTCGAATCTGCTGATCTTGGGAGGCATCGCTTTACTTTCGGCTCCAAGCTAACCAAACGGCGTATTCCTTACGAAGGGTTAGTTAGTTTACAAAATAGGTCCGCTGGCGCAAGTTTCCTCGCTGCGTCCAACGATCCTGCGGACGCGGACGCGCTTTGGATCACGTTTGGAACAGACCGCATGGCCCGAAAAGAGCCGCGCGGGCGCGCGGGGAGGCTCAGTGCACGGAGCGCAGCGCGCCCGTGGAGCGGAACGCCGAGCCGCTTGGCGGCGGCCGCCGTGAGGTCCCAGGCGACGCCGCTGCCGGAACGGCCCGCGGTCGATCACGGGGACCGTCACGAAGCGCCCGCCGCGGTAGAAGGTCACACGGGTGCCGCACGGCAGCGTGCGGTGCGCGACCCCCAGCGTCGCGCGGCCAAGGCGCTTGCCGCACGCAGTGCGGTTGCCGTAGAGGCCCGGCCCGTACCAGGTCGCCTTCCGGATCCGCATCAGCGCCACAGCGCCGGCCGAGTCTGCGGCCCGACGACGCCGTCGACCGCCAGCCCGGCGTCGCGCTGGAAGCGCCTCACTGATTGCTCGGTGGGCTCGTCGAAGGTGCCGTGCGGCACCAGGGGCCCGTAATCCTTCGCGCCCAGGATCTGCTGGAGCGTTCTGACGTCCGCGCCCACGGCCCCTCTGCTGAGGACGCGTTCTCCCAGCTCGGGGGCCGGCACGCCCACTGGAGTCGGGGCGATCACGGGCGGCGTGTCCGCGCCTCCGGTCTCGCCTTCGGAGGTGCCTGCGGCCAGCAGGATCAGGAGGATCCCGAGCAGGAATGCCCAGGCGGCGACGCGGTCGGGGCGCGGTCCGGACTGCTGGCGCTTGGATTGCGGTCTGCGGCGCTCGCTCTGAGCGGGCGCACGGCGACGCTCGAGGCGTCTATCCGACACGTTCCTCTCTTTCTGGCGCTTACGGGGTTAGCTGACGGGCTCGCGCTGAAAGAGCTGCGCTACGCCGCTTGCGTCATGGCTCGCGGCGATTCGCCCCTTGCGGCCGGCTGGATGACTGCTCCTGCCGTCCGCATTGGTTCCCCCGCTCTCCGGGTGCGCCTGTGGCGCTCACACGGAGACTCAGCGGTCAGGTCTGTGTTGGCGGATCCTTTCGTATGAATTCGTGTTGCTGCGTAGAAGCAGGAATTTCGAGTCCCACTTCGAAGCGCGAGACTCTAGCAAAGACTCGACAGAAAGTTAGTTCTAACTAGCTGCCGGCGTCAGCGGGCATCCAGCTTGGACTGCTCCTCGGCGGTGCGCTCGGCCCAGGGACCGCCTCCAGCCGCCCGTCGGGGATCGGCTCGCCGCTCTCGACCGAGATGCCGTAGGTCCCTCCTCGACCCGCTGCTCGGCGCGCTCGATCGCGGCCAGCTCCTGCTCCAGCCGGTCGATCATCGACTGGTCGCGCTCGTTCTCGAACAGCTCGGAGCCGCGTCGGCGGTGTGCTGGTCGATATTGGACAGCTCGCCGTCGCCCCCGGTCGGAGCGGAGCGAGGCCAGCTCCTGCTCGATGCGCTCGCGCTCGCGGTCGCAGCAGCTCTCTTGGCTCGCTGGGCGTCCATGTCAGGGCCTGGCAACGGGCCGTACTTATCAGCTGCGTCGTCGCGGCCGCGGAGCAGCTGGCGCAGCACGAAGTGGAGGATGCCGCCGTGGCGGTAGTAGAGCCATTCCTGCGGCGTGTCGATCCGCACCGTCGCGTCGAACGACTTGCTCGCCGCCCTCGGGCGAGCGCGCGACGACGGTCGTCTCGCGTGCATCCTCTTCACCGACCTCCGCGACGTCGAAGGTCTCGCGGCCGGTCAGGCCCAGGGACTCGCACCGTCTCGCCGGCGGGGAACTGCAGCGGCAGGACCCCCATCCCGACCAGGTTGGAGCGGTGGATGCGCTCGTAGCTCTCGGCGATCACGGCCCGCACGCCGAGCAGCCGCGGGCCCTTGGCGGCCCAGTCGCGCGAGGAGCCCGACCCGTACTCCTTGCCGGCCAGCACGACCAGCGGCACGCCCTCGTCCATGTAGCGCATGGCGGCGTCGAAGATCGACATCTGCTCGCCGCTCGGGAAGTGGACCGTCCAGGATCCCTCCGTGCCCGGCACGAGCTGGTTGCGCAGGCGCACGTTGGCGAACGTGCCGCGCATCATCACCTCGTGGTTTCCGCGGCGAGAGCCGTACGAGTTGAAGTCCTTCGTCTCGACGCCGTGCTCGATCAGGTAGCTCCCCGCCGGGCTGTCCGGCCGGATCGCGCCGGCGGGCGAGATGTGGTCGGTCGTGACGCTGTCGCCCAGCAGCGCCAGCACGCGCGCGCCGTTGATCGGCTCCACCGGCGCGGGCTCCGGCCGGCATTCCGTCGAAGTACGGCGGCTTCAGGACGTAGGTCGACTCCGGCCAGGCGTAGATGTCGCCCTCCGGGACGTCGAGACCGTTCCAGCGCTCGTCGCCCGCGTAGACGTCCGCGTAGCTGCTGCGGAACATGTCCGACTGCACGGCCTCCGCGATCACGTGTCGTGGATCTCCCGCTGCGATGGCCAGATGTCGCGCAGGTAGACCGGCTCGCCGTCGGCCCCCTCCCCGAGCGGCTCGTTGACGAGGTCGATGTCCATGCTCCCGGCGAGCGCGTAGGCGACCACCAGCGGCGGCGAGGCGAGGTAGTTCATCTTCACCTCGGAGTGGATGCGGCCCTCGAAGTTGCGGTTGCCGGACAGGACCGACACGACCGCCAGGTCGCCCTGCTCGATCGCACGTGAGATCTCGTCCGGCAAGGGCCCCGAGTTCCCGATGCAGGTCGTGCACCCGTAGCCGACGAGGTTGAACCCGAGCTTCTCGAGGTCCTCGGTGAGGCCGGAGCGCTCGAGGTAGTCGGTGACCACCTTCGAGCCAGGCGCGAGGCTCGTCTTCACCCAGGGCCGGCGCCAGCCCCCGCTCGACCGCCTTGCGGGCCAGCAGCCCGGCCCCCACCATCACGGCCGGGTTCGAGGTGTTCGTGCAGCTCGTGATCGCCGCGATCACGACCGAGCCGTGATCGAGGTAGCACTGGTCCCGTCGACCTCGACCTCGACCGCGGTGTCCGACACCTGCTCCTCGACGCCGACGGCGACGTGCCCGCCCTCGCCTGCGAAGCGGATGATGTCCTGGTCGACGGCCGAGTCCTGAGGGCGCCGGCCGGTGAGCTGCTCGAGCTCGCGCGCGAACGAATCCCGTGCGTCGCGGAGCGGCACGCGATCCTGCGGGCGCCGCGGCCCGGCGAGGCTCGGCTCGACGTCTCCGAGGTCGAGCTCCAGCGTGTCGGTGTAGACGGCCTCCTCGGAATCGGCTTCGTGGAACATGCCCTGCTCGCGCGCATAGGCCTCGACCAGCGCAACCTGCTGCTCGGGGCGCCCGGTGAAGCGCAGGTAGTGCAGCGTCTCGCGTCGATCGGGAACATCACGCAGGTCGCGCCCTGCTCGGGCGCCATGTTCGAGATCGTGGCGCGGTCGGCGAGCGGCAGTCCGGCCAGCCCGTCGCCGAAGAACTCGACGAACTTGCCGACCACGCCCTTCTCACGCAGCATCTGGGTGACGGTCAGCACGAGGTCGGTGGCGGTCGCGCCCTCGGGCAGCTCACCGTTGAGCTTGAAGCCGATCACCTGTGGGATCAGCATCGAGACCGGCTGGCCCAGCATCGCGGCCTCGGCCTCGATCCCGCCCACGCCCCAGCCGAGCACGCCGAGCCCGTTCACCATCGTCGTGTGGGAGTCGGTGCCGACCAGCGTGTCGGGATAGGCGCTGCCGCCGGCATCGCTCTCCGCGCCGAACACCACGCGCGCGAGGTACTCGAGGTTGACCTGGTGGCAGATGCCGGTGTCCGGCGGCACGACTGCGAAGTTGTCGAACGCCTGCTGGCCCCAGCGCAGGAACGCGTAGCGCTCGCGGTTGCGCTCGAACTCGCGCTCGGCGTTGAACTGGAAGGCGTGACTGGTGGCGAACTGATCGACCTGCACGGAGTGGTCGATCACGAGCTCGGCCGGCTGCAGCGGGTTGATGCGCGCCGGGTCGCCGCCGAGGTCGCCCATCGCGTCGCGCATCGCGGCGAGGTCGACGATCGCCGGCACGCCGGTGAAGTCCTGGAGCAGCACCCGTGCGGGCGAGTAGGCGATCTCGCGGCTCGGCTCGTCGGTCGCGACCCAGTTGGCCAGCGCCTCGACGTCGGCCGCCTCGACCGTGCGCCCGTCCTCGTTTCGCAGCAGGTTCTCGAGCAGGATCTTGAGCGCGAACGGCAGCCGCGCGACGTCGAACTTCGCCTGCAGCGCGTCGAGCCGGAAGATCTCGTACTCGCGGTCGTCGACGGTGAGCGTGGAGCTGGCTTCGAAGCTGTTCATACGCTCCTTCCTAGAGGGCAGGTGCTCTCCCTCCACTCTATCTAGCGACATGGAAAAGGCCCGTTTTGCGCGGCATAGAAAAGGCCCCCCGCGGGGGCCGTTCCGATAGCAGACCTGTAAGCCGGATTCTGTCTTGAGCAACCATCCATCTCGGGCCGGCGTCTCCGCCGGCCTCCTGCGGCCCACCTGGACCTGGCCGGGCAAACTCGTAGCGGTCCTGCTTGGCCTTGCACCGGGTGGGGTTTGCCTCGGCCGCCGTGTCACCACGGCGCCGGTGCGCTCTTACCGCACCATTTCACCCTTACCGGCGAAGCCGTTCACGTGTGACGGCCCCACTTAGGCGGTGTCGTTTCTGTGGCACTTTCCCTCGGGTTTCCCCGGGTCGGCGCTACCGACCACCCTGCCCTTCGGTGTCCGGACTTTCCTCGAAGGCTCACCTCCTCGACCTGTTCAGGCCGGCAGACGGCGCTTCCGCGGCTGCTCGGTCTACGACCTCAAAGTCTAGCCGTGACGTGCCCCGCTTTCCTGCAGAGAGCGCCGCCGCGGCCGGCAGGCCGAGCACGAGGCAGATGCCGGCCCCGCAGAGCAACGCGATCCTCACGTGGGAAGCGGTCACGCCGCCCGAGAGCGCCGCCCCCGCGAGCACGGAACCGAGCGCCGCCCCCAGCAGCCGGCAGGTCGAGAGCAGCGACGAGACTCGGCCGTGCTTTGCCTGCGGCACGGCATTCAGCGCGGCCCGCGAGGCGGGCACGAACAGCAATCCGATGCCGAGTCCGAAGGGCACCAGCAGCGGCAGCGCCCCCGGGCCCTCGAGCGGCACGCCGGGGATCCCGAGCAGCCCCAGCGCCAACGCAGTCAGCAGGAAGCCCGCGACCAGGGTCGGACCCTCGCCGCGCTCGTCCGACAGGCGCCCGGCGATCGGCGCGGCGACGCCCACCAGCAGCGCGATCAACGTGAGCCCGGCCGCGGCGCCGAGCGCCGAGTAGCCGGCCGCGACCTGGAGGTACTGCTGCGCGAGGTAGAAGGCACCGATCATCACCACGAAGGTGAGCGCTGCGACCAGTGCTGCCGCGGCCACGACCCGTTGCCTCAGACCGGCGGGGTCGGGGCTCTCGTCGGCGTGCACCGTCGGCGGTACGAACCGCACCAGTGCCCAAGCCACCGCCGCGCTCGCCGGCACGAAAAACCACCAACACGCACGCCAATCGATCGCGACCGTGAGCAGACCTCCGACGAGCGGCCCAACCAGGTTCGCCATGCCGGAGCTTGCCCCCCAGATCCCAAGCGCGGAGCCGCGCCGCTCCGGCGGGAACCCCGAGACCGCCCCGGCCAGTGAGGCCGGGCTGACGAGCCCGGCGCCCGCGCCCTGCACGAGCCTTGACGCGACCAGTAGCTCGAAGCTCCCCGCGAGCGCACCCAGAGCGGCGCCGGCAGCGAACAACGCCAGGCCGTAGAGGCCCACGCGCCGCGACCCGATGCGGTCCACGAGCGCGCCGCCCGGGAAAAGCATCAGGCCGTAGGCGAGGAAGTAGGAGGTCAGGATCCACGCGAGCGTGTGCGACCCCTCGTCGAGCTCCCGCCCGACGGACGGCAGCGCGACCGTGACGATCGTGCCGTCCATCTGGAGGAGCGCCGCGGCGGCCGCGCAGGCGGCGAGCCGCAACCAGGCATCGCGAGCGATTGGGTGAGGTGCCGAGCGGGAGCGGGCGGGCATCCCGCCCATTGTCGCGGACTATGCGTTTGCTAAGCGGACTCCAGGCGGGTGCCGCAGGAGCCGCACTGGAGCAGATCCGCCCCCTCCAGCGAGAACGACGGTACGCCGCACACCGGGCAGGCGACGCCGTCGCCACGCGACGCGTCGTAAAGCGCGCCGACGACCAAGTCGTCGAGTGTGCGTTCGTCCCCGACGCCGAACAGGCGGCCGTCGGCGCGCGCTTCTGTCCTACGTTCCGCGACGGTCATCGTCAAATCCTCCGGAAGACCCCCACGACCTTGCCGATCACGCGTACGTCCGCGCTGCGGATCGGATCCATCTCCGGGTTCTCCGGCTGGAGGCGGACGTGATCACGCTCCTTGAAGAAGCGTTTGACGGTCGCATCCTCACCCACCAGCGCGACGACGATGTCGCCGTCCTGGGCGGTCTCCTGCCGCCGCACGACGACGTAGTCGCCCGCGAGGATGCCGGCATCCCGCATGCTCTCGCCGGCCACGCGCAGCACGTACTCGCCTTCGTCGCCGCCGGCAACGGCCGGCACCTGCACGTACTCCTCGATGTTCTCCTCCGCGAGCACGGGCTGACCGGCCGCGACCTGACCGACCAGCGGCAGGCCCTCGTCCGGAGTGATCGCCCGCTTCGCCTTGCCGAACATCACCTCGATCGCGCGAGGCTTCGCGGGGTTCCGGCGAAGCAGGCCCGACTTCTGGAGGTTGGCCAGATGAGCGTGCACCGTCGAGGACGACGCGAGCCCCACCGCCTTACCGATCTCCCGCACCGTCGGTGGGTACCCATACCTGGACGCGTACCGCTGGATGAAGTCGAATATCTCCTGCTGTCGCTTCGTCAGTTTCAGCTCAACCATGGGTCTGGGTCGCCTTTCCTGAAAGGGAATCCAGTGGGCCGTTCGAACACATGTTCGTAGAGTAGCGGCCCCTCAGGACGGCATCAACCCCCGCTGGGCGTCGGGGACCCAAAGCTATAATCGCCACCTCGCGCCTGTGGCGGAACTGGTAGACGCGCAAGGTTGAGGGCCTTGTGACCCGAATAGGTCGTGGAGGTTCGAATCCTCTCGGGCGCATCTAAAAAGCCCTGCTAATGCAGGGCTTTTGGTTTTTGACTCCACGTCACCTCTGGCCGGAATTAGTGGGCGTGATAACAGCCGAGATAACAAATCCGAGAGTGCTCCCCCTTACCGCGTGGTTACCACCGACCGGAGCACTCCTGGCTGTTCTCGCTCCTCCAGCGCGTGGCCGAGTCACAGGGCCTAACGGCGGGCCTCGTGGGATGCGCCTCGGTGGCTTGGCGCCCAGCGCGCTCGCGGTGATGGGCCTGCCGAGCATCCGGTAGGCGATGGCGAACGTCGAGGGGCGGAGCTCATCGAGCTCCTCCTCGGTCACCGCTCAGCCGAGCCCCTGCGCGAAGCCCTGCCGCCAGCTCGGATACCGGAGCTGCCAGCCGAGCTCGCGCTTCGCCTTCTCGTTCGAGGCACCCCGCGCCTCAATCATCATGAGCGTTGCCATCTCACCCCCCGCCAGCCGCCCCAGCCAGCGTGGGATGCGCCTCGGTGGCTTGGCGCCCAGCGCGCTCGCCAGCACCGGCAGCCACTCCCGCACCGGCGCGGGTTCGTCGTCGACGATGTTGTAGATACCCGACTGGCCGCGCTCGACCGCGAAGGCGGTCGCCGCCGCCGCGTCCTCGATGTGGACGAGCGACCAGACGCCACCACCGTGGCCGACGATCGGGAACCGACGCTTGCGGATCGGCCCGGCCATCACCGCATCCGGAGCCAGGCTGATCCCCGTCCCCGGACCGTACAAGCCGCCGTAGCGCAACGCGAGGCCCGCGCCCCACTCGATCGTCGTCACCTCCTGCTCCAGATAGAGGATCGCATCCAGCCCCGCCTGCCGAGGGTCGGGGGCGAGCGACTCGTCCTCGGTTTGCACCGTTCCGCCCGTGCCGGCGAACCGGAAAGACCCAAAGCTCTGCGCTACGAAACGCCCTGCCCCCACGGCGCGGCCGGCGGCCAAGAGATGATCCGTCGCTTCCGTACGCAGTCGGCCGGTCATGATCGCCCCCTCGAAGCGCTCGGGGTGCCGCGCCTCGCGGATGCTCATCTTCCCCGACAGCGCCGTGAGCTCATGCACGATCACCTCGGGCTCGGCGGACGCCACCGCCTGGGCGACCGCGTCTGCGTCGAGAGCGTCGGCCACGACCGTGTGTGCTCCCAGGCTCCGCACCAGGTCCTGCCTCGACGCGCTCCTGGTCATCCCGACCACCTCGTGGCCTCGCGCCACGAGCTTGGGGACGAGCTGTCTGCCGAGAACGCCTGTGGCGCCCGCTACGAAGACCTTCATTATCGCTCCTTCCGCCTCATTGCCCTCTGGACGAGATAGAGGCACCGCCTGTGACGGTACTCGGCGCTCGGTGCTCATCGCGTGGGTTCACGCCTTCGCCTCTCTGTCGTCGCCGTGGCGGTGGTTGCTGGCGTTGCGGGCGCGGCCCTCGGCGGAGGCAACCTTCCCTGGCAAGCCGGGACCGATCGCCTTCCAGCGCTTCATCGACCCCAAGGATGAGGAAAGCCCGCAGATCTTCAGCGTAGCCCGACCGGGAGCGAAACCGCGCAAGCTGACCTCGGGAGGCAACGCCGTCAACGCCGACTACTCACCGGACGGGCAGCGGATCATTTTCGAGCGCCGCTTGGGCGGCATGAGCCCGGACTCGATCTTCACGATGGGCTCCGACGGCTCGTCGCCGGCCCGTCTTCGAACGACCTGCGCCGCGGGCACCTGTCTGGGCGACAGCGCCCCCGCCTGGTCCCCCGATGGGAACCGGCTCGTATTCGAGCGCGCCTTCGGGCCGATCGTCAAGGACTCCGCCGCAGGGCTCGACCTCGTCACCGCAAACGCCGACGGGAGCAACGAGCAGGTGATTTTCCACTACCCGTTCCCTGGAGGCACAGGGAAAGGAACCGCATGATGCGCAGTGGTCGCCGGATGGCACGCGGATCGCGGTGAACATCCTCAACATCAAGGCCAAGCCGCGCAACGGCTCGGCCATCTACGTACTCAACGCCGACGGGTCGGACCTACACCGGGTCACTCCCATCCGGCTCAACGCTGGCAACCCGGACCCAGACGGCATTGGCCTGCGGCGCCTCCGGCGCGAGCCGAAAACGCAGCTACTCATTCGATCCCGTTTGGTCGCCCGACGGTGGACGCCTCGCGTTCGTTCACGGCGCCGGGCGACGAATCGAGCACATCTGGGCGATGAAAGAAGAACGGGACCCGGCTACGCCAGGTGACCCGCGGTCGGCGTCCCGACCGCGGGCCGGACTGGGGGTCGCGGTGACACTGTCAAGACCGCCTAATTGCCGCGCGAGCGCTGCGCCGCCCCGAGTTGAAGCGAGGTGCGACGGGCGTAGACTCAGCGGGTCGTGGGGGACGCGATCCGGATAGTCGAGGACAACGTCGAGGCGACTGAGGCCTGGAACGGCCCGCTGTTCGACATCTGGATTGAGTACCGCGACATCGTGGCCGAGGGATTGCGCGATCATGGCGAGAGCGCGCTCGCGACCAACCCGCCGCACGGCGGCGACCGCGTGCTCGACATCGGATGCGGACTCGGCGACACGACTGTGCGGCTCGCGGGACTCGTCGGCGCCGCCGGCCAAGCGTACGGGGTGGACGTCGCCGAGCGGATGATCGGGACGGCGATCGAGGAGGCCGCGGATGCCGGCCTCAAAAACGTCAGCTTCGGGACCTGCGACATCGAGGTGACGAAGTTCGAGCAGACCTTCGACTACGCGTTCTCACGGATGGGGACAATGTTTTTCGCGAACCCCGTGGCGGCGCTTCGCAACGTGCGCGAGGCGCTCGCGCCGGGCGGGCTCTTGAACATGGTGGTCTGGCGGCGCAAGCTCGACAACGAGTTCATGCACCGGGCCGAGCTGGTCGTCGCCGAGTATCTCGAGGAACCGGAGGAGTCCGATGTGCCGCGCTGCGGGCCCGGGCCGTTTTCGATGGCCAACGCTGACACCGTGACAGACGTGCTTATGCACGCCGGCTACGAGGACATCCGCCTTGCCCGCCAGGACCTGCCGTACAAGATCGGCAACGATCTCGAGCACGCGGTCGAGTTCAACATGGCGCTCGGCCCGGCGGCCGAGGTGCTCCGCATGTGGGGCGAGCGCGTAGACGAGGTCAGGCCGAGGATCACCGCCGATCTGCGCGCCGCGCTCGCGGATTTCGTCGTCGACGGCGGCGCCGTCGTCGCCCCGTCATCGACGTGGGCCGTGGCCGCGCGGGCGCCGCGGTAGTTCGGCCCGCGACCTAGCTGTCCGTCAGCTCGCTGTGGGGCAAAGAGCCGAGCTGCGATGCGCCGCGCGGCGGCCACCGGCGGTTACGCCATCACCTTGCCGACGTCCTCCGGGGGCAGGACTTGCCCCAACATCGCACTGCTTACCGACGATCCGTGACAACAGTTTGACAACGTCCGCCGCGCCGAATACGTCCATATCGTCCGCGCTCGTGAACAGGAGCGCAGCTAACGGCCGCATTGGAAACAAAGCACACTCATGTTGCAAGGTTGAGGGCCTTGTGACCCGAATAGGTCGTGGAGGTTCGAATCCTCTCGGGCGCACTTTAGAAGGCCCTGCACGGTCGGCTCTCGCTCTATACATGAATGGTGCCGCGGTCTCTAATCTGGCCCTTTCTATTCGGGTGCGCCGCGCACGTTAGCCCCAGTCGCGACACGGAACGCCGAACGGGTGCCGCTCGCAGCGGCACCCGTTCGTGACTGTCATCGCCTCAGTGTCGGCGGAGCCTCAGCGGCGGGTCGTACACGGACGCCAGGCGTCCGAGGGTCAGCGCTGCCAGCATCAGCCCGAAGTCGCGCAGGGCGATGTCGTAGAAGCCGGAGTAGGTGAGTAGGTTGATGACAATGCCCCCTAGCCATGCGGCTACCACGTACGCGCCGTAGCGCGGCTTGAGCGCGACGATCAGGCCGGCGAGGATCTCGGTCCCGCCCACGAAGTACATGAACTGCTGCCCGGTCCCGGGCGCGATGTCGTTGATCCAGGGTGCCAGGTAGTTGGGCCAGTGGACAAGCACGTTGAAGAACTTGTCGAGGCCGAAGGCGATCGGCGCGACCGTGAAAGCAATCCGCAGGAGGGCGAATGCCTGGTAGCGGGCGTCGCGCCAGTCGGCGGGGGCCGAGATGACGTGGCCATTGCTCGAGGACGTCGCGTGCTGGTATGCGGATTGGTGCTTCTGAAGTGTGTGGGCGATGGGCATCGCGGTCTCCTTTGTCTTGATGCGGCCTCCGCGCCTGGCGGGGGCTTCTCTAACTTTGCGTCCGGGGGCGCGCAGTTCTTACCTGCGACCAACGGGACCGGCAACGGGCCTGAGGCTCGGCGTTTCGCGGCGCCAGGACGTCGGGCACCATGCGGGGAGAAATGAGAATCTGGAGCGTCGGTCATTCCACGCACAGCTTCGACTCGTTCGTGGCATTGCTGACCGCGCACGGCATCGCGCTGCTCGCGGACATACGCACGGTGCCGAAGTCCCGCCGTTACCCCCACTTCCATGCCGACGCGCTGGCTCAAAGCCTGCCGGACCGCGGTCTGGCGTACATACACCTGCCCCGGCTGGGCGGATGGCGACATGCGGCAGCGGACTCTCCGAACGGTGCCTGGCGGAACGAGTCGTTTCGTGGGTACGCCGACTACGCGATGAGCGCCGAGTTCGCCGAAGGACTGGCGCAGCTCCGCGAGCTTGCCGCAGTCCAGCCCGCCGCCATGATGTGCTCCGAGGCGCTTTGGTGGCGCTGCCACCGGCGCCTGGTCGCGGACCGCCTCGTAGTCGCGGGAGACACGGTCTGCCACATCAGCTCAGACGGGCACGCTTCGGCGCACCAGCTGGCGTCGTTCGCGGTGGTCGCGGCCAACGGGAAGGTCACGTACCCCGTGGCGCACTGAACGAGAGCGGGCCCAGGACGGCAACCGAAGTTCGTCAAGCCGAAGTCAAGACACCGGTCCGCGACAGCGAGTCAAGCAGCAGGTGGAAATAGACAACTCCCGCGTAGGGTTGCCAGCGGGAAACCAGTCGTCTCACGCTGTCGTAGTCGAGGTTGGTATCGATCTGGAAGAAGCGCCCGAGCTTGTTGTGTGCGCCCACGTCATCTCCGGGAAAGACATCAAGGCGGCCGAGGCCGCGGAGCAGCACGTACTCCGCAGTCCAGCGGCCCACGCCGCGTAGGCTGGTCAGGCGCTCGATGGCTGCTCCATTGTCAACGACTTCCAGGCCCTCCAGGTCGAGATCGCCGGCGACGATCTCCTGAGCGGCTTCAATGATCGTGCGAGCCTTGGTGAGACTGAAGCCGAGGAGCTTGAGCTCGTCTGGCTGGGCAATTGCGAGCTCGGCGGGGGTTGGGAACGCGCGGTGGCCGTCCGGGTCCTCGGACACCGGTCTTCCATGAGCGAGGACGAGGCGGTTGAGCAGGTGGATCCCCACGGAAAGCGACAGCTGCTGGCAGGCGACGCCGTTGACCAGTGCCTCGAAGACGGTCGGAAAGCGTGGCGGCCTGAGGCCACGCATACGCTCGGCGAGCGGCGCGAGTAACGGGTCCCGCGCGGCGATTGCGGCGAATTCGGACAGATCGACGGTCAGCCCCAAGAGCCTGTTCAGCGCGCTGCGGGCGAGCCCCTCTGCATGCTGCTCGATGGGCCTGCCGGCCAGATGGACCGACAGGCGTGGCGCGTCTGGCGCACCATCCTGAGCCACCGAGAGCGCGACCGGGCCGCCGCCGTCGATGGACACCACGCGCTGATACGTGGCCGACTCCCAGCGGTCGAGGGCGTTGTGGGGGCGGCGACGCAGTGCCCAGGCCGTGAGATCGAGCCGAAACGGCGCGCACGGCTCGCCTGCTCCCAGGTCAAATCTTGTCTCGTGCTAGGCATCGGCGTCCGGCTGCCGGATGACCAGCGTCGGCCGCTCGGCGTGATGTGCGAGAGCGTTGGAGACGCTTCCCAGCAGCATCGAGCGCACGCCCGTGAGCCCTCGCGAACCCATGACGATCATCGCCGCGTCTAGCTGGTCGGCGATCTCGAGGATCGTCTTCCACACGGGTCCGGTGGCCTCGACCATGACCGCCTCTGCCCGCAGTCCCGCGTCTTGCGCGATGCGCACGCCCTCGTTGGCGATCCGGCCG
>CAVTGO010000014.1:0-50389 GCA_963734275.1 uncultured Actinomycetes bacterium
GCCGTCGTCGAAGACGTGCCCGAGGTGCCCGCCGCAGCGGCGGCACACGACCTCGGTGCGGCTCATGCCGAGCGAGGCGTCCTCGCGCAGCTCGACGGCCTCGGCCACCTTCGGCTCGGTGAAGCTCGGCCAGCCGGAGCCGGACTCGAACTTGGTGGTCTGAGTCGAACAGCTCGGCGCCGCAGCCGGCGCACGTGTAGACGCCGTCCGCCTTGTTGTTCCAGGAGCGCGCCCGTGAACGGCTGCTCGGTGCCCGGCCTCGCGCAGGACGTGGTACTGCTCGGGAGTGAGCTCGGCGCGCCACTCCGCGTCGGTCTTCTGGATCTCGGTCGCCATGCCCTACAGGGTATGACCGAGCTGCCGCGATCGGCTAACGCGTCGGCGCCCGCGAGGCCCAGCCGGTGCGCGACCGCCGCCGCCTCGACGCGGCCGCTGACGCCGAGCTTGGCGAGGATCCGCGACACGTGCACCGACGCGGTCTTCTCGCTCATGAACAGCGTCTCGCCGATCGCGCGGTTCGTGCGGCCCTCGGCGACGAGCAGCAGCACCTCGAGCTCGCGCGGCGTGAGGCCGAGGCGGGCGACCGGCGAGTCGTCGGGCCGGCGCGGGCTCGGCTCGGCGGCGTCCGCCGGCTCGAGGTCGATCCGCGCGCGGCGCGCGAGCGCCGCGACGTCGGCGGCGAGCAGCGCCGCGCCCATCGCCGCCGCGCCGCGGCCGCGGCGCGCAGCGGCACGGCGGCGGCGGCGCGGTCGCCGGCGGTGACGTGCGCCTCGGCGGCGCGGTAGCGGGCGTAGGTCGCGGGGACCGGGAGCGCGAGCGCGTCGAACGCGCGCGCGACCTCCTCCCACGGGCCGGGATCGGCGGGCGCGTCGCCGAGCAGCGTGCGCCGCCGCTGCAGCTCGGCCGTCGCCATCCCGGCCCAGGCGCACGCCTCGTCGAAGCGCGGGCGCGCCGTCCGCGCGGTCGCGCAAGCGCGCGGCGACGTCGTCGAGCACGGGCGCGTAGTCCTCGCCGAGCGCCTGCGCGCGGCCGGCGGCCTCGGCCTCGACCCGCTGCGCCATCCACGCCATGCGCAGCAGCCGCGTCGCCTCGTCGCCGTGCACGATCCGCGGCGGCGGCGCGCAGCACGAGCGCGCGCGCGTCGTCGAGCCGGTCCTCGCGCACGCGAGCTCGACCTCGATGTCGCGCGCGCGGCTCGATCCACTGCGGCTCGGCGCGGCCGTCGCTGCAGGCGGTCGAACGTCGGCCAGCTCCTCGCGCAGGGCGCCGAGGTCGCCGGTCAGCAGCGCGAGCCGGGCGCGGACGTGTCGGGCCAGAACATCCACGTGTAGGAGATCGCTTCGCCCGGCACGCGCTTCGGCAGCCGCTCCCGGGCCTCCGCGAGCCGCCCGAGCCGCGACGAGCAGGTGCGCCCCCTGGACGAGCAGGAACGCGTCGAAGCTCGAGCGCTCCGGGCCGCCTGCGAGCTCGGCGAGCCCGCGGTGACGACGGCGAGCGCCTCCTCCGTGTGGCCGGCGAGGTCGAGCGCCTCGGCGAGGTTGACCGCCGCGCGGCACGCTGTCGGACGGCGAGGCGATCGCTTCGCGCGGCGGAGCGCCTCGCGCAGCGTCGCGATGCCCTCCGCCTCGTCGCCGAGCCCCGCGCGGGTGAAGCCGATGCGTGTTGAGGGTGAACACCTCGATCGGCTCGGCGCCGACCGCCGCGCGCCTCGGCGAGCGCTGCGTCGACGGTGAGGAGCGCCTGCGAGAAGTTGCCGAGCAGCATCTCGACGCGCGCGCGCTCCTCGAGCACGCGCGCGCGCTCGGCGCTCGGCTCGGGCGGCAGCAGGGCGACCGCGTGGTCGAACGCGTCGAAGCCGGGTCGCTCTCGCCCGCCTGCGCGCAGCCAGTTGCCGAGCCGCTCGTAGAGCGCCGCGGCGCGCAGCGGCTCGGCCGCCTCGTCGATGCTCGCGAGCGCCTCGCGGATCAGCGCGACGGCGCGTGAATTCTCGCCGCGCGCGCCGGCGCACGTGGCGGCCAGCCGCAGCACCTCGGCCTTGTCGACGCCCGCGCGCTCCTCGGCGTCCGGGACGCGGTCCCAGAGCTCGAGCGCGCGCTCGAACTGGCGCTGCGCGACCTCGTAGGCGTGGACGCGCTTGGCGGCGATGCCCGCCGCGGACGCTCGCGCCGAGCGAGCGGCTGAGCTCGTGCGCGCTCTTCCAGTGGCAGGCGAGCTCGGCGGCGACCGTCGCCTCGGTCACGTCGCCGAGCAGCTCCGGGTCGCGCCTCGATCGCCGCGGCGAGCCGGGCGTGCAGGGCGGTGTCCTCGCCCGGCAGCAGGTCGCCGTGCATGGCCTCGCCGACCAGCGCGTGGCGGAACGCGTACATGCCGGCGGCGTCGGTCACGAGCACCTGGTGGGCGACGGCCTCGCGCGCGCCCTCGATCACCTCGGCGGGCGGCAGGTCGGCGACGGCCTCGAGCAGGCCGTGCGTGGTCGGGCGGTCGAGCACGGCGGCGATCCGCACGACCGCCTGGCCGGCCGGCGAGAGCCGCTCGACGCGCGCGATCAGCACGTCGCGCAGCGTCTCGGGCAGCAGCCAGGAGTCGCCGCCCTCGCTCGCCGCGAGCAGCTCCTCGGTGTAGAGCGGGTTGCCCTGCGAGCGGCAGAAGAGCTGCTCGGCCAGCTCGTCGAGCGGCGGCTCGCTGGAGGATGCCGGCGAGCTGCTCGGCGAGCTCCTCGCGGTCGAAGCGCTCCAGGCCGAGCCGGTCGACGCCGGCGGCGCGCTCGAGCTCGGCGATCAGCGGGCGCAGCGGATGGCGGCGGTGCAGCTCGTCGGAGCGGTACGTGACGACGAGGCAGAGCCGCTCCTCGCGCGCGCTGCGCACGAGGAAGGTGATGAAGTCGCGCGTGGTGCCGTCGGCCCAGTGCAGGTCCTCGATCGAGAGCAGCACCGGGCGCGTCGCGGCCCAGCCGCTCGAGCAGCGACAGCAGCGCCTCGAACAGGCGGCCCTGGCGGGCGCCGGCTCCTCGTCGGCCGTGCGTCCCGGTCCCGCCGAGCTCGGGCATCAGGTCGGCGAGCGCGTTGCGCGTCGCCTGCGGCAGCGTCCGGCCCTCGTCGGCGAGCCCGCGCGCGAGCGGGCGCAGCGCGGACACGATCGGCGCGTAGGGGATCTGCGCGCCGCCGAGCTCGAGGCACTGCCCGAGCAGCACGCGCGCGCTGCCCGCGCGCGCCCGGGGCTCGAACTCGCGCAGCAGGCGCGTCTTGCCGACGCCGGACTCGCCGCCGACGAACGACGAAGCCGGGCGCCCTCCGCGGCGCGGCCGAGGGCGTCGCCGAGGAGCTCCAGCTCCGCCGTGCGGCCGACGAAGACCGGGGACGTGAGACGACGCGACACAGCTCCATTGTCCCGCACTCATGACCTCCCAGGTAGGCGAACAACCGCACCATCGGCGCTACCTTCGACCGCGTGCCGTCGCCGCCCCACCCCCGAGGCGTCGGCGAGCTGCTGCGCGACTGGCGCCGCCGCCGCCGGCTCAGCCAGCTCGACGTGTCGCTCGACGCGGCCGTCTCGGCGCGGCACCTCAGCTTCGTGGAGACCGGCCGCGCGCGCCCGAGCCGCGAGCTGGTCCTCCACCTGGCCGACTTCCTCGACGTCCCGCTGCGCGACCGCAACGCGCTGCTGCTCGCCGCCGGCTACGCGCCCGCGTACGGCGAGACGCCGCTCGACGCTGAGGCGATGGCGCCGGTGCGCGACGCGCTCGACGCGATCCTGCGGGGCACGCGCCCTACCCGGCGGTGATCGTCGACCGCCGCTGGGACCTCGTGACCGCCAACGCGCCGGCGCTCGCGATCCTCGGCGAGGGCGTCGCGCCCGAGCTGCTCGCGCCGCCGGCGAACGCCATGCGCGTCTGCCTGCACCCGGACGGGCTGGCGCCGCGGATCCGCAACCTCGGCGAGTACGGCGAGCACCTCGTCGACCGGCTCGCCCGCCAGGCGGCGATCACGGGCGACCCGGAGGTCGTCGCGCTGCTCGAGGAGCTGCGGGGCTACGCGCGGCGCCGGCGCGCACGCGCGGCGACGACGGGCCGGCCGGGCAGCTGGTCGTGCCGCTCGTGCTGGAGCGCTCGGCGCCGAGCTGCGCCTGTTCAGCACGCTGGCCACGTTCGGCACGGCGCTCGACGTGACGATCGCCGAGCTGGCGATCGAGTCGTTCTTCCCGGCGGACGCCGAGACGGGCCGCGACGCTGCGCGACCGTTCGGCTGAGGAGCGCCTCAGCGCGGCGCCGGCCGGGGAGCGGTCGCCGGCCGCGGCTGTGCGCGGCGGAGGGGCGACCGAGCGGAGGGGGCCCATCCCCGGCGCAGCGCGGGACGGGGATCCGTGCGCTGCAGCGCGGGTGCGAGCCCGCGCGCGGATCGCGGCGAACGGGCGGCGGAGCGTCGAGGCGCGACGGGCCTCGGCGCGGCGGCGCGCCGGCTGCGATCGGTTTCGGTGGCGTAGAGGAGGTGGAGCGAGCCGTGCATTGGAAGGCCTTTCGGGGCGGTGGTCTGATCCGGCGTATTCGAAGGTACGCCTGAGGTCGGGGCCCCACATCGGCAGAACGCGCGCACTTGTGGGGCCCGACCCCTTACCCCTGACGACGCGACCCCTTAGGCCATTCCCGGCGACCGCCGCCTAGCGGCCCTCAGGCTCCTCGGCGAGGATGCGGTAGAGCGCGCGGCGGGCCTCGTCGATGACGTCCTTGGCCTCCGCCCGTTGCGCCTCGGTGCCCGAGTGCGTGAGCTGGAACAGGGCCATGCCGATCTGCCGCATGGCGTCCATCAGCTCCAGGGTGCCCTCGCCGACGTCGCCCTTGACGGCGTCCCACGGGGCGCCGAGCGCGTCGCGGTGCTCCTCGACGTGGGCGCGGCCCGCGTCGGTGAGCTCGTAGATCTTGCCGGACTCGCCGGGGATGCGCACGAGGCCCTCGTCCTCGAGCTGCTGGAGCGCGGGGTAGACCGAGCCGGGGCTGGGGCGCCAGGCGCCCTCCGAGCGCTCCCCGATCTCCTGCATGAGCTGGTAGCCGTTGCGCGGCTCCTCGGCGAGCAGGACGAGCAGGGCGGCGCGGACGTCGCCGCGCCGGGCGCGGGGGCCGCGGGGCGGGCCGAAGCCGGGGAAGCCGCCGGGACCGCCGCCGTGCCGGCCGCGGCCGCCGCCGCGCCGGCCGCGTGGACCGCGCCCATGGCGAACCATCCGATGGTTCGTGGATCGATGTGGTGTGCGTGATGCATGTGCGTCACCTTTCGTCGGTTTGCTTACGCGATGCATCAACGATATATCGAAACTGTTCGGACGTCAAGCCCCGGCGCGGGTACCGGGGCGCATGACCACGGCAGCGGGGGACAGCACACCGGCAGCTCCAGCCGGGGCTCCGCCGGCGCCACATGACGATGATCTCCTCGGCGGCGTGATCGGCGCCGGGCTCTTCGTGGGCAGCGGGGCGGTGATGAACCAGACGGGCCCGGCGGCGATCCTCTCCTACCTGGCGGCCGGCCTGCTGGTCGTGCTCGTGATGCGCATGCTCGGTGAGATGGCGGTCGCGAACCCGCGCGTCGGGTCGTTCATGGAGTACTGCCGCGAGGCGCTCGGGCCGTGGGCCGGCTTCGCCGTCGGCTGGCTGTACTGGTACTTCTGGGCGATCGTCCTCGCCATCGAGGCGGTCGCCGGCGCGGAGATCCTGCAGAACTGGCTGCCCGGCATCCCGATCTGGGTCATGAGCCTCGTGCTGATGACGATCCTGACCGCGACGAACCTGTGGTCGGTGCGCTCGTTCGGCGAGTTCGAGTTCTGGTTCGCCTCGATCAAGGTCGCGGCGATCATCGTCTTCATCGCCATCGGCGCCGGCTACCTGCTCGGCATCGGCGGCGGCGACTCGCCCGGCCTCTCCAACCTCACCGCCCACGGGGGCTTCTTCGCCGAGGGCGGCGTGACCGTGCTGTCCGGGATCGTGGTGGTGATCTTCGCCTTCGTCGGCGCGGAGATCGTCACGATCGCGGCGGCCGAGTCCGAGGAGCCGGAGCGCGCGGTGGCCAAGGCGACGAACGCGGTCGTCTGGCGCGTGCTCGTCTTCTACGTGCTCGCCGTGGCCGTCGTCGTGGCCATCGTGCCGTGGAACAACACGCAGCTCGGCGACTCGCCGTTCATCGCCGCACCCGGCCACGTACCGGGAGGGCGGCTGGTGGCGCGCCGACTTCTCGGACACGGCCGAGCAGGACTGGCTCCGCGCGATCACGGCGCCCGACCCGGCGACCGAGGTCGACGGTGAGGTGTTCTCGGCGACCGTCACCGCGGAGGCCGAGGCCGAAGGTCTCGAGCTCGTCGTGACCTACGAGACCGCCGAGCTCGAGGTGCGCGAGACGGCGGTCGGCACCCTCGAGGAGGGCACGGTCGAGATGGACGCCGAGCTCGATGGCGCCGACCGGATCATGTCGCTCGCCGTCCGAGAGGTGGGCCTGGGGGCCGACCTCCCCAACCGGCTCGAGGTGACCCTGCGCAACGTGATGGCCGGCGCGGACGCCTTGAACCTCTCGGCCTGGCAAGCGCTCCGCTGGCGCGGCAGCGACGGAGAGGTGGAGCCCGCCGAAGCCGGCATCGCGCTTCGGCTGGAACCCGGCGCCGGCCACGTGATCGGCGGCATCGCCCCGCCGGCGGCTCCCCTCCCGGTGCTCGTCTCCCCCGAGGTGTCCCGGTCGCAAGGTCCCCTCTTCGAGGCCACGCTCGGCGGGCAGCGGCTCTCGTTCCGCCGCGTGGCCGTGGCCCAGCACTTCCCGTCGGTCCTCGGCGAGTTCATGGTGATGTCGACGCCGGCGCTGCTCCAGGCCGCGGCACGGATCCCCGAGGCCGGCCTGGCGCTGAACGAGGTCTGGGCAGCGGGAACCCTCGACCCGCTCCCGGCGCTCGAGGCCGCCGGCTTCGTCCCGGGCGCCGTAGCGGCCGCCGGGCCGATCATCGGGGCGCTCGCGCAGCTGCCGCAGTCGCTCGCGGTCGGGATGAACTTCGCCGCCGCCGTCGGCGGAGTGGTGCTCGTGGTCCTCGGAGTGGCGGTCGGCCTGTACTTCGCCCAACGCCGGCGCGAGTTCGAGTTCGCGTCGCTGCGCGCGATGGGCGCCGAGCCGCGGCAGGTGTCCCGCGTCCTGCTCCTCGAACAGGGGCTGTTGGTCGTTTTCGCGATCTGCGTGGGCGCCGGCCTCGGGTTCGGCATCCTCGAGCTCGTGATGCCGTACATCTCCCGGAGCCTCGGCGCGGCGTTCCCGGCCCCGATGCTCGTGGTGGACTGGGTTTCGATGGGGATCTCGCTCGCGGCGATCGTGGCCGCAACGGCGGTCGGGCTCCTCGCGGCGCTGCGCGCGCTGCTGCGCTCGTCGGTGACCTCGGTGCTGCGGGGTGAGGCCGAATGACGCGCGACGCGCTCATCCGCTTCCGCGACGTGTACAAGATCTACCGGGTCGCGGACACCGGCGTGGTCGCGCTCGGCGGCGTGAGCTTCGACATCGGCGAGGGCGAGTTCCTCGCGATCGTCGGTCCGAGCGGCTCGGGCAAGTCGACCATCCTCAACATGATCGGCGGCCTGGACCGCTCGACGGCCGGGAGCGTCGAGGTGGAGGGCCGCGACCTCGGCCGCCTGGGCGAGGACGAGCTGACGGTGTACCGGCGCGATCGGGTCGGGTTCGTTTGGCAGGGGACCGCTCGCAACCTCGTGCCCTACCTGTCGGTCGCCGAGAACGTCCGGCTGCCGGCCACGGCACGCGGACTCACGGTGCCGGCTGCCGCCCGTGCGCCGATCGAGCTCCTCGACGTGGTCGGGCTCGCCGACCGCGCGAAGCACCGGCCCGGACAGCTCTCGGGCGGCGAGCAGCAGCGCGTCGCCGTCGCCGTGGCGCTGGCCAACGTGCCGAAGATCCTGCTCGCGGACGAGCCGACCGCCGAGCTCGACTCGGAGTCCGCCGCCCTCGTGCTCGAGGCCTTCCGCCAGGTGAACCAGGAGTTCGGCGTGACGATCGTGATGGTGACCCACGACCTCCTCGCGGCCCGGCGCGCCAGCCGGCAGCTGCGTCTGCGCGACGGGCAGCTCCTCGTGGAGGGCCTCCCGTCCGAGCCCGTCGGCCCCGACGGCCGCCTGCGCCTGCCCGACGACGCGGTCGACGTCCTGGCGGGGGTGGACCTCGAGGTCGAGGTCCGCGACGGCGAGGTCCGGATCCGCCGTCGCGGCGAAGGAGGACTCGGCGGTGAGTGATCGCGCGCGTGGGGCCGGGGGTAGGGTCGAGCCGCTGCTCGCCGGGACGGACATCGTGCGGACGTACCGCGGGGCGACGGGCGTCCAGGCCGTGCGCGGGGCCTCGCTCGCGCTCGCGCCGAAGGACTTCGTCGCGCTCATGGGCCCGTCGGGCTCGGGCAAGACGACCTTCATCGGGGTGCTGTCGGGCCTGGACCCGCCGGACGCCGGCGAGGTCCGCTGGAAGGGCCGTCTCATGCGCGAGCTGTCGTTCGACGAGGCGATCGCGCTGCGCCGGACCGGGATGGGGATCGTCTTCCAGAGCTTCGGCCTACTGCCCACGCTCTCGGCGATGGAGAACGTCGAGCTCCCGCTGCGGGTCTCCGGGATCGATCTGGACGAGGCGCGGGCGCGCGCCGAGACGTGGCTCGCGCGGCTCGGGCTCGGCGACCGCCTGCACAACCGGACGTTCGAGCTGTCGGCCGGCCAGCAGCAGCGCGTCGCCGTCGCTCGCGCCCTGATCACGGAGCCCGAGGTCGTCCTCGCCGACGAGCCGATCGCCGAGGTGGACACGGAGAACGCCGACCTGATCCTCGAGGCGCTGTGGGAGGTGATCCGACGCGGGGGCGCCGTCCTGGCCGCGACCCACAACCCGGAGGCCCTGCGCTACGCGGCCCGCGTCGTGCTGTTCCGCGACGGTTCCATCGAGGCGGAGGGCACACCGGATCAGATCGCGGCGCGCCTCACGGTCGACTGAGCCCTAGAACTGCAAGCCGTGGAAGACGTCTTCGCCGTCGCAGCGCCGCAGATCCTCGGCCGAGAGATCGATCCTTGGTCCGCGGCGATGGAACAGCCGGTCGAGCCACGAGCGCCTCCCGTTCCGCCACGCGACCGCGCGCGCGACCGAGTCCTTCCGCGCGTCGTTGCGCTTCTGCTGCTGGTTCAGGTCGCAGGGCATATGGGTGACCTGCGGCGAGATCACGCGCTCTCCTTCGACGGGCGGAGCTGGCGCAGGTCGAACCCGGGATCGGCGAGCTGCGCGGGGTCGGGGTGCGCCTTCGCCTTGATCAGCGGCATCGAGCGCCGGACGTCGGACTTCCGGTTCATGCTGAACGTCGAGAGCAGCCGGCCGTCCTTCAGCAGGAACGCGGCGAAGCTCCGATCGTCGACGCTGCCCCGGATCACCGTCTGCGTCCCACTCGCGCGCGTAGCCGGCCATCTGGATGTGCGCGTCGTACTGATCGGACCAGAACCAGTGCGCGTCGTCGAAGACGACGTTCGCCCCCAGGATGTTCCGCGCCACCGCCTCCCCCATCTTCACGGCGTTGTCGAAGTGCTCCACGCGCATCGGCCCGAACACGGGGTGGTCGTGATGCGCGACGTCGCCGATCGCCCACACGCCATCGGCCGCCGTGCGGAGCGTCGCGTCGACCGGGATCCCGTTGTCGACCAGCACGCCGTCGCCGGCCACGTCGGTCACCGGCTCGACCCCCACGCCCACCACCGCGAAGTCGCCCTCGATCCGCCTGCCCTCCTTCGTCCTGAGCGACTCGAACCGCCCGTCGCCCTCGAACCGCTCGGCCGCGTCACGGAAGAACATCTCCACACCGTGGTCCGCGGTGCAGGGCCTCGATCGCGCTGCCGAGCTCGGGGCCGAGGACCCGCTCCAGGGGAGTCGCGGCGAACTCCACGACCGTTACGTCCAGGCCGAGCTGGCGGAGCGAGGCCGCCACCTCGGCGCCGATGAACCCCATGCCGACGAGCACGGCCTTGCGAGCATCCTGGCCGCCGCGCGGATCGCGTCACGAGTCGGGCGCGAACCGCAGGTCCAGGACGCCCGGCAGGTCCAGGCCCGGCCAGTCGAACCGTTTGTTCCTCGACCCGGTCGCGATCACGGCGTGGTCGAACGGGACGCGGTCACCGCCCTCGAGCTCGACCACGCGATCCGTGACGTTCACACGCTCGGCGCGCACACCGAAGCGCGCGTCGACCGCGTTCTCCCCGTACCACTCGGGTGGGCGGACGAACTGGTGGTCGGACTCGCCGCGCAGGTATTCCTTCGAGAGCGGCGGGCGCTCGTACGGCGCCATCGGCTCGTCGCCGATCAGGACGAGCTCGCCGTCGTAGCCCTGGTCCCGGAGCGACCCGGCGGCGGTGGCCCCGGCCTCGCCCGCCCCGACGACGGCGACGATCGTCACTCGGCGTCCAGCAGCACCTGGAGCTCACCGTCCTGCTCGCGCACCTCGAAGACGCCGACCGGGTCGGCGGCGGGACCCTGCACGGCCTCGCCGGTCATCACGTCGAACTGGCTCCCGTGGCACGGGCACTCGACGATCGTGCCGTCCAGGTCGCCCTCGGCGAGCGAGCATTGCTGGTGGGTGCACACGTCGTCGAACGCATGGAGGTCGCCCTCGACGTTCGCGACCGCGATCTGGCGCTCGGCCACGCCGAACGAGTTGAGCTCACCCTCGGGGACCTCGCCGGCCGCACCGACCTTCACCCACTCCGCCATGCCCCGCTCCTCCTTCCTCGATGGCCGGCCGCGATGACCGGTACGTCCCGCGTCAGTCTAGGCTCGGCGGCGGGCGACGATATCGGGGGTCAGGTAGCCGACCCCGGCGATCAGGTAGAGGCCCGCCAGGATCAAGAAACCGCCGCGGAAGTCGATCGGCAGCATCGCGGGGATCAGGGCGCCGGCGACCCACGCGAGCTGGAAGATCACCTCGTACCGGACGAACACCCGTCCGTGCGCGCCGCCGGGGGCGAGGCGCTGCATCAGGCTCTGGAACGCCAACCGTCCGAGCTCGGCCGAGGCGCCGACGACCAGACCGAACACGACGAGGACCGGCAGCGAGAACGCGGCGAACGCGAGCACGGCGCCGATCCCCGCGCCGATCAGGCAGCCGATGACCACGGCCTCCTCGCGCAACGACGACGGCAGCCGCGGCGCGATCAGGTCGCCGAGGAACCCGCCCGCCGTCCCCGCGGCCGCGAGGACCCCGAACCACCACGTCGGCTCGCCACTCCGCCGCAAGGCGAACGCGAGGGCGAACAGCAGGAACCCGCTGGCCGCGCGCAATCCGGCGGCGCCGATCGCGGGCGCGGTGAGCGCGGAGATCGAGCCGGTCCGGGACACCTCCGCCTCCCCGCCTCGCACCGAGGCCTGCGGGAGCCGCAGGTTGAGCATCGCCGCGATGCTGAACACGACCGCTGCCCCGTACAGGACCGCCTGAGCGTCCCCGAGCTCGAGGAGCCACAGGCCGGGCCCGGCCGCGAGGACGGCTCCGCCCACGCCGATCCGTCCGAGCCGCGCGTTGGCGCGAACGAGCCCCTCGTTCGGGCCCGCGTAGGCCATCGCGAGTCCGTTCTTCGTGATCGCGTGGACCTTCGACAGGACCAGCAGCAGGAACGCGGCCGGGAACAGGAACAGTGTGTCGAACCTCGGCGCCGCGAGCACGCAGACGACGACGCGGCCGAGCGCCGCCCCGAACGAGATCGCGCGCCTCGGCCCCGCGCGGTCGAGCAGCGGCACGAGCACGGGAGCGGCCACCGCGAGCGGGGCCATCGTGAGCAACAGGTAGGCCGCCACCTTCACCTGTGCTTCACCGACCGGCAGCTCGAAGAAGACGGACCCCGCGAGCGCGATCGCGACCATCGTGTCGCCGGCCACGCTCCCGAGGTGCGCGAGGCCGAACGTGTCGAGGGGATCCTGCGAGCGCCACATCCGGCCGATCGGCCGGAAGACGGCCTCGACCAGGCCGACGAGCCCGAGCAGGATGAGCTGCCACCAGGGGTACCGCTTCGGCCGGGTGTGGTCGACCCTCACCCGCGGGCCCGGCTCAGGACCCCGCGAGGCGCTTGCGGAGCAGCTCGTTCACGGCCTTGGGATCGGCCGAACCCCGCGACTTCTTCATGACCTGGCCCACGATCGCGTTCAGCGCGCCGTCCTTGCCGGCGCGGAACTGCTCGACGGGACCGGGGTTCTCGGCGATCGCCTCGTCGACCCACGCCTCGAGCTGCCCGGTGTCGGTGACCTGCGTGAGTCCCCGCTCGTGCAGGATCGTCTCGGCCGGCGCGCCCGTGTCGAAGGCCTCCTCCAGGACCTGCTTCGCTCCGGTGGCGCTGATCGATCCCGAGGCCACGAGTCGCACGAGGTCCGCCACGTGGCCGGGCGTGATCTTCGCGTCGGGGAGCTCCACCTTGGCCTTGTTCAGCAGCCCGGCGAGGTCCTGGGTGATCCAGTGCGCCGCGGAGCCCGGCTCCGCCCCGAGCCCAACCGACTCCTCGAAGAACGCTGCCGTCGCCACCGAGCCGGCGAGGATCCGCGTCTGCTCCGGGTTCAGCCCGAAGGACTCCGCGTAGCGCGTCCGGCGGGCGGCGGGAAGCTCTGGAAGCGTCGAGCCGATCGCGGTCACCCAGTCATCGGCGGGCTCCAGGGGCGGCAGGTCGGGCTCGGGGAAGTAGCGGTAGTCGAACGCCTCCTCCTTCGAGCGCAACGTGTGCGTGGTGCCCGTGCTCTCGTCGAAGTGGCGGGTCTCCTGCACCACGGGCTCTCCCGCCTCGAGGAGCGCCCGCTGGCGTCCCTCCTCGTGGCGTACGGCGCGCTCGAGCGAACGGATGGAGTTCAGGTTCTTGATCTCCACGCGCGTGCCGTACGTCGTCTCGCCGGACCGGCGCGTCGAGACGTTCGCGTCGCAGCGGAGCGAGCCCTCCTCCATCCGTACGTCGGAGACGTCGAGCGCCTCGAGCGTGGCGCGGAGCTCCGTCAGGTACGCACGGGCCTCCTCGGCCGTGCGGATGTCGGGCTCGGAGACCACCTCGACGAGCGGCACGCCGGCCCGGTTGTAGTCGACGAGGGCGTAGTCGGCGCGACCGATCCGTCCCGTGGTCCCGGCGTGGGTGGTCTTGCCCGTGTCCTCCTCCATGTGGACGCGCGTGATGCCGATCCGGCGGCGCTCGCCGCCCGGGTCGATCTCCAGGGAGCCGCCGACGCAGACGGGCAGGTCGTACTGGCTGATCTGGTAATCCTTCGGCATGTCCGGGTAGAAGTAGTTCTTGCGGTGGAACAGCGAGTCCGGCGCGATCTGGGAGTCCAGGGCGAGGCCGATCCGCACGATGTACTCGATCGCCGTCTCGTTGGGAACGGGGAGCGAGCCGGGGAGCCCCAGGCACACGGGGCAGACGTTCGAGTTGGGCGGTGCACCGAACTCGTTGCGGCACCCGCAGAACATCTTCGTGCGGGTGGAGAGCTCGACGTGGCACTCCAGCCCGATGACGGACCCGTAGCCCTCGGCCATGGCGCGGCTAGCCTACCGGACCGGTCTGTCGCGACCGGCCGCGGCATCTCACGGCTCGGCGGCTGCTCGCGTTGTTCATCGCGTGGACGTCGTCCCGTCCGAGTGGTAACCGCCAAAGGGCGGAAAGCTAGTGACGTCCAAAGGCGCTCGGCCGTATCGTGAGCGGATGACGCGGTCCGAGCAGCCCGCGCGGAACGCGGCCGGAGCCTCCCCCGCGACGGTATGGGCGGCGCTCGGCGCCGTCTATCTGATCTGGGGCACCACGTACCTCGCCATCCGCGTCTCGAACGAGACGCTGCCCCCGCTGATGGCAGCCGGCGTCCGGTTCATGATCGCGGGCGGCGCCTTGTATCTGTGGTCGGTGCGCCGCGGCGACGTGGCGGGCGACCGCCCGACCCGCGAGAACTGGAAGGCGGCGGCGATCGTGGGCGTCGCGCTCGTCGCCGGCGGCAACGGACTGGTGGTCCTGGCCGAGAGGACCGTGCCGTCGGGGATCATGTCGCTGATCATCGCGCTGGTCCCGCTGTGGATGGCACTGGCCGACCGCCTGCTGCTCCATCACCGCGTCGGCGGGCTGACGACACTCGGGCTGGTGCTCGGGTTCGGTGGGGCGGCGCTCCTGATCGGCGGGACCGCGTTCGACGCGAGCGCGCCGCTGTCGGGGATGCTCGTCGGCGTCGTGGCGAGCCTCAGCTGGACGAGCGGCTCGCTCTACTCGCGGAGCGCGCCCCTGCCGAGCCGGCCCCTCGTCGGTGCGGGGATGGAGATGCTCGTCGGCGGCGCGGTGCTCGTCGTGGCGGGGATGCTCCGGGGCGAGATCTCGCTGCTTCGCCTCGACGACTTCTCGTTCGAGTCGTTGGTCGCCCTCCTGTACCTGATCACGATCGGGTCGTGGGTCGGCTACACCTCCTACGTGTGGCTCCTGCGTAACGCACGGACCTCGCTCGTGTCCACGTACGCGTACGTGAACCCGCTGGTCGCCGTGTTCCTCGGATGGCTGATCCTGGACGAGGTGATCACCGTCCGCACGATCGCGGCGGGAGCGGTGGTCCTCCTCGGCGTGGCGATCATCATCTCGCGTGGAGGGCCCACGCGGACCCCGGAGGAGACGGCGGACAACGAGGGAGAGGCCGCGGCCGCCTGAGCCTACGCCGCTCCGGTGAGGAGCGGCGGCCGTGCGTCGAACCGGGTCGCCTGTTCGAGCGTGTGCGCGGCGCGCAGAAGCCTGGACTCCTCGAGCACCGGCGCGGTGAGCTGCACGCCCACCGGGAGCCCGGCCTCGTCGAGGCCGCCCGGGATCGACACCGCCGGCATGCCCGACAGGTTCGCCGGGATCGTGAACACGTCCGACAGGTACATCGCGAGCGGGTCGTCCGTCCGCTCGCCGATCCGGAAAGCCGTCGTGGGCGAGGTCGGCGAGATCAGCACGTCGAACGACGCGAACGCGCGCTCGTAGTCGCGGATGATCAGCGTGCGCACCTTCTGCGCCTGGCCGTAGTAGGCCTCGTAGTAGCCGGCCGAGAGCGCATACGTCCCGAGCATGATCCGGCGCTTGACCTCCGCCCCGAATCCGGCGCCGCGCGTCTTGGTCATCATCTCGACCGAGTCGTCGCCGTCGACGCGCAGACCGTAGCGGACGCCGTCGTAGCGCGCGAGGTTGGACGACGCCTCCGAGGGCGCGATCAGGTAGTAGGCCGAGAGCGCATAGTCCGTGTGCGGCAGGGACACCTCGCCCACCTCGGCGCCGAGCTCCGCCAGCCGGTCCACCGCCGCCCGTACCGAGGAACGGACGCCGGGCTCGACGCCCTCGCCGAACGCCTCGGTGACCACGCCGACGCGCAGCCCGCCGACGCCGTCCTCGAGCCCCTCCGCGTAGTCCCGCCGCGGCGTGTCGAGGCACGTCGCGTCCATCGGGTCGCCCCCCGCCACGCACGAGAGCAGGACGGCGGCGTCGCGCACGCTCCGCGTGAACGTCCCCACCGTGTCGAGCGACGAAGCGAACGCGATCAGGCCGTAGCGGCTGATCAGGCCGTAGGTCGGCTTCAGCCCGACCACGCCGCACAGCGCGGCGGGCTGACGCACCGAACCCCCGGTGTCGGTGCCGAGCGCCCACACCGCCTCGCCCGCCGCCACCGCGGCGGCGCTCCCGCCGCTCGAGCCGCCGGGCACGCGCTCGAGATCCCACGGGTTGCGCACGGGCCCGAACGCCGAGTTCTCGTTCGAGGAGCCCATCGCGAACTCGTCGCAATTGGTCTTGCCGAGCAGCACCGAGCCGTCCGCCGACAGGCGTTGCCAGGCGGTGCAGTCGTACGGCGGGACGTAGGTCTCGAGGATCTTCGAGCCGCACGTCGTCGTGACCCCACGTGTCGACAGCACGTCCTTCAGCGCGAGCGGGATCCCGGTCACGGCCGGCGCGTCGCCGGCGCGGATCCGGCGGTCCGCCTCGGCCGCCAGGGTCACCGAGAGCTCCTCGGTCGTCGCGAGGAAGGCGTGGAGCCGGTCGTCCACCTCGGCGATCCTGGACCGGGAGGATGCGAGGATGTCGGCGCTCGAGATGTCGCCCGCCCGCAGGCGCTCCCCGAGCTCCGTCGCCGTCAGGTCGCAGGGCTCGGTCACTCGACCTCGACGATCCGCGGGACCTTGAAGCGATCGCCCTCGGCCTCGGGTGCGTTGGCGAGGACCTCCTCCACGGGCAGGGACGGCGTGATCTCGTCGGGCCGCATCACGTTCGAACGCGGGATCGCGTAGGCGGTCGGCGGCACGTCGGCCGCAGCCACCTCGCCGACCTTCGCGGCGTGCTCGAGGATCACGCCGAGCTGCTCCCGCAGCCGCGCCTTCTCCTCCTCCGTCAGCTCGAGGCGGGCGAGGCGCGCGACGTGCTCGATATCGATCTCGACCGGCATGGCGGGCCAGTCTATCGACGTGCGCCGCGGCGGTGCCCGCTCAGCGGAACAGGCCGAATCGCGGCTCCACCTGGCGCGAGATCGCCGCTCCCATCAGCGCGTTGCCGACGAGCCAGACGTCGGTGACGGGCCCGACGCCGCCAGGCACCGGCGTGATCGCCTCCGCCTTGGCGGCCACGCTCTCGAAGTCGAGGTCGCCCGCCATCCGGGTCTTCCCCGTCGCCTCATCCTTCAGGAAGTGGATCCCCACGTCCACGGCCACGACCCCGTCCGCCACCATGTCGCCGTCCACGAGCCCCCGTCGGCCGGCGGCCACGATCAGGATGTCGGCCTGGCGCGTGAAGGCGCCCAGATCCCGCGTGTGACTGTGGCACGTGACCACCGTTGCGTTGCGCTGGAGCCCCAGCATCTGCGCCGGCTTGCCAACGCTGTTCGAGCGGCCAACCACGACGAGCGTGCGGCCCTCGTAGAAGTCCTCGTGCCCTCGGCCGGTGGAGTCCGCATACGCGTCCAGGAGGTAGAAGCAGGACGCCGGCGTCGAGGGAAGGAACCGTGGCCGGCCCTGCGCGAGCAGCCCGGCGTTCAGCGGGTGAACGGCCTCGATGTCCTTCAGCGGATCCACCGCGCTGTTCATCTCGGCCTCGGGGATGTGTGAAGGGAGCGGATGCAGGACGAGGATCCCGGTGATCCGGGGGTCGGCGTTCAGCTTGCCGAGCGTCGCGATCACGTCGGCGAGCTCGATGTCGGAGGGCAGGCGCTCGCACACGTAGCGGTATTCGAGGCTCTCGGCCAGGCGCCGGACGTGCTTCTCGTACGCCTCGGCGTCGAACGACTCGCCGATCAGGACCGTGGCGAGTCCCGGCCTCACCTCGGACAGCCGGAGCACCTTCAGCTCCTCGGCGATGCCGGATCGCAATCGCTCCGCGATCGCGGTGCCGTCGATGATGTGCGCCACGTGCCGGCTCCCTCCCAGGTCTGCGGCATCCTGCCACACGCCGCGGTGAGCGGGTGCTAGGACCGGCCGAGCCGGCGGAGGAACTCGGCCTCGTCGATCGTCTCGACGCCGAGCTGCTCCGCCTTGGCTGCCTTGGAGCCCGGGTTGACGCCGACGACGACGAAGTCGGTCTTCTTCGACACGCTCGAGGCCACCTTGGCGCCGGCGGCCTGGGCCGCCGCGATGGCCTCGTCTCGCGAGAGCGTCTCGAGCCCACCGGTCAGCACGATGGTCATGTCGGCCAGGGTCTGCTCACCCACCGGCTCGACGACCTCGTCCTGCATCCGGACCCCGGCCTTGCGGAGCTTCTCGGTCAGCGTGCGGTTCTCGCGGTCGGCGAACCACTCGTGGACGCTTCGGGCGATCTCGGGGTCCGATGCCCTCGACCGCCTGGATCTCCTCCTCGGTTGCCGCGGCCAAGGCATCGATCGAGCCGAACGCGCGCGCCAGCGTCTGCGCGATCGTCCCCCCGACGTGCGGGATGTTGAGCCCGACGAGCAGCCGCCAGATCGGCCGGTCCTTGGAGTCCTCGATCGCCCGCAGCAGGTTGGCGATCCGCTTGTCCTTGAAGCCGGGGAGCTGGGCGAGCTGCTCCGCCGTGAGCGAGTAGACGTCGCCCGGATCCTTCACCCAGCCGAGGTCAAGCAGCAGCCACCCGGTCTTGTAGCCGAGCCCCTCGATGTCCATCGCGCCGCGGCTCGCGAACGCGGCCAGCCATTCGACGTTCTGCGAGGGGCAGCCGCGCTTGTTCGGACATCGCCAGTACGCCTCGCCCTCCTTGCGCACCAGCGCCGTCCCGCACGAGTTGCAGTGCGTGGGGAACTTCCATCGGCGCGCGCCCTTCTTGCGCTTGGGCAGGACGGGACCGACGACCTCGGGGATCACGTCGCCGGCCCGGCGGACGATCACCGTGTCGCCCACCCGGACGTCCTTGCGCCGCACCTCGTCCTCGTTGTGCAGCGTCGCCGTCGTGATCGTGACGCCGCCGACCTGGACGGGCTCGAGGAACGCGAACGGCGTGACGACGCCGGTGCGCCCGGTATGCACGTCGATCGAGCGCAGGAGCGTCGTGCGCTCCTCGGGCGGGAACTTGTACGCGATGGCCCACCGCGGGGCGTGGCTCGTGGCCCCGAGCTCCTCCTGGAGCGCGATCTGGTCGACCTTGATCACCGCACCGTCGATCTCCCAGTCGACGGTGTGCCGGTCGCGCTCCCACCGCTCCACGTAGCCGATCACGCCGTCGAGGTCCTCCACGACCTCTCCGGTGGGGGCGACGGGCAGGGCCGCGTCCCGGCACCAGGCGAGGAACCCCGAGTGCGATTCGAACCGGACGCCGTCGGCGAACCCGAACGAGTGCACCCACAGGGAGAGCGGCCGGGACGCCGTGACCTTCGGGTCCTTCTGTCGCAGCGAACCGGCGGCGCCGTTCCGCGGGTTCGCGAACACGCGCTGCCCGGCGTTCAGCAGGTCGTCGTTGAGCTTCTCGAACGCCTTCACCGGCAGGTAGACCTCGCCGCGGACCTCGAGGTAGGCGGGCGGGTCCTTGATCCGAAGGCGCTGCGGCACGCTCCGTACCGTCCGGACGTTCGCGGTGATGTCCTCGCCGACGTACCCGTCTCCCCTCGTCGCGCCCTTCGTCAGCACGCCCGCCTCGTACGTGAGCGCGACCGCGACCCCGTCGATCTTCAGCTCGCACGAGAAACGAGCGCCGGTGCCGACCCCGCGCTCCACGCGCGCCGCCCACGCCTGGAGCTCCTCGGACGTGAACGCGTTGTCGAGCGAGAGCATCGGCGAGCGGTGCGGCACGGGCGCGAACAGGTCCGCCGGTGTGGCGCCCACCCGCTGCGTGGGGCTGTCGGGCGTGACGAGCTCCGGGAAGTCCTCCTCGAGCGCGCTGAGCTCCCGCATCAGCTCGTCGTACTCGGCGTCGGAGACCTCCGGGTCGTCGAGCACGTGGTAGCGGTACGAGTGGAAGTTCAGGAGCTCGCGGAGCTCCTCGACGCGGAGCTTGGCGCGCGCGAGCTCGCGCTCCTCCTTCGAGGCGCGGGCCGTGGCGACGGTCTTCTTCCGAGCCGGGCTCACGCGGCGATCTCCACGGAACCGGATACGCCGATCCGCTCGCCCGAGACCAGGACGCCGCCCAGCACACCCCGCACCTGCTTCAGGTACGAGAGCGCGGAGGCGAAGCCGTGGTCCTTCGGGAAGATCGCCTGCACGCCGGCGGCGGCGGCGTCGGCGAGCATGCAGGACTCGGCGAGGACGGCGAGCCCCTCGAGCGCGGCGCCGCCCCGACCGGCGAGCATCGACACGCCGATCCCCGTCTTGCTGGCGGGGACGACCACCGCGATCGGTCCTCGGCCGCCGGAACGCGGCACCGTGAGCTTCTGGCGTTTGCGCGCCACGATGAAGTAGTCGCCCTCGCAGTTGACGGTGACCTCGTCGAGCTCGCGGGCGAGGAACCGCCCGACGTGGTCGGTGACCGCGCCGCGGAACGAGAACATCGGCCCCACGCCGGCGCGGCGACCGGCTGTCACCATCTCGCGGACGACCTCGGGAGCCTCGGCCGGAACGTCGATCGGCCGCTTGCTGGTGCGGACCTCGGGGTTGCGGAGCGTGTAGGCGTGCAGTTGCTCCCAGAACGAGAGGGCCGCGGCGCGCGACTCCTCGTTGAAGTCCGTTCCGGCCTGGATGTGCAGGGTCATGTCCTGCACCTGGATGTCGAAGCTGCGGAGCTTGCGCTTCAACAGCTTCATGCCGGGGGAACCTCCACCGGCCGATGATATCGAGGCCGGCCGACGCCCCGGTGCAGGCCGGCCGTCCCTACCTCTCGGACGCGACGATCCGTGCGCCGCCCAGGAGCTCGTCCCCGTCGTAGACCACCAGGCTCTGTCCCGGCGCGACGCCGCGCTGCGGCTCACGGAGCTCGACGTGGAGCCGGTCGCCGCGGGCCTCGATCACGGCGGCGACGTCGTTCCCGCGGTATCGGAGCAGGACCTCCGCCTCGAACGGACCCGTGGGGGCCCGACCGGAGACCCACGACACGCGGTCGGCGACGACGCGCTTCCGAGCCAGCAGCTCGCCGGGCCCGACCACGACGCGGTTCGCCCCCGCGTCCAGCTCGAGGACGTAGCTCGGATCTGGTCCGGAGACGCCGAGACCGCGGCGCTGGCCGACCGTGAAGGTCGCGGCGCCCCCGTGGCGCGCGAGCACCCGGCCGTCGCGGTCGACGACGTCGCCCTCGCGGAGGAGCTGGGGCGCGGTCGAGGCCAGGAAGGCACCGGCGTCGCCGCTCGGAGCGAAGCACAGGTCCTGCGAGTCGGGTTTCGCGGCGACCGGCAGCCCGAACCGCTCCGCGAGCCGGCGGGTCTCGGCCTTCGCCATGCCGCCGACGGGGAACACGGAGCGGGCCAGCTCCTGCTGCCCGAGCATGTGGAGCATGTACGACTGGTCCTTCGATCGGTCGACGCCGCGGAGGAGGTGCCACTCCCCGTCCCCGGTGCGAGAGCTCCGCACGTAGTGGCCCGTGGCGACCGAGTCGATCCCGAGCTCGTCGGCCCGGCGCAGGAAGGCACCGAACTTGATCTCGCCGTTGCAGCGGGCGCACGGGTTGGGCGTCCGCCCCGCCTCGTGCTCGGCGACGAAGTCCGCGATCACGGTGCGGTCGAACTCGTCGGTGAGGTCGCAGATCTCGAAGTCGAACCCCGCGATCCGCGCCACGGCCTCGGCGTCGGATCGCGCGGCTGGGCCGCAGCACCCGTGCTCGACCCCGTCGAGGTGCACGAGCGACATGTGGGACCCGACGACCTCGTACCCCTGCTCGACGAGCAGGCATGCGGCGACCGATGAGTCGACACCGCCGGACATCGCGACGAGCACGGATCCCTTCGTGGACATCTGACAGATGCTACGACGGCGAGGCCGGCCGACCGTCGAGCGTTGGCCGGCCGCGGCGTCGAGGCGCTTGGGGCCAGGGGGTCGCCCGGAGGCGCTCGAAGATCCTGTGCGGGCCCGGCGCGAGCGTGCCGACGATGTTGAGAACCTTCTCGGCTACGTCCGAGCCTCCGCTCCGGTGGTGGCAACGGGGATCGGCACTTGCTCGATCCGCTCGAGCCATGGGATCGCCTTCAGGCGCTCGAAGATCGCCCTCGCCTCCTCCAGGTTCGCGGAGGCGGCGTCTGCACGTCCTTGGCTCGCGAGCCACTCACCATGTTCGACCATCGTCACCGCGACCCAGAAGGTCGCGCCGATCTCCCGGAACGCCCCGGCCGCAGCCTTCCACGATGTCGTGGGATCCCCTTCGCCTGAGATCGCCGCGAGATGCGCGCGGTAGCGGGTAGCGTGGGCGCCGAGGGACGGCGAGCGGAGGCCCCTTGGGATCGACTCGACCGCCGCGATCATCGCCTCGAGGCGGCCCCGGTCGCCGAGGCTCGCCGCGGCATCCATCCCGAAGGTGTAGGCCCATTTCGTCGACTCGGCGTTGATGCCGACGATGACCGCGTCGGCGAGCGCGATCTCTGCGGCAGCGAGCGCCTCCTCGGCCCGCCCCTCCGCCAGCAGCTGACACGCGTTCGTCGCGTTGTAGCCGGCGCGCATCTGCGACTCCTCGGAGGCGCTGAACGGGGCGAACGCATCCGTGATCACGCGGCCGCGCTCGACGTCGCCTCGCGCGCGATGGACCAGCACGAGCTTGAGGAGCTCGGAGACGTCGCGCGGAGCCCGCTCTTGCTCAGGCCACAGGCCTTCAGCGATCTCGAGCGCCTCGTCCCATTGTCCGAGATCCACTCGGCACGAGAGTTCCGAGACCCGGGAAACGAGGCCCGCCTGCTCGACGCCGAGACGATGAGCGATCTCGCCCTGGCGGGCGAAGGCCTCGATGGCCTCCTCGATACGATCAACCTCGGCCAGGAAGACGCCGAGGTTGTTGACCGCCCGGATGAGTGCGTTCGCGGACCCGTTCTCCTCGGCGAGGACGACAGCGCGTTCGATCAGCGCGAGCGACTCCTCGGGGTGGGTAGACCGACGGGCCAAGCCTTTCGTGTTCAGGACGTTGGACAGGACCTCCGGGAGCCAGAGCGACTCGGCGATGTCCAGTGCCCGTTCGATCCACGGCAGGGCTTCCTCGACGTGGCCGGCGAAGTACCGGAATCGCGCGATCTCACCCGCGAGCGCGGCCAGGTCCTCGTCGGGCTCGCCCCCGGCGAGGACCTCGTACGCCGCCTCCATCCGGCGCAGCGGCTCCTCGATCTTTGCCATCCCGTACCACTCGGTCTCGGCGAGTGCGGCCGAGACCGCGGCCTGCCGTCGAGGCTCCCCGATGCGCTCGTAGAGCGTCGCGGCCTCCACGAGCCGCTCGGCCGCCTCGACGTATCGCGCCCCGTAGTGCGCCATGCGACCCGCTCGCTCGAGGAGCCCCGCCCGCTCCCGGTCGTCGTCGGCGAGCTCGGCGGCGTGGTCGAAGAGCCGTTGCGCCTCGAACGTGGCGGAGAGCGAGGCGGCGCGCACCCCCGCACGCTCGAGCGACACGAGCGCGGACGCCTTGATCTCGGGAGCGTCCGGAGCGTCGGGGGCGGCCCGGTACGCCTCGACGTAGTGTGCGGCTACCACCTCCGCGAGCTCCTCCGCGTCCGGACTCGTCTCGGCGTTGTGCGCCGCGACGAGGTGTTTGGCCTTGCGCTCCTTCTTCGACAGGGTCTCGTACGCGACGAACTTGACGAGGTCCTGCAGGAAGCCGTACTGCCCGCGCTCGGGCGAGCGGGGGTCGGCCTGGAGGAGGAAGACCTCCTTGCGCACGAGCGAGGACAGGACGGGGGCCAACTGCTCCTCGGACATGCCGGTGAGAAGCGCGAGGCCGGCGGTCGTGAAGGTCTTGCCGAGCACCGAGCCGTCCTGCACGACCCGGCGTTCGTCCGGAGTGAGGCCGTCCAGACGTGCCGCGATGAGCGCGTGGAGCGTCTCGGGGACGTCGAGGGCTTCGACAGGCCCGCTGATCCGGTAGGCGCTGCCCTCCAGGGAGAGGACGCCACGGTCGATCAGCATCCGGACCGTCTCAACGGCGTACAGCGGCACACCTTCGGCGCGCTGCAGGATCGTCGCGCGGAGCTCGTCGGGCAGGCCGGGCGCGAGGCCGTCCAGGAGCGACCGCATCGAGTCGTCTGCCAGCGGCTCGAGCCGGAGCGAGGTCGCGTTGCGCGACGACGTCCCCCACGTGGGGCGCCGGTCCATCAGCTCGGGGCGCGCGATCGCGATCACGAACAGTCGGTGCTCCCGCGACCACTCCATCAGGTACTCGACGAAGTCCAGCAGCGACGGGTCCGCCCACTGCAGGTCCTCGAACACCATGACGGTGGGCATCTCCTCGGACAGGCGCTCGTAGAGGAGCCGCCAGGCCGCGAACAGGTCCTCCCGGTCGCGAGACGAAAGACGATCCTCCAGGCCCAGGAGGTGCGCGACGCGTGGCTCGATCCAGGCCCGCTCCTCCGGGTCGGGAACGCTCTCCTCCAGCGCCTGGTGGAGCTTGGCCAGGGCCGGGCCCGGCGCCTCGCCCTCGAGGATGCCGGCGCGTGTCCGTAGCATCTCGGCGAGGGCCCAGTACGTAACGCCTTCTCCATACGGTAGGCACCGCCCACGATGCCATCGAACGGTGTCCGCCAGCCCGTCGATGTACTTGAAGAACTCCCACACCATCCGGGACTTCCCGGTCCCGGCGACGCCGAGGACCGTCACCAGGTGGGACCGGCGTTCCTCGGATGAGGCGTGGAACAGATCCTTGATCATCCGCAGCTCTCGGTCTCGCCCGACGAACGGGGCCTCGAGCCCAGCCGAACGCATCGTGCCCGCGGCGCCGGCCACGACCCGGAGCGCGCGGAACAGCGGGACCGCCTCGGCCTTGCCCTTCAGCTCGAACGTCCCGGCATCCTCGTAGACGATGGTCTCCTCGCTCGCACGCTTCGTGGCCTCGCCGACCAGGACCGCGCCCGGCGTGGCCGCCGACTGGATCCGCGACGCCGTGTTCACGAGGTCGCCCGCGACCATCCCCTGCCCCTCGGCGCCGAGATTCACCGCCGCCTCGCCGCTCAACACTCCGGCGCGGGCGGCGAGATCGGGCGCGCCGACCTCCTCACCCAGCGTCGCGACCGCCGCGGTCAGGTCGAGCGCGGCGCGAACGGCGCGTTCGGCATCGTGCTCCGTGGCGACGGGGGTTCCCCACACCGCCATCACGGCGTCGCCGATGAACTTCTCGACGGTGCCGCCGTACCGCTCGATCAGCGTCCGGCAGGTGTCGAAGTACCGGGACAGAAGGTCGCGGACCTCCTCCGAGTCCCTGGTCTCCGAGAGCGTGGTGAAGCCCACGAGGTCGGCGAACAACACCGAGACGAGGCGGCGCTCGGCGGTGGCACCCGTTTGCCGACCGGCTCGCGGCTCCTGCGCGGAGGCCGCGGCCGGCGCGGCGCCGGCGAGGGGCGCTCCGCAATCGCCGCAGAACTTCTCCCCCGGCTCGTTCGCCGCGCCGCAGGTCGGACAGGCGCTGGAGAGCTGACCGCCGCACTCGGCGCAGAACCTGCGTCCCTCGCGATTCTCGCTTCCGCAGTTCGGGCAGTTCACGCCGTCGCGCCCTCCACCTGCTGCCCCGTCCGTGCACCCCGAACCCGGTCGACCCAGGGTGTCGCCTCGAGAGCCTCGAAGATCTCCGCTGCCTCGGCGAGGAGCGGCTCCGCCTCTCCGTCCCGTCCCCGCTCTGCGAACCATTCCCCGTGCTCGAGCAACGTCACCGCCAGCCAGAACGGCACACCGAGCTCTCGGAAGTCACTCGCCGCGGCTCCGAACCTGCGATCCGCTCCCGTCTCGTCGACGGCGAGGGTCCCGAGGCGTGCACGGAGCCGCTCCGCCTGGGCTCGCAGGAACGGGGCGACCTCGCCCGGCTGCATCGCTTCGAGGTCGCCGAGGAGCCGCTCGGCCGTCGCGAGGTCGCCCTCAGCGAGCGCCGCCTCGACGCCTTCGACGACGGCGATCTTCACGGTCTGCGTCATCGGGCCACCCGGGTTCACCTCGAGGGCGTCGCGAGCGGCGCCGACCGCCTCCGGGTACCGTTCCTCGACGCGCAGGACCAGGCTCTCCGCCGCCGCGAGGATCGCACGCACCTGGACGTCGCCCGAGGAGCGGAGGGCCGCGAACCGGTCGAGGAAAGAACGTGCCTCGGCGCCCTTCCCGCGCGCGACGCGCACCGGCCCGAGCGCGATGGGGAGGACGAGGGCTCCTTCGATCCCACCCGGGTCGTCGAGGGGGATCTCGGCCGCGAGCGTCATCGCCTCATCCCACCGTCCCGTGACCGTCGCGAGGTAGGCGAGCTCACTGAGCACCGCCCACTCGGCCGGGCGATCGCCGACGCGTCGCGTCATGGCGAGCACGTCCGTGTACACGGCGCGCGCCTCGTCGTACCGATCGCGCTGCCCGAGCACCTCGGCGAGGTTGTACGAGGCGCTCATCGCGCGATCGGTGAGGTCGTGCTCGAGCGCCACCTTCACCGCGTGCCGTTGGAACGCCTCGGCCTCCTCCGGCCGCCGCTTCGCGAGCGCGACGATCCCCTTCGTATCCAACGCGCGCGCCAGGACGTCCGGCAGGCGCAACGCCTCGCCGATCGCGAGCGCCGTCTCCGTACGCTCCGCCGCCTTCTCCAGGTCGCCGGCGAAGAAATGCATCCGGCCCACGCGCGCTGCGATGTCCGCCAGGTCCTCGTCCTGCTCGCCGTCGGCGAGCAGGAGATAGCTCTCTTCTACGCGAGCGACGGCCTCCTCGACGCGGCCCATGGCCATCCAGATCTCGTGGGCGAGCTGCGCGGCGGCGCGCGCGGCCCGCCGGGGTTCCCCGATCGAGTCGAACACCTCGATCGCCCGGCCGAGGTGCTCCTCGGCCACCTGGAACTGCCCCTCCCGGGTCGCCATCCGGCCCGCGCGCTCGAGCAGCTCCGCCTTCCGCAGGGAACCCTGCGTGAGCTCCGCCGCCCGCTCGAAGTACCGTCGCGCCTCGGCGCTCGCGGCGAGCGACTGCGCCCGCTCCCCGGCCCGGGCCAGCAGGTCCCGCGCGCGTCGGCGGATCTGGTCCGCGTCGGGATCCTCCGGCGCGGCGAGATGCGCCCGCAGGTAGTGGGACGCGAGGACCTCGACGACCTCGTCGTCGTCCTCCTCCCACGTGCGCTCGATGAACGCCGCCGCCGCGAGGTGCTTCGCCTTGCGGTCCCGCTTCGCGAGGGTGTCGTACGCGACCGATTTCAGCAGGTCCTGGAGGAACCCGTACTGCCCTCGCTCGGGGGAGCGCGGATCGGCCTGGACCGAGAAGACCTCCTTGCGGACGAGCCCGGCGAGCACCGTCTCGATCGCGGCCTCCGGCGTACCGGCTACGGCCGCGAGCCCCGCCTTGAAGAACGTCTTGCCGAGCACCGAGGCGTCCTGCACCAGACGGCGCTCGTCGGTGCCCAGGCCGTCGAGACGGGCGGCGATCAGGGCGTGCAGCGTCTCGGGCACCTCGAGCGTCTCGATGGGACCGGTCGGCCGGTACGTCGTGCCCTCCTGGACGAGGAGACCGCGGTCGAGCAGCATCCGGACGGTCTCGACCGCGTACAGCGGCACGCCGGCGGCGCGCTGGAGGATCTGCTCGTCGGTCTCCGACGGCATCCCCGTGACGAGCCCGGCGAGGAGATCGTGCATCTCGGGGTCGGAGAGCGGCTCGAGCACCAACGACGTGAAGTTGCGCTTCCCGGCGCCCCAGGTCGGCCGCCGCTCCGTCAGTTCCGGCCTCGCCAGCGTCATCACGAAGAACGGGGAGTTCCTCGACCACTCGAGGAGGTACTCGATGAAGTCGAGCAGCGAGGTGTCGGCCCACTGCATGTCCTCGAACACCATCACCACGGGGAACGTGTCCGTGAGGCGTTCGAAGAACAGCCGCCAGGCAGCGAACAGATCGTCCTTGTCGGCGGCGCTTCGCTCCTCGAGCCCGAGCAGATGAGCGAGCCGCGGCTCGACCCATCGGCGGTCCTCCTCATCCGGCAGGTGCTCCTCGAGCGTCGTCCGGAGCTTGGCTCTCGCCGACCGAGGTTCCTCCTCCTCGGCGATCCGGCACCGCATCTTCACCATCTCTGCAAGGGCCCAGTAGGTCACGCCGTCCCCGTAGGCGAGGCAGCGGCCTCGATGCCAGTACGTGTCCTGCGCGAGACCGTCGAAGTACTTGTAGAACTCCCACGCGAGCCGGGACTTGCCGATGCCGGCGACGCCGAGCGCCGACACGAGATGAGCCTTGCGCTCATCGGACGAGGCGTGGAACAGATCCTTCACCATCCGCAGCTCGCGGTCGCGACCGACGAACGGCGCCTCGAGGCCGACCGACTTCAGCGAGCCCCTGACGCCGGCGATGACGCGGGTCGCTTGCCACAGCGGAACGAGGCCGGTCTTCCCCTTCAGCTCGAAGGTCCCCGCGTCCTCATAGACGAAAGCGGACTCGGTCGTCCGGCGTGTCGCGTCGCCGACGAACACGGTGCCGGGCTTGGCGACCGACTGGATCCGCGCGGCGGTGTTCACGAGGTCCCCCGCGACCATCCCCTGACCCTCGGCGCCGAGCGTGACGGCCGCCTCGCCGGTCGACACGCCGGCCCGCGCTCGGAGCTCCGGCGCGCCGACCTCGTCGCCGAGCGCGGAGACGGCGGCGGTGAGGTCGAGCGCCGCGCGCACCGCCCGTTCGGCATCGTCCTCCGTCGCGACGGGTGTCCCCCACACCGCCATGACCGCGTCCCCGATGAACTTCTCCACCGTCCCGCCGAACCGGCCGATGATCCGCCGGCACGTGTCGAAGTACTGCGAGAGGAGCTCCTGGACGTCCTCCGAGTCCTTGGACTCCGAGATCGTCGTGAACCCGACGAGGTCGGCGAACAGGACCGAAACGAGCCGGCGCTCGGCGGTCGCGGCCGCCTGCCTGTCGGCCTGCGGCTCCCGTGCGGAGGAGGTGGTGGGGGCCGCACCGTCGAGGGCCGTCCCGCATTCGCCGCAGAACTTCTCCCCCGGTTCGTTCGACGCTCCGCAAGCGGGACATTCGACCGCGAGCACAGCACCGCACTCCGCACAGAACTTCCGGCCCGCCCGGTTCTCGGCGCCGCAGGAACCGCAGATCACGATGCCGCCTCCGCGCGCCGAGCGGGGACCGAGACCGCAACGCGCTCGAGCCGCTCCAGCAACGGCCCGGCGCCGAGGTCGTCGAAGATCGCGCGCGCCTCCTCGAGTGGCCCGACCCCCTCGTCCGTATCACCCCTGGCGACGAGTCGCTCGGCGCTCTCCAGGAGTACGACCGCGAGGTGGAATCTCCACCCCAGATCCCGGAAGATCTCGGCTGCGGCGGCCAATCCGGGCACCCCGTCCTCGCCTCGCATCACCGCCAAGTGCGCCCCGAAACGGGACGTGATGGCTCGAAGGTACGGGGTCCGCTCGCCCGGCCGGAGCCCTTGCAGCAGTTCCATGACCGCCTCGGCCCCTTCACGATCCCCGAGCGCGATGCTCGCCTCGAGGGCCTGGCCGAATGCCTCCTTCACCGTGAAGTTGGTGATGCCGAGCTCCTCCCGCACGGCGAGGACCCGTTGGGCATCTTCGAGCGCCGCCGAGTGCTCCCCCTTCGCGAGCGCCAACCTGGCACGGGTCATGAAGTACGCGGCGCGGCGCTGTGGGTCATCGGAGTCTTCCAGCCCGTCCCACCCGTGCAGGAGCGCTTCCGCCGCTTCCCGCTCACCCCGGGATGATCGAAGCTCAGCGAGTGCGAGGACCTGCATCGCGACCCACTCCGGGAGGCCCTCGCGGCTCCCCACGTCGTCGAACAGCTCCACCGCCTCGTCCCAGTGCCCCAGGATACGTTTCGTGTCCGCGACGCCGAACAGGAACTGCACCTCCCATCCGCGGTGACCGACCTTCTTCGCCAGATCCAGTGCCTGTTGGATCAGCTCCAGCGTCGTCGCCGTTCGGTCTTGGATGTCGGTGGCCACGAGGAGGTTGTTGTATGCGCGCAGGGCGGCTGACGTAAGCGAGTGGTCGAGGGCGATCTGCAGGGCGGCTTCGAGCAGGACACGGGCCTCCTGGATCCGGTTCTGCGGGAACAGGAGCAACGCCTTGCTGTTGAGCGCCTGGGCTAGGACCTCGGGTAGCTCGAGGTTTTCGGCGAGCTCGAGAGCCAGCTCGAGCGGCGCCGCCGCCCGGTCGGTGCTGCCGGCCAGGACCAGGAATCGCCCGAGCTGCGCCGCGACGATCGCGAGGCTCTCGTCCTGCTCACCGCCCGACAGCACCGCGAATGCGTTCTCGAGCCGCTCGGTCGCGGGCCCGACCCGTCCCACCGTCCAGTCGACTTCTGCGAGGCGGCTGGACGCGACCGCCGCCCGCTTCGTGTCGCCCGCCTCCTCGAACAGCGCCATCGCGCGCTCGAGATGCGAGGTGGCTTCCTCCGAACGCACCGTTAGCCAGGCGGCCCACCCGGCTTGCACGTGGAGTTCGGCGAGCCGCAGTGGCTCGTCGGTGAGATCGATCGCCTGCTCGAAGTACCGCAGCGCCTCCACACCCGCTGCCAGCGAGGCGGCCCGCTCGCCGGCCTTGCCAAGCATGTCCCTGGCCCTGGCCTTGTACTCCGCCGCATCATCCGCCTCGGGGACGGCCTCGTATGCGCGCAGGTAGTGGGAGGCGAGCACCTCGACGATCTCGTCTTCATCCGTGGCCCACGTCGACTGGATGAACGCCGCGGCAGCCAGGTGCTTGGCCTTGCGGTCGTGCTTGGACAGGGTCTCGTAGGCGACGGTCTTCAACAGGTCCTGCAGGAACCCGTACTGACCCCGCTCAGGCGAGCGCGGATCGGCCTGGACCGAAAGGACTTCCTTGCGCACGAGCGAGGACAAGATCTCCTCGACCCTGGGCTCCGGTGATCCTGAAACGCGCGCAAGCCCTTCCTTGAAGAACGTTTTCCCTAGGACCGCTCCGTCCTGAACCACTCGACGCTCCTCAGGCGTGAGCCCGTCGAGTCTCGCTGCGATCAGCGCATGGAGCGTCTCGGGGACCTCCAGCTTCTCTATCGGCCCGGTCGGGCGGTAGGCGTTCCCTTCCTGCCGCAGCAGCCCCCGGTCCAGCAGCATCCGTACCGTTTCGACGGCGTACAGCGGCACGCCTTGTGCCCGCTCGAGGATCTGTGCGCTGACATCGTCCGGCAACCCGGGAACCAGCCCTGAGAGCAGCTCGCGCATCGCCTCCTCGGACAACGGCTCGAGGTAGATGGGTGTGAAGTTCCTCTTGCCGGCACCCCAGTTCGGCCTGCGCTCGGAGAGCTCGGGGCGCCCGAGGGTCAGGACGAAGATCGGGTGGTTCCGAGACCATTCGAGCAGGTACTCGATGAAGTCGAGCAGCGCGGCGTCGGCCCATTGCAGGTCCTCGAAGATCATCACGACAGGGTTCTGCTCTGCCATCCGCTCGACGAACAGGCGCCACGCGGAGAACAGGTCCTCCTTGTCGGCGGCGGCCCGCTCCTCCAACCCGAGCAGGTGGGCGAGCCGCGGCTCGATCCACGCCCGCTCCTCGGGGTCAGGGACGAAGGCCTCGAGCGTGGAGCGCAGCTTGCCGGTCGCCGAGGCCGGTTCCTCCTCCTCCGCGATGCGGCACCGCATCTTCACCATCTCCGACAGCGCCCAGTACGCGACGCCCTCGCCGTAGGAGATGCAACGACCCCGGTGGTACAGGTTCACCAGTTGCAGGCCGTCGAAGTACTTGTAGAACTCCCAGGACAAGCGAGACTTGCCGATCCCCGCGATCCCGGTCACCGAGACCAGGTGCGCCTTGCCCTCGTCCGCCGAGGAATGGAACAGCTCCTTGATCACCCGGAGCTCGCGATCCCGGCCGACGAACGGCGGTTCCAGGCCGGCGGACTTCAGGGTCCCGCGGGCACCGGCGATCACCCTCACCGCGCGCCACAGCGGCGTGAGCCCGATCTTGCCCTTCAGCTCGAATTCGCCGGCGGGCTCGAACACGATCGTGGCATCGGTCGCACGCTTCGTCGACTCTCCGACGAAGATCGCTCCCGGCTCGGCGGCGGACTGGATCCTCGACGCTGTGTTCACCAGGTCGCCGGCGACCATCCCCTCACCGACGGCGCCGATGTTGACCGCGGCCTCGCCGGTCAAGACGCCCGCGCGAGCGCTGAGCTCCGGTGCCTTGGCTTCCTCGCCCATCGCGGCGACGGCGGTCGTCAGCTCGAGCGCGGCGCGGACGGCGCGTTCCGCGTCGTCTTCGGTCGCGACAGGGGCGCCCCACACCGCCATCACGGCGTCGCCGATGAACTTCTCGACGGTCCCGCCGTAGCGGGTGATGACCGTCTTGCAGGTCTCGAAGTACTTCGAGAGGAGCTCGCGTACCTCCTCGGAGTCTCGGGCCTCCGAGAGCGCGGTGAACCCGACCAGGTCGGCGAACAGTACGGACACCAAGCGCCGCTCGGCCACAGGCGTCTCGACAACCGTGGGGGTTACGGTCTGGCTCGGCGTCGTCGAGCTCGCCACGAGGGGGGTCCCGCACTCGCCGCAGAACTTCACGGTCGGCGGGTTGGGCGCTCCACAGCTCGGGCAGGTGAGGGCCAAGGACGCGCCGCACTCGCCGCAGAACTTGCGGCCGCTCTCGTTCTCCGTCCCGCATGCTTCGCAGAGCAACGTGCTCAACCACCTCCGGGCGCAAGGCTACCCCCAGGCGGAGCACGCGCGACGGGTATCCTGCCTGCCGACCGGCCGAGCGGAAGGCATCCGTATGCAGATCGCGGTCCTCGTGAAGTACGTGCCCGAGCCTCAGGGAACCCCCACGCTCGGCGAGGACTTCCTGCTCGTCCGCGAGGGCGTCGAGGGGGCGCTCGATCCGGGCGACGAGTACGCGGTCGAGGCCGCACTCCGGCTCGTCGAGGTGCACGAGGGCGAGGTCACGCTCGTCTCGATGGGACCCGAGGTCGCCGCCTCCGGCGTCCGCAAGGGCTTCTCGATGGGCGCGCACGCGGGCGTGCTCGTGACCGATCCGGCGCTCCGCGGCGCGGACGCCCTGGCGACCGCGAAGGTGCTAGCGGCCGCCCTCCAGCGCTCCGCCTTCGACCTGGTCCTGGCGGGCGTCGAGTCGACCGACGGCTACACGGGCACGCTGCCGATGGCGGTCGCCGAACTCCTCGACCTGCCGAGCGCCACGTTCGCGCGATCGGTGTCGGTCGACGGCGGCTCGGTCCGCATCGAGCGCCAGACCGAGGGGGGCTACGAGGTCGTCGAAGCTCCGCTCCCCGCGCTCGTGACGGTGACAGGGAGCGCGGCGGAGCCCCGCTACCCGACGCTCAAGGGCATCATGGCCGCCAAGTCCAAGCCGCTCGAGCAGCTCGCGCTCGCGGACCTCGGGCTGTCGGCCGAGGACGTCGCGCCAACCCAGCGCGTCACGACGGTGTCGGACGCCCCGGAGAAGGCCGCGGGGGTCGTCCTCCCCGCCGGCGAGGACGCTGCCGCCAAGGTCGTCGACCTGCTCGCCGAGGCGAAGGCGATCTGACGTGACGGCGGTCTGGGTCTACGCGGAGGTCACACCCGAAGGCCCGAGCGCCTCCGCGCTGGAGCTGCTGACGAAGGCGCGGGCGCTCGGCGAGGACGTCGCCGCGGTCGCGCTCGGGCCGGGTGCGACCGAGGCCGCACCGATCCTCGGGACGCACGGCGCCTCGACCGTCTACCTGAGCGACGACACCGTCTATGCCGAGTCGATGGCCCGGCCGGCCGCCCACGCGCTGGCCGAGCTGGCCGAGGCCCACGGGCCCGACGTGATCCTGTTCTCCAGCAGCTACGACGCCCGCGACGTCGCCGGGCGCCTCCAGGCCAAGCTGGGCTGCACACTCATGGGCAACGCCACCGACGTGCTCGCGCCGGAGCGGGCGCAGACCCAGATCTTCGGCGGGTCCCGCGTCGTCGAGGTGACGCTCGAGGGGCCCACCCCGCGGCTGGTCCTCGTTCGACCGCGCTCGTTCGCGGCCGAGCCATCCGGCGGCACGCCCGAGGTCGTCACGGTCGAGGTGGACATCCCGGACGAGCTGCGGACCGCACGCCGGTTGGAGCGCCACGAGGAGGCCGCCTCCGGCCCGCGCCTGGACGAGGCGAAGGTCGTGATCGCCGGGGGCCGGGGCCTCCAGGATCCCGCGAACTTCTCGCTGCTCGACCAGCTCGCGGGCGCCATCGGCGACGCCGCCGTCGGCGCGAGCCGCGCGGTGGTCGATGCCGGTTGGGTCCCGTACAGCTACCAGGTGGGCCAGACGGGCAAGACCGTGAAGCCCGAGGTCTACATCGCCGTCGGGATCAGCGGCGCCACGCAGCACGTCGTCGGGATGAAGGGCTCGAAGCGGATCGTCGCCATCAACAAGGATCCCGACGCGCCGATCTTCCGCCTGGCCGATCTGGGGATCGTCGGCGACGCCCTGACGGTGATCCCCGAGCTGATCGCGGAGATCGAGTCCCGCAGGAGCTGACCGCCATGCTGGAGGCGCGCTTCGACGACCTCACGTTCGGCGCCGAGCGTTCGTTCCGACTCGTGGAGCCGGTCGGCGTCCTCGAGGCGCGCCGCCCCTCAGAGGTCCCGGGTGTGATCGAAGCAACCGAGTCTGCGGCCGAGCGCGGCCTGTGGGCCGGTGGCTTCGTCGCCTACGAAGCGGCCCCCGGCCTGGACCCCGAGCTCTCGGTCCGCGTCCGGGCGCCGGACGATCCGTTCGCCGCGATGCCGCTCGCCTGGTTCGCACTGTTCGAGCGGATGGAGCCGGCCCCGCCGCCGGAACCGCCGGCCGCCTCACCGGACGCCCCGGCCGAGTCGCCGTGGCGGCCCTCGGTCGATCGCGCGAGCTACGACGCAGCAATCGAGCGGATCCGCGAGTTGATCGCGGCCGGCCACACCTATCAGGTGAACCACACGATCCGCCTGCGGGCGGTGATCGCCGGCGAGGAGCGCGGCTTCTATCGCGACCTCTGCCTCGCGCAGCGGGGTGGGTTCGCCGCGTTCCTCGATCTCGGGCGCCACCGCGTGCTCTCGGCCTCCCCGGAGCTGTTCTTCCGCCTGGAGGGCGACCGCGTCACGACGCGCCCGATGAAAGGGACGGCGCCTCGCGGCCGCTGGCCCGCCGAGGACGAGGAAGCCGCGGCGCGGCTCGTCGCCTCGGCCAAGGATCGCGCGGAGAACGCCATGATCGTGGACCTGCTGCGCAATGACCTCGGCCGCGTCTGCCGTCCCGGGTCCGTCGGCGTGGAGCACATGCTCGAGCCCGAGCGCTACGAGACCGTCTGGCAGCTCACCTCGACGGTGGCGGGCGAGCTTCGGCCGGGGACCTCGGTCCTCGACGTGTTCCGCGCGCTGTTCCCGAGCGGCTCGGTGACCGGCGCCCCGAAGATCCGGACGATGCGCATCGTCGCCGACCTCGAGGACGCGGCCCGCGGCGTGTATTGCGGCGCGATCGGCTACCTCGCCCCACCGGGCTCCGGAGAGCCGCGCGCTAACTTCAACGTGGCGATCCGCACCGTCGTGCTGGACGGGCAGACGCGGACGGCCGAATTCGGCGTGGGCGGGGGGATCACCTTCGACTCCTCCGCCTCGGCCGAGTACGAGGAGGTCCTGGCCAAGGCACGCGTGCTCACGACCGCCCGTCCCGCGTTCGAGCTGTTCGAGACGATCCGCCACGACGTGGACGAGGGCTTCCGCCACGTGGCCGAGCACCTCGAGCGGATCGCCGGCTCGGCGCGCTACTTCGGGTTCCGCTTCGATCGCGAGGCGGCTGTCGCCGCCCTGAAGGCGGCCGTCGAGGAGCGGCTCGACGCGGTCCGGGTCCGGCTCACGCTCGAACGCAACGGGACCCTGCGTACCGACGTACGGGACCTGCCCGGGGTGTTGGACGGCGTCGTGCGCATCGCACTCGACGACGAAGCCGTCGACCCCTCGGACGTCTGGCTGTTCCACAAGACCACGCGACGCGAGCCCTACGAGCGACGCCGGGGACACCGCCCCGACGTGGACGACGTGATCCTCGTGAACGACCGGGGCGAGGTCACCGAATCCACCGTCGCGAACGTCGCCGCCCGGATCGGCGGCGCGTGGGTCACGCCCCCGCTCGACAGCGGCTTGCTCGCGGGCACCTACCGGACGATCTTGGTCCGCGACGGCACGCTCACCGAACGGCCGGTCAGCATCGGGGAACTGGGCGCGGCCGACGAGCTCGCACTGGTGAGCTCTGTCCGCGGGTGGCGGCGCGCGGAGCTCGTACCGTGACCGCCTCGTCTCCCGGCTCGTCCTCTGGCTCGTCCTCTGGCGACGTCCGCACCGTGTACCTCGGTGAGTACACGCACGCCCACGCCGAGACGATGGCGGGCGAGTTCGAGGCGGCGGGGATCGTGTGGTGGTACAAGGCGCCGGGGTTCCTCAGCCAGATATGGGAACACGGCGTGCGGCTGTTCGTGGACCGGGACCGGCTCGACGAGGCCAAGGCGATCGCCGAGCGCGTGCTCGCCGGTCACTCCGAGGGCGAGGGCTCCTCGTCAGGCCACACGTAGGGGTGCATCCGCACCTCGTCGAGGGGGCAGGCGCAGAGCGGGCAGCGCGGCGGCTCCTCGTAGACGAGCACGGATCGCTCGCAGAAGGGACACTCGGCTTCCCGCATGTCGGGAGGGCCGTCCTGGTCCTCGGGCATATGGGTCCGCTCGTTCGGGGGGAGCGGCCTCTCGTAAGGGTGTCGGGAAGTGCCAAGGGATCCTTGATCGGACGTTCACCTTAGGCCGGACGCACGCTCCCCAGCCTAAGCGGCCTCCATCTCCTTGCGGCTGCGCCGCTTGCCGCGGGAGATATACGTGTGCACTGGTTCGTGCTGCCAGCAGAACTGCCACTTGTTGTAGATCGAGAGCTTCGTGCTGCACCCCTCGGCCGCGCAGACACGACCGGATGGGAAGGTGTGGTTGGCCCGAGGGAGCTCGCGGACGCGGGCTCCGCGGTACGCCTGATCTGACATCGCCGACGCTCCTCGGTTCGATCGGATCCCGCCGGTCGCGGGTCATCGGTTATTCGAACCATCCTCGGGGTCGGTTCGTTCCCTCTCGGGCACGGTTCGGGGGGCGGCCGGGGGTGGAGAGGCGTTCCGGGACGTGCCTGGCGGAGGCTATCCCGCCTCTAGGCGCTCGAGCAGCTCCTTCGTATGGCTGGTCAGCTGGACGACCCGGGGGGTGAACCCGAGGTCCTCCCAGAACTCCATCGCGCCCCGGTTCGGGGCGAAGGTCTTGAGCTCGAGCCAGCCGATCGAGCGCTCGGCGGCGAACCGGCAAGCCTCGCGGACGAGCTCCCTGCCCACGCCCCGGCCCCGGTACCCGGACCTGACCACGACCCCGGAGATCTCGAGGGCGCGCTCGTCGGAGAACCGTGACGGGTTCCTCGCTTCCCCGTAGGCCATGCCGACGACGTCGCCCTCGTCGTCCTCGGCGACCAGGAGCACGGCGTCGGGATTGCCGAGGGCCTCCCGGTACTTCGCGCCGACCTCATCATAGAAGCCCGGACGCGGCGTGAACACCCGCCAGTCCGCCTGCATCCGGTCGAGCTCTTGGAACAACGCGACGAGCGAGGGCACGTCCTCGGGCGTGGCCTGGCGGACCCGCACGGCTACCTCCCCTCGAACCGGGGCTCGCGCTTCTCGAGGAACGCGCGCATCCCCTCTTCTTGGTCCCGCGTGGCGAACAGCGGTACGAAGAGCTCACGCTCCCCCTCGAGCCCGCGCTCCAGATCGCCGAGCGCAGCCGACAGTGCACGCTTGGCGGCCGCGTAGGCGAGCGTGGGTCCGGCGGCGTATCGGCCGGCCTCATCGAGCGCCTCCGCGTGGACGCGTTCGGGCGGGACGACGCGGTCGACCAACCCGATCGCGAACCCCTCGTCGGCGTCCACCCACCGGCCCGACAGGATCAGCTCCCGCGCTCTCGCGAGGCCGACCAGGCGGGGGAGTCGCTGGGTCCCACCGGCGCCCGGGATGATGCCGAGCGAGATCTCGGGCAGGCCGAGCCTCGCGTCCGATGCGGCCAAGCGCACGTCGCATGCCAGGGCGAGCTCGAGACCGCCACCGAGGGCGAAGCCGTTGACGGCGGCGATCACGATCTTCGGGACGGCCTCCAGGGCCCGGCACGCGGACCCGAGCGCGCCCACGTCCGCCGCGATCTCCCCGGGCCCGTAGTCGACCATCGCCTTGATGTCCGCGCCTGCCGCGAAGATCTTCTCGCCGCCCCACACGACCACGGCGCGGATGCCGTCGTCCTCGGTCACGGCCAGCGCGGCCTCGCGCAGCTCCTCGGAAACGGCGCGAGCGAGCGCGTTCGCCGGGGGTCGGTCGAGCCGGATCGTGGCGACGGCGCCGTCGGTCTCGACCCTCACGAACTCGCCCATGGGCGATGAGCCTACCCGCTCGAGATGCGCGATAGGCTCCGCCGCACCGTGGAGCCGACGCCCGAGGAAGCCGCGAACGTGCGCCGCGCGCTGAAGAGTTTGCGCGCCGCCGGTCCACTGGCAGCCGGTGACGCGCGGCGGCCACACGCCGACGCGTCGATGGATCGTCACCCTCGATGATGACCGGACGGTGTTCGTGAAGGTGGCGACCGACGACCTGACCGCGAGCTGGCTCCGGGACGAGCACGTCGACCCGGGTCCGTTCGTCGCGCTCGGCCTGTGCTCCGACCGCTGGCTGTCGGCGCACCTGGACGCCCTCCGCTCGGCCGCCGGCGCTGCCCGGTTCGCCGGCGACGCCTTCCTGCACTTCGACGTTCGCAGCGACAACGTCTGCTTCCGCGCCGGCGGCTCGGCGATCTTGATCGACTGGAACCTCACGGCCGTCGGCAACGCTCAGCTCGACGTCGCCTTCTGGCTCCCGTCCCTGGAGAACGAAGGCGGACCGTCTCCTGAAGAGGTCCTGCCCGGCGCCGATCCCGGTCTCGTGTCCGCCTGCGCGGCCTTCTTCTGCGCGAGGGCCGCTCGGCCGCCGATCGCGACGGCCCCGACCGTTCGCGGGGTGCAGCTCGAGCAGGACCCGGAGCGCCCTGCCGTGGGCGGCGCGCGTGGTGGGACTTCCTCCTCCCACCTGAACCCTGGCCCCCGACCCGAACCTTGCGCAGACCCCTGGGCCCTGCCGCGAGACCCTTGCACCTGCAACGGACTGCTACGATGGCACGTCCGATGGTGACGAGCCCGACGACGGACGTGATCGAGGTCCTGCGCGCGCGCGGGTTGCGCATGACGCCGCAGCGACGCGCGATCGTCGGCGAGATCATGCGGACCAAAGGCCACATCTCCCCCACCGCCCTCGCGCGCAAGGTCCAGGGCGAGATGCCGGGCGTGAACGCCTCGACCATCTACCGCACGCTCGCCTTGCTGGAGGAAATCGGGGTGCTCGCCCACGCCCACCTCGAGAGCGGTGCCGAGTACCACCGCGCCGAGGAGGCCGGGCACGTCCACCTCACCTGCTCGAACTGTGGGACCGAGGACGACCTGTCGATCGAGGAGGCCGAGGCGCTCGTCCGGCTGATCGAGAACCACCACGGGTTCCATCCCGACCTCACGCATTTCGCGATCAGTGGCCTGTGCGCCGACTGCAGCCGCCTGCGGGAGGGAGCAGTCGTCCGCTAGGAGACGTGCGCGTCCAGCGCCGCCTCCGGCAGGCGCCGGCGACGGACCGCGGACATCGAGTACGCGATCACGAACAGCCCCGAGCCCGTGAGCACCACGGCGGGCCCGGACGCCCAGTTCAGGTAGTACGAGACGTACACGCCGACGAAGCCGCAGAACGTGCCCGCGCCCACCGAGATCCACAGCATCCGGTGGAAGCTGTCGGTCAACAGCCGGCCGATCACGGGCGGGATCACCAGCATCGCCGCGATCAGCGTCACCCCGAGCACGTTCATGCAGACCGTGATGAGTGCCGTGAGCAGGACGGCGAGGAGGATGTCCATGCGCGCCGTGGGGACGCCGGAGACCTCTGCGACCTCGGGGTCGAACGTGGAGAACAGCAGCTGGCGGTATTGGAGGAACACGATGGCCGCCGTGAACAGGGCGACGCCCCCGACGACGGCCACGTCGGAGGTGGCGACGCCCAGGACGTTGCCGAACAGGACGGCCTCGAAGTTGCGGGTGTACGAGCCGATCACCGAGATGATCGCGATCCCGACGGCGAAGCTCGACGACGTGATGACCCCGATCGCGGCGTCGGCCCCGATCGAACGCCGGCGGGCGATCAGCAGGATCAGCACGGCCGAGGCGAGACCCCACGCCCCGGCACCGAGGTAGATGTTGATCGACAGCGCGTAGCTCGCTACCGCCCCGCCGAAGATCGCGTGCGACAGGCCGTGGCCGATGTAGCTCATCCCGCGCAGCACGACGTACACGCCGATCAGGCCGCACAGCGCGCCGGCGAGCGTCGCTACGGCGATCGCGTTGCGGAAGAAAGCGTATCCGAAGGGCTCAAGCAGGGTGTCCATGGTGTCCCTCCCGGAGCGACACGACCGTGCCGGCCTCCTCGAGCTCGTCCTCGGGATAGTGCTCGATCACGACCGGCATCCCGCCGTGGGAGAGCACTTCGAGTGGGGCACCGTAGGTGCGCTCCAACACGTCGGGTGTGATGACGTCCTTCGGCCGCCCGGTCGCGATCACCTCGCGGTTCAGGCACACGAGCTTCGGCAGATGGGCGGCGATCCCGTTGAGGTCGTGGGTGGTCAGCACGACGGCAAGTCCCTCGTGGTGCAGCTCGTGGATCAGGTGCATCACGTCGTGGCGCGTGCGCACGTCGACCCCGCTCGTGGGCTCGTCCATGAGGAGCAGGCTCGGCCGGCGCAGCATGGCGCGGGCCACGAACACGCGCTGCTGCTGCCCGCCCGAGAGCTCGCGGATGTGCCGGTCCCCGAGCTCGGCCATCCCGAGCCGTTCGAGGACCTCATCGGCATCGCCGATGTCGCGCTTCGAGGACCACGGCAACACGCGGCCGTCGATCCGCGACATCAGGACCGCCTCGCGGACGGTGACCGGGAAGTACCAGTTCACGGTCTCCACCTGCGGTACGTAACCGACCGAGACGGCCCGGCCCCGCACGATCCGTCCCGCGATCGGCCGGACCGTACCGGCCATCGCGCGGAGCAGCGTCGTCTTACCGCTGCCGCTCGGACCGACGATGCCCACGAAATCGCCTTCCGAGACGCTCAGATCGATATTCACCAGCACGGGGTCGTGGCCGTACCGGCACGTGACCTTCTCGAATCGCACGAGTTCGCTCACGATCGGTACTCCACCGTGTCGCCGGGTTGGACGTTCGTGACATCCAGGCCGTCGAAGGCGCTCACGTCGCCGCCGAGCGCCCCCATGAAGGTTCGGAAGTCGAACACCATGAGCCCCAGGTAGCTGTGCTCGGGGTCGCCGTTCTCCCCCGGCAGGTCGTCGTCGCGCAAGTCGTCGATGTACCGGGCCCCGGTCTCCGCCGCGATCTGCTCGAGCACCGGGCTCGGGAAGACCTCGGAGCCGAAGATCGCCGGGACCTGTTCGGCGCGGATCTGATCGATCAGGTGGGCCACGTCCTGGGCGGTCGGCTCGGCGAAGTCGCCCGGCTGGATCGCACCGATAACCGTCCAGCCGTACTCACGCGCGAAGTACGGGAAGGAGTCGTGGTACGTGAGGAGCTTCCGGTTCTCGGGCGGGACGGTCTCGGTGACCTCGCGTGCCACGCGGTCGAGCTCGTCCAGCCGAGCCGCGAAGGCTCGGAAGTTGTCCTCGTAGAAGCGGGCGTTCTGCGGATCGAGCCCGGCGAGCGTGTCGCGGACGATCTCCGCGTACCGCTTCGCGTACGGCGGGTTGGTCCACAGGTGCGGGTTCGGATCACCGTCCTCCTCGGGGAACGAGGAGTCGTAGATGTACTCGTCGGGCGAGATCGTGCGGTCGCCGAGCTCGACGATCTCGACCCTTTCCGCGATGTTGGCCTCGGCAAGCTCGCGGGTCGGCTCCTCGAGGTGAAGCCCGTTGATGAACACGACGTCGGCCTCGGCCATCGCCTGCGCGTCCGACGGTGCCGGCTCGAACGTGTGGCTGTTGGTGCCCTCGGGCACGATGCCCGTGACGTCGACACGGCCGCCCGCGACGTTATGGACGATGTTCGTGATCGGCGAGACCGTCGTGACCACCTGGAGCCTGTCCGAGCCGCCGGGTCCGCCGTCGTCGGAGCAGGCCGCGGAGACCGCGGCCAGGACGACCACGAGCGCGAGGACGAGCCACTTCACGTGCCTGCTCCGTTCTGCGGGGACGAGCAGATACCCTACCCGCTTCCTGCAACATGATGCAACAGGCTCCCCTGGTAGGGTACCCCCCAGGGGTATCTGAGGAGAGGAGCATCGATGGTGGACCCCGTGTGCGGGATGGACGTGACGCCGGAGACGGCGGCGGGCGCATGGCCCCACGAAGACGTGACGTATTACTTCTGCTCCACGGCGTGCCTCGAGCGGTTCAAAGCCGATCCGGCCGGGATCCTCGCGCTCGACCCGTCCGACCGGAGCATGTGAACCGTCGTCATCGGAGGAGGGATCGCATGGCCGGCTACGCGGTCGACAAGAAGGACCTGCTGGACCGGCTCCGCCGGATCGAGGGCCAGGTCCGCGGCCTGCAGCGCATGGTCGACGAGGACACGTACTGCATCGACGTCCTCACCCAGGTGAGCTCGGTGTCGGCGGCGCTCCGAGCGGTCGGCATGGGCCTGCTCGACGACCACGTGCGCCACTGCGTCCGCGAGAGCATCGAGCAAGGCACCGGTGACGAGAAGGTCGAGGAGCTCATGGCCGCGGTCGTTCGGCTGGTCGGGAAGTGACGTGCCCGACACGGTGACGGAGCGTGAGGTGCTCCTCGACATCGAGGGCATGACCTGCGCGTCGTGCGTGACCAAGGTCGAGCGGGCGCTCGGGCGGATCGGCGACGTGCGCGAAGCCTCGGTCAACCTGGCCACGCGCACCGCCAGCGTCCGGACGACGTCGCGGGAGCTCGACCCACTGCTGGAGGCGATCCGGGGCGTGGGGTACGGGGCTCGGCCGCACCGCCTCGACCGCTCACCGTCGGAGGAGATCCGCGCCTACGGGTTCCGGCTCCTGGTGGCGGCCGCGTTCACGGTCCCGGTCCTGTGGCTGACGTTCGCCGTCCCGCACCATGCCTGGAGCATGAACCTCACATGGGTGCTCACGACACCCGTCGTCCTCTACGCGGGATGGCCGTTCCACCTGGCCGCCGCGCGAGCGGCGACCCACGGCACGACCACGATGGACACGCTGATCTCAATCGGCTCGCTCGCCGCGTACGTGTACAGCTCATGGGCGGTGGTGGCGGACCGTCACGACCACTACTTCGACGTCGCGGCCGTCATCGTGACCCTGATCCTCCTCGGCAAGGTCCTGGAGGCTCGTGCGCGGATGACCGCCGGAGACGCCTCGCGCGCCCTGCTCGAGCGCGGGGCGAAGGAAGCCACGGTCCTCGAGGACGGGCCCGGCGGGCGCACCGAGCGGCGAGTACCGATCGAGGATGTGCGCCCTGGCGCGCTGGTCGTCGTCCGTCCCGGCGAGAAGATCCCCGCCGACGGCCTCGTGCAGGATGGCCGCTCCTGGCTGGACCTGTCGCTGCTCACCGGGGAATCGGCCCCCGTGGACGTCGGCCCCGGCGACGAGGTCGTAGGCGGGGCGATCAACGGGAACGGCCGCATCATCGCGTTCGTGTCAGCGGTGGGTCCGAACGCCAAGCTCGCGGCGATCGTCCGGCTGTTGGAGCACGCGCAGGGATCCAAGGCCCCCGTACAGCGGCTCGCCGACCGGGTCTCGGCGGTCTTCGTTCCGGTCGTGCTGGCGATCGCGGGGGCGACGTTCGCCGGGTGGTACGCGGTCGACCCGAGCCGGCCCGGCCTGGCGCTGCTGCACGCCGTCGCGGTCGTCCTGATCGCGTGCCCGTGCGCGCTCGGGCTGGCGACGCCCGCGGCGGTCATGGCCGGCACCGGCCGGGCGGCCGAGCTCGGCCTGCTGTTCAAGGGCGGCGCCGTCCTCGAGGCCGCGCGGTCGGCCGACGTCGTCCTGTTCGACAAGACCGGCACGCTCACCGAGGGTGTCATGACGCTCGCCCAGGTCGTGCCACTGGACGGTCGTTCCGCCGAGGAGGTGCTCGCGCTCGCCGCCGCCGCCGAGTCCGGCTCGGAGCACCCGATCGCGCGCGCCGTCACCGACGCCGCCGCGGAGCGAGGCCTGCAGGTCGGCTCGGCCCGGGACCACGTGACCGAGGCAGGGACGGGAGCCGTCGCCGTGATCGACGGGGTCCGCGTCCGGGTGGGGCGCCCCGAGGGTCTCCCCGAGCCGGCCGGGGCAGAGGCCGAACGCCTGGCCGCCGAGGGTCTCACCCCGTTCGCCGTGTGGAGGGAGGGGGAGCCGATCGGGCTCGTCGCGGTCGCGGACCGGCCGAGGAGCGACGCGGCCGAGACGATCCGCCGGCTCCACGCGCTCGGCCTGCAGGTCGGGATGGTGACCGGCGACCGGCGAGGCACGGCGGAGGCGATCGCCGACCGGCTGGGGCTCGACCGCGTGCTCGCCGAGGTTCTGCCCGAGGGCAAGGTGGACGCGATCGAGCGACTCCGCGCCGAGGGCCGCCGTGTGGTCTTCGTCGGCGACGGGATCAACGACGCCCCCGCCCTCGCGACCGCCGACGTCGGGATCGCGATGGGCACCGGCACGGACGTGGCCCTGGCGGCGGCCGACGTGAACGTTCTCGGCGGTTCGCTCTCGGCGGTTGCCGACGCGCTCGAGCTCGCCCGTCGGTCCTATCGCGTGATCGCTCAGAACCTGTTCTGGGCGTTCGCGTACAACGTGGTCATGATCCCCCTCGCGGTCCTCGGCGTGCTGAACCCCGCCTGGGCCGCCGCGGCGATGGCCCTCTCGAGCGTCACGGTGGTCATGAACGCGCTCCGGCTCCGCCGCTTCCGGCCGGGCGGCTCCCGCGGCCCGGGCTAGAAGCGCGGCGTCTCGACGTAGCCGCCGAACACGAGTCGCAGCGTCTGCACGATCTCGCCTTCGGTGCACAGGGCCCTGGCGCAGTCCACGAGCGGTTCAACCAGGTTCGCATCGGTGCCGGCGAGCTCGCCGAGCCGGTCGAGAGCGGCGCGGGCCCGGTCCGGGTCCCGCCGCTCGCGGACCTCGCCTCTCCGCCTAGGGCTTCCGCAGCTCGATCACGCCGCGCTCGAGCAGCCGCGCGAAGATCATGAGCGCGTCGTCCTCCGTCATCGGGCACAGCTTCAGGATGGAGCGGACGTCCCACTGGCCGTTCACCCGCGAGACCACGAACCCCTCCTGGGCGTCGAGGTCCTGCATGGTGAGCTGCTTGAAGTCCAGCAGCAGCACCGGGATCTGGTCCAGGTGCACGCCGCGCACCGCGCGCTCGCGGTCGCGCGCCTCCACCACCGAGACCAGCCCCTTCTTGGCGTCCTGGTTCAGGCGGTCCACCGCGAGCACCTGCTCGTAGGCCTCCATCGCCTTGTCGTACCGCTTCTGCACGTAAGCGCTCGGCGGCCATGCTGAGCAGCTCGCGGATGAGGCTGGTGGCGTCGCCGGTGGGCAGCGTGTCCTGGATCCGCGCCACCGCGAGCAGGCCGCGCTGGTGCAGGTCGAAGGCGCGGGCCGCGGTGTCGAACTCCGAGCGCCGGGTCTCGAGGGCGATGGCGGCCAGGGTGCGCCCGGTGTGGGCGAGCTCGAGGAAGCGCCGCTCCTCGCGGTCGGTGACGTCGGCGGGGACGCCCTGCGGCACCTTGAACGACGTGCCCGCGGTGGGGAACACCTCGCGGATGCGCGACCACTCGTCGATGCGGCGCGCGCCCTCCATGATCACGCCCATGACCGGCAGGTCCACCGAGATGCCCGGCGGCTGCGGGCAGCTCGCCGTCCTTGAACTCGAACTGCCCTTCCGGCCACAGGAAGAGGTCGTAGATCGTCTCCCCCACCTTGAGCTGCAGCGCGCGGCGGAGGTCGGCTTCGGTCACCGCGCCGTCGCCGACCAGGATCACGCCGATGAGCCGGCCTTCCTTCTCCTGGCGGAGCAGGGCCTTGAACAGCTGCTCCTCGGTGACCAGCGCGTCGCGGACCAGGAACTGGCCGAGGGACTCCCGCGGGTCGTTGGACCACGAGGTGTCGATGATCCCGTCCTTGAAGGCGATGCGCTTCTGGACGGCGCCCCGGTCGATCTGGAGGGTGCCCGTCTTCCGCCCCCCCGCGATCCATTGCAGGACCTCGGGGAGGTCCATGGTGCGCAGGTTACCGGTGAGGCTCATGGCCGGGCCCCGGCCCGCGCGCTCAGGCCCTATCCCAGGAGATGTCCCAGAACAGGTAGTCGCGCCAGCTCTCGGGCGCGCGGTTCAGCCCGAGGCTCAGGGTGAGCGACGGCAGGGCGGCCGGGACGGCGCGGCTTGCGGAGGAGCTCGAAGCCCGGCCTCCTCGGGCGTGCGGTCCCCCTTCCTCCGGTTGCACGGGATGCAGCAGGTCACGATGTTGTCCCAGCCCTTGTGGCCGCCCCGCGCGACGGGCATGACGTGGTCGAAGGTGAGGTGGGACGGCCCGAACCGGCGGCGGCAATACTGGCAGCGGTGATCGTCCCGGGCGTACACGTTGGCGCGGGAGAACGGCACGTCGGCGAAGGGACGTTTCATCCGGACGTGACGGAGAAGGCGAAGCACCGAGGGCAGCTTCACCCGTACCGTGACGCCGCGAATCTCCCGGTCGTAGACCGCGATGACCTCGACCTTTCCCTGGAAGAGGAGGGTCATGGCTTTCTGCCATGAGACGATCCTCAGGGGCTCGTAGGTCGCGTTGAGCACCAGGGTCTGGTCCATTTGCGTCGCGGTTCCGGAAAAATTGTGCTCTGCGGCCCCGCAGTGTCAAGGTCGCGCGCGCGTTGACCGCGCTCGCGACGCGGGGGCTAGAATCCGCGGGCGTCGGCAGGCGAGCGCGAGGTGGAGCGTCCGTGGCAGGTGACGTCCTGGCGTTCGGGGAAGCGCTGCTGCGGCTGCAGCCCGTGGACGACGGCCGGCTGGAGGACAGCGGCCTCCTCGCCGCGTACCCCGGCGGGGCCGAGCTCAACACCTGCTACGCCCTGGCCGGCCTCGGCGTGGCCACGTCCTGGTTCTCCGTGCTTCCCGAAGGGCCGCTCGGCCGCCGCGTCCTGCGCCACCTCCGCGGCGCGGGCGTCGATTGCTCGCAGGTGCGCACGGCCCCGGGCCGGCTCGGCACCTACTGGGTGGAGTACGGCCGCGATCCGCGCACGATCGAGGTCGTGTACGACCGGCGCGACTCCACGGTGTGCCGCGTGCGCCGCGAGGACGTTCCGTGGGACGCGCTGCGTCGGCGCGCCTGTTCTTCGTGTCCGGGATCACACCCGCGCTCAGCCCCGAGACGCGCGCGCTCGCGCTCGAGATGGCGGAGGCGGCGCGGGCGGCCGGCGTCACCGTCGCCACCGACCTCAACTATCGCGCGCGGCTGTGGTCCGCCGCGGAAGCGGCGCCCGTCCTCGAGCGGCTGGCCCGCGCGGCGGACATCGTGATCGCCACCGCCGACGACCTGCGCGCCGTGTTCGGGATGTCCGGCGAGCCCGAGGCCCTGGCCGCGGCGGCCCGCGAGCGCTTCGGCTGCCGCACGCTCGCCCTCACCCTCGGCGGCGAGGGCGCGGTCTGCGCGGACGACGGCGACGCGGCGGCGGTGCGCGGTATTCCCGTCGCATGCCGCGGGACCGCATCGGCGCCGGCGACGCGTTCACCGCCGGCTTCCTCTACGCGTGGCTGCGCGGGCGGCGGGAGCAGGCGCTCGACTACGGGCTGGCCATGGCCGCGCTCAAGCACAGCGTGGCCGGCGACACCCTCGCCACCACCGTCGACGAGGTCGAGCGCGTGGTGGCCCGCGGCGAGCGCGGGATCCGCCGATGACGCGCTCCCGCATGGCGCTGTCCTTCGGGGAGCGACTCGACCTCGACCTCATGGTCGGGGAGGAGCCCGCCGCCGCTCACGGGGGCGATGGTGGTGCCCCAGGACATCCATCTGATCCTCGGCGAGACGGGCCCCATCGAGGACACGCGCGAGACGCCGGAGCAGGTGCTCGCCGCGCCGGGCTCGCAGCGCCCGCGCCGGCCGGGGTCGGTGGTGGTGGGCGCGCCGCGGGAGGGTCGCCGCTGCTCCTGCAGGCGATCGTCTACGACTTCGACCGCTCGCCGCCCGCGCGCGAGATCCACGTCTTCGAGGCGCTCATCGCCGCGTTCGAGGAGGCGCGCACCCGCGGCATCCGCTCCGTCGCCGTGCAGCCCCTCGGCACCTCGCATGCCGGGCTCGACCCCGAGCGGTTCCTGAAGCTGCTGGCCCAGGTCTGCTACTCGTCGGCGGAGCTGTCGACCACCGTCCGCCGCGTGCACCTGCTGCTGCCGCTCGCCGCTGGAGCTCGGCCGCTACGAGGCGCTGCTGCAGGCCCTGGCCGACAAGCGCGGGCGCGCCTGGACCGGAAGGCCTAGGCCGACCAGCATCGCGTCGCCGTAGCTGTAGAAGCGGTAGCCCGCGCGCACCGCCTCCGCGTAGGCGGCGAGCACGCGCTCGCGGCCGGCAAAGGCGGAGACCAGCAGCAGCAGCGACGAGCGCGGCAGGTGGAAGTTGGTGACCAGCGCGTCCACGACCTGGAAGCGGAAGCCGGGCACGATGACGAGGTCGGTCTCGCCCTCGCCCGGCCGCGACCGCTGCCGCGGCCGCGGCCGCGGCCTCGAGCGACGCGCACGGAGGTGGTGCCGACCGCGACCACGCGGCCGCCCCGCGCCCGCGCCGCGGCCACCGCGCCGCGGTCTCCGGCGGCAGCGCGTACGGCTCGGCGGCACGCGGTGGTCGCCGACGTCGCGGCGCGGCACCGGACGGAAGGTGCCGGGGCCGACGTGCAGCACGACCTCCGCCGTCTCGACGCCGCGCGCGCGCAGGCGGTCGAGGAGGTCGGGCGTGAAGTGGAGGCCGGCGGTGGGCGCGGCGACGCTGCCGGGCTCGCGCGCGTAGACGGTCTGATAGCGCTCGCGGTCCTCGGGGCGGTCGGCGCGGCGGATGTAGGGCGGCAGGGGAACGTGGCCGCAGCGCTCGAGCGCGCCGGCGACGTCGCGCGCGCGCGAGAGCAGGCCACCCGCCGGCGGCCGTCCGCGGCCAGCGGCCTCCGCTCGATCACGACCGAGAAGTCGTCGTCGACGGGCACCCGCTGCCCCGGCCGCAGCCGGCGGCCCGGCCGCACCAGCGCCTCCCAGCGTCCCGTCGCCGCGGTCGCGGAGGAGCAGGAGCTCCGCCTCGCCGCCGCTTCGGCGCGCGTGCCGAGGAGGCGAGCGGGGATGACGCGGCTGCGGTTGACCACCAGCAGGTCGCCGGGACGAGCAGGTCGGGCAGGTCGCGGAAGACGCGGTGCGGCGACGGCGCCCGTCGCGCGGTCGAGGACAGCAGGCGCGAGGCGTCGCGCTCGGCCAGCGGCTCCTGGGCGATCAGCTCCGGCGGCAGCTCGTAGTCGAAGTCGGAGATCGAACGCGGCTCAGAACAGAGCTTCTTCTGGCCGCGGCGCCGCTCGGGCAGGGCGCGGCCGAGGTGCTCGTAGGCGCGCCGGGTGGCCACGCGGCCGCGCGGCGTGCGGTCGAGGAACCCGATCTGGAGCAGGTAGGGCTCGTAGATGTCCTCGATGGCGTCGGTCTCCTCGCTGATGGCGGCGGCGAGCGGCATTCACGCCGACCGGACCGCCGCCGAACTTGTCGATGATGGTGAGCAGCAGCTTGCGGTCCACCTCGTCGAAGCCGTGCTCGTCGACGTCGAGCAGCGCGCAGGCGTCCCGGGCCACCGCGGCGGTGATCACGCCGTTCGCCCGCACCTGGGCGAAGTCGCGCACCCGGCGCAGCAGGCGGTTCGCGATGCGCGGCGTGCCGCGGCTGCGGCGGGCGATCTCGCGCGCGCCCTCCGGCGTCGATGGGCACGCCGAGGATGCCGGGCCGAGCGCGTGACGATGAACTCGCAGGTCGGCCTCGCGAGTAGTAGTCGAGCCGGTGGACGATGCCGAAGCGGCTGCGCAGGGGCGCGGTCAGGAGGCCGGCGCGGGTGGTGGCGGCGACCAGCGTGAACGGCTTGAGCGGGATTTCATGGAGCGCGCGCCGGGGCCGGTGCCGATCATGAGGTCGAGGGTGAAGTCCTCGAGGGCGGGGTAGAGGATCTCCTCGACCTTCGCGTCCAGGCGGTGGATCTCGTCGATGAACAGCACCTCGCGCGGCTCGAGGGCGGTGAGGATGGCGGCGAGGTCGCCCGCCCGCTCGATGATCGGGCCGGCGGTGGCCTTGATGGGCGACCTGCCAGCTCCGCCGCCATCACGTGGGCGAGGCTGGTCTTGCCGACGCCGGGCGGCCCGAAGAGCAGGACATGGTCGAGCGCCTCGCCGCGGCTGCGCGCGGCCTCGATCGCGACGCGCAGGTTGGCCACCACGTGGGGCTGGCCGACGTACTCGTCCAGGGGGCGTGGGCCGGAGCGACTGATCGAAGCCGACGTCGTCGTCGGTGGGCCGGCCGGAGACGACGCGGCGTCGCTCATCAGCGCCCGCGACGAGCGCAAGGCGCGGCGGAGGAGGTCCTCGAACCGGCCGCTGCCGTCCGCGGCCAGCGCGCGTTCCACCGCCTTCTCCGCCTCCGCGCGCGAATAGCCGAGGTTGACCAGGGCGGAGAGCAGGTCGTCTTTGGGTGACGTGTCCGGGGCGGGCTCGGCGGCGGCGGGCTCGCCGGCCACGAGGGCGGGCATCTTGTCCTTGAGCTCCAGCACCAGCCGCTCCGCCGTCTTCTTGCCCACGCCGGGGATAGGGGTCAGGCGCGCGAGGTCGTTCGAGCGCAGGGCGGCG
>CAVTGO010000015.1:0-6796 GCA_963734275.1 uncultured Actinomycetes bacterium
CCACGGCGAGCGCGAGCGGCGCCAGGGAGAAGCTCCCCTCGCGATCGAACGATGGCTCGCTGCGTACCACGGGCGTCATGCCGGGTGGCACGGAGGCGGCGGCCACGAGCGGTTGGTCGGGCACGGCGACCAGGACGTTCCAGTCGGAGCCGACCTGCTGATGCGCCGAGTCCTCGTGGTTGCGGAGCACGATCGCGCGGTACGAGGTGGAGACGATCAGCAGCCCGACGGAGAGCACCAGCAGGAGCGACGTGGCGAAGCTCGTGCCGGGCGAGCGCCCGAGACGCCGGGCCGCGAGGTACACGGGCAGCCGGCGGGTCCGGCCCACGCGTCGGTCGAGGCGGCGGAGCGTGAACAGCAGCAGCCGCAGCGCCAGGAACGAGCCCGCGAAGATCAGGAGCGTCGGCGTGAGCAGCACCAGCGGATCGAGCTGGTCGCGCTGGATGGTGGACTTCACGGCGCTCCCGCGCAGCTGCACGAACGTGAAGACCGCGAGCGGAAGCACGAACAGCTCCACCGGGAACCTCGCGAGCAGCGGACGCTCCTCGCGCGAGAGCAGCCGCCGCTCCTCGAGGATAGTCCGGCGGATGTGGGGGAGCGACATCAGCACGAGCGTCGCGACGCCGACCACGGCCGCGGCCGCACCGAGCACGAGGGCGAACCTCGAGACGCGGATCGGGAACAGCACGCCGGGGAGCGACGGGCCGTTCGCGTTCGAGGCGAGCTTGGCGAGCGCCATGCCGAGCAGCAGCCCGAGCGGATACGCGGCGAGCGCCGAGAGCACGGCCTGGAACCCCTGCGCGGCGAGCAGCTTGCGTCCGGAGAAGCCTCGGCTGCGCAGCACGGCCAGCTCGAACGACTGTCGCGACAGCACGAGCGCGCCGACGCCGGCCAGCACCGCGAGCGTCACCGCGCCGATCTGGAACACGACGAGGAAGATCGGCACGCGCAGGTCGGCGACCCGCTGCTCCACCAGGCGCAGCAGCGTGTCGAGCCCGGTCGCCGCCGGAAGGTTCTCGAAGAATCGGCCCGCGCCCAGCTCGTGACCGATCCGCGCGATCTGCGCCGGCAGGCGCTGGGTCTGCTCGAACGGGATACCGGCGATGTCGAGGTACACGTCCCAGACGAACTCGGTGGTCACGCCGAGCGCGGGGCCGAGGGCGAGGTAGGCCTCGCGGTCCATGAGCGCCGGAGGGAGCTCGGTGGAGTCGGGCGCGGGGAACGGTGTTCCCTCTCCGAACCAGAACGGGTCGAGGGCCTCGGGAGGGTCGAACGTCCCGACGAGCGTGAATGTGGTCTCCTCGCCGGTCGGTCCGAGCACGATGACCTCGTCGCCCCTGCGGAGGGCGAGGAGCTGGGCCACGCCGGCCGGCAACGCGATCTCGTCGGCGGCTGAGGGCGGCTCGCCGCGGTAGGGGAGGTGGTCCACCGGGTCCTGCGTCTTGCTCTCGCGGAACAGGATCGAAAGCGAGAGGGGCTGGACGCTCTCGCCGGCGTCGGCGGCGATCAGGCGGAACGTCCCGCGGCCCTGCGTGACGACGTCGCCCACCGGCAGGACCGAGACCGCGTCCCGCACCACCGCATCCGCCTCGGCGACGAGGTACTCGGGGTTGCCGTAGGCGAGGACCCGGATGTTCGCGACCGTGACGGGCGCCGTGTTCACCGCCGAGGAGGCGATGGCCTCGCGCGCGGCGTCGGCGTAGATCGGCCCGGCCACGAGGACCCCGATCGTGAAGCCGAGCGTGACCACGATGGCCAGGCCCAGCAGGCGCTGAGCCAAGAACCTCTTCAGCACGAACGCGAGCGTCACCATGACACGGGAACGCCGCCCCGGAACGCGTGCGGCGCGCCGAGGGCGGCGACACACCCGATGATACGCTGGGCGAACCGGGCCAAGCCTGTCCCGCAGCCAGCAGGAGCGACCGCGATGCACCGACCCGAGATCATCCTCGCCCCAGGCCCGACGCCGATACCGCCCGAGGTCCTGCTCGCGCAGGGGAGCCCGCTCGTGTACCACCGCGGGCCGGGGTTCGGGAAGCTGATGCGGGACGTCACCGGTCGGCTCCGCGAGCTGTACCGCACCGATCGCGCCGACATCCTGCTGATGACCTCCTCGGGCACCGGCGGTCTGGAGTCGGCGATCCAGAACGTCTTCTCGCCCGGCGACGAGGTGCTCGTGCCGCTCGCGGGGTTCTTCGCCGACCGGTGGAAGCGCCTCGCCGAGGCGCACGGCCTCGTCGTCCGCACCGTCGAGTACGAGTGGGGGCGCCGCGTCGACCCGGCGGAGGTCGCCGCCGCGCTCGCCGAGCACCCCGTGAAGGCGGTCCTGCTCACGCAGTCCGAGACCTCGACGGGCGTGATCCAGCCGATCCAGGAGCTCGCGCGGGTGGCGAACGAGGCCGGCGCGATGGTCGTTGCGGACGTCGTGAGCGGCCTGGGCGCCGTCCCGTTCGCCTTCGACGAGTGGGGCGTGGACGTCGCCGTCGGCGGGTCGCAGAAGGCCCTGTCCGCGAGCCCCGGGATCGCGTTCGTGGCGATCTCGGACCGGGCGTGGGCGGCGCACGCGGGCGCGACGATGCCGCGCTTCTACTTCGACTGGACCACGTACAAGCGCTTCGCGGACCTGCCCGATCCCGAGAATCCGTGGACGCCGGCGATCAGCGTGATGCAGGGCCTGCACGCCGCGCTGGAGCTGTACTTCGAGGACGGTGTTGACGTGGCGCTCGCGCGGCACCGGATGCTCTCGCGCGCCGTGAAGGAGGGCGTCCAGGCGCTCGGCCTCGACCTGTTCGGCGAGGGCCTGGAGGACAACTGGACCGTGACGGCGATCCGCGCTCCCGAGGGCATCGACGCCGACGCGATCACCGAGCGGATCCGCTCGGACTTCGGCTGTGTGCTCGCACCCGGCCAAGGGCCGCTCAAGGGCACGGTCTTCCGGATCGGGCACTTCGGGTACTTCAGCGAGCTCGACATCATCCGGGGCCTCGCCGCGCTGGAGATGACGCTCGAGCGTTTGGGGCACCCGGTCAAGCGCGGAGCGGCCGTCGGAGCCGCGGAGGGCGTCTTCCAGGAGACCCCGTAGCGTGCGCGTCCTCGTCACCGAGCCACTCTCGGAGGCCGGGCTCGAGCTCCTGCGCCGCGACTTCCAGGTGGACGTTCGGCGCGAGCTCGCGACCGAGGGCCTCGCGGCGGAGATCGCGCCCTACGACGCGCTCGTCGTTCGTTCGCAGACGCAGGTCACGCGCGAGGTGATCGAGGCCGCCGAGAACCTGAAGGTGATCGCTCGCGCCGGCATCGGCCTGGACAACGTGGACGTGGACGCCGCCACCCGCCGGGGCGTGATGGTCGTGAACGCGCCGCAGTCCAACATCGTGTCGGCCGCCGAGCACACGCTGGCGCTCCTGCTCGCCCAGGCGAGGAACATCCCGCAGGCGGACGCGGAGCTGCGCGCAGGGACGTGGGAACGCTCGAGGTGGCAGGGCGTCGAGCTCCAGGGCAAGACGCTCGGCGTCGTGGGGCTCGGGCGGGTGGGCTCGCTCGTCGCCCAGCGGAGCGCCGCCTTCGGCATGCGCGTGATCGCGTTCGACCCCTACGTGCCGCGCGAGCGCGCCAAGGAGATGGGGATCGAGCTGATGCCCACGCTCGAGGCCTTGCTGGTCCAGTCGGACTTCCTCACGATCCACCTGCCGCGCACGCCAGACACCGAGGGTCTGATCGGGGAGCGCGAGCTCGCGCTGGTGAAGGAGGGCGCCCGCCTCGTGAACACGGCCCGCGGCGGCATCGTCGACGAGCAGGCCCTCGCGAAGGCTCTCGAGGAGGGTCGTCTGGCCGGTGCGGCCCTCGACGTCTTCACCGAGGAGCCCACGACAGAGTCGCCGTTGTTCGGGTTCGAGCAGGTCGTGGTCACGCCGCACCTCGGGGCCTCGACCGCCGAGGCGCAGGACAAGGCCGGGACCTCGGTCGCCGAGATGGTCCGCCTGGCGCTGAAGGGGGAGTTCGTGCCCTACGCGGTCAACGTCTCCGCCGGCGCCGAGGTCTCCGAGACGATCCGCCCGTTCCTCCCGCTCGCCGAGCGCCTCGGAGCCCTGCTCACGGGCCTTGCCGACGGCGCGGTCCGTGCCGTGGAGTGCCAATACCTCGGCCGGATCGGCGAGGCCGATACCCGCGTGCTGACGCTCGCCATCGTGAAAGGCGTGCTGCGGGGCGTCGTGCACGAGCCGGTGAGCTTCGTGAACGCACCGATCATCGCCCGCGAGCGCGGCATCGCGATCAGCGAGATGCGCTCCTCGGTCTCGAGCGACTACGTGAACCTGGTCACGGTCCGCGCCGAGACCGACGAGGGCCAGGTGAGCGTCGCCGGCACGCTCGTCGGCAAGAAGAACGCCCAGCGCGTGCTGCAGGTGAACGACTACGACATCGAGATGGCGCCGGCCCGCTACATGCTGTTCTTCACGTACGAGGACCGGCCCGGCGTGATCGGGACGGTCGGGACGATCCTCGGCGAGGCCGGGATCAACATCGCGACGATGGACGTCGGCCGGCCGTCGCGAGGCGGCACGGCGCTGATGGGGCTCACGCTCGACACGCCCGGTCCCGCACGACGTGATCGAGCGGATCACCGAGGCCATCGGGGCCAGACCGCGCGGTTCATCGTCCTGCCGGACTGAAGCCGTCCCGGGCCCGCCGAACGTTCCCCGATCGATCTGCCCCGAAGAGGGTTCCCCGGCCGGCGCAGTCGTGCTAAGGTTTCGCCGCCATGAGGCGACTCCACGGTGATGATCTGCGATCGGAAGGGCAGCACGCCCTTCCCGTCTGCCGGCCTGACGGCCGCGGCCGCCGCCAGGCGAGCCATCCCCGGATCCACCGCCTCGCACCACCCGAGCCAAGGAGTCGTCCCGATGCGCACCACCTCAGCCCCCAGATCCGCCGTCCGAAGGCTGGCCGCCGGCCGCCTGATCTCGGTCACCGGCGGGGCCGCCGCGTACACGCGCTGAACTTCAAGGTCTGGGAGCGGACCGAGTCGCGCGGCATGCGGCGCTGTCGCCTGCTGCTCACGTTCGGGGTGGCCGGGTTCGTGGGGCCGTTCGCCGGCGTGCTCGGGCGACCGCTTCGACCGCAGGAAGGTGCCTGATCGCGTCCGAGGCCGTGGCGTCCGCTTCTTCATCGGCATGGTGTTCGCCGACGACCCGGCGTGCTGATCGCCCTGGCGTTCGTTTCCGCGGTCGCGGAGCTGCCCTTCTTGTCCGCCTCGCGAGCCGCGATCCCCAACCTCGTCGAGGGCGAGGAGGACATCACGTGGGCGAACAGCCTGATCACGGTCGGCGTCGCACGCCGGCATCGCGATCGGGCCGGCGCATCGGCGGGGTGCTCCTCGCCGTGACCGGCAACCCGACGTGGGTCTTCGCGATCAACGCGGTCTCGTTCCTGGTGTCGCTGCGATCACGCTGACGGTGCGCGGCCGGTTCCAGGGCGATCGTCCGGATGCGGGCGACCACGAGGGGGATCGCGGCCGGCCTCGCGTTCCTGTGGAAGGACCGCGTGCTCCGGCGGATGTCGATCGCGTGGCTCGTGTTCGTCCTCGGCATGGGGATGGGCATGGTGGCCGACGCCCCGCTGGCCGAGGCGTTCGACAGCGGGCGGGCTCGGTTTCGGGCTGCTGATCGCGTGCTGGGGGACCGGCTCGGTGATCGGCGCCGCGGCCGGCCGGTGGATGAGCACGCGCTCCGAGCCGCTGTGGATGGTGATCGGGGCCTTCGGCGTGGCGATCGCGGCGCTCGGCGTCGGGTTCGCGCCCGTGTTCCCGCTGGTGCTCTTCTCCCTGCTGTTCATGGGCACGAGCGACGGGCTCACCATCGTCGCTGAGAACGGGATCATGCAGCGCCGCACGCCCGACGCCGTGCGTAGCCGCACGATGTCCGCGTTCGAGGCCATCTTGTCGCTCGGCCTCGCCGTCTCGTACCTGATGGCCGGACCGGTGCTCCAGGCGGTCGGGCCGCAGACCGTGTACCGGATCGCCGGCGTCTCGGCCGCCGCGGCGGCGATCGTGCTCGTCCCGCTCCTGAAGCTGCGGGACTCCGAGCTCGGAGGCCGGGCCGCGGGACGCGGTCGAGGAGCTCGATGGGCCCTTGCCCGAGCCCGAGGCCCTATCGGCCCCGTGGAGCGTGTGTCATGACCACGGCGCCCCGGCCGGCCGGCGCGACGGACCGAAGGTCCGCCGTCCGCCGGCTGGCCATGGGGCGCCTGATCTCGGCGACCGGCACGTTCGCCGCGGGCACCGCGCTCACGTTCACGATCTTCGAGGCCACCCGGTCCACCGCGTGGATCGCGGCCGCGATGCTGCTCACGTGGGGCATCGTCGGCTTCTTCGGGCCCATCGCCGGCGCGTCGGGGACCGGTTTGACCGCCGGAAGGTGATGATCATCGGCGAGAGTGGCGCGGCGGTCGGCTGGGCCGTGATGGCGCTCCTCGACGCGCCGACGGCATTGCTCGCCGCTGGCCTTCATCGCCTCGCTGCTCCAGGCGCCGTTCTTCCCCGCCGTCGGCCGCGATCCCAACGTCGCCGGCAAGGACAACCTGTCCTGGGCCAACAGCCAGCTCGCCGTCGGCCGGTACGCCGGCCTCACGATCGGGCCGCTGGTCGGTGGGCTGCTCGTGGCGACGATCGGCCCGAGCTGGGTGTTCCTCTGAACGCGGTCTCGTACGCGGTGTCGGTCGCGCTCGTGTGGAGCGTGCACGCGGACTTCGCGGACCCGGAGCGGACCGAGGAGGAGAAGGAAGCGCACCGCGGGATGCTCGC
>CAVTGO010000016.1:0-101266 GCA_963734275.1 uncultured Actinomycetes bacterium
GCCGACGCCGACCGAGTTCCCGGCGCTGTTCTCCACCGCGTCGAGCGTAACGCAGCCCTGCTCCCTCCTCCATTCGGGGATCTACGCATCGCCCATACGGGGGGCATCTACGCTTGGAGGGGCTCGCGACCGCGGCGTACGTTGATCGAGCGGACCCCAAGTCTCGGTCCGCGAGCGTCCGTCGATCGGGCGCACGCCGGAGCCCAGCGACAGGCTCCTGAGACGGAGGCGATCGACCTCCAGGAAGGGGCTTCCCGATGCGGGTTCCCTCGAACAACTTCTCGGTCCATGTGGAGAGCTCGAACGGCGCAGCGCACCTGCGTCTGAGCGGACCGTTCGACTCGGCGGCGATCCCCGCGCTCGACCATCTGATCGGCGAGGTTCGGCGCCTCGACGTCGTCCTGGACCTCAGCGACATCACGTTCATGGACAGCGTCGCGTGGCTCGCGATCATGGCCTACGGGCACCGCGCGCAGGACTGGGGCAAGGACTTCCGGCTCGTGAACACCCCCGCGCACATCCGCAGGATCTTCGAGCTCACGTCGACCGAGTACCTGCTGGCCGAGGGCGCCGGGCCATGAGCGACTGGCGGAACCAGGAGGTGCGCAACGAGGCGCGGTCGCGCGACCGGAACGAATGGATCGAGGACATCCGGGCGTGATCGGGGACGAAGCCACCACCGACGTCTACGTGTGCGAGTGCGGGGACTCGGCCTGCAGGTCGCGCATCAGGCTCACCCGGCCGGAGTACGAGGCGGTGCGCGGATACTCGACGCGCTTCGCCATCGCGATCGACCACGAGAACCCGGAGATCGATCAGCTCGTGTCCGAGGGCGGCCGCTTCTCGGTCGTCCAGAAGATCGCGGGGATGCCGGCCCGCATCGCGCGCCAGACGGACCACCGTCGGCGGGTGAGGACCAGGTGACCTCGACGTCCGGCGATCGTCGCCGAGCGCGAGAGGGGTGAACGTGGATCGACCGAGGTTCCCGTCGGGGTCGCAGCGAGATCTCCGCTCGGCGACCGAGCGCATGATGCGCCGGAGAAGGGAGCTCCCCGCGGTGCAGACGCGCACGTGCGTGCACTGTGGGAGCCAGACGACGTTCGTTCAAGACGCGGCGGGCTGGTATTCCTGCGTGGAGTGCGGGCGGTACACGTAGGCAGCAGAGGCTCCCCCCGCGCGCCGGGGTAGCATCCGCGCACCGTGGACCTCGCCGAACGCGTCGTGGGGAGCTGTCTGGGCCTCGCCCTCGGAGACGCGCTCGGCGCGCCGTTCGAGTTCCTTCGGGCCGCCAACATCCCCGATCCGATCCCCGCGTTCGAACGCCCGTGGATGAGCCGGCCGCCGGGTTCGACGACGGACGACACCGCGCTCGCGCGGAACCTGTGGCGCTCGCTGGTGGCTCGGGGAGGGTTCGACGCCGAGGACCTCGTGGCCCGCCATGTCGAGTGGATCCGGTCCGACCCGCCGGATGTCGGCACGCTCACCGGCCGGGTCCTGCGGCGGGTCGATCGGGGCGAGGACGCCGCCGAGGCGGCTCGGGCGGTCTGGGAGGAGCGCGGGCCCGAGGTCTCCGCGGGGAACGGGTCGGTGATGTACTGCGCGCCGCTCGGCCTGGCCTACGCGAACCGCCCGGCCGAGCTGCTCGAGCTGGCTCCGGCGCTGTCGCTGCTCACCCATCACGACGGCCGGTGCCGGACCGCGGTCCTCGCCGTGACGCTCTGCGTGGCGGCGCTGGCCCGCGGCGAGCCGGCCGACGACGCGGCCCGGTCGGCCCTGACCGCCGTCGAGAACCGCGAGGGCGGCGAGGAGCTCGAGTTCCTGGTCGAGGCTGCCGGCGGTTCGAGGCCCATCGACGGACCCGATCAGGGCTTCTGCCTGTTCACGGCCGGGATCGCGGTCCAGGCGCTGGTACGCGGCGGCGACTTCGAGAGCGAGGTGCGCCGGGTCGTCTCGCTCGGCGGTGACGCCGACACGAACGCCGCGGTCGCGGGGGCGCTCCTCGGCGCGCGGGACGGTGTGGACGGGCTCCCGGCCGCCTGGCTGGAACGGCTGGTCGAGCGCGAGGCGCTCGAGTCCGAGGCGGGCGCCCTCGTCGAGCTCGCGGAGCTCGGGACCTAGCTCCTAGTCCTTCTTCTCGGCGTGGCCTCCGAACTGCTTGCGCATGGCCGAGAGGATCTTGTTCGCGTAGTCGGCCTCGCCTCGCGACTCGAACCGGTCGAACAGCGACGCGGAGAGCACGTGCACCGGCACGCCCTCGTCCACCGCCGCGAGCACGGTCCAGCGTCCCTCGCCCGAGTCCGACACGCGCCCGGAGAACTCCTTCAGCTCGGGGTCCTCGAGCGTGGCCGTCGCCGTGAGGTCGAGGAGCCACGACGCGACCACGCTGCCGCGACGCCAGACCTCGGCGATCTCGCCGATGTTCAGGTCGTACCGGTAGTACTTCGGGTCGCGGAGCGGTGTGGTCTCGGCGTCGGCCTCCCGTTGGCCGGCGCCCACGTTGGCGTGCTTCAGCACGTTCAGGCCCTCGGCGTAGGCCGCCATCAGGCCGTACTCGATCCCGTTGTGGACCATCTTCACGAAGTGCCCGGCGCCGGGCGGCCCGCAGTGCAGGTATCCCTGCTCCGCGGTCGTGGCGTTCGCGTCCGTCCGGCCCGGCGTGCGTTCGGCGGTCCCGACGCCCGGCGCGAGCGTCGAGAAGATCGGATCGAGGTGCTGCACCACGGCGTCCTCGCCGCCGATCATCAGGCAGAACCCTCGCTCCAGGCCGAACACGCCGCCGCTCGTGCCGACGTCCACGAAGTGGACGCCCTTCGCGGCGTAGCGTTCGGCGCGGTCGACGTCGTCGCGGTAGTAGGAGTTCCCGCCGTCGATCACGATGTCTCCGGACTCCATCAGGCCGGCGAGCTGGTCGGTGGTCTGCTCCGCGAACGCTGCGGGAACCATCACCCACGCCGCCCGCGGCTTCGCGAGCTTGTTCACGAAGTCCTCCAGCGAGCCGGTCCCGATCGCGCCCTCGCCCTCGAGCTGGCTCACCGAGTCCGGGCTGACGTCGAAGACCACACACTCGTGCCCGCTGCGCATCAGCCGGCGGACGAGGTTCGCCCCCATGCGGCCGAGGCCGACCATCCCGAGCTGCATCTCAGATCACCTCCGTGAGCTGCTCCAGCCTGATCCGCGCCACGCGCCGTCCGCGGTTGCGGAGCGAGCGCAGGTCGCCGAGCGCCTGGGCATCGATCAGCGTGCCGAACGTGTAGTCCTGACCCGGGATCGGCAGGTCCTGCGATCGCTCTCCGTCCGTGACCTGGATGAACACGCCGTTGTTGGCTCCACCCTTGTGGAGCTGACCGGTCGAGTGCAGGAACCGCGGGCCGAACCCCGTCGTCGTCGCCACCTTGTACCGGTCGCGGATCACGACGCGAGCGCGCTCGATCGCCTCCTCGGTCTCCGAGGTCCGATCCAGGTACGCGAGGATCGCCACGTAGTCGCCCAGCTGGATCTCCTTCAGCAGGGCGCCGAGGTCGTCGGTGCCCGGGTCCTCGACGATGCCGCCCGCGAGGATCTCGCGTGTGGCGTCCTTGGCCTCCTGCACGTTCGGCTGGTCGAACGGGTTGATCTGCAGGACGTAGCCGGCGACGGCCGTCGCCATCTCCCAACGGAAGAACTCGCCGCCGATCTGCTCCCGCTCCTCGTATGCCAGGCGCACCACGGGGTGGCCGAGGTTCTCGAGCGGCGCGACGTCGTGCTCGCCGATCGCCACGAAGAGCCGGTCCTCGCCGTACACGTCCGTCGATCCGAGGGGCTCGCCCACGACGGGAACGACGCCTTTGTCCTCCTTTCCCGTGGACTCGGCGATCAGCTGCTCCACCCAGTTGCCGAAGCTCGCGATCTCGGGCGGCAGCAGCAGCGTCAGCTTGTCGCGACCCATCAGGGCCGCCTCGCCCATCACGGCGCCGAGCGTCGCCCCGGGGCTCTGCGCGGCCGGGACCACGCGTTCGGACGCGGTCTGCATCTCCTCCGCCCGGTCCAGGATGCCGTGGAGCGGGGCGCCGATCAGCGCGGCCGCCACCAGCCCGAAGTACGACAGCGCGGAGTACCGGCCGCCGATGTCGTCCGGGTTCGGGAAGATCGCCCGGAACCCGCGCTCGCGCGCGAGCGCCTCCAGCGGCGTTCCCGGATCGGTGATGGCGACGAACTGGTCGCCGTTCGGCGTGAGCTCCCAGAAGTGGGCGAAGTGGCTGAGGGTCTCGGTCGTGGTCCCCGACTTGCTGGCCACGACGAACAGCGTGTGCGGGAGCTCCAGCGATCGGGTGACCCGTTCGACCGTGACCGGATGCGTCGTGTCGAGCACGATCAGCTCGAGCGCGCCCTCGGCCGCACCGAACGTCGTCACGAACACCTCGGGGGCCAAAGAGGACCCGCCCATCCCGAGCAGGACGGCCGTCTCGTAGCCGTCGGCGGCCGCCTGCTTCGCGAACGACTCCAGCTCGCCGATCCGCTCGTGCATCAGGTCGGAGACCGTGAGCCAGCCGAGTCGGTTGGTGATCTCGGTCGGGTCGTCCTTCCAGACGGTGTGGTCCTTGCGCCAGACCCGCTCGACGATCCGGTCGCGGTCCATCGCCTGGAGCCGCTCGGTGACCGGACCCAGCATGCTGGAGAGCACCGTGCGCTGGCGCTCTCGCCCGGCGCGGACACGCTCCATCTTCTGGTCGATCGTCTCGAGCAGCGCGTCGAAGTCCTTCGCGAACGAGACGATGCCCTCCTCGAGGAGCTGGTCGGTCACGTCGGAGAGCCGGATGCCCTGGGCCGCAAGAGCATTCACGTGCGCGTGCGCGTCCTCGACGCCCTCCGTCACCGCGTCCTCTCGGACGTCCCCATGGTCGCGGACGGCGTCGACGGTGTTCATCGGCATCGTGTTCACCGTGTCGCGCCCCACGAGCTCCTCGACGTAGAGCGTGTCGCGGTAGGCGGGGTTCTTCGCCGAGGTCGAGGCCCACAGCGGGCGCTGCACGGCCGCACCGGCCTTCGCCAGGCGCTCCCACCGCTCACCCGAGAAGAGCTCGCGGAACTTCTCATACGCGAGCTTCACGTTGGCGATCGCCGCCTTGCCTCGCAGCTCGGAGTCCTCGGGCAGCTTCGCGTCGATCGCGCTGTCGACGCGGCTGACGAAGAACGAGGCGACCGAGGCGATGCCGGCGACGGGCAGGGCGTCGTCGGCCCGCCGCTCGAGCCCACGATGGTAGGCCGCCACGACGCCCGTGTACGCATCCACCGAGAACAGCAGCGTGACGTTCAGGTTGATCCCGTCGGCGATCAGCTGCTCGATCGCCGGGAGGCCCTCCGGGGTGCCGGGCACCTTGATCATGACGTTCGGGCGGTCGATCCGCTCCCACACTCGGCGCGCGGCCCCGATCGTCCCGGCCGTGTCGCGGGCGAGGCGGGGCTCGACCTCGAAGCTTACGAACCCGTCGGTCCCGCCCATCGAGTCGTAGAGCGGCCGCAGGACGTCCGCGGCCATCTGGATGTCGACGATCGCGAGGTCCTCGAACACGTGGAGGGCGTCGTGCTCGTGACCGTCGGTCGCGATCCGCGTGATCTCCTCGTCGTAGTCGGTCGAACCGCCGATGGCCTTGCCGAAGATGCTCGGGTTGGACGTGACGCCGGTGATGCCGTCCTCGGTCAGCCGCTGCAACTCGCCGCTGGTGATCAACGTGCGGCGCACGAAGTCGAGCCACGGGCTCTGGCCTGCCGCCGACAGCTCCTGCAGGGGGTTCATTGGGGGGCCTCCTCGTCGTCCGCGACCCGCGGGCCTGCCAACCGTAGTCCTTCCGGCGTCGCGGGGTCGAGGGGTTGGTGCGCGAGCGGCCGGCGACCCTTACGCGCCGGAGCGCGCGGCCACGGCGGCCTCGCGGATCGCGCGAGCCGCCGCGGGCGGATCCTCCGCGTGGAAGATGCCCGTCCCCGAGACCAGGACGTTCGCCCCTGCGGCGGCACAGGCCGCCGCCGTGTCCAACTTCACGCCGCCGTCGACCTCGATGTCGAAGCCCGCGCCCCGCGCCTCGCGGATCTGCACCGCCCGCTCGACCTTGGCCAGGTGCTCGCGGACGAAGGGCTGGCCGCCGAAGCCGGCCCGGATCGTCATCACGAGGAGCAGGTCGATCCGCTCGTCGAGGTAAGGCTCGACCACCTCGAAGGCCGTCGGCCCGTCGACGACCAGGCCGGCCCGCATGTCGAGCTCGCGGATCCGCGACAGGAGCGGGGTCGGATCCCCCAGCTCGACGTGCACCGCGCAGAGGTCGGCCCCGGCCTCCGCGAGCGGTTCGAGCCACATCCCGGGGTCCGTCACCATCAGGTGGCAGTCCAGGAACAGGTCCGTGTGCCGGCGGAGGGAGGCCACGACGGGCGGGCCGATCGACAGGTTCGGCACGAAGTGGCCGTCCATCAGGTCCACGTGGAGCCAGTCCACCTCGGCGCGGATATGCGCGACCTCGTCGGCCAGGACGGCGTAGTCGGCCGCCAGGATCGAGGGGGCGATCAGCAGGTCGCGCATCCCGCGTAGTCTGCCGCACGCAAGGTCGGCGCGCCGACTCGCCCATCGGGAACCGGCCTGTAACGCTGCGGGCGCCGGCCGTGACTGAGCCGCAGTCCCGCGGTCATCCACGAGGGGAGCCGGGCATGGACGACATCATCAAGGTCTACGGCGCGAGCTGGTGCCCGGACTGTCGGCGGGCCAAGCGCTTCCTCGGCGATCAGCGCGTCCCGTTCGAGTGGCACGACATCGAGACCGATCCCGACGGCGTGAGCGTGGTCCAGGGTCGCAACAACGGGAACAACGTGATCCCCACGATCATCTTCCCGGACGACTCGCACCTGGCCGAGCCCTCGAACGAGGAGCTGGCCGAGAAGATCGGCCTCGAGCGCATGGCGATGATGCACGTCTACGACCTGGTCGTGATCGGCGGAGGCCCGGCGGGCCTCACGACGTCGATCTACGCCGCACGCGAGAACCTCCAGACCCTGATCGTCGACAGCAAGGGCCTCGGCGGCCAGGCCGGCGTGACGGAGCGCCTGGACAACTACCCGGGCTTCCCCGAGGGGATCGGCGGCGCCGAGCTCGCCGACCGGATCGTGCAGCAGGCGCAGCGGTACGGCGTCGAGATGCTCCAGGCCGTCTCGGCCACCTCGATCACGAGCGACGGCGAGGAGGTCGACGTCGAGACCGCAACCGGCGACCACTACCACGCACGCGCGGCCCTCATCGCGACCGGCTCGTCCTACCGCCGCACGGAGGCCGAGGGCGAGGAGGACCTGATCGGCGCCGGGATCCATTTCTGCGCGACGTGCGACGGCCCCTTCTACAAGGGCGCGTCTCAGCTGGCGGTGCTCGGAGGGGGGAACAGCGCGCTGGAGGAGGGGCTGTTCCTCAGCCAGTTCGTCGACAAGGTGACGATCGTCCAGCGCGGCGACCGGCTCACCGCCAACAAGCTCCTGCAGGACAAGGTCCGGATGACCCCGAAGATGGAGGTCCTGTACGAGCGGACCGTGACCGCGTTCCGCGCGAAGGAGGACGGCAGCGGCAAGCTGGGGGCGATCGTGCTCCAGAACAAGCAGACGGGCGAGACTGAGGAGCTCCACCCGGCCGGCTGCTTCGTGTTCATCGGCCTGGACCCGAACACGGGGTTCGTGAAGGGGATCGTCGACCTGGACGACCGCGGGCTGATCGTGACCGACATGGGGCTGCAGACCAGCATGCCCGGCGTGTTCGCGGCCGGCGACGTGCGCTCGGGGTCCACGAAGCAGCTCGCGTCGGCGGTGGGCGAGGGTGCCGCCGCGGCGATCGGTATCCGCATGTACCTCGAGGCGCTGGAGGCCAAGCCCGTCCACATGATGTGACCGACACGACGAGGAGCAGCCACCCGATGGAACCGCAAGAGATCTTCGAGCTCATCATCAAGGCCGACGAGAAGCTGAAGTACGCGCACGAGGACAACGCGGGTATCCGCACACGGCAGGCGCGCGAGCTGCTCGAACAGGCCCGCGCGGCCGCGGTGGAGATCGGCAACGACGCGCTGGTCCGTCAGGCCGACACACGCCTGGCCGACCTGGGCGGCGGAACCGCTCCGTGAGCGAGCAGCCCGGCAGCACCTCGCGCTAGGCGGATGCCGCCCAGGCGCGGAACACGCCCCGCAGCGCATCGCGCGCCTCGGGCGAGATCTGCTCCTCGGTCAGCCTCCCGGTAACGCGGATCGTCGTGCGCATCTGCTCGAGGTAGGCCGTGCAGCCGTCGCACTCGGCGAGGTGCGCGTCGATGAGGGCGCGCTCGGGCTCGCCCATCGCGCCCTCGAGGTAGTCCGTCACGGCCTCGACGAGGTTCCAGCAGGTCATCGCCTCGGGCGGGGTCACGGGTCCGCCCCTTCCGGTTGCAGGTAGGTCTCCAGCGCGCGGCGCACCTTGGCCCGCGCGCGATGCAGCAGCACCCGCTGATTGGTCTCGGAGATCTCGAGCGCGTTACAGACCTCGGGGGAGCTCCACCCGAGCACATCGCGCAGGCGGATCACCTCGCGCTGGTTCGGCGGGAGGGCGTCGATGGCCCGCCCCACGCGCTCGAGGGTCTCGAGCGACAGCATTCGGTCCTCGGGCACCGTCGCCCAGCTCGACGGCGCGGTGGCCCAGGAGCCCGGAGCCCCGTGGGCGTCGGCCAGGAACCGTTCGAGCTCGACCGCCGGCTCGGCGTCGGGGTCGGGCGCCCAGACCGACGAGAACGGGATGCTGCGCGACTCGCGCTGCCCGCGGCTCTTCGCGGTGTTGACGAGGATCCGGAACACCCAGGTGCGGAGGGACGACCGGCCCTCGAAGCGGTCCAATCCGCGCAGCACGCCGACCCATGCGTCCTGCACGACCTCCTCGGCCACGGCGCGTGAGGCCACGTACATCCTCGCGATCCGGAGCATCGCGGGCTGGTAGTGCTCCACGAGGTCCATGAACGCCGCTTCGTCCCCGGCACGCAGGGCCGCGACGAGCCGGAGGTCCTCCGCGGATGCCGCGCCGGACGCCTGGTCGGGCATGGCCCGAGCTTATCGGCAGGCGCGAAGCGTGAGGATGGATCAGCCGGGCCGAGCGGCGCCCACGAAGCTGTCCCAGTAGACGGCGACGACGGACACCACGCTGCCGGTGTGGGGCGAGTGGATCATGCGTCCTCCGCCGACGTAGATGCTGACGTGCGAGACGGGGCTGTAGAAGAAGAGGAGGTCGCCTGGCAGCAGGTCCTCGCGCGCGACGTGCGGCAGCGACGAGTACTGGGCGGCCGAGGAGTGGGGCAGGGTCACGCCGGCGTGGGCCCACGACCACGCGGTGAAGCCCGAGCAGTCGAACCCGGTCTCCGGGCTCATGCCCCCGAACTGATACGGCGTGCCGATCACGGAGTAGGCCGCCTCGAGCACGGCCGCCACGTTCGCGTTCGGGGCGGGGGGAGGCGGGATGACGGGGGAGGGACCGCCGCCCCCGGTGTCGTTCGCCGTCGCCTCGGCCGCCGCCTCGGCCGCGGCCTGGGCCGCGAGCGCCTCGTGGTACTTGCGGTCGAGCTCCTCGTAGAGCTCCCGCGCGTCCTGGATCCTGAGATCGATCTGGCTCTGCTTGCCGTCGATCTGCCCCAGGACCGCCTGGCGCTCGGCGGCGACCTCGCGGAGCTCCTCGGCCGTCCATCGCGCCTCCTGCTGCGCGAGCTCGGCCGCGGTCGCGAGGTCGGCATCGGCCTGCGCCATGTTGCCGATGAACTCGAGCCGGTCGGAGAAGTCGGCGATCGATGTCGCCTCGAACAGGACCTCGAACTGCGAGCCGATCCCGACGTACGCGACCGCCGCGTTGCTGTTCAGGCTCGCCGAGGCGCGGTCGGCGGCGAGCTGCGCCCGGAAGGCCTGGGTCCTCACGTCGGCCAGCCGGCCCTGGACCTCTTGCAGCCGGAGCTGCGCCTGGTTGTACTCCTCGACCAGGAGCGAGAGCTCGCGGTTCAGGGCGTCCAGGCGCAACTTGGCCTGTTCGACCTGCTGCTGGGTGGGGGCCGCCGAGGAGAGGGTCGCCGCGCCGAGGGTCGCCGATACCGTGATGACCGCGGCCACCATGGCCCGCGCCGCGATGCGCCTTCGCGTACCGGTCATCTTCCTCCGGGGAAGGGAACGGGCTGTCTTCCGACAGCCCGCGAGCAGGCTAGCGGGGCTATGGGGGGTCGTCAAACCTCCGTTGCCGGATGGGTCAACGGGCTGATGGGGCCGGGGACGCGGGGTTGGGAGGCACGCCGAGGTCCTCGAGGAACGCCTGCGGGTCCTCCATCGAGACCACGATCCGGTCCCACTTGACCGGGAAGACGCCGAGCGTTCGGTGGGGGACGGGCTCGCGCAGCCGGATCTCGACAACACCCTGCCGGGAGCCGAGCAGGGCCACGTGCTTCCACTGAAGGCGCCAGCCCATCTTCCCGGTCCAGACCCGGGTTCCGGCCGAGGCGACGGAGCTCCTCGGCACGTCCAGGGAGAACCGCCCGCAGCGGACCTGCACCAGCGAGGGGGTGACGTCGATCGCGTAGCCGTCGCTCGGCTCGGAGGATGAGCCGAACGGCGGCCCCTTGCGGATGAAGTGCTTCATGGACCTCGCCGACCGTGGTTGGTCGGGACGGCGGGATTTGAACCCGCGACCTCAGCGTCCCGAACGCTGCGCGCTACCAAGCTGCGCTACGTCCCGTCGGGCGCGAGTCTACCCGGTCCGCCTCCCCCCACGCGGCCGATGCTCCGCCCGCCGGGTAGATTGCTCGGCGCGAGGAAGGAGCCGCCGTGAGGATCGCCCAGATCTGCCCGCCCTGGCTCGCCGTGCCTCCCAAGGGGTACGGCGGCATCGAGTGGGTCGTGGCGCTGCTCGCCGACGGCCTCGTCGATGCCGGTCACGACGTCACGCTGTTCGCGACGGGCGACTCGACGACCAAGGCCCGGCTGGAGTACGTGTTCGAGCAGGCGCCCGGGTCGGCGGCGATCAACGACATCGTCCTCGACACCACGCATACGAACTTCTCCCTCCACGACGTTCGCGAGCGGTTCGACGTGCTGCACGTCCACTCGCCGTTCTCGACGCTCGCCGCGGCCGTTCACACAGGGGTGCCCACCGTCCACACGCTCCACGGCTCGTTCGTGCCGGAGATGGCCCGCCTGTACTCGTTCGTGGCCGAGCAGGCCTGGTACGTGAGCATCAGCCGGGCGCAGATGCAGATCAACCCGCGGTTGCGGTACGCGGGGGTCGTCTACAACGGGATCGATATGGACGTCTATCAGCTCCAGGAGCAGAAGGAGGACTTCGTCCTGTTCCTCGGACGAGCCGCCCCCGAGAAAGGGTGGCGCCGCGCGATCGAGGCCGCGAAGCTCGCCGGCGAGCGCCTGGTCTCTGCCGTGAAGATCGCGCATCCGAGCGAGGAAGAGGAGTGGGAGCGCAACGTGGAGCCGGCCCTCGCGCCGGACTCCGAGGTGCTCGGGGAGATCACGCAGGAGGAAAAGGTCAGCCTGCTCCGGCGGGCCAAGGCCGTCCTGTTCCCCATCGACTGGGATGAGCCGTTCGGCCTGGTGATGACGGAGGCGATGGCGTGCGGAACGCCTGTGATCGCCACGCCCCGTGGCTCGGTCCCCGAGGTCATCGAGGACGGGGTTACCGGATGGGTCGTTCCCGTCGAGACCTACGCGGAAGAAGCCGCGGAACGCCTGAAGCGACTCTCTGAGATCGACCCCGCCGCATGCCGGGAGCGGGTCCGCCGCCTGTTCTCCAAGGAAGCGATGGTGGCAGGGTACGGGTCCGTCTACGACCGCGTCGGCTCGCAGGTCTGAACCGGAACCGCATCCCGGGTCGGAGGCGTCAGACGGCGCGTACGATTCGTTGGTCCGCTCGGAAGGAGGAATCCTCTATGCGCCGTGGGCGCACCCGTCTTACCGTCATGCTCTCGTTGCTGATCTCGTTGGTGGTCCCGAGCGCCATGGTGCCCTCGGCCTCGGCCGCCGAGCCGCCCTCGCTCCGCTTGTTCGCTGCCGACTCCAGCATCACCGTCGAGCGCTCGGGCCGGGGACGGGTCTTCGTCGAGCCCGGCGCCTGGATCACGCCCGTCGGGGGCACGTTCGAGCTCCGTGCTACCCGCCCCGACTACGACACGCCGGTGTCGCTCACGCAGGTGGACGCGGTCACGCACGAGGTGCTGCGGACCTTGCCGGCCGAGTTGCTCGAGGGTTGGTTCGGGCTCAAGGACTTCATCCACTACAGCGTGAAGGACGCGGACGGCACCGTCATCGATCGCGTCGCCATGCCCTTCTGCGCCAACAGCTACAACCGCTCGCGCCTTTCCGACGAGAGCCCTCTGGTCTCGAGGTACCCGTACTTCTGCCAGGGCGGCCCGTTCACCAAGGGCATGGTCTGGGGGATCGACCAGGGGTGGGCGACGACCGCGCTCGGCGAGTACTACGGCCTCGGATGGAAGGCCACCCGCCGCAACTACACCGTGCGGGTGTGGATCGACCCCGAGTACGTGGGGTTGCTCGGGATCGCCGCGGGGGACGCCGAGGCCCTGATCCACGTGACGGTCGTCGATCGCGGCGATGGCGACGGCCACGACGATGCGGCCGCCACTCCGGCGCCCCCGGCCACCCCGTTCCCCCGGGTCCCCGACGTGACCGCCCCCGACCCAGAGAGCCTGCCGGACCTCGTCGCGCTCCCCGGGTGGGGCATGGCGACGTACGCGCGCAGGGGCCACGACTACCTCGCGTTCAACGCCACCGAGTGGAACGCGGGACCCGGGACGTTCATCGTCGAGGGGTTCCGCCAGCAGGACCAGGAGGAGATGGACGCCTTCCAGTACTTCCTGGTGGACGGCCAGCCGATCGGCCGCTCGCAGATCGGGTCGTTCGAGTTCCACCAGGGCGGCGGTCACAACCATTGGCATTTCCAGGAGTTCACCGAGTACTCCCTGCTCGACGCGGCGAGCCAGCAGGTCCTCATCTCCGGGAAGCAGTCGTGGTGCCTCGTCAACACGGATGCGATCGACCTCGCCGCCCCGAACGCCGAATGGAACGCGTTCGGCGACCTCGGGACGTCGTGCGGTGGCCCCGGTGCGCTGTGGATCCGCGAGGTGCTGGACGTCGGATACGGGGACACGTATTCGCAGTACGTGAGCGGCCAGGCATTCGACATCACGGACCTGCCGAACGGGACCTACCACGTGCGCGTCCACGTGAACCCCGCCGACTCGATCCTCGAGAGCTCGAGCGCCAACAACATCGAGGACCGCGTGATCCGGCTGAAGGGCACGCCCGGCAACCGGCGGGTCGTGGTCCCGCCGTGGCACGGGATCGATACCGAGAACTACTGCTACTACTGCTTCTAGGTCGTCCGCTCCACGACGTTCGCGATGGGGCCCCCGTCCGGCAGGACGGGGGCCCTCCGCAGTTCCAGGAGCGTGGCCTCGGGCGGGCAGAGGAACCGGAACGGCGCGTACTTGCTCGTCCCGAGGCCGGCCGAGACGTGCACGAACGCATCCCCGAATCGCAGCAGGCCCGACGCGAACCGCCGGGGCAGGTACGAGTTCGTCACGAGCGCCCCGAGGAACGGCATCCGCACCTGCCCACCGTGCGTGTGCCCGGCCAGCGTGAACCGGTAGCCGCACGCGACCGCCTCCAGCGCCGTATCCGGCGAGTGCATCACCGCGAAGCCGAACCGCTCCGCGGCGCGTCGCGGGACGATGCGGAGGTCGTGAAAGGCGATGTGAGCGTCGTCCAGGCCGAGGAGCTCGACCGGCAGGCCGTCGAGCTCGACCTCTCGCCGGACGTTCGTGAGATCCTCCCAGCCCTCGACGCCGAGCATCGCCCGCAGCTCGTCGCCACGGCCCCGTCGGAAGCGACGACGACGGCGGACACCCAGGGGAAGGAAGTAGCGGAACGGGTTCACGTAGCGGGGCACGTAGTAGTCGTTCGAGCCGAGCACGAACCACGAGCCGAGCCGCCCCCGGACCGCGCGAACGGCTTCGACGGTCCGCTCGACGGCCTCGGGCTCGGCGAGGAAGTCGCCGGTCACGACCGTCACGTCGGCCGGGGGCAGGGACGCGAGGAACGCCGCCTTGCGGCGGTCGTTCCGGACGAAGTGCAGGTCGGATAGGTGCAGCACCGAGAGCATCTCGGGAGCGCTCGTCGGTAGGATGGCGAGGCTGCGACGGACCAACCGGTACGCGCGGCGCTCGACGATGACGCCGTACGCGACGCAGAGCGCGCCGGCGGCGACGATCGCGAGCAGGATCCGGGCGAACACGGGAAGGCAGTCTACGGTGGGCGAGAACACGTCTGAGCTGAAGACCAAGGTGCAAGCCGAGATGACGGCCGCGCTCAGGGCCGGGGAGAAGGTCCGGCTGGGCGCACTGCGGATGCTCTCGGCGGCGATCGTGAACCGCGAGAAGGAGCTCCGGCGGGAGCTCACGGACGACGAGGTTCGTGAGGTCGCCGGCAAGGAGGTCAAGAAGCGCGCCGAGGCGATCGAGGCGTTCGACGCCGCGGGACGGACGGAGCTCGCCGACAAGGAGCGAGCGGAGCGCGAGCTCCTCGTGGCCTACGCGCCCGAACAGCTCTCCGAGGCCGACGTGGACGCCATCGTCGATCGAGCGATCGCCGCCACCGGAGCCACCTCGCCGAAGGAGATGGGCAAGGTCATGGGGGCCGTGATGGCCGAGGCCAAGGGCAAGGTCGACGGGACGGTCGTGCAGGCCAAGGTCCGTGAGCGGCTCGGCGCCTAGGAGTGCCGCCGCGGGAGCGCCGCGGGCTCCCCGCTCCCGTTACCGTTCCCCCCGCCGTCCCCGCCCCCGCCGTCCCCGTTCCCGCCGCCCTCGTCTCCCGTGGCCCCAACGAAGATCTTGACGGTCGCGCCGGCATCCACCAGCTTGTCGCCACTACCGAGCGGCACCTGCGAGATCACGATGCCCACCTGCTTCTTCTCGCTCACGAGGAACGGTTCGACCCGCGCGATCAGTCCGGCCTTCTCGAGCGCCTTGATCGCCTGCTCCTCGGTGAGCCCGACCACACGCGGGACGGTGACCGGCTCACCTTTGCTGTTGCTCACGCCGATCTTCACCGCGGTGCCGAGCTGGGCCGTCCCCCCCTTGGGGGCCTGTGACACCACGAGACCCTCCTCCTGGAAGGAGTCGACTTCCTCCCGCACGGGCGTGAAGTTCGCCTCGACGAGGATCGCCTCGGCCTCACCGACCGGGAGGCCGACGACGTTCGGGATCGCGCCGGTCTCTGGTGGCGGCGGGGCCTCGAAGCCCTCGACCCGGTACCCGTCCAGGGCCTTCTCCATGAAGTCCTGCCAGATCGGCGCGGCGACCGTGCCGCCGAAGACCGAGCTGCCGAAGTACGTGTCCATCGGGATGTTCCCGGACGGGAACCCGACCCAGACGGCCGTGGCGACCTGCGGCGTGTAGCCGGCGAAGTAGACGTTCGTGTAGTCCTGCGCCGTCCCGGTCTTGCCTGCCACCGGTCGCCCGGGGATGAGCGCCGCGCGCCCGGTCCCGCAACAGACGACCCGCTCGAGCATCGCCGTCACCAGGTGCGCGATCTTCGCGTCGATCGTCTGCTCGCACTGCGACCGGTGCCGGTACAGGAGCCGCTCGTCCGCCGGGCCGCTGATGCGCTCGACGCGGCGGACGGCCCAGGCCTCGCAGTGGATCCCGTCGTTCGCGAGTGTCCCGAACGCGGCGGCCATGTCCATGACCGGGACCTCCTCGACGCCGAGCGTTATCGAGGGCACGGGGTCCAGCCCGACGGTGATGCCCATCCGCTGGGCCACCTCGACGATCTTCTCCGGACCCGACGTCCAGGGCGAGCTGCGCGAACACCACGTTCACCGAGTTCTGCGTGGCGTCCCACAGGTCGAGGTAGCCGCGGTTCCTGCCGCCCTCGGCGTTGCTCACGCTGCCGCTCTCGCTGATCCATGCCGGGAGGTTGCAGAGCGGCGACTTCGACGAGTACACCTTCCCTTGCGGGAAGTCGTTCTCGAACGCGGCCACCAGCGTGAACGGCTTGAAGGCCGAACCCGGTCTGCCGCGTCCCGCGCCACACGAGGTCGAACTGGTCGCGCTCGTAGTTCTTGCCCGAGAGCATCGCCTTGATCGCGCCGTCGGTCGCCCGCACCGACACGAGCGCGACGTCGGGGCTGTTCCTCTTGGCGTCGATGTAGGGGCTCGCGTCGACCGCCTCCTGCGCGTAGTCCTGCCACGCCGGGTCGAGGGACGTGTAGATGTTCAGTCCGCCCTGGTAGAGCGTGTGGACGCGGAGCTTGCGCGTCTCGCCGAACGCGTCGAACTCGCCCGTCTCGTTCTCCAAGATGAGGTTGCGGATGTAGTGCACGAAGAACGGCTGGACCTCGTCCTCGACCAGGCCGATGTTGGGCTGGAGCTTGATCTTCGAAGCCTTGGCCTTCGGGCGACCTTCGCGGGATCGGCCAGGCCGAGCTCGGCCATCCGGTCCAGGACCAGGTTCCGGCGCGCGAGCGCGACCTCTGGTTGGCGACCGGGTCGTAGAGGCCCGGCGCGCGGATCGTCCCCGCGAGCAGCGCGGCCTGCGCGAGGGTCAGCTCCTTGGCCGTGGTGCCGAAGTAGATCTCGGCCGCGGTCTCGATCCCGTAGGCACCGTTCCCGAAGTAGACCTCGTTCAGGTAGAGCTCGAGGATCTCGTCCTTCGTGTAGCGGCGCTCCAGCCGGATCGCCAGCGCCGCCTCCTGGAACTTGCGCGCGAACGTCTGCTCGGGGAGCTCGATCAGGACGTTCTTGACGAGCTGCTGCGAGATCGTCGATCCGCCCTGCTCGACCTCGCCGGCCGCCAGGTTCGTGATAGCGGCGCGCAGCAGCCCGGTGAAGTCCAGCGCGCCGTGCTCGTAGAACTCGGCGTCCTCGATCGCGACGACCGCGTTGCGCGCGACCTCGTTGACCTTCCGGATCTTCACGGTGCGCCGGTTCTCGTCCAAGAAGATCTCCGCCAGGACCGTTCCGTCGGCGGCGAAGATCGTTGAGCGCTGCGGGAACGAAGGGATCTTCACCTTGCCCACCCCGGCCTCGTCCAGGCGGTTCGCGGAACGCGTTCACGCCCATGCCCGCGGCCCCGAAGAACGGCAGCAGCACGGCGGCGACGAGCAGCGCGCTGACGCCGATGACGGCCACGAGCAGGATCGGGACCAGGGGGGCGATGACCTTCCGCGGCCGTCCGGGATCAGGCCGTCGAGGATCGGGCCGCGCGGGACGAGGCTCGCGGGGCTGGTCGGTCCGGCTCGGACGGTGCTTGGGGGGCGCCTGCATGGCTCGCCGCCAGAGGATACGCCCGGGTCCACGGTACGATTGGCAGCACCCATGCGTCGCGTTGCCCCCTTCCTGCTGCTCGCCGCCGTGTTCGCCGCGCTCCCGCAGGGCGCCCTCGGGCAGACCGATGGGTCCTCCGTGCTCGTGGTGAAGGTGGACGGTTCGATCGACGGCGTCGTGACCGGCTACGTGATCCGCTCGATCGAGGACGCCGAGGCCCGAGGGTCCACAGTGATCCTGCAGCTCGACAGCGCCGGGACGCTCGACGGCGACCCGGTCGCCCTGGCCGAGCGGGTCCACGACGCGACCGTTCCGGTGATCGTCTGGGTCGGCCCTGCGCCGGCCAAGGCGCAGGGCGCGGGTCTGTTGCTCATGTACGCCGCGAGCCTCGCCGCCGTCGCCCCGGGTGCGGGGATGGGGCCGCTGCACCCGCTCGATCTCGCTCGCGAGGAGCCCCCGAGCACGAGCATGGTCGAGAACCTCGCGCTCGGGTGGATGGAGGATCGCGGCCGGACCGTACCGCCGCTCTTCCCCGACGAGCCCGTTCCGGCCCGTGACGCCCTGGACGGAGGCGTGGCCGAGCTCGCCGCCGTGTCGATCACCGACCTGCTCGACCGGCTCGAGGGACGCATCGTGACGACGGCGGAAGGGTCGGTCACGCTGCACACGCGGATCGCGAGGACCGAGGGGGAGGAGCCCGTCACGGTGCGGTTCACGGACCTCGGGCCGGGGGACCGGGTGCTCCATGCGGCGGCCTCGCCGACCTGGATCTACGTCCTGCTGGTGCTCGGCCTGGCGGGCCTGGCGTTCGAGCTCACCCAGCCGGGGTTCGGGTTCGCCGGGTTCGCCGGCCTCGGGATGGTGGCGCTCGGGGTCTACGGGCTCACCGTGGTGCCGTTCTCCTGGCCGGGGCTCGTCTTGCTCGTCGGCGGGATCGGCCTGATGACGCTCGACGTGCGGGTGCGGAGGCTCGGGGCGCTCACGGCCGCCGGCCTCCTGTCCTTCGTGGCGGGATCGGTCGTCCTGTTCGGCGGCGTCGCGGACGAGATCGACGTGTCGCCCTGGCTGACCGGCACGTTCTCGGCACTCGCGCTCCTGTACTGGGGGTTCGGCCTCACGGTGGCGATCCAGACGCGCGAGCGGCTCACCTCGACGCAGAAGGGCCTGGTCGGGCTGGTCGGCGAGGCCCGGGGCGAGTTGAAGCCCGAGGGGCCGGTGTACGTGAAGGGGACCCTCTGGCGCGGCCGGAGCACGGACGGCCCGATCGCAGCCGGGGCCCGGATCCGGGTCCGGGGAGTGGACGGCCTGATCCTGCGCGTCGAGGCCGACCCCGGCCCGCCGGCCCAAGGCGGCGCCGAGCCCGATCCGTCCTGAGCCCGTGAACGTCGCAGAACCGTGTCTTTTCGGGCGGGTTCAGGCTAGCGGTGAAACGCTGCGAATCCTCCCGGCGTCCAGATACGAAAGAACTGACAGAGCACCTTCACGAGGAGGGACCGGCCCTCGTGGCCGAGCGGATGCTTTCCGGCTGGACCTGGGGATGGCAGTTCGACGCCGCCTGCCGCGGCGAGGACGAATCCCTCTTCTTCGCGCCCAGCTACTTCGAGAAGCGCGAGGAAAAGGACGCGAGGGAGGCCAAGGCCAAGGTCTTCTGCGCAGGCTGCCCCGTCCGTGACCTCTGCCTCGAGTACGCCCTGCGCATCCGCGAGCCCCACGGCATCTGGGGCGGCCTGAACGAGCACGAGCGGCGCCAGCTCCTGCGCCGCCGGGCCCCGCAAGCCGGCTGAACCGACCGCGTGCGACCATCAACCCCGATGGCAGACGGCGTCAGTATCCGAACGGCCCGAGCGGGAGACGCAGCCGCACTCGCGGATCGATGGGGGGAGTTCGGGAGCGAGTACGTCGATCTCGATCCCGGCCAGTTCCAGGTTCCCTCACCCGAGGGCCTCGTCGCGTGGTTCGCGTCGAGGTTGGACGAGGACAAGGGGGACGACGCGCTCTGGCTCGTTGCCGAGCGGAACAGCCGGCTGGTCGGCTTCATCGAGGCTCAGATCTGGCGACCCAGCGAGGATGCCGATCGCCAGCTCATGCGGGAGTCGGGCGAGACTGTGCTCAAGGTGGATTCCCTGATGGTGTCGGATGTGGAGCGCAGAAGGGGCGTCGGCACCTCTCTCATGGATGCTGCCGAGGAGTGGGCGCGGGCACGGGGAGCCACCGGCGCGGTGGTCATCGCCTCCGTGCGGAGTTCGCCCGCCGTCGAGTTCTACGAGGCTCGGATGGGCTACGAGCGCATGACGGTCGGATTCCGCAAGTCCCTGTAGGGATCGGCTCGAGTCCGCCGTCTGAGAGGATTCCCGGCACGTATCCCGAGCGAGGTGATGGTCGTGACCGAGGAACGTCTTCGAGAGCTCGGCATCCAGCTGCCGCCCGCCCCCGCGCCCCTGGCCTCGTACGTGCCGGTGCGCGTCGCCGGCTCGCTCGCGTTCGTGGCCGGACAGATCGCCTCTCAGGACGGGGCCGTGCTGCATCCGGGGAAGCTCGGCGCCGCGGTGACCATCGAGCAGGGGAACGAGGCCGCCCGCAGGGCCGCGCTCCAGGCGCTCGCGGCCCTCCGGGACGCGCTCGGGTCGCTGGATCGCGTCGAGGGGATCGTCCAGGTCACCGTGTACGTGGCCTCGGCCGAGGGGTTCACCGACCACCCGAAGGTCGCCAACGGGGCCAGCGACGTGCTCGTGGAGGTCTTCGGCGACGAGGGCAAGCACGCGCGAGCGGCGGTGGGTGTCGCCGAGCTGCCGCTCGGCGCCCCGGTCGAGGTGGCCGTCGTGGCCGCCCTCGGATGATCGAACAGGTTTCTCAGACCGGATGTCGAGAACGACGCCGCCGCTCCGACCCAGGGATGAGATCGCCCGCCGCACCGAGTGAGGAGGGACCGACATGCAGAAGATCACCCCGTTCCTGTGGTTCGACGACCAGGCCGAGGAGGCTGCGACCTTCTACGTCGACGTGTTCACCACCCGACGCGTCGCGCACGCGGGTGGCGGCGACTCGAAGGTCCTGGACGTCTCGCGCTACGGCGATGCCGGGCCCGGCACGCCTGGCTCCGCGATGACCGTCTCGTTCGTCCTCGACGGGCAGGAGATCACGGCGCTGAACGGCGGGCCCTCGAACACGCTCAACGAGGCGTTCTCGTTCGTCGTCCGCTGCGAGACCCAGGAGGAGGTCGACCAACTCTGGGCCGCGCTGTCCGAGGGGGGCGAGGAGGGACCGTGCGGCTGGCTGAAGGACCGGTACGGCCTGTCGTGGCAGGTCGTGCCGAACCGCCTGATGGAGCTGCTCGGTGACCCCGATCCCGGGCGCTCGCAGCGCGCGATGCAGGCGATGCTCCAGATGAGCAAGATCGACATCCCGACGCTGGAGCGCGCCGCGGACTCGGCGTAGACACGGAGGGCGAGCCACGCGCGACCGGCCCCATACCGGGTAGCGCGTGACGCTCGCATCTCTGGCAGGATTCCGCCATGCGCGACGTCGCGCGGGGACCGGCGTTCACCCGCCGCGAGGCGCTCGGTCTCGGTGCGGTGGCGGCGACCCTGGCCCTCGCTCCCCCGACGCGGGCGCGGGTCGAGGGCGACCTCGACACGTACGTCCGCGAGCAGATGGTGGCGGGTCGGATGCCGGGGCTCTCGGTCGCGGTCGTGAAGCCCGACGGCACGATCTGGTCGCGCGGGTACGGATGGGCCAACATCGCCCACGAGCTCCGAGCGACCCCCGACGTCGAGTTCATGCTCGCCTCGGTCTCGAAGACCGTCGCGGGCGTCGCGGTCATGCAGGCGGTCGAGGACGGCCTGCTCGACCTCGACGACGACGTCGGCGACGTCCTCCCGTTCCCCGTCCGCAACCCGGAGTTCCCGGACGACCCGATCACGACGCGCATGTTGCTGACGCACACCTCGACGATCTCGGACAACTGGGACGTCTTGACGCGCGTCTACGTCGATGGCGATTCCCCGGTGCCGCTCGGCGGGTTCCTCTCCGATTACTTCACGCCCGGTGCGAGGTGGTACGACGCCGAGCGCAACTTCTTCTCGAGCCACCCCGGGCAGCGGTACCGCTACTGCAACGTCGCCGTGTCGCTCGCGGCGTACCTCGTCGAGGCCGCGTCCGGCACGCGGTTCGACGCCTGGTGCGAGGAACGGATCTTCGGGCCCCTGGGCATGCAGGAGACGAGCTGGCACCTCGAAGGGCTCCGCCGCCGCGGCGTGGCCATGCCGTACCGGTACCTGGCGGCGGAGGACCGGTTCCGCGCGCTCGGCCACTACGGGTATCCCGACTACCCGGACGGGCAGCTTCGGTCGAGCGCCGCGGCCCTGGCGAGGTTCCTGCTCGCATTCGTCCGAGGTGGCGAGCTCGACGGCGTCCGCATCCTGCAGGAGGCCACCGTCCGCGAGATGCGGCGGAGCCAGGTGCCCGACGAGATCGCCGGACAGGGTCTGATCTGGTACGTCCTGCACCGCGGCGGCGAGCGCTACTGGGGCCACGACGGCGGCGACTCCGGCGTCGCGACGCAGATGTTCTTCCGCCCGACCGACGGGACCGGCGTGATCACGCTCGCCAACGGCGACTGGCGCCGCGACCACGCCGCGTGGCCTCTGTCCCGGATCATGGACCGGCTGTTCGCGGAGGCGGACCGGCTCGGCTAGCGGGTCCGGCTACACGGTCGAGCGGAGGAGCCTCACATCGCCCGAGCGGCGCGTCGCCCCGCTCCGGTCGAGGTGCTCCATCAGCGGGACCGCGTATTTGCGCGAGGTCCCGAGGCGCTCGCGGACCGCGGCGACGGTCGCACCCGCCTCGCCGGCATCCCGGATCGCCTCGATCGCACGCTCGACGAAAGCGCGCGTGACGACGAGCTCGGGCGAGATGCGGACCAGCTCGCCGCTCCTCGTTGCCGCATCGATCGTGGCGCGGTCGTGCCCCGCCCGCACGAGCTCCGCGATGCTCGGCGGCGTCGGTTCACCTGCCGCCACGGCGGCGACGAGCGGATCGACGTCGGCGGAGCGTTCGACCCGGTGCGATGCGAGCCGGACGAACGCCCCGTCGCGGGCGAGCGCGCCGTCGTTCACGAGGCCGTCGAGGAGCGCGTCGGCAAGCTCTGTGTCGGCCGGCGCTCCGGCTTGCCTCATCGCTCGCATCAAGCTCCAGCGCGCCGCCGCGGGGTCCATCCCGGGCGCCAGCGGTTCCCGCTCGTGGAACGCGGTGACCTCCTGCTCGATCGCCGCTCCCGCGGCCCGGAACACGCCGTCGGCGATCCACCATGGGCCGGCTTGGTGCGCCTCGCCGACGGCCTCCGCGCGCTCGCCGGTAAGGAGGATCACCTCGTCGGCGCGGAGCGCGCCGCGCTCGGTCACCAGGAGCGCCGGGAGGTCCTCGCGCCGCGATCGCTCGCGCGCGGAGAGCCGCGCACCGGGATCTGGGCCCGCCCTGGCCGGCGGGTGCGGGTCGAGGACGATCCCCCCCGCGACGGTCTCCCGGCGTCCCGACTCCCGCAGCACGAACCGATCGAACACGTCCAGGACGAGTGGCGCCGAGAGGCGGATCCGCGCGAAGGCGCCGTCCTCGCCGAACGAGGTGGTCCCGTAGAGGCGGATCGACGCGTCGCGCTCCGCGGAGCCCGCGTGGAGCTTGAAGGCTCCGCGCGCCGTCACCGGTTTCGCGAGGCCGCGGATCGCGCGCACCCGCGCCTCGAAGACCGCGGTCGGGCGCCACTCGCCCGGGCGGCCCACGACGTCGCCGCGCTCGAGGGCGGTACGCTCCACCCCCGCCAGGTTCGCGGCGACGCGCGAGACCGGCCGGGCGACGTCGATCGTGCGCTTGTGCGTCTGGAGGCCGCGGATCCGGGCGCGGACGTCGGCCGGCTGGACCTGGACCTCGTCGCCGACGGCGAGCGGTCCGCCGGTGAGGGTCCCCGTCACGACCGTGCCCGACCCCTTCGCACTGAACACGCGGTCCACGAACTTGCGGACCCGGCCCGCTCGCGAGGGCTCGGGAGCGGCCGCCACCATCTCGTCGAGCGCCGAGACGAGCTCCTCGATCCCCTCACCCGTCGCCGAGGAGCATGCGACGATCCCGGCTGTCTCGAGCGCGGTGCCGCGGAGGCGCTCGCGCACGTCGCGGTCGGTCGCGGCGAGCGCCTCGGCGTCGACGAGATCCCGCTTGGTGAGCGCGACGACGGCTCCGTCCACGCCGAGGACGTCCACGATCGAGAGGTGTTCCTCGGACTGCGGCTTCCACCCCTCGTCGGCGGCGACGACGAACAGGACCAAGCGAACGGGACCGACTCCGGCCAGCATCGTGCGGACGAACCGCTCGTGGCCGGGGACGTCCACGAAACCGATCTCGCGTCCGGACGGGAGCGTCCGCCACGCGAAGCCGAGGTCGATCGTCAGGCCTCGGCGCTTCTCCTCGGCCAGGCGGTCCGGATCGGTGCCGGTGAGGCGGAGGATCAGGCTCGACTTGCCGTGGTCGACGTGGCCGGCCGTTGCGACGACCGAGAGCGGTGCGTCCGCGTCGCCGGGCGCCGGGGCGCCGGGCCCATCAGTCATCGGGGCGGTCGTCGCCCTCCAGGGCGTACTGGATCGCCCGGGCGAGGTCGGGGAGCTCGTCGCCGGTGACCGTGCGCAGGTCGAACAGGACGCCCCGGCCCGTCACGCGGCAGAAGACGGGCCGCGCGCCGGCGCGCAAGCGCCCGGCCATGGCCGCAGGCTCGGGGACGCGCACCTCGACGCCGAAGGACGGCATCGCCGACCCGGGCAACGACCCGCCGCCCACCGTGGACTCGCACGGCACGACGTGCGCCCCCGAAAGGTCGCCGTCGAGTGCACGCGCCAGCAGATCCGCTCGGTGGCGGACCTCCTCGGCCGGCTCCCGCAGCATGCGCCAGACGGGGATCTCGGCCCGCCGTCCCCCGACGTGGTCGGCGAGTACCGACTCGAGCGCGGCCACCTGGAGCTTGTCCACGCGCACCGCTCGCGCGATCGGGTTCCCGCGGAGTCGCTCGACGAGGTCTGCCCGTCCGAGCACGATCCCCGCCTGGGGCCCGCCGAGGAGCTTGTCACCCGAGAACACGACCAGGTCGGCGCCATCCGCCAGCGCCTCGGTGGCCGAGGGCTCGTCGAGCGGCAGGCCCGGAGCGCGGTCGAGCAGTCCCGAGCCGAGGTCGTAGACGAACGGGATGCCCGCCGAGCGCGCGAACGCGGCCAGATCGGTCGCGGCCGGCTCGGCCGTGAACCCGACGACGCGGTAGTTGCTGGGATGGACCTTCAGCACCAGGCCGGTCCGCGGCGAGCGGGCGGTCCGGAAGTCCGAGATGCGGGTGCGGTTCGTGGTGCCGACCTCCACGAGCTTCGCGCCGGAGGCCGCCAGGATGTCGGGGATCCGGAACTCTCCGCCGATCTCGATCAGCTCGCCACGAGAGACCAGGACCTGCTTGCCGCGGGCGAGGGCCGCGAGCGCGAGCAGCAATCCGGCGGCCCCGTTGTTCACGACGAGGCCGGCCTCGGCGCCGGTGAGCGCGGTGAGCAGGAGCTCGGGGCGGGTCGAACGGCGCCCGCGCGCGCCCGTGTCGCGGTCGACCTCGAGGTCGACGTAGCCGCGGCCCGCCGCCGCAGCCGCCTCCGCCGCGCGATCCGGCAGCGGGGCGCGTCCGAGTCCCGTATGCAGGATCACGCCGGTGGCGTTGATCACGTTCGTCAGACCTCGAGCCGCCTGGGAGGCGAGCGCCGCGGCGCGCGCGAGGATCTCGTCGTCGGGAGGAGGGTCGGAGCCGGCCGCGGCCGCCGTCCGGACCTCTTCGAGCGCGGTCGTGAGGGTCCGTTTGAGCAGCGCCCGGCCGAACGTGCCGCTCGCGCGCTTCCCGGGCTCGGAGCGCAGGAGCGCGTCCACCGACGGGATTCGGCGACGCGTCTCGGCGGGGACCGGGCGCGGGCTCCGGGCTGCGCGTTCGGTTCGAGCCATGGGTGCGCCAGCCTACTACCGGGTCCCGGGCCTTCCGCCCGGCGTGGTCGCGGAGCCCGGTCCGTGGCAGGATGGTTCCCGGTGGACACCCAGGAGCGAGCCGTCTTCGCCGCAGCCGCCGACCACTGGATGGTGCGGGGCGGGGGCGTCGACATCGAGGTCGTCCCGAGCGGCACCCTGCGGACCGAGGAGATGATCCTCAACATCGGTCCACAGCACCCCGCCACGCACGGGGTGCTCCGGATCGTCCTCGAGCTGGACGGCGAGGTGATCGTCCGCGCCGAGCCGATCATCGGCTACATGCACCGTGCCGCCGAGAAGCTCGCCGAGTACCGTGACGCGCGCCAGGTACTGGTCCTGATGAACCGCCACGACTGGCTGTCCGCGTTCAACAGCGAGCTCGGCTGGTGCATCGCGGTCGAGCGCCTCGCGCAGATCGAGGTCCCGGAACGGGCCCAGTGGATCCGCACGATGATGGCCGAGTGGAACCGGGTCCTGAACCACCTGATGTTCATGGGGTCGTACCCACTGGAGCTCGGGGCGATGACGCCCATCTTCTACGCGTTCATCGAGCGCGAGATGGTGCAAGGCCTGATCGAGTCGGCCACGGGCGCGCGGATGCACCATTCGTACGCGAGGGTCGGCGGGCTGAAGGACGACCTGCCTCGCGGGTTCCTCAAGCAGTCGGCCGAGGTCCTCCAGCACGTGCGGAAGAAGCTCAAGGACTACGACAACCTCATCATGGGCAACGAGATCGTCCATGCGCGCACGAGGGGCGTCGGCATCATCCCGCCCGAGATGGGGATCGCCTACGGGTGCTCGGGTCCGACGATCCAGGGTAGCGGGGTGCCGCTCGACGCGCGCAAGGACGAGCCCTACGAGAAGTACCCGGACGTCGAGTTCGACGTTCCTGTGGGCCGGAACGGTGACTCGTTCGACCGCCTGTGGGTGCTGATCCAGCGGATGCACGAGTCCCTGCAAGATCATCGACCAGTGCATGGAGAAGCTCCCAGCCGGCGAGTTCCGGGCGCCGAAGCTCCCGAAGAAGCTGTCGCTCGAGGGCGAGACGTACGTCCGCACGGAGAACCCGCTCGGCTTGATGGGGTACTACGTCGTCGGCAAGGGCGACAAGGAGCCGTACCGCATGAAGATGCGGACGCCCTCGTTCTCGAACATCTCGGTGCTGCCGGCGCATGCTGCCCGGCACGCTGGTCCCCGACCTGATCGCGATCCTCGGCTCGATCTTCTTCGTCGTCGGCGACATCGACCGGTAAGCCGGTCAGGTCTGGCGGTTGAACCAGACCCCGCCGGGCCCGAGGTAACTCGGACCTTCGCCCCAGACGCCGATCGCCTCGCCGGTGCTCGTCACGGCGATCTCGCCGTAGTCCCCGTAGAACTCGCGGAAGCCCTTCGCGTTCTTGTAGGTTGGTTCCCGAGGTCGCGTCCGAGATCTTGACCGCGGTCGTCCAGCTCGGCGCCGAGGTTGTTCGACGAGCGGTACCAGACGTTCCACCGGCCCGTTCGCTCGTCGGCGAAGTACACGCGGACGCCGTCGTCGCCGATGCCCGCGGCGGCCGCGAATGCGGCGTTCGCACCTTCGGGCGACAGGCGGGTGCGCGGGCTCCACGTCTTGCCGCCGTTGGTCGAGGAGCGAGCGTAGACGGTGCGCGGGCCCGCCGGGCTTCGCCGCGCCGCTGTAGACGATCACCAGGTCGCCGTCCTCGTCCATCGCGAGCGCCGGACCGCTGTCGTAGAAGTCGGCGTAGCAGAGCGTCGAGGTGCACGGGGTCCCGAGCTCGAGCTCGTCGAGGATGGACTCCGACCAGGTGGCCCCGCCGTCATCTGACGTGTAGAGGCGGATGTCGACCGGCCCCTCGGCCGCTCCGGCTTGTCCCGTATAGGAGAACGTGACCTGTGAAGAGAGCACCCTGCCGTTCGGCAGGACCGCCGTTCCGTAGGCGAACCAGTAGCGGATGTCGTCGGTGATCCGGACGGTGCTCCAGGTCTCGCCGGCGTCGTGCGACGACGAGGCGTAGAGGTCGCCGACGCTCGGGCCGTTGAACAGCATGTAGACGTCCCGGCCGTCGGCGCTGGTCCCGAAGTTCGGCTTGTCGCCCCAGCGAACGTCCGGGTGAACCCACAGGGGCTCGGTCCAGGTCCTCCCGTGGTCGGAGGACTTCGAGAAGCTGATCTTGTAGTTGTTCATCCACATCGCGTAGACGTCGCCGGTCTCCGGCACGACCTCGAGCAGCGGGTCCCACTGGCCGTTGATGTTGCGGCATTCGCAGAGGAAGCGCTCGGGCGCCCAGGTCTTTCCGCCGTCCTTGGAGACGTGGAGGACCATCGCCGGGTCGGGGCACGGTCCCTGGCACGGAGACGTGCCGTAGCGGTTGTGCATGATGTAGACGTACGGCGCGTTCGGGATCGGCGGCGATTGCCGGCTCCCAGTCGTCGCCCGTGGTCGTTCACGATCTCCTCCCCGGCCCACCCGGTCGCCGGGGCGCTGGATGATGCGCTCGGTCACGCCGAGCGTGCCGGCTTGCCGCGCCGACTCCAGGGCCACCAGCCGCTGCTCGGTGGTCTCGCGCTGCTCCTGCGCCTCCTCGATCGCGCCACGAGCCTGGGCCGGGACGCCCGAGGGCGCGGAGCGGGCGAGCACGACCGCCGCCGCGAGGATCAGCGCGGCGAGCAGCGAGACCGAAGCGGTGACCGAGCGGTTGACGACATGGACAGACCTCCCGACGAGGAACCGCATCGTAATCGGGTCGCCGCAGGTATGGGAACCCGGCCGAAGGTCCAGGGTCGCGGCTCGCGGCGGCGGCCGGGCTAGGCTGCGGCGGTGCCTTCGAAGGCGGCGGGCGTGAGCTGGGACCGGCCGGGCCCGAGAGCCGGCCGGGCTCGGGGACGGCGCGGGTGCTGGTCGCGGGCGCCTTCCTCCTCCCGCTGGCCGCGATGCTCACCGGCTCGCTGCGTGCCGCGGGGCTTCCCCCGCCCACCGGGTTCGAGGTCGTTCCGCGGGGCGCCACGCTCGCCAACTACGGGCGGGTCCTCGAGGTGATCCCGTTCTCCCGGTACGCGGTGAACTCGGCGCTCGTCGCGGCCGCGGCCGTCCCGATCGCCGTCGTGGTTGCCTCGTGGGCGGGGTTCGCGGTCGCGCGCCTCCCCGGCCGGGACCGGCGGTTCGTCGTGGGTGCGGCGATGGTCGCCGTCGCGGTTCCGGCGACGGCCGTGATCGTCGGGCGCTTCTGGGTGTTCCGGGTCCTCGGCGCCACCGACGGGCTCGTGCCCCTGATCGCTCCGTCGCTGCTCGGCGTCTCGTCGATCCTCGTGCTCGTGTACGCCTGGGCCTTCCGGCGGGTGCCGGCCGAACTGTTCGAGGTCGCGCGCGAGCTTGGGGCGTCACCGCTCGCCTCGTGGTGGCGCGTCGGCATGCCGCTCGTCCGGCCCGTCACGGCGGTCGTCGCCGCGCTCGTGTTCGCGCTTTCATGGGGCAACGTCCTGGACCCGCTCGCCTACGTTACCGATGAGCGCTGGTACACGCTCCCGCTCGGGCTGCGGGCCCTCGCCGGGTTGGATCCGACCGACCAGCCGGTGATGCTCGCCGCCTCGGTGATGGCCGTGATCCCCGTCCTGGCCGCCTTCACCCTCGCGCAGGTGTGGCTCGGCAGGCGGCGCGTCGCGTGAGCCGGCTCCGCGCGGCCGCCGTGGCACTCGTCCTGTGCGTCCCCGCCGCGTGCACGATCGGGGGCTCCTCGGACACGGTCACCGTGCTCGTGGCCGGCGACCCCGCAGAGCTCCAGGCCTACCGGGACGTCGCCGCGGCCTACGAGGCGCAGGACCCGGACAACGACATCCGGCTGATCGAGGTCGCCGAGCGCGACGAGCTGATCGCGCGGCTCTCGACGACGATCGCGGGCGGCGAGCCGCCCGACCTGTTCCTGCTGAACTACCGCTACTACGGGCAGTTCGCCGCGAACGGGTCGATCGAAGCGGTCGAACCGTACCTGCGGGACTCCGAGGTGCTCGCCGAGGAGGCGTTCTTCCCTCAGGCGCTGGAGCCATTCCGGTTCGGCGGCGAGCTGACCTGCCTCCCGCAGAACGCCTCGAGCCTCGTCGTCTACGTGAACGTCGACCGGTTCCGCGAGGCTGGGATCGACCCGCCCGCCGCGGGATGGACCTGGTTCGAGATGGTGGCGAAGGCGAACGACCTCACCGAGGACCTCGACGACGACGGGGCGATGGACCGCTACGGGCTCGGCGTGGAGCCCGAGGTCATCCGCTTGGCGCCGTTCGTCTGGTCCAACGGCGGCGAGTTGGTGGACGACGAGGCCGCGCCGACGCGCTTCACGCTCGATGACCAGGCCTCGAGCGAGGCGCTCCAGATGTTCCTCGACCTGCGGGCGCTCCACGGCGTCGTGCCGACGGACGAGGAGATGGAGAGCCGCGGTGTCGAGGAGCGCTTCCTCGACGGAACGCTCGCGATGCTGATGGAGTCGCGTCGGGTGGTCCCCACGCTGCGGACGATCACGGACTTCGAGTGGGACGTCGCCGCGCTCCCCGTACTCCGCGAGCCGGCCGGCATCCTGCACTCGGACGCGTACTGCATGACCGCCGCGTCCGACCACCACGACGCCGCCTGGCGGTACCTGGAGTTCGCGCTGGGACCGGAGGGCCAGGAGATCGCGGCGGCGACCGGCCGGACCGTCCCCTCGCTGATGGAGGTGGCGAACTCCGAGGCGTTCCTCGATCCTTCGGTGCCGCCCGTGTCCTCGCAGGTCTTCCTCGACGGCCTCGAGGTGATGCGCGCCGTGCCGAGCATCTCCACGTGGCCCGAGATCGAGGACGCGGTCAACGGCCTGATCGAGGAGGCCTTCTACGGCGACGGCGAGGTCGCCGAGCTGATCGTGGCGATCGACGCCGCGACCGCGCCGATCTTCGCGAGGGCCCAGGGCTAACGGTGTCGCGCGTGCGCGACCCCGAACGGCGGCGATTGTGGTGGATGGCTGCGCCGTTCCTGATCGGCGTGGCGGTGCTGGTCGTCGGTCCGGTGATCGTGTCGCTCGTCGCGTCGTTCTTCGAGTGGGACCTCGTGCGCCCGCCCCGGCTCATCGGCGCAGACAACTACGAGGAGCTGGTCGGCGATCCGGTCTTCCGGATCTCGCTGCGCAACTCGCTGCTCTACGTCGCCACCGCCCTGCCGATCCGCGTAGCCGGGGCCGGCCTCCTCGCGCTGCTGTTCACCTCGCGAGCCCGGAGCGCGCGTGCCGGCCGGCTCGCCGTGTTCGCCCCCACGGTCCTGCCCGAGGCCGCGTACGCGCTCGTCTGGTTGTGGCTGCTCAACCCCCTTTACGGGCCGGTGAACCTCGCGCTCGGCGCGGCCGGGCTGCCGACGCCTTCCTGGCTGACCGAGGCGACGCCGGCCCGGTGGGCGATCGTCCTGATCGCGGCGTTCCAGCTGGGTCAGGGATTCGCGATCGCGCTCGCGGCCCGCGCGATGATCCCGGGGGAGCTGCTCGACCTCGCGGCGAGCTGCGGCGCGCGGCCGTTGTCGGCGTTCGCGAGGGTCACGTTCCCGCTGATGATGCCGGCGCTGTTCCTGGTCACGCTGGCGGACCTGGCGCTCGCGCTGCAGGCGACGTTCGTCCCCGCGCTGCTCGTGACCGAGGGAGGCCCGCCACCGTACGCGACGACGTACCTGCCGACGTTCGTGTACGTGCAGGGCTTCGAGTACCTGCGGTACGGCTACGCGGCGGCCGCGACCGTGCTCGGGCTCGCCCTCACCGCGTCGCTCGGGTGGCTGGCGTTCCGACTGCTGCTGCGCTGGCGCTCCGGCCTCGTCGTGACCTGAGGCCCGTCAGCCCGGACCCACGGGTCCAGGCCGGTGCCGGCAAGCCGGGTGTGGTGAGCGCCATCCACCACAGACGCCCCCACCCATCGGGGTCGACCAGCAGGCTGGCCCGGCTCCGCGTCTGCCAGACGTGGACGGCCTCGGTGTTCCGGTCCTCGCGTTGGAGCTTCGCCTGCGTCTCGCGCATCGTGTCGGCCCACCGCCCGTAGCCGAGCGCGTCCAGGGCCGCCGACTGGGCCACCGGCCCGTGGACCTCGAACCCGCGCCCGCGCGCATGGCGGGCCACCGCGCCGAGATCCACGCCCGCGCGTGACGTCGGTCGTCCCGGGAGACGTGAGCAGGTCTCGGGTCTCGCGCTGGTCTCGGTAGCCGTGCGCGCCTCCGGCAGGGCCGTCCCGCTCGCCGTAGTCGATCAGGAGGACCGAGCCCCGTCGCACCGTGCGCGCGAGCTGATCGACGAACGCGAACGCGCCGGTCGGGACCGTCGTCCGCTTCCCCGTCTCGAGGGGCGGCGGCGCCGGCTCCCGGTCCCACGGGACGGCGACCTCCGATGAGCGCCTCGCCGTCCAGGCCGACGCGGATCTCGAGGGTTTCACCCGCTCCTCCCTCGGCGAGCAGGAACGGAAGGTTGTCGAGGAGCTCGTTCGCGATGACCGATCCCTCGAACGGCTCGAGGGCGTCGAGGTCGCGCTCGACGCGCAGGCCGAGCGTCTCCAGGCTCTCGCGCGCCCCGGTGCCGACCTCCACGGCCGTGTACTCGACCGGCGGTCGCCCCAGGGCCTCGAACGCCTCGAGCAACGCGCGCGCGAGCGTCCCGTCCCCAGCTCCGGCCTCGACGAGCCGGAACGGTGAGGGCTCGCCGAGCGCGCTCCACGACTCGAGGAGGGCGCCGCGGACGCAATGCGCGAAGACGAACGGCTGCGCGTGCGGGCTCGTGACGAAGTGGCGATCGGCCCCGACCGGGTGCCGCTCGAAGAAGCCGCCGCGACCGTAGAGGGCGTGCTCCATGAACTCGTCGAAGCCGATCGGTCCGTGGTCTCGGACCGCCTCGCGGATCCGTTCGGCCGGCTCGGCGCGCTCCGGGAGGCTCACGTGGACAGGGTAGTGGGGTGTCGCTGCATGGAGCGCGTGCGACGATGCGCCGCGTGGACGACCGGATCCGGACGGCGGCGTCGCTGATCGCGGCGCGAGAGGGCGACGACGAGCCCGAGGTGCTCGTGCTCGAGCGTGGAGGGCAGAGCCGCTTCCTGCCCGGGTACGTGGCGTTCCCCGGCGGCTCCGTGGACGAGGAGGACGCCGGGCTGGCCGAACGCCTCTTCGGCACGGCCGAGGAGGCCGCCCGCGCGTGTGCCCTCCGCGAGCTGATCGAGGAGGTGACGCTGGTCCTCACCGCCGAGGGCCTCACGGAGGCCGACGACCTCGCCGAGCCGGGGGGTGACCGGGATGCCGCAACGACACGCGGGCTCGAGCGGATGCTCGCGACCCCACCCAGCCCCGCGATGCTGCCGGAGGTCGCCCACTGGATCGCGCCTCCCGAGGTGCCGGTCCGCTTCGACGCTCGGTACTTCGCGGCGGCCTCGCCGGGCGGGCTCCGCGCCGAACCGGACGGCGACGAGACCGCGGACGCATGGTGGAGTTCGCCGCGTGTGCTGCTCGAGGACTGGGAGGCGGGCCGGCGGCTCCTGTACTGGCCGACGTACTTCACGCTCCGTGCGCTCGCCGGGTGCTCGAGCGCCGCCGAGATCCTCGCCCTGCGGCTGGAGACGCGCGAGCCCGACGACGACGAGCTGGAGCGGCTGCCCCGCTCCACGTTCTGGCAGGACTGACGTGGAGCGCGTCGTCCGCGTCCTCGCGCCGAACCCGGGCGTCCGCGAGCTCGAGGGCACCAACACGTGGGTCGTCGGCGCGCCGCCTTCGATCGTGATCGACCCCGGCCCCGACGTCGCGACGCACCAGCTCGAGGTGGCGAGGTCCGCGGGGCGCGTCGGCGCGATCCTGCTCACCCACGACCATCCTGATCACGCTCCCGGGGCCGGGCGTCTCGCCGCGATCACCGGCGCGACCGTCCACGCGGTGCGCACGCCGGAAGGCGGCGAGCGCCTCCGCGACGGGCAGACGATCGCGTCCGGCTCGGCTCGGCTGCACGTCGTCGCGACGCCCGGTCACACGCCGGATCACCTCGCGTTCCTGATCGAGGAGGACGGGGCGCTGTTCACCGGCGACACGGTGCTCGGCCGCGGCACGAGCGTGATCGACCCGCCCGAAGGGGATCTCGTCGCCTACCTGCGCTCGCTCCGGCGGCTGCTCGCGCTCTCACCGAGGACGATCTACCCGGGGCACGGGCCGGTGGTGCTCGGCGCGGTGGCCAAGCTGGAGGAGTACCTCGAGCACCGAGCGATGCGCGAGGAGCAGGTGCTCGCCGGGCTCGCCGGCGGCCGGCGCTCGGCGGAGGAGATGGTCGGCGAGATCTACGCGGGGTATCCGCCCGAGGTGCACGAGCTCGCGGCGCGCTCCGTCGTGGCCCACCTGCTGAAGCTCGAGTCCGAGGGCCGCGTCGAGAAGACGACGAAGGGCGGCGTGACGCGGTACGAGCGTTCGGAGCCGCGGGCGTGCGCGCGCTGCGGGCGCCCGATCCGAGGCAAGGCCCGGCTGTGCGGTCCTTGCAGCCTGGCCGTCCTCCAGGAATAGTCCCGGCGGGACGATCCGTCGGGCGGCTCAGCCCGCCGCGCGCTCCTCGCTCCGCAACGCCTCCGGATCGGGGCTCACGAGGCGGCCGTCCGGCTCGCGCAGGACGCCGCTCGCGCGCAGCGCCACCAGCGACCGGTTGACCGCCTCGCGCGAGGCGCCGACCATCCGCGCGAGCTCGACCTGGGTGAGTGGGACCCCGAGGCGCACGCCCTCGCGGCGCGGCGACGCCGTGCTCCGTGAACAGGTGGTGCAACCGCCCCCGGACGCGGGTGGGCACGTCACACGCGAGCGCCTCCTCGAGCGCGACCGACGTCCGGTGCAAGCGCGCCGCGATCATCCGCAGGAGCTGCTCGCCGGTGGCGGGCTGCCGCCGGATCAGGTCGCCGATCCCCTCGACGGGGACCGCGAGGACGAGCGCCTCGCCGACGGCCTCCGCCCGGACCGGAGACGGACCGCCGAGGAGGGCGGCCTCGCCGAAGACCTCCCCGGCGCCGAGCAGCCCCACGACCACCTCGCGCCCCGACGGCGTGACGGCCGAGAGCCGCACCGCGCCCTCGAGGACCAGGGACAGGCAGCCGACGTCGTCGCCCTGCCGGGTGAGGACGTCGCCGTGGGGGAGCCGGCGGGGCGTCCCGTCCCAGATCGGATCGAACCGAACCCCCACGGGCCGACCCTAGCCCCACCCACCGACACCGCCTTGACGTGCGCGTGGCGCGCCCCCGCCCGCTCGGGGTACGCTGCGGCGACCGACCGGAGGAGGGAACGGTGGCCAAGCGAGGACGCGACGTGCTGACGGCGGTCCCGCTCTTCTCGAGCCTGACCCCCCGCCACCTGAAGCGCCTCGCCGACCTCTGCGACGAGCAGCGGTTCATGGAAGGCGCCAAGATCGTCCGCTACGGCGACATCGGCGACACGTTCTACGTGGTCCTCGAGGGCGAGGCGAAGGTCGTGAGCCCCTCGGGGCGGACGCTGAACACCGTGCGGCCCGGCGACTTCTTCGGCGAGATCTCGCTGCTCGACGGCGGTCCGAGGACCGCGACCGTGATCGCCGCGACGCCGATGACCTTGCTGGCGCTGTCGCGAAAGGCGTTCCTCAAGGTCGTCGAGCAGGAACCGGCCGTGGCGATCAAGCTCCTGCAGTACGTGGCCGCCACGCTCCGTCGGCTCGAGCGCTCTCCCGTCGGCTAGCGTCCTTCCCGTGCACGCCGAGCTCTACCGCCCCGACGCTCCGGCCACCGTCGTCGCGACGGCCACGTGGTCGGGCGGCCGGCCCGAGCTCCGGGTCCTGGATCCGAGCGCCGAAGGCCTCGACCGCCTGCTCCGACCCACGCCGGTGGTGATCGACGACCCCTCGCTCCGCTCGCAGGGCACGTTCGGCGAGGTCTTGCTGCAGCCCGGCTCGCTCGCGTGGTTCCGCGCCGCGCTGACCGAACGTGGTCGCGAGTTCGGCCTCGGCGTCCGGTTCGTCGCCTCGGACATCACGGGCGGCTGGGATCCGGCCGCGCAGTACCGCACGTTCGAGGAGCAGGCCGAGCGCCTGGCGTCGGAGCCCGTCACCTAGCTGTTCGCCTCGACCCAGGCCTTCCCCGCGTCGCAGAACGGGCGGAAGTCGCACCAGAGACACTGCGGCCCGGGCGTCGGCTCGTAGGCGGCGTCGCCGATGCCGTGCAGCCATGCGCGTACGCGCTCACGGATCGCCGGCTCGTCGTCCACCACGTGCGAGACGGCGTCGCCGCCCGACAGATACAGGTAGGTGAGCGTGAGCTCCTCGGGACGCTTGTTCCACACGTCGATGCACGCGAGGGCGTAGACGTCGAGCTGGGTCTTCGCGAGCTCGTCGTCCACCGAGGGCTTCCGGCCCGTCTTGTAGTCGACGACCTCCCACGGCCCGTCGTCCTGCCCGTAGATCGCGTCGATGCGGCCGGCGATCACGAAGCCCTCGACGGGGAGCAGGAACGACCGCTCGACGAACCGAGGGACGAGTGACGCGTAGCGGCTGGACAGGAACGAGGTCCGCAGCTCGTCGATGCGACCCGGGCGTCCCGCCAGCTCCTCCGCGGTGAGATCGGGCGTGTCGGACTCCTCGAGCAGTGAGCCCTGGCCGTGCGAGCGGAGCTCGATCCACCGGTGGATCTCGGTGCCGATGCGCGCCGCGGGGCCCGCGAAGCGCGGGAGCGGCCGCACGCTGCTCCAGTAGAAGCGCTTCGGGCAGCGCCCGTAGTCCACCAGTCCCCCCACCGAGACCGTCTGCGGACGCCGGGGGCCCTCGGCGGCGGCGCGCTCCTGCTCGACGAGGTCGGTCGCCGCCGCGCGCCGGGACGCGGCCAGCTGCACGTACGAGCCGCGATCCGCCGGGCTCAGCGCGTCGAGCAGGCTCGCCGGGACCGCGCCGGCCAGCGACGCCTCGGCCGCCGCCGCCCGCCACCCATCCGCGAACACACCATCCGCCTCCGCCGGACGCGCGGGGCCGGGCCAGTCGCGCACGAACGCCTCGCGGTACCCGGCGAGCGGGCTCCCGGCGTCGGGGTCGAGCTCGGGACCGAGGTCCACCGGCGCGAGCCCGCTCTCCTGCCCCCATGCGGCGAGCTCCTCGAGGAACGCGCCCGGCTTCTTCGGCTTCTGCGTGTCGCCGTACCAGTGGGCGCCTGACAGGAACAGGTTTCGCCGGGCCCGGGTCATCGCGACGTAGCAGATGCGGCGCTCCTCGATCTCCTCCTGTGCCTTCAGCTGCGACTTGAACGCGGACAGGTTGCCCGCGTACGACGGCAGGATCGCCGCATCGCCGCGCAGCTCGAAGTCCATCGAGCGAGCGCGCTCGGCGGGGTTGTGCTGGATCTTCGTGTTGGGCAACAGCTGGTCGGCCAGGCCCGGCACGAATACGGTGTCGAATTCGAGGCCCTTGGCGACGTGGATCGTCATCACCTTCACCGAGTCCGCGTCCGAGGGCTGCACCGGCGCCCACTCCTCGCGCTCGCCCGCCTGGACGGTCTCCACGTAGTCGAGGAACCGCCGCAGCGTGAGCTCGCCCTCGAGCGGCGAGAACGCGTGCACCTGGTCGAGGAACGCGGCGAGGTTCCGCCGCCGCGCCGTGGCCACCTCGCGGTCGAGCGCGGCGTCCAGCTCCGCCAGCAGGCCGGTGCGCCGGATCACCTCGGCGAGGAACTCGGGGAGCGGTCGGCGGGCCTGCTCGCGCAGGCCGGCGAGCTCGGCACGGAACTCCTCCAGGCGCGCCCGTCCTTCCTCGGACAGGCCGGTCACCTGGTCGAGGTGCTCGAGCGCCTCGGAGACCAGGAACGGGATCTCGTCGGACAGGTCCTCGTCCTCGTCGCGGAGCGCGTACGTGGCGCCCTTTGCCCACGACGCCACCCGCGCGAGGTCCTTGAACCCCACGCGGTACCGCGGGCCGAGCAGGATCCGCGCGAGCGCCACGCTCTCGAGGGGACTCGCCACGGCGCGTGCGTACGCCAACACCTCGACGACCTCGGGCATCTTGAGCAGGCCCGCGAGCCCGACGATCTCCACCGGGACCCCGCGCTCCTCGAACACCCGCTGCAGCGTCGGGAACAGCCGCGAGCTGCGGCACAGCACCGCGAACTCCCTCCAGGGGTGGTCGGCGCCGCGCAGCTCGAGGATCCGCTCGGCGATCGCCTCGGCCTCGACGACCTCGTCGCGGTGGCGGGTCACCTCGACACGGCCGTCGCCGTTGGCGGGCCACGGCTCGAGCGTCTTGTCCGGGTCCGGCCGCTGGTTCTTCGGCAGCACCGAGATCAGCGCGTCGGCCCCCGCCAGGATCCGCGAGCCCGAACGGAAATTGGTGTAGAGCGGGAGCTTCGCGGCCGGCGTGCCGTCCCCCTTCGGGAAGCGCCGCGGGAACTCAAGCAGGTTGTAGAGGCTGGCGCCGCGCCAGGCGTAGATGTTCTGGTCGGGATCGCCGACCGCGGTGACCGGATGACCGCCGCCGAACACGTCTTCGAGCAGTCGCGCCTGCGCGACGTTGGTGTCCTGGTACTCGTCCAGCAGCACCGCGCCGAACCGCTGCCGGTACGCCTCGCCGACCTCGGGATGCTCGCGCACGATGCGGGCTGCCAGGCCGATCTGGTCGCCGAAGTCGATCACGCCGAGCTCGCGCTTCAGGGCGTGGAACAGCTCGACGGCGCGGGCGAGCTCGATCCGTTCGCGGGCGGCGGTGAACGCCCGGTCCGAGCGGTGGGCCGCGAGCGCCTCGAGGCGTTCCTCGTCGAACGCGACGATCTCCGCCGGCTCGACGAGGTGGTTCTGCGACTGGTCGGCGAGGTCCAGGATGTCCGAGACGATCGTCGGCTGCCACATCGAGTGGAGGTGCTCGAACGTCATCCGGTCGAGCACGCGCGCGCAGAGCTCCGTCCGCTGCGCCGGCGTGAGGATGCGCTGGCCCGGCTCGATGCCCTCGAGCATGCCGTGGCGGTCCACGACCTGCTGCGCGAAGCTGTGGTAGTTGACGACCTCCGGCTCCTCGCCCTCCTCCAGCTGGAGCACCGCGAGCGCGCGCCGGATCCGGTGCACGAGGTTCTCGGTCGACTTGTTCGTGAACGTGAGGCAGAGCACATTGCCCGGGAGCACTCCGTCCTCGCCGGCCGTCTGGTGGTGGCGGAGCGCCAGCCAGATCACGCGCGCCGCCATCACCGAGGTCTTGCCGGAGCCGGCGCCGGCGACGAGCACCGCCGGCTCGAGCGGCCACGAGATCGCCCGCCACTGGTCCTCGGTGGGTTCGGCCCCGAGGAACGCGACGATCTCCTGCGGCACGCCGTTCATGCCGGGACCTCCCCGACGGGGAAGACCGGCTGGCCCTCGGGATACAGGGAGCAGAGCGGCTTGAAATCGCAGAAGAAGCAGTTGGCGGCCGGGTTCGGCCGGTACGTCTGGGCTGCGTCCAGCGCGCGGAGCCGACCGATCAGGCCCGAGAGCGTCTCGCGCACCGAGGCCTGGTAGGCCTCCTCACCCGCAGGCGAGACCGGCCACGCCTTCGACTCGATCTCGCCGCTCTTCCAGTGCCCTCGGAGGAACGAGAGGTCGACGGCGCGCACGGGCCGGAACCGCTCGAGCTCGGGCGCCGAGTTCACGGCCAGGTAGTAGATGCCGAGCTGCAGGCTCTCCTCGGCCCTCGGGGCGTTCTCGGACTTGCCCGTCTTGAAGTCGGTGATCCGAAAGCCGCTGTCGTGCGGCCCGATGCGGTCGATCTTGCCGGCGATCGTGGCGCCGTCGAACTCGAACGCGAACGCGACCTCGCTGGCGCTGGCCGGCAGCTCGCCGTAATTGTCCACCCAGTTCGGAAGCAGCTTGGTCACGGCCATCTGATGGAACGCCGCGCTCACCGCCTTCGACGGGAACCAGCCGTCGTCCCACTCGGCGTCGAGCGCGGCGACCAGCGCGTCGAGGCTCCGCTCGATGCGCCCGGCCTCGCACTCCTCGATCAGGTCGTGCACCAGCTTGCCCACCGACGCTTGGTGCCCGCCGCGCTGTCCGAGGCCCAGCTCCTCGCCCAGCACGAACTGCAGGTCGCAGTTCTCCAGCGTCGACAGGCGCGAGTACGACAGCCGGAGCTCCTCGTGAAGCGGTGCCCCCGTATCGGTCCACGCTCGCTGGAACCACCAGCGCGCGGGCTCGACGCCGAGCGCGAGCAGCCCGTCGATCGCGGCGAGCCGGGCCGGCGCCGGCGCCGCCGGCTCGGCGAGCTGGCGCCGCCACGACGCCGCCGCCTCGGCCACCGAGACCGGCTCGCTCACCGACGGCTCCGACGGCACCCACGCCAGTCCCAGCTCGTCCGCGAACCGCGAGCGCGCGCCCTCCTCCGCGTCGTGCGGATCGCTGGCGGTCAGCACCACCCGCCGGCGGGCGTGCCCGAGCACCGACCGGAACAGCCGCCGCTCCTCGGACAGCCTGCGGCGCAGCCGCTCCGAGCGCGTGGGGTCGGCCTCCAGCACCGAGAGGTCGAACATCGGCTCGGGCCGCTCGAGGCTCGGGAAGTCGCCCTCGACCGCGCCGGCCAGGATCACCGTGTCGAACTCGAGCCCGGTCGCGCCGTGCGCGGTGAGCACCTGCACCGCGTCCGCATCGCGGTCGCCGATCCCCGTCACGCCGGGACCGCCCTCGCCCGCCTGGAGCAGGTCCACGAACGCCGCGACCGACCGGTCGCCCGACTCGCCGGCCCGCTCCACCGCCCGCGAGAACGCCACGACCGCGTCCAGGTCCCGCCGCGCCAGCTCGCCCTCGCCGGCGCCGGCCACCAGCCGCGCCGAACAGGGGAGCCTTGCCCACAGCTCCTTGAACGTGTCGGTCACGGACGCCGCGTGCGCCTCGGCGTCGCGCAGGATCCCGCGCAGCTCCACGATCCTCGCGATCTCGTCGGCCGACAGGCCCTGCTCCATCTCCAGCGCCTCGGCGACCGGCCGCCCCGCGCCGCGCGCCGCGCGGATCAGCCCGCGCGCGACGGCGGGGGACAGCCCGCCGAGCTCCGACGTGAGGACCGGCTCGACCAGCACGTCGCGCTCGGCCGGCCGCGATATCCAGCGGAGCCCCAGCGCGTACGGGACCGTGGCCGCCTCCGCCGAGAGCGCCAACCCGCTCTCGGGCACGTGGCGCGGCACCGCGGCGTCGTCCAGCGCGCGGAGCAGCCCGCCGAGGCGCGCGCTCTGGCGCCGCACGATGACCGCGAGGTCCCGCCACGCCACGCCCTCCTCGGCGTGGGCGCGCCGGAGCTCGCGGGCGACACCCGCGTGCTCCTCGGAGGTGTGTCGCGCGAACCGCGCCTCGACGGTCCTCTCCGCACCGCGATGCTTCGTGATGAGCTCGACGACCGGCGCAGAGGAACGCTCGGCGAACCGTCGCAGCGGCACGTCGGTCGTCCCCTGGAACGAGAAGACGTGCGCATCGACGTTCCCCGCGACGACCAGAGTCGCCGGGCGGAGCGCCGTCAGCAGCCGCTCGGCCGCGAGCGTCGTGTCCTGCAGGTCGTCCACCAGGACGTGGTCGAACATCGGCTCGTCGCGCTCGGCGGCCAGCGCCGCCTGGCCGAGGAGCCCGCCGAAGTCCACGGCGTTCTCGTTGCCCAGCACGTCGAGGTAGCGCCCGTAGAACCGCGCGAGCTCCGACCAGCCGCCGAGGCTCCGCTCGGCCCCCGCGGCCTCGACGTCCTCGGGGCGAAGCAGCGACTCCTGCGCGCGCGCGATCAGCTGTCGCACCTGGTCGGCGAACCCGCGGAGCGTCAGCAGTCCGCCGTAGGCCGGCCACTCCGCGGGGTCCTCGCCGCCGAGCATGTCCTGGACCTTCGTGAACTGCGCGTTCGCGTCCAGGATCGTCGGCGGCGCCTCGTACCCGAGCGCGTGGTACCGCGCGCTCACGACCTGGTACGCGAGCCCGTGCATCGTGGTGATCCGCAGGTTGGAGACCGAGCCGGGGAGCCGCGGCAAGATCTCTCGCCGAGCCTCGTCTCGGGCCCGCGAGGAGCCCGCGACCAGCGCGACGCGGTCGGGATCTGCCCCGCCGGCGATCAGGGCGAGGAACCGCTCGCGGAGCACCCGGGTCTTGCCCGTTCCGAACCCGCCCTGCACGAGCAGGGGTCCCGAGACGTGCTCGAGTACCGTCTGCTGCTGCGGATCGGGTTCGAAGGGGGCCACGGGGCGATGCTACCGCCGCCTACCGACGTGCCGGACCGAGTGTCGTGGTGGGACACGATCTCCGTGCTCCCGCCCCGCCGACACGCCGAGTTGACCGGCTCGATGTCGGCGCATATGGTTAGCCACATGCCTAAGTATGGGTCGCTCGACCGGACGTTCGGCGCGCTGGCCGACCCGACCCGCCGCGGTATCCTGCAGCTCGTCTCCACGGGCCCGGCGTCGATCAGCGAGCTGGCACGACCCTTCAGGATCGCCCTTCCGACGGTCCTGGAACACGTGCGCATCCTCGAGGAGACGCGACTGCTGACGACGGAGAAGGTGGGCAGGGTCCGGGAGTGCACGCTGGGCCCAGAACGCCTCGACGAAGCTCGGCGATGGATCGAGACGTATCGCATGTGGGAACGGCGGCTCGACGGGCTCGATCGCTACGTCTCGACTCGCACGGGGCGACGCGCGTGAGCCCGGACATCCGCCTCCAGCGGTGGTTCGAGGCACCCCCGGACGTCGTGTTCGACGCGTACACGGATCCCGATGCGCAAAGCGCGCTCAGGGCCGGGGGGCCCGACTCGCTCGTGGAGTCCGAGTGCGATCTCCGTGTCGGAGGCGAGTGGATCATCCGGTTTGGCCCGTCCTCGGCGCCCTATGTCGAGCGGAACGTCTTCCACACCGTGGACAGGCCACACCGCCTCGTCTACGCGTCGACCACCGAGTCGCCGGATGGATCGCACGTCGAATCGCTGATGGAGATCAGCCTTGAGTGGCTGGATGGACGAACGCTCCTCACGCTCACGCTGCGAGGGGTCCCCTCCGGCGATCTCGAACGAGGGTTCACCGAAGGCTGGAACGAGTTCCTGGACGGGCTCGTGGCCAGGATCCAGACACGGCCCGCGACCTGAGCGGGCGGAGATGAGGGTGATGGCGTGAGACGAGGAACCGTCTACGTGGAGATGGCCCTGACGGCACGTTCCGGCAGCGCTCTAGCTGGCGACCAACACAACACCTACGAGAACTGACCCCCCGAGCACCGAAAGGAGCACCAGCATGTCACTCGCCCGCGTCCACAACTTCGCCATGTCACTCGACGGCTTCGGCACCGGCGAACCTCAGAGCCACGACGCACCGTTCGGCCACGCCGGCGAAAGGCTGCACGAATGGATGTTCACGACCCGGTGGTGGCGCGAAATGGTCGGCGAGCCCGGCGGCACCCGCGGCCTCGACGACGCCTTCGTGCGGCTGCACGACCCCGGGATCGGCGCCGAGATCATGGGTGCCGGGAAGTTCGGCTACCCCGGATGGCACGAGGACCCGGAGTGGAAGGGCTGGTGGGGTCCCGACCCGCCGTTCCACACACCGGTCTTCGTCCTCACCCATCACCCGCGCCCGTCGATCGAGATGGCGGGCGGCACGACGTTCCACTTCCTCGACGTGTCGCCCGCCGAGGCGCTCGAGACCGCTCGGGAGGCTGCGCACGAGCAGGACGTGCGCCTCGGTGGAGGCGCTACCGTGATCCGCGACTTCCTCGCTGCGGGGCTTGTGGACCACATGCACATCGCGGTGGTCCCGATCCTGCTCGGCAGAGGCGTACGCCTCTGGGACGGGCTGGAGGGTCTCGAGAAGGACTACGAGGTCGAGGCCACCTCCTCGCCCAGCGGAGTCACGCATGTGACGTTCACCCGTGCGGGCGTGAAGTGACGCACGTGATCCCCCCTTCTCGCTTTCGTAGGGCGCGGCTGTCGTGAAGATGATCGCTTCGGGATAGAGCCGCCCGAGTCGTGAACAACGATGACGGTACATTCGACACGTTGATCACGCGACATCGACGGCAAGGAGCAGTAACGATGCGGAAGATCACCGAGCAGGCAGTAGTCACCCTGGACGGCCAGGTCAGCACGCCGCAGGACTGGCTCCCCACCAGGTGGGCCGGGGAGTTCGAGCAGCTCTCCAAGGACCTGCTCTTCTCCGTCGACGCGCTCCTCTACGGGCGGGTCAGCTACGAGAACCACGCCGAGGTGTGGCCGACCCTGGAGGAGGCGTTCGGTGACTACGCGGTCCGGATGAACACCATCCCTAAGCACGTGGCGTCGCGCACCCTCACCGAGGTGAAGTGGAACGCCACTCTGCTCGGGGGCGACGTCGTTAACGCCGTGCGTGAGCTGAAGGAACAGCCGGGCGGTGACATCCTCAAGATCGGCACCGGCGGCTCGTTCAGCCGGACGCTGCTCGAGCACCGCCTGGTCGACGAATACCTGTTCTGGTTGTTCCCGGTCATCGCCGGCAGCGGCGAACGGCTCTACGACGGGATCGACACCACGGATTTCGATCTGATCGACGTCAAGCAGCTCAAGAACGGCATCCTTGGCCTCACGTACGTTCCGACCACCGGCTAACACCATCCCGAAACAGCTGTCCTCGATTCCGGCTGACGCGGGGATCCTCACCGCCTCTTCACCCCCACGCGGATCCTGCCAGGCGGTCGCGCCAGGGGTCGTTCTTGCCATAGTGTCCGAAATCCTCGGTCCGAAGGCCGCAGGGGCCATGGCGTGCGTGGTTGCGAGGAGGGTACGGACGAAGGATGTCGGTGACTCCCAACGCACCGTCGGGTCCGCCCGTTGACCGCCGAGTCGATCGCCTCGCCGCCTATAGCTGGCGGCTCCTGGTCATCGGTGCCGCCGCACTGGCCGCGTTATGGCTCGTGCGGTTGCTGTCCCCGGTCCTCATCCCGGCCGTCGTCGCGCTCTTCCTGACGCGGCTCCTGACACCGATCTCCGACCGGCTCCGCCGACAGATTCGGCCTGGTCTTGCAGCGTTGGCCGCCTTGCTCGCGCTCCTCGGCGTGCTCGTCGGCATCTCGGTCCTGATCGTGCCACCGATCGCGGACGAGATCGCATCGCTGGACGAGACCGTGACGCTCGGCCTCGACGACATCGAGGACTGGCTGGTCTCGGATTCGCCGTTCGACGTTTCGAGGGAGGCGATCGACCGGCTGCGCGTCCAGGCGGCGGAGCGATTCGACGACTTCGTCCTCACCTCGCGTGGGCAGGTCGTCGACGGCGTGACGCTCGTCGCGGAGGCGCTCGCCGGCCTGTTCCTCGCCATCCTGTTCACGTTCTTCCTGTTGCGCGACGGTCCCAGGTTCGCGGTCTGGTTGCACGAGCGCCTGGCGCTGACCCAACGTGAACCCGCGCGGAGAGCAGCGACGCGGGGCTGGTTCATCCTCGGCCGCTACCTGCGCGGGGCGGCGATCCTCGGCATCGTCGAGTCCGTTGCGATCGGTGTCGCGCTCTTCGCCTCGGGAGGGGGGCTCGTCGCGCCCGTCATGATCCTGACGTTCCTGGCCGCCTTCGTTCCGATACTCGGCGCCGTGATCGCGGGCGTGACCGCGGTTCTCGTCGGTCTGGTCACCGGCGGCGTCGCGACGGCGGTGATCGTGGCGGTCGTTGCGCTCGCCGTCCAGCAACTGGACAACGACATCCTCGCTCCGTGGATCTACGGTCGAGCGCTCGCCCTGCATCCGGTGGTGATCCTCGTCAGCGTGGTGGCGGGCGGGGCCCTATTCGGCATCTGGGGCACGCTGCTGGCGGTCCCCGTGGTCGCGGTGGCCGTCAACGTCGGGAAGGAACTCCGGGCGCATGGACCCGCTGCCTCACCGATCGAGCCCGGCCCGCGGGCGCCCGTGAATGGTCCGGATTCGTATCGATAGAACTATCGGCGCCTTCGCCTCGGCAAGCTCAACGGTTACACAGAATGCCGGACTGCAGTTTCCGTTCCTTCCGTCTCGGCGATGATCATCTGCGGCCTCGGCGGGCCATCCAAGACTCCCAAGGCCGCGGCACTCCGCGAACGAGTCGCGGATCTGCAACCGCCACTCGACACTGATCCCTTCAAGGGGCAAGGCGGCCCACTGCGGGAACCCAAATGTGCCGAGCGCTGTAAGAGGATGCGAGGAGCCGCAGAGGAGCGATCTTAATGAGGACGATCATCGCCTGGTTGGTCGGTGGCCTGACGATCTCGGCCTGCGCGGGTGTCGGCGAGCGGGGGGATATCTCGACCCCGGGCTCGATCCCGGGCTTGACCCGGGCCTCGTCGGGAGGCCCGAACACCTGTCCGGTGACCGTTCCTCCACAGCCCGGCCTCGTGCCCCCGGATCCGTATCCGTCCGAGCCCCCGTTCGAGCAGGTCTGGTACGGAACCCCTGAACTGTGGACCATCCTCGATGCGAACGGTGCAGTGTGGAGGGATCTACCGGTTGGAAACGGCCCCCACGCCGTCGGTGACAAGACGTTATGGTTCAGCGAGAGCTTCTCGACCGTGGAGGGCGAGGACTTCTCCGGCGATGCGGACATCACCCTCACAGCGATACGTCTCGACGGGTTTGCTCCCACGGTGGTTCAAGAAGGCGGAGTACCGTCCTTCAATCGTGACATCAAGAACTTCATGCTCGTTCCCCTCGGACTCCCAGAGCCGGGATGTTGGGAACTCACCGCCAGGTACCGAGGGGCCGAACTCACCTACGTGCTTCAAGTCGAGGAATGAACCACGCCTTGAAGTGCGGAGGTCAGAAGGAACGAGCGGGGGTTCTTAACGTCTTCGACGACCACCGAGGGAGTCACTGTCGAGGGACGGTCGGCGTTTCGGGTGGATCGACGTAACCGTCGAGCTCGATCGTGTAGCCGTCCGGATCCGAGACATAAGCAAAGAGCTCCCCCGGCGAATGCTCACCGCGTCGTATCAGGCTGCCTCCAGCTGCAACTACTTCTTCGACGGCTCGGTCCATATCAGCTGCATCCTTCAGCCGAAAGCCGAAGTGCGCGATCCCACCGCTATCTCCCGGACGGCCTGCCTCGTGGTCCGGGTCATCGTTCAAGGTGATCGTGTCGTGACTGCCGGGCGTGCGGAGAAACACCAGGTTCGCGCCGTCCCAGAACATCTCCCTCATCCCGAAGACTCGCTTGTAAAAGGCAAGCGATCTGGACAGGTCGCTTACCACGAGATGGATGTGAGTCAATCCCCCTGTGTCGACCACTAGAGGCCCTCCGCCTTTGGATCCGCATCCTCACACGTAACGTGCACGTCGTGAAGAGCGCCTGGCCGTGTGCTCGCGCGCGCGCCCTCGTTGCCCTCCCTCGATCCACTGAGGAGCCGTCGGCTTGCGCGACGCCGTCGGCCCGCTGGAGACTATCCACGTGACGCCCGAGACCAGGTACGCGAAGACCGCGGACGGGGTCCACATCGCCTACCAGGTGTGGGGAGACGGGCCGGTCGACCTCGTCTTCGTCATGGGGTTCGTGAACCACCTCGAGGTGGCGTTCGAGCACCCGCTCCAGGCTCGACTCTTCGATCGGCTCGCGTCGTTCGCGCGGCTGATCGTGTTCGACAAACGCGGGACGGGGCTGTCCGACCGCGAGCAGACGCCGGACCTCGACCGGCGGGCCGACGATCTGCGGGCGGTCCTCGACGCCGTCGGCTCGGAGCGGGCCGTCCTGTTCGGAGAGGCCGAGGGCGGAGCGCTGGTCGCGTTCTTCGCCGCGACGCATCCCGACCGCGTGCTGGGACTCATCCTCTACGGCTCGCGCGCACGGTACGCATGGGCTCCCGACTACCCGATGGGCATGAAGCGGGAGGACTACCTCGCCCGGCGTGAGGACATCGCGGCCGGATGGGGGACGTTCCAACGCGCGCAACGGCAGGTCGAACGAGCGGCCCCCTCGCTCGCCGGCGATGCCGGGTACGTCCGTTGGTGGGCCAAGCTCGAGCGGTACGGCGCCTCACCCGCCGCAGCCCTCGCCTTCGAGGACGTGTGGTACGAGACCGACGTTCGGCCGGTCCTCGGGAGCGTGCAAGCGCCGACGCTCGTGCTCTGCCGAACGAGCGACGACGGGGCATCGCCTTCCCGCGACCTGTCCGATCGGATCCCCGGTGCCAAGTACCTGGAGTTCGCGGGGCGCGACTACTACCCCGAGGCCGGCAACATGGACGAGATCCTCGACGCCGCGGAGCGGTTCGTGCAGTCCATCCGCGCGGAGGAGACCGAGATCAGCCGGGTCCTCGCGACCGTGCTCTTCACCGACATCGTCGACTCGACGGCGAAGGCGGCGGAGCTCCGCGATGTGGGATGGAAGGACCTGATCGAACGGCACCACCGCACGGTTCGGGCGATGATCGGCAGGTATCGAGGTCGCGAGATCGACACGGCCGGAGACGGCTTCTTCGCCGCCTTCGACGGACCGGCGCGGGCCGTTCGATGCGCGCAGGCGATCGTCGAGGCGGTGAAGCCGATCGGGCTCGAGGTGCGGGCGGGTCTCCACACCGGCGAGGTCGAGACGATCGACGGCAAGATCGGGGGGATGGCGGTGATCATCGGGGCCCGCATCGGCGAGAAGGCGGTCCACTCGGAGGTCCTCACCTCCTCGACGGTGCGGGATCTCACCGCCGGGTCCGGCCTCGTCTTCGAGGACCACGGCGAGCACGAGCTGAAGGGCGTGCCCGGCGAGTGGCGCCTGTATGCGGTGGCGGGTGCCGAGCCGAACTAGCGGAGCTTGTGGACTCGATACGTGTCAGGATCCTCGTCCTGATCGACGATCGTCGCGAGGGCAGCTTCCGCGTCCTTCTTCTGCTCGTAGCTACGGACCTCGATCCAGCGAACGCCGTCCGGGTGCTGACGTTGCAAGACGAACCTCGGAACGCGACGAGCCTGCTCGGCGTTCTCCATCCCGAGTCCGACGCCCAGAAGCTCTCTTCCGGGGGTACCCATCAGATCCCTCCGGGCGTCACGATGCGCTCACCGGCTCGCGGTCCGCGTGCGCGCCCATCGCACCAGGCCGCTGCCGGTGATCGCGCCCACCAGCTCGCCGTCGCGGACCACGAGCGCGGCGCGCTCGGCGCCCAATCTGTCGGCGACCTCGTCGAGGGGCTCGTCGGGGTGGGCGAGCAACACCTGATCGAGCGGGATCAGCGCGTCGCGCGCCGGCCGCATCGGATCGGTACCACCTAGCTTCCTCGCCGAGTTGAACGAGATCATCCCGATGACCTTGCCATCCGCTACGACCGGGAACGCCTCGCCCTCGTGGCCGCGCAGGAACCGGTCGAGCGTCTGCGAGAGCGAGAGGTCGGCGGGCACGGCCGGCGGGGGAGGGTCCATCGCCTCGGCGACCGTGGCTCCGGCCAGACGCGAGGACAGACCGACGTGCTGCTCGTTCGCGCGCGCGCCCTGGAAGATGAAGAGCCCGATGAGCCCCAGCCAGATCGCGCCGAACAGGTCGTCGCGCGTCGCCTCGAGGATCGCCCACGCGATCATCCCGGCCCCGACGACCATCCCCGTGCGCGAGGCCACGCGCGTCCCGGTCTCGCGCCGGCCGGTGATCCGCCAGACGACCGCCTGCAGCATGCGCCCGCCGTCGAGCGGCAACCCCGGGAGCGTGTTGAATACCGCCATGAACAGATTCACCCAGCCGATGTAGCCGAACAACCCGGGAAGCGGACCACTACCGCCCTGCGTGATCTGCTCGAGCACCCAGAACGCTCCTCCGAGCGCAAGGCTCGTGGCCGGCCCGAACGCCGCGATCGCGAACGCGGGACCAGGCCCCTTCGACTCGGAGCGCGCGCTGGTGAACCCGCCGAAGAAGACCAGCGTGATGCCGTGAACCTCGATCCCCGCGAACCGGGCGGACAGGGCGTGCGCGCCCTCGTGCAGGAACACCGCCCCGAAGAAGAGGAAGGCGCCGAGGAGCGCGTATCCGAACGCTTGCGCCGTGCCGAGGCTCGGGAACTCGGCGTCGAACCTCGACCACAGCGAGGACACCGCGAGCACGGCGATCCAGATCCACGAGGAGTCCACGTTCACCGGGATCCCGCGGATCGTGACGATGCGGAAGCTACGTCCGAACATGTTCCGAGGGTACCCCAGGCCCCTCGGAAGGCCCCCGGGCTCGAGCCGGACCGTCTGCGAAGGTGGAGGGGTGGGCGAGTCTCGAGCCCCGGTGCTGCGCAGGACACGGGCCGTGGCCGGCGCGGCGATCGTGGGCGTGCTGGGCGCGGCCCTTGGGATGGCTCTGCTCGGCCGGACGGCCGTCTCGGTCGGCCCGTTCGGCGTGGAACTGGAAGGCGGGTTCGGTTCCGGGGTGACCCGGCTGGAACTCCCCCCGTTCGGCGAACTCGCCGCCGACACCCACGTCGCGCCCCTCTCGCTCTCGGCGTCGCTGCGCGATGTCGGCGTGGAACGGCTCACGGATGCGGTCCGCCGCGACGGGGTGGACGGCCTCGTGGACCGGATCGAGAGCCAGCTGATCGCACAGGTCCGCTGGTTCGCCTGGAGGCTGCTGCTCGTCGCGCTCGCAGGTGGCGTGGCGCTCTCGGTCCTGGTGTTCCGCCGGCGATGGGATCTCGTCGCGATCGGCGTGATCGCGGCAACGTGCTCGGTCGCAGGCTCGGAGACCTTGGCCGCCATGACCTACGAGCCCGCTGCCTTCTCGGAGCCGAGCTACTCGGGATCGCTCACGCTCGCTCGCGATCTGATCGGCCCGATCCGAGATGCCTCGGACCGGATCGAGAGCCTGCGCGATGGGCTCGAGCAGGCGGTCGACGGGGCGGTGCGCGCGTACACCTCGCTGGAGGGCAGCCCGAGCTTCGACGACGGTGGTCTGCGCGTCCTGCACATATCGGACATCCACGCCTCTCCGCTCGGGATGGACTTCGCGCAGCAGGTGGCGCGTGGCTTCGACGTCGACCTGGTGGTCGACACCGGCGACCTCACGTCCTTCGCGACGCCGATCGAGGACCTGATCGCCTCGCGCATCCCAGGGTTCGGGCGCCCATACGTGTTCGTGGCGGGGAGCCATGACCCGCTCTCGCTGCAGCTGCGGATCGCGGGCGCGCCGAACGGGATCGTGCTGGACGGGGACGCGATCACGATCGAGGGGCTCACGATCTACGGGCTGGCGCACCCGGCCTTCACGCCCGCTCGGGGAGCATCGGTGGACGACGAGGCGTTCGAGGCGCTCGCGCGCGCGGCCGGCGAGGTCATCGCCGCCGACCTCGACGCGGCCGAAGAGCCCGTCGACCTGATCGCGGTGCACGACGACCGCATGGCCGAGGCGGTGGCCGGCCGGGTGCCGCTCGTGATCTCCGGCCACTTCCACGAGACGCGGGGGCTCGTCCTCGACGGCACACTGTTCCTGCGTATCGGGACGACCGGAGCCTCGGGCGCCGGGGTGTTCCGAGGTCTCGATGAGATCCCCTTCTCCGCCGAGGTCCTCTACTTCTCGCCCGGCGAGGACCCGCGGCTGATCGCCTACGACGTGATCGAACAGCTGCCGGACTCGGGGAACCTGACCGTCCGCCGAGTGATCGTCGCCGAGGAGTACGGTGATCCATCAACCGGCCCGATGGGCCTCTCCGGCCCGTCCCCTACCGGCATCTGAACGAACCCGCCACCGGAGGCGTTCATGGACCAGATGAACGAACCCGCGAGCGCGGTGTCGGAGCGGGTCGGGCCCCTCGGGGCCGTCCAGCCCCCGGCACCACCGGCGAGCTTCGAGGCCTTCTTCGAGGCCGAGCACGCACGCCTGCTCCGGGCGATGTACCTGGTGACCGGCAACCGGCAGGAGGCCGAGGAGATCGTGCAGGACTCCTTCCTCGCGGTGTGGGAGCGATGGGACCGGGTGGCCTCGATGGACGAGCCCACCGGCTACCTGTTCCGCTCGGCGATGAACCGCTTCCGCAGCCGGCTGCGTCGAGCCGCTCGCGCGGCGCGCAAGGTCGTCGGGGCGGCCGAGGGCGGCGACGCGTTCGCCGCGGCCGACGAGCGCGACGCGCTCGCGCGGGCCCTCGCGACGCTCCCCGAGCGCCAGCGCGCCGCGATCGTGTTGACCGAGCTCCTCGGCTACGGGTCGGTGGAGGCCGGCAAGGTGCTCGGCGTGAAGGACGTGACCGTGCGCTCGCTCGCGTCGCAGGCGCGCGCGGCCCTTCGGACCAAGCTAGGAGAGAGTGATGAGTGACCTTCGGAACCGCATGGAACGGCTCGGCGACCGCGCGCTGGCGGAGCTGGGCGCGTTCGAGCGACTCGAGCGGCGTCGCACGCGCAAGGTGCGGAACCGCAAGATCGGAGCGGGAGTGCTCGCGCTGGTGTTGACGCTCGGCGGCTCGGTCGCCGCCTTCAGCGCGTTCCGAAGCGGCGACGAACCGACGATCGGCGGCGTCGAGGCCGACGACGGGTTCTACGCGCTCTGGCCCGAGCAGACCGAGGCCGGCCTGGCGGCGGCACAAGAGCGGGTCGACGGGGGCGACGAGGGGTTCGCGTGGCGCTCGGATCCGATCGAGGTGGCCAGGGCCTTCGCCCTCGAGAAGCTTCTATGGCCATCCGCCGAGATCGAGATACCGGACGGAACGGATCTCGAAGGAGACGATGTCATCTTCCTCGAGCTTGGTGTCCCTCCCGAGCAGGTCGCTTGCGATCAGATCGTCAGCGACGCGACCTGTCCGACCTCGCGCACGACGGTGAGGATGGAACGGCTCGGCTCCGACAACCGCCTCTGGAGCATCGTCGAGGTCCACGGGGATGATCTTGCGCTCCCGCTCGTCGCTGGCCAGGAGCTTGCAGCCGGCTCGACGATCGTCCTGCCGACGAACCTCGCCGACGGGGAGAAGGTCTCGATGGGTGTCGCCTTCCTGACGGCGTGCGATGCCTCCGGCGTGGACGAGAACGTCGAGGCCGTTGCCGGGACGCTCGAGTTCGACGTGCCGGCCGTCAGCGATGGGTGCACGGGCTACGTGTACGCGATGCGGCCGAAGACGGGGGTCGGAGCGGTGGCCATCGGCAGTTTCCTATTCGCGGGAGCGGAGGAGGTTCCCGGGATCGGCTACCTGGTGGAAGAGATCGCGGCAGTGCCGGTGCGGTTCGTGCCCGAGGGTTCCACTGGCGCTTCGGTTCCCGATGTCGCCCGGGTCGTCTGCCTTGGATCGGACATCACGGTCGAGACCCCCGTCGTGCGCGCCCAGCCCGACGGGTTCCACATCACCGTCGTGAACCAAGGCGACGAGGAGGTCTCGTTCTCCGTGTTCCAGAACGTTGGACTGACGCCAGAGGGCGCCGGCGACGTGGCGGTCTCGAGCGGTGCTGGAGGCGGGAACGGCGCGCCGCCGGGCGAGAGCTCGAGTGTGTGGACGTATCCGCCCGGGACGTACTCGCTCTCGTGCGCGCCGACGCCCGAGCCTGGTGAGGCCGGCGTGGCGGGGATCGGGAAGCTCGAGGTGGTCGACCCCGACGGCCACTACGTGCCGGCCGAGCTCGAATGCGCGACCGGCGAAGCCTATGGCAGCGGTGCCGCCTACGCCGCCGGGGGTGATGACGCCGAGCCCACCGGCTTCGCGGGAGATCCCGTGCAGGTGGCTCGCGATCACGTCTTCGGCATCGAGTTCGACGACGTCGTCGAGCGCGCCGGCTACCCCGAGAGCGAGCAGCCGATCATCCGGATCGTCCGCGACGGCGCGGTGGTCGGCAAGGTGACCTTGCGCGACGACGGTTCGGGCAGCTGGCTCGACGACACGGTCGAGGGGTGCGGCGGGACGCAGTTCGGATGGAGCGAGGACATCACGGGCGTCTCGGGCCCGATTGGGGAGACTGGCGGCGGGTCGCTCGGGGATCCCGGATCTGGCTCCCTACCGGTGTGCGCCATGGAGGCCGGTGGCAACAACATCCACGAGGGCGCCGACGTCCACATCGACCAGGAGAACCTCGAGTTCGACACGGCCTGCCTGATCATGCCCGCGGGGGAACCGCTGACGATCCTGTTCAGCAACCTCGGCGACGGCATCCCGAGCAACATCTCGATCCACCCGATGACGCCCTGCCTGAGCGAGAGCCTGAGCCACGCGATCCCCACGGGCTGTCCCTCCGGCGAGCTGGACTCGCCGATATTCGTGGGCGAGACGATCACCGGCGTGTCCGAGATCGTCTACGAGTTCGGGCCGCTCGAGCACGGTGAGTATTACGTCCAGGACGACATCCATCCGATGAGCCGAGGCGTGCTGATCGTCGAGTCGGCCCGCTGACGAGGGTCACTAGCTGCGCGGATACGCGTAGGAGCCGATCGACGCCGGCCTTTGCCGGATCGCCACCCTGTGTAATGACGGACCGCTGCTACTGTTGAGGGGTTCACCGGAGCCCTCATAACGGGTCCGGCGGAGTAGCGTCCGGCCCGGCCTACCCTCCCTTCCACGCGGGGAACTTGCCCGCGGGGTCGGGCCGGACCCTAGTCCTCGGAGAGGTGTTACTCGTCGAGCAGGTCGGCGAGTTGGCGGGCGTTGTTCACCGCGTAATCCCGGTAGCAGTTGTTCATCAGCACATGGGTTTCGCGCGTCTCGGCCGCGAGCTCGGCGATCCGCGGCGCCCACTCCTCCAGCTCGGTCTGCGAGTACTCGTAGCGGAAGCGCTCGCTGGCGGTGTCGGACTTCACGTTCCAGGCCTCGTTGTTGCGCCCGTGGAAGCGGACCATCGACAGGTCCTTCGCCGTGGCCGCGGCAACCGGCGGCACGCTCGAATCGAACCCCTGCGGCATGTCGACGCCGACGAGGGGCAGATCGTGCTCCTCGAGGAAGGACAACGTCTCCTCGGCGTTCCGCTCCTCGAGCCACGTCTTGTGCCGGAACTCGACGGCGATCCGGAAGTCCTTCAGGCGGTCGGCCGCCTCCAGGATGTACTCCTTGCTCTTGCGCCCGATCACGAACCACTGCGGGAACTGGAACAGGACGGCGCCGAGCTTTCCGGCGGAGTGCAGCGGCATCAGCGCGTCGTGGAACCGTTGCCAGACCTCGTCGACGACGGCGTCGGGAAGTTGCTCGCGGTAGAGGTTGCGTTTGCCCTCGAGCTCCGCCGGGATTTCGTCTTGCAGGTCCTTGTAGAGGGAGTCGCGGCGGGTGGGGTGGTTGGTGAGGAGCGAGTACGCCTTGACGTTGAACGTGAAGTCCTTCGGCGTGCGCTCGATCCACAGCACCGAGTTCCGCTCCGACGGCGGGAAGTAGTAGGTGGAGTCCACCTCGACGAGCGGGAACTGCTCGGCGTAGTAGCGCAGGCGAGCCTCGGCCGAACGGGCGTCCTTCGGGTAGAAGTTCCCGTCCTTGATCAGGGTCGGATCGGTCCAGCTCGAGGTGCCGATCAGGATGTTGCCCACGGGTCCAGGGTAGCTTCCGAAGCCGAGGCATAGGAAGGGCGGCCGCGCCGTCGGCGCGACCGCCCGATCCCGCTGAACCCCGCCTAGCTAGGGAAGCTGCCGGGCCCGGAGTTGTCGTCGCCCGGGACGTCCTCGTCACCGTTGCCGGGGCCGGAGTTATCGTCGTCATCGTCGTTCTCGTCGTCGTCGTCGTCGGCGTTGCCCGGACCCGAGTTCTCGCTCGGCCCGGAGTTGTCGTCCTCTCCGTCCTGGTTACCGTTGCCGGGACCGGAGTTGTCATCGTCGGTCGCGCCGCCGCCCACGCACTCGGGATCGTTCGCGTGCTCGACCTCGTCGCAGTTGCCCGAGACGTCGCCGCCGGGTGACGGACTGTCGCTCGGGCTCGGCGTCTCGGTGGGACTGGGCGTCTCGCTCGGGCTCGGCGTCTCGGTGGGACTGGGGGTCTCTGTGGGACTGGGGGTCTGTGTGGGACTGGGGGTCTCGCTCGGGCTGGAGGTTCCGGTCGGGGTCACGGTCGGCGTCGGCGAGTTGACCCCGCCGTTCTGCGCGAACGCCACCACGCCGATGACGCCCACCAGCGCGAACGCGGCGATCGCCGCCACCACTCGCATCGACTTCCTCATGTCGTCCTCCTTCGTCCGGTGACGTGTCCACCGTAGGAGGAGGCGCTCCAAGGTCCGGGTCCGTTCGGGCTAAGCGGTGGCTAAGGATCGACGAGCGAGGTCAGTCGTCGCCCGAGCCGGGACCGGAGTTATCGCCCGAGCCAGATCCCGAGCCGGACGAGTCGTCCGAGCCGGAGCCCGAGCCCGAGTTGTCTGAACCCGGCCCCGAGTTGTCGCCATCGGAGCCGGAGCCCGAGTTCCCGCCGTCATCGTCGACAGACGGGGAGGGGGTCTCGGTCCGGGTGGGCTCGGGAGTCCGGTCTTCCCGATCGTCGTCGGAGCGCGACGGCGACGGCGTCGGTTCGGCCACCGGCGTGAGGACGGGAAGACCCGCAGGCTGCGAGATGTCCTGCCCGGCAAGCGCGAACGCCCCGACGGTGAGCCCGAGGGCGACGGCCAGCCCCGCTAAACCCCAACCGAGAACGACGAGAACGCGCTTGGTCACGCCTCAAGGGTAGGACCCGGTGGGATAAGGGCGAGTAAAGACACCTCGCGAAAGGGGAGCGCCTACCCGCCGATCTTCCCTCCGCACACGAGGTCGCGAGCGAGGCTCAGGAGCTCCTCGGCGCTCCTGTCCGCGATGAGGGCGTAATTCCACTCGCCATCGGTCCACGAGAGGTGGTGGGGACGGAGCCCGTTGATATCCGGGTCGGCCCACGTGAGTGCTCCGGTGTGGTCACCCACCTGCACCTCGACGGCGCGATCGTCGAGGAAGTCGAGCAGGTACTCGGGATAGCTCTCGTTGCCGCCCGCGGGGTCACGGTCGAGCTCGACCCCACCGGCCGCATGGAAGTCCGCGAGTGTCATCTCCGAGCCGATCTCCGTCTCGAGGAAGTACTGGTAGACCGCTCCGTTCCCGCTGACGACGGTCAACCGACGGGGAAGGCCGCCGATCGACGCCACCTCGGCGTCGGCGGGAACCGGCGATGGGCCCCTGCCGGTGGGGTCGATCGGGAGCTCCGGCAAGTGGCCGAGCGTGCTCTCGTATGGGGTGAACGTGTCGCTCTCGGCGATGGGACCGTCGACGGTGCCGCACCCCGAGGACGCCTCGGCTCTCGACAACACGACGGCGGTGAGCGAGACACCGATGAGCACCGGCACGGTCGAACCCTAACCCGTCCCGCTAACCACCGAGCGCGGAGGAGTTGGCGACCCACTCTCTTGGATCAAGGCGAAAGGCGACCTCGATGCGGGTGCCGCCGTCGGCGGGCGAGTCGACGCTGAGGGTGCCACCCCACTTCTCGGCGAGTTGGCGCGCGATCGCGAGACCCAGGCCGGTGCCGCCGCTCGGTGCTCCCTGGCCTCGGTAGAAGCGCTCGGTCACTCTTGCAAGCTCCTGGGCAGGGATCCCCGGCCCCTGGTCCTGCACGGCGAGGAACACGCGGCCGTCGTTCGAGCCGGTCTCTACGGTGACCGTGCCGGGTGCGTACGAGATCGCGTTGTCCAGCATCGTGTCGAGGATCTGATCGACGTCGGCCGGGTTCGCCTGCGCGATGCCGCCATCGCCGCGGGCGAGAAGCGTCGAATCCAGGCGTTTCGCGCGCTCGTCCCACCGATCCACGGCGCGCGCGACGACCTCGGCGAGGTCCACGCGCGTCGATGCTCCCTCCTCGACCTCGCGCGCCATGACCAGGAGTCGGTCCACGATCTCGGCCAGTCGGTCCACCTCGCGGTCGGCGGCCTCGAGCTGGTGCCGCAGCTCCTCGCTCGGAGCGTCCGCGATCGCCGACTCCAGCCGCAGCTTCATCCCGGTGAGCGGCGTCCGCAGCTGGTGGCTGGCGTTCGCGACGAACTCCCGCTGCGCCTGCACGGTGCGCTCGAGCCGGTCGGCCATCTCGTCGAACGAGTGACCGAGCTCCTCGATCTCGTCGGCACCGCCTACACCCTCGGCGCGGGCCGAGAGGTCGCCCTCGCCGAGCCGGCGTGCCGAAGCGGCCAGCCGGCGCAGCGGCTTCGAGAGCGAGCCGGCAAGGCCGAAGGCCAGCACGAGCCCCGCGGCCAGCCCGGCGAGCCCGATCGCGAGGAGCCCCAGGGTGATGCGTCGCACGTTGTCGCTGACCTGCTGCACGCTCTTCGTGATCCGGACGGCTCCGACCACGCGCCCCTCGTCGAGGACGGGCGCGGCGGTCGCGATGATGTCCTGGCCCAGGTCCTCGCTGAACCGGATCTCCGAGGTCGGGATGCCGGCCAGCGCCGACCGCAGCTCGGGACGCCCCGGGCCGACGAACGGCGTGTCGACCGGCACCGCCCCGTCCGAGTCGGCCTGGAGCTCGCCGTCCTCGTCCACCACGACGACGCGCCCACCCACCTGGTCGGCCGCCTGCGGCATCAGCGGCGCGAGTACGTCGGGGTCGTCCACGTCTTCGGCGCCGATCTGCGCTGCCAGGCCCTGCGCCTGGATCAGCGCCTGCGTCTCCAGCTCGGCCGCGGCGCGCCGCTGCAGGTTGATCGTGAGTGGGATGCCGAGCGCCACGATCACGACCAGCAGGATGTAGGCGAAGGCCAGGACCAGCCGGCTACGGACCTTCGTGGCGGCCTCCTACGCTTCGTCCGGCGCCAGGAACCGGAACCCGACGCCGCGCACCGTCGTGATGTAGCGGGGGTTCGAGGGATCGTCCTCGATCTTCTTGCGGAGCCACGAGATGTGCACGTCGAGCGTCTTCGTCGGCCCGAACCAGTGCGGGTCCCACACGTCGTCCATGATCCGCTCGCGCGTGAGCACCTCGCCGGCGCTCGCCATGAGCGCGTGGAGCAGGTCGAACTCGCGCGCGGCCAGCTCGAGAGAGTCACCCTTCTTGGTCGCGATCCGGGAGGCCGGGTCGAGGTGGAGCTCGCCGATGTCGAGCGCGCCCTTGCGCTCGGTGACGGGTCCGCGGCGGAGGATCGCTCGGATCCGCGCGGTGAGCTCCCGCGCCGAGAAGGGCTTGACCACGTAGTCGTCGGCCCCGAGCTCGAGGCCGAGCACCTTGTCCAGCTCCTCGCCCCGCGCCGTGAGCATGATGATCGGCACGTCCGACTCCTTGCGGATCTCCTTCGCGAGATCGCGCCCATCGCCGTCGGGGAGCATGACGTCGAGCAGGATCAGGTCGGGTGGGTTCCCGCGGTAGGCCTCCCGGGCGGTGGCGAGGCTGGGTGTGACATCGGTGGTGAAGCCCTCGCGGTCGAGCCCCTCCGCAAGTGGCTCGGAGATGGTCGACTCGTCTTCAACAAGAAGGATCCGCGGCTTCATGTCCCTGATGCTACCCGGCGCTGAATGACCACCTAATGAGTGATCGGGGTGCGGAAGTCCGAGTTAGCGTCCCGATACGTGGTGGACTTTCGAGGTGGACTTCCGGGTGGAAATCCAACGTAGAAGGCCACCGCCATCCTTATCGACAAGGTGAAAGGTCAGATGAGGAGGGACGATGTCGAGGTCTCCTCCCAGATCGGGGCCGCCCCCTACGAGCGGAGCTCCGAGCAGTTGCGCTTGCCCTCGAGCTCCGCCGGGATCTCGCCGTGCAGGTCGTTGTATAGGGAGTCGTGGCGGGTCGGGTGGTTGGTGAGGAGCGAGTACGCCTTGACGTTGAACGTGAAGTCCTTCGGTGTGCGCTCGATCCACAGCACCGAGTTCCGCTCCGACGGCGGGAAGTAGTAGGTGGAGTCCACCTCGACGAGCGGGAACTGCTCGGCGTAGTAGCGGAGTCGAGCTTCGGCCGAGCGAGCCTCCTTCGGGTAGAAGTTCCCGTCCTTGATCAGGGTCGGATCGGTCCAGCTCGAGGTGCCGATGAGGATGTTGCCCACGCCTCCAGCCTAGCGAGTGCGGCAGACGAAGAGCCTCCCTCGCGGCGGCTCAACGCCTCTCCGTAAGAGAGGCTCTCGCGAACTCCGAGATGCGCGGGAAGCTAGTCCTCGTCCTCCTCGTCCGAGTCGTCCTCGTCCTCGTCGGAGTCGTCGTCAGAGTCGTCCTCGTCGACGTCCGAGTCCTCGCCCTGGTCGTCCCCGTCCTCTCCCTGGTCGTCGTCGCCCTCGTCCGCGTCCGAGTCGACGTCGTCGGCGACCTCGTCCTCGGGTGGGTCGGTGACGGCGGAACCGGGTTCCACCGAGGTCGCGACCTCGGTCGCCGGGGCCTGATCCTCGCCGTCCGCGGCGAACGCAACGACCCCCACAGCTTCGACCAGCACGAACGCCGCGACCGCGGCCATCACACGCATCGTTCTCTTCATGGCCTGCCCCTCCTCAATCGCGTATCGGCCGTTGTCATCAGCGACCTTGAGCGAACCCTCCCCACGTCGCCCAGGCGATGTTCGAGGCAGGCACGACTGGGCGGCGAAAGATGGGCAGACGTGGCAGGGTCGCCCTACGCGAGGGATCCATCCATCGGCCGCCATGAGTTCGGGACGATTGCTTAGACAGATTCCCGACAGCGCATGGCAGCTTCGTGTGGGATGAACAACGCGTCAGAGTTAGCGTTGTCACACGGGGACGAATTCGACGATCCCGAGTGGGGCAGACTCCATCGGCCCATTGACTCCCGAGTCATCCTTCTGGATACTGCAGTTTTAGTAGACGGAGGAGGGGACATCCGGCCTCCGGTCGGCGCCAGGGGGGGTACGCCTATGCGCGGAGCTGGACGCCAATCGCGGCGTACCGACTCCTTCGGATCCAGTGCGGTGATTGCTGCCGTGACTCGACGCCGCTCGGGTTCCGTCCTTGCCCCGGAGCAGCACGCTTCGTTCGAGACGCCCTTCCCACAAGGCGGTGCGGAATGGCTCGCGTAGCGTCGAGCGCGGCACGCCCACAAGCCCTCTCACGGACGCTTCGGCTGATCGTTTCACTGATGGTGAGCGCGACGGCCCTCGTCGTACTCCCCGCTCCACCGGCTGGGGCGACCATCACGAACGTCATCGCGGCCAACGGCCTTCTCGACCCCATCGACTCAATCGAGGATAATGATGAACTCTGGGCCTACGTAACCTCCATTTCGGGCGGATACGTTTGCGTAGCGTCCCCGGGCGGCGGATGCAGCTTCGGCAGGACAAGAATCGCCCCCCTGTTCGCGAGTTTCGTCCCAATCCTCGGTGGAAACCTTCCCACTGGAACATGGCAGCTCGTCGGGACTGACCCGACAGGTCTTTTCGTGACAGCGCGATCGCAAGAGTTCACTGTCGTGTCGTGCAAGGTTCTTCATGACGACGACTGTCCCGTTGTCTTTCAGCCGAGCCCTGACTTCAAGACAGCGAAACGAAACCTGGAAGCACTTGTCGATACGACATGCAAGTTGATGAGCGTGCTCAGCCTGCTCTTGAAAGCTCGGCAGACCTTCGGGATTTCCATGGCTATCTATGGTCTTGCGGGCGGAGTATCCGGGGCACTGCTCGCGTCGCGTTTGCTGGCGCGGTCACATACGCAGCCGTCAATCTGACCGAGCCAACGAAGCTGGGAGTCCTCCAGTTTGCGTTGTGTTCGGCTCTGACGGGATTCCATGTGTTCGGCGAGTCAGGCGGTCCGGGTTTCGATGGGGTTCTCACGCACTGGGCAAACGATCTCCTGATCCCGACTACCGGACGGTGCCATCGCAGCGCTGGTAGACGTCACTGCCTTGAGTAACCACGAACTCGGTGAACAGTTCGACAAGCTGCGCGCGCATCTGCTCGCATCGCTCAAGCGTTCGAGCGATTCCAGACCGCAGAGGCGTCGGGCGATATGCCATACGTGCATGCGCAGAGCCGTGCGGTGGCTGACAACATGCTCGAGTTCACGACTATCGCACGGGAAGCCGCAGACGGAGTCGATGAGCTGGCCGCCGAACTGGAGACCTCATTCCCCGTGGAGGATCGGTCATTCACAGTAGACGAGCTCGCCGAGGTACAGGCCGTGCTAGAGCGCGTGGAGTCCGACGGGTTCACGAGCGAGGAGATCGCACAGCTCACGTCGCTAGGTCTCGACGAAGCGCAGATCGAGGTCCTGCGAGCCGACATGACTTACTGGGATGTTTCGTCGGCGACGCCCGGAGACAACGTCGACGATGCGCTCAATTCGCTCGCCAACGGCCTCCGCGCCGATGCTGATGCGAGCGAGGAATTGTTCAGGAGTGCCGCGGTCGCAGCGGGTTGCACAAACGCGCCACCAGTCGCGTCATTCACCGCTTCCCCTCTTCAAAGCTCCAGCGCACCGGTCGAGGTCGATTTCACGGACACCTCAACGAGCTCCGATCTGGACGCGATCGAGTCCCGTACCTGGAACTTCGGCGATGGTGTGACGGCGGAAGGAGAAAGCACTTCCCACATCTACTTGGCCAACGGGACGTACACCGTGACCCTCACCGTGTGCGACTACCTCGAGTGCAGTCAGGCGACGAAGCAGATCTTCGTCGGCACGACCCCTCCGCCGAACGAACCGCCAGTCGCGAGCGGGGACTTCCTGCAGACCGTGAAGAACACGAGCGGCGATATCGACGTGCTGGCGAACGACTTCGACTTGTGAGAGCGATTTCTCTCTCCGTGACGCAGTTCGAGCAAGGCGTGCACGGGTTTGTTGCGTGCACGAACGCTGGGATCTGCCTTACACCCCCAGCTACTAACTTCACGGGCTTCGACTCGTTCACTACCGGGTTTCCGACGGGCAGGGAACAGCGACGGCGACGGTGACTGTGCTCGTTGACTCCGAGCTGAACGTCGCACCCATCGCAGAGGACGACGTCGTCACGACTTCGAAGAACGAGACCGTTCAGTTCAACGCTCTTTGCTAACGACATCGATCTCGATGGCGGTTAGCTTTTCGGTTCGTTCTCGGCTTCTTCGGCCACGGATCGCTTCAGTGTTAGTTCTCCGGCATCTGCACGTATACGCTGGAGCAGGACTTCATCGGTTCTGACGGGTTCGACTACGACGTTTTCGACGAGCGCGGGGGCACCGACCGGGCGCACGTCCGATCACCGTTGAGGACGCGCTCCCACCCGAGAACCGCGCGCTTGTTGCTGTTGACGATGCTGTTACGATACAGGGCGGCTAGAGCGCTTCGATCTTCCCACTACAGAACGACTTCGACTCAGATGTTGATCCTCTGACGATCTGACCGGATCGATCTCAGTGTGCGAACGGTGACGTCACGTGCTTCGACACCTCATGCTTGTACAGTTTCGCTAGTGACTTCTTTGGCGAGGACTCGTTCACATACGACGTCTCCGATGGGCAAGGCGGTACGGACACCGGCACCGTAACATCATCGTTCAGAACTCGCTCTCTTCTGCGGGTTAGGACGAGATCACCACCGGAAAGGGACTGCTCGGCGAAGTTAACGTTTTTGCGAATGAGTCCGACCAGAACTAGCATGCTCTGTTGGTTGTCGATAACACGCAAGGCGCGCACGGCTCCGTTTCCTGCACCGCGGCTGGCATCTGCGCTTACACACCGGATCTCGGGTTCGTGGGAGACGACGAGTTCATGTACACGATCTCCGATGGTTACGACGGTTCCGCTGTAGGCATCGTCACGGTCACGTCAGGGAAATCCTCGACGCAGGGCTGGATTGGTTCTGGCGCGTGGATCGCGAGCTAACCTTAGCTCCGGAGATAACATCACAGCAGGCTTTCACGTGCGAGTGGAACTTCGGCGACGGCTCGGGTTCACGGATTGCGACTTCGCGCTACGTTTCACCGCGGTGGGCTCCTCCACTGCAACGCTCACGGTCGAGGTCGCGGGCGGCCCGACGGTCTCCGACGAGGTCCACGTCGAGCTCCTGCCCCTGTCCTCCGATGGCGGCGACGGCGGGATCGGCGGGAACGGCGAGGTCGTCACCGGAACCGACGTTACCTACACCGTTGACGAAGATTTCGATCTCGCGACGTTCCTCAATCTGAACCACGACGCGCCAAACCACGACGAACTGCGCCTCAACGGCAATCTTCGGCCATTCCCGTTCGTGAACATCGCCGCCTCGGCGCGCGGAACGATCGTCCGGCTCGATGCCAACACCGGCGACATCCTCGGCGAGTACTTGACCGCGCCGGACGGGATGGGCCGCAACCCTTCTACGAACGACGGTCGATCAATTCGGCAACGTGTGGGTCGCCAACCGCGACGAGTTCCGCGAACTGGACGGCGAGTCCAAGGGGTCGGTGGCGCGAGTCGGTCTCGTGCTGGGCGGTACACGAGTGGACGCGAACAGCGACCGGATCCCCAGGGCGGGTATGTCGCGGCGCCGTTCGCGTACAACACCTGTCTCGATCGGGATGGCGACGGACTGATCCGAACGTCGAGCGGCCTTGCCGATATCCTCGCGTGGACGAACGACGGTGATGCCGACACCGCGGGCGGCGTTTCCACAGCCGAGGACGAATGCATCATCAACTACGTCCGCGTCACCGGCAGCCTGACCCGGACGATCGCGGTCGATGCGGAGAACGATGTCTGGGTCGGGGGCACGGGGGACCTCGATCACGAGAAGATCGATGGCGACACCGGCGAACCGGTCCCGGGAACGCAGGTGAACTTCGCGTGCGGCGGGTATGGCGGGTTGATCGACCGGAACCAGGTTCTATGGTCCGCGTTCGGCTGCTGCGGATGGACACTGCCACGTTGGACGGCGAGTGCCTGCCGGTCGGAGCGTACGGTCTAGGGCTCGACCCCGAGACGAACCACGTCTGGTTGACTCCGGATCGTTCGTGATGGAGCTGGATGAGGATGGCGTGATTCTCGGCTCGCACGGCCACGGTTCCGGGAGTGCCAGGGGCTCGCCGTGGACGGGGCGGGCAACGTGTGGGTCTCCCACACGTTCGGCACGACGGTAGGCCATGTCCGAACCGACGGAACGTTCGTCGGCAACGTTTCGCTGCTAGGGAGCAGCGGGACCACCGGTGTTGCGGTCGATGTCAACGGCAAGATCTGGTCTGCGAACATCGGGGGCGACACGAGCCGCATTGATCCCGAGATCGGTTCGGTCGGAGGCGGCGGGTTCCGACCGGGTGGGTGGATCTCACCGTCGATCTCGGTTCCGGCTCAGGGCCCTACAACTACAGCGACATGACCGGCTTCGTCTTGATCGCCGGCACCTCTCCACAGGGGTTCTGGCGCGTCGTCCAAGATGCGGGATCGGCGGGTGCCGACTGGCTGTCGGTCTCTTGGAACGAAGAGCCGCAGGGTCAAGAGCCGGCGGGCACGTCGATCGAGCTGGAGGCTCGCGCAGCTGATGAGATCTCCGAGCTCACGGGTGAGCCATTCGTTCCCGTCGTGAGCGGAGACGACCCCGGGCTGACCGGCCGCTATATCGAGGTGCGGGCAACGCTGCGGACCGACGACCCGGCGATCTCACCGGTCCTCTCGGACCTGCGCATCCGGGCCGCTGGCGACGCGAGCGGAAACCACCCTCCGGCTGCGATCGATGACCAGCTCACGACAGCGCAGGACACCGCCGGCGATGTGAACGTTCTGGCGAACGACTCCGATCCCGACGTCGGCGACACGCTCGAGGTGAGCGGCTCGACGGACGGGACACACGGCTCGGTCTCATGCGCTGCAGCCGGTGTATGCACCTACACACCAGACACCGGCGTCACCGGCTCGGACTCGTTCACCTACACCGTATCTGACGGACACGACGGCACTGACGAAGGTGTCGTCGACGTGACGGTCAGGCCGCTCCGCCCGAGAATCGCCCTCCGGTCGCCGTTGATGATGAGCTCACGACGGCGGAGGACACCTCCGGCAACGTGAACGTCCTGGCGAACGACTCCGATCCGACGTCGGCGACGTGCTCGAGGTCACTGCCTCAACGGACGGTGCCAGCGGGACCGTGTCCTGCACCCCGGCCGGCGTGTGCACCTACACGCCTCAGTCCGATTTCCACGGCTCGGATACCTTCACGTACACGATCTCGGACGACAACGGGGAGACCGACCAAGCCTCGGTGAACGTGACCGTCACGCAACCGGATGCCGCTCCGAACGCTGTCGACGACACGATCACGACCGACGAAGGTCAAGCCGGGTCGGTGAACGTCCTGTCGAACGACACGGATCCCAACGGTGATGCGCTGAGCGTTACAACCCTCAGCCCGACCGCTACTCACGGAACGGTAGCGTGCGCGGCGACGGGTCTCTGCACGTACACGCCGACGCGGGCTTCCACGGCACCGACTCGTTCGCCTATTCGATCTCCGACGGCCAGGGCGGGTCGGCGAACGCGAACGTCAGCGTCACCGTCAACGAGGTCAACCAGCCGCCGGTCGCCGTGGACGACGACCTGACGGCGCAGGAGGACGGAAGCGGTTCGGTCGACGTCTTGGCAAACGACAGCGACCCGGACGGTGATGAACTCGAGGTCACCACGCTCTCGCCCACGGCCGCCCATGGCACAGTCGCCTGCACATCGGACGGCTTCTGCACCTACATCCCGGAGGCCGACTTCAACGGCACCGACGCGTTCAACTACTCGGTCACCGATGGGCTGGGCGGGACCTCGACCGCGACCGTGCACGTCGTCGTGACGCCTGAGAACGACCCGCCGGTCCTGACCGTCACCGGGTTGCCGGCGGCCGCGCAGTACTCCGATCCCGTCACGATCGAGCTGTCGGCAACGGACATCGATGGCGATGCCTTCGCCTTCAGCGCGACCGGGCTGCCGGCCGGACTCACGCTCACCGACCACGGGGATGGGACGGCGACGATCTCAGGCGACATCACCGAGATGGCTGCCTCGTACCAGGCATCGGTCCGGTCTCCGACGGTAATGAGACCGCCACCGCGACCGCCATCTTCCAGGTGAGAGAGGAAGACGCCACGCTCACCTACGTCGGAGACATGCTCGTGTCGACGACCGGCGCCGAGCGCAAACGTCCGCCTCGCGGCGCAGGTGACGCAGCAGGCCGACGGTCATCCGGGCGACCTGACGAAGGCGGCGCTCCCTTCGAGCTCTACCGAGCAGCAATACGGACCTGGTGACCCCCGACTCGTGATCGGTCCGATCACGACGAATGTCATCGGCCTCGCCGAGATTACCGCCCAGCTCGGCGTCGACTCTGGACGATTGTCGTGAAGGTGAACACTGGAAACAGGTACTTCAGGGCCACGCCGGCTCGTTCCACCGTGACGGTCTACGTCCCGGCCCCGGGCAAAGTCACCGGGGGTGGATAGGTTCCGAATGCAGGTAACCGAGCGGACTTCGGTCTCGTCGTTCAGAACAAGGGCACCAAGAAGACGGACCTGACGGGCAACGTGAACTATCTGTTCACCCAGAATGGGACGCAGTACCAGATGCGCTCGAGCGGATGGGGCGGTGGCTCGCTGACTGTGTCACCGGATGGCCGCAACGCGACGATCCAAGGCAAGGGTGCGATCACAGTAGTCGGTCGTAGGGGATCGACGAGAACTATCAACGTCGATTTCCGGATTGACGTGATCGACACTAGGGCCACGCAGTCCCGCGATGCGTTCGCGATCACGATCTGGCAAGGGACGTCCGTTTTCCATCAGCTAGGAGCTCCCGCCTCACCGATCACCCTCGGCGGTGGACAGGTCGTAATTCAACTCAAGTAGAAACCATCAAGTGGAGCGGCTGATCACGATCGAGGACGCCGCCGAGGCGCCTTGGCTCGATGCGACGCGCGCTTACGGACGGGATGACGGGACCAGCTCGAGCTTCAGCGTTCTGGCTCCCCGAACACAACCGTCGCCTGGCCCACGACATTCTTGAAGGTGCCGGTACTGCAGAATCCGGTGCTCGCTAGTGGTCTGTTCATTCATCGATGCGAACGCTACTGCGGCACCGATCACGATGCTCAGGCTCAGCGCCGTGGCGACCAACCACGGGCGGCCGAATCTGCGACACATCAGGCATACCTCCTTCAGACTCAACTCGTTGAACTCGCACGAGCGGTTGGAAAGATTCCCTGGGGATCTGCTCAAACCTCGCCCGGCGGGCAGCTCGGCTCGTGGAGGTACTGCCGGCACTCTTGGTCGGTGAGAACCCGGCTGGCTCCGGCTCGAGCCCTGGCGAGGAGGTCCTCGATGTCGAGGAAGAACACTCGCAATGTTCCGTTGGCCGCCGTCGCCGCCAGGCGCGAGCCGTCGGGGCTGAAGCCGACGTCGAACCCGGGGCCGCCGGCACCGCCCTGATCCTGTCGCGCGACCGTGACGAGCTCCCTGCCGGCGACCGGGATCCCACAGCCGAACGCTTCCGTCCTCCGAGGCCGACGCGAGCAGGTGGCCGCTCGGCGCGAACGAGAGGTCCCAGATGTGACCGAGGTTGCCGCTCATCGTGGACACGAGCCGGCCGGTGCTCGGGTTCCAGGTCGTGATGCGACCGTCGAGCCCGCCGGCCGAGATGAGTCTCCCGTCGGCGCTGAATGCGACTGCGTACTGGGCGATCTCGGCGTGCAACTCAGCCGTGGGCTCTCCGGTCACCGTGTTCCAGATCGTGATGGTCGCTGACTCCGTTACCGAATCGGCCGTTTGCGTCGTCGCCAGGAGGGATCCGTCGGGCGAAAGCGCGAGCGACTGCCCACCCCGGGGCATGGACACGATCTGATCGCCCGTCTCTGCGTCCCACACCGCCGTCGTACCCGCGTCGGACGTGGTCGCGAGTGTTGTCCCGTCGACCCATGCCAGATCGAAGAACGGTCCGCCCTCGAGACCCTCGACCTCGAGGACGGACTCGCCGCTCTGGGCGTCCCAGACCGCGATCGCGCCGCGCTCACCCGATGCGGCGAGTCGTTGCCCGTCGGGGCTGAAGGCGACCGCCCACACCCTGGCCGGCATCGTGACGGTCCGGATCGTCTCTCCGCTCGCAGCGTCATAGACCTGGACGGCTCCGTCGTCGCCGCCGATCGCGAGCCGGCTGCCATCGGGTGAGAAGCCGAATCCCGCCGTGCCGAGAACCGTGAGCGCCTCCGCGGCCCCGAGCCGTCCGACGTCCCACACCTGGACCACGCCGTCCTCGCTCGCGGTCGCGAGCCTCGTCCCGTCGGGCGTGAACTTCATGCTCTGCACGACGGATCCGTGCGCGTTCAGCGTCATCGACGGCACGGCGACGCCGCGATCGAGGTCCCACACGCGGACGGTCCCGTCGCTGAATCCGCCTGCGAGCCTGGTCCCCTCCTCGCCGAGCTCGACGTCGTACGGGAAGCCCGCCACCCCGGGGGCGAGCGTGAGGACGTTGTCCCCGGTGTCGGCGTCCCAGACGGAGAGGTTCCCGTTGAACTGCGCGGTGGCCACCAGGGCGCCGTCGGTGCTCCACGACACGTCGGTCACGGCCTCCGCATCGACGCAGAAGGCATCCGGGCCGCCCTCGGGCAGGCGCCATTCGCCGACGCACGAGCCGAGCCACAGCCGCTCGCCGTCGGGTGAGAACGCCGGCGATCCGTCGAAGGGGATCCGCGCGACCTCGCCGCCGTCGTCGGTGCTCCAGATCCGCATCGTGCCGTCGAACAGGCCGACGACGACGACGGAGCCGTCGGGCGAGAACTCGGCCTGGCAGCAGACGACCTCTCCGCCCGGGTCGGCGAGCGTGAACAATGGGTCGCCGGTCTCGGCGTCCCAGATACGGACCGTCCCCTCACCGCGGCTGGAGGTCGAGATGAACCGGCCGTCCGGGCTGAAGTTCGCGTGGGCCAGCGGCTCGTCGCCGTGCCCTTCGAACGTCATGGACGACCTCGCCGGTCGTCGCGTCGAAGACGAGCGCGGTGCCGGGTTCGCTCGACGGCGATGAGGATGCGCGACCCGTCGGCGCTGTACCGCACCACCCCGAGGCCCGGGAGCGACATCACCAGCCGGTCCTCCTGGACGGCTCGATGCAACGCCTCCTCGGCCTCGGGCAGAACGGTGCCGTCGGTCGTCCGGGTCGTCTCGACGGCCTCGATCGCGAGCAGGAGGCTCCGCTCGACGTCGTCGTCGAGACTCGCCGTCGCCGCGGCGGCGAGCTCGCGCGCCTGGGCGATCCGGGACTCGCGGGCCGCGCGGTCGCTCTGGCGCTTGGCGACGAGGGTGAGTCCGGCGGCGACGAGCGCCGCGACGGCGAACACCGCGACGAGGGCTCGCAGGCGCTTGACCGAGCGGCGTTCGAGCGAGCGCTCGTGCGACAGCCGCATGCGTTCGGCCTCGAGCTCCTCGTCGCGGCGGGCGACGCTCGCGCGCAGGAACCCCTCGTCGGCGGGGGACAGGGCGACGCTCGCCGTCTCGGCCCACGTGGCCGTCTGCTCGAGACGCGCCCCTCGGAGCAGGAAGCTCTCGTCGCCCGCGGCCGCGGTCCACGCGGACGCGGAGGCGGACAGGGCATTGCGCGTTCGCAGGTCGTCGCGAGCCTCGTCGATCCAGCCGCGGAAACGTGCCCAGGCGAGGAGGAGCGCCTCGTGGGCGATCTCGACCGTCGGCTCGCGCGTGACCGGATCGCGGTCGAACGAGAGCAGGCGGTGCCGGCCGAACGTCTCGATGACACCCTGCGTCGTGCCCGGGCTCTCGTCGAGAACGAGCTCGGACCGGCGGACGCGCCGGCGCGTGTCCTCCCCACCTTCGCCGAGCGTCACGAGGCGCAGGAACAGCTGGCGGCACTCGTCGCGGGCGGCGGGACCGAGCTCGGCGAAGATCTGCTCGGCCCGGCGGGCGAGCGCTCCGGACACGCCGCCGATCTCCTGGTAGCGGTCGAGGGTCAGCCGGCCGCCCTCGGGCCGCTCCGCGAGCTCGGTCAGCGCGTACTGCAGCAGCGGCAGGGCTCCGGGTCGATCCGTCACATCGGCGATCATCGCGGCGACCAGCCCCGGCTCGAGCTCGAGGCCGGAACGCTCCGCGGGCCCCGCGATCGCGCGCTCGAGCTGGGCCGGTGACATCGGCGTGATCGCCTCGGATCGGGCTGCGAGCAGCTCTCCGAAGCCGAGGATCGACAGCGGCTGATCGAAGAAGTCGGCGCGGAGCGTCGCGATCACGCGGACGCGGCTCGCCGGATCCTCGGCGGCGGCGACGATGCCCTCGAGCAGGTGCGTGCGTTCCGCGTCGTCGACGAGGGTGAAGACCTCCTCGAGCTGGTCGAGCACGATCACCAGCTCGGCGTCCGGGTCGGGCAGGATGCGTTCCACCGCGCGAACCAGGCCGTGTTCGTCGCGCTCGAGGTCCTCGAGCAGCGACGGCGGCGGCTCGACCGCGACGCCGAGGAGGGCGCTCTCCAGCTCGCGCATCGGGTGTGCGCCCGGCATCAGGTCGACCACGAACCACCGTTCCGAACCCTCGATCGCGCCGCGGCGGAGCGCCGGCACGAGCCCGGCGCGGACGACGGACGACTTGCCGGAGCCGGAGGGGCCGATCACGCAGAGGAACCTGGCGTCCGCCGATGGCTCGGCGAGCCGCTCGATCAGGCGGCGGACGACGACCTCGCGTCCGAAGAAATCGCCGGCGTCGGGCTCGAGGAACGCGCGCAGTCCCTTGTAGGGGTTCCGGAGGTCGGCGGCCACGAGCGACGAGCCGCGCCGCCCCTCGATCGCCGCGTGGAAGGCGGTCGCCAGCTCGAGCACATCGGCGAAGCGATCCTCGGCGTTCTTCGCGGTGGCCTTCGCGATGACGGCATCTGCTGCCGCCGGCAGCTCGGGGCGGGACTCTCGCACCGAGGGGAGGGGCTGCTGTAGGTGTTGGTCGAGCAGGACGTTCAGCGACGTCCCGGGGAAGGGGTGCTCGCCCGTCAGCGTCTCGAACAGCACGACCCCGAGCGCGTATACGTCGGAGCGAGGCGTGGCCGGTTCCAGGCGGATCTGCTCCGGCGACAGGTAGGCCGGCGTTCCTCGGACCATCATGCCGGTCGTCTGCTCGGGCGCCCCGGCGTCGAGCGCGACGCCGAAGTCGGTGAGGTACGCGTTCCCCTCCTCGTCGAGCAGCACGTTCCCGGGCTTCACGTCTCGGTGCACGACGCCTTGGCGATGGGCGGCGGCGAGGCCCGCCGCCACGTGATCGAGGATCTCGCTCGCGCGCTCGAGGTCGAGGGGGCCGCGCTCGAGCAGGTCCTCGAGGCTGCCGCCGCGCAGGAACCGCATGATCAGGTACGCGGCGTCGGGCTCGCGCCAGTAGTCGTAGAGCGGGACGATGTGCGGGTGTTCGAGCCGCGCGACGAGCTGCGCCTCGCGCTCGAACCGGCGGACGAAGTCGGGCTGGTTCGCGAGCTCGGGATGGATCGACTTCACGGCGACCTCGCGGCCGACCTGCGGCTGGATCGCTCGGAAGACGACGCCGAACGCGCCCTCGCCGATCTGCTCGAGCAGGCGATAGCCGCGGAGGGCCTCGCCGCGGAGCTCGAGGTCGGGATCCTGCCGGAGGATCCGCTCGTGCAGGCGCTGCAGCTCGGGTGACGGATCCACGCCGAGCTCCTCGGACAGGAGCTCGCGGGCGCGACCGAAGGCGGCGAGCGCATCCGCCTGCCGGCCCGATCGGTAGAGCGCGAGCATCAGCTGCTCCCACAGCCGTTCCCGCAAGGGGGAGGTGCGGACGAGCGACTCGAGCTCGCCGACGACCTGCTGGTGCAGTCCCGCCGCGACGTCGGCGACCAGCCGGTCCTCCAGCGCCGAGAGCCTGAGCTCCTCCAGGCGTGCGATCTCGCCGGCGAGCGACGGTTCCTCCGCGAGGTCGGCGAAGGCGGGGCCGCGCCAGAGCGCGAGGGCCTCGCGGAGCAGCACCGAGGCGCGATCGACCTCGCCGTCCGCGCCACGCGCCTCCCCGAGCAGCTCCTCGAACCGGGCGGCGTCCAGTTCCCGAGGCTCGAGGTGAAGGACGTAGCCCGGGCTCCGTCCCTCGATGCGCTCAGCGCCGAGCGCCTTGCGCAGATGGGAGACGTAGCTCTGGAGCGTGTTGCGTGCCGCGTCGGGCGGCTCCTCGCCCCAGATCTCGTCGATCAGGGCGTCGGCCGGCACGACCCGGTTCGCACGGACGATCAGGTGCGCGAGGACGGCGCGCTGCTTCGGGCCGCCGAGGGCGACCGGCCCGTCCGGGCCGTCCACCTCGAGTGGACCGAGCACCCCGAAGCGCATCTGGGGACCGTACGCCTCGCCGCCGCGGGTGGGAAGGCGGCTCCGTCGTCGCGACGTGTAGGTGTCGTCGAGCATGCCGTGGATCGTCGCCGGGGTCGCGTGGAAAACGCTTGAAGGCCAGGTCAGGGGGCGCTTCGAGGGACGATCACGCCGGACGGTGATCGCCGGTTGCCCCGTCGATGAGCTCTCGCAGGATGTCCATGTGTCCCGTGTGGCGAGCGGTCTCCTCGATCATGTGGATCAGCACCCAGCGCATCGAGACCGTCTCGCCGGACCATGCGGTGCCGACGTCGTCCGGGTCGAGCTCGTCGATCGCCCGGTCGGCCGCGGCTCTGGCCCGGCCGTAGTACGCCAAGATCTCGGCGGCCGTCTCCTCCGGCCCGGCGCGCATGTCCGCATCCGGGTCGTCCTCGTCGAACGGGATCGACTCGCTCTCCCGGCCGAACGTGTCGCAGAACCAGCCGTACTCCACGCTCCCGAGATGCTTCACGAGGCCGAGCAGGTTCGTCCCCGAGGGAGTCATCTGCCGTCGCAGCTCCTCGTCCGACAGACCGTCGACCTTCCAGAGCACCACGTCGCGATGCCGGTCGAGGCTGAAGCGAAGGCTCTCCTTCTCCCCACCGGTCAGGGGCCCTGGTCGTCCCACGCGCGGACCCTAGCATCCCGATCCGCGGCGCAGATCCAGGTTCACCCGTCGAGCGTGCCGTCCTCCTCGCGACGGCGGTCAGCCGAACGGGATCTCCTCGAGTCGTGTGACGTGGGTGAGGTCCTCGTCGAGCCCGAAGATGTCAACGCCGTCGAAACGGCCGGTGTAGTCGAGCTGCAGCGCCTCGGCCTCCTGCCGGGCTTCGTCGAAGCGGGTGCGGTCGAACGCCCTCGGCCGGAGCTCGAGCGGGTCGCGGGTGTCGTGCTCTTCCGCGAAGTGACCGAGTCCCACGTGAGGCACGTACGGCTGTTCCGTCCACAGGTAGGGAAGGAGGATGCCTGTGTAGAGCGCGTCGTGAAGCGCGATGACCTCGTCTCGTCCTTCCGCGACGGCGAGGAACAGCCAGTGGTCCCACGACTTGTCGAGACCTCTCAGCCGGATATCGAAGGCACGCGTTCCCGACACCACGTCGCGAACGTGCTCCCGGAAGGCATCGCCGCCGATCGCCGCCGGGACCGGGAAGACCAGTGTGAGGTGCGGCTCGATGAGATGAGCGGTCGGGTAATGGACCCGCCGGAATGATCCGATCGGCTCCGCGGGGAGCCACGGCAGGCTGTTCGCCACGGCGAAGAAGTCGATCCGGTCCGAAGCTCCGGCCATCTCGGAAGTGTGTCGTCCGACCCACACGAGCACAACTTCCTGGGACGTTCGCTCACGCTCGCTCCGGCCGGCGCCGCGCTGGGTCCTGACAGCCGGCCTCTCGCCGTAGATAATCCGGCCCATGGCCTCGGCGACGGTTCCTTCTGGGGAGGGCGTCCGGCTCGACCCGCACGCCGTCGACGAACTCGCAAGGACCCTCCGCGGCGAGCTGGTTCGTCCCGGTGACGGCAGCTACGAGGAGCACCGGAGGATCTGGAACGGGTCGATCGACCGGCGCCCGGCGCTCATCGCCCGCTGCGCGGGAGCGGCGGACGTGGTCGCCGCGATCGGGTTCGCGAGGACGAACGGTCTCCCGATCGCGGTCCGAGGTGGAGGTCACAGCTTCCCCGGGTACTCCGTCTGCGACGACGGGATGGTCATCGATCTGTCCCCGATGAAGGGGATCCGGGTCGACCCCGTCGCCCGTACGGTTCGCGCGCAGGCGGGGGTGCTCCTCGGGGAGCTCGACCGCGAGACGCAGGCGTTCGGGCTCGCCGTCCCGGCGGGGATCGTGACGCACACGGGGCTCTCGGGGCTGACGCTCGGCGGCGGGATCGGCATGCTGATGAGGAAGCACGGCCTCACCGTCGACAACCTCATCTCGGCGGACGTCATCACGGCCGACGGGGAATTCGTGCGAGCGAGCGACGACGAGAACCCCGATCTCTTCTGGGGGCTGCGCGGCGGAGGCGGCAACTTCGGCATCGTCACGGGATTCGAGTTCCGGCTCCAGGAAGTGGGACCGATCGTCGTCGGCGGCCCGTTGTTCTGGCCGATGGCGGAATCCCCGAAGGTCCTTCGATTCCATCGGGAATGGGTCGCCGACGCGCCCGACGAACTGCTGACGATCGTCGTGCACCGGAAGGCTCCTCCGGCTCCCTTCGTTCCGCAGGAGCTGCACGGGCAGCCGGTGGTCGGTGTGGTGTGCTGCTACTGCGGATCGGTCGAGGACGGAGAGAAGGTCGTCCGACCTCTCAAGGAGTTCGGCTCGCCCGTGCTCGACCTGTGCGAACCGAGGCCCTTCGTCGAACTGCAGGGGTTGTTCAACCCCTCCTTCCCGCCCGGATGGTGGTACTACATCCGCGCCTGCGACGTCGCGCAGCTGAGCGATGAAGTCATCGACATCACCGTGGATCATTCATCTCGGTTCAGGTCGCCACTCACCGGCTCCGTCATCTGGCAGCGCGGAGGCGCGGTGGCCCGGGTCGGCGAAGACGAGACCGCCTTCGGTGGGCGCGATGCCGGATACACCTTCAATATCGGCGCCGTGACCACGACGGCAGAAGGATTCGATGAGGAACGAGCGTGGGCGCGTGATTTCTGGTCCGCCCTCCTGCCGCATCAGACGAGCGTCTACGTGAACTTCCTGATGGAAGAGGGCGAGGCGCGAGTCCAGCAAGCCTACGGAGCCGAGAAGTACGAGCGACTGAGGACGCTCAAAGGCAAGTACGACCCGGACAACGTCTTCCGGCTCAACCAGAACATCCCGCCAGCTTAGGAGAGCATAGGCTCCTTCCCAGCCCGATGGTGCGCTACCAGTTGTATCCAGTCATCCTTGGTGATCTGGGGCTGACGAATGCGACGATTTTCAGCTGCCGGTTCATATGCCTGGGCGCTCCAGCACGGAACAATGGATCGGTTCATGCGGTGGCATCGTGTGAATTTGGGCGGCGATTTGCAACGCGGTTCGGAAACGCCCAGGTCAGAAGGTGTGCCGGATGCACCACCATGAATACGTTGTTACTAGGATCCCTGAAGCGCCTCGCCCCTCCTCGAGGTTGCGCTCCGACCCAACGGAGACGAGAATCCTCGCGGGGAGGTGTTGATCATGGCCGATCGAAAAGAAGTTCAAGGTTCCCGACGAGTCGAAGGACGCACTCACGCCCACGTGAGCTTCCTGTAGGGGAACGAAAGGGTGGGCAGGAAACACCGGCTGATGCGCCCTTGATCCCGGTCGTGACAGCCCCCGCCGACGAAGACCGCCGCCTCCTGCCCAACCCGAAAAGGCAAGCGACGATGACGCCGGATGAATCGGGAGACTCCCCGGAGGAAGTCGAGCTCACAACGCCAACCAGCCCGGACACTATCCCGTTGGGCGGTCAAGAAACCCCCAAGGACGCCCCTGGAATCCCAGTTGTGAGACGCCGGGAGAGCCCCCGCCTCCCGCGAAGGAAACGGCACGGGAGTACTAGCGAATGCCCGACACGCTTCTGGGGCTCGTCCTCTTCTCGTGTTGCTGGCTCCGGGAATCTGCTTCGTACTCGTTCGCGAGGCGAGGGTTCCTCAACGGGAATTGTCTGCACTGAGGGAGACGGCAGCCGTTGTGCTCGTCAGCTTCGCAGCAGATAGCATCGTTCTTCTACTGTTCGGATGGTTTCGTACATCGAAGTCGGGTTGAACACACTCCCGATCCATCCCTATTCATTCAAGCGCCCACCACCTACATCCGCGCCCATTGCCTTCGTGGGTCTATGGGGACTGGGCCTATTGATCCTGGCGCGCTGGCCTCGCGCTGGGAGCTGCCCTGCTGCCGGTTCTCGATAGGTTTCGGCTCGGACCGATCGGATTCGCATCGGCTTGGTACAGACTGTTCCACGCCGAAGGCACAGAGAAATATTGCGGCTGCTTCCGACGACGAATCGTGGGTGGGCGGATTCGTCTCTTCGTACAGCACCGAGGTGGAGGAAACGGGCGATCGAGAAATCGTGTTGTCCGCCCCCATCCGGTTCCGGGCGAAGGGGCAAACTGAAGCAAGCGTATTGCCGAACGTCAGCGCCTTCGTCGTAAGCGCCAATCACATTGTCGGCATGCAAGTGTCATTGCTCCCGGTAGCAGACTGGCAGCCGCTCTGCGGACTAGCTAGAAGGCTGCACGGTGCACGGACCCGAATCAGGCGTTGCCGAGCTTCCCGCGTCGGGCCGGCACAGGCTTGGGGGCCTCCAGCCCGAAGCGCCGAATCTCCCTCTCAGGGGTTGGGGGCCTCTCCCGCGCCCCGCTAGCTGTTCCGGATTGGACGGGCGGTCTATCGGCACTGGGGGCAGATCGTTCCATTGAACCTAGCGCCGTTGCGTCGGTCGCTCTCTCGTGTGACACTGGTCTCGTGGTCGCGCTCACGGTCCTCGGGTTCCTGGCATGGGCGGGTGCTCTCCTCCTCAGCATCGCGCTCGTCGGTCTCATCCTTTGGCTGGTCTTGCACGGCGAGGGGCCTGGCGATCCGTTCGAGTTCTGAAGCGACCTTAGACGTCGTATCCATCCGGTGTCGAATGGCCTGGCCGTGGACGTCTTCCGCTCTGCCTGAGATCCACAATGCGGCGTCGAGCCTGCTCCGACCGGCGGCTCGCGGCGCGAATCGCGGTCCCCGTCCCGACGCTACGTGACTGGCTCCACGGCCGGGCCACGCCAAGACCTCGGGAATTGCAGCGGGTCGTGCGACTCCTCGCCCTCTAGCGCGAAGCTCTCGCGTGGGCATACGTTCGCTCATGGATCTGGTTGCCGGCCCTGGCAGGCAATGGTGGAGGTGCTCGCTACCTCCCCGGAGGTGCGGAAGTAGATGCTCACCGTCATGATGGGGGAGGATGAGGAGCGCGCCGCCTTGATCGGTGAACTGTGGGCAATGAGAGCTCCCACCCCGTGGCCGAACCTGATCGACTGCGAGGAAGATGGGGTGCTCCGAGGGTTCGTCGTCGGGATGCTGCGTGAGTCGGAGCGGCGGTAAGGCACGTCAGGTTTGACCTCTCACCCGGCGAGTGCCACGCTTCCGCAACATGCATCTGACGAAGACCATCTCGATGGCGTCCTCCGACGAGGATGCGATCGCGAAGGTCCGTCACGCGATGCTTCGACTCGGCTGGGACGTCCAGGCAACGGCCCCCAAGTGGGTCAAGGCCATCTCCGGCGACTGGTGGGAGAAGAAGGTCGAAGTCGAGGCGATTGCGGGATCGGGGGCCGTTACGCTCGATGCCGAGCCTGTTGCCGCCCTTCCCATCGGGCTCGGCCTGGCGTGTGATGATCGAAAGGGCGATGGACGAGCTTCTCGCCGCGGTCGGTGGCACACCCGAGGCGGATCCCGTGGAGGCCGTCAAAGTACCCCTTGAACAGCAGAAGGTCGATCTGGAAACGATGGCAGCGCCTAATTGACATGGCCGACGCGAAAGCACCATTACCAGCAAGAGTTCCGCAGGAGGACAAGCTGGCCTTGGGTACCCGTTGCCGCTGCTGCTGGCGCGGTTGCCTTGTGGGTGGTGAAGGAATATGCGGGGCATCTCGTCGTGCTTGGTGGAGATATCAACAAGCTTGCAGGGAAAATTGTTGGTCCTGGAGAGCGAGGAGAGGAACCCGGCTGCGATAAAGGGACGCCTCGAGTACGACGCTTCCTCTTGAACAGAATGATTGTTCGTTTCAATGATGGAACTTCAGCAATGGCTCCGGGAGGAATACCAGCCGCACGGGTGAACCCCAGGCTCCTCCAAGCGTTAACCCGGATCGCTGGAAGATCGCGCAGAGAAGGTTGCGGACAACCCAGCTTTCTCTGATCGCGAACGCTTGGCAGCGACAACGTTCGTCAAGGGGTTGCGTCTCCGAAGAGAAGGCCAGGATCCCACGGGCTTCCGAGATCGCTTCGATGACGAAGCTATCTCCCGACTTCCTTTCTTAAGAACGTCCGCCCCCAACTCCGGACCTACTCCGAGGGTAGTCCTGGTTCCACGGTGAAGAATGAAGTCAAGCCGCTCAAGATGTGAGTTCGAGCTCCCTTTGCCGTGCGATCCTGGTCTTCAACCGTCATGCTGGTGACATGCCCAAACGCAGCAATCTCTTCCAAGACGTAGTTGCTCTCATCCATACGCACATGGCTAGAGGAGCAACGGTCGAAGAGTCAGCAATGCTCGTCAACCGAGTATCCGCCAAGCCACGAGAGGTCGATGTCGTCATCCGGGCCGCGACGGCAGGCCACGAGGTGACCGTTGCGGTGGAGGCTCGAGCTTCTGGCCGACGAGCAGATGCCAGTTGGGTAGAGAGCATGCTCGGCAAGCATGCGGATCTACCCACAGACAAGCTCGTTCTCGGTCTCAGGCTGGCTTCACGAGCCAGGCGCGGAGGTTGGCAGAGGAGAAGGGCGCCGTCGCATTGGAGCCTTCGGACCTTAAAGGAAACGATCCCGCCGGACGCATTGTCAATCGCTTGAAGTCGATCTGGCCGAAGATTGTTTCTTTGACCCCGGAGCGGTTTCAGGTGACAGTCGAACGACCGGAAGGAGAAGGGCGGTTCCAAGCACCTGCGGACCTGTGGTTTTTCCGGCAGGACGGAAGAGAGCTCGGAATTCTGGCGAACTTCTTCAAAGCCCACGTGCAGGGGTCGTTTGAGAAGTTGATGGAGGACATCGGCCTTCGCGACTTACCTGAAACGATTGATCGCTTCTTCACCCTCGAGATGGGGAGTCCGGTTGTGATCCTGGATGGCGTTCGGCATCTCCTGTTCGTGCAATATGAGGAAGCGGAAGGGGGACCAGAGCTGCATCTGGTGACCCATGTCCGGGTTGTAGGAAAGGCGCACATCGATGTCGCAGAGGTGGTTCTGTCGCATCATCGACTAGGCGATGTGATCTATTCTCAGGGAACGTCGATCATCGGCGGAAGACACACCCTCCTTGTGGCCACGGAGGACGAAGAGGGCGGCCAAGTGTCTCTTCGCTTCGGCGAAGAGGCGGCCGACGGGATATCCCCAAGCACCCGGACAAGTAACTGCACCCCCAAGCTGGACAGGCCTATCCGCCATTTCTCACGGGGTTGGCGAACGTTGTTGCGACCAACAACCCCTTGTCAGCATGGTCTTCCAACGACGAGTGTGGGCTGCAAACGACTAGGCCCCGGGTTGCCCCGGGGCCTAGTGAACGATCTCAGAGGTTGTACCTACCACCTGATGTGCGCACCACCGGCGAATGCGAGCGCCAGAAGCGAGCCCATGGCCACCGCGAGACGCTTGACCAGCTTCACGGTTCCACCCCCTCACCACCACTCGGGCGGGTCACTCCCAGCCTGCAACGCTTGCCGCCAGGCAGCCCCTATGTATCCGACCCCCATTCGGGGGATTGCTCGTGAGTATCCGGGGGATGCCACTTGCCCGCAAGCCACCCCAGCGACCTACCGCAGCTGCCGTAGCGCGGCTTGGATGACTCAGGGTTCGTCGGGTGGTTCCAAGGAAGGGCGGCAGCCGTCAAGATGGGGAAGACCATGAGGAAGCGCGCCGCCACGAGCAGCGGGAAGCCCACCGTTACACGCCCTGAACGGGCGTTCGAGTTCCTTGTGGTCGTGCCCACGATTGCCGCTCTTCTCCTGGCCCTCTCACAGCAGGCTGGGGCCCTAAGCGCTGATACTCGCCTTGACCTCGTCGTCTGGATCGCCCTCACAGCCTCTGTCGAGCTACTGCCCGTCCCGTCCTGGCGAGGAACACAAATCGGAGTTGGGTTCCCGCTCCTGATGGTTGTTGCGTTCCTCTACCCGCCCGCGGTGGCAGGGGCGAGCGCTTTCCTTGCGGCCTCGGATCCGCGAGAGTTCAGGGGCGAGGTCGGTCTTCTTCGCGCGCTCTTCAACCGGTCTCAGGTCGCGCTGGCTGTGTGGGCGGCGAGCGCCGTGTTTCACGAGCTCGCAGACGGTTAGGTCGTCGGCAGTAGCCGTACTGATTGCTGCCGCGGTTCTGGCGGCAGTTGTCGACTACTTGGTGAACTTCGGCGTCATTGCCGTCGTCGCCAGCCTTCACTTTCGAATGACTCCCGTTCGGGTCATTCGCGAGCTAAGGATCGGTCGATTGAGCGAGTTCCTTGTCAGCTACTTGGGTCTCGCCGTGTTTGGCGTGTTCCTGGCCAAGGTCTTCACAGAGGTTGAGATTCTTCGCTGTTCCCGTCTTCATCCTCCCGCTCCTCCTCGCTCGCCAGATGTTCTTCCGCAGCAAGGCGCTCGAGGAGGCCCACGCGGAGCTGAAGGATCGCGAGCAGGTCCTCCGCGCGCTCTCGAACCGGATGGCCGAGGAGCGCGAGGACGAGCGGCTCCAGATCGCCGGCTACCTGCACGACGACCTCGCCCAGCTCCTGTTCCGCCTCTCGATCCAGGTGGACGTGGCGAAGAAGCATCTCGACGCCGGGCGGATCGACGACGTCGAGTCGCTCCTGAAAGAGATGAAGGAGACGAAGAACCAGACGTCCGAACGGATCCGGGCGCTCATCCGCGACCTGCACCGCTCGCCGCTGGGACGGGCGGGACTCGGGCGAGGCGCTGCACGGCTTCATCGCCGAGGCGGGTCGCGAGTCCGAGGTCCGGTTCCACATCGACGCGGACGAGATCGAGCTCCCCGCCCCGATCGCGCTGCTGCTGTATCACATCGCCCGCGAGGCCGTGATGAACGCGCTGAAGCACGCCGAGGCGCGCAACATCTGGATCACGGTCAAGCCCGACGGCGACGAGGTGGAGATGGTGCTCCGCGACGACGGGGTGGGCTTCGACGTCGAGGCGCCCGAGCCCGAGGGTCACTTCGGGCTGACGATGATGCGCGAGCGCGCCCGGGTGGGCGGCGGGAGCCTGACGATGGTCAGCGCCCCGGCGCAGGGCGCCACGCTCACCGTCCGGTTCCCGACCTCGTGGCTGCAGGAAGAGGGGGAGGAGGGGGCGGCAGCCACATCGGCTCCGGCTCCGGGTCCGGCAACCCCTGACGGTGCTTCCCCCGGTACGGACCCCACGCCGTCGAGTTCGGCGGCGGAATCCGTCCCAGCATGACGGCCACGGTCAGCCAGACCAGCCCACCGTAGATCAGCAGGTCGCCCGCGCTGATCGCCTGGTGGAACGGCGCACCGACGGGGATCACGTCGGCCAGGAGCGTGAGGACGTCCTCGTCGGTCAAGAGATGGTGCTTGTCCGATCCCGCCTCCTCGAGTCCCACCAGCACGTCGATCTGACCCGAGTCGATCAGCGCCTGCGCCGAGACCGGCATCCCGCCGTTGGCCGCGATCACGGCGAAGTTGCACGCGAGCCCGATCAGCACGAGCGCCATGCCCTCGATCCGCACGTTCGCGATCGCGAACGCCACGAGCATCGAGTAGGAGACCGTGAGCGCGGCCGTCCGGACGACGAGGTCGGTGCCGCCTGCCCCCTCGGGGAGCGGGACGAACTGCACCGCGAACCCAAGCACCGCCAGGATCCACCAGCGGAGCCGGAGGCCCTCGAAGCGCGACAGGCTGCCCCCGAACACGAAGCCGAGGAGGATCGCGATGACGATGACGAGCGTGAAGAGGATCACGGTCTGAGGTGATGGTCGGGGAAGCGGCAGGATGGTCCCACGGCGCTCCGGGTGTGTCCAGCGCCCGGGCTACCATCGGGTCGTGGCTCGGATGGTGCCGTTCCCGATGCTCCCCACCGCCAGCGCGGCCGAGCGACGCCTCTACGAGGGGTTCCTCGAGCAGCTCGACGACGGCTACGTCGTGTACCACTCGGTGGACTGGGTGCTCGCGGGCCGCGACGGCCCGGTGGAGGGCGAGGCGGACTTCGTGATCGCGCACCCCGAGCTCGGCGTGCTGGCGCTCGAGGCCAAGGGCGGCGGTCTCGAGTACGACCCGGCGACGAAGCGATGGCGCCAGCGCGGGCGCTCGGGCTCGCACGAGCTGCGCGAGGACCCGTTCCACCAGGCGAAGGACGAGATGCACTCTCTGGTACGGATCCTCGAGGCGCAGCCCGGCTGGGAGCGGTGGAAGCCCAGCTACGGGTACGGCGTCGCGCTGCCCGACGCGATCTACGACACCGCGGCGCATCCCGGCGCGCCGCCGGAGGTCGTGATCGATCGCGACGACCTGCAGCGCCTGGCCGAGCGCGTGCCGCAAGTGATGGGCTACTGGTTCCGGCCCGGCCGGCGGTTCGGCGCCGAGGGGATGGAGGCGCTCGCGATGGCCCTCGGCTTCCGCATCGAGATCCGCGCGCCGCTGAAGCTCCGGTTCGACGAGGAGGACAAGAAGATCGTCGAGCTCACGGACGAGCAGGCGTGGATCCTCGGGTTCGTCTCGCACCGGCGGCGGGCCGCGATCACGGGCCCCGCCGGGAGCGGCAAGACGCTGCTCGCGATGGCGATCGCCAAGCGCCTGGCGGCCAAGGAGCAGCGCACGCTGCTCACCTGTTTCAACAAGCGGCTCGCCGTGTACCTGAAGGAGGAGGCCGGCGAGACGCCGAACCTCGAGGTCGAGCACTTCCACGCGCTGTGCGTGCGCCTCGCGGGGGAGGCCGGCATCCAGCTCCCCGACCCGGACCCCGGTCCCGGCTCCGACTTCTACGAGCACCGACTGCCCGAGGCGCTCGCCGAGGCGGCGGCGAAGCTCGGCCCACGGTACGACGCGATCGTCGTGGACGAGGGCCAGGACTTCCGCGAGTGGTGGTGGCCGGCCCTGCTCGCGCTGCACGTCGACCCGGACGGGGGCGCGCTGTACGTGTTCGCCGACGACAACCAGAACCTGTACGGCGGCGAGCTCCCGGTGGCCGAGGAGGACACGATCGGGCCGCTCGCCCGCAACCTGCGGAACACGAAGCAGATCGGCGAGTTCGTCACCGTGTTCTACGAGGGGTCGGAGCCGCCGATCTCGCGCGGTCCCGACGGCGAGCCGGTGCAGATCCTCGGGTACGAGAGTGACGAGGAGCTCGCGCACCTGTTGGGCGTGGTGCTCACGAACCTCGTGGAGCTCGAGGGCGTGCCGGTCGAGGACATCGTGGTACTCACGCCCTCGGGCAAGGAGAAGAGCCGGCTTCGGAACCGGGAGAAGGTGAACGGCTTCCGCCTGTCCGAGAAGCTCGAGCCCGGCACGGTGCTCGCGACCAGCGTGCACGGGTTCAAAGGCCTCGAGCGGCCGGTGGTGATCCTGGCCGAGCTCGGCGACAAGCACGCGGAGGACCTGAACCGGTACCTCTACGTGGGCGCCTCGAGGGCGCGGAACCACCTGATCGTGCTCGCCACCGAGCCCGTCGCGCGCGAGCTCCGCCGTCTGACCGGCGTCACCGGCCCGTAGCCGGAAACAGAGGCTGCTGCAGGCCGGTGATCAAGCCTCGCCCAGCACCCTCCGCCTCCGGCTGGTTTAGCACCGGGGGCCGGTCTACGTGGAGTGTTGTCGGCGGATCGAAAAGGTGGGCAGCGCAGGCATGGCGAGTGTCGCTAGGGGATTACCTCGCGGCTCTCGGAGGGCTCACGCCCGGCGCGGTCCGCGACCGCTTGCATATGCACGACCCTGACCAGCTAGCCGACCTTGCGGACCTTCCACGCCTCAGCACTCGGCCATCGCCTCGCCCATTCCAGCGGGACGTAGGGCTGGGCTTGCACGTCTGCTCCTTCGTTGGGAGGTTGGATCTCGATCAAGTCCTCGATCTCAAATCCGCTCGCACGCAACAGTCGAACCATGTCGCCATGCCCGATCCGAAACTCGATGTCTTCGACGGCCCCGCTCGGTCCTCGCCACTCGAACCGGTGCATGCCGAAGTAGTCTCGATGGAGCCGCGAGTCCGCAGGCGCATCGTCATCGTCTGTGGGATAGCAACACATCACAAGGGGGGAGCCGGTCTCGAATACGAGACGGCCGCCACCCCGCAGGATTCGTGAGGCCTCCGGAATCCACCGGTACGGGTCGCACCAGGTAGCGGCCCCGTACTGGGAGATCACGAAGTCGAAACTCGCGTCCGCGAAGGGCGGGCATTCGGCGTCGGCGTGCACGAGCGGGAAGCGAAGACTGAACTCCTTCTGGAGCAGCCGGGCAGTCGCGAGCTGGTTCGACGAGTTGTCGAGGCCGATGACCCGTGCGCCCCGGCGCATCAGCCAGGCCGAGACGTAGGCGGTCCCGCAGCCGAGTTCGATGGCATCGAGCCCCGCTAGATCAGGCAGCAGGAGAAGCTCGGACTCAGGATTGCCCCTGCCCCAGACCGGTTCCTTCCTAGCCCACGCCTCTCGTCCTCGCTGGACCCAGTCTCGCGCGTCCTCGTCCCAGGTGGCTCTGTTCACGAGGGCGTGGTCGTCGGTCGGCATGTCCAAACGATAGTGCGCCGTCCTCGGTTACCGCCAGCGTGGCCGAATGTCCACGCGCCCCGGCGCGTGAGCGTCCTTGGCCGATTCGCTAGGTCTACGCACAAGGAGCCTTGTGGGCGGAACGAAATGTTGAGACGTCCGCGTTGCGGGGGCATGACGGCACGTGTGATGGATGCGGGCCGCGACGGGTCGTCACGTCGCTTCTACGACTCCAAGGCGGACTCGATCGGCCGTGGAGTGGTTATGGGATCGGCATGTCGATGGGCAATCTTCCACGCATCGTCTTCACGTCGGAATATGGTCGTCACGCGAAGCGAAACTTGCGCGATCCCAGCTGCTCTACCAGCACGACGACACGGTCGCGCCCGAGGACTTCGCCGGCCGACGCGTGCTCGTCTACTTCGACCCGGCCTCGTAGACGCCGGGCTGACGTCGGGACTTGCGCCTGCTCCTCAAGGGGTGTTGATTGACGGTATGGCTTCTCGTGCCTCAGCCAGACCCTTCTCAGGCCACATCGCAGTCGGGCTCGCCGTGGCGCTCGCGTTGGCGGTCGCCGGATGCAGCGATGGGGACGACGATTCGGCCTCTGGTGCGTCGGCGAGGCCGTCGACAACGGCTGCACCGGCTTCGGATCTCGACGGGCGCCTGATGTTCTCGCGGTTCGACGAGTCAACGCACACCTTTGTCAGCACGCACATCGCCAATGCCGACGGGAGCGATGAGCACGAGATCTCGTTGCCTGGGCCCGAGGGCGGAGGTCGCTGGTCCCGCGACGGCGCACACATCGCGGTTATGACGCTCGTTGCGGACGAGCGAGTGGGCACCGCGATCGTCGCGCCTGATGGGACTGTGGAGCGTGTCCTCGACCTGCCGGACGCGACCCTGAACCTCGTATGCGTTGTGTGGTCGCCAGACGATTCCCGTCTCGGCTGCGAGGGTTGGGACGACACCGATCCTTCGCGCGGCGGCATCTACACGGTCAGCTCCGCAGACGGCAGTGACGTGCAGCGCTTGTCGACCGCCGTCGAAGGGATGGCGGACCTGCCCGGCGATTTCTCCCCCGACGGCGCCCAGTTCGTCTTCTTGCGGTCGGCGGACGAGGGTGACGGGCAGCTCATGGTCGTCGACGTGGCCGGAGGCGAGCCTCGTGCCCTGTCGAGTGAACGCTTCGAGGATCCAGGTCGGTTCTCGCCGGACGGGTCGTCGATCCTCACGTCCGCTGGCGGAACGATCGTGGTCCTCGGCATCGACGGTGTGATCGTGAACGAGGTCGGCGAGAACGGCGCCTTCCTGTTCGGCGCGGTGTGGTCTCCCGACGGCGACTGGATCGCCTTCTCTCGGACGACCTCAGGGTTCCGGGCCGACATCTTCATCAGCCGCCCCGACGGCGATGAGCGAACGCAGATCACCGACACCCCGGACAACGAAATCGTCGTCGAATGGGGTCGTTGAGCCTGTGAGCGGGCGGCCGTCGAGACCACCGATCGAGCCTCGTAGAATGCCGCTCGCGCGGGATGCCGTTTAGCGACGCTCCGGAGAACGGTTGCGCTCCGGAGCAGGGTGCGTTCGTATCGATTGTGGATCAGGGGGGTTCGGGTGCCTCGCGCCCGGTGATCAGGCCGTACGCGATCTCGAGCTGCTCCGGCTCGTTGTCGGGGATCGACGGCATCAGGATCCGTTCCCCCAATGCCCAGGCGATGACCTCGGCCCCTTGCTCATATCCCCGGAGCCCCCACGGGTCGTAGGATGCGTTCCATCCGGAGAGGTCGCGGAGCTCGAGGAACCGCATCCGACTGGAGGGCGTGAGGTTCTCGTCCATCCAGATGTGGCTCATCTCGTGAAGCAGAGCCCGGCGAGCCGGCACGTCCACGGTGTCCCTGCACAGATCGACCCGGCCGCCCAGCGCGTATCCGAGGTTCCCGCGGCAGCTCGACAGGTCCTTGTGGAAGTGGACCTCCACCTGGGGAACTCCCAGCTCGGAGGCCTCGAACCGGTTGGCGGCCCACCGAGCCATCTGGACCTGCTCGGCATCCGCCTCGTAGACCACGAATCCGGGGCGGATCGGAAGGCCCTGGCTGGCCTGGACCGACCCGATCCGCCAACCGGACGTGATCGCCAGGAGGAGGGCGATCCCGGATCCGAGGCGGGTGACCCTGCGCATGAGGGCACGGTGCGACCAGCCCCTTGAGACAGCAGTGCAGGGGCCTGGACGATCGCGTGCAGGCCATCGCCGGCGAGCCGTCGACCCGATGGTGTCACCGCTCGGTGCGCGAGGCGCCGAAACCGCTGGTCAGGGTCCATGGATCCGCGACGCCCGTTCTTCGTTGCACGCGGATTGCACGGGGACCCCGGCAGGGTCTGCCCGTGATGAAAGCAGAGGATCTCCCGGGCCGGGTGAGCCTTCCCAGGCGGAAACGCGAAGGGTACGGTCACCGGATGCAGTTCAAGGTGCTCGGTCCCCTCGAGGTCAAGGGAGAGCACGGCCCACTCGCCCTCGGCGGGCCCAAGCAGCGTGCGGTTCTGGCCCACCTCATCGTTCGAGCCAACCAGGTGATGCCCACGGACCTCCTCGTCGACCACGTCTGGGGAGAGGAGCCGCCCGACGCGGTTCGAAACACGCTGCAGACGTACGTGTCTCGCCTGCGGAAGCTGCTCGGACCCGATCGGCTCGAAAGTCGCGTGCCCGGCTACGTGCTCCACCTCGCGGCGGACGAGCTGGATGCCACTCGTTTCGAGCTCCTGCTTCGTGAGGCGCGGGCCGCCGACGGTCAGTCCGAACGCGCGGCCGGGCTCTTGCGCGAGGCGCTTGGCCTGTGGGCCGGGCCGGCGTTCGCCGACCTGGCCGCCGAGGAGTCGCTCGCGGGGGAGATCGCGCGCCTCGAGGAGCTTCGTCTCCAAGCTCTCGAGGAGCGACTCGCGGCGGATCTGGACTCCGGGCGAGGCGGCGAGGTGATCGGCGAGCTCGAGTCGCTCACCCGCGAACAGCCTCTGCGCGAGCACCTGTGGGCGAGCCTCATGCTCGCGCTCTATCGAGTCGGACGGCAGGCCGACGCGCTCGCCGCCTTCCAGCGCGCTCGAGAGATCCTCGCCGACGAGTTGGGCGTCGACCCGTCGCCCGATCTGCAGCGCCTGCAGGAACGGGTCCTCCGGCAGGACCCGGAGCTGGAGCTCAAGGGCGAGCCGCTCCGCGGCTACCGGTTGCTCGACAAGCTCGGCGAGGGCGCCTTCGGCTCCGTGTACCGCGCGATCCAGCCGCAGGTCGAGCGCGAGGTAGCGATCAAGTCGATCCACGCGGAGCTCGCGAACCAGCCCGACTTCGTGCGCCGGTTCGAGCGCGAGGCGCAGCTCGTCGCGCGCCTCGAGCATCCGCACATCGTGCCGCTGTACGACTACTGGCGCGAGCCGGACGCCGCCTACCTGATCATGCGGTACCTGCGCGGCGGGAGCCTCGACGACCTGCTCGACGCGGGGCCGCTCGAGCTCGAGCCCGCCGCCAAGATCCTCGACCAGGTCGGTGCGGCGCTCGCCGCGGCGCACCAGCAGGGCGTGGTGCATCGCGACGTCAAACCGGGCAACGTTCTGTTGGACGACGAGGGCAACGCGTACCTGTCGGACTTCGGCATCGCGCTCGAGACGGGCGCCCCCGAGCAGACCGCCGGGACGATGATCCGCGGGACGCCCGCATACCTCTCACCCGAGCAGATCAGGTTGGAACAGACGACGCCGCGCTCGGACGTCTATTCGCTGGGCGTCGTGCTGTTCGAGATGCTGACGGGTACCCACCCCTTCCCCGACACCTCGCTCAACGTCCTCCTCGACCAGCACCTGCACCACCCGATCCCCTCGGTCCGGGACAAGCGACCGGCCGTTCCCCCCACGGTCGACGCCGCGATCGCGCGGGCCACGGCGAAGGATCCTGAGGCGCGGTTCGCCGATGTCCTCGAGCTCTGCGCCGCCTTCCGAGACGCGATCGGTGGCAAGGGCCGACCGGTCGCGGTCGCTCGCGGAGAGCTGCGGAACCCCTACAAGGGACTGAGAGCGTTCCACGAGCCCGACAGCGCGGACTTCTTCGGACGCGAGCTGCTCACGCGGCGGCTGGTCGAGCGGCTCGCCGAGAACGGCGCGGCCCGGTTCCTGTGTGTCGTTGGACCGTCGGGGTCTGGGAAGTCTTCCGTCGTGAGAGCCGGGCTCGTGCCGGCGATCCGACGTGGGGTGATCCCCGGTTCGGATCGGTGGTACGTCGTCGACCTGATCCCGGGCGCCCATCCGTTACGGGAGCTCGAAACAGCGCTCCTCAGCGTCAGCGTGGACCCGCCCCCGTTCCTGCTCGACGAGCTCGAGCGCGACGAGCTCGGCCTGACCCGCGTTGTGGACCGGCTGCTGCCCGACCCCGACGCAGAGCTGCTCATCGTGCTCGACCAGCTCGAGGAGCTCTTCACGATGGTCGAAAGCGATGCCGAACGCGCGCACCTGTTGGAGAGCATCCGAGCGGCGACCGCCGACCCGAAGTCCCGCCTCCGCGTCGTCGCGACGCTCCGCGCCGACTTCTTCGACCAGCCGTTGTCGGTTCGAGGGTTCGGCGACCTGCTTGCATCCCGGCACGAGGCGGTCACCCCGATGTCGCCGGAGGAGCTCGAGCGCGCGATCGTCGGCCCGGCCGAGCGCGTCGGTCTGGACGTCGAGCCGGGGCTCGTGGCCGCGATGGTCGCCGACGTGATCGACCGGCCCGGGGCGCTGCCGCTCCTCCAGTACGCGCTCACCGAGCTGGCCAGCCGCGAGGACGTCGCCGCGCTCACGCTGAACGCCTACCGGAAGATCGGGGGCGTCACCGGCGCCCTCGCGCGCCGCGCCGAGCACCTGTACGACGCGCTGGACCAGGGCGGGCGAGTTGCGTGCCGCCAGCTGTTCCTGCGGCTCGTGACCCTCGGCGAGGGCACGGAGGACACCCGACGCCGCGTCCGCCGCTCGGAGCTTCCACACCTCGACGGCGGGGCGATGGACGCCGTGATCGACGCCTTCGGGCGGCACCGCTTGCTCTCGTTCGATCGCGATCCTTCAACCAGGGAACCGACGATCGAGATCGCGCACGAGGCCCTCCTGCATGCGTGGGCGCGCCTCCGTGGCTGGATCGACGAGGGCCGCGAGGAACTGCGGATCCGCAACGGGCTCGCTGCCTCCGCCGCCGAATGGCTCACGAACGAGCGGGACGAGAGCTTCCTCCTTCGTGGTGCCCGACTCGAGAGCGTGGCGACCTGGTCGGAGACGACCACGATCGCCTTGTCGACCGACGATCGCGCGTACCTCGCCGACAGTGTCCGGGCGCGAGACGTCCAGCGGGCCGAGGAGGAGCAGCGGGTCGCCCGTGAGCGCGCGCTCGAACACCGATCCGTCGTCCGGATGCGAGGGCTGGTCGCGGTGCTCGTGGCGGCGGCGCTCGTCGCCGCCACCCTGACGGCGATCGCGGCTGGTCAGCGGGGTCGAGCCGAGCGTGGGGAGCGCATCGCGACGGCGCGCGAGCTCGCGTCGGCAGCAACCGCGAACCTCGAGGTCGATCCCCAGCGGAGCATCCTCCTCGCCCTGGCGGCTGTGGACACGACCAGGCAGGACGGGACCGTCCTCCGGGAAGCCGAGGAGGCGCTGCACCGGGCGGTGGCCTCCGATCGAGAGATCCTGACGCTGCAGACGAACGGCTGGATGGCGACCAGCCCCGATGGCCACCTGATCGCCACTGGAGGGATCGACGAGAGCACTCCAGGGAACGACGTGTTCGTCTGGGACGCACGCACGGGCGACCGACTGCAGACACTGACGACGTCCCTCGAGACGACGGAACTCGGCTTCAGCCCTGATGGACGCCGTCTCATCGCGCTGGCGACGGGGGCCGAGTCGATCGTGTACCGATGGGACACGCGCTCCTGGCAGGAGCTGCGCAGGCTGAACGTGGGCCGCGAGGTCCCGTACCCCGCGACCATGGCGTTCAGCCCGGACGGCCGCCTACTGGCGGTGACCGGCGCCGACGGGATCGTCTCGATCCTTGATGCCGAGACCGGCCGCGTCGTGCAGGAGCTGCGAGCGCCGCGATCGGGATTCCTCGGCGTCACGTTCAGCCGCGACAGTGCGCGCGTCGCCGCGGCACCGAACTTCGGTGGGAACGTGATCCCCGTCTGGGATGTCCGGACCGGGCGAAGAGTGATGGAGCTTGGCGGTGGTGACTTCAGCGTCGCGTACAGCCCCGACGGGAGTCGTATCGCGGCCGGAAGTGCCGGGGGAACGCCGAAGGTCTACGACGCCCAGACCGGGGACGAACTGCTCACCCTCCAGGGGCATACGGGTTTTGTCTGGGGGGTGCAGTTCAGCCTGGACGGACAGGTGCTGGCCACAGCGGGGGACGACGGCACCGCCAGGGTCTGGGACGCACACACCGGAGCGCAATTGCTCGTCCTCCACGGTCATGCCGGGACGGTCTTCGGGCTGCGCTTCAGCCCCGACGGCCGCCGTCTCGTCACGGCCGGGGGCGACAGCACGGTGCGGGTATGGGACATCTCGCCATCGGGCAGCCGCGAGCTCGTGACGATGGAAGATCCTTTGGGTCTCCAGGCCGTCTCGTACAGCCCCGACGGCTCCCGCCTGTTGGCGGTGAGCGGCTGGGGCGCCGACCGCCTATGGGATGCTTCGACCGGGAACCTCATCGCAAGCGCGTGGTCGGATTCGGGGGACGCGGCGTTCAGCCCCGATGGAGAGCGTTTCGTCACGGCTGGTACGCCAACCCTCCGGGACGCGTCGTCGGGCGAGGACGTGCGCGCGATGGACATCCGCGACGGCGATTACTACACGAACGTCGCGTACAGCCCCGATGGAACGCTGATCGCCGGCGGACTCGCGGACAACAGCCCCGGAACAGGGACCGTGACCGTGTGGAACGCGGCCACGGGAGCCCGCGTGCGAACGCTGGGCGAAGCTGCCGGGAAGATCGATTCGCTGAACGACGTTGCCTTCAGCCCGGATGGGTCCCTCCTCGCGGGGATCGCTCAAAGTGCAGAGGTTCACGTATGGAACGTCTCCTCGGGCCAGGAGCTCCTGAGCTTCCAGGGGCAGACTGAGTCGGGGCACGCCGCCGCCTTCAGCCCGGACGGATCCCTCCTCGCGACGTCGGGTGCCGATGGGGCGGCGCTCTGGAGGATCCCGTCCGGGGAACTGGCCGCGAGGCTCACCGGACATGCGGGCAACATCCTCGGCGTCGCATTCAGTCCGGACGGGAAGCACCTCGCCACGGCGAACCAGGACCACACGGCGAGCATCTGGGACGTCGCGACAGGGAGGGAGCTCCTCACGCTGTTCGGTTCCACGGGCAGCCTCAACGGCGTGGCCTTCAGCCCGGACGGCACGGAACTCGCCACGTCGAGCGACGACGGCACGCTGCGCGTCCTGGCCCTGCAAGTCGAGGATCTCGTCAAGCTGGCCCGAGCCCACCTCAGCGAGGGGTTCAGCGAGGCGGAGTGTCGCCAGTACCTGCACCTCGACGCGTGCCCCGACTCGATGGGTATCGCGAGCCCTCTCGTCGGCGACGCGGACGTCGAGCCCCACCCGGACGACGGCGGTCCCGAGGGTGCCTTCCGCGTCACGATCGTCCCCGCCGACCTGAGCGGCCCTTTCACCAAGGAAGACATCCACTGGAACATCGGTGATCGGACGCTCTCGATGTTCGACGGCACCTGGCGACTTCACCAACAGATGCCCGACGGGGAGACGTGGGACACGTCGGGGACGTACGCGGTGTCGGGCGATCGGATCACGTTCACGGATCTGCAGGACCCCGGCTGCTTCGGTCTCCAACATTCCGCCCGATGGTCGTTGAGCGGAGCAACCCTGACGATGACCGACGTGGACACGCTCGCTGTGCCCTGCGGTGATCGAGCGTTCTTCGAGGCGCTGCTGGAGGGGATCTTCGGATCCCACGGCTGGAGCCGGGTCGTCTAGCAGACTGGTACAGATCGAGAGGGTCGAGACGTCATCGGCGAAGGTGTAGCGTCCGCCGCGTGACGCGCTTCGTCGTCGACTGCGAGACGCTGCTCCGGATCGCCGCTGGCGAGACCAAGGTCGCCGCCGAACACAAGCTCGTTGCGCCGAGGAACGTCGTCCGCGGATCGAGAAGGTGGTGGACCGTCTGTTTACAGGGGGAGGAGGCGGTCCTCCGCGTGATGGGTTAGGAGATAGGGCCCTCCGAAACGGCATCCCTGCGCGAGAAAGCAACGGCATGTCGGGGGACCGTGACCGGGGTGACGCGCCCATCCCCCCGCTGACTCGGGCGAAGGCCAGGCTCGCGCGCACGGCGACGCCCACGAGCTCGTTCAGCGTGCCGGTGCCGGCGTAGAGTGTTCTCGGTCGATCGGAGGCTCTCATGGGTTCAGGGCCGGTGAAGCCCAGGTTCTTGAGGCTCGGCGCCGTCGTCATCGTCCTCGTTGTGGCCGCTGTCGGGGGCCTCGCCGTTTTGCGAGTGATCCGCGGCGATCTGCCGTCGGAGGCCGAGAAGGCCGAACAGATCGGGCGCCTCAAGGCCACGGTCCTGCCCGTCCTCGAGGACCTGAAGGTCGAGTACTTCATGGACGCGGCCGGGTGCGCCATCCTCACCTACCCGCGCGGCGATTTCTTCGACGGAGACCCCGAGGACTGCGGTGGCTTCAATGACCGCGCTGTCCAGTTCGACGACGTTGCGCGCGCCGACCACCATCTGATCAAGGCCGCCCTGGCGGCGTCCGGGACCCCCATCGAGCGGGTCGGTGGCACGTTCTTGAGTGATGGCCGCGTCAGCTGGGCCTTTTTCATGTCCACCCACGGCGCGCCCTTCGCGACGTCGTGGTCGCTGGAGTACGACCCCGAGGGCACGCGCTCGCCGGGGCCTGCGGGAATCGTGACGCTCACGCCGGTCGAGGGCGAGCAGGACTGGTGGTTCGCCTGCTGCGCGGACTGACGATCGGAGCCGTCGTGCAGGGTAACAATCCGCACTGACAACCCGAACTCAACGAGTTCATCAGGACGCGTGGCTACGCCGTCGGACTGTCGGCGGCTATGTACGTTCTTGAAACGTCACCGGTTCACGCGGCCATCCGCGATGTGGTGAGGCGCCTAGAGTAGGTCGGGGTTGAAAGCGTCACCGGGTGACTCGGCAAGGGACAGGTGCCGCGTTGTGAGTGCGCTGCTCCTAAGGTCTACGCCAAAGGAACATTGTCCGCGGATCGAGATGTTGAGACGTCCGCTTTGCGGGGGATGACGGCACGTGTGTTGGATGCGGCCGCGACTGTCGTCCCGTCGCTTCTACGACTCCAAGGCGGACTCGATCGGCCGCGGAGTGGTTATGGGATCGGCATGTCGATGGACAACCTTCCACGCATCGTCTTCACGTCGGAATATGGTCGTCACGCGAAGCGAAACTGGCGCGATCTCATCGGCATCGCCCGCCTTCAACCGGGTCCGCTCGATCTCGACGATGTACGCCATATCCCCGGTCGCATCCTCCGAGATTCGCTCGGATGCGACAGGCTCGCCCTCTCGAATCAGGGAAGCTGCACGCTCCAGGGCGTCCTCAACTTGATTCCAGCCACGGACAGGAGGCCCCAACGGGTTGGCGAGGGTTACATCGTCGCGCCGCGAGAACAGCTTCTTCTGCGGCTCCGGGTCTCCCGTCACGAACGCGTCAACCGCTCGGTGGTATTGCTCAATCATCTCAACAAGGTCCGGCGACAACGTCTCGTCCCTCCTTGGTCTCGGCTCCACCCATACAGTAGGGGATCCCTCCATTCCATGCTTCCCGCCGGACGTCTCGGTCTGCGCATTAGGTGCTCTGTCCACGGATCGAGCTAGTGGGAGGTCTGGATGGACGGCGTCCAACGGCTCTCGGCGCGTGTTCATCAAGTAACCTTGTCCGCGGATCGAGAAGGTGGTGGTCGATGGGTCGTCACCTTGGGTGGACGCGCGACTGCCGGATGGCTCTCGGGCTGCAGACCCGATCTCTTGGAACCCTTTTTCGGCGCTAGGCCTCGTACTGGCCGCCGAGCTCCGCGGCTTTCTCCGTGGAACGAACGATGTCCGTAAAGAGCACCGCCTCCGCCCTTCAGGTAGCGTCCAGGGAGGACACCGGGCCGTCGGCGAGGAGGATCGTGCCGGGCGGTCGGTTGGCGTTCGTCACATCACGCTAGCCTCATCACGAGCTCCTCGACATCGTCGGCGACCCGGCCGGACCCGGGCGGCTCCTCCTCGACGATCGTGAACCCGCACTTCTGCAAGACGCGGAGTGAGGCCACGTTGTGCTTCGCCACGTGCGCATAGAGAGGACGTGTCTGGACCTGACGCAGGAAGGACGACACCGCCTTCGTGGCAACACCCTTCCCCCAATGCTCCATCCCGATCCAGTAGCCGATCTCGCGTCGCCCGTCCTGCTCCCAGCTCCCGATGTTGCCGGCCACCTCCCCCTGCAGCACGACGGCCCTGGTGATGTTGTTGTCGTTGTTCGAGATCTTCGCCCAGTGAGCCACGAACGTGTCCCAGTCCCTGGCCGGGAATGCCGCCATGGCGTTGGCGGCTGGTTGCCGCTGATACTCGAAGAGGATCGGCAGGTCTTCGGGCAGGACATCGCGAAGGATGACGACCTCCTCGTCCTCCGGCATTCCTCTCACGCCTCCCCTCACAGAACGAACGAGATTCTAGGTCGTTCGGCACCCAAGGCCCGGCCGGGATGGCGGGGCCTCCGGTAGCGCTACTTCTTGGCGTTGTTACGGCTTGCGGGTGGCCGACTTCGCTGCAATCGCCATGCTCATGGCCGCTTCAGCCGCGGCGCTAAGCCGAGTTTCGGCCTGACAAGGGGTGCAGACCAGCTTCTATGCGCCCCCTTTTTCTCCAGCGTGGCGACGCGTGATCTGAGATTTCACTACGATCGGTTGCCCACGTTGCCACGGGCAAGGTGGAGCGGATCTTCGAAGGGGGAGGCGATGAGCGACGAAACGACGTCACCCGATCTGGACGCAGCGGTCGAGCTGCATCATCGGGCCGGGGACATGATCATGAAGGGAAGCCATGAGGGGTACGCGGAGCTTTACTCCCGTCAGGACGACGTCACCCTGGGAAACCCCTTCGGCCCCTTCGCTCGGGGGTACGACGATGTCCTGCGGACGTTGCAGGCTGCCGCATCGCATTACCGGGACGGCGAGGCCACCGGCGTCGAGCGCGTCTCGGAGCACGTGACGCCAGAACTTGCCTGCTTCGTCGAGGTCGAGCGCTACCGCGCCAAGGTTGGCGGGCGCGATGACATCACGCCCGTGTCGGTTCGAGTGACGAGCATCTTCCGGAGGGAAGATGGGGCGTGGAGGCTGGTGCATCGTCACGCCGATCCGATCACCTCTTCCCGGCCGGCAGAATCCGTGATCCAGGAGTAGCCAGTTCGGACCACCAGCCGGTGCAGACCGAGATTCTTAGCGACCCCTTGAGCCCCCCGATGTACTTGCTGATCGTCTCAGGCCGCGACCGGCATACCCCGGACTGTCTTTGTCCCTCGCTGTGCCAGATGGTAGCCAAGGGCGAAGATGAATAGGGCGTTGAGCACGTGTAGCGACCGCAGCCAACGCGGATCCAGCTCCGGGTCGACGAAGAGCGGCTGCAGAAACACGAGCAGGAAGAGCACCACGGTCAGGACGATGACGGTCCGCCCCATGCGGCCGACGATCGCGGCGATGAACATCAGGATCGGTATGAGGTGGAGGACGATGAACCCCCACTGCCGGTGCGGCTCCAGGCTCTCGCCCCCCAGTACGCCAAGGCCGGCGAAGAGAAACTGGATTGCAACAGCGAGAACGAACAGCCAGGCAAGCCCGACGAAAATCTTGCGCGCTACATCCATCTAGGCCCTCCGCAGACCGAACGACCTGACTCCTCCCTCGCCACGGTGACAGACCTAGCCAGTCCCCACAAGTCAGGCACGTTCGTCCGGTGCTGAACGGCCCCCGACCTCGACCAACCGGTGAACGACAGCTCGCAGGGAGTCGATGGACGCCGTTGCCGAGCTGCTTGTGCAGACCGGGCTGCCCGAGCTCGAGTAGGGCGATCGAGGGTCGGACGCTAGCGTTATGGGTTTCGGGTGTACGCACAAGGAACGTTGTCGCCGATCGAGAAGGTGAGCTGGTCTGGCTGGGCGAGGTCGCGGACCGAGCGGCCCTGACTGCCGGGTCTAGCTAGGTGCTGGCGTGAGCGTCGCGCCGCCGCCGCGACCCAGGCGTGACTCTCGTGCAGCTACCATCGTCCCGACGGTGACGGTGACATTCAAGAAGCAAGGGGGAGCAATCCGCCTTTGAGACCGCTCCGATACTCGATCAACGTCACTCTCGACGGCTGCTGCGATCACCGGGTGATCCCCGCGGACGAGGAGTTGCATCGCCATTTCGCCGACGAGCTGGAACGAGCCGATGCCCTGCTCTTTGGCCGGGTGACCTACGAGATGATGGAGGCAGCGTGGCGGCAGCCGGAGACGGGAACGTGGCCTGACTGGATGGCTGATTGGATGCTCCCCTTCGCCCGGACGATCCACGGGGCAAAGAAGTACGTCGTGTCGGGCACGCTGGACCGTGTCGATTGGAACGCGGAGCTCGTGCAGGGTGACCTGGAGAAAGCCGTTCAGCAGCTCAAGGGGGAGCCTGGCAGCGGCCTGTACGTGGGCGGCGTGACCCTCCCGCTGGCCTTGGCGGATCTGGGATTGATCGATGAGTACGAGTTCGTCGTGCAGCCCATCCTGGCGGGCCACGGGCCGACGCTGTTCGCCGGCCTGAGCGAGCGGCTCGAGCTGAGGCTCGTGGGCCGCCGGGAATTCCGGTCGGGGGCGGTGGCTCTGCGTTACCAGCCCAGTCGAGCCACGGCTTGAAGGTATTCAAGATGTCCTGATGGTTCACGCGCCCCGGCGCGTCCGGCGCGTTTTCGCCGGGTGGGGCTCCCCATCGCCGGGGCAGATCCGTTTGCACCCATGCGAACGGACGCTCAGGATAGGTGCGTGGATACCCCCGAGACCAAGTACGCGAAGACCGCCGATGGTGTTCACATCGCGTACCAGACCAGTGGGCGAAGCTGCGGTCGATATCGTCTTCGTGATGGCCTGGACGACCCACATCGAGCTGATGTGGAAGGAGCCGACGCTCGCGCGATTTTTCTCGCGACTGGCAGCGTTCTCACGGTTGATCCTCTTCGACAAGCGTGGCACGGGACTCTCCGACCGCGTCTCCGACGATCGGCTCCCGCCTCTCGAGGTCCGGATGGATGACGCGAGGGCTGTCATGGACGCGGTCGGCTCCGAACGCGCCATCGTGCTGGGTTTCTCGGAAGGTGGTCCGATGGCGACGGTGTTCGCCGCGACGTATCCGGAGCGGACCATCGCGCTCGTTCTCTTCGGAACCAGCGCGTGCTGGAGACCGACGGTTGACTACCCGTTCCCGGTGCCCACCGACGAGGAGCATGACCAGTACGTGGAACGTCTGGGGCGGATCTGGGGCACGCGGGAGTTCGCGGCGCAAGAATTAGGAGAGTGGGGCGCACCGACGCTCGCGAACGATGATCACACGATCGGTTGGCTCGCGGACTACCTCCGTCACGCCGCGAGCCCGGGAGCCGCGATCGCGCTCGAGCGGATGAACCGTGGGATCGATGTCCGACCGGCGCTGCCGGCGATCCACGTCCCGACGCTCGTCCTCGCCCGGGACGGCGACCTGCTCTTCGCCGCCGAGGAGTCCAAGTGGATGGCGGATCAGATCCACGGTGCACGCTTCGTCTCGTTCCCCGGCGTCGATCACTTCTTCTGGGCGGGGAACCAGGACGAGCTGCTCGGCGAGATCGAGCGGTTCGTCGCGGAGGTCGGCAACGAGGAGACCGACCTCAACCGCGTGCTCGCGACGGTGATGTTCACCGACATCGTCGGGTCGACGGCCAAGACCGCTGAGCTCGGTGACCGCGGCTGGGCGAATCTCCTGGATCGTCATCACGGCGCCGTCCGAGCGCTCCTCGGCCGGTTCCGCGGGACCGAAGTGGACACGGCCGGGGACGGGTTCTTCGCCACGTTCGACGGCCCCGCGCGTGCTGTCCGGTGCGCACAGGCCATCTGCGACGCGGTTCGCGACTTCGGGCTCGAGGTGCGCGCCGGCGTGCACACAGGGGAGATCGAGAGGACGGCCGGCAACGTCGGAGGGATCGCCGTGAACGTCGGCGCTAGGATCGCAGCACTCGCGGCCCCGTCCGAGGTTCTCGTTTCTCAAACGGTCAGGGACCTCGTTTCGGGTTCGGGCCTCACCTTCGGAGACGCTGGCGAGCACGAGCTGAAGGGTGTCCCCGACCGCTGGCATCTCTACCGGCTGGTCAGCCGACCGGCATAGGCCGACAGGCATTGAGAGTCGCACGTAACCTTTCGGCATCTAGCCTGCGCCACGACACAGGAGGAGGCGGTGGGATGCCCAAGGTCTCAGGGGCAAGTGCGCCACAACGCCAGGAGGGTGGCCCGGTAGTGGATCTGCGCGACGAGCTCGACGGCTACACCGTGACCTTCACGTCGCTCCTCGAAGACATCGACGCGACGCCCTTCATGAAGGGGCTTCCGGACGACCGCTGCCAGTGCCCGCATTGGGGCTACGTGATCAAGGGCAAGATGACCGCCCGGTACGCCGACCGTGATGAGGTCTTCTAGGCAGGCGACGCCTTCTATACGCCGCCCGGCCACGTCCCGGTGACGAACGAGCCCGGCACCGAGTTCGTGTCGTTCAGCCCCAGCGAAGAACTGTGCATGGCCGAGGCGGTCATGTTCAAGAACATGCAGGCGATGCAGGATGGCTCAACGCCTTAGGGGGTGCGACGCGATCGCGCCGAGGTCATGCAACGACCTCGGCGAGCGTGGCTACATCGACAGGAAGGGCGTGAAGAGAACCGGGACTTCGCTACCGGCCAACTTCTCTCTCAGCTCCGCGCTCGGCTCGCCGAGGATCTCGCCATGTACGACGGTGACCGTGGCAAGGACTGCCCCGAAGAGGTCGCCAAGGTTCGATGCATGCTCGATGGCCGCCTCGGAGTCCCTGTACCGCTCCAGGACGATGCACTCGGACTGATCGTCATTGAAGTAGACGTCGTATTGCAGCGTGCCGGTGTCCTTAGTCCGAACGATCTCCATGGCTTGAGCGGACAGGCGCTTGAACTCCTCGAGCTTGCCCTCGTGGAACTTGAACCGAGCGATCCCTAGAAGCTCACTCATAGCTCGACCTCCTGACTCCTGCGTTGCTGGCTGCGATCGACGCGCTCGGTTGCGCGAGCGTTCGCGAATGTACCTTGGACCATACGAGTCAGGGAACGCCGGCACGGCGAGGCGCGTCGACGACCGGCTCGGGCGCATGCCATACGGCCTCGACGTTGTTCTGATGCAAGTCGTTGACGAATGCCGCGTAATACCGCTCGGAGTACTGCGTCCAGACCCCGGGCTCGCCGCGGACGGTCGCGCCGTTTGCGACGGCGGCCGCGAAGAATGCATCCACGGCGTCCCGACCCTCCGCGGAGAACGCAACATGTGCCGCTGTGGTCACGGGCTCCCCACGGCAGATCGTGAAGTCGTCCAGTTCCTCGGCCCCGTAGGAGACACAGTCGTCCTGAACGTAGAGTTCCTCATAGCCGAGTGGGGCGAGGGCGGTTGTATAGAGCCCCCTGCTCGCGTCCAGGTCTGCCACGACGAAGAGCACGTGATCGACGACGACGCGGCGAACCGTCATTGGTTCACGCTATCAACGCCGGGCCTGGGGTCGCCACTGTCCGGAAGCTACGCGCTTCCTGGACGGCTGCGCGGGCCGGTGCAAGGGAGCAACGAGTGGGGCGACACCTCGCCGTGATGTGCGAGGGTTCTGTCCTTTTGAGGTGCACGGATTAGGACGTTGTCCGCCGATCGAGATGGTGCTCGCCCGCGACAGGCGCTGTTCACGTTATGGCGCGCAGCCGGTCGCGGATCGCGGCTATCTGCGAACGATGCTCGGCTTCGTGCTGGAGCAGATGGTGAAGTACCCACACCGGCGTCACGTCGTAGTCTGGACGCGCCCGCGGCCGGTGGAACTCGGTCGCCGACATCGGCTTCATCTTCTCGAGCAACATCGCACGGACGGCCGCGAGCCGGTCGACGTGCTGCCGCAGCGTCTGATCATTCGTCTGGACCAGCCGGCCCTTGTCGTCTCGATCGGCGAGCGGCAGCAGCTTCTCGGGCCATGGATCGGCGAGTTCGAAGATGTCGTCGAGGAGCCAGTCTGCCTCGATCAACGCCACGTGGTACAGCAGCGCACCGATGCTGTTGTCTTCGCCGGCCGGTCGCTGGTCCATCAGGTCGTCGGGGACGCCGTCCAGTTCGCGCAACGTGTCCCGACGAGCATCCTCCATAGCCGCCAGCCAGCGCCCGACCTCCGGGTCGTTGGCGATCGGCTCGAGCGAGAGCACCTGGCGGTCCGTGTTCATCGCAGGTGATCCTATCGACACGACAGTGCGCGCCCAACCGGTCTACGCTGATCGATCG
>CAVTGO010000017.1:0-173540 GCA_963734275.1 uncultured Actinomycetes bacterium
GGACCCGGCGGATCTGCCCGGGCTCGACCTCGGGCGAGATCTCCAGGATCTCGAGCGGCTGCTCGCCGACCTCGACGTGATCGGTGACGCCGACCTTCACCAGGTCGCCGTGCTCGAAGCGCTCTTGCTCCAGGTAGGCGGATCCGGCGATCTCCTGCTGGAAGTGCCCCCGCTCGATCCCCGTGAGGACCCCTTCCAGCATCGAGTCATCCCCCATCCCGAGGATCCGTGCGAACTCGGCCTCGGCGAGCTCCTCCATCCGGTCGGTCAGCGACTCCAGGAAGTAGGAGCCGCCGAGCGGGTCGATCACGTCGGGCACCCCGGTCTCGTGCGCGATGACCTGCTGGGTCCGCAGCGCCAGCTTGGCGGCCTCCTCGGTGGGCAGCGCGAGCACCTCGTCCAGGGCATTCGTGTGCAGGGACTGGGTCCCGCCGAGGACCGCGGCGAGCGCCTCGACGGTGGTGCGCACGACGTTGTTCATCGGCTGCTGGGCGGTGAGGCTCACGCCGGCCGTCTGCGTGTGGAACCGCAGCCGCAACGAGGACTCGTCCCGCGCGCCGTAGCGCTCGCGCAGCCACCGGGCCCAGATCCGCCGGGCCGCGCGGTACTTCGCGATCTCCTCGAAGAAGTCGATGTGCGCGTTGAAGAAGAACGACAGCCCGGGGGCGAACCGGTCCACGTCCAGGCCGCGCGCCTGTCCGAGCTCCACGTAGGAGAACCCGTCGGCGAGGGTGTACGCGAGCTCCTGCCACGCGTTCGCCCCGGCCTCGCGGATGTGGTAGCCGGAGACGCTCACCGGGTGGAAGCGCGGCACGCGCTCGAGGCAGAAGGTCATCAGGTCGCCGATCAGCCGCAGGTGCGGCCGCGGCGGGAAGATCCACTCCTTCTGGGCGATGTACTCCTTGAGGATGTCGGTCTGCAGCGTGCCGTCCAGGCGCTCCCAGGTGACGCCCTGCCGCTCGGCGGCCGCGAGGTAGAACGCGAAGACGATCACTGCGGGGCCGCTGATCGTCATCGAGGTGGAGATGTCGCCGAGTGGGATCCCGCCGAACAGCTCGTCGAAGTCCTCCAGCGTGTCCGTGGCGACGCCGCAGCGGCCCACCTCGCCCTCGGCGAGCGGGTCGTCCGAGTCCCGCCCCATCAGCGTCGGCATGTCGAAGGCGACGGAGAGGCCTCCCTGTCCGCGCTCGAGCAGGAACCGGTAGCGCTCGTTCGTCTCGGCGGCCGAACCGAAGCCCGCGAACTGCCGCATCGTCCACGGCCGGCCCCGGTACATGGTCGGGTACACGCCGCGGGTGAACGGGTACGCGCCGGGCGCGCCCAGCTTCTGGCCGGGGTCGAACCCCTCGAGATCCTCGGGCCCGTAGACCGGGTGGAGCGGCTCGCCCGAGAGTGTGCGCACCTCGTCCCCGCCCGCCTCACTCGTGGGCTCGGACCGCTCGCGTTGGTCGACCACCGACACCGCCTCCCGACGTGGCAACGCACGTCAGCTCGCGCTCGACACCCGCTCCATGAGGATAGCCGCGGCGCGGTAGGGATCGGTCCGGCGGGCCAGGAGGTCCCCAGCGAGCGCCGCGTCGCCCTCGGCCAGCAGGCGGACCCGCTCGCGGAGCCGCTCGGATGCCAGGCTCTCGACCTCGCGCACGAGCCGGCGGCGCCGGAGCTCGTCGAGCGCCCCGGTGCCCTCGAGATGGGCGCGATGGGCGGCGATCGCGTCCCACACGTCGTCGCTCCCCTCTCCCTTCGACGCTGCCGCGCGGACCACGGGCGGCGTCCACGGACGGTCCGCGCCCATCCGCACCATCTGCTCGAGGTCGCGCGCCGCGGCCTCGGCGCCCTCGGCGTCGGCCTTGTTCACGACGAAGACGTCCGCGATCTCCAAGATCCCGGCCTTCGCGACCTGGACGGCGTCTCCCCAGCCGGGCGCGACGACGACCAGCGTCGTGTCGGTGGCCGCCGCGACGTCGACCTCGGCCTGTCCGACGCCGACCGTCTCCACGATCACGAGGTCGCGTCCGGACGCGTCCAGGATCCGAACCCCCTCCGGAGCGGCGAGGGCCATCCCGCCGAGGTGTCCACGGGTGGCCATGGATCGGATGAAGACGCCGGGGTCGGTGGCATGGACCTGCATCCGCACACGATCACCGAGGAGTGCCCCGCCGGTGAACGGCGACGTCGGATCGATCGCCAGCACGGCGACCGAACGCCCCCGTTCCCGCGCCTCGCGCACGAGCTCGCCGGCGAGCGTGGACTTGCCGACACCCGGCGAGCCGGTGAGCCCGATGGTGTAGGCACGGCCGGTGTGAGGGAAGAGGCCGGCCGAGAGCTCCTCGAGGCCGTCCGCACCGTCCTCGACCATCGAGATCGCGCGCGCGACCGCGCGCGGATCGCCCTCGAGCACGCCCTCGACCAGGTCCACGCCGGGAAGGGTATCCCGGGCGACGGCCCGGCCGGTGAGGGTGCCCTGCGGCATCGGGGGCGCGTGAGCGCGTTGCCACGAGCCTTACTTGGAGAACTGCAGCGCGAGCGCGCCCGCGAGCGCGACGTAGACGCCGATCCCGATCGCGCTGAACAGATCCCCGCCCGATCCCCCGGCCTGGTCGATGCTGCGGAACAGCTGTACGGCGAACGCGAGAACGACGGCGGCGCCGATGCTCCCACACAGCCTGCGGATCCACGCGGTCCGCGGGAGGAGCGAGAGCCCGGCGCCCGCGCCGCCGAGCAGGAGCGTGAGGAACCCGACCTTGATCGGCCCGTCGCCGGCGCTGAGCGACCAGAGCGACTCGATCGGGACGTCGAGCGCATCGACCGAGATCCCGCCACCGGTGATCCACGGCAGGAACGTCGCGACGACGAGCAACCCGCCGCCGATCAGGGCGAGCGGGTGCAGCTGCCGGCCGGACGCCGCTCCGGGCCGGGCCGCGACCGGCTGGGGTGCCGCAGGCACGACCGGGGGGGCGGGGAGCGTCGTGGGCGCCGGCAGCGGCGTCGGAGCCGGCTGGGCCGCGAGCGGTTGGGCTGCCGGGGTGGGTGGCTGGGCGACGGGGTCGGGCTGGCGTGCCGGCGCCGCGGCGGGGGGCGTCTGATGCAGTCGCGTCTCGCCCGTACCGAGCACGGCTCCGCAGTTCCGGCAGAACCGGTCGCCTTGACGACGCTCGACGCCGCAGCTCGGGCAGTACAAGGTCAAGGCCACGGTCGAACGCTACGCCGGGCCCGCCCTGCCCCGCAACTCATCCGCCGACGCCGCCCCGGGGATCGCGGAGAGCCCGTCGCGGAGCGACCTGCACAGCTCCCGCTGGCGCAGGAGGGCGGGGCTGTCGTCCATGGTGGCCCTCGTCCGGCACATCGCGAGGTTCACCTGCTCGCGCTGCAGCCGCTTGAGCAGCGCCGCCGCCCCGGGTCCCGCGCGCGCGCGCATCGCCTTGCGCGACCGCCGGCGTGCCCATGGGTCCAGCAGCACGGCGAGCTCCTCGGACGTGAGGGCGGGCGTGCCCGCCTCCGAGGCAAGGGCGGCATGGAGCCACATCCGCTCCCGGCGATGGGCGAGCTTGACCAGGACGACCACGAACAGCAGGAGCGGAAGCCCCTTGATCGCCGCGGCGAGCGGGATCTGCAGCCAATCCCCCAGATCCTCGACCTGGCTCGGGAAGAAGTTCAGGAGAGGCGAGTTCCAGACGAAGTGGCCGGCCGCCCCCGCGGCGAACAGTCCGATCGCCACCGCCGCCCGCTTGCCGAACGATGCCTCTCCGCGGCGCGAGACGAAGTACGCGATGCCCATGCCGGTCAACCCCGTATAGAGCACGTGGCCGTAGAAGCCGCTCGAGACCACACGGACGTAGAAGCCGGCCAGCACGCCCTCGGTGGTGCCGCCGAAGATGGCGACGAAGTAGAAGACGTCCTCGACGATCGCGAAGCCGAGGCCGCACATCGCCCCGTAGACGAAGCCGTCGATCACGTCGTCCACCTCGTCGCGGGCGATGAGGTAGATCAACACGACGCCCGCGCCCTTCATCGCCTCCTCGACGAACGGGGCGGTGAGCGCGGCTGTCCACCGCGCGGCGAACTCCGGGTCGCCGACGCGCGCGACGACGAGGCCCCACCCCTCGTTCGCGATGGCCGACAGCGTGGTGGCGGCAACGGCGCCCCAGATCAGGACGCCGAGGACCAGGGACATCGGCTCGCGCTCGTACAGATCGAGCAGGTAGATCGCGAGGAAGAGCGGCAGCGCGTACACGAGGAGCAGGCCCCACGAGAGGAGCCAGCCCGAGGGCGCGAGCCGCTGGATCAGGACCTGCTCCGACCACGCGAACAGCCCGGTCCCGACCACGACGACCGCATAGAGCCAGAACGCGGGCTCGCGGAACTGGAACAACGAGGAGCGGCGTCCCCATCCGGGGCGGTGTGGACGGACGGACGCGGGGAGGGCGGTCATCCCTCGATCTCCGCGTTCGCCACCATCGCTTCGATGTCGTCGATCACGTACTGGAGCAGTCCGGACGGCGCCCACCCGTCGAAGATCACGCCGTCGCCCGAGCCCGTCACGACCGCGGTCACCTGTCCCTCGATCGGCGCCTGGACGTCGCCGAAGGACCCGACGTAGACGGCCCGCGCTCCGGTCCTCCCGCCGCCCAGCTGGGCGCGGCCGATCTCCGAGACGCTGAGCTGATCCGCATCCGGCTCGAGCACCTCCTCGACGTACTGGCGCAGGAGCTCCAGCTCGTCGCCGGGGAAGGGCACGGCAGCAACGTCGAGCGCACCGCTCCCCTTCGCCAGCCGGATGCCCGGTGGCTGGGTGAACGTCCCGGCCGCCTCCCATCCCTCGAGCGGCAACACGCGGACCACGCCGCCGACGGTCACCGGCAGGCCGGCGGGCACCGAGAGCGACCCCGCCACGGCGTACCCGCCGAACACGACACCGGCGATCACGACCGACACGACGATCGGCGGCAGCCACCGGCGTTCCCGGATCGGCGGCGGCGGAACGGCAACGATGGGGATGCCCGAGGCCGTCATCGGACCGAGAGGAGACGCGAGAACCTCGACAGGACGACCGGGTGGCGGAGCATGCCCGATACTCGCACGTCGCCCCTCACGAACTTCCGAAGCACGGCACGACCCTCGCGACGGAACGGGTCGGGGAGCCCCGCGAGCAGCGGCGCGGCCGCGAGCTCCAGCAGGTTGCCGGATGATGCGCGGATCCGCAGGTGGGCGTGGTCCGCCCGAACCCCCACGACCTCGACGTCACCGCGCGCGATCCGGACGGTCGCGGCGACACCGGCGTCGGTCGCCGCCAGCTCCACGACCGACGAGTGGAGGAGTCCGCGGCGGCCGGGGTCGCGCTCGAGGTTCGCGCGGATGAGGCCACCCACCAGGTCGGCGAGGCCGTTCGACCCGCCGTCGTCCCCGCCCGGGCTCACGGGAGCAGGAGCACCTTCGTCGCCCGCCGCGTGTCGAACAGCTCGTAGCCGATCGCGGCGTCCTCGAGCGGCAGGCGGTGGGACACGATGGGGACCGGGTCGATCGTGCCGGCGCGGACCTCGGCCAGCGCGGCGTCCCACCAGGTGTGCACGGGGCAGATGCCCGCGAACCGCACGTCCAGAGCCCGCGACCACCAGACGCCGAGCTGGGCCTCCACCGACTCGCTCGTGTAGACACCGACGACGACGACCCTGCCGCCACGCCGGACGACGTCCAGCGCGCGCTCGAAGGCCGCCGTCGTCCCGACGGCCTCGATCACCACGTCCGCGCCGCGACCCTCGGTCCTCTCGGCCACCGCGGTCTGCGCGTTGCGGGCCGAGACATCGATCGGGGTCGCCCCCACGCGCTCGGCGAGCGCCAACCGGTCGGCGTCGAGGTCGAGGGCCAGCACGTCTCCCGCCCGATGAACGCGGGCGCCCTGCACGCAGAAGAACCCGACGGGCCCGGCGCCGACCACCGCGACGATCTCGCCGGGTCCGATGTCCGCGCGGGCGGCGGCGTAGTACCCGGTCGTCAGGATGTCGCCGAGGAAGAGCGCGCGCTCATCCTCGAGGTCGTCGGGGACCGCGAGCAGGTTCACGTCGGCAACCGGCACGCGCAGCCGCTCGGCCTGAGCGCCGCCGAGCCCGCCGCCGAACAGGCCCGCGCCCAGGTTGCGGAAGTCCTCGCAGAGCTGCGTCTGACCCGCCCGGCAGAACCAGCACGCCCCGCACGCGATGTCGAACGCGACGACGACCCGCTGCCCGGGCCGGAACGTGGTGACCTCGGGTCCGACGGCCTCCACCACGCCGACGGCCTCGTGGCCGATCGTCTCGCCCGGCTCGAGGGGAGCCTTGCCGTGGAAGAAATGGAGGTCCGATCCGCAGATCGCGGAGACGCTCACGCGGACGAGGGCGTCGGCGGGGTCCTCGATCCGCGGTTCGGGCACCTCGGCGACCTCGACCTGCCCGACGCCCCGGTAGACGACGGCGCGCACGACTCCGCCCCGACCGCCTACCCGCTCGCAGCGGGATACTCGTCCAGGAACTCGGTCGGCACCTGCATCGTGAGGTGAACCAGCTCGTTGGCGGCGCGGACGTGGCGCACGATCGTGGGCAGGTCGCCCCGCACCTTGAGCTTGCCTTGCATCATCCCCTTCACGGGGTCCAGGTCGCCCCGCAGGATCTCCTTCCAGCGGGAGTACGGCGCACGGATCAGGTACGGAGCCCGCTCGCCCTCCTCCGGATCGACCATGCGCGCGTCCCTGCACTCGCCGTGCCACAGGTCGAGGTACGCCCACAGGTCGTCGGGCACACCATGGTCGGGCTCGGCCTCGAACACGAAGGCGACCGCGCCCTCCCACGTGGCCGCGGCCACCTGGTACTCCGGGGAGGCATTGATCCGCTCGCCGTAGGTTCGGATCCACTCGTCGCTCGGGAACAGGGACACGCGGTCTCCTTCCGTCAGCGGATCGCGAGGATCAGCGTGAGCCCCACGACGTTGAACGTCACGTGCGCCGCGATCGAGGCGATCAGGTTGCCCCGCCGTTCGTAGTACCACGCGATCGCGATCCCGTTGAAGAACATCACCGACATGAGGAGCAGCGTGTCTTGCCACGGCCCATCCAGGTAGTGGATGAGGGCGAACGCGAGCCCCGAGCCGATCAGCCCAACGGCCAGGCCGTGACGGTCGCGGATCGAGCGGAACAGGATCCCCCGGAAGAAGAACTCCTCGTGGACCGGCGCGATGACGATCGCGTAGATCGCGGTGATCGCCAGCCCCACCGCCGAGAGCTCCTGAGGTACCTGCTCGGGCGCCTGCACGGTCTCGCCCGAGACCGCGGCGAGAATCAGCGTGAGGATCATGCCGATGCCGAAGACGATCCCCGGGTACAGGAGCAACCCGAAGCCGATGCCGGCGCGGACCTCCGCCCACCTGCGACCGGGCTCCGGGATGCCGATCGCCCGAGGCCAGCCCCGATGCGAGGCCTGCAGCCACGCGAGCAGGACGCCGGTCATCACCACGGCGGCGATCGAGGTGGCCACGATGGTCGCGAGGTCGTCCTCGCCCATGATGCCGAAGACCGGGATCGTCGCGAGGCCGCCGATCACGATGGCGAGCAGGTAGAGGCCGATCGCCTCCCACCACGACCAGGTGGCCACCGAGCGTTCGCCGACGGACCGATCCGGGCGTGGCGGCGTGGCGACCGGGTGGAGCCCGTCCGGGCGTGGGGGGACGGGGGGTTGGAGGCTCATGGCTCCTCCATCTTGCCTGCTCCCGCCAGCAGCGACACGCCGATCATCCCGCCCAGGCCGAGGCCGAAGGCGAACCCCGCCGCCGCGGGGCCGGAGTCGTTCACGACGTAGGCGACGGCGCCGGCGAGCAGCGTGACCAGCACGGCGTCGCGCCACACGGGCCATCGCTCGAACGCGGCGCGGACCGCGGCCGGGGGGCGCAGGACCACGAGGAGCGACGCCGGGATCCCGAGGACCGGGATCACGGCGAGGGGGTTGCGGGCGATCAGGTCGAACCCGACCTCCAGTCGATCCGCGAACCTCCCGAGGACCCCGCCGATGCCGCCGACCTCCCGCTCGAACCGCGTCACGTGCGTGACCACGGGCGAGACCGCATGGGCGGCCAGGATCAGCACCGTCCCGAGGACCGTGACGCCGGCCACGACCGCGATCCCCCACCACGGACCCAGCCGGTCACGCTCGCGGATCGCGAGCCAGAGCCCGGCGGCCGCGAACAGCGATACCGCACCGCCGAGGTTCGCGCCGAGGAGCGGCAGTCCGGCGAACAACCCGACGCCGACGATCAACGCGAAGCCCCCCGGTGTCGACAGACGCTGCGCGACGTACAGCGCGGCCCCGATCAACAACCCGATGTCCACGTTGGGCAGGCCGTAGAACCGCCCGCCGTCGAGCTGCGATCCGCCGGCGAACGGCGTGAGCGCCGCGGTCCAGCCGAACGCGGCCTCCACAGCGAAGTACGCGAGGACCGCGACCCCGATCGCGGCCGGAACGCGCAAGAGGTCCTCCCGCTCGAGCGGGGAGAACGCCATCGTCCCGAGCGCCGTTACCAACGCGACGAACGGGACGACCGTGGCGTACGAGAGCTCGGGCAGGTGCCCCGCGGCGAGGAGCCCGGTCGCGAGGGCGGGAACGGAAAGGGACGCCCATCCCCCGATCCGGCGGACCCGGCTCGGGACCCGCTCGCCGGCGGTGCACGCGACCGCGAAGAGCCCGGCCAGCGTGACGTAGATCGCCGCCGCCGCGCCGACGACGAGATACATCCGCCGGTGCGCCAGGTAGCGCTCGTGCAGCTCGAACGGGGCGGGACCGGGGACGATCCGGATGGGGGATCCCGCGGACTCGGGGCGCGGGACCCGGAGGAACTCGAGCACCGTGGCTCCGACGTCGGGCCCGGCGACGACCCCGTCGCGACGCGTGGAGTCCGACGTCAACGTCCCGAGCGCCGCCGCGTCGGCCGGCGGGTCGTCCATCGCCGCGAGGAGCTCCTCCGGCGCGCCGCGGGCGAGCACGACCGGTAGGAGCTCGTCCCGGTCGGCCGCCATCGCGTCCGAGGGCGCGGTTCCGACAACGATCACCTGGACGTCATCGGCCCGGAGGCCCCGCAGGTACGACCGGATGGACCCGGCGAGTGTCTCCGGCGACGTGCCCACCGGCGCCACCACCCTCTGGTCACCGGACGGCACCGGCTCGGACCGCGCCCCGACCCGCTCGTACCCGCCCGAGAGGAGCCCCGCCCCACCCTCCGCCGCGAGGCCCCGGAGCTCCGGGGCGGCGAGGAGGTCCTCGAACGACACCCCGGCCACCTCGAACGTGACCGCCACGCGCTCGCGCCCGGCCGCCTGCGGATGGCTGGCGGCACGCGCACCCACCGGCACGAGGAGCAGGGTGGCGAGGAGCAGCAGCGGGAGCGCGCGGCGCGCGCGCGTCACGACAGAGCCGGGGACAGCTCGCGCTCCCGCCGAACCTCGGCGCCCAGCGCGCGAAGCTTGGCCTCGAAGTCCTCGTAGCCGCGATCCACGTGGTACATGTCCTCGACGCAGGTCACGCCGTCGGCGGCGAGCGCCGCGATCACCATCGCGGCGCCGGCTCGGATGTCGAGCGCGCGCACCGGTGCCGCCGACAGGCGCGGCACGCCGCGGATCACGGCGTGGTGGCCCTCGGTGCGGATGTCGGCGCCCATGCGATTCAGCTCGTCCACGAACATGAACCGGCTCTCGAACACGTTCTCGGTCACGATGCTCGTCCCGTCGGCCGAGGCGAGCAGGGCCATCATCTGCGGCTGCAGGTCCGTGGGGAACCCCGGGTACGGGAGCGTCACCAGATCGACACAGCGCGCTCGCGGGCCCATCGAGATCGCGATGCCGTCCTCCGTGGCCAGGATGTCGGCGCCCGCGTCGGCGAGCTTGGCGAGCACCAGGTCCATGTGATCGCTCCGCACCCCCTCCAACACCACCCGGCCCCCGGTGGCGCAGGCCGCGAGGGCGAACGTCCCGGCCTCGACGCGATCGGGGATCACCGCGTGCGCGACCGCGCCGAAGTCCTGCACACCCTCGATCTCGATGGTGGGCGTGCCGACGCCGTCGATGTGCGCGCCCATCGACGTCAGGAAGTCGGCGAGGTCCACCAGCTCGGGCTCGCGGGCCGCGTTCTCGATCACGGTGGTGCCGCGTGCGGCGACCCCGGCCATCAGGACGTTCTCCGTCGCGCCGACGCTCGGGAAGTCCAGCGAGATCATGGCGCCGCGCAGACCGCCGGTCTCCCCTTCCAGGAACCCGTGTTCAGAGCGGAACCGGGCGCCCATCTTCTCCAGCCCTCGGACGTGGAGGTCGATCTTCGCGCGAACCGATGTTGCAGCCGCCCGGCATCGCGACGCGCGCGCGGCCGAACCGCGCCAGCAGCGGCCCGAGGACCAGGATCGACGCGCGCATCCGGCTGACCAGCTCGTACGGCGTCTCGACCGATCTGACGTCTCTCGTGTCGATCGAGAGCGTCCCTCCGTCCCAGACACAGGCCGCTCCGAGATGCTCGAGCACCTCGACCATCGTGATGCAGTCCTGGATGCGCGGAACGTTGGACAGGGTCGTCCGGCCGGAGGCGAGCACGGCCGCGGCCATCAGCTTCAGAGCCGAGTTCTTCGCGCCCGAGACCGTCACGGTTCCCTCGAGGCGCGCGCCCCCCGTCACGAGGAGTCGATCCATGAGCCCTCCATCCTAGGCCCGCAACCCGCTCGGGTCGCGCAGCGTCAGGCCGGCAGGTTGGCCCGGGCGAGCGCCCTGTGCAGCTCGGCGCGGACCGCCGCGTCGTCGCTCGCCGCCGAGGCGCCCCTGCAGCTCGGCCGCGCGCGCCTCGGCGGCCGCGCGGTCGACCTCCGAGGCCATCTCGGCCTGCGAGGCGAGGACGTCGACGCGGGTCACGTCCTCGGCGCTCGTCACGTGCAGGAAGCCGCCGTCCACGACCGCCGCGTCCCACGACCCGTCCTCGGACTGGATCCGCAGCGGTCCCACCGCCAGGCGGATCAGCAGCGGCGCGTGCCCGGACAGGATCCCGACCTCGCCGTCGACACCGTGTGCGATCACCATCTGGGCGGGGCCGCTCCAGGCTTCGCGCTCGGGAGTGACGAGATGCACCTCGAGCGGCACGAGCTACGCCGCCTCCATCTGCTTGGCCTGCTCGACGGCCTCCTCGATCCCGCCGACCAGCAGGAAGGCCTGCTCGGGCAGGTCGTCGTACTCCCCCTCGGTGAGGCCCTTGAACGAGGCGATCGTCTCATCGATCGGGACGTACTTTCCCGGGATCCCCGTGAACTGCTCGGCCACGAAGAAGGGTTGCGAGAGGAACTTCTGGATCTTCCGGGCGCGCGAGACGACGACCTTGTCCTCCTCGGACAGCTCGTCCACGCCGAGGATCGCGATGATGTCCTGCAGGTCCTTGTAGCGCTGGAGGATCTCCTGCACCCGCCGCGCGACCGCGTAGTGGTCCTCGCCGACGTAGCGAGCGTCCAGGATGCGGCTCGTCGAGTCCAGCGGGTCGACGGCCGGGTAGATGCCGAGCGCGGCGATATCGCGGCTGAGCACCGTGGTGGCGTCCAGGTGCGCGAACGCCGTGTGCGGCGCCGGGTCCGTGATGTCGTCCGCCGGGACGTAGATCGCCTGCAGCGAGGTGATCGAGCGCCCCTTCGTGGAGGTGATCCGCTCCTGCAGCTCGCCCATCTCGTCCGCCAGGGTGGGCTGATAGCCGACGGCGCTCGGCATGCGCCCGAGCAGCGTGGAGACCTCGGAGCCCGCCTGCGTGAACCGGAAGATGTTGTCCACGAACAGGAGCACGTCCGTGCGCTCGACGTCGCGGAAGTACTCGGCCATCGTGAGCGCGGACAGCGCGACCCGCAGGCGCACGCCCGGCGGCTCGTCCATCTGACCGAACACCAGCGCGGTCTTCTCGAGCACGCCGGACTCGGTCATCTCCAGGAACAGGTCGTTGCCCTCGCGCGTGCGCTCGCCGACGCCGGCGAAGACCGAGACGCCGCCGTGCTGCTCGGCCTGGCGGCGGATCATCTCCTGGATGATCACGGTCTTGCCGACGCCCGCGCCGCCGAACATGCCGATCTTCCCGCCCTGGACGTACGGCTCGAGCAGGTCGATGACCTTGATGCCGGTCTCGAGCATCACCGACTTCGGCTCGAGCTCGTCGAACGGCGGGCTGTCGCGGTGGATCGGCCACCGGTCCGCAGCGTGGATCTGGTCCTCGGTCGTGTCCAGCGGCTCGCCCAGCACGTTGTAGACGTGCCCGAGCACGCCCGCCCCCACGGGCACGCTGATCGGGGCCCCGGTGTTCTCGACCGGGGCGCCCCGCTGGAGGCCGTCGGTGGGCTTGAGGGCGATCGCCCGCACCTGGGAATCGCCGATGTGCTGGGCGACCTCGCAGGTGATCCTGGTCGTGGAGCCGCCGAGCTCGATGTCGACCGTGAGCGCGGTGTGGATCTCGGGCAATTGGGCGGGGGGGAATTCCACGTCCACGACCGGGCCGATGACCCGGACGACCCGTCCGTTCGCGCGTTCGTCCTTCTCATTGGCCATCTGGGTCACTCCTTCGCCGCCGCCGACAGGGCCTCGGCCCCGCCGACGATCTCGCTGATCTCCGTGGTGATCTCGTCCTGCCGGGCGCGGTTGGCCTGGCGGGTGAGGATCTTGATGAGGTCCTCAGCGTTGTCCGTGGCGGCCTTCATGGCGCGCCGCCGCGACGCGTTCTCCGACGCGGCGGACTCGAGCATGGCGGCGTACACCTTCGTGACGAGGTACTGCGGGAGCAGGAAGTCCAGGATCGCCTCCGGCTCGGGCTCGAACAGGTACTCGGCGTCGGGGACACCACCCTTCCCGCGGACCTCCTCGGGCGCGATCGGCAGGAACCGCTGCAGCGTCGCGCGCAGGGTGAAGGCCGAGCGGAAGTCCGTGTAAGCGCACGACAGCTCGTCGATCTCGGCGGCCGCGAAGTCGTCGATCAGCGCGCGGCCGATCTCCTCGGCCTTCTCGTAGGTCGGCACCTCGCTGAACCCCTGCCACGAGGCGCGGACCGGTACACCGCGGAACCGGAAGTAGCCGATCCCTTTCTTCCCGATCACATAGAGGACGGGCTCGAGCCCGCGGCCGCGCACCGGGTCCATGGCCAGCTCGGCGACCTTCAGGACGTTCGCGTTGTACGAGCCCGCGAGGCCGCGGTCCGAGGTCACGACGAGCACCCCCGCCTTCGCCGGGGTCTCGCGCTCCTCGAGGAGCGAGTGGCTGAGCGAGCCCATCTGGCGGGCGACGTCTTCCATCGCCTTCGTGAGCTGGACGGCATACGGCCGCGAGGCCTCGACCCGGTGCTGCGCCTTCACGATGCGCGACGAGGCGATGAGCTCCATCGCGCGCGTGATCTTCTTCGTCGACTGGACCGACCGGATCCGCCGGCGGACGATCCTGAGCTGGGCCCCGCGGCCATCCGGGCGGCTAGGCCTCCGGGGCGGTGTCGCCCTCGTCGGCGCCCTTGTCGGCGCCCTCGTCGTCGTCCACCGAGGACATGCGGTCCCATCCGACGTCCGGCTTCACCTCATCGGGCGGGGTGGTCGACCCGATGCCCGACTCCGAGCCGGCAGCGGCCCCGCTCGGCACGAACGACGACTGGAAGGCCTCGAGGGCCTCGTTCAACGTCGCCTCCGCCTCCTCGGACATGTCGCCGGTGTCTCGGACCGACGTCAGGAACTCGGGGTGACGCGACTCCAGGAACTCGGTGAAGCCCTCGACGAAGCGGCGCGCGTCCTCGACCGGGAGCGGATCCAGGTGTCCGCCGGTCGCCGTCCAGATCAGCACGATCTGCCGCTCCACGGCGAGCGGCCGGTACTGGGGCTGCTTGAGCACCTCGACGACCCGAGCCCCTCGCGCGAGCTGTTGCTGCGAGGCCTTGTCGAGCTCGGAGCCGAACTGCGCGAAGGCCTCGAGGGCGCGGTACTGCGCGAGGTCGATCCGCAGGCGGCCCGAGATCTTCTTCATCGCCTTGACCTGGGCGTTGCCGCCGACCCGGGACACCGAGGTGCCGACGTTGATGGCAGGCCGCACGCCGGCGAAGAACAGGTCCGGCTCCAGGTAGATCTGGCCGTCCGTGATCGAGATGACGTTGGTCGGGATGTACGCGGATATGTCGTTGCCCTTGGTCTCGATGATCGGGAGCGCCGTCAGCGACCCGGCACCGAGCTCGTCCGAGAGCTTGGCGGCGCGCTCGAGCAGGCGGGAGTGCAGGTAGAAGACGTCGCCGGGGTACGCCTCGCGCCCCGGAGGGCGGCGGAGCAGGAGCGACAGGGTCCGGTACGCCGTCGCCTGCTTCGACAGGTCGTCGTAGACGACGAGCGCGTGGTTGCCCTCGTACATCCAGTAAGCGCCGAGCGCGGCGCCGGCGTACGGCGCGATGTACTGGAACGGCGTCGGGTCCGACGCCGACGCGTTCACGACCACGGTGTAGTCGAGCGCGCCGTTCTCGCGGAGCGTCTCCACGACCTCGGACACGGTCGAGGCCTTCTGGCCGACGGCGACGTAGATGCAGCGAACCTGCTTCTTGGGGTCGCCGCTCGCCCAGTTCTCGCGCTGGGCGATGATCGCGTCGATCGCGATCGCGGTCTTGCCGGTCTGGCGGTCCCCGATGATCAGCTCCCGCTGGCCCCGGCCGATGGGGGTCATGGCGTCGATCGCGGTGATGCCCGTCTGCAGCGGCTCTTTGACCGGCTGGCGCTCGACCACGGTGGGGGCCTGGATCTCCAGGTTCCTCGACTCCTGCGCGATGATCGGGCCCTTGCCGTCGAGCGGCCGGCCGAGCGCGTCCACCACGCGGCCGAGGAAGCCGTCCCCCACCGGGACGGAGAGGATCCGGCCGGTCTGCTTGACCGGATCGCCTTCCTCGATGTGCGACGCGTCGCCCAGGATGATGCAGCCGATCTCGTCGTCGTCCAGGTTCGCGGCGATGCCGAGGACCCCGCCGGGGAACTCCAGCAGCTCGTTCGACATGGCGTGCGGCAGACCCTGGACGCGCGCGATGCCGTCACCCGTCTCGAGGACGTGACCGACCTCCTCGCGGGCGACGGAGGGTTTCCAGTTCTCGACGTTGCGGCGCAACGCCTCCGCGATGCTCTCCGGATCGAAGTTCAGTGCCATCTACACGCTCCCCAGCCGCTGCTTGGCCTCATCGAGGCGGGTCCGGATGGATCCGTCGATGACCTCGTCGCCGATGTGCGCCACGACCCCGCCGATCACCGAGGGGTCGACCACGACCTTGACCTCCAGCGACTTGCCCGTGGCCTTGGTCAGGGCTGCCGCGACCTTCTCGCGCTGCTCCTCGGTGAGCGGAACGGCGGTGCGCACCTCCGCCACCGCATGCTTGCGACGTTCGGCGGCCAGCACCACGAGCTCGTCGACGATCTTGCCCAGCTCCCGCGCGCGGCCGGCATCGACGACGAAGCCGAGCAGGCTGGCCGTCAACGGACGCGCCCGCTCGCCGAGGATGTCGCGGATCGCTGCCTTCTTGTTCTCGGCGGGCAGCGCGGGGTCGGTCAGCGCCTCGCGTAGCTCCGTGTTCTGCTCGACGGCCGTGGCGAACGCGAACAGCTCGTCCTCGACCGTTCCGAGCGCGCCCTCGGCCTCCGCGACGTCGAACAGCGCCCGCGCGTACCCGCGCACGAGGTCGTCCTTGCCGGCCACTCAGCCCTTCCCGTTCCCCTGGCCGTTGCCGTTGCTGCCGGCGAGCAGGGAGTCGATGTACTCGTCGATCAGACGCTGGTGGGCGCTCGGGTCGAGCGAGCTCCCGACGACCCGGCCGGCCAGCTCGACGGCGATCTCGCCCACTTGCGCCCGCAGCTCCTCGAAGACGCGGTCGCGCTCGGCGCGGATCTCCTCCTGCGCGCGGGCGACGATCGCCCCCGCCTCCTCCTCCGCGCGGGCCTGGAGGTCTTTCCGGAGCTGGTCGGCGGTCTTGCGCGCCTCCTCGATGATCCGGTTGGACTCCTCGCGCGCGTTCGCGAGCTGCTCCCGGTACTCGGCCAGCTCCTCCTCGGCCTTCCGGCGGGTCTGCTCCGCGTTCTCGAGCTCGCCCTGGATCTTCTGGCGGCGCTCCTCGAGCAGGGCGTTCACGCGCGGCAGGACCCACTTCCACATGAAGAAGAACAAGATCGCGAACGCCAGCGCGCCGACGACCAGCTCCTCCCAGTGGGGATACAGGTCGGCCGCGTCGTTGACCTCTTCCTCGACGGCCTCCTCGGCCTGCGCGAGGAGGGTGAGGATGGTTGCAAGCACCGTTCGGGCCCCTCTCCGCTAGATGATGAACGAGAACGCGATGCCGAACAGCGCGAGCGCCTCGATCAGGCCGATGCCGATGAACATCGTCGCGCGGACCTGACCGGCGTACTCGGGCTGGCGGGCCATCGCCTCGACCGACTTGCCGATCAGGACGCCCAGGCCGATGCCCGGGCCGATCGCGGCGAGGCCGATCACGAGGCCCCGGCCCACGGTCTTGATCGCCTCGAGGTCACCGGTGACCTGGGCAAGCAAACGCAGCATCCCAACCCCTCCTTGTCAGTGTTCCTCGGCCATCGCGCCGCCGATGTACGAGGCGGTCAGGATGGAGAAGATGAAGGCCTGCAGGATCGACACGAACACCTCGAACCCCACGAGGATCACGCCGATCGCGAACGAGAACGGTGCCACGACCGCGAGCAGCCCTCCCTGGAGCATCGCGATCGTGCCCAGGAAGAACACCGCCAGCAGGAAGTGACCCGCGAGGAAGTTGGCCCAGAGTCGGACCGACAGGGTGATCGGCCGGATGACGATCTGGGTGACGAACTCGATCGGCACCAGCAGGGGGTAGAGCGCCGCCGGCGCGCCGGGCGGCAGCAGGACGTGCTTCATGTACCCGCCGAACCCGTGCTTGGCGATCCCCACCGTGTTGTAGACGACCCACACGGTCAGGGCCATGACCAGCGGGAACGCGATCCGGCTGTTCGAGGAGAAGTTGATCCCGGGCGCCACCTCGAAGATGTTCCAGAAGAAGATCGCGAAGAACAGCGTGGCGAGCAACGGCATGAAACGAGCGCTGTCGGGACCGAGCATCGGCATGGCGATGTTCTCCCGCACGAACTGGATCCCGAGCTCCACCAGGCTCTGCATCTTGCCGGGCACCACCCGTGGCTTGCGGAACGAGAAGTAGAAGAAGGCCAGGAACGAGAGGAAGCCCAGCAGCACCAGGAAGTTGATGAAGTTCATGCAGAACGTGAGGCCGCCGACCCGGAGCGATGGCCCCCAGCATCCCCACACGAAGTCCTTGGTGGTGGGCGGATGGAACTCGGCGAGGACGCCGGCCAGGGTCGCCCCGTTCATCGAGTCCCCTCGCGCTGGCCGGCCGGGAAGGTCCACAGATCCACCTGCATGCGCCCGGAGAGCATCTTCATCTCCGCGACCAGCAGCGCGATCGTCGTCGGTACGAGCCCGGCGATGAACGCCCCGGTCGAGAACCACGCAAGCTGCCGCAGCAGCACCATGACGAGCACGATCGCGCCGAGCCGGACCACGAAGCCGCCCATCGCGACGGCGAACACGACCGCGGGCGAGATGCGCGCCGCCCACGCGAGCGAGAGCCCATGGGCGGCGAAGTTCGCGAAGACGACGGCGACGCCGAAGGCGGCGGACCAGCCGGCGTCCGGATCGATGACGAGGGACCCGGCCACGAAGGCGATCACCGCGGCGGGCACGAGATAGGGCAGCGCGCGCCGGATCAGCTCCCGCTCTGGCTCCACCGCTACCCGTCCTCCCTGCCATGGCGCAGGTAGACGATGTAGATCGCCCCCGCGGCCCCGATCAGCATCCCGAGCACCGTGAACACGTGCGCCGAAGCGAGCAGCCGATCGGCGAGGTACCCGAGGCCGCCCCAGGCGGCGATCCCCCCGATCATCGTCGCGGTGATCGACCATCCCGTTCCCATGCCGGACCAGGCGGAGTTGCGCTCCTGCAGGGGCATGGGCGCGCAAGTATATCCGCGCGGTCTCGGGCACGTCAAAGTTCGCGGAGGGGTGTTTCCCCAGGTCAGAGCCGCTATCGGCCCGAGCTTGTGAAAGGATTCACAAATCCCGCGGGCCCCCGCGCGGGGACAGGTCGCGGCTCCCTCTCATGCCTGGAAGACCGGCCGGAAGATCTGGTCCCACACCGCGGCCTCCTCGTCGCTCGCGAGCTCGCGGTAGGCGTGGAGCTGGTCCCCGACGTCGTCGGTGAGGAACACGAGCGGGCTCTCGGCCACCGCCAGGAGGCGTTCGCGCTCCTCCTCGTCCTCGGCCTGCTCGGCGAGGCGGACGATCTCGGGCTGGGCCTCCGGGACGGGGGTGATGTAGTTCACGTACTGCGCGATCTGCGCGGCCGTCTCCGGTTGGTACACGTAGTCCATGTACGTCATCGCGTCCGCCAGGTGGGCCGCTCCCTTCGGGATGCACATCGCGTCCGTCCACAGCAGCGCGCCCTCGTCGGGGACGCGGAACTCGACGCGCTCGGGCAGGTCCTTGAGGAGCTTGGCCGCGAAGATGTCCCCCGACCACGCCATCGTGATCGCCAGGTCCTCGCGCTTGAGGGCCGGGATGTAGTTCGACTGGTAGTAGCCGGACAACACGCCCGAGTCGCGCTGGTCTACGAGCAGGTCGGCGGCGGCCTCCCAGTCCGCCTCGGTGGACACCTCGGGCGCCACGCCGAGGGCCAGCAGGGCCAGGTTCGGCATGTCCACGATGTCGCCGAACATGCCAACCTGACCGCGGAACTCGTCGCTGAACAGGTCCGCGAGGCTCGTGACCTCACGACCGGTCTTGTCGGGGTCGTACGCGATACCGGTGATCCCGGATTGCCAGGCCATCGTGAAGCGGTTCCGCGGATCGTACGGCGGGTCCTTCACGAACTCCCCCGCGTACCGATCGAAGTTCGGCCGCCGCTCCACGGGGAGTTCGACGAGGTAGCCGAGGTTCACCATCTTCGTCATCGTGATGCCGTTCGTGATCACGATGATGTCCCAGCCCGTCGGCTCGCCGGCCGCGAGGTAGGGCTCGATCTGCTGGAAGAAGACGTCGGCGTCGGGGATCACCTCGCGGTAGTTGACCTGGATGCCGGTCTGCCGCGTGAAGGCCTCGAGCGACGGCCGGAACGCCGTCCCATCGGCCCGGCGCTCCTTGTCGATGTACAGGGGCCAGTTCGCGAAGTTCAAGATCCCGGCCGGCTCGGCGCCGAACGCGCCGCCCGGCTCCTCGGTGCCACAGGCGGCGAGCAGGCCGCCGATCCCGAGGGCGCCCGCCCCCACCCCCGCTCGCCGCAGGAACTCGCGGCGGCCGTAACGCCCGCCGGTCATGTGCGGGCGCGACGGCGCTGAACGACCACGTTGACGACCGCGGCGAGGATCCCCGCGGAGAACAGCAGCGTCCCCATCACGTTCACCTGCGGCGGCAGCCCGATCCGCGTGGCGCCGAACACCCAGACGGGGAAGGTCAGCGTGGACCCTGACACGAAGTTCGTGATCACGAAGTCGTCCAGCGACAGCACGAACGCGAGCAGGAAGCCGGACAGGATCGCGGGCGCGATCAGCGGGAGCGTCACCTTGAAGAACGCGGTGACGGGGCTCGCGAACAGGTCCTGCGCGGCGTCCTCGAGCGAGCGGTCCAGACCCTGGACCCGCGCCCGGACCGTCACGGCGACGAACGGGATGCTGAACCCGATATGGGACAGCAGGATCGTGGTGAAACCGATCGGGAGGGCCTGGGTCTGCACGAACAGCGAGAGCAGCGAGGAGCCGAGGACGATCTCGGGCACGGCGATCGCGATGAAGATGATGAAGTTCGAGGGGATCTTGCCGCGGAACCGGTACCGACCGAGCGCGAGCCCCAGCAGCGTCCCGATCCCCGTCGCGACGGCCGCGCTGACCGGCGCGATCTTCAGCGAGTTCGACAGGGCCTCGCTCAGCCCGGGGATGTCGAACATGTTTCGCCACCATTCCAGGGTGAAGCCCCAGAACCTCGGCGTCTGCCGCACGGGCTCGGTGGGCACCGCGTTGAAGCTGTAGAGGATCATCACGAAGATCGGCAGGGCGAGGTACAGGATCATCAGCCACGTGAAGCCGGGCAGGATGAACCGCGTCCAGCGTTTCGCCGGCCGGCGCAGCGGCGCCTCCGACTTCGCGGGCCTCGCCGGCGCCGAAGGGGTCGAGACGGCGCTCATCCTCCCGTCGCCCCCGCGGCCAGCGCCGAGTCCTCGGTCCCCAGGATCTTCGCGTACACCGTGGCCAGGATCAGCATCGCGAGCATCAGCATCACGGAGAGCGCGGCCGCCTCCGGGTAGTTCAGCTCGGTCAGGAACTTCGTCTGGATGATGTTGCCGATCATCGTGGTGCCGGTGCCTCCGAGGATCGCCGAGTTCACGTAGTCGCCGGTGGCCGGCACGAACGTGAGCAGGAACGCCGCGAACACGCCGGGCAGCGACAGCGGCCACACGACGTGCCGGAACGCCTCCCAGCGGCTGGAGTACAGGTCCTTGGCCGCCTCGACCAGCCGCGGGTCGATCCGCTCGAGCGCCACGTACAGCGGCAGCGCCGTGAACGGCAGGTAGCTGTAGGTCATCCCCGCCACGACCGCGAACGGGGTGGCCAGGACGTCGAAGTTGTCCGACAGGAGCCCGATGTCCTTCAGCGGCCCGAAGACCAGCCCGTTGGCGCCGAGGAGGAACTTCCACTGGATCGTTCGGATCACGTAGGAGACGAAGAACGGCAGCAGGATCAGCAACAGGAGCGAGGACTTCCATCGCCCGCCGTAGAACGCGATCCAGTACGTCATCGGGTAGGCGAGCAGCAGCGCCGCGGCCGTGGTCAGCCCGGCGAAGACGACCGAGCGGAGGAACTGTTCCTGGTACTCGGTGACCTGCTCCGTGTAATTGGCGAAGTCCCAGGTGAACGCGAAGTCGCCCGAGAACGCCCCGCCCGACTGCAGCGACGTGTAGACGAGGAGGAGCAGGGGCAGGATCAGGAAGACCGCGAGGTACAGCCCCCCGGGAGCCAGGAGGTAGTACGGCACGAGCCGCCTTCGTCGGCCCTGCCTTCGTCCCCCCGGCGCCGCCTCCCCGACGCTCGCTCCCTCCGCCGCCATCCGAGGCCGCCGGTCTCGGTCAGCCCTGCGAGATGGGCAGGAAGATGTTGTCGTACTCCTCGGCAGCCTCGTCCGTCGTGATATTGGTGCCGAACTTCGTTCGGGACAGCAGGGAGTCGCTCGGGAAGGCGTACTCGTTCTCCGCCGTCAGGTAGAGCTTCGCGGCGTAGCCCTTGTACCCGTCCTCGACGGCCGCGTCGGCGTCGGCCACGATCCGCTCCTGGACGCCCAGCGCGGGCGATAGGTATAGCACCCACTCGGTGATCATCGTCGCGATCTTCGGCTTGTAGACGAAGTTCATGAGCTGCATCGCGCCGGGTGCGTTCGGCGCGCCGACGGGGACCAGCATGTTGTCCTGCCAAAGCACGCCGCCGGTCTCCGGGACCACGAACTCGAAGTCCGAGTAGCCGGCCCAGAGCTTGTAGTAGAGGACGTCGCCCGACCAGGCCATGCTCACGGTCGTGTTGCCCGCGACGAAATCGTCGATGTAGCCCTGGTCGTAGTACTGGCGCACGGTCCCCGAGTCCTTCTGCATCTGGAGCCAGGCGGCCGCCTCCCGCCATTCCTCGGGTCCCGAGCTCTCCGGCTCGATCCCGAGGTTGATCATCACGAAGTCCGGCATGTCGGAGGTCAGCATGCCCACGCTGTCCCGGCCGACCTTGTCCGGATCGGCCAGGTCGTCCAACTTCGTGATGTCGCCATTCACCTTCGTGGTGTCCCAGGCGATGCCGGTGAACCCGCCCTGCCAGGGCATCGAGTACGTGTTGTCGGGGTCGTACGACGGGTCCTTGGCGAACGGGGTGGCGTTCTCGTCGAAGTCCGGACGCTGGTCCGCCGGCAGCTGGTAGACCCAGTTGTTGCCGGTGAGCACGTTGAACTGGCGTCCGTTCGTGATGACGATGATGTCCCAGTCGTCCTGCGTGCCGGCCTGCAGCTCGGGACGCAGCTTGCCGAAGAACTCCTCGTTGGACTGGATGATCGCCTGGTAGTTGACGGCGATCCCCGTCTCGTCCTCGAACTCCTTCAGCGAGGGGTGGAAGACCTCGCCGTCCTTGTTCTTCGACTGGTCGATGTACAGCGGCCAGTTGGCGAACTCGATCGTGCTCCCCGCCTCGCCGCTGAATATGGTGGAGGGATCGGGCGCTTCGTCGCCGTTGCCGCCACCCCCGCAGGCCGCGAGGAACGACGCGAGGCTCGCGCCCGCGACGCCCATCCCCGCACCCTTCAGGACGCTGCGCCGCGTGAGCCGGTTGCCCATCGCCCGTTGCAGCGTCTGATCGACCATGGACCGGTCGTCGCGCTCGCTCATAGCTGTTCCTCCTCCATGATCAGGTCCTCCTGGGGGAGCACCGCGAACGTGTGCTCCCACGGCCAGGAAAGCCGGACCCGCTCGCCGGGCCGCGGCACAGGTTTCGAGCCGAAGTTCTGGACCCAGACGGTGAGCTCCGCACCGCCGGGACCCTCGACCTTGTACTGATGGCTCACACCGATATAGGTGGCCATCCGTAGGAGCCCACTGACGCCGTTCCATCCGGACGCGGGCTCCGAACCGTTCTCGGGCTCGATCGTGATCTTCTCCGGCCGGACGCCGACCTTCACCTCGGACCCGGGCCGGAACGGCGCGCGATCGGACGGGACGTTCACCACGTCACCGCCCGTGAGCAGCACCGTCGAGGTGCCGTTCGACGGATCCTTCATCTCCCCCGCCAGCAGGTTCGAGGCCCCGAGGAAGCCGGCCACGAACTCGGTCTGGGGGCTCTCGTACACATCCTCGGGCGGGCCGATCTGCTCGATCTTCCCGTGCCGCATGACGGCCAGACGGTTGGACATCGTCATGGCCTCCTCCTGGTCGTGCGTCACGTAGATGAACGTGATGCCGACCTCCTGCTGGATGCGCTTGAGCTCGAGCTGCATCTGTTTGCGGAGCTTCAGGTCGAGCGCACCCAGCGGCTCGTCGAGCAGGAGGACCTTCGGGTGGTTCACGAGCGCGCGGGCCAGGGCGACCCGCTGCTGCTGCCCACCGGACATCTGCGACGGCTTGCGCTTCTCGAAGCCGACAAGATCGACGAGACGGAGCGTCTCCTCGACCCGGGTCGTGATCTCGCCCGATGGCACGCTCCGCCGGCGGAGGCCGAACGCGACGTTCTCGAAGACGTTGAGGTGCGGGAAGAGCGCGTACGACTGGAAGACCGTGTTCACGTCGCGCTTGTACGGGGGGAGGTCGGTCACGTCGCGGCCGCCGAGGTACACCGTACCGCGCGTGGGCTCCTCGAACCCGCCGATCATCCGCAGGGTGGTCGTCTTGCCGCAGCCGGAGGGCCCGAGCATGCTGAAGAACTCACCGACCGCGATGTCCAGGGACAGGTCGTCGACCGCGACCATCTCGCCGAAGTCCTTGGTGACGCGCTCCAGTCGGACATCGACCTCCGGCACCCTGCCCCCTTGTCCCGCGTGCTGAACGGCGTTCAAGGCCGATTATGCCCCAGGACCGCCGCGATCATCACCCCGATCCCCCGCAGGCTGCGTCGCACGGGTGGGACGAGGATCCTCCCCCAACTTGTACGGCCTGGACAAGGCTCGGGGATGAGCCGGGAACGCTCCACCCTGGACCATCGACCGATGCGCCGGAGCGCATCTCCTCAGACGTGATCCGCGGGGCGTGGTTCCGGTGGCCCATCGCGATCGCCCCGGGCGGCGGGCGCGCGTCCAGGGGCTCGGCGTCGAGCGGGGCGTCCCGCCCGGTGCGCCCCGCCCGAACGGGGCGAGGCCGTCGGCACCGGCGCACTCCCGTTGCCGTCGGACGCTTCCCGGTCGCTCCCGTGCGGGGTCCGGTCGCGGATCAGCCGAGGCAGGACGGTCGCGATGAAGACGGCGACGGTCACGATCGCCGCCACGAGCACCCGCCCGTCCACGAACGCGACCGCCAGGGCGCAGAGGGAGATCAGCGCGCTCCACAGGTACATCAGCAGGACGGCCTGGCGGTGCGAGTGGCCGATGTCCATCAGCCGGTGGTGGATGTGCTCCTTGTCGGCGTGGGCGATGCCGATCTTCCTGCGCATCCGGCGTCTGATGGCGAGCACGACGTCGAGCAGGGGCACCGCCAGGACGAGCAGCGGGACCGCCACCGGGATCGCGATCACGGCCAGGTCGCCGCCGCTCGGACCCTCGAGCTGGCGTCCCACACCGGACACCGTGGCGATCGCCATCATCGTGCCCAGGAGCAGCGCGCCCGAATCGCCCATGAAGATCTTCGCCGGGTGGAAGTTCCACGGCAGGAACCCGAGCGCCGAGCCGGCGACGACGGCGGACAGGAGGGCGGCGGTCGAGGCGTCGATGGCCCCGTCGGGGCCCCGGAACATGTAGGCGAAGAATGCGATCGCCGCGATGGCCACCATCCCGGCCGCCAGTCCGTCGAGCCCGTCGATCAGATTCACGGCGTTCATGAGGGCCACGATCCACAGGACCGTGATCGGGACGGCGAGATCCGGCGACAGGGAGAGCACGCCCTGGCCCGGGAAGGGGAAGAACAGGAGCTGGACCCCGATCAGGACCAGCACGCCCGCGACGAGGACCTGACCCGCCAGCTTCCCGATCGCCGACACGCCACGCGTGTCGTCGACGACGCCGAGCAGCACGACCGCCGTCGCCCCGACGACGGCAGCATCCAGGTCAGACGAGCTCTCGTACAGCCCGGATAGGAACGGGAGGACGCGACCCACGAGCAGGCCGGCGAGCACCCCCAGGTAGATCGCGAGGCCGCCGACCGTGGGTGTCGGCTTCGGGTGCACCTTGCGGTCCGAGGGTCGGTCGATCCAGCCGAGATGGAGCGACAGCCACCGAACGAGCGGCGTGGCCAGGAAGGTCGCCACGGCAGCGGCCGCGAAGATGGCGAGGTAGGAAAGCACAGGCTCTCGCGGCGATGCTACCGGACGGCGCTCAGCCCGGGTACGCGGGGAACCGCCCTACGAGCTCGGCGACGCGCGACCGGCACCTGTCCTTTACCTCTCCGTCGACCGGAGCACGCAGGGCATCGCCCACGATGCTGGCGACCTCCTTCATCTCGGGCTCGTCCATCCCTAGGGTCGCCGGACCCGGCGTCCCCACGCGGATGCCCGACGGGTTGAGCGGCGGCATCGGGTCGAACGGGATCCCGTTCTTGTTGATCGCCACGCCGATCTCGTCGCAGACGGCCTCGGCCTCCTTGCCGCTCACGCCGAGCGGCCGCAGGTCGCACAGCACGAGGTGGGAGTCCGTTCCACCCGACACGATCCGCACGCCCTCGTCCGCGAGGCCCTGAGCCAGGGACCGCGCGGTCCGCACGACGCGGGCCGCGTAGTCGGCGAAGTCCGGGCCCATCGCTTCCTTCAGGCAGACGGCCTTCGCGGCGATCACGTGCTCCAGCGGCCCGCCCTGCATCATGGGGAACACCGCCTTGTCGATCGCCTTCGCATGCTCCTCGCGGCACAGGATGATCGCCCCGCGGGGCCCTCGGAGCGTCTTGTGCGTGGTGAAGGTCACGACGTCGGCGAACGGCACGGGGCTCGGGTATGCGCCCCCGGCGCACAGGCCGATGAAGTGCGAGGCGTCCACCCACAGGATCGCGCCGACCTCGTCGGCGATCCCCCGGAACGCCTCCCAGTCGATCGCCCGGGGGTACGCCGTGTAGCCCGCAAGGACGACCTTCGGGCGGTGCTCCTTCGCGAGGGCGCGGATCCGGTCGTAGTCGAGCTGCTCGGTCTCGCGATCGACCTCGTAGCCGATGAAGTCGAACCACATGCCCGACACGTTCACGGGCGACCCGTGCGTCAGATGACCGCCGTGCGCCAGCACGAGCCCGAGCACCTTGTCGTCCGACCGCGGCTCGAGGAAGGCCCCGAACACGGCCATGTTCGCCTGCGCCCCGGCGTGCGGCTGCACGTTCGCGTGGTCGGCGCCGAACAGCTCCTTCGCCCGCTCGATCGCCAGGGTCTCGGTGACGTCCACGAACTGGCATCCGCCGTAGTAGCGGCGCCCCGGGTAGCCCTCGGCGTACTTGTTGTTCATCGTCGAGGCGAGCGCCGCGAGCACCGCCGGGCTCGCGTAGTTCTCCGAGGCGATGAGCCGCAGCGTGGAGCGCTCGCGGTCCAGCTCGCCGGCGATCGCGTCGGCGACCTCCGGGTCGGTGGCCTGCAGCGCGTCCCAGTCGGCGACGAAGTCCTTGGGTCCTGACCGATCGTCCTTCCCGGGCATCAGCGTTCTCCTCGTTCGATCTCGGCGACCTGCTTCAGTCGTACCTCGTGGCGTCCGCCGTCGAACGGCGTGGCAAGCCACAGCGTCACGATCTCCTTCGCGAGCTCATTCGCGACGATCCGCCCGCCGATCGCCAGGACGTTCGCGTCGTTATGCCGACGCGACAGCTCGGCGAGATGGAGGTCGTTGCAGAGCGCCGCCCGCACGCCGTGCACCTTGTTCGCCGCGAGCTGCTCTCCCTGTCCCGAACCTCCCAGCACGATCCCACGGTCGGCCGTCCCGTCGACGACGGCGCGCCCGGCGGCGGCGCAGAAGTCCGGGTAGTCCACCATCTCCTCGGAGTCCGTGCCCAAGTCGACGACCTCGTGCCCGCTCTCGGAGAGGAACGCCTTGAGCGTCTCCTTCAACGGATACCCCGCGTGGTCGCAGCCCATCGCGATGCGCACGTCACTCCTCCTCCCCGGCGCCGGCGCCGGCTCGGGCGGGCGCCCGGCCGACGAGCCCGTCCGCCAGTCGCGCGCACCAACCCTCGAGCTCCCATGCGATCGCCCGGTACGCCTCGAGCGGCATGCCGAGCGGGTCGGAGATGTCCTCGTCGTTCGGGTTGCCCTGGAAACCGCTCCCCCGCAGGGCGTCAGCCTCGACGACGCGAGCTGCCAGCATCCCGTCGGGCTCCAACGCAGCCGGGGCTGGCAGAGTCTCGAGCAGCCGGACGAGCTCCTTCAGGGTGAACGTCTTGGCCGCCGCTTCCGGCACGAGGGCCGCGACCGCATCGCTGTGCTCGCTCGCCATCGCGATGACCACGCTCGCCTCCCGGAGCTGCTCGGTCCTCAGCAACCGCGCGACGTGCGTCGAGATGTCGACGCCGTGCTCGGCCGCGGCCGTGACCGAATCGGGACTCGCGGCCGAGCCCTCCCATCCGGCGGTGCCGGACGACGCGACCTCGGGAGCCTCGGTCCCCAACCGCGCGCGGAGCTCTCGGCGCAGGAACCCCTCGGCGACCGGCGAGCGACAGATGTTCCCCGTGCAGACGACCAGGATGGAGCCCATGGGAACCGGGAGTCTACACCGGCCTCCGGGCGACTCCGGATGCGGCGAGCGCCTCCAGCACCGCACGTTCGGCGACCGCACCGGCTCGGAGGACCCGGGGTTCGACCCCGGTCAGATCGACCACGGTCGAGGGCGGGCCGGCCGCGTCCTCTTCGGCGCACAACATCACGGCGACCCGTTCGCCGAACACCTCGGCGATCTCAAGGCACGTGGCGGGCGTGGGTTCGCCGCTGCGGTTCGCGCTCGTGACGGCGAGCGGGCCCGTCCGTGCGAGGAGCGCGAGCGCGAGCGGGTGGCGGGGGATCCGCAGGCCGATCGTGCCGGGATCGCCCCCGAGCGCGAACCCGCGGCTGGCCTCCGAGCGCGGGAGAACGAGCGTCAGCGGCCCGGCCCAGAACCTCGCCGCGAGCGACTCCGCGCGGTCGTCGAACACCGCCAGCTCGCGCGCCGATGCAGCGGTGGGGACGAGGACCGGCAGCTCCAGGTCTCGAGGTCGGGACTTCGCCTCGAACAGGCGAGCGGTGGCCGCCGGATCGTCGGGCCGGGTCCCGAGCCCGTAGACGGTGTCCGTCGGGAAGACGATGAGGTCGCCGACGAGCGCCGCGCGGGCGGCGTCCTCGATCGGGTCCCCGCTCGCACGGGACGGCGGACTCACGGCGCCCGGGCGATCACGACGCGGTCGCGCCCGGCCAGGTCCGGCTCGACGCGTACGTCCATGAAGGAGCGCCCGAGAGCGCGGGCGACAACCTCGCCTTGGGTCGCGCCGATCTCCAGCGCCAGGACGCCCCCGTCGCGGAGCCATCGGAGAGCCGCGGCGGCTACACGCTCGTGCACCTCGGGCCCGCCGATCAGGGAGAGCTCGGGGTCGGCGAGCACCTCCGGGGGCAGGCCCTCGAACTCCTCGACGCCGACGTAGGGCGGATTCGAGACGACCAGATCCACCCAGCCGCGGAGATCCTCCGGCAACGGGTCGAGCAGGTCGCCCCGAAAGACCGTCACGTCGAGCCCGAGCCGTTCGGCGTTGGCGCGCGCGAGCTCGACGGCCTCGGGAGCCAGGTCGGTGGCGAGGACGGTCGCGTCGGGTCGCTCGTCCTTGATGGCGAGGGCGATCGCTCCCGTGCCGGTGCCGACGTCAACTACCACTGGGTCTTCCGCGTCGCCGAGCGCGTCGAGCGCGAGCCCCACGAGCACCTCGGTCTCGGGCCGAGGGACGAAGATGCCGGGGCGCACCTCGAGCGTAAGCCGCCGGAACTCCTGCTCCCCCGTCAGATGCTGCAGCGGGGTCCCCACGCAGCGCTGGCACAACGCGCGACCGAACATCCTGGCCTCGCGCGCGTCCAGCCCATCGGTGCGGGTATGGAGACCTGCGCGGTCGGTGTCGAGCACGTGCATCAGGAGGATCTCGGCGGAGACCTCGGGGCTCTCCACGCCGTGACGCTCGAGGTAGGTGGCCGCTCGGCGGAGCACCTCGGTGGGTCGCACGGACTCAGCCCTCGTCTTCGCCCGAGAGCTGGCGGGCGCGCTCGGCCGCGAGGAGCGCGTCGACGAAGCCGTCGATGTCGCCCGCGAGCACGTCCTGGAGCTGATGGTCCGTCAGCTTCACGCGATGGTCGGTGACGCGGCCCTCCGGGAAGTTGTACGTGCGGATCTTCTCGGAGCGCTCACCCGTGCCCACCTGCGAGCGCCTCGAGGCCGCTTCCTTCGTATGCGCCTCGTCCTGGGCGCGTTGGAGGAGTCGCGCCCGCAGGTACCGCATCGCCTTCTCCCGGTTCTGCAGCTGGGAGCGCTCCTCCTGGCTCGTCACCACGATCCCGCTGGGCTTGTGCGTGATCCGAACGGCCGAGTCCGTCGTGTTCACCGACTGACCGCCGGGACCCGACGACCGGAAGACCTGGAGCTCGAGGTCGTCGGGTCGGACGTCGACCTCGACCTCCTCGGCCTCGGGAAGCACGGCGACCGTCGCGGTGGATGTGTGGATCCGGCCGCTGGACTCGGTGACCGGGACGCGCTGCACGCGGTGCACGCCCGACTCGTGCTTCAGCCGAGAGTAGGCCCCGGGACCGCGGACCTCGAGCACGGCCTCCTTGAAGCCGCCGAGATCGCTCGGGGAGGCGGACAGCACGTCGGTCTTCCACTTCCGGCGCTCGGCGTACTGGCGATAGAGCTCGAGCAGCTCGCCCGCCCACAGCGCCGCCTCCTGCCCGCCCGCGCCCGCACGGATCTCTATGACGACGTTCTTGTCGTCGTTCGGATCCTTCGGAACGAGGAGCTGCTCCAGCTTCGCGGAGAGCTCCGCGGCCTTGGCCTCGGCCGTCTCGGCCTCCTCGCGGAGGTACTGCGCCATCTCGGGTTCGGCCTCGCCTTTGGCCAGCGCACGAGCCTCCTCGGCCTGGCGACGCGCCTCTCGGTACTCGCGGTAGGGCGCGACGATCTCCTGCAGCTCGGAGAAGTCCTTCCCGAGCCGCCGGAGGCGATCGGGGTCTGAGGCGACGCCGGGTGAGGCCATCTCGGCCTGCACGTGTTCGAAACGCGCCTCGACCTCCGCGAGCCGAGCGTCGAGGTCCATCCACCGATCATCGCAGGTGGCCCGGGCGATCGGACCGTCGGCGCGGCGTCAGCCGGGCTGCTCGTCGTCCCCCTCGTCGCCCCAGTCGAGGTCGAACAGCGGGATGTCCGGCACCTCGAGCTGCACAGCCTCGGTTCCCTCCCACAGCTCCTCGGAGGGCGGCGCGGGCGGCGTCCCGGGCGCGGCGGGCATCGCCCAGACGGACCCCGCCCCCGGCTCGGGCATCTGCGTCGCATCCCCGATGACGATCGGCGGCTCCGTCTCGGGCTCCTCGCCGCGGACCTCGATCGTCCGCTCGAGCTCGCGAGCGACACCCAGGAGCCGCTCCTGCATGCCGGAGAGCTGGTCCACCAACGTGTCCCTGCGCGAGGACAGACCCGAGATCGCGCGGTCGGCGCGCTCGCGCGCCTCCACGAGGGTTCGCTCCGCGGCTGCCCGCGCCTCCGCGGCCCTGGTCTGCGCGTCCGAGCGGATCCGGTCCGCGTCGGTCCGAGCCTCCGTCACCTGGCGATCGGCGTCGGTGGTCGCGTCACGTCGGATCCGGTCCGCGGCTTCGTCCGCCGAGCGGATCACGTTCGCCACCCGGGCGGCGAGCTCCTCATACGGGTCGATCCGGGGCTGCGCCTGGGCCCGCTGGGCGGCGCCGGCCTGCATGCGCGCCTCACGCACGAGCGATTGCATCTGCTCGACCTGGTCGGCCAGCTGTTCGAGGTAGTCGCGGACCTGGTCGGGGTCGTATCCCCGCCGGATCGTGACGAACTCTCGGCGGCGGATCTGGTCGGCGGACATGAGGACCGGCAGATCCAGCTCGGTGGCGGACAAGGGGGAAGCCTCCTCCACGACTCGGGGGTGGGGCACGAAGCTACACGCGTGAGGCGCGGATGCAAGCACCCTCGCCCGGACCCGTCGTCAGGCCTCGGCGCCCTTGAGCTCGGCCTCGCGCCGCAGGACCTCGTTGAACGAGGCGATCGCGACCTCCACCTGATCGCGGTCCGGCGGCTGCGTCGTGATCTTCTGCAGCCACAGGCCCGGCGTCATCACGATCCGCATGAACGCCGAGTCGGGGAACCGGGCACCGAGGCGCAGGAGCTCGAAAGCGATGCCGGCGATCACCGGGATCGCGAGGATCCGCGAGCCGATCCGCCACCACAGGCCCGGGTTCCCGAAGAGCGCGAACACGAAGATCGTGATGACCATGACGAGGAGCAGGAAGTTCGTGCCGCACCGCACGTGCAGGGTGGAGTACTTATCGACGTTCTCGGGCGAGAGCATTTCGTCGTGCTCGAACGCGGCGATCGTCTTGTGCTCGGCGCCGTGGTAGGCGAACACCCGGCGGATGTCCTTGGTGCGCCCGATCACGAGCAGGTAGGCGAGGAACAGGCAGACGCGGAAGACGCCCTCGAGCGCGTTCACCAGGATGCTCGAGTCCACCTGCCGGCCGACCCAGCGGAACGTGACCGCCGGGACCACGATGAACAACCCCAGGAAGATCACGACGGCGATCACCATCGACAGCGCCATCTGGCGCGAGGACAGTCGCTCCTCCTCCGGGGCGGACTCCCGGGCCGAGATCGTGAGCGCGCGGAACCCGATCGCGAGGGCCTGTCCGAGCGCGATCACGCCCCGCAGGAACGGCTTGGCCAAGATCGGGTGCCGCTTGGCCACCGAGTCGATGTCGTGCGACTCGATGTGCACGCTGCCCTCCGGCCGGCGCACGGCGATCGCCCAGACGTCGCGGCCCCGCATCATCACGCCCTCGACGACGGCCTGGCCGCCGTAGAAGTGGTTCTTCGGGCGTTCCCGATCGGGCATCCGGGACGAGCTCAGGCCTGCTCGGAATCGGCCGGGGTCGCCGCCTCGGTCGCAGGTGCGGCGGGCGCGGCGGCCTCCTGCGCGGCCTGCTGCTTCGCGTAGCGGCGCTGGAACCGCTCGACCCTGCCCCCCGCGTCCACGAGCTTCTGCTTGCCCGTGTAGAAGGGGTGGCAGTTGGAGCAGATCTCCACGCGGAGCTCCTTCCGCGTGCTCCGGGTCTGGAACGTGTTGCCGCATGAGCAGTGGACGGTGGCGACCACGTACTCGGGGTGGATGGCCTGCTTCATGATGCGCGCTCTCCTCGTGTCTTCGGTGTTCCAGCTTACTTACGACGGGGCCTTCGCGATCTCCTTCAGGAACTGCTCGTTGGACTTGGTGGCACGGATCTTGTCGGTGAGCAGCTCCAGGGCCGCACCCGGCTCCAGGGCGTGGAGCACACGGCGCAGGCGCCATACCAGCGCCAGCTCCTCGGTGGGCATGAGCAGCTCCTCCTTACGTGTGCCCGACGCCTCCACGTTGATCGCCGGGAAGATGCGCTTCTCGGCGAGCTGGCGATCCAGGCGGAGCTCCATGTTCCCGGTGCCCTTGAACTCCTCGAAGATGCCCTCGTCCATCCGCGAGCCGGTCTCGACGAGGGCGCTGGCGATGATGGTCACCGACCCGCCTTCCTCGATGTTGCGCGCCGCGCCGAAGAACCGGCGGGGCGGGTACAACGCGGTCGAGTCGATGCCGCCCGACAAGATCTTGCCCGAAGCCGGCGCCGCCAGGTTGTAGGCCCGTGCGAGGCGCGTGATCGAGTCGAGGATGATCGCGACGTCCTGACCCATCTCGGCGAGCCGCTTCGAACGCTCGAGCACCAGCTCGGTCACCTGGATGTGCTGGTCCGGCGGCTTGTCGAAGGTCGAGTACACGACCTCAGCCGGCTGGACCGTGCGCTGCCAGTCCGTGACCTCCTCGGGCCGTTCATCGACGAGCAGCACGATCAGGTGGGTGTCGGGGCTCGAGTTGATGATGCCGTTCGCGATGTTCTTCAGGACGGTCGTCTTGCCCGCCTTCGGCGGCGAGACGACCATCCCGCGCTGACCCTTGCCGATCGGCGCGACCATGTCGACGATCCGGCCGGTCACGTCCGTCGGCCCGGTCTCCAGACGGAAGCGGTCGTGGGGGAACAGCGGCGTGAGCTTGTCGAACACCGGCCGCTGCTTCGCGGCTTCGGGATCCATCCCGTTCACCGACTCCACATGAAGCAGCGCCGCGTACTTCTCGCTCTCCTTGGGCTGGCGGACCTTGCCGGTGACCGTGTCGCCCTTGCGCAGCAGGAAGCGGCGCACCTGCGAGAGCGAGACGTAGATGTCCTGCGGTCCGGGCAGGTACCCCGAGGTCCGAAGGAACCCGTAGCCCTCCGGGAGGATGTCGAGAAGGCCGGTGGCCGTCGGCGCGGTCAGGAGTTCCTCCTCGCGCATCTCTACTTCGCGATGGCGTCGCTCGTCGCGGGTCCGGCGGCGATCCTCGCGCGATGGACGCCGGCGGCTCGGTCCGCCGCCGTCCCGGTCGCGGTTCTGGGTCTGGTCGCGGTTCTGGGTCTGGTCGCGGTTCTGGGTCTGGTCTCGGTTCTGGGTCTGGTCGCGGTCGCGGCCGCCCTGATCGCGGCTCTGCCCGCGGTCGCGGCCCTGACCGCCTTGGACCCGACCCTCGCGCTCGAAGCGATCCGGGCGAGGTCCACGGTCCGGCCGGGGGAAGTTCCGCGCCTCGCCGTTGTTGCCGGCAGGCGCCTCGGCGGGGGCCGATTCCACCTGCCGGGTCTCGGCGAGGGCAGGCGTGGACGCCTGCCCGCCGTTGTCGTGGGCGAGGAGCTTGTCGACGAGCTCCGCCTTCTTCAATCCCTTGTGTCCCTCGATACCGAGGTCGGTCGCGAGCTGGTGCAGCTCGGCGGCGACCTTGCCCTCGAGGGTGTCCTTGTCCATGGTGGCCACTCAGGCTCCTTTCTCCAGTCCCTCCTGGAGGGCCTTCCAGTCCTGGAGGAACTTCTCCAAACCGATGTCGGTCAGAGGGTGCTTCACGAGCTGCTTGAAGACGCCGTACGGCATCGTGGCGATGTGGGCTCCGGCGAGGGCCGACTCGATCACGTGCATCGGGTGCCGCAACGAGGCGGCGAGCACGTTGGTCTCGTACCCCTGAACCTCGTAGATGGCGCAGATGTTCCGCAGCACCTCCATACCGTCCGAGCCCACGTCGTCCAGGCGGCCGAGGAACGGCGAGACGATGTAGGCACCGATCTCGGCCGCCAAGATCGCCTGCGCCGGGCTGAACACCAGCGTCACGTTGATGCGGGTGCCGTCGGCCATCAGACGCTTGCCGGCGGCCAGGCCGTCCGGCGTCATGGGGACTTTCACGACGGCGTTGGGGGCCATCTGCGCGAGCTCGACTCCTTGCGCGTACATCGCGTCCGCCTCGAGCTCCGTGGTCTCGAGCGAGATCGGCCCCTCGACCTCCGCGAGGATCTCCTTCCACACGCGTGCGGGGTCGTCCGACTCCTTGGCGATGAGCGACGGGTTCGTGGTCACGCCGCCCAGCACCCCCCAGCGGTTGATCTCTCGGATCTCGTCGATGTTCGCCGTATCCAGGAAGAGCTTCACCGTGTGCCTCCTTCGACACCGGCACCCACGCGGTGCGCCGTGGCGTGCTCGGTGGCCCGCTCCATCACCAGGTCGATGACCGCCGCGAGCGCGCGGTCGAAGCTGTAGTTGGGGATCACGGGCACTCCGTGGCTCAGCGCCTGACTCTTGATGTACCGCTGGACCCGCCGGATGTTCTCGAGCGCGTCCGCGTACCGCTGGGCCGAGCGCCCGGCGTGGTCGGCTGCCCGGGCGGCGAAGTGGCTCAGGTGCACCTCATCGTCCTCCACCGTGACGATCACCGGCACCGCGAGGATCCGATCCGCCCAAGCCTCGAGATCCAGGAAACCCGGGACGACGTGCGCCCCCTCGATGATCAGGTGCGTACCTTCCAACGCTGCCCGGTCCAGGAGCGCGTTCACGCCGACCGCCACGGCCGCGGTCTGCTCGCGGAACCCGACGATCACCGCGTCGCGCGTGGGTGGCTCCCGGAGCACGGACCCGGCCTCGAACGACGATGCATGCAACGAGGGCATCAGCTCTCGCGAGAACACGGCGCGCATCACCTCACGGATCGCGTCCGTTGCGACGACGCGCACGATGCCGAGGCGCGTGGCGAGCTGTGTGGCGAGGGTGGACTTCCCCACCCCGGTGGTCCCGCCGATCAGCACCACGAGCGGGACGTCAAGCGCCTCGACCTCCTGCCAGCGCAGGTAGTTCTGCGCGTAGCGCTCGCCCGCAAGCTCCTCGATCACGCCGAGGGCGATCTCACCGAGCTCCGCATTGGTGACCGAAGGGCGGCCGAGCTCGGCCAGCCGGTCCTGGATGGCTTCGGCCACCTGGTACGACCGGTAAGGCGACAACCCGGTCACCATCACCTGGGACGCCATGAGGCCCTTCGAGAAGGGCAGCCCGGGCTCCCGGTCGGAGATCAGGACGGTGGGGTTCTTCGGTTCCTTGGTCATCTGCGCCTCGAACGCTCGAGAGCGAGCTCGATCGTCTGCCCGATCGCGGCGGGCAGGTCCTCGTCACCCTCGACGACGACGGCCCGGTTGTCGACGAAGACCACTTCCGCGTCCCGGGCCAGCGCCCGGGCGCACGCGACGTCGACCGCCGCGGCCTTCAATTCCGTGAGAAGCACTTCGTAGGTCTCCGCGCCATCGAGGTCCATCGCCAGCCCGGCCCGATCGGCCAAACGGGCGCTCCACCCCACCACGCGACATCCGCCGGCCCGCTCCAGGATCTGGGCTTGCCTCGCGGCAACCGCCTGCGGCGCCGTCGTGGTGAAGAACACGTCCTTGCCCCTCACATCGCCGAGCGGCAGTGGCTCGAAATCCGTCACGATGAGCCGGGCATCATCGCGCAACCGCTGGACGTGGGACCTGAGGGTAGGGACGTTCTCGAGCCCGGCTGGGCTGTTCGCCATGGTAACAACGACCAGGTCCGATAGCAACAGCCGGAACGGACCCAGGTAGCCGCCGAGGTACTCTCCCGGCACGGTCGCGGGCACGACCAGCACGCCCGCATCCCAGGGGAGGGGGGGGACGGCGGCCCCGCTGCCCTCGAGCACCACCAGTCCGGGTGCCATCGAGACCGCCAGCTCGGCGGCCTCGCGAACGTTCGTGGCGTAGGGGGCTCCTGCCAGGCCACCCCCGGCCCTGCGCGCCCCGATCGTCGTGACGCCGGTCGTGACGGCGTCCTCGAGGTAGTCCGACGCGGCATGCTCACCTCGCCGCACGCGCTCGAGGAGCCCGTCCACCGTCACCGACCCGGCCGGCGCGACCTGTGGCTCGGCCGGCCCGCCGCGGCCCATCGCGACCACGACGGGCTCGAGACCGGCTGCGGCGGCTCCACGCGCCACCTCGCCGCCGATCGCCGTCTTCCCGGTCCGCTTGCCCGTGCCGATCACCGCGACGGTCGCCACCGGGAGGTGCGGCCCGTCGATCGGCGGGTCGAGCCGGAAGTCGGGTCCGAGGTAGGGCACGCCGCGAGCCAGTGCGACGCTGGCGAGCTCCATCCGCTCGCGGTAGCCGAGGACCGGCTCGTCGGACAGGTCGAGGACGGCCTCGACCCCGAGCTCGTCGATCGCCGCGCCGAGCGCGCCCCGTCGGTCCTGACCCGCCAGGCGCGTGGGGACGCCGTAGTCCGGCACCTCGCCGGCCTGGATCTTCTCGGTGCCACCCACCAGGAGCGCGGCGAGGGGATCGTGACCGCGTTCGCGGGCAACGTCGATCGCCCACCGCGTGACGGGGGGGTAGTGCTCACCGTCGACGAGAACGAGGACCTTCACGACGATCCGATCCCTCCACGTGCGCGACCGGCGGTCGATGCGGTGGAGCTACTCCCCCTGCTGGGCCGCGGGCGAGCGCTGCTGCTGGACGGGTGCCTCGAGCTCCCGGTGGAACTGCTTGCCCGTGGACAGCGAGAAGTGCGCGATCACGCTGCCACCCCCGAACGGGTACCGGCGCGTGATCTTCACCTCGTCGCCCTCGAACTCGAGCACGTTGTAGCAGGGCTTCGTGTGGCCGCGCAGGCGTAGCGAGGCGACCGTACCGGCGTTCGCGACATACAGGTCCTCGAGCCGCCAGACGTACGGCACGTGCTTGTGGCCGGACAGCACGATGTTGACACCGGCCTGGATCAGCTCCTCGAGGAGGTCGCCGGCGTCCATCACGGTGCTGCGTTCGCGCCCGGTGCCGGGGATCGGCAGCAGGTGGTGATGCAGGACGAACACCTTGAGGTCCGCGGGGACGTCGAAGCGCTCGCGGATCCATCGGTAGCGTTCGCGCCCCACCTGCCCCTCGTTGATGTCGGGCTCGCTGGAGTCCACGCCGACGAGCCGCACGCCCTGGACGTCGACGCTCCAGTGGCGGTCGCCGATCAGCTCCTCGAAGTGCAGATAGCCGACGTTCCGCGCGTCGTGGTTGCCGGGAACCGTGTAGGTCGGCGCGGTCACACGTTGCGCGTACGCGACCCAGTTCTTGTACTCCTGCCGGTAACCCTCGTTCGTGAGGTCTCCGCTGCAGACGACCGCGTCCGGCTCCAGCTCGTTCAGCTCGACGATGACGCGGTTCATCAGGTTGGGCACGAAGTACGGGGAACCGACGTGCGGATCGGAGATGTGGGCGATCGTGACCACGATCATCCAGTGTATCCCTCGCCCGCGTCCCTTCGACGACGCGAGGGATAGACCCGGGAGGCCGTGCGACGATACCCCAACGTGAACGGGCTCGACGTCCTGCTGCTGGTCCTGCTCGCCGTCGCCGGGATCAACGGGTACCGGCGAGGACTCGCGCTGCAGGCATTGAGCTTCGGCGGGCTCCTGCTGGGACTCGCGGCCGGCGCGGTGCTCGCGCCCACGGTCGCGGGGCTCGTCGAGAGCCCCGGCGCCCAGGCCGCCGCCGCGGCTATGACGCTGATCCTGCTCGGGGCGGCCGGCAACGCCGCGGGCTGGCTCATCGGCTCGCGCCTGCGGGCACGGACGCGTGAGATGCGGTTCGGGCGGGCCGACGCGGTGGGTGGGTCGGCGGTCACGGTCGTGGCCTCGCTCCTAGCCATCTGGTTCATCGCGCTGAACCTCGTGAACGGGCCGTTCCCCAGGGTCGCCGCCGAGATCCGCGACTCGGCGATCGTCCGCACGCTCGACGACGCCCTCCCGCAGCCGCCGTCGCTCCTCTCGCAGATCCATCGCTTCTTGGATCGATTCGACTTCCCCGACGTGTTCACCGGGATCCCGCCGCCGCCCGGCGAGCCCGTCGAGGCACCGACCCGTGGGCAGGCGCGCACAGCCTTCGACGCCGCCGCGGCAAGCACGGTCCGCGTGATCGGCGAGGCATGCGACACGATCCAGGAGGGATCGGGGTTCGTGATCGCAGACGGATACGTCGTGACGAATGCGCACGTCGTCGCCGGGATGGACGAGCCGCTCGTGTCCGGCGCACCGGACGGAGACGTCCCGGCCGTGACGATCCTGTTCGATCCGGACCTCGACCTGGCGGTGCTCCGGGTGCCGCAGACGCCGGGGCCGCCCCTCGAACTCGTCGACGGCACCGTCGAGCGCGGAACGGCTGGGGCGGTGATCGGCTATCCGGGCGGCGGACCCCTCGTGGGCGAGCCGGCCGCGGTGCGGCGGACGATCGATGCGATCGGTCGGGACATCTACGGGGACGGGGAGGTGGTCCGGTTGGTCCTGGAGCTGCAATCGGACGTCCGGCCGGGGAACTCGGGCGGCCCCTTCGTCTTGCCCGACGGCCGCGTGGGCGGCGTCGTGTTCGCCTCCTCGACCAGCGAGGACGACCTCGGGTACGCCATCGCCTCCGCGGACGTGCTCGGTCCGGTGGACCGGGCGCTCGGCTCGAGCTCGGAGGTCTCCACGGGGCCCTGCCTGCGCTGAGCCTGCCGGGCTCGGCATCCACGGACGGGAGGTGTCGGCCCTCCGGAGGCTGTGGGCCGGCCGGGGCGTGTCGGCCGGATGGGGTCGGGGCCGGCGCAACGGCCGAGGCCGCCGGTCGGCTTCGCGTCCCGTGGCCTGAACACATGGGGCCATCGACCCGATACCAAAAGGGTGGCACGCCCACGCACCCTCCCCCGACTCCTGACGGTCCTGGCCGCCACGCTGGCCATGCTGGAACCGGCGGCGGTCGGACTCGTCGTCCACCACGCCCACGCGGCAGAGCTCGAGCCCGTGACGGCACTCGTGCGGCTCGCGGCGCCGGCACGGCCGGACATGCTCGGCCGGCAGTCCGTCGTCGAGGTCCCCCCGCCCGCCGCTCCGGTCCGCCCGGTTCGCCACGTGCTCGTCGAGATCGAGCGCGGGATGGAGCTCACCGCCCGCCCAGGCGGTGGGCGCAGCGTCGGAACGATGCCGGCCGCCTCTCCGTACTACGGCGTCCCCACGGTCGCGTGGGTGCTCGAGACGAGCCGCGACGGCCGCTACGGGCTCGTCCCGGTCCCGTACGCATCGCGTGACGCGGAGGGCTGGCTGCGCATGCGGGATCTGGATCGGGGCTCCACGCGCGTGAGCGTGGTCGCCGACCTCTCCGAGCATCGGATCGAGGTGCGCCTGGGTAGCCGCGTGCTGTTCCGGGCTCCCGCCGCTACCGGCGCGGATGCGTCGCCGACCCCGACCGGCCGCTACTTCGTGTCGGACCGGGTGCCGTTCTCGGGCGGCTACCTCGGGACGTTCGCCTTCGGGCTATCGGGGATCCAGCCGAACCTGCCGCCCGGGTGGAGCGGCGGGAATCAGCTCGCGATCCACGGGACGAGCGATCCGTCGTCGATCGGTCGCTCGGCGAGCGCCGGATGCCTTCGCGTCTCCGAGCGGACGCTGGACCGGCTCCGGCCGCTCCTGCGGCTCGGCACGCCGGTCACCGTTCGGCCCTGAGCGTCACTCCTCCATCACGACCCGCACGTCGCCCTCGCGCTGCAGCATCGAGAACGATGTGATCTCGCCCTCGCGGCGGAACACGAGGCTCAGCCGGCTGTCCCCCACCGCGAGGTTGCGGACCTCGACCGTGTTCAGCCATGTCGGCAGGTGCGGCAGGTTGACGGTGAGCAGGTTCTCGTGCGCGCGCGCCGAGATGCCGAGCATCGCCTGGAGCATGAGGTAAGGGGAGCCCGCGGCCCAGGCCTGCGGCGAGCAGGCGATCGGGTAGCTGACGGGACGGTTGGGCGTGCGACGCGTGAATCCGCAGAACAGCTCGGGCAACCGCAGGTAGTCCGCCTGGACGGCGGCGTCGAACAGGGCCGTCGCGACGCGGTTCGTCGAGCGCGCGAAGCCGTAGCGCTTCAGGCCCGCCGCGATCAACGCGTTGTCGTGTGGCCACACCGAGCCGTTGTGGTAGCTCATCGGGTTGTAGACCGCCGCGCCCTTGCTCATCGTGCGGATCCCCCACCCCGAGAACATGTCCGGCGAGAGCAATCGCTTCGCGAGCGGCACCGCCTTGTCGTCGTCGACGAGGCCCGAGTACAGCGCGTGGCCGGGGTTGGAGGTCACGGTTCGGACCTGCCGCTTCTCGCCGTCGAGAGCGAGCGCAAAGAACTGCTCGTCCTCCATCCAGAACGCCTCGTTGAACCGGACCCGCAGCAGCCCGGCCTCGTCCTCGAGGCGCCGGGCATCCTCGCGGCGGTCCAGCGCCCGGTAGATGTCCGCCATCCGCATCTTCGCGAGGTAGACGTAGGCCTGGACCTCGGCGAGCGCGATGGGGGGCTCGGCCAGCCGGCCGTCAGCGTGCACGACGGCGTCGTGCGAATCCTTCCAGCCCTGGTTGCGGATCCCCCCCGGCGAGCGGCAGAGGTACTCGACGAACCCGTCGCCGTCGAGATCGCCGTACCGATCGATCCACTCCAGGGCGGCCTCGGCCGCAGGGAGCAGTGCATGGGCGAACGCTAGGTCGCCCGTCCACCGGAAGTACTGAGCGAACAGGATCACGAACAGCGGCGTGGCGTCGACGGAGCCGTAGTACGGCGTGTGGGGGACGATGCTCGCCCGCGCGAGCTCGCCCTGGCGGATCTCGTGCAGGATCTTGCCCGGTTGCTCGTCGCGCCAGTCGTTCACCTCGCGGCCCTGCTTGGCCGCGAGGAGCTCGAGCGCCTCGCGCGCCGGCCGTGGGTTCACCATCAGCAGCTGGTGCGAGGCGATCAGTGCATCGCGTCCGAACGTCGTGACGTACCACGGGATGCCGGCGGCGAGCACCCCGCCCGTCTCCGTCGTCGTGTACAGCGCGCGGAGGTCGCGCAGGCTCCGGTCGAGCAGCTGGTTGAACAACTCGTTGTCGGTGACGATGTGGGTGCACTCACGCTCCCATTCCTCGTAGGAGCGGCGGAGCTCGTGGACGGCGTGATCGAAGTCGGCCGAGGCTGGGCGCGGACGATCCTCGACCTGCGGGTCGATGGACATCCCGACGAGCTTCGTCTGGTACGGGCCGAGGTGGACGCGGAACACCGCCACGCCGATGTTGCCCTCGGCGAAGATCCGGTCCGGCGGCGAACCGAACGCGATCCGCGTGGTCCGGCGGACCCGGTCGCGACCGACGTGAACGAACTCGATGACGTCCTCGCCGAACTCCGGCGCCAGCGCGGCCTGGTCCGCGGCCCGCGTCATCCCGCGCACCTCGAAGATGTCGGCGAAGTCGGCGCCGAAGCGGAACTCCACGTCGAGCGTGACGGCGAACGGGTTGTAGTTCTTCAGGCGCGTCCGCTCGAACAGGCGGCCGCTGATCGTGCGAACGCGCCGGATGTTCAGCGTCTGCTGCGGGACGGCAAGCGCGTCGTCTAGGAACAGATCGGGGTTCGTCAGGTCCACGTGCGACAGGTAGCCCCGCTCCGCCGAGGATGACAGGAGCACGGGATCGCGCCCGTTGATCGTCATCCGGAACACGGATAGGAACCGGGTATCCCTGGAGTACAGGCCGAGACCGTAGTCCCCCCCGTGGTCCAGGTTCCCCTCGAGGTCGGAGTAGAGGAAGGTGTCGCCTTCCTTCACCGCGAGGGTCTTGCTCGCGAGGTCGGTGACGAGGACCGGCGCGGCGCCCTCGACGGGGCGGCCGAGCGTGGGATGCGGCTCCGGCTCACTGATCATGGTCTGCGATCGTCTGCGATCATCGGAGGTGCTCGGCGAGTCTAGGTTCGAGCGCGTGCTCCTTCAATGACATCGGTCACTCCGCCGGGCCCTGAAGCGCTCAGTCCTCGGACACCTCGACGCCGGTGCCACGCACGGACAGGCGCAGCACCCGCCAATCGGCGCCAGGATCCGGGATGGGCCACCGCTCGCGCTCGAAGGCGAGCAGCGTCGGACCCGAGCCCGAGACGCAGACCGGCACGTTGGCGTCGTGCACCCGGCGGAACAGCGCAGCCGCCTCCGGCACGAGCGCGAGCCTGGCCTCCTGGTGGAGACGATCCTGCATCGCCAGACGCAGGTGCTCGGGATCGCGGAGCAGGCGCGTGAGCGTGAGCGCCGCATGGCCGATGTTGAAGACCGCGTCGGCGCGGGTCACGGTGTCCGGAAGGGCGTGGCGCGTCTCGCCGGTCGCGACGCGCAGGTGCTCTGGGATCAGCGCGACCGGACGGAGGTCCGGGTGCGGATCGAGACGCTCGACGTCGTCCCCCGTCGCCACGGTGAGCCCTCCGAGCGCCGCCGCGGCCGCGTTGTCGGGATGACCCTCGATCTCGTGAGCGAGGACGAAGGCGTGCATCTGGAACGACCCGGGGTCGTCGACCCCGAGGAGCCGAGAAGCGACGGCCACGCCCGCCACCGCCGCCGCCGCGCTCGACCCTAAGCCGCGGGCGAGCGGGATCCGGTTCAGGCCGTGGAGGTGGAAGGGCGGCAGGGCCACCCCGCCGACGCCGTGCCCCGCGGAGATCCGCGCCTCGGCCAGGCGCATCGCCCGGCTGACCATGTCCGTGCCGTCGGTGGGGAGCTCTGCGGCACCCTCGCCCTCCCAGGAGACCCCCGGGGGTTTGCTGGTATCGATCGTGACCTCGTTGCAGAGGTCCAGCGCCAATCCGAAGCAGTCGAAACCGGGGCCGAGGTTGGCGGCCGTCGCGGGCACACGCGCGGTGAGTCGCACGCTACAGGCCGAGCTCCGCCGCCACGGCGCGAGCGTCGGCCGCGACCGTCGGCGGGTGCGCCGCTCCCGAGATCGCCCACTCGGGGTCCTTGAGACCGTGGCCCGTGAGGATGCAGACGACGGTCGCTCCGGTGTGGAGCCGGCCCTCTTGCGCGAGGTGGAGCAGGCCGGCGACGCTGGCCGCCGATGCCGGCTCGACGAACAGCCCCTCGCGCGCAACACGCCGGTACGCAGCGAGGATCTCCCGATCGGTGACCGCGAGGATCGCGCCCTCGGACGCCTTCGCCGCCTCGGTCGCCTTGTCCCACGACGCCGGGTTGCCGATGCGGATCGCCGTCGCGATCGTCTGCGGATCCTTCACGGGCTCTCCGCGGACGATCGGCGCCGCCCCGGCCGCCTGGAACCCGAACAGGTGGGGCGGGTCGTGGATCGTCCCGTCCGCCAGGTATTCCGAGTAGCCCATCCAATGGCTCGAGATGTTCCCCGCGTTGCCCACCGGCACGCAGTGCAGGTCGGGCGCGCGGCCGAGCGCGTCCACGATCTCGAACGCGCAGGTCTTCTGGCCCTCGAGCCGGTAGGGGTTCACCGAGTTGACCAGCGTGACCGGGTAGTGCGCGGCGAGATCCTGCGCCACCTCGAGGGAAGCGTCGAAGTTGCCGTCGACCTCCAGCACCCGCGCGCCGTGGACGAGCGTGCCGGCCATCTTGCCGAGCGCCACTTTGCCCTTCGGGACCAGGACGGCGCACGTGAGCCCCGCCTTCGCGGCGTAGGCGGCCGCGCTCGCGCTGGTGTTGCCCGTCGAGGCGCACACGACCGCCTTCGAACCCTCTTCGACCGCCTTGCTGATCGCGAGGGTCATCCCGCGGTCCTTGAACGACGCGGTCGGGTTGGCGCCCTCGTACTTCAGCCACACGTCGCACCCGGTCTCGCCGGACAAGGGGTCGGAGCGCACGAGCGGCGTCCCGCCCTCGCAGAGGGACACCACCGGGGTAAGCTCGGTGACGGGGAGACGCTCTCGGTACTCCTCGATCACACCGCGCCACGGGTGCGCCATAGCTACTCCTCCGCCTCCACCCGCAGGACGCTCCGGACCTCCTCGACGGCCCCGAGGACGCGGAGCTCCGACACCGCCTCTTGGAACGGGCCCTCCTTCGCACGGTGCGTGATGAACACGAGCTGAGCGTCGTCGCCGGTGCCCTCCTGCCACACGCTCTTGATGGAGACCTCGTGGCGCGCGAGGACGCTGGCGATCTCAGCGAGGACGCCGGGCCGGTCCTCGACGCGGAGCAAGATGTAGTACTGCCCGGTCATCTCCTCCATCGGGCGGATCGTCCGTTCGCGGAAACACGTGCACCCAACCCCGCGGGCCTCGGCGACCAGGTTGCGCGCGACCGAGACGAGGTCGCCGATCACCGCGGTGGCGGTCGCCGCTCCGCCCGCGCCACGGCCGTAGAACATCAGCTCGCCGACGTTCGGGCCTTCCACGAACACGGCGTTGTAGGCGTCGCGCACACCCGCCAGTGGATGCGCGGCAGGGATCATCGCCGGGTGCACCCGGACCGCGATCCGCTCGTCCTCGTCCATCTCGGCGATCGCGAGGAGCTTCACCGTGTAGCCGAGCCGGCGCGCGAACTCGATGTCCTCGGTGGTGACGCCGTCGATGCCCTCGCGGTAGACGTCGTCGCCGACCACCCGAGCGTTGAACGCGATCGAGGCGAGGATGGCGCACTTGGCCGCGGCGTCGTGCCCGCCGACGTCCGCGGTCGGGTCGGCCTCCGCGTACCCGAGGCGCTGGGCCTCGGCGAGCACATCCTCGAACGCGCGTCCCTCGTCGGACATCTTCGTGAGGATGAAGTTCGTGGTGCCGTTGACGATGCCCATCACCCGGCGCAGGCGCTCGCCGGTCAGTGATTCCTTCAACGGGCGGATCAGCGGGATCGCGCCGCCGACGGCGGCCTCGAAGTACAGGTCGAGCCCCTTCGCGTCCGACGCGTCGAACAGCTCGCGGCCGCGGGTCGCCAGCAGCTCCTTGTTGGCCGTCACGACCGGCTTCTCGCGGTCGAACGCGGCCAGGATCAGCGAGCCGGCGGGCTCGAGCCCGCCGATCAGCTCGCAGACGATGTCGATCTCCGGGTCGTCCACGACCGCCATGGGGTCCGCCACGATCGACGTGGCGTCCAGAGGCACGTCGCGCGCCTTCGTGGGGTCTCGGACCGCGATCTTCGTGACCTCGAGCCGGCATCCGGCCCGGCGGGCGATGTCCTCGCGGTGCTCCCGGAGCAGTCGGATCACGGCGGACCCGACGGTGCCGCAGCCGAGCAGCCCGACCTTGAGGATGCGCTCGCTCATGCCCCCTCCTCCGCGACGGGGGAACCGATCCACGCGGCCATCAGAATCTCGTCCTCGTAACCGTAGGACTTCTTCGCGTGTCGGACGAGACGGCCCTCCTGCTCGAACCCAAACCGCCGGTACAGGGCGAGCGCGGCTTCGTTGCCCGGGTAGACGGTGAGCTCCACCCGTTCGACGCCGTTCCGTCGTGCCCATCGCAGCGCCTCGACCAACAGGGCGGTGCCGATCCCGCGACGCCGGTAGCTCGCGGCGACGAACATCCCCAGGGTCGCCACATGCGCCGTGACCGGATGCTCATCACGCCGGATCGACAGGCTCCCGATCACCCGATGGCCATCCAGCGCCAGCAGGTGGGCCGAGCGTCCATCGACCGAGTGGCGGAAACGCCGGCGGTAGAAGCCCATCCGCCGGGTGACGACCTCGGCCTGGACGAACCGGCGCTCGGCGGCGACGGCGCGGTAGGCCTCGAGGAACGAGGCGGCGTCCCTCGGGCGTGCGGGTCGGATCCGGATCCCGCCGGCGGGCGGCGTGGCCGCATCCCCCCGGCGGTCGGTGACCTCGGTCACGCCGAGCGCTCCATCGACTCCGGCGCGGAGACGCCGAGGAGCTCGAGCATGCTCGCCAGCACCTGCTTGGCCCCGGTGCAGAGCTGCAGGCGGGCCTGGACGAGCGCGGCGTCCTCGGTGAGGACCGGGCACTCCGTGTAGAACCGGTGGAACCGTGCCGCGAGGTCCTGCGCCGCGTGGGTGAGTCGGTGGGGCGCCCGGAGCTCGGCCGCGGCCCGGACCTGTTCCGGCACTCCGGCGATCGCGCGCAGGAGCTCCCCCTCGGCCTCGTGCGACAACAGCGACAGGTCGGCCTCGTCCACGGGTCGCACCTCGATCCCCCGCTCGACAGCCTTGCGGAGGATCGAGGCGATGCGCGCGTGGCCGTACTGGACGTAGTAGACGGGGTTGTCCATCGACTGGCGCTTCACCACCTCGATGTCGAAGCTCATCGTGACGTCGGCGCTGAACATCAGCAGGTGGAACCTCGCCGCGTCGGTCCCGACCTCGTCGATCAGCTCGTCGAGGGTCACGAACGTTCCCGCGCGCTTGCTCATCGGGACGGGCTCGCCGCCCCGCATGAACGACACCCACTGGTACAGCACGATCTCCACGCGCTCGGCGTCGTAGCCGAGGGACGTGGCCGCGCCTTTCACCCGCACGATGGCGCCGTGGTGGTCGGCGCCCCAGACGTAGAGCATGCGATCGAACCCGCGCTCGAACTTGTCCACCAGGTAGGCGCAGTCCGCGGCGAAGTAGGTGTGCCGTCCCGTTCCGCGCACGAGCGGCCGGTCCTTGTCGTCGCCGTACGCGGTCGAGCGGAACCACACGGCCCCGTCCGCCTCGTACACGTCGCCGTGCGCGCGCATCCGTTCGATCGCCGCCTCGATCTCGCCGCGCTCGGCGAGCATGGACTCGGAGACGTAGGAGTCGAACCGCACGCCGAAGCGCTCGAGCGTCGCCTCGATCTGCGGCATGACCCGCCGGACGCCCTCGGCCCGGAGCCGGACCAGACGCTCCTCGGGCGGAAGGTCGGCGAGCTCGGGACCCTCCGTCGCCAGGACGTCCCGGGCGAGGTCCTCGATGTACTCGCCGTGGTAGCCGTCCTCGGGCACCTCGGCGTCGCGGCCGACGAGCTGGAGGTACCGCGCTTCGACGCTGGCACCGAACCGGTCCATCTGCCCGCCGGCGTCGTTGAAGTAGTACTCGCGCTTCACCGACCACCCCGAGAACTCCAGCAGGCGGGCGATCGCGTCGCCGAGCGCGGCGTTTCGGGCGTGGCCGACGTGCAACGGCCCGGTGGGGTTGGCGCTCACGAACTCGACCTGCGCCCGGGAGCCGTTCGGGTCGGCTCGCCCGTAATCGCGACCGCGCGCGATCGCCTCGCGCAGGGCGTCGAACAGCCACTCGCCGGTCGCGTGGAAGTTGATGAAGCCCGGGCCCGCCACCTCGGCCGCTCGGACCGCGTCGGACGGTGGGAGATGCCGCACGAGGACCTCGGCCACCTCACGAGGCGGGCGCCCGGCTCGCTTGGCCAGGACGAGCGCGACGTTCGTCGCGAAGTCCCCGTGCTCCTTCTGGCGGGGCTTCGACAGCTCGACGGGCGGGAGCTCCCCCGTCAGACCGAGCTCGGCCGAGGCCGATGTCAGGGCGTCCTCGACCAAGCTCACGAGGGCCTGCTCGATCCCGATCCCGGCCATCTCGAGGGCGGCGTCAGCCTGCCGCGCGCGCGATCGCGCGCCGGACGGTCTCGACGAGGTCGGTAGGCTCGAAGGGCTTCGTCACGTAGTCCTGCACGCCGGAAGCGTAGCCGCGGGCCACGTCCTCGTCCTGAGCGTGGGCCGTGAGGAACACGACGGCCGCACCCTCCGCCGACGGCGTCTGCCGCAGCCGCTCGAGGACCTCGAGACCATCGGTGTCGGGGAGCTGGAGGTCGAGCACGACGGCGTCGAGCGGCCCCTCGGCGGCCCGGATGAGCGCTTCGGCGCCGGTCGAGGCGGTGCGGACCTCGAACCCGGCGATGCGGAAGTTCACCTCGAGCACACGCAGGATCACCGGTTCGTCATCCACGAGGAGCACGCGACGTCCTCCGCCCATCGCGGCAGCATAGGACCTCGGAGAGGGTTGCTAGACTCCTGCCGCGGGCCACCCGGAGCGTCGCGGCTCGCGCCAGCCCTCGTAGCTCAGTGGATAGAGCACCGGCCTCCGGAGCCGGGGGCGCAGGTTCGAGTCCTGCCGAGGGCGCCCGTCGCATCCGGCGGAGAGCCGGAGGCGGACCATCGACGCGGAGCCATCTCATGAGGAGCGGAACGGCCCGATGACCACCCGCCTGCTCCTGCTCCGTCACGCGAAGTCCAGCTGGGACGAGCCGTCCCTCGCCGACAGCGACCGACCGCTCGCGCCGAAGGGACGCAAGGCGGCCGCCCGCATCGGGGAGCACCTTCGCGCCGAGGGCCTGACAGCCGAGCTCGTGCTGTGCTCCTCGGCGCTACGGACGCGCGAGACCCTCGAGGCGCTGGCATCCGCTTTCGAGGACGCGCAGGTCCTGATCGAGGACAGGCTGTACGGCGCCGGCGACGACGACCTGCTGGCGCGCCTCCGCGAGGTCCCGGACTCGGTCACGACGGCGGCGCTGATCGGCCACAACCCGGGCGCGCACGATCTGGCACTCTCGCTCGTCCGCTCGGGCAAGGACCTGCGACGGATGCGGAACAAGTTCCCCACGGGGGCGCTCGCCGTGCTCGACCTCGACGGCACGTGGTCCGCGCTCGCTCCCGGCGGGGCCAAGCTCGCATCCTTCGTGGTGCCGAAGGATCTCGGGTGAGCTCCGCGATCGCCGGGCACGCCGGACCCGGCCTCCCTGAGGACGCCCTCGGCCCGGACCCGATCGCGGGCTTCATAGCCTGGATGGAGCAGGCGCGCGGCGTCGGCATCGTGTTCCCCGAGGCAGCCGCGCTCGCGACCGCGGACGCGGGCGGCCGGCCGGCGGTCCGCCACGTCCTCGTGAAGGCCGCCGACGAACGGGGGTTCGTCTTCTACTCGAACCGAGAGAGCCGCAAGGGCCGGCACCTCGCGGAGAACCCCCGTGCCGCGCTCGCCTTCTTCTGGCGGGAGGTGGACCGGCAGGTCTGCGTGACCGGACGGGTCACACCCACCGACGACGAGGAGTCCGACGCTTACTTCGCGACGCGGCCGCGCGAGGCTCGGATCGGCGCCTGGGCCTCGCGGCAGAGCCGGGTGGTCGGCTCACGCGAGGACCTCGACGCGGCGTATGACGAGGTGGAGCAACACTTCCCCGGCGAGGATGTTCCTCGGCCACCGAATTGGGGCGGGTACCGGCTGGAACCCGACACGATCGAGTTCTGGAAGGGGCGCGACCACCGGCTGCACGACCGGCTCCGGTACACCCGCGACGGCGGGGGCTGGCGCGTCGAGCGGCTCTGGCCGTAGCCACATCACGACCTTGATATCGTTCGGACCCGTATGAACGCCGACGACCTGCGTGCCGCCGTCGCCGAGGGGTCGCACCGGGCGACCGAGGACCTGTCGCGGCTGATCCGGATCCCGTCGATCGCGTTCCCCGGTTACGAGGCCGCGCCGGTCCGCGCCTCGGCGGAGACGACCGCGGAGATCCTCGAGGCGGCGGGTTTCGGCGGCGTCCGACTGATCGAGCTCCCCGACGGGGTCGACCATCCCGCCGTGTATGGCGAGGTCGCCGGGCCGGCCGGCTCGCCGACGATCCTCCTGTACGCCCATCACGATGTGCAGCCCGAGGGACCGGTCGACGACTGGGCGAGCCCGCCGTTCGAGCCCGAGATCCGGGACGGACGGCTCTTCGGCCGCGGGAGCTCGGACGACAAGTGCGGCGTCGTGGTCCACGCGGAGGCGCTCCGCGCGTGGGGCGGGCGACCCCCCGTCACGGTGAAGGTGATCGTCGAGGGCGAGGAGGAGGCGAGCACCGAACACCTGCCGTTCCTGATCGACGATCACAAGGATCTTCTCGCCGCCGACGTGGTCGGCGTGGCCGACGGGGGGAACTGGCGCACGGGCATCCCGACGTTGGAGACCTCCATCCGCGGCGTCGTCGACTGCAGGGTCACGGTGCGCGTGCTCGACCTGGCCGTGCACAGCGGCGCGTTCGGCGGAGCGGTCCCCGACGCGCTGTCGTGCCTCGCGCGGATCCTGGCCACGCTCCACGACGACGCGGGGAACGTCGCGATCGAGGGGCTCTCGCGCTACCCGTGGGAGGGCGTCCAGATGAGCGAGGAGGAGCTTCGCGAGGAGGTGCCGCTCCGCCCCGGCGTCGAACTGATCGGCGAGGGACCGATCGCCGAGCGCCTGTGGTCACGGCCGGCCGTGGCGGTCCTCGGGATCGATGCGCCGCGCGTCCGGGAGGCCTCGAACCAGCTCGTACCCGTGGCCACCGCGAAGGTGAGCCTGCGGATCGCGCCCGATGAGGACCCGATGAAGGCCCGCGACCTGCTCCGCGACCATCTGGTATCGCATGCGCCGTGGGGGGCCGAGGTCCACGTGGACGAGGGCGAGGCCGGCCACGGTCTGACGATCCCGAGCGTCGGGCCCGCCTTCGGCGCCATGCGCCGGGCGATGGAGGCCGCCTTCGGCCACCCGGTCGTCCTGAGCGGGAGCGGCGGATCCGTGCCGCTCGTTCCCGTCCTGGCTCGCGCCCTGCCGGACGCCGAGATCTTGATCTACGGCGCTTCGGACGAGAAGAGCCAGTACCACTCGGTCGACGAGAGCGTTGACCTCGGCGACCTCGAGCGGACCAGCCTGGCCGGCGCCTACCTGCTCGGCGAGCTTGCGGGCGGCTGAGCCGCTCGAGCCCGTCGCCCGGCTCCGCGCCGCTGCTACGGTAGGTCGCATGGACCAACCGGGCACCCCGCCGGCCCCACCCCCGCGGCAACCCTCGGCTACCGACGGCGGCCTTGGCACCGACGGTTCACCGTCGGAGGGACAGCCGGGCGAGCCGCCGGGGGCGCCCGAGGAGCTGCAGGAATCGATCACCCAGCCGGCGAAGCTGCTGCGGATCGCCAGCATGGTCCGCGAGCTGCTCGAGGAAACACGCCAGGCAACCCTCGACGAGCGCGGACGGATCCGGCTGCGGCAGATCTACGAGCGCTCGGTGGGCGAGCTCGCCGAGGTGCTCTCGACGGACCTGCGGGACGAGCTCGCGACCCTCGCGCCCCCCATGGAAGGGATCCCCACCGAATCCGAGATCCGCGTCGCGCAGGCTCAGCTCGTCGGGTGGCTCGAGGGCCTGTTCCACGGCATCCAGGCTGCACTGTTCTCCCAGCAGGCGGCCGCGCGGGCGCAGTTCGAAGAGCTGCGGCGCCGGGGCCTCACATCCGGACAGCAGCAGCCTCCCGGTCCCGCCGTGCGCGACGGCCAGTACCTGTGACAGGCCCCTAGTCGCGCACCGAATGCCACCGCAGCAGCCACGCCGGGTAGCCGGCGCACACGCGGCCGCGCCCATCCCCGCACTCGACCGTCGGCCTGCGCCACAGGGCCAGTGACGACAGGAACCGCTCGTCGCCGCAGAAGCCGAACCGGGGGCCGTCCACGAGGTCGGCGAGATCCCCCAGCTCCCGCCGAAGGATCGCGCACGCCTTGCCGTTGCTCGGCGCGGCCCCGTACCAGTGCGCGACCTGGGCCTGGATGTCCGGGCGCAGCATCCACCTCATCCACTCGAGCGTGCAGTTGGGATGCGGCGCGTCGGCCGCCACCATCCACGTATCCGCCCAGCCGGTCATCCCCTCGATCGGCTCGACGGCGGAGACGGGACGCGGACCCAGATCGAGCAGGTCCAGGGTGATCGGCCAACCCGCCCCGACGACCACATCCCCCCGACTGAATGCATCGACCTCATCGGTGAACTGCGTCCAGTACAGCGCCACGTTGGACTCCTGGGCGTCGAGCAGTGCGGTCGCGGCATCGAGCTGCTCGGGCGTGAGCGCGAAGGGATCGTCGATCCCCAGGTCCGGTCGGTGGACCGCGAGATACAGAGCCGCATCGGCGATCGACATCGGCGAGTCGATCATGGCGATGCGTCCCGCGTAGGGCGAGTCGGGTTCGAAGACCACATCCCAGCTGGTGGGCTCGGGCCGCACCCGCTCCGTGTCGAACAGTAAGAGGTTCGGACCGTAGAGGGCCGGCATCCCGTAGACGCCCCCCTCCACGATGTAATGGCGGGCGTTGTCCTCGCGGAGCGGCTCCAGCACTTGTGCATACGCCTGGAAGATCGCGGGGTCGACGGCCGCCACCCGGCCCTCGGCGATCAGCTCGCCCGCCACCTCCCCGGAGGCGGAGACCCCGTCGTACGCGTCGGGCCCCTCGCGCCGCAGCAGGGAGAGCATCTCCTCGGCGGAATCCGCGTAGCGGACCTCGACTCGGCACCCGGTGCGCTCCGTGAACGGGCTCACCCAGTCGACGGCGGGATCGCTCGAGCCGTCCTCCACGTACCCGGCCCAGGCGACGAGCCGCAGGGTCCCTTCCGCGTCCCCGATCCGGTCAAGGACCCCGCCCTGCGGGGCGGGGACGGGTGGCTCGAAAGCGGATCCGCAGGAGACCGCTAGGAGCCCCGCGGCGAGGAACGCGATCCCGGCCCTGGTCACGCGGGGAATCTACCGGTGAGCTACCGCTCCCGACTCGGCCGTGTTCTCGCGCGTGAGCAGCTGCGCCAGCAGGATCGGGACGAACGTGATGGCGATCGCGAGGAGCGCGACGACGTTGGTGACGGGCTTGGCTCTTGGCCGGAAGAGGATCGAGAAGATGTAGATGGGCAGGGTCTGTTGCTGGCCGGCGGTGAACGTGGTCACGATGATCTCGTCGAAGGACAGTGCGAACGCCAGGATCCCGCCGGCGAGGATGGCCGTCGCCAGCTGTGGCAACACGATGTAGCGAAAGGTCTGCGCACCGGAGGCGCCCAGATCGGCGGAGGCCTCGACGAGGCTCGACGGCATGCGCCGGAGCCTCCCGACGATGTTGTTGTAGACGATCACGATGCAGAAGGTCACGTGGCCGACGACGATCGTCCAGAAGCCGAAGGACACGTCCGCGAGTGAGAGCGTGGACCGGAGCGCGATGCCCGTTACGATCCCTGGCAGGGCGATCGGAAGCACGACGATGAACGCGATCGCGTTCTTGCCGAGGAAGCGCGCCCGGTAGACGGCGGCGGCCAGCAGCCCGCCGAGCAGGATGGAGACAGCGGTCGCGACCGCGGCCACCGTCATGGAGAGACGCACCGCCGCCCACATGTCCTCGTCGCCGAAGGCCACCCCGAACCACCGGGTCGTCAGGCCGGGTGGCGGGAACGTGAACGCTGAGCCCTGGGTCGTGAACGCATACAGCGCGATGGTGAGCAGGGGGAAGTAGAGGAAGGCGATCACCAAACCCGACACGACCTTCAGACCGACGCCCGCCTCCGAGCCCGCGCGCGACCTCATAGGGCTTCGAACGCTCCCGAGCGCTTGGCTGCGCCGAGGTACAGGATCATGACCGCCATCGCCACGAACGTGAACGCCGCCGCGAGGGGCAGGTTGCCGGCCACGCCCTGCTGCACATAGACCATCTGGCCGAGGAAGAACTCGGACGTCCCGAAGATCTGCGGCAGGATGAAGTCGCCGAGCGTCAGGGAGAAGGTGAAGATCGAGCCGGCGACCAACCCCGGCTTCGCGAGCGGCAGCACGATGTCGCGGAACGTCGTGCGAGGACGCGCACCGAGATCGCTGGAAGCCTCCAGGAAGCTCCGCGGCACGCGCTCCAGCGCCGCCTGTACCGGGAGCACCATGAACGGGAGCCACAGGTAGACGTAGACGATGAAGAGGCTGATCTTGGACTGCACCACTGAGGGGCCCCCCACGACCGGGACGCCGAGCAAGGTCCGAACGAGGCCGTCGAGCCCCAGCCGCTCCAGCGTCCACATCAGGACACCCTCGCCCGCCAGGATCGAACGCCACGCGAGAGCCCGGACGAGGTAGCTCGACCACAGGGGCATGATCACCGCGATGTACAGCACGGTCTTGATCCGTGGCGTCGCGAACCGCGCCATGTAGTACGCGAGCGGGAAGGCGAGCACCGCGCACGCGACGGTGACCGTGGCCGCCATCGCCACCGTGCGCATCACGATCTCGTAGTTCGCCGGCTCCAGGAGCTCGGCGTAGGTGGCCGTCGTGAACTCCCGGCTGAGCAGCCCGGTGAACTCCTCCAGGGACCAGAAGCTGTACACGACCAGACCGAGGAGGGAACCGATGTACAGGACGCCGAGCCACGAGAGTCCGGGGATGAGCAGGAGGATCAGCCTGATGGCCGGGTGTCGGTAGAAGAACCCCCCGATGCGACGCGACCACCCGACCCTCGAGGGTGCCGGCCGGGCGGTCACCGCCACGGGCCGCCCCGGCCCAACCGGGAGAGGTGGAGCCCCGAAGGGCTCCACCTCTCGCGCGTTCGCATCGCTCTGAACCGCCGGCGGATCAGCGCCCGCCGATCACCGCGACCATGTTCGTGACCCACTCGTGGTAGGGGACGCAGGTCGTCGCTTCGTCGTCGTCGAAGCAATCCGCTCGCGGCGTCCGCCAGAACTGCACCTGCTCGAAGTTGTCGAACCCGTTGACCTGACATCCCTCGGCGGTGAGCAGCTCGTTCCCGTCACATGCGGCGGGGACCGCCGGCACCGAGCCGAACCAGGCCGCCAGGTCGCCTTGCAGCTTCGTGTCGAGCGACCACTCCAGCCACTGATAGGCGCAGTTCGGGTTCGGGGCGTTCGTGTGCATCATCGTGGTGTCTGCCCAGCCGGTGGCGCCCTCCTCGGGGACCACACTGGCGATCGGCTGCTCCTCGAAGAACGCCAGGTAGTTGACCTGGAACGGCCACGAGGAGCTGACGACGGCCTCTCGGTTGATGAAGTCCTCGATCTGCACGAAGGCGTCGTGCCAGTACCGGCCGACGAGCTCGCGCTGACCGCGCAGGAGGTCGAGTGCCGCGGCGAACTGATCCGTGTTCAGCGCGTATGGATCGGTGATGCCGAGCTCCGGGCTGTGCGCCATCAGGTAGAGCGCGGCGTCTGCGATGTAGATCGCGCCGTCGTAGGCCTGCACGCGGCCGGCGTTGCTCTCACCGTCCGGGAGCGTGGTCGGCTCGAAGACGACGCTCCAGCTGGTGGGCGGCGCATCCCCGAAGACCTCCGTGTTGTACATGAGGACGTTCGTGCCCCACTGGTACGGCACGCCGTAGTGCTCGTCCGTTCCATCGCCGTCGGTGTCGACCGTGAACCACGGTGCGTCCTGCAGTCGCTCGTCGACCGTCGAGTAGCTCTCGATCAGGTCCAGGTTGATGGGCTGGACGACGCCGCTCTCGATCAGCCGGAGGCTCGCGTCACCGGAGGCGGTCACGAGGTCGAACTGACCACCGCCCTCCTGCATCAGCGAGGTCATCTCGTCCGAGGTACCGGCCGTCTTGATGTTGACCTGACAGCCTGTGTCCGACTCGTATTGCGTCACCCAGTCGTACGCGGGGTCGGTGGAACCGTCCTCGATGTACCCGGCCCAAGCGATGATGTTGACCTGACCCTCGCCCTCGCCGACTTCGGTGATCGGTGGGTCGTCGGGATCGGCCGACTCCGCCCCGCTGCCCCCACCGTCGTCGCTGCACGCCGCCGCGACGACCATGAGGACAGAGATGAGCGCCAGCAGGCGCCAAACCTTCTTCATGCGTCCCCCTCCTCCGGGTCCGGAGACCCATCCGCCCCCCCGGCCTGTTCGACCGGACGGTTGTTCTTCCTGCTCCAGGTCAGCTGCACCTCACGCCCCTTGACCTGGAGCGCCTCCATCGACGACGTGGTGAGGTTCTGCTGGAACACGACCAGCTCCCCGCCCGCGTCGAGGGCGACGATGTACTTCGTGAGCGCACCGATGTATACGACTTCGCGGACGTTCCCGGTTGCCGAGGACTCGTCGGGTCCCACGGGCCCGCCGGGCTCGCCGAGGTGGATCTTCTCGGGGCGCACGGTGAACGCCATCGGGGAGCCGGCTACGCGCTCGGCGACCTCGCCCGCCAGGACGTTCGACGTGCCGACGAATCCGGCCACGAAACCCGTCGAGGGCAGCTCGTAGACCTCGGCCGGCGTCCCCACCTGCTCGATGCGCCCGTGGTTGAAGACCGCGAGCCGGTCGCTCATCGTGAGTGCCTCTTCCTGGTCGTGCGTCACGTACAGGAACGTCAGGCCGACGCGCCGCTGGATCTCCTTCAGCTCGATCTGCATCGCCTGGCGGAGCTTGAGGTCCAACGCGCCGAGCGGTTCGTCGAGCAGCAAGACCCTCGGGCGGTTCACGAGGGCGCGCGCCAGAGCGACCCGCTGCCGTTGACCGCCCGACAGCTGGGCGGGCTTGCGGTCGCCGAACACGGATAGCTGCACCATGGCGAGCGCTTCGGTCGCGCGCTCCCGCCGCTCGTCCTTGCTCACCTTCTTCACCTTGAGCCCGTACTCAACGTTGTCCGCGACCGTCATGTGCGGGAAGAGCGCGTAATCCTGGAAGACCGTGTTCACGTCGCGCTCGTACGGCGCGAGGTCGGTCACATCCCGCTCCCCGAGGAAGACGCGTCCCTCGGTCGGGACCTCGAAGCCGGCGATCATCCGCAGGCACGTGGTCTTACCCGACCCGGACGGGCCGAGCATCGAGAAGAACTCCCCTTCGCGAACGTCCAGGTCGATGCCGTCTACCGCGACCACGTCACCGAACCGCTTGCGGACCCCGTCGAGGCGAACGGCAGGCCGGCGCTCATCAGTTGCACGGGCGTCGTCGATCTGGGTTTCGGGCCGCGCCAAACCCGCCTCCGGATGTTCGTCGGCGTTCGGGATCGCGCCATCTTGAATGGGAATCAACCGCCGGGCAACCCGGCGTGTGCAGCGACCCGCCGGCTCCGGACGGCGTTCGCGAGACCGGCGGTCAGCTCGTGCACGATCCCGGGGCCCCGGTAGAGGAGCGCCGTGTAGATCTGGACGGTCGTGGCTCCGGCGTCGAGGCAATCGAGGGCCTGCGCGGCGGTGGCGATCCCCCCGCATGCGGAGATCGGGAGCTCGCCACCGGTCGTCTCGTGGACCTCGCGCACGATGCGAGGCGTATCTACGAACAGCGCCTGCCCCGACAGTCCGCCCTCGCCCGTCGACAGTCGCGCTTCACGTATCGGACGGGTGTTCGAGCACGTCAGCCCGTCCGCGCCACCCTCCTGTGCGATCCGCGCGAGCGAGCGCACCACCTCGCGCTCAACGCGGTTCCTGAACGGCGGGAGCTTCACGAACAGCGGCGCGCGGCGCCGCTCGCCCAGGGCCCGGAGGAGCTCCGCGAGATGGGCCTCGTTGTCTCGGTCCCGGCCCCAGGAGACGTTCGGGCAGCTGGCGTTCAGCTCGATCCCGTCGACGTGGGGCTCGAGCAGCGCGTGAGCCTCCACCACATCCGAGAGATCCTCGTCCGCGATGCTCGCGATCCGCGGACCCGCCCGGGTCGCTACCGCGAGGGTATCCGAGGCACGTTGCGCTCCCGGGTTCGGCAGGCCCATCGCGTTGCCCATGGACCGCCGATCGCGGTATCGGACGATCCGCGGCTTCGGGTTCCCCGGACGCGGGTGCCGTGTGAACGAGCCGGCGACGACGAAGCCGAAGCCGAGCCGCCCGAGCGCGTCCACCCGCTCGCCGGTCTTGTCGAACCCCGCGGCCAGGCCGATGGGGTTCGACAGCTCGATCCCGCCGACGCGCGTTCGGAGCACCGGGTCGGCGTCCGCGCGCCCGATCCGCTCCCACGGGAGCGGGAGTCCGAGGACGAGGTGCGCCGCGCGATGGGCGGTCTCGGGCGGGAGCGCGAAGAACAGCGGTCGCGCGAGGCTCCGGTACCAACCCATCGGAGCCCTATGCTACGCGCGATGCCCGACGACCTCGCCGAGCGCCTGCTCGCCGCCTCCGAGCTCCACGGTGACTTCGTCCTGTCCTCGGGCCGGCGTTCGTCGGTCTACTTCGACAAGTTCCGCTTCCTCACCGAGCCGAGCCTGCTCCGCGAGACCGCCGGGGCGGTCGCTGAACTCCTGCCGCCCGGGATCACGCACCTTGCCGCCCCCGAGGGCGCTGCCACGCTCCTGGTCGCCGCCGTCGCCATCGGAACGGGGCTCCCGGTCTCGGTCGTCCGCAAGGAGGCGAAGGACTACGGCACGATGTCGCAGGTCGAGGGGCACGCGCCCGCAGGAGCCGAGGTCGCCCTGATCGAGGACGTCTCCACGACCGGTCACCAGGTGCTCAAGGCCGCACGGGTGCTCGAGGCCGAGGGCTGCCGCATCGGCCTGATCGTCCTGGCGATCGATCGCGGCGGCGCGGCGCACCTTCGCGAGGCGGGGTACTGGGTCAAGTCGGTCGTCGAGGTGCGGCCGGACGCCGACTGAGGCTCAGGTCAGGCGCTCGACGGCCGCCGAAGGCGGCATGTCACAGCGCCAGATCTGCAGACGCCAGAGCAGCCTGCTGCCCCGCGCGTGCAGGTCGAGGACCCCGTCCTTCATCATCCGGGCGACGGCCTTGGACTTGGCCACGACGTCGGGCAGCGGAAGCTCGCGCTGTACCAGCGACTGGAGGTTGGCCGCGCCGAAGATCCGACGCGCGACCTCGAGGATGCCCTTCTCGTTCTGGATCGTCCCGGTCGGCAGGTAAAGCCGCCCGCCGTGGGACAGGCAGCCGTTCTCGCGGATGCTCTCGAGCATGGCGGCGGGGAGCTCCGCGCCCGTCGGTCCGCCGGCCCGCCCGTCCGGGAACCAGCCAGAGACGGCGGCGATCTCGTCCGGGATGCCGGAGACGTCGCCGATGATCACGTCGGCCTGCACGTCGTGGACCGGATCGAGCAGGTTGCCGACCCGGAACTCGACGCGGTCCGACAGCCCGAGGGCCTCGGCGTTCCTGGCGGCCACCTCGACCGCCTCGGGCGACAAGTCGACGCCGATGACCCGCCCGGCCCCGAGCCGGGCCGCCACGAACGACAGGACGCCGCTCCCGCAGCCCACGTCGATCACCACGTCACCCGGCTCGATCTCGAGCGCGTCGGCCAGGGTCCTGCTGGTGGTGGTCGGGGCGAAGACGGAGGGGTCGACCTCGATGGTGAACGGGCCCGTACGGCCCTTCCACTCGAGATGCCCCGGGTTCACCTCACTCATCCGACACCCATGGTGGAGGCTGGAGGGTGCCACAGTCAACCATCGGCGCGATGAGGCACCAGGTTCGTGCCTGGATCGTGCCTGGTCAGACCTCGGGAGCCTCGAATCCGGCCGCCTCGCCGGGGAGCACGTCGCCGCGTTCCAGCGCGCGCGCCAGCGCGTCCGCCGCGTCGGCGACCCGGATCGTCTCCACCCCGCGGGACCCGGGCGGGTACCCGCGGAGCCTTCCGGAGGCACGTTCGAGCAGGCGGATCGCCCCGTGGCGGTTCCCGCGGAGCAGGTGCACGAACCCGGCTCCGAGCTGGGACAGCCCCTTGAACAGCTCGGCCTCGTCGGTCTCGCGTGCCTGCTTCCAGGCGGCCTCCCACGCCTCGTGCGCGGGGAAGTATCGCCCCGCGTTGAAGTGCTCGCGACCGAGCCGGTGGTTCTCCTCCAGGTCGAGGGCGTCGTAGTCCTCGAGCACCAGCGTGTTCGGGGCGTCCCACGGTTGGGGCCGGCCGAGGTGATCCCGCGGCCGGGTGGGCTTGTTCCGGGACCCGGTGGGCTTGCCTGCCTTGCCGCGCGCCTCGTCGGGCATGTGTCCATCGTAGGCGACCGATGCGCTGGCGCGTCTCGGAGACGGCCGATACGCTCAGGCGATGGACCCCGTGGAGATCTCCGAGGCGCCCGAGTCTGCGCTGACGGAGGCTCAGGCCAGGGGGGCCGAGCCCGTGGGGCGGGGGCCGGACGGGCGAGACCCCTCGCGTCTGCCTCCGTGGATCCCCCGCCTGCTCCTGCTGATCGTCCTTACCGTCTTCGCCGCCTACGCGGCCTTCTCGTTGTTCCGACGCCTGCGCGACCTGGTGGTGTGGATCGTCGCGGCGCTGTTCCTGTCGTTCGCCCTCGAGCCCGCCGCGAACTGGCTCGTCGGACGCGGATGGCGTCGGGGCGCCGCCACGGCGGCCGTGCTGTTCGGCCTCGCGTTCATCGGCCTGCTGATGCTGGCGCTGATGGTCCCGCTCGTGATCGACCAGGTGCAGGAGCTCGTCGCGAGGCTCCCGGAGTTCCTCGAGCGCGCCACCGTCTACACGAAACGATGGTTCGACATCGAGCTCACGAGCGACACGATCCGGGAGTGGATCGGCAGCGCCCAGGCCGACGTCGACCAGCTCGCCGCGAACCTCGCGTCGGTCGGGGCGTTCGTACTCGGCCTGCTCTTCCAGGTGCTGACGATCGGGTTGTTCACGTTCTACTTCGTCGCCGACGGCCCGAAGTTCCGCCGCGCCGTCTGCTCCGTGTTGTCGCCGCGACGCCAGCGCGAGGTCCTCGCGGCGTGGGACATCGCGATCGAGAAGACGGGCGGTTACCTCTACTCGCGACTGCTGCTCGCCGCCATCAACGCGGGGGTCACGTTCATCGTGCTCCAGATGCTGGGCGTGCCCTTCGCGCTCCCGCTGGCCCTGTGGCAGGGGCTCGTTTCGCAGTTCATCCCGGTGGTCGGCACCTACATCGCGGCGGCGGTGCCGCTCGTCGTGGCTCTGCTCGAGGATCCGTGGTCGGCGCTGATCTTCCTGATCTTCGTCCTCGTCTACCAGCAGATCGAGAACTACCTGCTCGCGCCACGGATCACGGCCCGGACGATGGCGCTCCATCCTGCGGTGGCGTTCGGCGCCGCACTCGCCGGCGGGTCGATCAGCGGGCTCCTCGGCGCATTCATGGCGCTGCCCGCGGCGGCGGTGATCCAGTCGACGGTGTCGACCTACCTGAAACGCCACGAGGTCGTGGAGTCCGAGCTCACGCGGGAATACGAGGAGACCGAGGAGCTCCTCTCGCAGGCCCCGGCGGAAGTGCGCCGCAGCGTCCTCGCCCGACTCACCGCCCGGCTCCGTCGATCGCCCACCGAGCACGACGGCTGAGCCACAGCCCGGGATAAGCTCGGGCGCATGGTGCGGGACTTCGACGTCATCGTCGTGGGCGGCGGCGTCATGGGGACCTCGGCGTCGCGATGGCTGACCAAGCGCGGCCGCGACACGCTCCTGCTCGAGCGGTTCACGATCGGCCACTCGCGGGGAGCTCGGGCGGACCCACCAGGATCTTCCGCCTCACCTACGACGACCCCGGCTACGTTCGGATGGCCCGCATGGCACTCACCGAGTGGCGAGCGCTCGAGGCCGACGCCGGCGAGACGCTGCTGATCACCACCGGCGGTCTGGACGTCGGGGTGGCCGGTCGATCCTCGGCGGATGCCCTGGCCGCCGCCGGGGAAGCCTGCGCGTACCTCGCGCCGGAAGCCGTCGCGGAGCGGTGGCCGGCCCTGCAGCTCCCTGCGACATCGGAGGTGTTCGTGCAGGAAGATGGCGGTGTCGCCATGGCCGAGCGCACGGTGCGCGCACAGGCCCGACTCACGGCCGAGGCCGGCGGGACGGTGCTCGAAGAGACGGAGGTCGAGCGGCTCGAGGTCACCGGTACCGGCGTCGAGGCGACCACGGCGGCCGAGACGTACCGCGCACCCGTGGCCGTCGTGACCGCCGGGCCGTGGGCGGGCGAGCTCCTGCGGCAGACCGGGATCGAGCTGCCGCTGACCGCGAGCTTCGAGCAGGTGACCTACTTCGCGCTCGACGAACCCTCCCAGCTCCCGACCATCATCGATTGGGACGTGAACCCCCCGCGGACGCCCTACACGGTGCCGCATCCGGAGGAACCGGGCCATTTCAAGATCGCGCTGCATATGTCCGGGCCGACGGTGGATCCCGACGAGCGGTCCTTCGACCCGGATCCCCAGCGCGTCGACAGGGTTACCGCCTACGCCGCCGAGCGCTTCGCGCCCCACCGCCCGGAGGGCGGCACGGACACCTGCCTCTACACGAACACGCCCGACGAGCACTTCCTGCTCGACCGCCGCGGCTCCGTCGTGATCGGGTCGCCGTGCAGCGGACACGGTTTCAAGTTCGCGCCACTCATGGGACGGATCCTGGCGGATCTCGCGACATCGGAGCCCGTCCCCGTGCCGATCGAGCCATTCCTCGCCGCACGCTTCGAGCGATGAGCGCCGGTCCTGCGGCGTAGAGTAGCGCCCTGCGAGCGGGCGGCTCGATGGTGCGAAGGCCAGCGAGCGACGGAACGCACGAGCGACCGAACGAGTGAGAGGAGCGCATCCATGGCGCAGGCCGTCGCGATCGCCGACCCCGACGCCCTGGCGATCGCCACGATCCGGACCCTCTGCATCGACGCCGTCCAGCAGGCGAACTCGGGCCACCCGGGGACGCCGATGGCGATGGCGCCGGTGGCGTACACGCTGTGGCAGCGGTTCCTGCGGTTCGACCCCGACGACCCGATCTGGCCGAACCGCGACCGGTTTGTGCTGTCGATGGGACATGCGTCGACCCTGCTGTACTCGATGCTCCACCTGTCCAAGGTGAAGGCGGTCAATCCCGCGTACGAGACCCTCGGCGAGCTGTCCGTGAAGCTCGAGGACCTGCAGACGTTCCGCCAGCTCGACTCTCGGTGCCCCGGCCATCCCGAGTACCGGTGGACCTCGGGGATCGAGACCACCACCGGCCCGCTCGGACAGGGCGTGGCCACCTCGGTGGGCATGGCGATCGCCTCACGCTGGCTCGCGGCGCGGTACGACCGGCCGGGGTTCGAGCTGTTCGACTTCGACGCGTACGCCCTCGCCGGAGACGGGTGCCTGATGGAGGGTGTCACCGCCGAGGCCGCGTCCCTCGCCGGCCACCTGCGGCTGTCGAACCTGTGCTGGATCTACGACAACAACCGCATCACGATCGAGGGCAACACCGCGCTCGCGTTCAGTGAGGACGTCGCGACGCGGTTCGTCGGCTACGGGTGGAACGTCACACGCGTCGGCGACGCGAACGACCTCGAGATGCTCTCCCGCGCGTTCGAGACGTTCCGGCGCGAGGACGGCCGCCCCACGCTGATCATCGTGGACTCGCACATCGCCTACGGCGCGCCGACGAAACAGGATACCCACGGGGCGCACGGCGAACCGCTCGGCGACGAGGAGGTGCGCGCCACCAAGCGCAACTACGGCTGGCCCGAAGACGCGCGGTTCCTGGTGCCGGTCGCCGTGGACGAGACCTTCGAGAAGGGGATCCGGACGCGCGGCAGGCAGCTGCGAGACTCGTGGTTCGACATGTTCGCGGCGTACGAGACGGAGCACCCGGAGCTCGCCGACGAGATCCGCCGGATGGGCAAGCGCGAGCTGCCCGATGGCTGGGACGCGGGCATCCCGTCCTTCGAACCCGACGACAAGGGCGTGGCCGGCCGCGACGCGTCGGCCAAGGTGCAGAATGCGATCGCCGAACGCGTCCCGTGGCTCGTGGGGGGCTCGGCGGACCTGGCGCCCTCCACCAAGACGCGGCTGACGTTCGACGGAGCGGGCGATTTCGAGGCCGCAGACGCGTCGGGTCGCAACCTCCACTTCGGCATCCGCGAGCACGCGATGGGCTCGGTGCTGAACGGGATGTCGCTGTCCAAGATCCGGCCGTACGGCTCGGGGTTCCTGATCTTCAGTGACTACGCGCGCGGTGCGATCCGGCTCTCGGCCATCATGGAGATCCCGGTGATCCACATCTTCACGCACGACTCGATCGGGGTGGGCGAGGACGGCCCCACCCACCAACCGGTCGAACACCTCGCGTCGCTGCGGGCGATGCCGGGTCTCGTCGTTCTGCGGCCGGGCGACGCCAACGAGATCGCCGAGGCCTGGCGGCTGATCATGGAGCTGCGCCACGAGCCGGTCGCCCTGATCCTGTCGCGCCAGCCCATGCCAACGCTCGACCGGTCGCTGTTCGCGTCGGCCGACGGGCTCCGCCGCGGCGCCTACGTCCTCGCCGACGCCCAGGGCGACGGTCCCGAGGTCATCCTGATCGCCACCGGCACCGAGATCGGCCTGGCGGTCCAGGCGCACCAGCGGCTCGCGTCCGACGGCGTCCGCTCGCGGGTCGTCAGCATGCCGTCGTGGGAGCTGTTCGACGCCGAGCCGCAGTCGTACCGGGACGAGGTCCTCCCTCCCTCGGTCACGCCGCGCGTGGCGATCGAGCAGGCCTCGACGTTCGGATGGGAGCGGTACGTCGGCGGCAACGGGACCGTGGTCGGGATGGACACGTTCGGCGCGTCGGCACCACTGAAGCACCTGCAGACCAAGTTCGGGTTCACCCCCGAGCGCGTCGTCGAGATCGCGAAGGCGCGGATCGCGGCGGCCGGAGCCGGATGAGCGAACCGACCCTTTCGCCCGAGGACCGGCTCACGAAGTCCCGCATCGATGTCCTGACGTCCGCGTCGCGACGGCTCCGTCGGCAACGACGGGTGGTCCCCCACCAGGGGCCGGTCGACGAGCAGCGAGTGGGCGGCAAGTCCGGGGCGCTGCGGGCCGCGATCTTCGGCGTGAACGACGGCCTCGTATCCAACCTCTCCCTGATCTTCGGTGTCGCCGGCTCCGGCGTGGACAACTCGGTCGTGGTCCTCGCCGGCGTCGCCGGCCTGCTCGCGGGCGCGTTCTCGATGGGCGCTGGCGAGTACATCTCGGTGCGGGTCCAACGCGAGGTGTTCGAGCGGCTCATCCACCTCGAGGCGCACGAGATCGCCTCCGACCCCGAGGAGGAGCGCGAGGAGCTCGCCGAGATCTACGTCACCAAGGGCGTCCCGCGCGAGCTGGCCGGGGAGCTCGCCACCGCGCTGATGAAGGATCCGAAGGTGGCGCTCGACACGCATGCCCGCGAGGAGCTCGGGCTGGATCCCGACGAGGGACTCGGCTCGCCGTTCGCGGCCGCCGGATCGTCGTTCGCGAGCTTCTCCCTGGGCGCCTTCGTCCCCCTCGTGCCGTTCCTGTCCTGGCAGGGTGCGACGGCCGTGATGTGGTCGGCAGCGCTGTCGGCCCTCGCGCTGTTCGGCGTCGGCGCGGCGATGTCGTACCTGACCGGACGGAACGCGTTGGTGTCGGGCGCCCGGATGCTGTCGATCGGTGCGGCGGCCGCTGCCGTGACCTACCTGGTCGGCTCCCTCCTGAACGTCACCGTCACGTAGCCGGTCCGTCGCCCATCTCGGCCGCGGCGTCCTCGTCGGCCAGGACCAGCTGCGACGCCGCCCGCACCCGCCCCGCAGGGATCGACGGATCGGACGAGAGCAGCCGCGGCAGCACGCGTGCCTTGTCGGGCCCCGTGATCAGCCAGAGCACGCGTCGCGCGCGGTCGAGGACCGGGTACGTGAGGGTCATCCGGCGGCGGCCCCGGTACTCCTGCGTGATCGCGACATCCCGGTCCGTGACGTCGAGCACCGCGTCGCCCGGAACGAGCGACGCCGTGTGGCCGTCGTCGCCGAGCCCGAGGTGCACGAGATCGAACGTGTCGGGCAGTTCCGCGGCGTACGCCGCCGCCGCTTCCTCCAGATCTACCGCCATCACCGGCATCGGATGGACCTCGATCCCTTCAGCCGGCAGGCTCGCCATGAGCTGGGTCAGGTTGCGGTCCGGGTCGCCCTCGGGCGCGATGCGCTCGTCGACCTGCCAGATGCCGACGCTGCCCCAAGGCACGTCCTCGGCCGCGAGGTGTCCGAACATCGCCCCAGGGGTCCGCCCACCGCTCACCCCGAACGCGAACCGCCCGCGCTCGCCGGCCGCTGCTCGAACGGCCTCGGCCACGACCCGGGCACCCCGGCGCGCGACCGCGTCGGCGTCGGGGAGGATCTCGAGATCCCGGTCTCCACTCACTCGTACGCCTCTCCCGAAGCGCCGTCGCTCTCGAGGAGGATCTCGAGCGAGTCACGCAATGCCTCGTATCGGCGGTCGCCGAGCTCGCGACGCGCCCGAGCTTCGACCGCGGCAACCGCGCGGCGCGCCTCGGCGACGAACCGTCGGCCCCGAGCCGTGAGCCGGACCACCTTCGCGCGCGCGTCCTCGGGATCGGGGACGCGTCGGACGTAGCCCCGGGTCTCGAGGTCGTCGACGAGGAGCATCATCCCCTGCTTCGTCATCCGCGCCCGTCGGGCGAGGTCCGTGAGCCGGGTTCCCGAACGCCGGTCGATATGCATGAAGACCGCCGCGTGACCCGGACGCGCGTCGGGGAACCCCCGCTCGTCGAGGCCCGCGACCACCTCGGATCCGAGGGTGCGCGACGCCTCGAGTAGCAGCCGTGGTAGGTCGGGCTCGCCCATCCGAGCATCGTGCTCCTCCCCGGAGAGCGCGGTCAACCTGCTTGACGGGCGAGACCGCGGTAGCCTCGGACGGCGATGGCGATCGAGATCCGGCCGGTCCGGTCCGGCGAGTTCGAGGAGGCGGGGCGCGTGACCGCGCTCGCCTACCGGGAGTTCGTGGGCCCCGACGATCCGGATTGGGAGGCGTACCTCGAGCGCATCGACGACGTCGCCGGGCGAGCGGACCGATCCCTCGTCCTGGTCGCCGTCGATGATGGTGCCGTCCTCGGGAGCGCCACGCTCGAGCTCGGCGAGCGCATCGACGACGACGACCCACCGCTCGAACCCGACGAGGCGCACATCCGGATGCTCGGCGTCGACCCCGGCGCGCGCGGACGCGGGGTGGGCCGAGCCCTCGTGGAGGCATGCTTCGCGAACGCCGGCGAGGCTGGGCGCACTCGCATGACCCTCCACACGACGAAGCGCATGCCGGCCGCCCGTGTCATGTACGAGCGGATGGGGTTCGAGCGCCTGCCGGACCGGGTCTTCCCCGACGGGTTCGTGCTGCTGACGTACCAGAAGCCGATCCCGCCCGCACGGACCTGAACCGCCGCCCCTAGGCCGTGGGCTCGCTCGCGGTCCGGACGACCTCGCCGCTCGCGAGGATGACGCCGTCCTCAGTGACCGCCTCGACCAGTCCGCCCCGGAACTGCTGCTCGTACAGGCGCGCGTAGATGCCTCCGCGCTTCAGGAGCTCGTCGTGCGACCCCCGCTCGACCACGCGACCACGGTCCACGACGAAGATCACGTCGGCCTGCAGGATCGTGGACAGGCGGTGGGCGATCGCGATCGTGGTCCGTCCGTGCATAAGCGGTTCGAGCGCGGCCTGCACGAGACGCTCCGACGTGGTGTCCAGCGACGAGGTCGCCTCGTCGAGGATCAGGATCCGCGGGTCCTTGAGGATCACCCGCGCGATCGCGAGGCGCTGCTTCTCGCCGCCCGAGAGCTTGTAGCCTCGCTCTCCCACCACGGTGTCGTAACCCTCGGGAAGCTCCGCGATGCGCTCGTGGATGTTCGCCGCCCGGGCCGCGGCCTCCAGCTCGTCCTGCGTCGCGTCGGGCTTGCCGTAGAGGAGGTTCCGCCGCACCGTCGTGTGGAACAGGTACGTCTCCTGCGTCACGACCCCGATCGCGTCGCCGAGCGACCCGAGGGTGACCTTCCGGACGTCGTGGTCGTCGATCAGGACGGCGCCCCGTTGCACGTCGTACAGACGCGGAACGAGGTAGGTGATCGTGGTCTTGCCGGCGCCGGACGGCCCGACGAGCGCCGCCAGCTGCCCGGGCTCGATCCGGAGCGACACGTCCTCCAGCGTCCACTCACGGCCCGCGCCCGCCGCAGGGAGGTCGCTCGGCGAGATCGGCGTGACACGCCCCTCGTCCGGCGGGCCCTCGTACCGGAACCACACGTCGCGCAGGGTCACCGAACCGCGCACGGCGTCGACGGGAAGGTCGACGGCGTCCGGCGCGTCCTCGATCTCGTGGTCGAGGTCCAGGTACTCGAAGATCCGGTCGAACAACGCCATCGAGGACTGCACCTCGGTGGAGACCTGCAGCATCGAGCCGATCGGGAAGAACAGCCGCGACTGCAGCGTGGTGAACGCCACGATCGTGCCGGCCGTGATCGACGAGTTGACCGGATCGTTCGACAGCACCCACCCGGTGACCAGATAGACGAGCGCCGGGGTGATCGAGAAGAACGTGCCGACGACGGCGAAGAACGACCGGCCGATCATCGTCTGGCGGATCTGCAAGCCGGTGAGCCGCACGTTCTCGTCCTGGAACCGATCGATCTCGTGACGCTGGCGGCCGAACGACTTCGACAACAAGATGCCCGACACCGAGAGCGTCTCTTCCGTGATCGAGGTCAGGTCGGCGAGCGTCTTCTGCGTGCTCGAGGCCACTTCGCGGCGGGCCCGGCCTACCTTCACCGTCAGCCAGAGGAACAGCGGCAGCAGGGACAGCGACAGGAGCGTGAGCTCCCAGGACAGGATCGCCATCGCGATCAGGGTGCTGACGATCACCACGACGTTGGCCAGGACGTTGGATGCCGTGTCCGTCACGACGGCCTGCACGCCGCCCACGTCGTTCGACAGGCGCGACTGGATCTCGCCGGTCCGCGTGGTCGTGAAGAACCGCAGCGGCATGAACTGGAGGTGCGAGTACAGGGAGTTGCGCAGGTCTTGCATCACGCGCAGGCCGACCAGGTTGGCCATGTACGTCTGCCCGATCCCGATCACGGCGGTCACCACCGGGATCGCCACCATGAACGCGACGCCGAGGTAGAGGTTTCCGAGATCCGGGCACGCCGCGCCGGCGCACACGCCCGCCGGGTTGCCGAACAGCGCCTCGTCGAAGATCCACTTGATCAGGAGCGGGTTGATCACCCCGAGCCCCGACGTGATCACGATCGCGAGGGCGACGACGGCGACCTGGCGTCGGTACGGCCGGAAGGTCGAGACGACCCGCCGCACGGTCTGCGGACGGATGGGACGCTGATCCTCCTCGGAGGGGACGCGCAAGAACCGGCCGTGGCCTCGCATGCCTCCAAGGATACGAGCGGCTCCCGGATGCGGTGATCCCGGAGTAGGCTCCGCTCGTGGACACCGGCGTCGAGTTCGTCCTCGTCGGGCGCATCGCGCTCGGGGCGTTCCTCGGCTATCTGATCGGCTTCGAACGCGAGTACCGCGGAAAGCCGGCCGGCGAGCGGACGTTCGCACTCCTCGCGCTCGGGTGCGCCGCCGTCACCGGTCTCGGCGTGGAGGCCTTCCCCGTCTCGGCGGAGAAGGTGATCGCCGGCGTGATCACCGGTGTGGGGTTCCTCGGCGCCGGCCTGATCTTCCGAGAGCGCGCCGCCGGTCAGGTCCTCGGCCTCACGACCGCGGCGTCCTCGTGGGCCGCGGCCGCCGTCGGCATCTTGTCGGGAGCCGGCGCCTACATCGCGGCGGTCGGCGCGTGCGTGCTGGTCCTGGTGATCCTGGAGGTGAACCGGCTCCCCATCTACCGCAAGCTCGACCCGAGCAAGGCCCATGCCGACGAGGCCATGGGAGGTTACGACCCGCGTCGCGGCACCACCGCGTACACGGTCGATCCACCCCGTCGCGAGGACACGGACTAGGCGCAGAGCTCGCGCGCCCGGACGACGACCGCGTCGAGCATCGGCGCCGTGAGCCTGCCGGTGAAGGTGTTCTGCTGGCTCGGGTGGAAGCTCCCCAGGAGCGCGAACGAGCCGACCGCCGCCTCGGCCGCGTGCCCGAACCGCGGCTTGGGCCGGACGACGTGCCCCAGCTCCGCGAGGGCGCGCAGCGCGCCGTCCCACGCGAACGCGCCGAGGGCGACCACGACCCGCAAGCGCTCGAGCGCGCGCACCTCGCGCACGAGGTACGGCAGGCACCGGTCGCGCTCCTGCGGGGTCGGTCGGTTGCTCGGCGGGGCGCACCGGTTCGCGGCGGCGATGTAGGCGCCGGTCAGCCGAAGCCCGTCGTCGCGCGAGACCGATGTGGACCGATCCGCGAAGCCGGTCCGGTGCAGCGATGCGAACAGGAAATCGCCCGAGCGGTCTCCGGTGAAGATCCGGCCGGTGCGGTTCCCTCCGTGCGCGGCGGGAGCGAGCCCGAGGATCAGCACGCGTGCCCGGGCGTCCCCGAACCCAGGCACCGGCCGGCCCCAGTAGTCCTCGTCGGCGAAGCGCGCCACCTTCTCGCGCGCGACGCGCTCGCGCCACTCGACGAGCCGCGGACAGGCCCGGCAACCGACGATCTCTGCCGCGACCCGTTCCAATCCCGAGGCCGTCACCGGCGAAGCTCCCGGAACCGTTCCGCCGCTGCAGCGAACGCGTCCAGGGGCGCCATCAGGTCTCCGACGACCCCGATCAACCCCTCGAACCCTTGTGGCGCCTCCGCCTCGAGCCTCAGCCGCTCGGCGTCCTCTCGGCACGTTTCCAGGGCCGACGCCGCCGCGCGCCACTGCTCCTCGAGCTCGGGAGAGCGCCAGCCGGGCTGGAGTTCTGCCGCCTCGCGGAGCGCTCCTTCGAACTCCACCAGCGTCTCCGCGAGGGGCCTGCCCGGAAGCCGAGTGCCCGGCACCGACTCGGTGAGCGCCGCCTTGCCGCGTCCGAGCGCTTCGACCGAGCTGCGGAACGTGTCGAAGGGCGCGACCAGGTGCTCCGGGAGCCGCCGGCGCCGGAGGGCCACGGCTACGACCGCTCGGCGAGGACCGCGAGGGCCATCGCCGGGTCGTTCGAGGCCACGGCGTCGACACCGCGGTCGAGGAGCATCCGCATGCCCTCTCGGTCGTCAACGGTCCAGGTACCGATCCGAACGCCCGCGGCGTGGGCCTCGTCGATGAATCCCGCGCCGGCGGGGATGAGCGCCCGCGTCCCGGGGAGCAGGAACGGGTGCCCCGCCGAGATCACGTGGGCGAGCGCTTCGCGCGGGTCGACGTGCTCGGTCGTCAGCAGGCCGGTCGGAACCCCGGGCGCGCCCGCTCGTGAGGCCGCGATCGAGCTCGGGTTGAACGAGATCACGAGCACGGGCCCCGGGAATGCGGAGCGCTCGAGCTCCTCGTGGACCGCGCGGACGATCGCCTCGTCGGTCGAGTGGTTCGGCTCGCCCGGGACGTTCTTGATCTCCAGCGCCACGGCCGCCCGCCCCCGAGCCAGCTCGAGCACCTCCGCCAAGGATGGGACCCCGGCCGGTACCTCGGACGTGCCGGCGCTCAACCCGGCGATCCGCTGCGCGCTGAGCTCGTGGACCAGGCCGGTCCCGTCGGTCGTGCGGTCGACGCTCGGGTCGTGCATCACGACCGGCGTCCCGTCGGCCGAGAGCCGCACGTCGAGCTCGACGATCGACGCCCCCAGTTCGATCGCCGCCGCGAACGACGGGATCGTGTTCTCGGGATGGGTCGAGGACGCCCCACGGTGCGCCACGATCGCCGGGAAGGCGTCGACGGGGAACGACCGGTCGAGCATGCGGCCGACCCTACCAGCGCGTCAGACGAGGCTCGAGGGACAGAGGTGGTTGATCGGGCAGTCCTCGCACCGAGGTTTCCGAGCGACGCAGATCGCCCGCCCGTGATCGATCAGCACGTAGGTGAAGTCGAACCACTTCTCGCGGGGGATCAGGCCCATGAGGTCCCGCTCGATCTTGTCCGGGTCGGACTCCGCGCTGAAGCCGATCCGGTTCGCGAGCCGCTTCACGTGTGTGTCCACCGCGATCCCTTCGACCGTTCCGTACGCGTTGCCGAGGACGATGTTCGCCGTCTTGCGGGCCACGCCGCGCAGCGTGATGAGGTCCTCCATCGTGTCGGGGACCTTCCCGTCGTAGACCTCGACGATCCGCCGGCAGGCCTCGCGGATCGACGTCGCCTTCTGGTTGTAGAACCCCGTCGGCTTGATGTCCACCTTCAGCTCGTCCTCGGGGACCCGCAGGTAGTCCTCGGGGGTGCGGTACTTCTGGAAGAGCGTGGCGGTGACCTCGTTCACCTTCTCGTCGGTGCACTGCGCCGACAGGATCGTGGCAACCAGGCATTCCAGCGGCGTCGAGAAGTTCAGCGCCACCTTGGCGTCGGGGTACGTCTCCGAGAGGATCCGCACGACCTCGGGCGCCCGCTCCTCGATCGGGGCGTCGCGGCCGAGCGTCTTCCTCCCCTTCGGTTCACCCACGCCGGGCCTCAGCTCCCGAGCTCGAAGGGGAGGTCGACCGCGTCGCCGTCCCGGTAGCTCGCCCACTCGCCATCCCGGAGCACGTGGATCGCCTGGCGGCCCATCACGGTCCAGGAGCTGCCGTCGCCGACGAGCGCGGTCTCCTCTTCCAGCCCGACGAAGGCCTGACCGGGCCTCACGGACTCGACGATGAACCGGCTCGCTCCCGGGACCCACGTGTCCACGATGTCCCAGTGCGGCCCGAACAGGACGTCGCGGACGTAGCCGAGACCTGGCGCCCACATGTGCTCGAAGTCCTGGCTGTCCGAGTCGTACGTCATCTCGGTCAGGTAGGCGACGCCGGCGCTGCATCCCGCGTACGGGAGACCGGCCGCGTGCGCCGCGGTGAGCGCCTCCCAGAAGGGCGAGTCACGGAGGACCCCGGCCAAGCGTGCGGGGTTCCCGCCGGAGAAGAAGACCGCCGATGCGGACTCGAGCCGGGACACCAGGTCGTCGCGGTGCGCGTCCTGCGCCGTCTTCATCGGCAACACCTCGGCGGCGATCCCCAACGCGCGGTAGTGATCGAGACCTTTGTTCGCCCAGAAGTCGAACGTCGTGTCGCCCTCGTGCGCGGCGGCGGTGGGGGCGATCAGCACGGGTCCGTCGGGGTTCCTCGAGCGCCAGAGCAGCCACCTCTCCACCGGCTCGGACCACGGGTCGAACTCCCCAGAACCGAGTAAGGCCATCCAGGGCGCGCTCATGGCCACCGCGGGGTCATCGCCACCGCGGGCTCATCGCCACGACGAGCTCACTTCGTCACGCCTTCTCCGCACCCAGGCGGAACACCTCGTCGGCCATCGCCCCGCGGAAGATGTCCTCCCCGAAGGCCTCGACCATCGCTCCCACCTGGCTCACGTGTTCCTCGATCGCCTTGAGCTTCAGCTCGAGGTCCGCGGGCGGGAGCTCGTACACGATCGCCGCCTCGTCGCGCGGGGTCACCGGCGGTGTCCCGGGGCGGAACACGTCGAACCGGTTGTACACCGGCACCCACTGCGCGGCCCACTCGGGCGTGGTCGTCGCGTAGTAGAGCTTGGAGCCGGGCTTCCCCACCTCCTGGTGGGCACGGGTCGACCAGTCGCTCACGGACATATGCGCGACGTGACCGGTCATCCCGTCCGGCCCGAACGTGAGGATCGAGTCGGGCTGGACCTCCTCGACCAGCGCCCGTACAGGCCCGTACTGCGACCCGTCGAGCGGGGTGTCCATGTCCACGTCCAGAGCGTCGAGCCAATGGTGCTCGGTCACGCCGAGGATGGCCAGGCTCCGCTCGAGCTCCGCGGTACGCACCGCGCCCATGGTCGCCGAGGGCCACGCCTCCTCATCCATCGAGCCACCTTCGCCGCGTGTGGCCGTGACGCAGACGACGCGCGAGCCGTAGCGGATCGCTCGGGCCATCAGCCCGGCCATCAGGTAGGTCTCGTCGTCCGGGTGCGCCCAGACGCCGAGCAGGGTCCCCAGCTCGTCCATCGGCTAGTCCCCCACCTTCCGCACGAAGTGATACGCGACCGTGTGCCCACCGAAGGTCAGCGGGATCATCTCGGTTTCCGCCTGGAACACCGAACCATCCTTGCGGACGCCTCTGAAGCGGAACGAGACGGGGAACGCGAGCTCTTGCACGCGGTTCCAGTAGTTCCAGGAGAACTGCCCCTGATCGTCCTCGTGCACGATCCGCTGGAGCAGGTTGGGCGAGTTCTCGAGCTCATCCACGGTGTACCCGAACAGCTCGGCCAACTTCGGGTTGCACGTCCAATGCTCCTCGTCGAGCCAGACGTACACGCCGTCGGGACTCGACGCGAAGATCGGGCCGAGGTGTTCGGCCAGCTGCGGGACCACATCCTCGTGGGCGACGGGCTCCACTAGACCTCCTCCTCCGGCTCGCGTGCGGCGCACATCCTAGCGAGGTACGCACCCCGCCGTGTGAAAGGAGGAACGGCCCCGGGAGGGGGCCGTTCTCCGTTCCCGCGCGAGGGAGGTACGCGGGATGCCTAGGAGCGATCGGTTCGCATGCGTTTGCCCCGATAGTTCGGGAAGACGACATCGGCGTGCTGCCAGCAGCGCTCGCGCGCGTTGTAGATCGAGAGCTTGGTGGTGCATCCGGGGTGGGCACAGGTCCGATCCGCGTCCTCGGTACGTGAGGCCGGCGGCAGGTTGCCGGGGCGCGTTCCCTTGGTCACGACGGACCTCCTTCGCGGAGGTATTCGACGCGACCGATCGCCGGGTTCGTGCTCGGGTCGGACGGTACCGGTCGGAGCGGCCGGGTCAGGCGTCCCGGGGGTCGTGGTGATGGCGAGTGGCCGCCGAACGGATCCTCTCGACCAGCTCGGCCGGTATCTCGTAGCAGCCGCACGAGTCCCGCAGCATCTCCTTCAGGCGGCGCTGGAACTCCGAGTGCCCCGTGCAGGGGTCGCACCCTCCGAGGTGTGTCTCGACCTCAACGCGCGCTGCGCCCACGAGCTCCCCGTCGAGGTAGAGCTCGATCTGACGAAGCACGTGCTCGCATTCAATCGGTGACAAGTCCACGCTCCCGTACCGTTTCCCACAACGCCTTCTGGAGGGCTTTCCTTCCCCGGTGCAGTCGGGACATCACGGTCCCGATCGGGATCCCGAGGATCTCCGCGATCTCCTTGTAGCTGAACCCCTCGACGTCCGCCAGCAGAACGGCCATCCTGAAGCCCTCGGGGAGCTCTTCGAGCGCCCGTTGCACGTCCTCGTCCGGGATCCTCTCGAGCACCTTGGTCTCGGCCGAGGCCTCGACCCCCGCCTCGCCGATCTTGTCGTACAGGTACCAGTCCTCGATGTCGTCCTCGGGCACGGTCAGCGGCTCTCGCTGCTTCTTGCGGTAGGAGTTGATGAAGGTGTTCGTCAGGATCCGGTACATCCAGGCGCGCAGGTTCGTGCCCTCCTGGAAACCGCCGAAGCCTCTGAACGCCCGCAGGTAGGTCTCCTGCAGCAGGTCCTCGGCATCCTGAGGGTTGCGGGTCAGCCGGAGGGCGGCGCCGTACAGGTTGGGCAGGATCGGCAGGACGTCGCGCTCGAAGCGCTCCCGGAGCGCGGGGTCCTCGGGCGGGGCGGCGGGGCTACGTGCCACCGCGCCCCTCGGGGCGGCTCATGCTCATCGTGCGTACCTCCGTGGCGCCGGCTACGGGCGGCCGGCGCCCACAGTATGGCCCATCGTCGCCACCTCTCCCCATCCCCGCGATGTCGGTCGGCGAACGGGGATGGGAAGATGAAACCCATGGCGAACGACGAGAAGCGGCGCGGCCGGTGGCAGGGATTCGACCTCGGTGGAGGGAGCTCCTCAGGCGAGCCCCGGCGTATGCGCACATCGCCGTGGGTGTGGGTGCTCGGGTTCCTGGTGGTCCTGATCCTGTTCAACTACATCGCCGCTCCCCGACCCACGGTTCTCACCTACTCGGACTTCCTGGAGAAGGTGGAATCCGACACCATCGTCGGGACGCTCGAGATCTCGGCGACGTCGGTCTCCGGCCGGTTCCAGCTGGGCTCGGAGGTCGAGGGTTTCACCTCGACGATCCCACCGATCCTGCAGGGCACGTCCCAGCTCACCGAGCTCTTGAACGAGAAGGGCATCAGCTACACGGGCGTCACACCGAGCGGGTTCCAAAGCTTCCTGATCGGATGGGTGGCGCCGCTGCTCCTGTTCGGGCTCCTGTGGTTCTTCCTCGTGCGCCGGATGAGCGGCGCGCAGACCGGCGCGGCCCTCAACCTCGGGCGCAACAAGGTCAAGATCTATGACCGCAAGGAGATGAAGACCACCTTCGCCGACGTCGCCGGCGTGGACGAGGCGAAGGTGGAGCTCCGCGAGATCGTTGACTTCCTCAAGAACCCGAAGAAGTACCAGCGCCTGGGCGGACGGATCCCCAAGGGCGTGCTGCTCCTCGGCCCCCCCGGTTGTGGGAAGACCCTCCTCGCTCGAGCTGTGGCCGGTGAGGCCAACGTGCCGTTCTTCTTCATGAGCGGCTCCGAGTTCGTCGAGATGTTCGTCGGCCTCGGCGCCGCGCGCGTGCGCGAGCTCTTCCAGCAGGCTAAGGAGAAGGCGCCGGCCCTGGTGTTCCTCGACGAGATCGACACGATCGGCAAGGGACGGGCCGGGGCCATGGGTGCCGGGTTCGGCGGCCACGACGAGCGTGAGCAGACGCTGAACCAGCTGCTGGTCGAGATGGACGGCTTCGACGCGAGCAAGGGCGTCATCATCATGGCGGCCACGAACCGCCCCGACGTGCTGGATCCGGCCCTCGTTCGCCCTGGCCGGTTCGACCGGCAGGTGGTCGTCGACCGCGCCGACCTGAAGGGGCGGGAGGAGATCCTCCGGGTCCACGCCCGCGGCGTGGCCCTGGATCCCAGCGTCGACCTGCGGATGCTGGCGGCCCGGACGCCCGGTTTCACGGGTGCCGACCTCGCGAACGTCGTGAACGAGGCGGCCCTCCTCGCCGCCCGCCGGGAGAAGGACGCCGTCTCGATGGCCGAGCTGGAGGAAGCGATCGACCGGACCGTCGCGGGCCTCGAGCGCAAGAGCCGCGTGATGTCGGACAAGGAGAAAGAGCGGGTCGCCGTCCACGAGATGGGTCACGCGCTCGTCGCGCTGACGGCTCCTACCGCCGACCCCGTGCACCGCGTCTCGATCATCCCGCGCGGAGCGGCCGCACTGGGCATGACGATGCAGCGGCCGCTCGAAGATCGCTACCTGCTCACCGAACCCGAGCTGAAGGACCGCCTCGCCGTGCTCCTCGGCGGTCGCAGCGCGGAGGAGATCTTCTTCGACAACGTGATCTCCACCGGGGCCCAGAACGACCTCGAACGGGCCACCGAGATCGCGCGCGCCATGGTTGCCGAATATGGGATGAGCCCGAAGGTCGGGCCCCTGTCGTTCGGCTCCGATGGGATGCGCGGCGCCGGGCTTCTCTTTCCCGGACCCTCGCACGAGCTCTCGGACGATCTCGCCGCGTTGATCGACGAGGAGGTCGCTCGCCTCGTGAACCAAGCGCACGAACGAGCGACCGACGTCCTCACGCAGTACCGCCACTTCCTGGAACAGATGTCGCAGATCCTGATCCAGACCGAGGTGATCCACGGGCCAGACCTGCTCGCCTACTTCGACGGCACGAAGCCGATCCCGACGATCGAGGAGCTGCAGGAGGTATCCGACGCCGAGCGCGTGACCGCCGACGCCGAGCGCCTTACCGCCGACGCCGACGCCGACGCCGGCCCGTCCGGACCGGACATCGTCGTTCAGCCTCCCGCGTAGCGCTCAGACCTCGCCTGGCGGTTCGCTCACCAGCAGGTCGGTCCGGCCCCGGAACCGCTCGAGGAATCGGTAGTAGTTCCGTTTGGAGAGACGGTCTCGCTCGGCCGGCTCGGTCGCGTTCCACATCCGGTGCTCGTGCTTCCTGATCGGCACGTCGACCACGACGGCGCGCCGGCCTGCGTCGCGGATACGGAACGAGCAGTCGATGTCGGCGGTGCGGTACCAGCGGAACCTCTCGTCGAACAGACCGGCGTCGCGGAGCACGTCGCGTCGGAACGCCATCAGGTATCCCTCGACGGCGTCGACCTCCCGTCGCAGACCGACCCCGGGCGATGCTTCGAACTCCCGTAGGTCGCGCGACACGATGCCGAACGGACCGCACACCCCGATAGCGTCGTCCGCGAGAACGGCCTCGAGCGGGCCGAAAACGTCGCCGGTCGGCTCGATGGATCCGTCCACGACGAGGACCACCCGTCCGCGCGAGCGTCGGAGGCCGGCGTTGCGCGCAGCGCCCCAGCCCGTCCCTTCCTCGAGCGCCACGACCTCGACGTCGTCGCCGAACTCGCCCGGGTCGCCACGCGTAGCGTCCGCCACCACGTACTGCACGGCCCGCCCGCCGGCGTAGATCCGGAACGCGTCCAGCGCCCGCAGCACGTCCTCGGGCCAACCCTCGACGACCCAGTGGATGGACACGTCGGCCGTGGCCTGCTCCTCGAGGACGCTCGGGACGTCGGCGGGGCGCACACGGGGCGGCGCTGCGGGCTCGAGGGGCTCGAACGCCGGTCCGGCGGCGGCGTCGACCACGCGATAGCCGAGCTCGGCGATCCGTTCACGAAGCTCGTCGGCCGCCACGAAGTCTCTCCGGGCGCGCGCGGCGTCCCGCTCGGTGACCAACCGCTCCACCTCGTGCTGCACGTCGCTCACGCTCGATGCCCCCGCACGAAGTCAAGGACCGCCCGGTCGGCGCGCTCCGGCTGCTCGGAGTGGTAGAGGTGCCCGGCTCCCTCGAGCAACAGGAGCTCGGCCCGGGGGATCCGTTCCGCGAGCACGCGGGCGTTCGCCGGGTCGATGACCATGTCCTCTGCGCCGTGAAGGATCAGGGCCGGCACGGCGAGCTCGGGTAGCCGATCGAACGCGTCCCAGGCCTGCATCGCCTCCCATTGTCGCCTCCGGCCCTCCGGATGCTGCGGTTGCGCCCGCCCGACGCGCAGGTCCTCTGCGACGTGCTCGGGATGGGCCGCGGCGAAGGCCGGTGCGTAGAGCTGCAGCCACGGCCGGTCCTTCGGGGCGCGGCCGGCGGACGGGATCGCGTGGCGCGGCCCGGCGTGCGTACATGCGAGGACCAGCGTCCGGGCGCGACCCGGATGCGTGAGCCCGAGCTCCAGCGCCACCATCCCGCCGAAGGACTGTCCGTAGATGTGGGCGCGCTCCACCTGCAACTCGTCCAGCACCGCGAGGCAGTCCTGCACGAACGTGGTCATCGTCGCGGGGGCGTCGGGAGCCTCGGACTGCCCGTTGCCGCGGTGGTCGTAGGCGATCACGAACAGCTCGGCGGCGAGGTGCGGCACGTTCCGGCGCCAACCCGGCAGGTCGCCGCCCAAGCCCTCCAGCAGGACGAGCGGTTCCCGGCGCTGGTCGCCATGAGTCTCGAGGTTCAGACGCGCGCCGTCGGGGCGTTCGACGAGCGCCACGCGGAGCGGGGCTAGACCACCTCGCGCGAGACCGCTCGGAGCCGGCCGGCGACGGCCTCGAGCGTCTTGAGCGCGATGTTCGGGTGCTCCATCAGGAGGCCGCGGAAGACCCACCCGGTGATCCCCACCAGGCGAACGGGCGTGAGCGCCGTCACGGTCGCCGTGCGCGGGCCGCCGTCGAGGAGCGCCACCTCACCGAAGAAGTCGCCGGGCCCGAGCTTGGCCTTCGTGCGGCCGCCGATCGTCACTTTGCACTGCCCCTCCAGGATCAGGAACAGCCCGATGCCCCGCTCGCCCTCCCGCGCGATCACGGTGCCCTCCTTGTGCGAGACCTCCTTCGCCGCGTGAGCGATGATCGCGAGCTCGCGCTTGGAGCAGCCGGAGAAGATGGGCACGTTCGCCAGCCTGGAAGGGATGTCGTGGTGGGCCACCTGCCGTCCTCCTTCCGCGCGAGGCCTACGCCCCGCTCGTGGGCAGGGCGGATCCTACCGCGATCGACCCCGGTGGCGCGAAGCTAGGATGGCGCGGTGAGCGAGCGACGCCGGTTCGCGGCCATGGTCGTCCTGTTCCTCGTGGGGTTCGGGCTGATCGTCCTCGCGTCCGCCGTGGACTCCACGTGGCCGCTGTTCGTCACGATCCTGCCCTACTCGGCGATCCCATGGCTCGCGGTCCGCGCCGACGACGAGCCGTAGCCCGGTCGTCGCGAACCCCCGGTCGTCGCGAACCGTTGAGACCGCGACGCGGAAGGGCCCCGCCGAGGCGGGGCCCTTCGATCGCTCCTTCGTCGCGGGGACGGGATTTGAACCCGTGACCTCTGGGTTATGAGCCCAGCGAGCTACCGGACTGCTCCACCCCGCACGCCGATGCTAGCCGATGCGCTGTTCGGACGACAAGGACAGACGTCAGCCGATCGTGATCAAGCCGCTCATGCCGTAGGCGTAATGCCCCGGCAGGTGGCATCCGAACAGCAGCTGTCCGGCCTCGCCGAACGTGTAGGTCGTCGAGACGGTCTCCCCCGCGGGCACGGTCATCTCGCCCGGGCGCGGCGGGTGATAAGCCTCCGTCCCGTTCTCGTGGGCGAGCTGCACGCCCTGGTCGCCGAGGATGAACTCATGGTCGATCGGATCGGAGTTCTCCACGACGAACGTCACGGTCGAGCCCGGCTGAACGCGGATCTCGGACGCATCGAAGGCGGAGTAGTGGATCCGGATCGCGACGGTGCGGGACTCGGTCCGCGCGGACGCGGGTGCGCACGCGGCGAGGGCCACGGCGGCGAGCGCCGCCGCGAGCCACCACCGCGTGCGCCGGGAGTGCACGGTCACACCGCCGGGCGGCCGACCCGTCGGCGCTCGACGGCGCCGGCGACGCCCAGGGCCACCAGCAGGGCGATCGCGGTCCACAGGGCGGGTGCCATCCGCTCCAGGTTGCCCGGCTGCGACACCGCGTCGACCTGGAGCCCGGCGGCGACGGGCGAGGGAGCCTCGGCGCCGCTCGCGTCCACTGCGAGGTCGTAGACGAGGTCGCCGGCCGCGGCGTCCACGGTCAGGTACGTGAGCCACATGCCGTCGTCCGGCAGCCACGTCATGCCCTTGTCCGAGCGGAGGTCGGCGAGCAGCGAGGTCGACGCAGGCGCACTCAGCTCCATCACGATGCCGGGCCGCTCACCGTCGGCGCGGATCACCGACGCCGCGTCGGCCGAGACCGGCGCGGGCAGCAGCGCAGGAGAGCGATCGGTGAGCAGGTAAACGTCGGCCTCGACGGGCGCCTCGGCTGCGGCGCCGAGGCCGAGGATGCGCAGCGGGACCCACGGGTTGGTGGTCGGGATCACGACGTGCACGGGCGTGCCGTCGCCCTCGGCGAGTCCCTGTTCGGCGGCGCGATCCGCATCGAACCGGATCGTCATGAAGATCGGGCTGCGCTCGGCGTAGAAATCGAGCACCTCGGGTGCGTCGGGAGGGAGGAGGAAGCCGTGTTCGCGGGCCCAGTTCCCGACGGCGGTGCCGCCGCCCTCGAGCACCACGATGTCGAGCGCATCGATCTTCGTCTTCAGGATGACCGTCGCGCGGTCCGCGGCCGGCGCGGCCTCAGCGGCGAAGAGGAGGCCGCCCGTCGGCTGCGGCTGCGTCTCCTGCACCAGCCGCTGGAGCGTCCAGTCGCCGCCTCGGATCACCTTCGTCGGCACGCCGGGCAACGGGATGATCGAGCCGAACTCCCCCTCACCGCCCGCGAACTCGAACGACGTGACGTAGTGCTCGATGCCCTGGTGGTACGCGGCCATCGTGGTGGTGCGCACGAGCTGGACGGTGCCGTTCGGCGCGACGAGGCCGCCACACGCGAGCGCGGGGCCGGCGATGAGCAGGAGGGACGCGACGGTCGCCGTAGCGACGAGGAGCGTTCTCCGGAGCATGAGGTTCCTCCCTCCGGTCGGGAACTGCGATCGCCCTTGGACGACCGTCCCGGAGGAGGGGTTCCCCGCTAGGGAGATGGGCTCGCGCTCGGGCTCTCCGACGGCGAAGGGGTCGGTTCGCCGCCGCCCGTGTCCAAGAGCTGCTGGATCTCGACGATGGCCGCCTGCGCGGCCTCGATCTCCGCCTGGTACGTGGCGAGGTCGCCCGCGGTGAGCGCGGCGTCGGCCGCGACGAAGTGAGCCGCGGCCTGGTCCAGCAGCGTCTGGATCTGCTGGTCGACGGTGCCCTCGGGCGGCGGCTCCTCGCCGTCGGGGGGAGGGACGGCCACGCCGATCGAATCGGCCAAGGCCTCGCGCAGCGTGTCGCCGAGACCGATCTCGGTCCCGTTCACGACGATGACGCGCTTGAGCTCGGGGATCGAGTTCTCCTGCCGGGCCTTCACGTAGACGGGCTGCACGTAGAGGAGGGACTCCTCGATGGGGATCACGAGGAAGTCCCCGAACAGCACGTCGGAGCCTGCCTGGCTGAGAAGGGTGCGCTCGGCGGAGAAGCGCGCGTCCTGGTTGATCCGCGCGAACACCTGTGTCGGGCCATCGACGTTGAGCCCAGACGGGAACTCGTAGCTCACGATCGTGCCGTAGTCCTCGCCCGCGTCGGAGTTGGCCGCCATCCAAGCGACCATGTTCTGCCGTTGCTGGGGTGTGAACGGGAGGATCAGCGAGAAGGACTCCTCGGCCTGTCCGGGCAGTCGCATGAGGACGTAGTAGGGGCGCATCGAGACCTCGCCCGACGTCGCAGGATCGTCCGGCAGCGCCCAGAAGTCCTGGTTGCCGTAGAACACGTCGGGGTCGGTCACGTGGTAGTTCGTGAACTGCTCCGCCTGCACTTGGAACAGGTTCTCCGGGTACCGGAAGTGCTCCACGAGCTCGGCCGGGGCGTCCTCCACCGGCGTGAACAGATCGGGGAAGGCCGATGCCCAGGCCATCACGATAGGATCAAACTCGTCGACGATGTAGTAGGTCATCGTTCCGTCGTAGGCGTCCACCACGACCTTCACCGAGTTCCGGACATAGTTCGCGTCCCCGGTGAGGCTCGGTGCGCCCTCCTGTGCCGGTGGTGAGGACACCTCTTCGAGGTCGAGCGGCTGCGAGTACGGGTACTGGTCCGTCGTGGTGTACGCGTCCCAGATCCACACGAGACGACCCTCGACCACGGCGGAGTAGGGGTCGGCATCGAACTGCAGGAACGGCGCGGCCTTCGGTACACGGACATGGATGTCGCGGTGGATCATGATCCGACTCTCACCCCGCACGAGGTCCGAGATCAACAGGTTGACGTCGCGGAAGCGCCACGCGAACAGGGCCTTCTGCATGATCCCTCCGACCGGGATCCCGCCCTCGCCCTCGTATGCGGTCGAGATCTGCTCCTGATCGTCGGCCGGCGTTCCCTGGTAGTCGAGCTCCTCTGCCCCCGATCCGACGACGACGAACGGCACTTGCTCGTCCTCGCCGTAGTACACGCGCTGCCCGTTGCCCTCGAGCGCCGGCTCCCCGATCGGCGGGATGTCTCGCAGGGTGAACAGCGGCTGGCCCTCCGACGTCGCCGTGTTGACCTGCGAGGCCGCGGCGCCGAAGCCGTGCGTGTAGACGAGGTGCTGGTTCTGCCACGTCCCTCCCGCGCCCGGGATGCCGTTCTGCGCGATCTCCCGGGCCGCGATCATCACGACGCGCCGCTCGCCGTCGATCACGTAGCGGTCGACGTCGATATCCAGGAACTCGTAGTACGAGCGGATCCGCTGAAGCGACAAGTAGTTCTCGATGAGGATGTCCGGACGCCACAGCCGAACGTTGGAGATCGTCGCGTCGTTGTTGCGGACGTCCTCCGCGGTCACCTGCTGACCAACCGGTCGCGGCTGCGACTCGATCCGATCCAATCCGAACGCGTGTCGTGTCGACTCGATGTTCCTAACGATGAACGGTTGCTCGCGCTGGAACTCCTGCGGCGCGACGCGGAAACGCTGCACGAACGCCGGGTACGCGCCACCGGCGATGATGGAGACGAGAGCGAGCAGACCGACGGCGATCACCGGAAGCGCCCATCCGCGAAGCCGGATGTTGACGAGGAACAGGATGGCGCAGGCGATCGCGATGAACACGAGGATGCGCAGCGCCGGCAGCTGCGCGTTGACGTCGGTGAAGGAGGCGCCGGCCACGACCCCCCGCAGCGACGTGAGCAGGTCGAACTGGCCGAGGAAGTACCCCCAGGCTTTCGTGAGCATGATCAGACCGAGCAGAACCGACAGGTGCGCCTTCACCTGCGGCGTGACCTTCTCGCCGAGCGCCTGGGCCTGCGGGCGGATCCCGCCCCACAGGTAATGCGCCAGCGCCGTCAGGATCGTGATGCCGACGAGCGCCGAGAACAGCCACCCCTGCACGAACTTCAACCACGGGAGGCTGAAGACATAGAAGGCCGGGTCGCGGCCGAATAGCTCCTCGGGCGAGCCGAACTCGAGCCCGGAACCGTTGCGCCAGAGAAGGAACGTGCGCCATTGCGTCGTCACACCGAAACCGACGAACAGCGCGAGCACCGCCGCGAACACCGGGATCAGCCACCACGCTTGAGGTTCGAACTGCATGCGGTAGCGCTCGATGATCTCCTGCTCGGGCGTGAGCGGGCGGAAGTGCGGCGTGATCTTCCGGACGATCCACAGGTTGGCATACAGGAGCGCGAAGAACACGAGCGCGAAGGAAACCCCGAGGAAGGCCTTGGTCCGGATGATGGTCCAGAACACCTGCGAGTAGCCGACCTCCCGGAACCACAGCACGTCGACGAAGAAGCCCGACAGCGCGGTGAACACCACGACGACCGCGGCGACGGCAACCGCGATGCCGATGAGCAACCGGCGGCTGCGTGTGGGTGCGGGTACGCGAACGACCATGGCCTCGTCAGTCCGTCCGGGGGCGGCCAGCCTATCATCGACCCCCGGCTACGGGGTCGTCGTCGCCATGTCCTGCAGGAACGCGAGGGCGTCATCGAATGACGCCACCGGCACGAGCTCCACCCCACGGTCCCCGACCGAGCGGGCACCGGCGAGGTTGTCCTCGGGTACCAGGAAGGCGATGGCGCCCGCGTTTGCCGCCGCGACGACCTTCTCCTCGATGCCGCCGATCGGGAACACGGTCCCGTCCAGCGCGATCTCCCCGGTCCCCGCGATCGTCGCGCCGCCCGTCAGGTCGCCGGGCGTCAGCAGGTCGTAGAGGCCGAGCGCCCACATCAGCCCCGCCGAGGGCCCGCCGATGTCGCCGCTCGCGATCTGCACGTCGAAGGGGAAGCTGTTGATCATCGAGACGCCGACGAGCGGCTCCTCGCGGCCGCCGCACGGCTCCCGGACCAGTCGGACGGTTTCGGGCTCGCCGTCCACCGTCACGTCGAAGGTCAGGGCACGCCCGGAGGGGACGGCCTGGATGGCGCGGCTCGCCTGCCGGTACGAGTCCACCTCGCGGCCGTCGATCGTGAGGATCCGGTCCCCCGGGAACAGTTCGCCGTCGGCCGCGCACCCTTCGACGACGCTCTCCACCAGCACGCCGTCGCCGTGCTCCCGCGGGTAGTCGGTCAGCTCCTCCAGCACCACCGAGGCTGCGTCGAGCTTGCTGGTGTCCATCTGCGAGGTCGCACGCACCCGCTCCTGCTCGATCGACTCTCCCGGTGCGTAGACGTCGGAACGCGGCACGATCGTCCGGTCGGGGTCAAGCCATGCGCCCAGGACCCCGAGGGCCGTCAGCTGGTCGAACCGGACCGAGGTGAGGATGAACCGGCCGTCGGACTCGTAGCGAGGACTGTCCTCGAAGCGGATCAACGGCTCGACGTTGCGGGCCGGGCCCGGCCCGATAGCGTAGTACGGGAGGAAGACGGTCCCCGCCGCGAAGACGAGCGCCGCGAGCGGTAGGAACACCGCCCACCACCGCCGAGAGCCGAGCATCCCCCGATGGTACGGGCGGTGCTCACGTTCGATGGGAACCGGCCGGGGGTAGGCTCCGGTCGGAGTGAGCGCATGAGATACGCGATCGTCCTCGTCCTGTCCCTGCTCGTCGGGGGCGGGGTCTACGTGTTCACACTGCGCTCCGGCCGAGCGGAGGCCGTCGCCTTCGGGTTCAACGACGGCGGCGCTTCGGGCGACCCGGCTGCGGAACCGGAAGCCGGCTACGCGTACCTGAAGGTGACGACCTCGAGACCCTCGGTCCAGGACCGCGTCCAGGGGTTCGTCGGCGTGGTCCTGCTCGTCGCCCTGTCGGCCACGGCGCTCGCCTTCGCGATCTACCAGATCGGACGCTTGATCAACGAGACGATCGAGAGGTTCCTGCAGCAGTAGCTACGACTCGATCTGCGGCGTGAGCTCGCGCAACTCGCGGAGCAACGTCTCTGAGATATGGTCGTCGTCGCGGAGCCGGCCCTCCATGTTCAACCGGCCGGCGAACGCCGCGAGCGCGGCCCTCGTGTACGCGTCGAGCTCACCGGTCACAGGTCCCGAGTAATGACCGCGCACGGCGAGGCGCCGCTGGATCTCGGACATGATCTCGGTCGTCGCCGGGAACAGTGGATCGTTGCGGACGAGGATCTCGCGGTCGTAGGTGGAGAAGACGCGGGCGAGCTCGGACGCCGCCTGCGGGTGGTCGTCCACTCGGATGTCTACGTAGCGATCGTTGCGACCCTCGTAGCCTCCGCCTTCGCGGACGACCAGGAGCGCGGCGGCCTGCCGGCCACGCCGGTCGCCGCCCACGAGATCTCCAGCGATCAACGCCTGAAGCAGACGATCGACCAGGTCGCCGCCCGCCCGACGGAAGGCGTCCGCGATCGCCGCGATGACCTCCTGTCCTACGAGGAGGTTCCCCTGCACGGCGAAACTCTCACCGGTCATGCCGCCGGACCACTCGGCCGCCTCGTTCCCGGTGAACGTCGCGGCCCGGCCCCGGGCGTCGACGATGCCCACCTGACGGAGCTCGCGTCCCTTGTCGCCCGCGAGGAGCCGGTCCAGCGTCTGGCGAGCGGAGAGACCGCTGGCCATCAGCTCCAGACCCTGCGGACCGAAGTCCGTGTTCGCCCAGGACTGGGTGGCGACGGCGCCGGCGCCGGCGCCGGCCCACGGCACGACCGCGCCGACCGCGGGGAACTTCGAGGCGACCGCCACGCCCCAGTCCCCCGCTCGCGGGTCTGCCGCGACGATCGAGAACGTCACCGGCGCCTCACCAGCTGGAAGGAGCTCCGGTAGTCGTCGAGATGCTCGAGCATCGCGCCGGCTCCGAGCACGACGGTTTCCAACGGGCGGTCGGTGAGGTGCACGGGCACCTCGCATTCCTGCGAGAGGAGCAGATCGAGGCCCCGGAGCAAACCCCCGCCGCCCGTGAGGAACATGCCGGTCTCCAACACGTCGTGGGTCAGCTCGGGCGGCGCCTCCGCGAGCGTGCGGCGAGCGGCTTCGACGATTCGGTTGACCGGCTCGGACATCGCCTGTCGGACCTCGTCCTCGGAGATCCGGACGTCAGCCGGAGCTCCCGAGGTGAGCTCGCGGCCGGTCACGACGGCCGCCTTACCCTGTGGCATCGGGAACGCCGAGCCGATCGCGATCTTGATCTGTTCGGCCGCCTTCTCGCCGATCGCCACGTCGTGCGTGATGCGGATGTGCTCCTGGATCGCGGCGTCGAGGTCGAATCCTCCCACCCGGATCGCGACGCCGGTGACCACCCCACCCATCGATACGATCGCCATCTCCGTCGTGCCTCCGCCGATGTCGATGATCAGGTTGCCCACCGGCTCGTGGATCGGGAGGCCGGCGCCGATCGCCGCCGCGAGGGGCTCCTCGACGAGGACGACGCCCTTGCCGCCCGCGAAGCGGACCGCCTCGTCGACGGCACGGCGCTCGACCTCGGAGGACTCGCTCGCGATGCATGCGAGGACGCGGGGTTTCGGCAGGCGTGTCACGCCGACCCGGCGGAGCACGACCTCGATCATCGACTGCGTGATGTCGAACTCGGTCATGACGCCGTGGCGCAGCGGCCGGACGGCGATGACGTTGCCCGAACGCCCGCCGATCATCTGCCAGGCCTCGTCCCCCATCGCCTCGATCTTGCCGGTGGCGGCGTTCATGGCAACGACGGTGGGCTCGTTGAACACGATGCCCTCACCCTGCCGGTAGACGAGGGTGTTGGCGGTGCCGAGGTCGATCGCGAGGTCCCGGCCCACTAGCTCCCCATCACCCAGTGGGAGTCGCCGGAAGCGAGGGCCTCCTTCTTCCAGATCGGGACGTCCGCCTTCAGGCGCTCGATCCCGTGCCTGCAGGCCTCGAACGCCTCTGCGCGATGGGGGGCCGAGCAGGCGACGACGACGGAGACCTCGCCGATCGCAAGCTCGCCCGTACGGTGCAGCAACGCCACGCGCCGGACGGGCCAGCGCGAGAACAGCTCCTCGCCGAGCTCGTGCAGACGTGAGGTCGCGAGTTCGTCCCAGGCTTCGTAGGTGAGGCCGGTCACCTCGCCGTCCTCCGACCGGTTACGGACCGTCCCGATGAACACGCACGTCGCCCCTGTCGCGGGGTCGGCGACGAACCCGACGGCCTCCTCGGCGCCGATCGGCTGGGGCGTGACGCGGGCTAGCAACCCCTCGCGCATCGGGCCCATCCTAGCGACCGCCGTAGGATGGCCTCATGGACCCCTCGGGCCTGGACGACCCCGGAGATCTCTCCGGCGAAGCGTGGAGCGACATGCCGCTGTTCCGCGAGATCCAACGGATCATGCGGTCCTCGAGCGGCCCCGTGAACTGGGAGCTCGCCAGGCAGGTCGGGGTCGCCGGCGCCTCGGCCGGGACCGACGACCCGTCGCCGAGCGACGAGGACCGGCGCGGGCTCGAGGAGGCCGTGCGGGTCGCCGAGCTCCAGGTGACCGGGTTCACCGGTCTCGAGGCGCCGAGCACCCTTCCGCGGGTCCAGGCCGTGCGGCGAGCCCAGTGGGTGCAGGCGAACATCGAGGGGTTACGGTCGGTGCTGGAACCCGCCGCCGCGAGGATCGGCGAGGCCGTGACGCGGGCGCAGGGCGAGGCGATGCCGGAGGCTGGTGCCCCGGGGGTCGCCCAGCTCCTCGGCCAGCTCTCGCCGCTGCTGCTGGGCGCGCAGGTCGGGAGCGTCCTCGGGGCGCTGGGCCAGCAGGTGCTCGGCCAGTACGACATCGCACTCCCGCGGCCAGAGGGCTCGGGGACCTTGCTGTTCGTCGTGCCGAACATCGCCGCGTTCGAGCGGGACTGGAGCCTGGACACCACGGAGTTCCGGACGCTGATCGCGATCCACGAGGTGGTCCACCGGTTCGAGTTCGCGCGCCCCTGGGCACTCCCGCGCTTCTGGGATCTCGTGGAGGACTACACCTCGACGCTGCGATTGGACCTGAACGCGCTGCAGCGACGGCTGGGATCCCTCGACCCCTCGGACCCGGAGGCGATGCGCGAGACGCTCTCGGGGAGCGAGGGGCTCTTCGGAGCGGTGCTCGACGACGAGCAGCGTCTCAAGCTCGGGCGGATCCAGGCCTACATGGCCGCGGCCGAGGGCTACGGCGATCACGTGATGCACGCGATCGGGAAGACCCTGCTGTCGACGTACGGGCGGATCGAGGAGGCGATGCGCCGCTACCGCGAAGGCGAGCAGGTGGATCCGGTGCTCGAGCGGCTCCTCGGCATCGAGGTGAAGCGCGACCAATACCGGATGGGCCGCGCGTTCTGCGACGCGGTCGTGGAACTGACCGACGAGACCACGCTCGCGCGGATATGGGACTCCGCCGAGACGCTGCCCTCGCTCCCCGAGATCGAAGAGCCGCGCCTGTGGCTCGCCCGCGTCGTCTAGCTCGCCATCGCTCCGCACGTTCACCGGTCCGGCATGAACCGTGCCCGTTCGGTATCCTTCGGCCTCGATGACCGTCGGCGAGCTCGTCTTCGCGAACGTTGTCGACCAGCGCGTCTGGGAGTCCGACCGCGAGCTCGGACCCACCGGCCTGTACCTGCTCGGTTCGCCGGGACGCGCGCTCCCGTTCACCATCTATCGGGCGTGGAAGGTCGGCACCGGCATGGTCACGGAGGAGGTCCACTTCTACGGGCCGTCCGGCCGTCTCGTCTACCGATGGGGGCCGGAGGTCCGGCGGATGATCGGCACCATGGACCTCTCGATCGAGGCCGACCACGTGGCCGACGCGTTCTTCGACGAGACGGGCGGCTACCTGGCGTCGTTCGTGCTCGACGGGGAGATCGTCGGTGAGATCGAGGTCCCCGTCTACGTGCAGGTTGCGCCGGTCAAGCTGCCCAAGGAGATCGAGGACGGTTTGCGGAAGTCCGACGTGATCTGGGTAGGGGTGGAGGCCGCCGGCAGGCGTCGCATGATCCCCTCATGGTTCGCGTACAAGAACGGCAAGATCTACGTGCTCTCGCAGAAGGAGCCCGGACCGCAGGAGCAGTCCGTTCCGGGGGTCCCCGGGGTACCGGAGCTCCTCGTGATCAGCCGCCGCAAGCTGCGCGACACGGCGCTCGACGAGTTCTTCGCCGCGTCCCGGATCCTCGAGGGCGCCGAGTGGGAGGAGGCCGCGAAGGCCCTCGTCGACCGGCGTCGCAGCCGCGTGGGACCGCCCTCGGAGTCCTTGAGCCGGTGGCGCACCACGTGCGACATCGCCGAGCTGACGCCGATCGTCCCCGGGTAGCCGGACTAGCCCGGGTGGTTCATCGGGCGGCCGACCGCCGCCGCCACGCGTTCGAGGTCCTTCCCGAGATCCGACATCTCCTCGGGCGTGAGCGCCTGCGGGCCGTCGCACAGTGCGCTTTCCGGGTCGGGGTGAACGTCGATCATCACGGCGTCCGCGCCGGCCGCGACCGCGGCGAGCGACATCGGCGCGACGAGGTGCCGCTTGCCGACCGCGTGCGATGGGTCCACGATCACCGGCAGGTGGGACTCGGCTTGGGCGACGGCCATCCCCGCGAGGTCGAGCGTGTTGCGGGTGGCGGGCTCGAAGGTCCTGATCCCGCGCTCGCACAGGATGATCTCCGAGTTGCCGCGCTGCGCGATGTACTCGGCGGCCTGGAGCCACTCGTCGATCGTCATCGCGAGCCCGCGCTTCAGCATCACCGGCTTGCGCGAGAGCCCGGCCTCCTTCAGCAGCTCGAAGTTCTGCGCGTTGCGCGTGCCGATCCGGATGCAGTCCGCGGCCTCGGCCACGTGCTCGACCTGTGACACGTCGACGACCTCGATGACGATCGGCAGCGAGGTCTGGCGCCGGCATTCCTGCAGGATCTCGAGGCCTCGCTCCCCCATCCCCTGGAACGAGTACGGCGAGGTCCTCGGCTTGTAGACGTCCCCGCGCAGGATCGTGGCACCGGCCATCCGCGCCGCCTTGGTGGCCAGCAGCGCCTGCTCCTCGCTTTCCACGGCGCACGGCCCCGCGATGATCGTGAACGTACCGCGCCCGACGAGCGTGCCCCCCACGTTCACCATCGTGGCCTCGGGGTGCAGGTCGCGGGCGACCATCTTGTAGGGCTTGCCGACGTGGATGACGTGGTCCACCCCGGGGAGCTGGCGCCAGTCGATCGCCTCGAACCGCTCCGTGTCGCCGACCAGCCCGACGATCGTGTGCACCGTCCCGCGCGAGACGAAGGCCTCGCCACCGGCGGCGCGCGCCCGGTCGGCCACCGCCTCGATGTCGGCCTCGGTGGCCTCGCGCCCCATCACCACGACCATCTCGCACCTCCCGCCGTCGGCGGACCCGCCCGGAAGACGGAAAACCCCGGGCTTCCCGGCCCGGGGTCCCCTGTTCCCTTCGGTTCAGGCGACTACGCCGGGCACCGCCCCACGTAGGCGAACCAGAAACCGAAGACCTCTCGCATCAGGACGCCATCGTTGCAGTCCGGGCCTGCGGTGGCAACACCCTAGCGCGGGGCTCCACGCGAGCCACTACGATTCGCGCGTGTCCGTAACCGTCGTCGATCACCCCCTGGCGGGGCACCTGCTCACGCAGCTGCGCCACCGGGATACGACCCCGCCGGTGTTCCGGACGCTCGCCAAGCGCCTCGCCCTCGCGGTGGTGCTCGAGGCGATCCGTGAGCTCCCCACGACCGAGGTCGCCGTCGAGACACCCCTGGAGACCACCACCGGGCGGGTGCTCGGCGACCTCGTCGCTGTGCCGATCCTGCGCGCGGGCCTCGGCATGCTGGAGGCCGTGACCGAGCTGTTCCCCGAGGTCGCGGTCGGCTACATCGGGCTCGAGCGCGACGAGGCGTCGCTCCAGCCCCAGTCCTACTACCGCAAGCTTCCGCCCGTCGAGAGCCGCCACGTCCTGGTGCTGGACCCGATGCTCGCAACCGGCGGCTCGGGCTCGGCCGCCACCTCGGCCGTCCGCGAGGGGAACCCCGCCTCCATCCGGTTCGTCTGCGTCGTCTCGGCGCCCGAGGGGATCGCGAAGATGGAGGCCGACCATCCCGACGTGCCGATCTTCACGGCCGCGGTCGACCGCCAGCTCAACGAGCACGGCTACATCGTGCCGGGGCTCGGCGACTTCGGGGACCGCCTCTTCGGGACCGAGTAGCGAGCGAAACCCGCCGAGCGAGGGCTCACGTATGATGCGTCGAGAGTCAATTCAGGGACAAGGGGGAAGGCGATGACCAGGTTCACCAGGCTGATCGCCGTGCTCGCGGTCTTGTCGATCGTCGCGGTCGCGTGCGCCTCGGACGAGGAGCCGGGGGCGGACGGTGATGGTACCGGCACCACAGGAGGGGCGCTGCCGGGAGAGGGTCAGCGCGTCTGCTACGTCGCCGACGTCGGGGGCGTCGACGACAAGAGCTTCAACCAGCAGATCCACGAGGGCTTGCAGCTGGCGGAGACCGAGCTCGGCATCGAGTACAACTACGTGACCTCGGCCTCGGCCGCGGACTACGCGCCGTTCATCCAGGCCTACGTCGATCAGGACTGTGCCCTCATCGTCCTCGCCGGGTTCAACATGGGCCCCGACCTCGTCACCTCGGCCGAGGCGAACCCGGATCAGCTGTACACGATCGTCGACTACGACATCTTCGACTTCACCGATCCGGCTGCCCCCGTCGACGTCACCCTGCCCAACGTGAGCGAGCTCACCTTCCAGACGGATGAGGCCGCGTTCCTCGCGGGGTATGCGGCAGCCGGGACGACCACGACGGGCACGGTGGCCACCTACGGCGGCGTGTTCTACCCGACGGTGACGATCTTCATGAACGGGTTCGCTGCCGGCATCCGGGCGTACAACCAGGACAACGGTACGAGCGTCGAGCTCCAAGGCTGGGACCCCGACACACAGGAGGGGCTCCAGGTCTCGAGCGATCCGGTGATCGGCTTCTACTCACCCGCCGAGGGGCGCCGGGTCGGCGAGGACCTCATCTCCGAGGGCGCCGACATCATCCTTCCGGTCGCCGGTGGAACCGGGCTCGGGACCATGGCCGCCGCGCAGGACGCCGGGGACGTCCTCGGCATCTGGGTCGACACGGACGGCTGCGTCGCGGCCGAGGAGTACTGCAGCTTGTTCCTCACGACGGTCGAGAAGCACATGAACGTCGCGGTGGCCGACAGCGTCGAGTCGGTGCTGAATGACGCCTTCGTGAGCGGCCTCTACGTGGGGACGCTCGAGAACGACGGCGTCGGCGTCGCCGAGTTCCTCGACACGGTCCCGCAGGAGCTGCTGGACAAGATCGAGGAGCTGAAGCAGGGCATCATCGACGGGACCGTCTCCGTCGATCCGGCGGACTACCCCGCCTAGCGAGATCCGTGGCCGACGTGAGGGGTGCCGGAGCAACGGCACCCCTCACGCGCCTACCGGTTCCGATGGAATAACCGGTGCGGCTCGAGCTCCGTGGGGTGACGAAGCGATTCCCGACGGTGCTCGCGAACGACCGCGTCGACCTCACGGTGGAGCCGGGCGAGATCCACGCATTGCTCGGCGAGAACGGAGCCGGGAAGACGACGCTCGTGAACGTGGTATACGGCCTGTATCGCGCCGACGCGGGCGAGATCCTGATCGACGGCACGGCCACCTCGTTCGACTCACCCGGCGAAGCCATCGCCGCCGGTCTTGGGATGGTTCACCAGCACTTCATGTTGATCCCGGTCTTCACGGTCACCGAGAGCATCATGCTGGGGAGCGAATCCGTGGGCCGGCTCGGCATCCTCGACCGGCGAGCGGCCGCCGAGCGCATCACGGAGATCAGTCGCCGGCACGGCTTGGAGGTCCCCGTGGATGCCGTCGTCGAGGATCTGCCGGTCGGCGTCCAGCAGCGCGTCGAGATCGTCAAGGCGCTCTACCGCGAGGCCGAGGTCCTCATCCTGGACGAGCCGACCGCGGTGCTGACGCCGCAGGAGACCGAGGACCTGTTCGCGGTCTTGCGCTCGCTCCGGGATGCCGGCACGTCCATCATCTTCATCACCCACAAGCTCAAGGAGGTCCTCGCGGTCGCGGACCGGATCACGGTCATGAGTCGCGGTCACGTGGTCGGTTCCACGACTCCCGAGGAGACGACCGAACAGGAACTGGCCGCGATGATGGTCGGTCGCGCCGTGCAGCTCCGGGTCGACAAGACGCCCGCTCACCCCGGCGAGCCTGTCCTCGAGATCGCCGACCTGATCGTCCACGACGATCGCGGTCGGTTCGCGGTCGACGGCGTCTCACTCGAGGTCCGCGCGGGCGAGATCGTGTGCATCGCGGGCGTCCAGGGCAACGGACAGACCGAGCTCGTCGAGGCCCTGATGGCGCTTCGGCCCGTGACCACGGGGTCGATCCGCCTCCTCGGGCGGGAGGTCACGTCCGCCAGCCCGAAGAGCGTGATCCGCGACGGGGTCGGTCACGTGCCGGAGGACCGGCAGCGAGACGGCTTGATCGTCGACTTCTCCGTCGCCGACAACATGGTGCTGAACACGTACGACCAGCCGCCGTTCGCCAGGTGGATCGTGCGGGACACGAACGCCGTCCGCGAAGCCGCCCAGGAACGGGCAGAGGCCTTCGACGTTCGGACATGGACGGTGGAGCAGCCCGTCTCCACGCTCTCCGGCGGGAACCAGCAGAAGGTCATCGTCGCGCGGGAGTTCTCGCGGCCGATCGAACTCCTCGTCGCGAGCCAGCCGACGCGAGGCCTCGACGTCGGCTCGATCGAGTACATCCACGAGCGGATCGTGCAGAAGCGCGACGAGGGCGTCGCGGTGCTGATCGTGTCCGTGGAGTTGGACGAGGTCTTCGCGCTCGCCGACCGCATCGCCGTCATGTACGCCGGGCGGATCGTCGGCCTCCTGCCAGCAGCGACCGCTGTCCGGGAACAGGTCGGCCTCCTGATGGCCGGGTCCGCCGGCGATGAAGCCGTCGTCGGTGGCTGAGCAACCGCCCGGCACCCCGCCGGGTCCCCCGACGGGAGCGACCGACCCCCCTGTCGAAGCGCCGCCGAGCGCGGACGTCGCGGCGACGGCACTGTCCGCCTTCGGCGAAACCTCGCCGAGCGAACGGGAAGGGCGGCTCCGCCGGCTGCTGCTCCCGGCGCTCGCCGTCCTCACGGCGCTCGTCGTCGGCGCGGTCCTGATCGTCTTCACGAACGACGCGGCCCTCCACGCGTGGGCGAGGGCCTTCCGGCACCCGGGCGTCGCGTTGTCCGAGTCGTGGACGGCCGTCAGCGAGGCCTACTACGCGTTGTTCTCGGGGGCATTCGGCAGTCCGTCCACGATCGCTCGGGCGCTCAGCTCCGGTGAGCTGAGCGAGGTGCAGTCGGCGCTCTCGCCGATCTCGGAAACGGTGGTGACCGCGACCCCGCTGATCCTCGTTGGGCTCTCGGTCGCCCTCGGGTTCCGGGCGGGTCTGTTCAACATCGGGGCCGAAGGTCAGATGAACATCGGGGCGCTCGTCGCTGCCGCCGCGGGGTTCTCCCTGACGTGGATCCCCGAACCCCTGCACCTCGTCGTCATGCTGCTCGCCGGGATCGTGGGCGGCGCCGCCTGGGGAGCGATCCCCGGCTTCTTGAAGGCGAAGACCGGCGCCCACGAGGTCATCACGACGATCATGTTGAACTTCATCGCCATCAGCCTGGTCCTGTACTTGCTTTCGACGTCCTTCTACGGGCAGCAGGCCGAGCCCGTCGCGAAACCGGTCGTCGTCGCCTTCCCCCACCTGTTCGGCTCGAGCCTGCGGATCCATCTCGGGATCGTGGTGGCGATCGGCGTCGCGGCCGGCGTCGGCTGGTTCCTGAACCGCACGACCCTCGGGTTCGAGTTCCGGGCGGTGGGCGCGAACCCGGCCGCGGCGCGGGCCGCCGGTATGAACCCGACGCGCACGACGATCGCGGTCATGACGATGGCGGGAGGCCTGTCCGGGCTCGCGGGCGCGAACCAGCTGGCGAGCGTCACGCCGAGCCTGCTGCCGGGATTCGCCGGGGGGCTCGGCTTCGACGGCATCGCGATCGCGCTGCTCGGACGTGGGCGCCCGGCCGGCGTCGTCGCGGCCGCGTTCCTCTTCGGCGCGCTCCGCTCGGGCGGACGCTCGATGCAGGCCATCACGCAGACGCCGATCGACATCATCGTGGTGATCCAGGCGTTCGTGATCGCGTTCGTCGCGGCGCCGGCCCTCGTACGAGCGATCTTCCGGGTCAAGGAGCGGCGGGTCGTCGGGGCGGAGACCTTCACGAAGGGATGGGGCGCGTGAGCGCGCTCGCCTCAACCGGCGCAGCGCCGACCGTCTCGTTCCGGCGCGCCCGCGTCATGGGCATCGTGTTCATCCTGGTCGGGATCTTGATCTTGGTCGCCTTCGGGATCGGAACGGAGGCCGGCGCGCAGTCGCGGCTGGGGCTGAACCCGGCTCGGACGGAGACCTTCTTCCACCTGCCGGATCTCGTCGTGCCGTCGGAAGGGACGGCGTATGCGCTGGGCGCCGTGTGCCTGTTCCTCGGCGGTCTCCAGCTCTCGAGAGGGTTCCGCAAACGCCTCAACCTCGTGCTCGGGATCGTCGCACTGATCTTCGTCTTCGCGTTCCTGGTGTGGGCCGCGAGCGGCCGGTCGCTCAGCCTCCTCGGCATGCTGCAGAGCAGCCTCCTGCGATCGGTCCCGATCACGTTCGGAGCGTTGGCGGGTGTGCTCTGCGAACGGGCCGGCGTGGTCAACATCGCGATCGAGGGGATGCTGCTGTTCGCCGCGTTCGCGTCCGCGGTCGTCGCCAGCCTCACCAACAGCCTGTGGATCGGCCTGCTCGCCGGCGCCGTCGTCGGGGGCCTGGTGGCGTGGCTGCTGGCCGTGCTGTCGATCCGCTACCAGGTGGACCAGATCGTCGGTGGGACCGTGATCAACATCCTCGCCTTGGGGCTGACGAGCTATCTCGCAAGCCAGTTCCTCGAGCAGAACGCGGCGCTCAACGACCCCGGACGATTCCAGAACGTCAGGATCCCGGTGCTCGCCGATATCCCGATCATCGGTCCGGTCCTGTTCGATAACAACGTCTTCGTGTACCTGATGTACCTGTTCGTCGCCGTCTCCTTCGTCGGGCTCTTCTACACGCGCTGGGGTCTGCGCGTTCGGGCGGTGGGCGAGCACCCGAGGGCGGCCGACACGGTGGGGATCCGCGTCCTGTTCACGCGGTACCGCAACGTGATCCTCGGTGGGATGGTCGCCGGCGTCGGCGGCGCCTACTTCACGCTCGGCGCGGTGGGCGCCTTCCGGGAGGGGATGACGGCCGGCCGCGGGTTCATCGGCCTTGCGGCGATGATCGTCGGGCGGTGGAACCCGATCGGCGCGTTCGCCGCGGCCCTCGTCTTCGGGTTCGCGGACTCGCTTCAGGTGAAGCTCAACATCCTCGGCGTCGGCATCCCGCCGGAGTTCCTCGGGATGGCCCCGTACATCGTCACGATCCTCGTGGTCGCGGGGGCCGCCCACCGGGTTCGCCCACCCGCGGCCGACGGGAAGCCGTACGTCAAGGAGTGAGCGTCAGCGCGAGCGAGCCTCAGCGCGCGACCGACCCGCCGAGCGGCGACGGCCCCCGAGTGGCACCTGCGAGGTCGAGCTCCGCGTCGACGGTCGTGATCACGACCTGCGGGGCGTAGCCGGCGAGGACCGAGATCGCGGCATCGTGCGCTCTCGTGCTCGAGCCTCGGCACGCGTCGCTCACGACCCGGACCGAGGCCCCCGCGTCGGCGGCGGGCAGCGCGGTCGAGATCACGCAGCAATCCGTCGCCACGCCGCAGAGCACGATCGTCGGTGAGTCACCCGCGGGACCGCGGAGCTCGCCCCATGCGCTGAAGGTAGAGCGTTCAACGACGTCACCCGCCCACGACCGATGCGGCTCGGCGAGGTCGAACCACCCCGCGTTCTCGGGCCGCGTGACCGCGTCGAACGTCTCGTAGTAGGGGCGCCAGCTACCCTCGATCGTCGCCGGGAGCACGAACCGCGTGTGGACCGTCCGCTCCTCGAAGGCCCGGACGAGGCGCCCGATCGGATCGGACAGCTCGTCGAAGCCCGGCACGAGCCATGGGCTCTCCCGGTCGCGGAAGAGCTCCTGCATGTCGACCACGACGAGGAGCGTCCCCGACGTGCTCACGCCGTCGCCGTCACCCGCTGGCGCGACGATGACGGGAGCACGGCGCTCAAGATCGCGTAGAGCACCCCCGCGATGACGAAGGCGATGAACAGACCGATGCTGCTCCCGGCGATCGCGCCTTCCTTGCCGCCGAGACCCGGGAGGTCGAGCAGGTACCCCGCCCAGCTGAACACCGACGCCGTCGACACCACCAACCCGAGCCCGACGAAAGCGGCGACGAGGAACGAGATGACTCCGGCCGGGTTGACGGCACCGTAGCGACCGCGCGGGTCGTAGAGGTCGCGTTCCGAGTACCCCTCGCGCCGAAACAGGAAGAAATCGACGAGGAAGATCGCCGCCCACGCCGCGAGCAGCACGCCGAGCGTCACCAGGAACCCGATGAACGGGCCGATGAAGTCCTTCGCGATGAACAGGATGTAGATGTTGCCGATCACCATCAGCACCCCGTCGAACGCCACCGACTGGTATCGCGGGATCCTGACGCCGAGCGCGAGCAGGTTCAGGCCCGAGGAGTAGATGTCGAGGACCGCGCCGGCGAGCAGCCCGCCGACGGCCGTGAGCAGGTAGGGCACGAGGAACCAGGTCGGCAGGTCCTTCGCGAGATCGCCGATCGGGTTCGCGGACGACGCGATGCTCGGGTCGTTCGCGGCGAGCAAGATCCCGAGTGGGATCAGGATGAGGAGCGGTAGGCTCGCGCCGAACGTGGTCCATCCGACCACGCCGCCGGAGCTCGCCGACCGTGGGAGGTATCGGCTGTAGTCCGCGGCCGCGTTCACCCACCCGATCCCGAGTCCCGCCATGACGATCGACATCCCGCCGATGAAGCCGGCGAGCAGACTCCCCGACGGCAGGGAGGTGACCTTGCTCCACTCGATGTCGGGGAGCACGAACCCGATGAAGACGACGGTGAGCATCGCGAACGCGTACGTGAAGATCGTCTGGATCCTGACGATCGTGGCGTGACCGAGGAGGCCGATCGCGATCGTCGCGGCCGCGATCACGACGAACGAGATCGCGAGGACCCCGTCGCCGCTGCCGACGCCGAGTCGATCCAAGATCGCCTCCGCCGCGAGCGTCGCGAGGGCGACGAGGACGATCTCCCACCCGACGAGCGCGAACCAGCTCACGGCCGTGGGGATCTTGTTGCCGACCACGCCGAAGGCGGCTCGGGACAGGACGAGGGTCGGTGCCGACCCCTTCTTCCCGGCCAGGCTGATGAACCCGACCAGCAAGAACGACAGGACCGTGCCCACGAGGCCCGCGATCAACGCCTGCGTGAGGTTGAGCGAGTAGAACGCGACGAGGTAGGCCCCGTACGACACGCCCAGGATGCTGATGTTGGCGGCGGCCCACACCCAGAACAGGTCGAGGGGTTTGCCGTGCCGGTCGGACTCGGGGATCGGCTCGATCCCGTTCTTCTCGATGCTCCAGACGCGATCACTCTCGGGTTGGCCCTGTGGGCGCTCGACGTCCACGCTCATGTTCGCTTCTCCCCACCTCGTTCCGACCGCTCGTCGTGAGAGACTACCGCCCCCGAGGGCGGCGATGGGCGACCAACGATCGAGCGTCGATGCGGTCCGCGAGCGGTTCGCGCGCTCGGAGTTCCACACGACCTGGCTCGGACTCTCGCTCGACCGCGTCGAAGCGGGCACTGCCGACGTCTCGCTCGAGATCGGCTCGCACCATCAGAACCTGATGGGGACCCTCCATGGCGGCATGATCGCGGTGCTCGCCGACACGGCGACCGGCGTCGCGTTCGGTGCGTCGCTGGAGCCCGGCCTGACCTGGACGACGACCGCGCTCAACCTCACCTTCCTCGCGCCGGGCCGCTCGGGTCGCGTGAGCGCGCGGGCGCGCGTGGTGAAGGCGGGACGTCGGTTCGGCTACGCAGAGGCGGACGTCGTGGACGCCGAGGACCGGTTGCTCGCTCGCGCGTCGGCGACGTTCGCCGTCCTTCCGGCGCCTCAGTAGTCGACGTCGATCTCCTGCATCTCCTTGGCGAGCTCCGACAGCGCGCCCTGGAGCTGCATCAACAGCATCATGCTGCCGTTGATCCGGATCTTGCCCGTCATGAACGCCGATACCGGGTTCAGCTCGCTCTTCGCGAGGGCCACCGCCGTCTCGTAGTCCTGCTCGATCGTGGCATCGGGCGCCTCGACGTCGCCCGACCCCATGTCCACCGCCCCGTCCGCGATCTTGATCCAGTACCGCTTCTCGCCGTCGGGCGATGCAATCACGTTCTGGAGCGTGGCCTTCGCGTTCGCGGCGCCCTTGCGGAAGGACTCGCTGGCGTTCAGCCGCTGCTTCAGCTCCGCGGCCCACTCGTCGGACAGGAACTGGACCGGCACGTTGGGACCTCCTCGATCTCGGCTCGGGTGAGTTCGTTGCCGGGCAGTATAGGTCGGGCGGCCGCGCGTCCCGTTAGTCGAACAGCTCCGGGTTGGTGAGGTGCAGGGCGTCGTTCAGGAACCGCACCCGGCGAACGGTGCCGTCCACGGCGACGGAGTTCAGCGACGTGTTCTCGGGCAAGAAGAACATCTCGTGCTCGATCCCGAGGATGGGGCCGACGACGGCGTTGATGACGCCGCCGTGGCAGACGACCCAGATGTCGCCGTCGGAGTCATCCGCGAGCGCCGTGTCGATGGCCCGCCCGACACGCTCGCGGAACGATGCGAGGGGCTCGACGCCGGGCGCTCGGTCCCAGATCGGCCGCTGGTTCCGGATGCGGAGCAGGATCTCGTCGTCGCTCCCGAGGATCTCCTCGAAGGTCTTGCCCTCCCACGCTCCGACGTGCGCTTCCATGAGGTCGTCCTCGATGCGGACCTCGGCGCCCCTCTTGTCCGCGAAGGGGGCGATCGTCTCGAGGGTCCGCCGCAGCGGCGAGCAGTAGATCGCGGCGGGCGGCTCCATCGAGAGCAGCCTGCGCGCGAGCAGATCGGCCTGTTCCCGCCCGGTCGCGTCTAAGGGCGGGTCGAACTGCTCTCCCCGGGCGGTCGGCGTGAAGTCCGTCGCCGAGAAGTCGGAGCGGCCGTGACGGATCAGGAACAGGATGCGCTCGGTCACCTCGCGATCCGCTTCCGCGGCCGACGCTCGCGGTCGTCGGCGAACGCCTCGACGTCCTCCCTGCGCCACACGCGGCCGGACGCGAGCGCCGCGACCGGCTCGGGAAACGCGCCGCGCTTCACGTAGGTGGCGACGCGGCGCCGGTCCCAGCCGAGGAGCGCGGCGGCTTCGCTCACGCCGACGAGTTCCGGAGTCACCTCGATCGTGAGCTGCCTGCCCGACGGCGCGAGGCGGCGGAGCGCCCGGACGCAGCCCTCACGGCTCGCCGAGCGCACCTCGCGCGTCCCGAGCCGGCCGACCCATCCGGCGGGTTCACGACGGATCACCCCTCGGACATTCGGTGGGGACACGCCGGGGATGATAGCCGTGGGATCCGCAGCTACCAGCCGCAGCAGGGCAGGATGTAGCCGCAGGCGGGGCACTTGTAGTGCGCGTGCTCCGGCTCCATCGGATGGCCGCACGCGTCGCAGGGCAAACGACTGGTCTCGGCGACGGGGACGCACTCGCGCGCGGGGGCGGTCTCCATGTTCCGATGCTAGCCCACGAACGAGGCCGGTTCAGGGGGTCCGTCGGCGGCCTCGGGTCCGGTTCAGCTCGACGCGCCAGCACCCCTCGTGCCAATGGCGACGCTCGTCGGGCGCGCTCTGCGGCACCACCACGAGGTGCCAGACGCCGGGGCGAACCTCCAGGTCGCATCCGGGACAGCGGTAGGGCTTGTCCCCGCTCATGCGCCGCACGTCGTACCCGGGGGAAAGCGCCCACGTCGGCGCCGTGGACTGCGGCATCCGTTGCGGCTGCGGGGCTTCCTCGGACGCGCGGCGGTTCTTCCGCGGCATCAGCCAGCCCCCGCCACGTCCCGCACGAACGGCGCGACCACGCCCGCGAGTGCCATACCTACCTCGCGGTTGTCCGCTTTGACCCCGCGGACCCGGAACGAATGGTCCCCGCCCTCGACGGCCTCGAGTCGCGCCCGGGCGCCGAGCTTCTTCAGCACGATCGCGAGCAACTCGGGCTTGGCGAACGGGTCGCCCGTGCCCTGGACGAACAGCATCGGCACCTCGACCCGATAGAGGTGCTCGTCTCGGATCCGCTCGGGACGGCCCGGCGGGTGCAGCGGATAACCGAGGAACACGAGTCCGGCCGCCGGCATCCCGTCCGCCACGCACATCGAGGCGATCCGCCCGCCGAGCGACTTCCCGCCGGCCAGGACGGGCCGACCTCCGGCCTGCTTCACCCCAGCCTCGAACGCCGCCGTCCACGCCTCGCGGAGCACCCGTTCGGGGTCGGGCGAGCGCCGGCCCCGTTCGATGTACGGGAAGTTGAACCGGACCGTCGCGACCTTCGCCTCCCCGATCGCCCGGCAGAACCCTGCCAGGAACGGGTGCTCCATCCCGGCACCGGCCCCGTGCGCGAGGACGAGCGTGGTCACGGCACCCCTCGGACGGATCGAGATCGAGCCCACCGACCCGCCCTCGAGCGCGATCTCCCCGCGTGACTCCGGCGCCGCCATGCCAGAATCCTGTCAGATGGCGGGCACGCTCTACCTCGGCACGTCGGGCTACTCCTACGACGAGTGGAAGCACGGGGTCTTCTACCCGGAGGGGCTCAAGAACCGCGAGATGCTGTCCTACTACGCGAGCCGGCTCAATTCGGTCGAGGTCAACTACACGTTCCGCCGGTATCCGACCGAGAAATCGCTCACCGCGTGGCGCGACCAGACGCCCGAGACGTTCCGGTTCACGCTGAAGGCGAACCAGCGGATCACGCACTTCAAACGACTGGCCGATGTCGATCAGGACGTCCATGACTTCCTAGAGCCCGCGAAGGCCCTCGGTGACCGGCTCGGGACGGTGCTGTACCAGTGCCCGCCGAGCCTGCACTACGACCGTGCCCTGATCGAGTCGTTCGTCGGCTATCTGCCGCCCACGCCTCGCTCCGCGATGGAGTTCCGTCACCCATCGTGGGCCGAGGCGCGCGATCTCCTGCTCGAGCAGGGCGTAGCCTGGTGCGTCGCCGAGACCGACGAGCGCGATCCCGGCCCGGACGACCTGTCGTGGGAGCCGTTCGGGTTCCTGCGCTTGCGGAAGACCGAGTATTCCGACGAGGAGCTCGGCGCGTGGGCCGCGACGATCGGCGAGGCGCTAGGGAACGACAGCGACGTCTACTGCTACTTCAAGCACGAAGATCTCGGGGCCTCGCCACAGATGGCGAAGAGACTCGAAGACATCCTGCGCTTCAAAGCATGAAGCAGACGTGAACCCTTGCGCGGCTGACGACTGGGCAACGGTTTGGGCAACAACTTGCGCCCCATGTGACGCGCACACGAGACTGACGACGTGAAGAGCCCCTGCGTGCGGCAGTCCTGGAACGGCGATGCCGAGGCGTCCCCGACGGACGACGTCTCTGCCCGATGGTGACTCCGTGATCGCAGCGAGGACCAAGTATGCGCAGGCCGACGACGGCATCCACATCGCCTACCAAGCCTTCGGCATCGGAGCGTACGACATCTTGTTCGTGCCGGGGCAGATCTCGCATCTCGACTTGGCATGGCGTGAGCCGGCATACGTGCGTTGGATCGAGCGTTTGGTTCGGCTCGGTCGCGTGATCCTGATCGACCGCCGAGGCGTCGGGCTATCGGATCGGCTCTCACCGGCTGATCTGCCGCCCGCCGAGGTGCTGGCCGAGGACCTCGGTGTGGTCCTGGAGGCGGCCGGTGCAACGAAGCCCATCCTCTTCGGGTTCGCGGAGGGTGGGCAGATCTGTTCCCTGTTCGCCGCGATGCATCCGAAGCGGATCGAGGCGTTGGTCACGTACGGGATGTGGACCCACGTCCGCGACGAGGATCGACCAGAGTGGGAGCGGTGGATCGATTGGGCATCGCCCCGATGGGGAGCCGCCGAGCACTCGATCTCCGACGTGCGCGAGGTCTTCCCGAGCAAGGCAGGAGATGAGGCCTACGTAGCCTTGGTGGGAGAGATGGCCAGGGCGAGCTTGAGCCCTGGAGCCGTCAGGCCGCTCTTCGAGGTGAGCCTCGGGCTCGATGTTCGCGGGGTCTTGCCGACGATCACTGTGCCGACCCTCGTGATGCATCGCGAACACGACAGCGCCCAGCCGGTCGAGCTGATGCAAGAGGCCGCGGCTCTGATCCCCGAAGCGCAGCACGTCGAACTCCCCGGGATCGACCACTGGTACACGGCCGAGCCGCAGGAGCCGATGTTCGATGCGATCGAATCGTTCATCGAGACGTTGGGAGGTGCGAAGCGCACCTCGACCCGGCGTCTTGCGACCGTTCTGTTCACCGACATCGTGGGATCCACCCAGCGCTCCGCCGAACTCGGCGACCTCGCCTGGAAGCAGACGCTCGAAGGTCACCGCCGCATCCTGAGGGCCGCGCTCGAACAGCACGGTGGCAGGGAGATCAGCACGGCGGGAGATGGGTTCTTCGCCACGTTCGACGGTCCGGCTGCCGCGGCCCGCTGTGCGATCCAGGCGGCACACGACGTCCGCACCCTCGATCTCGAGATCCGCGCCGGCGTCCATACGGGCGAGGTCGAGACGATCGACGCGGAGATCGGTGGCCTCGGCGTGACGATCGGTGCCCGGATCGGGGCTCTCGCAGGACCCTCGGAGGTCCTAGCATCCTCGACCGTGAAAGACCTCACGGCGGGCAGCGGCCTCTCCTTCGAGGACGCCGGAGAGCACGAGCTGAAAGGCGTCCCCGACCATTGGCGCCTCTACCGGGTGGCGAGCTGACCGTTCGGCGACACGCGGTCGTTGGAAGAAGCGCGAACCAAGCAAATCCGGCAACACTTTGGGCAACATCAGCGCCGCGAGAATGTGGGGGCCAATCATTTATCAAATCGGGCAACGTTCTGGGCAACAGGATCCCTTTGACAGACTATGAAACTGCTGGTCAAGGCCACCTTTAGACGCATTATTTGCGAGTGCTAGGGTCCATTGCTGCGCAAGGTATCTGGGCCTGGCAGGAGACTCGTCAAGCATGAGGACGAGGCGCGAGTCCGAAGATGGCGCAGCGTCTCGAGGATATGTTGAGCTCCTCGAGATAGCCCTCGTCGTCGCGGTGCTGTCACTCCTGTCATCGTGAGAGGTTCGCCATGCTCTCCCATCGCGAACGGGTCACACGCTTGCGACAGCTCGCCACTCGAGCCCTCGACTCGTACCCGCTGGCCGATCCGCGGTTGCGGTTCATCGCCGACGAGGAGAACGCCACATTCCAGGTCGAGGCCTCGACGCTCGACTACGACGGCTCGCCCGGAGTGCGCGATGGGCGCGATCGGTTCTTGCTCCGTGTCCACCGACCGGCACGACACGGTCGTCTCGTCGACTCGACCTCCGCCATCCGGTCCGAACTGCGCTGGTTGACGGCCCTGCGAGCCGACACCGACCTGTTGGTCCCCGAACCGCTCCTCACCCGAGAGGGGGAGCTGTTCACTACGGTTGCATCCGCGGGAGTGCCGGAGCCGCGGACCTGCTCCGTTCTGCGCTGGATGGACGGAAGGGTTCATTCCGGTTCACCCCGGCCGGTACATCTGCGCAGGCTGGGAAGCGCGATGGCGCGGCTGCACGACCATGCGGATCGGTGGGTTCCACCTGCGGACTTCGTGCGGATCACGTGGGACTGGGACGCGTTCTTCGGCGACACGATGACCTACGGGGGGATCAGCGCGGCGCGGACCTGGGACCTGATCCCCGACGACCTCCGTCGGAAGTTCGAGCAAGTGGCTTCCCGGGTCGAACGGGTCATGACGCAGCTCGGCGACGGCTCCGACGTGGTCGGCCTCATCCACGCCGACCTTCACCTCGACAACGCGCTCTTCGCGCGGGGCGACGTCCGACTCATCGACTTCGACGACTGCGGGACGGGCTATCGCCTCTACGACATCGCCGTGGCCTTGTGGGAGCTGCGGCATCGACCCGACTTCGAGACGTTCCGGGCAGCCCTGGTCGCGGGCTACACGCAGCACCGGCCGCTGCCGACCGATCAACTCGCCCATCTCGACGCCTTCATCGCTGCCCGCGAGGTCGCGTTCGGACTCTGGGTGGCCGGCACCGCACAGGTCAACCCCATATTCCGCGACGTCCTCAACGAGGACCTGACGGCGATCGGGGAATCGCTGGACGCCCTGCTCGGGAACTGAGCGCGCGCCCTAGGTCGGTTCAGTTCTCGACGCCCGCCCGTAGCGCGCGCTCGAGCTCCGCGACCCGCTCGGCGTCGTCGACCTTGCGGCCGAGCTCGTCACGCACGTAGAACGCGTCGACGACCCGTTCGCCGTACGTGGCCACCTTCGCGAGGTGCACGTCGAGACCGAGCTCGGCCAACGTGCGGGTGACGTCGAAGAGCAGGCCGATCCGGTCGGGTGCCGAGACCTCGATCACGGTGAAGAAGTCCGATGCCTCGTTGTCGATGGAGACGCGGACCGGCACGTCGTGGCGCGGGCCCGGGTACCGCCCGCGCTTCTCGCGGACGCGGTGCTCGAGACCGGCGCGACCCTCGATCGCCTTGCGGAGCGTCCCGCGGAACTCGCGCCACCGCTCCGCGGGGATCTCGGTCTCGTAGGCGCCCTCCACCTCGAACAGATCGACGGCGACTCCGTCCTCGGTCGTGAACGCCTGCGCCGTCAGGATGGAGAGCCCTGCCAGCGAGAGCGACCCCGCGATCAGCGAGAGGAGGCCGGGGCGGTCGGCCGCGACGACGGTGAGCGCGTACGTTCCGGCCCGGGCCCCCGGAGCCGAGGCCGTGCGCACCTCCCGGACGCCGACTTCGGGAGCGATCAGCGGGAACTGCGCCACCGCCTGCTCGGGGGTAACGGCGGCGAGGTAGCCGCGGGGCATCCTTCGCAGGAACGCCTCCACGGCGTCGGGTGGCTCGAGGGCGAGCGCGCCGCGCAGCGCTTCGGTCCGCCGCGCGAACTCGACAGCCGTGTCCCGGCCGACCTCCCCGCGCTCGAGGACCCGCTGCACCTTCGCGACGAGCTCGCGCACCAGCGCCGCGCGCCAGGGCGTCCACGCGAGAGGCCCGGTCGCGGCAGCGTCGGCGACCGTGAGCAGGTAGAGGGCGGCGAGCCGCTCGCCGTCGCCGATCCGCGCCGCCACGTCGTGCACGAGGTCGTCGTCCTCCAGGTCCCGCCGGGTCGCGGTGTCCGAGAGCAGAAGATGTTCGGCGACCATGAACGCGGCGAGCTCGCGAGTGGGCTCCGCCACGCCCATCCGCTCGAGCTCGGCGACGGCGATCGCGGCGCCGGCCGGGACGTGGTTCCCCTCGCCCGTTTTGCCGATGTCGTGGAGGAGCGCGCCCAGAAGCAGGGCGTCGCGATCCCCGACCGCGGCCGCGGCCCGGGCGGCCACCCGATCCTCGCCCGGATCGTCGAGGAGCCGGGCGATCGCCTCGAGCGCCTGGAGCAGGTGCACGTCCACCGAGAACCGGTGGTAGGGGTCGCGTTGCGGCCGGCACCGAACCGCTCCCCACGCCGGGAGGAACCGCACCAGCAGGCCGAGACGATCGAGCGTCTCAAGGGCGGCCGCTCCGCCCGGGCCCACGCGGAGCAGGTCGAGGAACGCCTCCCGGACGCCGGCGGTCCAGACGACCTCCTCGGGGAGACCCGCCGCCTCGAACGCGTCGAGCAACGCGACGGGCATCACGCCGCCCGCGTGGGCCACGTCGGCGAGGGCCCGCAGCGCGCCCTCGGGTGTCGGATCGAGCTCCTCGGCGCCCGATGCGCCGCGCAGGTATCGGTCGAAGGCGGAGGCGACCACGTGCTCGACCTGCCGGGCGTGCTCGAACACCGCGCGCATCAGACCGTCGACGGCCCTGAGCCCGGGTTCGTCGACGAAGCCCATCACCGCGGCGACGTAGGGCTGCTGTTCGAGCAGGATGCGGTCGGTGGCCCGGCCCGTCTCCAGGTGCAGCGCTCCCCGCACGCGCACGAGGAACTCCTCGGCGGCCGCGAGGGCACCGAGCTCGGCCTCGCGCATGATCGCGGTCTCCTCGAGCGGGCGGCCGAGCACGGCGCGGAGCCAACCGACCGACTGCAGGTCGCGGAGGCCGCCGGCCCCGTCCTTCAGGTCGGGCTCGAGGAGGGAGGACACGGCGCCGCGCTCCCGGAGCCGCCGGGCCGCATCGTCCCGGAGCGCCTCGGCGAAGACCCGGGGGTCCGCACGCTTGGTGGCCAGCACCGCGTTCCATGACCGCTCCCACATCGGCGCGTCGCCCGCGAGCAGCCGCCCGTCGAGCGTGGCCGTCGCGGCGTCGAGCCGCTCGGCCGCGATCGCCTCCGCCTCGTCGGGCGTACGCACGGCGTGACCGACCGTCAGACCCGCGTCCCAGAGCGGATAGAGGAGCCGCTCGGCCACGCCCGCGACCTCGTCGGGGGCCGAGCCGTCGTGGAGGAGGAGCAGGTCGATGTCCGAACGGGGGGAGAGCACACCCCGTCCGTATCCTCCCAGCGCGACGAGCGCGACATCGGACGGCGGGCTCCCGCCCTCGAAGAGCTCCAGGAGACAGGTGTCGACGAGGCCCGATCGGCGCGACGCCGACCATCGGCCGTGGTGACCGGCCGAATAGGCCCGGTCGAGCGAGCGCAGCTCCTCGAGGAGCCGGGCGACCGGCGCGGGACGCTCGGTCATGTCAGAGGGCGTCGGGGCCCATCTCGCCGGTGCGGATCCGGACGACCTGCTCGACGGGCACCACCCAGATCTTGCCGTCGCCGATCTTGCCGGTGCGGGCCGACTTCGTGACGGCCTCGACCACGCCGTCGACCTGGTCGTCCTCGCACAGGACCTCGACCTTCACCTTGGGCACGAAGTCCACCTGGTACTCGGCGCCGCGGTAGACCTCGGTGTGGCCGCGTTGGCGACCGAACCCCTCGACCTCCGTGGACGTGAGGCCGTTCACGCCCGCGTCGCGCAGCGACTCCTTCACCTCGTCCAGCTTGTGCGGCTTCACGACGGCGACGACGAGCTTCACGGCAGGCCTCCCGACCGGATGGGCGCCTAGCTTATGCCAGCGTCGAGCTGCTTCTCGAAGACGTGCCACGCGCGATGGACGTGCATCCCCGCGGACGTGTACACACCCGGTGCTCCGGTCGGGTTCTCCGAGTCGACGTTCAGGGTGGCGGTCTCGGCTCCATGCCCCGCCAGCACCGCGAACGAGCGGAGTAGCAGGCCGTGCGCGATCCCCCGACGGCGCCACGCCCGGCGCACGCCGACCACGTCGATCCAGCCCGCGTCCTCGACGAGCCGGGCGACCGCCCCGCCCACCAGCTCGTCGCCGTCCGTCGCGACGATCGCGAGTCCTGGCTCCGAGCGAGCCAGATCCTCCTCATGTGTCTCGTACGGGTAGGGCTCGCTCCCCCACTCGTCGACGAACGCCTCCTCGAAGGCGTCGTACAGAGACCGGACGTCCGTCGCGTGGTCGTACGGTCGCAGGTGGACCCCGGGCGGGTCGTCGACCGGCTCCATGGCGGCCGCGAGGTCGCGCTCCATGTGCCAGAACGTCCGCACCATGGCGTACCCGAGGAACTCGAGGAGGTCGTGCGCCACCGGGTCTTCCGAAGGCACCGAGTTGCGGAAGGTCGGCACGCCCGGCGAGCGCTCCCCGGCTCGTGCCTCGGCCCAGCCCACGAGCGCCTCCCCGAGGCCTCGGCCACGGTGATCCGGGTGCACGCGCCCGAACGACTCCTGGTACGCCTGCGGGAACAGGCCCTCGACGGACCCGTACGCTGCGAGCTCGCCGTCAGCGGCGAACACGAGCAGCGAGTCGAGGGCGAGATCGCACGTCGTCCTGCGCCAATCGTCCTCGATGTGCTCGCGCACCGGGTCCTCGAACCCGACGTCCGCACGATCGCACGCCTTGAACACCTCGACGACGGCGTCGAGGTCCTCCGCGGTCGCCGGACGGGAGGTGTACCCCGCCGGCGTGATCACCCGGTGGCGGCCTTCTTGCGCGTGGTCGTCGTCTTCTTCGCGGCGGCCTTCGCGGCGGACCGCTTGGCCGCGGCCTTCTTCGCCGGCGCACGCTTGGCCCGGCCTCCGGACGGCGTCTTCTCCTTGGCCGCCGCGACCGAGGCCTTCAGCGCCTCCATGAGGTCGACGACCTTCGCGGCCGGGGCCGCGGCCGGGGCTTCGATCGGCTCGCCGGCGGCCTTCTTCTCGACGATCTCGAGGAGCGCCTCGCGGTACGCGTCCGTGTAGGCCTCGGGGTTCCACGGCTCCGTCAGGCTGTCGATCAGCGACTTGGCCATGTCCACCTCGTTGGCGCGGACCTTCTCTTCGGCACCGAGCGTGTCGAAGTCCGCGGCGCGGATCTCGTCCGGCCAGTACATCGTCTCGAGGACGAACACCGTGTCCTTGAACCGCAGCGCGGCGAGGTGCTCCTTGTCCCGGAAGCTCACCTTGGCGATGCCGACCTTCCGCTCGTCCGTCAGGGCCTTGCGCAGGAGCGCGTAGGCCTTGGCGCCCGTCTTGTCGGGGACGAGGTAGTACGACTTCTTGAACAGGACGGGGTCGATCTCCTCGAGGTCGACGAACTGCTGGATGTCGATCGCGCGAGAGGACTCCACCGGCACGGCGTCCAGGTCCTCGTCCGTGATGATCACGTACCGGTCCTTCTCGAGCTCGAACCCCTTGACGATGTGCTCGAACTCCACCTCTTCCTCGTCGACCGAGCACACGCGCTTGTACCGGATCCGGCCCATGTCCTTGTCGTGCAGCTGGTTGAACCTCAGGGACTTCTCCTCGGTGGCCGGGTAGACGGCGACCGGGATCGTGACGAGGCCGAACGAGATGGCTCCCTTCCACATCGACCTGGGTGGCATGGCGTCTCCTTCGCGTCCGACAGCCCCGCGACCAGCGGGAACGGGATTCTACCCCTCCCGGCCGACACGCCCGTGTTGACCGTTCCCGGCGAAGCGGCATACAAACGGTGCGTGAGACGGCCCGCCCGCGTCCTTGCCTGCCTCCTCCTCGCCTTCGCGCTCGCCGGCGCCTGCACGTCGGGGTCGACCTCGGTCACCGGCGGCACCACCGTGGAGCCGACCGGCCCGACGGCGACGGGCCCGACCGCGGCCACCGGAGCGACGGCGCCGACCGGCCCCACCGCGGGCGGACCGTTCGACGGGCCCGTCTCGATCGCGAACGCGCCCGAGGCCGCGGCGGCGGGGTTCGACATCGCGTTCTTCTCCTGCGAGGGCGTCCTCTCCGAGTGGCGGTACATCGTGCAGGCGGATCTCGGAGGGGGTTTCGTCTTCGACGTGGACACCACGGTCGATCTCTCGGACGGCTCGGGGCGGCTCGTCTTCGGGGGCGAGTTCCAGCTCGAGGGGCTCGGGACGCTCACGTGGCAGGACTCCCTCCGCGTCGAGGTCGCCGGCACCGCGGACGCACCCACCCTCGTGGGGTCGAACCTCAAGGTCGACATCTCGGGCTCGATCCCGATCCCTCTCGAGACGTTCGAGATCTTCCCGGAGCAGAGGGAGATCCCGATCGAAGCCGGCTCCGACCGGTGCTGAACCGCACCTGAGGGCTACCATCGCCGGATGCCGGCGAGGAAGAAGGGCACCGGCGGCCGCGCGTTCACGGTGGACCTGCCGCGGCCGCTGCCCGTCGAGAAGCGCACGGACGCATGGTGGACGGAGGCCGACGGCCGCGAGCTCCGCCTGTCCAATCTCGACAAGATCTTCTGGCCCGACGAGGGCTACACGAAGGGCGACCTCGTCGCCTACTACTTCAACGTCGCCGAGCTGATCCTGCCGTACCTCCGCGACCGCCCGCTCACGATGAAGCGCATGCCCGACGGCATCGCGGGCGACTTCTTCTATGAGAAGACCGCGCCCTCGCACACGCCCGAGTGGGTCGAGCGTTGCCACGTGGAGAGCGAGGACAGCAAGGAGGGCGTCATCGGGTATCTGAGGGTCCAGGACCCCTCGACGCTGCTCTACGTCGCGAACCTCGGCTGCATCGAGATGCACCCGCTCCACTCGCGATGCGCGACGATCGAGGCGCCCGACTACCTGTTCTTCGACCTCGACCCGATGGAGGCGCCGTTCGAGGCGGTCCTCGCCGTCTCGCTGCACGTGCGGGCCGCGCTCGAGACCCTCGGCCTGGTCGGCTACCCGAAGACGAGCGGGGCGACCGGCGTACAGATCTACGTCCCCATCGAACCCGGGTGGTCCTACCAGCAGGTCCGGGACTTCGTGGGCACGGTCGGCCGGATGATCGAGCGAGCCGACCCCGAGCGCGTGACGATGGCCTGGCGGATCGAGAACCGCACCGGCAAGGTGTTCATCGACCACAACATGAACCGCCGCGGCGCCAACATCTCGGCCGTGTACTCGATGCGGCCGGAGCCTGGTGCGACGCTCTCGACGCCGCTCACGTGGGACGAGGTCGAGGCCGGCGTGACGCCGCGGGACTTCCGGATCGACACCGTGTGGGAGCGGTTCGACCGCGTCGGCGACCTGTTCGAGGGCGTCCGCACCGCTCCGCAGGACCTGACCGCCGCGCTGGAGGCCGTCGGACTCCCGGGCGCGAAGGAGCTCGCGTCATCGGGCCGGCGGACCTCGGCCGAGGTGATCGCCGCTTCGAAGGACCCGAACCTGGCCGAGTACCTGCGCAAGCGCACGTTCGGACCCGAGGGGACGAGCGAGCCGGCCCCCGGCGAGGCGACCGGCGCGGGGAATTCGTTCGTGATCCACAAGCACCGGGCCACGCGGCTGCATTACGACGTGCGCCTGGAACGTGATGGCGCGCTCCCCTCGTGGGCCGTGCCGCGGGGCCTTCCGACGAACCCCGGCGACAAGCGGCTCGCGGTCCACACCGAGGACCATCCGCTCGAATACGGCTCGTTCGAGGGGACCATCCCGGCGGGTCACTACGGCGCCGGCGAGGTCCGCATCTTCGACAACGGGACCTACGAACCGCTCGAGTGGACCGAGAAGAAGGTGAGCTTCCGCCTGCACGGTCGCCGCTATCCCGGCCTCGAGTACCACTTCGTGAAGACCCGTACCGACTGGCTCGCCTTCCTGGCCTCGCACCAGGACGCGCCGATGATCGCCTCGCCGCCGACGATCGGCCCCATGCTCGCCGAGGGCGGATGGAAGGCCTTCGACGACCCCGCGTGGTGGTTCGAGCCGAAGTTCGACGGGATCCGGTCGATGACGTATCTCGCGACCGACCTCACGCGGCTGGTCACGCGCACCGGACGGGACGTCACCAACCAGTACCCGGAGCTCCAAATGATCCACGAGCTGGTGAACCAGGTGAACGCGGTGATCGACGCGGAGATCGTAGCGTTCGACGAGGAGGGCAAGAACTCGTTCGAGGCGCTCCAGCAGCGGATGAACCTGTCGAACGAGCGCGAGATCAAGCGGATCTCGCAGACGATCCCGACGGCGCTGGTCGCCTTCGACCTGGTCTGGCTCGACGGACACGACCTGACGCAGCTGACGCTCGAGGAGCGGCGCGATCTGCTCGTTTCCGTCGTGGAGACCGACCACCGGCTCCAGCTCGTCACGCATGTCGAGGGGGACGGGAAGGCGTTCGCGAAGATCGCCGAGGGCCTCGGTCTGGAGGGTGTCGTCGCGAAGAAGACCGGCTCGCGCTACCACCCCGGGAAACGCTCGCCCGATTGGCGCAAGATCAAGCTCACGAACACGCAGGACTGCGTGATCCTCGGCTGGACGCCGGGCCAGGGCGGGCGGGCGGGGACCTTCGGCGCGCTGCTCGTCGGCGCCTTCGTGGACGGGAAGCTGCTGTGGATCGGCCAGGTCGGCACCGGCTTCACGGCGAAGACGCTCGACCGGCTCATGGAGCTGCTCCGACCGCTGGTACGGACGACTCCTCCGGGCGACGACCCGGACCTCGCGAAGGTGCCGGGCGCCACGTTCGTCGAGCCGAGCCTCGTGTGCGAGGTGGAGTACCTCGAGATCACGAAGAGCACACACAAGATGCGTGCGCCGAGCTTCAAGGGACTGCGCGACGACAAGCTGCCCGAGGATTGTGTCCTGGAGCGCCCCAGAGGACGCACGCAAGGGAGTTAGAAGGGTTCGAACCCGGCGCGGATCAACATGGCGCGAACCTCGCGTTCCTCCAGGCCCCGGTCCGTGAGCTCCTTGAAGATCCGGAGCGCGCCGAGCGAGCGCCCGCACCGCGGGCAGAACTGGAAGTGATCCTCGGCCGGCGTTTCGCACCACGGACATCGATTGACCTCGACGCGATTGTCGGGCTCGAGTCCCGTGTCGGCGAGGGCGTCGATGTAGCCCTTGCCGTAGTCCCACTGGATGTACTCGTCCTCGCGGACCTCGAACGCGGGCTCGTGCATCCGTGGCTCCCCGGTCCGCAGCATGTGCTCGAGGTTCTCGCGCAGGAGCTCCCACTCGTAGAAGTGGTTCTCGCCGCAATCGGGGCAGGCGATCACGACGCCCTTCACACCCTGACCGAGGAAGATCCTGCGCATGCCGCCCAGATCCTCCAGGTCGGCACGGACGTTCTCCTCCTCGTCCGGTTCCAGGCCGAAGGTCTCCGCCTCGTCGTCGCCCTGCGGCTCTTCCATCACTCCTCGTCCTCGTCCTGGAACGAGAAAGCCTTGAACGCCTCCGCGTACTCGAAGCCGCCCTCCTCGCCGAGCTCGCGCGCGCGCTCCCGCACCCATCTCGCGGTGTCCGGGCCGAGCTGAGACTCGTGCCTCGCGAGCGCGGCGAGCTTGGTCTCGAGCGTCTTCGTGATGTCCACGTACGTGTCGGGCTCCTCCGTGCTCAGCCAGAGGTTCGGGACCTCGAACGGCTCCATGCCCTCCCTGAGCAGCTCGGGGAACTGCAAGCGCGTGGGAGCGTCGGGCATCACGGCGGTGAGCGCGAGGAGGCCGGCCTGCTTGTGATCCCAGTGGTTGACGTACCCATTGCCGTGCCACAGGCGCGAGGGGTCGGGGGCCACGATCACGTCGGGTCGTATCGTCCGTACGACGCGCGTGACCGCGCGCCGCGTGTCGAGGTTCACCTCGAGCTCGCCGTCGGTGTAGCCGAGGAACGCCAGGCTCCGGACCCCGAGGACATCGGCGGCGGCCCGCTGCTCCCGCTCGCGGACCGGCGCCAAGGCCTCCCGCGTGGCGCCGGGCTCGTTCGAGCCCGCCGAGCCGTCGGTGATCACGCAGTAGTGGACCTCGGTCCCCTCGTTCGCCCAGGCCGCGATGGTGCCCCCGCACATGAACTCGGCGTCGTCGGGGTGGGCGAAGATCACGAGCGCGCTGGCGAACCTCACCCGGCGAGGGTACCGGACCCTCCCGCGGACGGTGGGAGCGCTTGCGGGTGTCCCGGCGGCGGGGTTCGATACGCGCCGTGAGCGCCGCCGGCGGCAAGGATGCGAGGATCCGCGAGCTCGAGCGTGGGTTCCGCCACGCCGGCCTGCCGCTCCTGATCGAGGGCTATACGGCGACCGAGGACGTCTTCACGCGCGCGATACCGCTCCTGGTGCTCGTGTTCGTGCTCGAGGTCCTCGGCGCCGCGAACCTCGAGTGGTCCGTCGGCGTGAACGCCCTGGCGATCGCCGGCGGGATCGTGGTCCTCCTCGGCGCGTTCGGCGTCCTGAACGTGGTCCGCGGGCGGCCGTTCCTCTCGGTCCCGCGGAAGGTCGGCGTCCCCGAGCTCGCCGCCTTCGTCCTGTTCCCCGCGGGCCTGCCGCTCGCGTTCGGGGGCCAGCTGACGAGCGCCCTCGTGACGTCCCTCGCGAACCTTGCTCTCGTGCTCGCGATCTACGTGGTCGTCGGGTTCGGCGTGTTCTCGATCCTTCGGTGGTCCGTCGAGCGGTTCATCCAACAGCTCGGGGCGTCGCTCACGCTCCTGGTCCGGGCGCTGCCGCTCCTGCTGTTCTTCGCCCTGGTGACGTTCTTCACCGCCGAGTACTGGCTGCTGTTCGGGAGCGCGAGCAACGCGACGTTCTACGCGGCCGTCTTCCTGTTCGCCGTCCTGATCGCGTCCTTCCTGTTGTTCCGGCTGTCCGGGAGCGTGCGCGACCTCGAGCGGGACAGCGCGCTCGCCGTCCCGCTGCGGCGACGTCAGCGCGTGAACGTGGGGCTCGTCATCTTCATCGCACAGGCGCTCCAGGTGGCCTTCGTCGGGCTCACGATCTGGCTCTGCTTCATGGTGTTCGGCGCCCTGCTCGTGTCGACCGCCATCCGGGTGGAGTGGCTGGGCTCGGAGGGCCACGAGCTGTTCACCCTCGCCTTCCTGGGTGAGCGGCTGGCGATCACCAAAGAGCTCGTGCGGACCTCGGCCGGCGTGGCGTCGTTCTCGGCGCTGTACTACGCGGTCGCCTCGGCGGTGGACTCGGCATACCGGGACGAGTTCGTCGAGCGGCTCACCGATCAGCTGCGCGACACGTTCCAGTCCCGGAACGAGTACCTCGGACTGATCGCGGACCGCGACGGCGCGGGGTGACGCCCTACTCCTTGTAGATCGCCCAGAACTTCTTCACGGGGGTGAGCGCCCTCCAGGTGGCCTTCGAATCCTTCGGCGTGATGAGTACGTCGCCGGGGCCGGCGCGGTGGACGGTGCCGTCCGGCTCGGTGAGCTCCACCTGGCCCTCGATGATCACGGCGATCTCGTGGTACGGCGGCTCCATCGGTCCGGCCTCCGGATCGCGCTTCCACAGGCCGAACGAGAACCGCCCGTCGCCCGAGCGGAACAGGACGGTCTCCTCCCCCGGCGGGACCGGGTCGCCCTCCTCGGTGGGGATCACGTCCCAGACATGCTCCTGGTCGGCGACGATCGCGCGGATACTGGGGTCGAAGGTCATCGGCGGCTCCTCCCGGACGGTGGGAGCGCAGCCTAGCCGAGGCTCGCGAGCGCTTCCTCGATCGCGGCGATCTGGGCGCGGACCGAGTCGGGCGACGGACCGCCGGGCGTGGTGCGGGCCCGGACGGCGCGGTCCGCGTCGAGCAGGACCGCGCCGTCCGTGAGACCGAGGGTTGACCATTCGTCCGGAGAGAGGGAATGGAGCGAACGCCCCTCGGTCTCGAGCCGCCGGAGCAGCTCGCCCACACGTCCATGCGCCTCGCGGAACGGCACGCCGTGGCGGACGAGCGCCTCCGCGAGGTCGGTCGCGTACAGCCCCTCGGCGGCGGACGCCGCGCGCATCGCCTCGGGGTGGAACACGAGCTTCTCGACGCAGCCGGCCAGCGCGGCCAGGACCGCCTCGAGCGTGTCCGCTGCGTCGAACGCCGGCTCCTTGTCCTCCTGCAGGTCCCGGTGGTAGCCGAGCGGAAGCCCTTGCAGCGCAGCGGTCACCGTGACGAGGGCGCCAGTGATGCGCGCCGCCTTCGCGCGGGCGAGCTCGGCGACGTCGGGGTTCCGCTTCTGCGGCATCATGCTCGAGCCCGTCGAGTACGCCTCGTCCAGGCTCGCCCAGCCGAGCGACTCCTCCGAGAAGCGTGCGATATCGGCCGCCAGGCGCGATAGGTGCGTGGAGCAGATCGCCGCGGTCGCGAGGAACTCCTGCACGACATCGCGGTCGCCCACGGCGTCGAGCGAGTTGTCGAAGGCCCGGTCGAAACCCAGCCGGGTGGCCGTCGCGGCCGGGTCGAGCCCGAGCGTCGAGGTCCCGAGCGCGCCGGCTCCGAGCGTCGAGGTGGACGCTCGCTCTGCCCAGTCGGCGAACCGGGCGCGGTCGCGCAGGAGTGCCCAGGCGTGGGCCAGCAGGTGATGGCCGAGCGTGACCGGCTGCGCGAACCGGCCGTGCGTGGTCCCCGGCATCACGGTCTCGGCGTGCTCGCGCGCGTGGCCGAGGAGCGCCCGGATCGACCGCTCCACGCCCTCGTCGATCCGGCTCCGCGCGTCCAGGAGCCAGAGCCGCAGGTCGGCGATCACCAGGTCGTTGCGGCTGCGCCCCGCGTGGAGCTTCGCGCCGAGGTCGCCGAGGAGCTCGATCACCCCGCGCTCGACGGCCGAGTGCACGTCCTCGTCGGCCGGGTGAAAGGCGAACGTCCCGGCGGCGATCGACGCCCCGACCTCGCGGAGGGCCTTCTCGAGCCGCGAGGCCTCGTCGGCGCTCAGCACGCCGGCGTCCTCGAGGGCGCGGGCGTGCGCCACCGATGCCTCGACGTCGTGGGGCGCCAGCCGGACGTCGAACCCGAGGCTCCGGCCGAGCGCGTGAGCCTCGGGGGCGGGCGGCGTCGAGAACCGGCCGGCCCACAGGGGCGCGTCGGGACCGCTCACGCCGAGGGGCCCCCCTGCTTCGAGGACCACACCTTGAGCGGCAGGCCCCACAGGCGCACGAAGCCCTCGGCATGGCGGTGGTCGAACGCGTCCTCGCTGCCGTAGGTCGCGAGCGAGAGGTCGTAGAGGGAGTGCTCGGAGCGCCGCCCGACGACGGTGCAGGCGCCGGCCGAGAACTCCAGGCGGACCTCGCCGCTCACGTGCTCCTGCGTCGCGTCGACGTAGGCGTCCAGGGACGTGCGGAGCGGGCTGAACCACAGGCCGTCGTAGACCAGGTCCGCCCACCGCTGCTCGATCCCGGGTTTGTGGTGGGCGACCTCACGCTCGAGCGTGAGGTCCTCGAGGGCGCGGTGGGCGGCGATCAGCGCGAGCGCACCCGGCACCTCGTACAGCTCGCGCGACTTGATGCCCACCCGGCGGTTCTCGATCATGTCCACCCGCCCGAACCCGTACCGCCCGCCGAGCGCGTCGACGGCGCGGATCAGCTCGGGGAGCTGGGTCGACGCCTCGTCCAAGGCGACCGGCACGCCGCGCTCGAACGTGACCGAGATCTCCGCCGGCTCGCTCGGCCGGTCGGCCGGCGCCGCGGTGCGCGCGAACGCGTCCTCGGGCGGGGCCGCCCACGGGTCCTCGAGCGGCCCGCACTCGGCCGTTCGGCCCCACAGGTTCTCGTCGATCGAGTATGCGGTCGCGACCGTGGAGATCGGGATCCCCCACTCCCCCGCCAGGGCGATCGCCTTCTCGCGAGCGATCCCGTGGTCGCGGATCGGCGCGAGGATCCGCAGGTCGGGCGCGAGCACGCCGAACGACACCTCGAACCGCACCTGATCGTTGCCCTTGCCGGTGCAGCCGTGGGCGACGACGCCCGCGTCCACCTCGCGCGCGACCTTCACGACCTCGTCGGCGATCAACGGGCGCGCGAGCCCGGACACCATGGGGTACTTCCCCTCGTACAGGCCGTTCGCCTTGATCGCCAGCGTCAGGAACTCGCCGGCGAACCGGTCGACGGCATCGATCACCCGGACCTGCGAGGCGCCCGCCAGCTCGCCCCGGCGCCGGATCTGCTCGAAGTCCTCCTGCTGCCCGACGTCCACGGCGACGGCGTGGACCTCGAAGCCGTGCTCGACGAGCCAGCGGACGGCGACCGAGGTGTCGAGCCCGCCCGAGTATGCGAGGACCGCGCGTTCCATCGTCTACCCCTCTCCCGCCGCGACGGTGTCCGTGACCTGCGCGAGGGCCCGCTCGACCGCCCGCGCGGTGGAGCCCCGGCGGGGCACCACGAGGATCGTGTTGTCGCCGGCGATGGTGCCGGCGACGTCGGTGAGCGCCGCGCGGTCGAGCGCCTCGGCCAGCGCGCTCGCGGCGCCCGGGGGGGTGCGGAGCAGAAGCAGCTCCCCGGCGCCCGGCGTGACCGTGAGCAGGAACTCGTCGAGCGCGTGCCGGAGCATCGTGACCGGCGGGTGCGCCTCGGCCTCGCCAGGCACGACGTATCGGACGCCGTCGGGGTCGTGCACGCGCGCGAGCCCGAGCTCCTCGACGTCTCGGCTGATCGTGGACTGCGTCGCCTCGAGGCCGAGCGCCTGGAGCCTGCCGCGGATCTCCTCCTGGCTGCCGAGGCGCTCGCGCGCCACGATCGACAGGATCGCCCGTTGGCGCTTGGACTTCAGCGCGACGCCGCCCCGGTTCACGGGCTTCCACCTCCCACCGCATCGAGCGCGATCATCGTGCCGACACCCTCCGGCGTGAACAGCTCGAGGACGAGGGCGTGCTCCACGCGTCCGTCGAGCAGGTGAACGCGCGAGACGCCGGCCTTCAGCGCGCGGACGGCGCTCTCCAGCTTCGGGATCATCCCGCCGCCCACCGCGGTCTCGTGCGCGAGCAGGTCGAGCACGTCCTGGACGCCGAGCTCGGACAGCAGCTCGCCGCCGGGTCCGATCACGCCGGGAACGTCGTTCATGTAGACGAGCTTCTCGGCCTCGAGACCGATCGCGAGCTCCGCAGCCATCACGTCCGCGTTCACGTTGAACGCGCTGCCGATCTCGTCCGCGGCGATCGACGCGATCACTGGGACGAACCCCTCGTTCATCAGCGTGCGGAGCACGTCGGCGTGGACCCGGACCACCTCCCCGACGAGGCCGAGGTCGGGTTCGGTCTGGCGACGGACGACGGCGAGGCCGGCGTCCACACCGGACAGCCCGACCGCCGGCACGTCGCCTGCGACGAGCATGCCGACGACCCGGGTGTTCAGCGAGCCGGCGAGGACCATCGTTGCCACCTCGAGCGTCGCCTCGTCCGTGACGCGAACGCCGTCGACGAAGCGAGGTTCGAGGCCCAGCCGCTGCGAGACCTCCGTGACCTGCGGTCCGCCGCCGTGAACGATCACGGGGTGGATCCCGGCGTGCTGGAGGAGCGAGACGTCCTCGGCGAACGAGCGGGACAGCGGCGCGAGGTTCATCGCGGCGCCGCCGTACTTGATCACGACGACCTTGCCCCAGTGCTCCTGCATGAACGGCAGGGCCTCGAGGAGCGTGCGCGCCTTCGCGACCGTGCGCTCCCGGACCTGCGGCGGCAGCTCGGCCGGCGTCACGTCGTGTACTCCGCGTTGATCTTCACGTAGTCGTAGGACAGGTCCACACCCAGCGCTCGGCTGCTCCCGGGGCCGTCGCCGATCGAGATCTCGATCACGACGTCGCGCTGGGCGACCACGTCGCGCGCGCGCTCGACCCCGCCGGCCAGGTACCCGGCCGGGATGGCGCCCCCTTCGATGACGGGCACGTCGCCGAGGTAGGCGTTCACGCGCTCCGGCGGGAACGGCACGCCCGAGGAGCCCACGGCCTGCAGGATCCGCCCGGGATTCGGATCGCCGCCGAACACGGCCGTCTTGACCAGCAATGAGTCCGCGACCGCCTTCGCGACGATCCGCGCGTGGGTCTCGGTCTCGGCGCCGCCCACCTCGACGAGGACGGCGTGGCTCGCGCCCTCGGCGTCCCCGGCGAGCTGGAGCAGGAGCGAGGTGGTCACGTCGTTCAGCGCGTCCTCCACCTGCTCCCACGCGACGGTACCGGGCAGGACGGGCTCGCCACCGGCGGCGCCGCTCGCGAGCAGCAGCACGGTGTCGTTGGTGCTCGTGCACCCGTCGACGGTGAGCGATTCGAACGCCGGCTCGAGGATCGACGTCGCGAGCCCGCCGATCTCCGACGACGGGACCGGCGCGTCTGTGGTGACGAACACCAGCATCGTGGCCAGCTGGAGGTTCGGCGCGATCATCCCGACGCCCTTCGCGCACCCCCCGACGCGGTACGGGCTGCGCTCCGCGGTCGCCTGCTTCCTCACCGTGTCGGTCGTCATGATCGACTCGGCGAACGCGTCGCCGCCCTCGGCCGAGAGCGCCTCCGCCAGCGCGGGCAGCGCCGCGACGTACTCGGCCGTGTGCAGCGGCTCACCGATCACGCCGGTGGAGCACGGGAGCACCAGGTCCGGCTCGAGCCCGAGCGCCTCGGAGACCGCGGCGGAGGTGGACACGGCGTCCTCGACGCCGCGCGTGCCCGTGCCGGCGTTGGCCTGGCCGCTGTTGACGGCGACCGCCTGCGCGAGCCCGCCCGCGACGCGCCGCCGCGCGAGCTGCACGGGCGCGGCGGCGAACGCGTTCGTCGTGAACAGTCCGGCGGCGGCGACCGGCCCGTCGGCGACCAGCAGGCCGAGGTCCGCGCGTCCCGACGGCTTCATCCCCGCCGTGACGCCGGCCGCGCGGAAGCCCCGCGCGAACGTGACGCTCACGGGTACACACCGACGGACGGCAGCGCCGTCGTCTCGTCCACACCGATCAACAGGTTCAGGTTCTGGATCGCCTGGCCCGCGGCACCCTTCACGAGGTTGTCGAGCGCGCCCACGACGATCGCGGTGCCGGTCCGCTCGTCGACGACCGCCTGCAGCTCGACGACGTTGGAACCGCGGACACGCTTCGTATCGGCCATCTCGCCCGCCGGCAACACGCGCAAGAACGCCTCGCCCGCGTAGGCGTCGGTGAGCGCACGCGTCAGCGCGTAGGTCGTCGCGCCGGGCGCCGCCCGGGCGTACGAGGTCGTCAGGACCCCGCGCACCGCGGGCACGAGGTGCGGCACGAACGAAACGCGCACGTCCGCGGCGTCGCGTTGGAGGGATCGCTCCATCTCGGGCGTGTGCTGGTGGCGGGGGAACCGGTACGGGCGGACGCTCTCCTCGGTGGCCAGGTGGCTGGTCGCGTCCGAACCCGAACGACCGGCGCCGGAGAGCCCGGTCTTGCCGTCGACGAGGACCGGCCCGGGCTCGAGCAGGCCCGCCGCGTACAGCGGCGCGAGCCCGAGGATCACCGGCGTCGGGAAGCACCCGGGGTTCGCGACGAGCTGCGCCCCGGCGATCTGCGAACGGAAGCGCTCGGGCAGGCCGTACACCGCCTTGTCGAGCCACGCCGGGGCCGGGTGCTCGAACCCGTACCAGTCCGGGTAGTCGGCCGCGGGAAGGCGGAAGTCACCGGCGAGGTCCACGACGCGCGCGCCTGCGTCGAGGAGCGGCGGCGCCAGGCGCGAGCTCTCGCCGTGCGGGAGCGCGAGGAACGCGACGTCGATGGCCGGGACGTCCTCGAGCGCGTCGATCGTTCGGCCGCCGAGCGCGGAACCGGCCAGGTGCGGGTGGACCTCGGCGAGCGCCTTCCCCGCGGACGAGCCGCCCCCGAGGAACGCCAGCTCGACGGCCGGATGCCCGAGCAGCAGCCGTACGAGCTCTCCGCCGGTCGTGCCCGAGGCCCCCAGCACGGCGACCCGTGCCGCTTCCACCATCTACATAGTTATGCAGAGGATGCATAGAACTGTCAAGCCGACCCGGTGCCTCCTCCGTCGGGGGGATCCGCCGGCTCGTCCTCGGACGCGTCGAAGCGCAGCGACGCGAGCAACGTCTGGGCTCGCTCGATCGCACCGGCGAGCCACGCGGCGTCCTGCGGCCCGCGGTCGTCCTCGCGGGGAAAGAGGAACTGGTTCAGCGTCTCGTCCGAGCCGAACTGCAGACCCTTCGTCAGCAGATACTCGCCGACGGCGAACTCCCACGTGAACAGCGCGGTGCCGTCCTCGAACGCCTGGATCGAGTACGTCAGGTAGCGGTTCGGGTGAGCCTCGAACGCGCGGACGCCACGGGGCACGCGGCCGACCGACGGCCCGAAGCCGAAGCGCGCGAGGGCCTCCGCGAAGTCCACACACTCACCTTACGGCGCCTCCGATCAAGGGACGGCGCGCAGCAACGGGTCGGCGCCGTCGGGGCCCGCGTCGAGCTCGCCCGAGCGCCCGCGCGCGACCGAGCCTCGCGCCTTGCCGAGGCTGGACCGCAGCTCGTCGGCGCCGTTGGCGATCATCCGCGCCGCCTTCACGACCTTGTTCTCCAGCACGCCCTCCATCGCGTCCAGGAGCGACGCGACCTCGGCCAGACATGCCTGCGCGTCGCCGGCCTCGCCGAAGCGGTGCGCGAGGCTGTACAGGAACAGGAGCACCGGCAGTGCCGTGGAGTAGGGCACGATGACCACGCCGCGCGCGAACGCGTCCGCGTGCGCGCGGCGCAGCACCGCGTACGCGGCGTCGGGGATCGCCGCGACCGCGACCGGCGCGGTCATAGACGGGTCGAGGTACTGGGCGACCTCGCGCGCGCGGAGCGCGACCTGCCGCTCGACCTCGCGAGCGAGCGACTCGCGCTCCGCGGGATCCGAGGACGCCTCGAGCGCCTCGAGCTCGGCGAGCGCCGACCACTTGGAGTCGACGGGGAGCCGACGGCCGTCGGGGAGCATCAGGCCGAACTCGACCACGCGCCCGTTCACCCGGAAGTCGGTGACGAGCATCCCGGGCGGGAGCTCGGCGAGGTGCTCGCGGAGCACGTTCTCGCCGGCGCGCCCCTTCGACGCGCCGCCGGCAAGCACCGTGGACAGCCGGCGGACGACCTCCCACGACTCGCGATCGCGCTCGCGCCGCTCCTCCTCGTGGAGCTGCAGGCTCTCGAGCGCCCGCCGCGCGGCGCCGAGCTCGGCGCGGACCTGCTCCGCCGTACCGTCGCGGGAGGCGGACGCATCTGCCAGGCGCCGTAGCTCCGCCGACTGCACTTCGAGGCGGGCCTCCAGGCGCGTAGACGAGCCGCCGGGTCGCTGGCGCCGCCCCGCGACCACGGCGACCGCCCCCAGCGCCATGCCAGTTGCAAGCCCGACGGCCACCCAACCGATCCCGTCCACGTGGAGCTCCTCTCGTCGGTGTCCCCGGACACGCTCGATCCGAGCCTAGGGACCGGGTCTGACATCGGCCGCGCCGGAGGCTCGACCGGAACAGGAGATCGCGCGCGCCGGGCTGGCGTTCGAGCGGTGCTATCGGACAACCACGCCTCAGGGGCGGAAGCCACCTAACACGAACTCCCAGCTCCGCCAGTTGATGGAAGCAAGGGCTTCCGCGTCCAGGCTCGTGGCGCTCCAGTCCGCCCGCGCCAGCCGCAACGTGACGCGGTGCGGGGCGCCGCCATCGCTCACGAGGCACCCGTAGTCCTGGAGCATCGTCGCGACGACCAGCCCCTCGGGCGATAGCCGCTCGCTCGACAGGTCCACCGACGGCCGGATCCGCAGGACGATGCCCTCGGGGATGCCGCGCCGGTGCTCCCCGTCGGATCCGACCATCGGCCAAACGGGGTCGAGGCCGACGAGCGTCGGCGGCACGAAGCACTGTGCCCGCCGCTCGACGGGCGCGAGCAGAACCTCCTCGAGCCGGAGCGCCTTCAGCACGGTCGTCGCGCCGCGGTGGCCGTCGTTGCCCTCGGTGCCGCCAGCCGACGCGGCGATGCCTTCCGAGGAGAGCAGGTAACGATCCAGGCCGGCCGCGCGCCACCGGTCGGTCGCGAACACCGCGCCGGTGAGCCCGACGCCCTGGTCGGTCGAGCGGTCGATCACCGTCATCTTCGGGCTATCCGCCCTCGAGGCGATCGCCCACCTCGGGATGTGAACCGAAACGATCGGGCCGTGCTCGGGACGGATCCGGTAGAGCGGATCATGCCTCGTGGAGAAGTACACCGGTTGCGCCTGCTCGGGCGAGCTCCCCGGGAGCCCCGTCAGGCGCAGCGGAACCCCGCGGGTCACGGTGCGGAGTCGGCGGATCCAGCGGTCGGAGCTCGGATCCCTCGGCGCGTCCGCGGGGAACGGCGTGTTCCACCACGAGTCGTCCGTGAACGCTCGGTAGGCGCGGGCGGGCTCGGGGATCTCGAACATCGTCGTGTGGATCCCCGTCCGGCCGTCATTGTCGGTCGCGACGACCGAGAGCTCGTGGCGGCCGAACGCGAGCTCGGGCAGCACGAAGCGCCAGCCGACGGCGCCGCCCGGACACTGACAGGTCGCCTTCGCGAAGGCCCCGCCGTCGATCGATACTCGAACCCGCGTGATGCGTCCGTCGTCGGCCGCCCGCCCGCGGGCGACGAACCCCTGCGCGACCACGCGCCCGCGGTCGGGCTGCGCGATGCGGACACGCGGCCTCGAACCCCGCGCCTCGGCGGGCAGCGAGACGCCGACCACGACGATCGCGAGCAGGGCCCAGACGCCGCGCCTGCTCACCATGGCGGGTCGAGCAGGCGACGTCGTGCGAGCGTCAGCTCGCGCTCGAAGCGGTGACGATCATGGAAGCTCATCGTCGGATGCGTCCGGTTCCACGTCTCGAACAGCCCGTCCATCTCCGCCTCGCGGTGCTCCGCCCAGAAGGCGGCGAGCGACAACGACCGCGCATCCGGCGTCCATGGCCGCGGCGGGACGAGGCGGCCACGGAGCCGGCGATACCGGCGCAGGACCTCGCGGGGGTCGGTCGCCGGATCGACCTCGAGCACGACCCGGGTGTTCGCACCGGTTGGGTACCCCCCCGTCACGCTGCTACGGATCGCCTCCACCCGCGGCGCGAGGCCGGTGAGCACGAAGGTCGCGGCCTCTCCCGGGCTCCATCCCGCCCGAGCCGCCACCACGACGGCGAGCTCGCGCAGCCGCTCGAGATCGCCAGCAGCCGATATCGGGCGCCGTGCGCCACCATCGGGTCCGACGTAGTCGAGCGCGCCGGTGGGCTCCCCCGCCATAGCCATCGACGCCATCCACCCCGGAACCTCCTCGAGCCGCAGGAGCGCGTCGCCGAGAACCTCATCCCGAAACGCCCGGACCGCGGGATCTTCCTCGGCCTGCCTGGCGAGCAGGAGGGAGCGGGCCGCCATAGGCTCCTCCCCCAGCTCGCTCACGAACGGGTCGGATCTCGCCGGGGTCCGCGAGGGTCCGGCTCGGAGCGAACGTCGCCAGGAGCGGAGCCGCGCCTGGACGCGGGCGGCGACCCGGTCGCCCGAGGCGCGCGCGCGGGCCGAGACGCGCGGGCTCGGCACGGCCCGCTCGTATCCGGCGGCCTGCAGCGTCGGGCCGGCGAGGGCCTCGAACCGCTCGAGATCGCGACGGTCCATCTGGGTGCGCCAGTCGCGGAGGCCCGGTGTTGGCGGCCGGGTGACATTGCGGTACTTCCACATGGCGCCGGTGGCAGCCAGGTCCTCGCGCTCGTGGTATCGGAGCATCGCCGGCTCGAACCGAAGGTCGAGCCAGTCACACAGCGACCGGACCACGCCCTCGACATCGGCGAGCAGGTCCTCGTAACGGACCTCGACGTACCGCTCCGCGCCGAGGACCTCGCCCGTCCGACGCCCGGCATCGACCCGCTCCTGCCAGGACACCGCCGCTTCGCCGACACTGCGCGGCCCGAAGTCCACGTCGAGGTAGGAGAGCGCCACGTCGCGGCCGTCTCGGATCACGTGGACGAACCGCGCCTCGGGCAGCAGGTCCGCGAGCAGCGGGAGCTCCAGCACGTACCTCGGCGTCTTGTCGCCGGCACGCGGCTTCCCGCGCAGCCTTGCGTAGGCGTCGTACACACACCGGATCGCACCGACGAGGTCCCGCGGCGGGTCGGCCTCGAAGACCTCGAGAAGGTCATCCTCCACGATGCCCCACCGGCGGATCGAGCGCTCCGTGAACAGGTGCTCCACGAATCGATCCCGCGCGAACCCGTCCGGGCGCTCGTACACCTCGCGTCGGCGCGCGAGCACCGGCAGGACGTTGGACTCGTCGGGGATCGCCAGCTCGGGATGCGAGTCCAAGAGCACCCGGAGCAGCGTCGTCCCCGAGCGGCCGCACCCCACGATGATCGGGAACGCCCCGCGCTCGCTCACGCCCGCCTCCGGGCAGAGTGATGGCGGGGCGCGTGAGGGTACGATCGCGCCCCGATCTGACCGGGGGAACGATGGATCGCGCCCAGGCATCGCTGCGGTTCCTCGCGTCGCTGCTCGGACCGGCGGATGAACCGGTAGCGCTTGCCGAGGCCGACGCGGCGTGGCGGTTCAGGCCGGACGGGCTGCCGGCGGGGGCGCTCACCTTCGTGTGGGGCCGTCGGACCGCCTCGGCGGCGGACGGCACCAACACCCCGTCGCCGCTGCGGGCGCTCCGCCGAGAGCTCGCGCTCGGCTCGATCGGACGACGGGTGCCCGCGGGGTACCAGGCGACGAGGGTCCTTCGGCTCCCCCCGCCTTCGGCCCGGACGGGCTCGCTGCGCGCACGCGCACGCTCGGCACTGCTCGCAGGGGCGGTCGTGCAGATCCGCCGAGCCGGCGCCGGGGCGACCGTTCTCGACGAGATCGCTCGCGCCGTCGGCGCGCGCGGGGAGCTCGGCCGTCTCGTGTTGGGCGCCGGCGTCGGTGCTCGGGCCCGGACCGAGCTCGCCGACGGGAGCCGCGCGCTGCTGCGCCTTGGGCCCGCGGGGAGTCCGTGGGATCCGCGGCCCTCGGTCGACGTGCTCGAGGCGCTCGAGGGATCGACGCTCGTGGCGCGGGCGCTGGGGACCGGCGTCGTAGGCGATGCGGCCTGGAGCGCCGAGAGCGTGCTGCCGGGCTCGGCACCCAGGAGGCTCGACGCGCGGCTCGCACGAGACGTCGCCTCCTTCGCCGCGAGCCTGCCCCGCATCGGCGGTCCGCCGGCCGCGCCGCGCGAAGATCTCGCCGCGATCGTGGCCGCGTTCCCCGATCGGCGCGACCGACTCGAGGCGCTCGCCGACGCCACGGACAGTGGACTCGCCCTGCTGCCGGTTGTGCTCCGGCACGGCGACCTTTGGGCGGGGAACCTTCTCATCGAGGGAGGCCAGCTCACCGGCGTCATCGACTGGGACGCCTGGCACCCGAGCGGCGCGCCCGGCGCCGACCTCATGAACCTGTTCGTCGCCGAGCTCAGCGCGCGCGCCGGCCGGCCTCGAGGCTGGATCTGGCGGGATCACCCCTGGCGAGATCCCAGCCTCCTCACGGTCGCCGCCGGCTACTGGCCCGCCTTCGATGTCGAACCCGACGAGGGGCAGCTCCGAGCGGTGGCCATCGCCGGCTGGGCCGCCCACGTCGCATCGGCCCTGCGCCACGCGCCGGAGCTCACCACCCGCCGCAGGTGGGTCGAGGGCAATGTCGTACCGATGCTCGCGACGGACTGAGCGCGCGCTCACCGGCGCGCCCGATCCAGATACGCCCGCCAGACGAGCGCGGTAACCCGCCGGCGGACCTCGTCCGGCGGGTCCGTGACGTCGACGATAGGCCAGCCCTTCCGCTCGGCGAGCGCGAGGTACGCGCGGCGCCGCCGATCGAGGATCTCGACGGATGCTTCGGGCTTGCGCGCGTGCAGCACCTCGGCCGGGGCATCGAGCACGACCGTGAGGCCGGGTGTTGGGAACCCACTGCCGAGGATGCGCCGTCCGGCGCGGCGGGCCGCCGACCGACCCGGTCGCGCCGCTACGAGCGCATCGTGCGCGTACCTATCGAACACGACGAGCCGGCCGCGTGACACGTTCGCCTGTGCGCGAAGGTACCGGAGCCACTGCCGTGGGATGCGGACCGGCAACGGGAGCGGCCGTTCGCCGCGGCTCGAGCCGGAGGCCGACCGATGCATCCCCATGTAGACCGAGACCACGGGGAACGCGAACCGCCGCTCGAGCGCAGCCGCGATCGAGGACTTGCCTGCCCCATCCGGGCCGAGCAAGGCCAATGTCATCCCGCGAGAGCGCAGCAGGAACAGCCGGGTCGCCTTGCGGCCCACGGCGCTCGAGACGGAACGTCCCACCGAGGAGCCCTGGCGCAATCCCGCCCGGATCGGCGCTCGCACCTGCGCAACGGCGCTCCAGCGACCTGCCGAGACCTCGGCGGCGATCGTCGCGACGTCGAGCCCGCGACAGCGCGCGGCGAGCGTGCGCGCGAGCGCACCCTCCTGCGTCGCAGAGGCCTCGAGCCTGCCGCGGTGTCGTCCCGGATCTCCGTCCTGATCATGCAGCACGTGGAGCAGCAGCGACCAGAACCCGTCGTCGGGCGCGGGGACCCAGGCCGCGCCGTCGCGTTCGCGCCGGGCGAGCATCCCGGCGGCGCCGCGGATCCGCAGCTCCTGCGCGGCCCCGAACCTCAGCTCAGAGACCGTGTCGAGGCGGATCCACGTATCGCTCGAGGCGTCGTACCCGACGAGGAACCGGTGCGAGCCACGCCCCCACGTCTGGAGCGGGAGGAACCCGTTCGCCAGTGCCACGGCGTGGACCCGATCCCGGTCGGGGGCGGCGACCAGCAGGTCCACGTCGTGGGCGGGGTCGGACGAGTCGCGGAGGACGAGCCACCGCACCCCGGCCTCGTCGAGGGCCGCGAACGTGGTCGCGAGGAGTGGGCGCACGGACGCATCCTGACCGGCGATCCCCTCGACGGAGGCGCCGCCCTCTCCCGCGGCGGCGATCATCGCGCAGCGGTGCGCGCCCCGGCCCGCCCGCGCGAACGGTAGACCTCGCGCAACCCGTCGAGCGTCCCGAGCGCGAAGGCCGGATCGCGCTTCACGAGCGAGCGGGCCGCCTCCGCGAGGAGCCGGCCCGCCATCGCCCATGCGAACGCCAGGTCGTGAACGAGCGGGCCGCGCAGGTGCTTGGAGAAGAACCAGAAGTTGTTGACGACGTGCATCGCGGACTTCTCGCGCACCGCGATACGCGCCGTCGGCGTCTTCAGGTGCAGGAATCGCGCGGCAGGGTCCACGAGGACACGGTATCGGCGGCTCACGCGGTAGGACAGGTCGATGTCCTCCTTCAGCGCGTAGCCGGCGAGCGCTTCGTCGAGCGGGAACTCACGCAACACATGGCGCCGGTAGCCGGTCGCCGTGAGCGGCACCACGTCGGCCGGCACCGGGCGTGTGGGACGCACCGGCAGCGTGTAGTAGCCGGACGCGAGCACGCGCCCGGGCGCCGAGCGCGTGTGCCGCGTCTGCAGGAAGAGCGCGCGGAGCGCTCGGGCGGGCCAGGGGCGAAGGACATGGTTCAGCATCAACCCTTGAACGGCGCCGAGGTTCGGCCCCCCTCTCTCGAACGCCGTGACGATCGCCCGCACGAACCCGGGCTCGAGCACGACGTCGTCGTCCACGACGATCACCGGGTCGCCGGTGCAGGCCGCGATCCCGAGGTTCAGCTGGTGCGTCCGCCCGGGCGCCGAGGCGATCACCTCGACCCGGACGCCGACGTTGTCGAACTCCTCGGTGAGCGGCGCCGGTGGCGCGCCCTGGCTCGCGTCGACGAGAACGAGCTCCTCGGGCAGCAGGTCCTGCTCGAGCACCGAGGCGAGGCAGCGCCGGAGCTCCTGCGGACGGTTCAAGGTCGTGATCAAGAGCGTCGCGCCCATCAAACCCTCCCGAGTCCGAGCCGCCGGCGGAACGCGGCAAGCACGAGGCGGTCCTCCTCGCCGAGCCCGGCAAGCATCAGCGTCACGATGTAGACGCCGGCGACCGCGATGCAGCCGATGGCGACGCCGGCGAGGCCTGATATCCCCTCGTGCACGACGAGCGCGGTCGCCAACGCCGGGACCCCGGCGAGCGCCGCCTTCGCGATGCGCTCGTCGAACGGCCACATCGTCATCACGCGCCACACATACACGAGGCGGATCAGCGTGAAGCCCGCGATGCAGGCGGCCCACGCGAGCGCCGCGCCTTCGATGCCCCGGCGTGGGATCAGCCACACGTTCAGCGCAACGTTCGTAGCGAGCGCCAAGACGTTTAGTGCCAGCTGCACCCCGATACGTCCGGACATCGTGATCAGGTAGCCGCACGGTCCCGTCGCGGTGTTGATCAGCTGCGCCAGGGCGAGCACGACTACCACCGACCCGGCCAGCACGAACCCCGTCCCGAACGCCGCCAGCAGTTCCTCGCGGAAGACGACGATGACCACGAACGCGGGGAGGTACAGCCGAACGGACCAGCTCGTGACCGCGGCGTAGGCCCGGCGGAGGCTCTCGAGCTGCCCGCGCCGGTACAGGTCAGCCGCGGCGGGGGCGAACGACGTCCCGAACGGTCCCACGACGACCGCGCCGAGCAGCGCGAGTCGCGAGGCCACCTGGTACGCGCTGACCTGCGCCGGGTCGAGGTACGCGCCGAGCAAGATCGTGTCGGCCCACAGCAGCCAGTTCGACGCGAGGTTCGAGAACCACGAGGCCGCGGAGAACGAGAGTAGCTCCCGCGTGACGTACCTTGGCGCGACGGTCCTCGGTCCCATCAGCCGTCGGAGCGCGGCTGCCGAGAGGAGCGCCGCCGCGACGTTCGTCAGGACGAGCGCGATCACGGCACCGCCGACCTCGAGTCCCGCCGCGATCAGCGCGAGCGTCAGAACGAGCCGCGCGGTCGGTTCGAACAGCAGGTTGATCGACGCATAGGCGCGCATCGTCTTGAAGCCCTGCGTCGCCGAGAGCGCGACATCGGTGAATGCCGTCGCGGGAAGCGCCAGGGCCATCCAGCGTAGCAACGGCAACACCTCCGGGTCTTGGAACACGTCGGCGGCGAGCCAGGGCGCGAGAGCAAGCAGGAGCAGCGCGAGCGCCGTCGCGATGCCCGTGCACCCCCACAGGCCCAGGCGGACCGTGCCGCGTAGCGCGGCGGCATCGCCGTCGGTCCTGTGCAACGCGACGAACCGCGTCACCGAGTTCACGAAGCCGCCCGTCGCGATCATCGACAAGACCATGAGGACCGCGACCGCCTGGAAGTAGAGTCCGGCGTCGCGCGCCCCGAGGAGCCGGGCGAGCAGCCAGACGAGCAGGAACCGGATGGCCTGGTTGAAGATCGAGCCGACGAGGTTCACCCCGCCGCCCTTCGCCACGCCGAGGAGCTCGCGCCGATGCGACTCGGGGATGGCCTCGGCGCGCGAGCTCATGCCGACCCGCCTCCCCGCACGAGCGCCCGGGCCGGCGCCCGGCCCGCGTGCACGGAGCGGTAGAGCTCGGCGAAGGCACTCGCCATCACGGAGGCCGAGAAGCGCTCCTCGGCGCGCCGACGACCCGCGGCGCCGATCTGGTCCAGATCGACGTGGAGGCCGCGCACGAGCGCGGCGGCGAGCGCAGTCGGGTCACCGGGCGGAACGAGCCACCCCGTGCCGCCGTCCACGACGAGCTCGGCGTTGCCACCCACGTCCGTGGCCAGGACCGGAAGGCCGGCCATCATGGCCTCGATGATCGCTGTCGGCAGGCCCTCGAAGCGCGAGGGCAGCACGAACAGCGAGGCGCCCGCGAGCACCTCGGGTACGTCACCGCGCTCGCCGAGGAGGACGGCGCGGTGGTCGATCCCGGCCGCGTGGATCCGCTCCTGGAGCGCCCCCCGCGACGGACCGTGCCCGGCGATCGCGAGGCACAGCCCGGTGCTTCCCGTGACCATCGCCACCGCGTCGATGAGGTCCTCGAGCCCCTTCTGCGGGTGCAGGCGCGCGACACACACGGCGAGCGGCGCGCCGAACGCGATCCCGAACTCGGACAGGTCCGCCGGCTCGGCCGAGCCCCACCGCCCGGGGTCGATGCCGTCGTGGATCACCTTGACCCGCTCCGGATCCACGCCGAACGCGACCGACGTGTTCTCCGCGACCGCTCGCGCGTTCGCGACGAACAGCTCGGCGCGCGAGGCGGTCCGTCGCGCAGCGGCCATCGTCACCCGCCCGAGGACCGGTCCCAGCCGCACGAGACAGTCCTGCGGGTACAGGTTCACGATGTTGTTGATCACCGGGATGCCGAAGGCGGCCGCCGACCTGCCCACGAGGTCGGCGCGGATCGTGCGCGTGTGGACGACGTCGGGCGACAGCTCGCGCAGGAGCGCCCGGAACGCTTGGGGACCGCGACGGTCCACGCGCGAGCGCATCCGCAGGTGCTCGACGCGCAGACCGGCCTCGACGCTTGCGCGGATCAGCGGCGAGTCCGTCGGCCCGTGCGTAGACGCGAGTACCGGATCGATGCCGAACGCCGGGAGCGACAGCGCCAGCGAAGCCATCACCTGCCCGGGGCCGCTCCCGTCCAAGGTGGAAACCAGCAGGAGCACGCGCGGCTCCGATCGCGCCAGCGGCGCGCGCATCAGGGGCTCGGGCCCGGGTGGCGCGAGGAGCTCGGGCTCCGGCGGGGCCACGGGCTCACTCAGTCCCTCGGCGGACGTCCGCGCGGCTTGGTCGGCACTCGTCCTCGCGCAGACGACCGCCAGGCCGGCGAGGAGCCAGAAGGTGAACTGGAAGGCCCCCTTGCCGAGGTTGTTGCTCGTGACGCTCACGAGCGCGTAGCCGATCGCGAGACCCATGAATGCCCTCGGCAGATCTCCACGCGAACGGCCGATCCGCACGCCGAGGAGCACGAGGGACACGATCAGTACCGTGAACGCCGCGACGCCGACGATCCCGCCTTCGACGAGCGCCCGAAGGAAATCGTTGTGGGCCGCGACGTCCACCGAGCCGAGCGTCGATCCCCACCCCCGCCCGAGCACCGGGTGGCTCCGCCAGAGCTCAAGGTCGCGGTCCCACAGAGCGAGTCGCCCGACCAGCGAGTTTCCGATCCCCCCGCCGCCGGGCTCGAGGAAGTCGGTTGCCCTCGTCCACAGCCGCGGCGTGAGCGCGAGCATCACGGCCGCGCCGACCACCGCCGCCCCGAGGACCGCCCGGTATCGCCATCCGACCGCGAGCAGCAGGATCGCCGTCGCGGCCCATGCATTCCGGCTGAGCGTGAGTCCGACCGATACGAACCCCGCGACCCCGATCGCGTCCGCGATCCAGCGCTGCCGGCCGGATACCAACCACCGCAGACCCCACACCGCGGCGACGACCGCGACGAGGTAGAAGCCGTACGTGTTCGGGTGGTCGAACGTCGATTCGATGCGCAGGCCTCCGTGGAGCGCGCCGGGCCGTCCGATCCCCCGGCTCAGCTGCCACAGACCGAGCGTGATCGGGACGATCGCCCCGAGCGCGATCGCCCACAGGAAGGTCCGGATCATCCGCAGGTCGGGCTTCGCGACGACGATCAGGAGGTAGACCGCGTACGCTGCGGCGAACTTCAGCAGGTCCCGCCCTCCGAGCGCGGGCGTCGGCGAGTACCACAGGCTCATCGTCGCGAACGCGAGCAGCACCGCCGCCGGCGCGAACGTGGGGATCGTCCGGATCGCTGCCCCCTCTCGGACCCGCGCGACCAGCCAGATGCCCACCCCCCCGAGGATCGCGAGCGTGAGCAGGTCGGCTGGCCCGAGCCCGACGCCGGATATGGTCGCGAACGTTCGGCCGTGGGATCCCTCGAGCATGGCGCGGACCGCCGCGACGATGAGGATCGCCCTCACAGGGTCCGCGGCGATCACGATGACCGCCGTCCCCGCGAGCAGTGCTGCGCCGGCCATCGCGAACGGCACTTCGCGGGATACGAGGGCGCCTATCGCAGCCGCACACACGGCGGCGGCGATCACGACCAACGAACGGTTCATCGGCGGCACGCCCGCGCCCTCAGTCGACATAGCCCAGGGCTCTCAGGTGTTCGAGGACCGCGCTCTCCTCCTCCTCGGTGTAGCCGACCGGTGCGTCCGGGTGGGGGGCCGCCACGACGGAGCGCGCGGCCCGCGGCATCGGTACGAGCGAGCGGCCGTCGAGTCCTTCTGGCCGGAGCCCCAGCAGCGCGAGGAGCGTCGGCGTCACGTCCGCGGCCTCGCCTCGGATCTCGCCGGTCGCCAGGGGCCCCGAGATCGCCACGACGCCCTCCGGCGTGTGCGTCCCCCATGCGACGTTCGTCCGCGGGACCCACGGGCGCGCGGCATGGAGCCCGTCGTGGAGGTCGACGGTCGGGTCGCCCATCTCGCACAGGAGATCGGGCGCGTCGCGGCCATCGCCGTCCACCACGGCGCGGATGATCGGCGCGCCCTCCGGGTCGCACAGGCCAAGGAGCAGCTCTCGCACCTGAGCTCGGGACCCGGCGTCGGTGGGATCAGCCAGGCGGACCCCGGACTCGTAGGGACGGCCCGTCCGCGCCCGCCACGCGCCTGCCGGGGTGGACATCGCGCTCGCGCCTCGTCGGCGGAGCGAACGAGGGAGCCAGGCGCCCGCCGCCGATCGCCCGAGGCGAACCGCCGCGCGTCGCGCGGGGCCGGACGGGCTCGCGCCGATCAACCCCACCCGAGCGAGCTCGAGGTCGAAGAACACCTCGGCCGACAGCGGGCCGAAGCCGTGGTCGGAGCAGACCACGACCGAAGTGCCCGAGGGCACCGCGGAGAGCAACCCGCCGATCGCGTCGTCGAGCGCCCTGAGCGCTGGCGTCACCGATCGCCGGAACCTCATGCCTCGCCGCGAGTCGTAGGCCCGGTCGCCCGGGACAAGGAGCTTCCACCAGGGGTGGCCCAGCCGGTCGGGCAGCACGAACACGACCGCGAACAGGTCCCAGGGCTCGCGATCGGCCAGGAGCCGGATCGCGCGCCCACGAGCCTCGGTCATGCGCCGGAGCCTTCCGAGGGCCCCGGCCGGCTCGCGCGCGCCCTCGCGCACCGCGACGTCGACGACGTAGCCGAGGCTCTCGAGCTCGGCGCCGAGCGCCGTCGGCGCGGTGAACGCGATCCCCGGCGGTGCGGGCATCCCCGAGACGAGCACGCCCTCGACCGCGCGCGGCGGGTGCGTGATCGGCACGTTGACCACGATCGAGCGCCCACCGGCGGCGCCCAGGTGGTCCCAGACCCGCGGCAGAGCGACGTGCTCGGCCGTGATGGGCCTGCCCTCCCGGTCGGTGAACCCGAACACACCGTGCGCCGCGGGACGCATGCCGGTCGTGATGGTCGTCCATGCGGGGGCGGTGTACGGCGGGAGCGTCGAGCGCAGGGTCCCGACAGAGCTCCCGTTCAGCAGGGTTCGAAGGTTCGGCATCGCCGAGGCGACGACGGGCGCCCGCAGGAATCCCGGCCCGAGCCCATCGAGCCCGAGCATCACGACCGGACGGGCCGGCGGCTCATTCGACATAGCCGAGGCCCTCGAGGCGTTCGCGGATCTCCGCCTCCTCCTGCTGGGAGAAACCGCGCTCCTCCTCCTCCTCCTCCTCGGTGCTCTCGGCCGTCGAAGCCACTCGCACCGGTCCGAGGCCCGAGCCGAGCGCATCGAGGAGGACCTTGCCGTCGACCTCGGCGGGCACCGGCGCGCCCCGGAGGAACAGGACCGTTGGTGCGATGTCGGCGATCTCGGCACCCTCGAGGCGCCCGGATCGCACGCCGGGGCCGAGCATCCCCACGATGCCCCACCGGTCGTGCCCGCCTGAGAGCAGGTGGTCGAACGGGTCGTCGGGCAGGTGCTGCTTCTCGAGCGTGAACGCGCGCCCGTCCGGGTACCGCACATCGAGACAGGTGGCCTCGCTCGCCCACTCGACCACAAGGTCTGGCGACCGCTCGACGTACGGGCCCTCGTACACATCCTCTCGGCGGAGTACGCGGCTGACCAGCGGATGCCCCGTCCGCTCGCACACCGCCGTGGTCAGCTCGTCGATGATCCTTTGGCGCACGGCCTCGTACTCGGTGGGATCGACGATGCCCTCGGGCTGGCGGCCGCGGAGGTTGATCCAGATCTCGGGACGCTTCCCGTCCGTGTACGCCATCGTGTGCGACCAGTCGATCCGCGCGTAGGACATCATCACCTCGATCCGGCGGCGGAGCGCGGGCAGGCGCCGGGCCAGCTTGTGCCGCGTGCCGGGCGATAGCCGCTTGTCGAGCTCGCGGTAGATCCTCGAGCCCGAGCGGTACAGGAGGGAGCGCGCGCGTCCGCGCTCGGCCCCGGTCCGGTACGTCAGCAAGCCGATGCGCTCAAGCCAGTTCGGCAGCGCCCGCGCGAGACCGTCGTCGGCTCGGGCGCCGTGATCGGAGACGAGCAGCACGACCGTGTCCTCGCCGGCCCGATCGATCAACCGAGCGAGCGCGCTGTCCAGGTGCTCATGCGTGTCGCGGATCGCGCTCTGGTGGTGTGGCGGGTCCTGGGCCGTCGGCTCGTCCATCTGTCGCCAGAAGAAATGCTGGACGACGTCGGACTCGGTGTACACGACCATGAACACGTCCCACTCGTGCGTGGTCATCAGGTGCTCGGCCACGGCCGTGCGCTTGTCGATCGATCGGTGCAGTCGGTCGATCCCCGCGTCGACCTGGTCCGCGATCAGGAACCGCGCCAGCGCCGGATGGATGAAGTACTCACCGCCCGCGACGCGCACGACCTCGCGTCGGAGCTCGGGCGGGTGCGTGAACCTCGGGTCGTCGGTGCTCGGTGTGTCGAGGCCGGAGACGAACACTCCGTTCACGGTCTCGGCCGGGTAGGTGATCGGGACGTTCACGACCCCGACGCGCTGGCCGAGCTCCGACAGGATCTTCCAGAACGCCTTGCCGTGGCGGAAGGAGCCGTTCACGAACACGTATTCGTAGGTGCCCGGCTGGTCTTCGGTGAACCAGAAGATGCCGTGCTTGCCGGGATTCAGGCCGGTGACCATCGTGGACCAAGCCGGACCGCTGTGCCGGTTCGGCACCGTGGTGAGGGTCCCCCACGCGCCGCCGTCCACGAACCGCGCGATCGTCGGCAGGCGGCCCTCTGCCACCCACTTCTCCACCAGCGCCGGCGTTGCGGAATCCAGGCCGACGATCAGGACCTTCGGGCGCTCGCTCACAGGTATCCCAGCTCCTCGAGGTGCGCGGTCATCTGCTCTTCCTCCTGCGGCGTGTAGACCCGCGCCTCAGCTACCCGCGTCTCGGACGCCGAACGCCGGACCGGGTGCGCGGCTACGACCTCGTCCTCGAACGCGTCGGCGAGCACCGAGCCCTCCATCGCCTCGGGCACCTCGACGCCGAGTGCCCAAAGCAGCGTCTCGGGCACGTCGAGCAGGTCGGCCTCGCCGAGATCGTGGCCCCGGCGGACACCGGGGCCGGCCATCGCGAGGATCCCGTGCGGCCGGTGGGTCGCGCTCGAACGCCCGGGTCTGGCCGGCGCCCCGCCGAGCACGACGCCGCCCCCGCCGTCGTGACCCACCTCGAACGCTTCGTCGAGCTCGAGCACCACGTCGGGGGCCCCGTCCACGTACGCACCCGCGAAGAGGTCCTCGCGGCGGTGCGCCGCCCGGATCACGCGTGCGCCGGTATCGCGGTCCACGAGGTCGGAGGCCGCCGCGATCACGCGCCCGCGCAGCTCCTCGGCTCTCTCAGGCGGGACGATGCCGGATGGCTCGCGCCCGGCGAGATTCACGTTCACGCCCGCGACGTGGTGGTCGACGAGCATCGCGTACGCCTGCGAGCGCCCGAGGTCGACCGAGGCCGAGGCATCACGCATCCGTGAGACCGTGCTACGCACCGTCCTCGGAGCGTGGCGCCAGAGCCAATACTTCTTCGGGACCGCGTGGGCGGCCCACTCGACGGCGCGCGAGGCGTTGCGGCGGGCTGCGGGCACCTCGGCCTCGACCGCGAGGCCCAGCTCCCGGAGCCAGGCGTTCGGGTGGAAGCGGCGTGCTGCGCGCTGACCCGTCCCGTGGTCGGAGAGCACCACGACGAGCGCGCCGGGCGGGGAGACCTCGAGGAGCGCGCCGAGCTGGGCGTCCGCGCCCTCGTACAGGTGCTCGAGCGGCGATCCACCCTCGACGTCGAACCGCTCGTAGCCAGGGGCCGCGGGATCGGAGAAGCGCCAGAACTGATGCGCGGCCCAGTCCGTGACGCTGTTCACGTAGCAGAACAGGTCCGGAGGGCCCTCCGACAGCGTCTGTGCGAGCCAGGTGGTCGAGCGCTCGAGGTAGTGGTCGAGGTTGTCGATCTGCGCCCGGGTTCCGGCGACCATGCTGCCGACCGGGGACAGCCGGAAGAGCGAGGGCATCGCGCGCCCCACCTCCTCGGGCCAGGAGAAGTTCGTCCGCGGGTCCGGCGTCGGGAAACCCGAGACCATGAGGCCCTTGATGTCCCACGGTGGATACGTCATGGGGACCCTCGCGGCGACCACCCGGCGGCCGGCGCGTGAGGCGTAGTCGAAGATGGTCTTCCCTCGGTACGACCACGACCCCACGAGGTCGGGGCCGAGCACCCCGCGCTCCATCGTCCGGAAGTGGAAGATCCCGTGGGCGCCGGGATTCGTGCCGGTCATGAACGTGACCCACGCGGGCGCCGAAAGCGGGGGGACGGTCGAGCGCAGGTGTGCGCGCGTCCCGTCGGACAGGATCCGCGCGAGCGTGGGCAGACGCCCATCCTTGACCATCGGGTCGATGACATCGAACGTCGCGCCGTCCAGGCCGACACAGATCACGTTCGGGAAGGGCTGGGGACTCATCGTTCGCCGTCGCTCCTGCTCGAAGGTCTAGAGGTACCCGAGCGCGCCCAGGCGCTCCTCCATCTCGGCCGCCTCCTCGTCCGAGTACCCCGTCACGTCGATCACATCGCCGTCCGGATGCGCCTCGCCCACGACCACGGGACGGCTCGCCTGGTCAACCGCCAGCGCCTCGACGAGCACCCTCCCGTCCAGGTCGTTGGGGACCGCCACGCCGAGCAGGTGCAGGATCGTCGGCGCGACGTCTTGAAGCTGGGCACCTTCGAGGTGGATGCGCTCGGCGAAGCGCGGACCGTGGACCACGATCACTCCGTCCGGCCGGTGTGCACCAGAAAGCCCGTGCATGAACCCTGTCCCCGAGCGGGTGGACACGGCTCGGCCGAGCCGTCCCTCGTACGCGAGCCCCCGCACGGGCCGGTCGTAGCGCCAGTCGATCTGTAGGTCGGGCGCCCGGTCCGTATATGGCCCGGCGTAGATCTCCTCCGGCGTGTGCACGGCCTCGACGACCGGCTCCCCGGACTCGGGGTCCACGAGCGCCGCGAGTATCTCGCGGAGGTCCTCGACCAAGGTTCCGCGCTCCTCCGGCGGGACGGTACCTCCCGGCTCGCGGCCCTCCAGGTTCACCCAGACGCAGCTCCGCGTGTTGTCGCCGAACGCCCGCGTCGCCGCCCAGTCGATGCCGCCGAACCGGATCCTGTGCCCGAACCGCCGGTACGCGCCGGGCAGCCGCCGCTTCACGAAGCCTCGGGCACCCGGTCCGAGGCGCTTGGCCAGGCGGAATGCACGCCACGTCGCGCCGCCCCCTGCACTCCGCGCCCGGCGCAGGTATCCGAGCTGCTCGAGTACGTCGTTCAGGTATTCGGCCGCGGGCTGGCGCCACCCCATCCCGTGATCGGACATCACGATGACGTCGGTATCCGGCCCGGCGGCCTCGAGCAGCCGCGCGAGGGTCTCGTCCGCATACGCGTAGACAGGCTCGAGCCAACGCTGTTCGGCTCCGCCGTCCGGGTCCCACGCGTGATGTGCGACCTGGTCGGTGGACTTGACCATGTACATGCACAGGTCCCAGGGCTGCGTCCCCATCAGGTGGAGCGCGGCGCGCACCCGGGTCTCCTCGGCGGCGAGCGCCTCCTCCACGACGCGCTCGGGGCGGCCGGCGCGCGAGTGCTGGGCGACCGTTGCGTGCAGCACGTAAGGACCGCACGCACGCTCGACCTCGGCGAGCGCCCCGCGAGGGTGAGCGAATCCGGCGCTCGAGGTCGACGGCGCGTCGAACCCGGACAGGAGCACACCCTCGATCGGCTCGGCCGGGAAGGTGAGCGGGACGTTGACGACGATCGAGCGCCGGCCGGCGTCCGAGAGCATCCGCCAGAGGCTCGTGGCCTTCCGGTCGGCCGCGGTCACGAACCGTATGCTCCGCGCCTGGCCCTCGTTCTGCTCGGCGAACCAGTAGATCCCGTGCCTGCCAGGGTTCTTCCCCGTCATGAAGGTCGTCCAGGCGGGCGCGGTGTTCATGTTCGGCACCGAACGCAGGCGACCCCATGAGCCCTGGCTCAGCAGCCGCCCGAAGGTTGGCAGCGTCCCGCGCTCGACCCAGGGGAGCATCAGGTCGAACGTCGCGCCATCGAGTCCGAGGATCAGGAGCCGGCTCATCGCTGCGACGCCTCCACCGCGGGGGCGCGCCGCTCGATGACGAGGAGCACGAGGACCGCGACGGCCAGGCCGATCAGGACGCCGATCGCGACCGTCACGAGGGTCCGGGTCGGCGCCGCCCGCTGTGCCTCCGTCGGTCCGGCCACGAGCACCGAGACGCTCTGTCGCTCCAGGAGATCGCGCTCGGCATCGGCCACGGTGTCTTGCAGCCCCTCGCGTCGGTCGGTCAGGAAGGCGTGATCGGACTGCAGGGTCTCGATCGCGGCCTCGGTCTTGTCCTTCTTCCCCTGCAGGCGCGCGATGACCGCGGCCTGGGTCGAGGGGCCCTCACGGAGGCCGTCGAGGTTATCCTTCAACCCTGCGAGCTTGGTCGCGAGCTGGCGGCGTTCGTCCTCGTTCGCGATCAGACGGTCGGTGAGCTCGGTGATCTGCGGGCGCGCCTCGCCGCGCAGGGAGGCCACCTGATCCTCCGCGAATGCGTCCGAGGCGTCGAGCAGCACGTCGGCAGCCACCTCCGCCGCCTCGCGCGCGAGCGAGGCCGAGGTCGCGCTCACGGTGATCAGATACAGGTCCTCGTCCTTCAGCCGCAGCGCGGTGACCGAGCGCAGGCCCGATCCATGCGAGCCGAGCGAGTCCCGCGTGTCCCCGGCAAGGGCGCTCCTCGCGTACCCGTCGATGCGGATCTCCAAGGCCGAGGTCTGGCGGCTCTCCGTGGAGACGACATCGGAGGCCGGGATCAGGACTCGGCCGTCGCTCCTGAACTCGGGTGACGCCGTCAGCGCGAAGGGAAGCGCGACGAGCGCCGAGAGCAGCGCCGCGGCCATCAGGATCCTGCGGCGCTCCTTGGCCCAGGCGAAGGCATCGTTCATGCCCGATCCCCCGCCCAGCGGGTCTCGAGCCGGCCGTAGGTGACGGAGGCGAGCTTCACGGCGCCGACGAGCGCCGACCGCGCCCGCTGTGCCGGCTCCGAGGCGCGCGGCGCGACGGCCCGCGTCGTCGACAGCCCCTCGCGGACGAGGGAGCGGCCCGAGGCCTTCAGGTCGGAGAAGATCCCCAGGCGCTCGTACACAGAGCCGACCTGCCGGTAGCGCCGGATCATCTCGCGCAGACCCATCGGGTGCGCGTGCTCCACGACCGCCTCGGGTACGTACGCGATGCGGTACCCGCGGTCCAAGAGCGCCTTGGCGATGGCAACATCCTCGAAGATCTCCACGTCGGGGAACCCGACCTCATGCAGGATCTCGGTCTGGAACGCCGAGGTGACGTCGGAGAAATGGAAGGTGACGAGGCCAAGCTCGCCGACCCGCTCCTTCGTCTTGACTTGCGGCGCTTCCGGGTACAGGTGCCCGAACGTGGCCGCACGCTCCGCGTCCGGGGAAGGCGAGACCTGCCGCCCGTACGCGGCCTCGGCCAACCCCTCGCGAAGCGGCCGGATGAGGTGCTCGAGCCATCGGTCGCTCGCCGGATGCGCGTCCTGCGAGAGATAGACCACGAACGGCGTCGTGACTCCCTCGGCCGCCAGGTTCCGTGTCCGAGCGTGCCCGAAGCGCTCGGGTGCGATCGAGCTCCACTCGGCGGCCATCGCGGCGATACGCGTCGAGTGGCGTCCCCTGGGGTCCGGGCTCGAGTCGATGACGCGCAGCCGGATCTGACCGGGGTAAGTCTGAGCCGCCACGAGCTCGGCGGTGCGGACCTCGCGGGGGCCAGGACGTACGACGAGCAGGACCACGGTGACGTCTGGCCATGCATCGACCTCGGGGCCCTCCGGCCTGGGGAAGGCCCCGTTCATCGGTCAGTACGCCCCGTGTCCTCGGAGCACGCTCGGGATCGTCCGCGCCATGATCGACAGGTCCGTGCCGATGCTCCGCTCGCGGACGTAGCGCAGATCGAGCGCGACCCGCACCTTCATCGGGAGGAGCGAGCGTCCGGAGATCTGCCACAGCCCCGTCAGACCCGGCCGCACCGAGAGCACCTCGCTGGCGTGGGGCCCGTAGTAGCGCGCGATCTCCCGCGGAGTGATCGGTCGCGGCCCTACGAGGCTCATGTGTCCGAGGAGGACGTTCAGCAGCTGCGGGATCTCATCCACGCTCGCTCGCCGAAGGAGTCGCCCGATGGCGGTCAGGCGCGGGTCGTTGCGGGACTTCTTCACGCGGTGGTATCCGTAGTGGTCCCGGTGCTCGCCGTGGTCCCGTCGCATCGAGCGGAACTTGATGCACGTGAACCGCCGGCCGTGCCTGCCGACACGGAGCTCGGTGTAGTGGATCGGCAGCCCGCTCGTCAGCAGGATCGCACCGGCGATGAGCAGGTACAACGGGAGCCAGAGCGGCACCGCCACGACCAAGCCCGCGAGGTCCAGGGCCCGCTTCGCGGCCGCGTAGCCGCGGCCCTGGCTGGCCGCCGGTTCGCCAGCTTCGATGTCCGCGATCGCCGCGTCATCCCCCACGGCCGCCCCGTCCGGGGCAAGCCCCGTCGACCGCACAAGATGGAGGTTCCCGTCGACCGCCGCGACCTCGTTGCCCTCAGAACCGACCTCGTTGCCCTCAGAACGTGGTGCGACCTGCACGCGCGGATTCCCCCCTGGTTGGGGACGGCCGATGCCCGTCAGTTCCCGAACGGGCGTTCGATGGGTGACACCCATTCGGCCTACATCGGCATGGACAGAAAAGACTATTGGAGAATCCCCGCGGGCGTCCAATCGAAACGTCCTCGACCGGGACCGGAGGGGCCGCCCGGCCGCGGATGGCGCTCCCGGCGCCCCGTCGACCGAAGCCGGGGCTAGGCGATCGTGATGCTGACCTCGTCCATCAGGCCGAGGTACCAGTCGCCGGTGGCCCCCTCCTTGCCCCCGATGATCACCGACCCGGCGTTCGCGATATTCCCCACGGCGATCAGTCGGCTCTTCGTCCTTCCGTCGACCGTCAGGCTGATCGAGTCCGAGGTCTTCGCGCAGGTGATCGTGTGCCACTCCCCGTCCGCGAGGTTGCGCCGCATGCTGAGGGCTTTGCGGTCAAGGGTCCCCCGGAAGAGGCAGAAGGGTCGGCCACCCCTCAGGATCTCCATCTTGTAGGCCGTGCCCTTCTTCTTCCGGATCAGATCGTAGTCACCGACCGTGTCGTCGGGTAGCACGTCGAACTTCACGTGCACGGTGACGTCGATGTCGCTGCTGCCCGGATCCAGCGAGTCGTCATCGGGCACGACGACGCTCGAGCTGGTGCCGTTGAACTCGTACGCGCCCCCGGTCCCGTCGAACCCGGGGGTGGCGAGCGTGATGTCGGTCAGCACTCCGTCGCTGTTCCCGTTGCCCGAGGAGTCCGTCATCTCGTCGGCGTCATCCATGTGCCACAGGGCCGCCGTGGTCTGCGCCCGCACAGCGGTGACGAGAAGGGTGAGCCCCAAAACGGCCGAGAGCCCGGCGGCGACCGCGGCCGGGATGGTGCGTCGGATCCACGTCATGACGATCACCTCGGACGTGGAGCCTAGGTGGGGCTGTCCGCGTTTGTCGACCCCAACGTCTGGGAGTCTCACGTCTCGGCGGGTTCGGGTAGGGTTTTGCCCCAGGCAAAGGCCTCCGCCGCGCTGGCCCTGGCTGCCCTGGCTGTCGCGCTCGCCTCGCTGGGATCCCCCTCGGCATCGGCCCAGAGCAGCGCGACCCTCGTTCAGGTGATCGACACGTCCGCGTGGGACCCGCCGAGCCCCGATCCTTCGGGCATCACGTACGACACGCGCCGGGAAGCGTTGTTCGTTGTCGATGGCGAGGTCGAGGAGACCCCTCACTGGGACGAGGTCAACGTGTGGCTCGTCACCACCGCGGGCGAGACCGGCGAGACCTGGTCCATCGCCGGCCTCGTCACCGAGCCGAACGGCGTGGACATCGTCGGAAGCTCGACGATGTGGCTCACCGACGATGTGGCGGGGCGGGTCTTCCGATGGCGCACCGGCGCGGACGGGGACTGGGGCACGGACGACGATCGCCTGGGATCGTTCAGTACGAAGAGGTTCGGCTCACAGGACCCCGAAGGGATCACGATCGGCGGCGGGCACATGTTCGTAGTGGATGGGACCGCCCAGGAGATCTTCGTGATCGGTCCAGGTGACAACGGGAGGTTCGACGGCGTCGGGCGGCACGGCGACGATGAGGTCACGAGTTTCGACACCGCCGGCCTCGGCCTAGACGATCCCGAGGGAGCTGTCTACGACAGGAACAGCGGCGATCTGCTCGTCGTGAGTCGCCGGAACCTCATCATCGCCCGGGTGACGATCGACGGAGACCTGGTCTCGACCGCGGACATCTCGACCTCGGGGATCCTGCGTCCCTCGGACGTCACGCTTGCCCCGGGCAGCAACGACCCCTCGCAGGATCCACGCATGTCACGCACCGTCGCAAGGACAACGGCTCCGACCCGAACGAGAATGACGGGCGCATCTTCGAGTTCGCGCTCGGGTAGCCGCGGGACCCGGAGGCCTACCTAGGCGGACGCGCCGGCGACGAGCTCGCCAGCCTTCCACACGAGCGCGGGCTTGCGGACGGCGGCGATGTCCTCGAGCGGATCCGCGTCGTAGAGCACCAGGTCGGCCGCACTCCCCTCGGCGACGTGACCCACGTGCTCGAGCCGGAGCAGCTCCGCGGCGTCCGACGTGGCGGAGCGCATCGCACGCAGCGGCGTCATCCCCCACTCGACCATGCGAACGATCTCGTTGGTCGTGTTGCCGTGCGGGTTGAACGGCGTGCCCGCGTCCGTCCCGCACGCGATCCGCACGCCGGCGCGCAGCGAGCGCCCGAACGCCTCGCGCGCTAGCTCCGCGAGGGCGGTCGCCTTCTCGACGGCGTAGGCCGGGACCTCGTCCGGGTGGTCGACGATCCCTCGGATCGCCGAGATCGTGGGCACGTGGAAGGTCCCGCGCTCCTTGAGGACCCGCGCGCCCTCGGCGGTGAGCATCGAGCCATGCTCGATCGAGTCCACGCCGGCCCTCGCCGCCCGCAGGATGCCGGCCGATCCGATCGCGTGCGCCCCGACAACGCGGCCCCACGCGTGCGCCTCGTCGACGGCGGACCCGAGCTCCTCGGGCGTGAAGGCCGTGAAGTCTGCCGTGATCCCCGGCGTGAGGACGCCGCCCGTGGCGATGAGCTTGATCGCCGTCGCGCCGGCGCGGATCTCCTCGCGCACCGCCCGGCGGACGGCGTCGGGACCGTCGACCTCCCGCGCGAACCCGACACCGTGGCCGTGGCCGCCGGTGATCGTGAGGGCCTGACCCGCGGCGAGGATCCTCGGCCCGGGGATCAGGCCGCGTTCCACACCCCGCGCCACCTGGATCGTCGCGTCACCCTTCCCGCCGAGATCCCGGACGGTGGTAACACCGTGCTCGAGCGTCCGCGCCGCGTTCGCGACCGCCTTGACGGCGGCGGACGCGGGGGTCGGCATCTCGCGCGCCTCGGCGGCGAAGTCGGCCGAGCCGTCGAAGCAGAGGTGGACGTGGCAGTCCATCAGCCCCGGCGTGAGGGTCTTCCCACGGCCCGGGACCGCGTCCGCCGACCGAGCCGCCTTCGGCGCCCGGGTGTGCGAGCCGACCCAGGCGATCCGCCCGCCGTCGATCAGCACCCCTGTCTTCGACCGCGACCGGCGGCCATCGAACAGCGTGACGTCGGCGACGTAGGTCATCATCAGCGAACCCACGTCGGGACGGCCTCGGAGCCGTCGTCCTCGCGGATGAACAGTGTCCCGGCGAGCATCGTGACGACGACGGTCGCGCCCTCGTCCCAGGCGTCGAGGGAATGAACGACGCCGGTCGGCACCACTGCGGAGTCCCCCGCCGTCATCTCGACGGCTTCGTCACCGAGGTGGAGCGTCACGCCGCCGTCGAGGACCGCGAACACGTCGTTGTGGTCGTGGCGATGCGGCGGGATCCCACCCCCCGGGGGGAGCTCGGTGCGGAACAGCGCGACCTCCTCGGATCCCCTCGACGGCGCGGCGAGACTCGTGACGTGGTTCCCGGCGAGCTCGAACGTCGGATGGTCGGTGGCGCGTTCCACGGGCATCGGCTTCGACTCCTTCGTGAAGATCGACCCGCAGACTACGCGCCCGCGAAACTGGGCGAGGTCGAGGCCCGTTCGCGTTCGCGGGCTACGGCTCGAGCTCGGCGAGCAGGCGCCGCGTGCGTTCGGCGAACGGCACGAACTCCTTGCGCTCGAAGATCCGCAATGCCTCGGCGGCGGCGAGGGTCGCTTCGGGTGCCCGTCCCCGTCCCGCCCCGCCGAGCGCCTCGGCCTTGGCGCACAACGCCTCGGCCACCAGGGGGACGAAGCCCGTCGTCCGAGCGAGGCCCTCGACCTCCACCGCACGCTCGACGGCCTCATCGGTCCGTCCGAGCCCGGTGAGGGCGCGAACGCGCGCCGTTCCGAGCTGGATGTGGGGCTGGAGGTCCCACGTCGCCGCGAGCGGGAGGTGTTCCTCGACGAGCGCGAGCGCCTCTTCCTCGCGGTGCAGGTCGATCAGGGCCATCGCCAAGTCCCCGGCGTCCAACACCAGGTTCGCGGCGACCCCACCCGCGCGCCAGCCCTCGGTCGAGTTGCGGGAGTGGGTTTCCGCAGCTATCGGATCGCCGGCGACCCGATCCACGAAGGCGGAGGTGGACTCGAAGAACGACGTGAACCATGGATTGCGGAGCTCCTCGACCACCCACCGCGCCTCGTCGAGCTCTGCGTAGGCCTCCTCGAACCGCCCGAGGGCGGCCAGGAGCATCGCGGGTGAGAGGCGTCCGGTCAGGGGAGAGAGGCTCGCGGCGGACGAGGGTCGCTCTTCGGCACAGCGTGACAGCACCCCGCGCATGCGCTCGAGCGCGGCGCCGGCCGGCGTAGCCCCGAGGAACGAGCCCGAGTGGATATAGGCGATGGCCTGGAACAACGACACGCGAGGATCCCGAAGCGCGGCATCGAGCGCCAGCTCGGCGGTCGAGAGCACCTCCTCCATCTGCCCGGCCGCCCAATACGAGTTCCCGAGGCAGAGCAGGACCTCGGAGAGCCGGGCGTCGTCGCCGAGCTCGGTCAGGACCCGGGCCGCCTCCGTGGTGACCGCTCGATGCTCATCGAGCGAGATCTCCTGGGGCGAGCGCATGAGCAGGCCGTCGACCCGCATCGCCGAGGCGATGTTCAGGAGCCTCATGTCGCCGCTCGACCGGCCGATCTCGATCGCGTCACGGATCACGACGTCCGCCCGTTCGAACCTGCCGGCGGTATCGAGGGCGACCACCAGCTCCGGCAGCAGCGCTCGCCGTTCGGCGTCTGCCGTGGGGAGGAGCGCGATCGCACGCTCCAGCAGGACCGACCCGGCCATGTGATCCTCGCGATCGACGGCCCGGCGCCCGGCTGCCGTCAGGTGCGTGGCCGCCATCCTCGCGAGCGCCACCGCCCGGTCGTCGTCGGGATCGAGCTCGGCACGGAGCCCCGCGGCCTGCTCGAGGTGGTAGCCGAGGATCTCCTCTTGCTCGGCGACCCGATCGCCCGCCACCCGTTCGAGCCACGCGGCGAATGTCTCGTGGAGGGCCGCGCGCTCCTGCTTGGGGATCGCATCGTAGGCGGCGTCGCGGATCAACAGGTGTCGGAACCGGTAGGCGTCGTCGCCGGGGAGCAGGGAGCGCTCGGGCCCGACGAGCTCCTTGCGGACCAGGGACCGCAGATGCACGTCCACGTCCGGCCGGAAGTGTTCGTGGATCAATTCGACGAGCGCACCCCGATGGAACTCCTTCCCGCAGACCGCCGCGCATCCGATCAACGCGCGTTCCTCGTCCGACAGGCGATCGAGACGCGCGGAGAGCAGCGCCGAGATCGTCGGCGGGACCGAGACCTCGGCGAGTTCGCCGCTGGGGACCCAGCGCTCACCGTCGCGCGAGAGCAGCTCATCGTCGATCAGCATCCGCAGCATCTCCTCGACGAACAAGGGATTGCCCTCGGCCACGCCGGTGATCCGGTCACGCACGTCCTCGGGCAACCCGGAGGAACCGAGGAGGGCGTCGACGAGCTGGGCACACTCGGCGTCGGAGAGCGGCGCGAGCGAGATCGTCGTGGCGTTGGTCTTCCCGCCGGCCCACGCCGGCCGAACGTCGAGCAGGTCGGGCCGCGCCATGCACAGGAGCAGGATCGACGCATCGCGCGACCAGTCCGCCACGTGCTCGACGAGGTCCAGGAACGTGGACTCGCCCCAGTGGACATCGTCGAACACCGCGACGACGGGCCGCTCGCGCCCCCGCACCTCGAGGAACCGGCGGATCGCCCAGAAGGTCTCCTCGGCCGAGCCGCCCTCGCCGGCACCGAGGATCTTGGCGAGGTTCGCGGTGATCGCCTCGCCGTGGTCCTCCTCGGCGACGGCCGCGTGGATCGCCTCTCGGACCGAGGACTCGTCGTCGAAGTCGGCGAGGCCGAGCGCCTGCTTCATGGCCTCGGCCACCGGGAAGTACGTGATGCCGTCACCGTACGGGAGGCATCGCCCGCGCATCACGTCCGCGGTACCGAGACCCGAGAGGAACTCCTCGACGAGCCGGGACTTCCCCGCGCCGGCGGCCCCGAGCACCGTGAAGAGCTGGCAGGCGCCGTCGGACACGGTCCGTTCGAACGCCTGCTCCAGCAGCATCTCCTCCCGGTCGCGCCCGACCATCGGCGCGTCGAGTCGCCGGGTGCGCATCGGCGAGAGCGAGGCCACCTGCAGCAGCCGGTATGCGCGGACGAGCCCGGACTTGCCCTTCAGCGCGAGCGGCTCGACGGGTTCGGCGACGACCGCATCCTGCACGAGCCGGTACGTCGGCACGCCGATCAGGATCTCTCCCGGCTCGGCGGCGGCCTGCAGGCGGGCCGCGGTGTTCATCGTGTCTCCGATCAGCGGCTGATCCAGCCCCGCGACGAGCACCTCGCCCGTGGTGATGCCGATCCTGCCCACGAGCTCGACGCCGGCTCCTCGAGGAGGTGAGGTAAGGCGCTCGCGCATCTGGACGGCAGCCCTCACGGCACGCAGCGCGTCGTCCTCGTGCACCTGCGGCATCCCGAAGACCGCGACCACCGCGTCCCCGATGAACTTCTCAACGACGCCGCCGTGCCGTTCGATCGCCGCACGCATCTCCTCGAAGTACCGCTGCAGGACCGGCCTGAGCACCTCGGGGTCGTGCCGTTCGACCAGTGTCGTCGAGCCCACGAGGTCGCAGAAGAGCACCGTCACGGTCTTGCGGACCTCGCGGACGCGCGTCGCTGGCCCCAGGCGGGCGCCGCACGCCATGCAGAACACCGCGTCGGCCGGGTTCTCCGTCTCGCAGCTCGGACACGTGGGCACGACGGCGAGCCTACGCCGCAACCCTCCCCCGAACCAGGGTGGGAGGACCGGAGGGACAGCCTCGTGACCTACGTCTGGGCGCTGGCGCTCGGGTACTCTGTGCGCCGCGCCCGGTGTCGGGTGTGGGGTCTTCGGGGAAGGAACCTGAGTGCTGGACGTCGCGAAGCAGGCCGTCGAGGCGGCGAAGGCCGCAGGCGCCGACTATGCCGACGGCCGCGTCGTCTCCGACGAGTCCGAGGCTCTCACCGTCCGCAACCAGGAGATGGAGGGGATCGACCGCTCGGACTCCGACGGCATCGGGATCCGCGTCCTGGTGAACGGCTACTGGGGCTTCGCCGCGACGGCCCGTCTGGAAGCGGCGGAGATCGAGCGGACCGCGAAGCTCGCCGTCGAGATCGCCCGCGCCGCGAGCCGACTCCCGATGGAGCCGGTCAAGCTCGCCGAGGTGGAGCCGGTCACCGGCACCTGGCATTCGCCGATGCAGGAAGATCCCTTCAACGTCCCGCTCGAGGAGAAGGTGGCCCTGCTGATGGAGGCGACCCGGCGGATGCAGGCCGTCGACGGCCTCGATTTCGCCGAGGGCGGGATCGACCTGTTCCGCCACCGCTCGTGGCTCGCGACGAGCGAGGGCACGGCTATCGAGCAGACGATGGTGCACTCGGGCGCGGGGATCGAGGGCACCGCGACGGGCGAAGGGGAGCTCCAACGTCGTTCGTTCCCGAACTCGTTCCGCGGTCACATCGCCGCCGCCGGCTGGGAACACATCCGCAAGCTCGGCCTGATCGAGGAGGCCGAACGGACGGGTACCGAGGCCGTCGAGCTCCTATCCGCCGCCGAGTGCCCGAGCGAGGTCACCACCGTGGTCCTCGACTCGGGCCAGGTGGAGCTGCAGATCCACGAGTCGATCGGCCACCCGGTGGAGCTCGACCGCGTGCTCGGGATGGAGGAGGCGTACGCCGGCTCGTCCTTCGTGCGTCCGGACGACCGTGGCTCGCTTCGCTACGCGAGCGACCTGGTCTCGATCACGGCCGATGCGACGCTGCCAGGAGGCCTCGGTTCGTTCGGCTGGGACGACGAGGGCGTTCCCGCGCAAACCCTGCCGATCATCGTCGACGGCATCTTCCAGGACTTCATCTCGAGCCGCGAGACGGCCACCGTGCTCGGGCTCTCCTCGTCGGGAGCGATGCGCGCCGACGGGTGGCAGAACCTGCCGCTGATCCGGATGACGAACATCTCGATCGAGCCGCGCGAGGGATCGCTCGCCGACATCATCGGCGACACGCGGGACGGCGTGTTCATGTCGACGAACACGTCGTGGTCCATCGACGACAAGCGGGTGAACTTCCAGTTCGGGTGCGAGGTCGGATGGCGGATCAAGGACGGGAAGCTGACCGAGATGTACCGCAACCCCAACTACACGGGCATCACCACCGAGTTCTGGGGCTCGTGCGACGCCGTCGGCGGCCGCGAGGACTGGACGCTGTGGGGCACGCCGAACTGCGGCAAGGGCCAACCTGGTCAGGTCGCCCGCGTCGGCCACGGCGCCGCGCCCGCGCGGTTCCGCGACGTACGGATCGGGGTCCGCGGTTGATGGCCGGCATCGTCGGACCCGACGAGGTCCGTCGCGTGTCGGCGGCGGCGCTCGAGGTCCCGGGCGCCGACGACGTCGAGGTCCTGTTCATCCACGAGTGGGGCGGGCTCACGCGGTTCGCCTCCAGCTCGATCCACCAGAGCACCTGGCGCGAGGACACCGCGCTCCGCGTGCGCGTCGTGAGCGGAGGCCGGATCGGCGTAGCCGGCACGAACGACTTCTCTCCCGAGGGCGCGCGGCGCGCCGCCGAGAGCGCGCGGGAGATGGCCGAGGTCGTGGCGCCCGACCCGCTCTACCCGGGCATGGCGCCGCTGGCGCCGGCGCCCGAGCGCGATGGGTTCGACGAGCCGACCGCCGGGACCACGCCCGAGCGGCGCGCCGAGGGCGTGGCACAGCTCGTCGGGCGATGCGCCGACGGGTTCGTCGCCGCCGGCGCGCTGGAGACGCAGGCGAACGAGGTGGGGCTCATCAACTCCGAAGGACAGTTCTGCTGGGCGCCGAGCACCCAGGCCTCGCTGACCACCGTGGTGACGGGCGCCGACGGCGGCAGCGGCTTCGCGGAGATGTTCGCCGAGCGCATCGACGAGGTCGACGCCGAGGCGATCGGGCGGCGTGCCTCGGACAAGGCCGTCGCGTCGCGGTCCCCTCAGGACCTGGACGCCGGCAGGTACACGGTCGTGCTCGAGCCGGCGGCCGTGTCGACGCTCGTGGGGTTCCTCGCGTGGATCGGGTTCGGCGGGCGGATGCTCGCCGAGGGGCGATCGTGCTTCTCGGGGAAGCAGGGCCAGCAGGTGGCCGTCCCGGACGTCACGATCTACGACGACGCGACCGAGCCGGGCACGCTCGGGCTCCCGTTCGATTTCGAGGGCGTCCCCCGCCAGCGGGTCGATCTGATCCGTAACGGCGTGTTCGTCGACGGCGTGTACGACATGCGAACGGCGAAGCAGACCGGCACGCGGACCACCGGCCACGCGCTCCCGCCGCCGAATCCCGAGGGCCCGTTCCCCCTCAACGTGTTCATGGCGCCCGGCGACGCGACGATCGAGGAGATGATCGCCGGGGTCGACCAGGGTCTGCTGGTGACCCGCTTCCACTACTCGAACGTCGTGCACCCGATCGAGTCCACGATCACGGGCATGACGCGGGACGGCACGTTCCTGATCGAGGGCGGCGAGGTGCGGGGGCCCGTGAAGAACTTCCGGTTCACGCAGTCGATCGTGGAGGCTCTCACGAACACCACGGCGATCGGGCGCGAGACGGAGCTCGCGAGCGAGTTCTTCTTCTCGGCCTCGCGCGTGCCCGCCCTGCGGGTGGAGTCGTTCAACTTCAGCGGGCGCTCGGACCACTGACCGCCACTGACCGCCGCTGGCCGCCCTCGGGGGCTGGCCGGGTTGAACGGCCATGCAATACACTACGGACCGGCTTCCCCGATCGGAGGTACGTGCGATGCAGGTCAGGGACATCATGCACACGGACGTGAAGACCGCCTCCCCGCAGGACACGTTCGCCGTGGTGGCCGGCCTGCTGCACGACAACGGGATCTCCTCGGTGGTCGTGACCGAGGGCGATCGCCTAGCCGGCATCGTGACCGAGCGCGACCTGGTGAACCTGGTGTCCGAGGGCGGCGACCCGAAGACGACGACGGCCGCCGACCGGATGACGACGAACCTCGAGACCGTCGATCCGAAGACCGACATCGCCGAGGCCGCCGAGATGATGGCGCGTCTGAAGATCCGGCACCTGCCGGTCGTGGCCGAGGACGAGCTGGTCGGGATCATCTCGATCCGCGACCTCACCAACTGGGCCGTACAAGAACTCACGGCCGGCCACGAGCTCCCGGATATGGAACGCAGCCACACCGCGCTGCGCTCGGCGGCCGAGATCAACCGCTAGCCCGAGTCGCCCCCGCCCGCGGCGCGCTCGAACGGGCCGCGCGGGCGCTCCAGCGAGCCGAGCTGAGCCAGGTCGCGCGGGAACAGCATCGCCACCGTCCAGTCCGCGGCGATCTTCACCTTGCGCGCCAGCGTCGGCATCGCGAGCAGGTGGTACGAGCGATGCGCGAACCAGGCCGGGAACCCACGGAGCCGGACGCCCCAGATCAGCGCGACCCCCTTGTAGCGGCCGAGCGAGCACACGCCGCCGATGCTCCGGTACACGAACGGCTCGGGCGGACGGTCCTCGAGTACGGCGATGAGGTTCTTCGCGATCCGCTTTCCCTGCCGCATCCCGTGCTGCGCGGTGGGCGGCATGAGGCCGCCCGTCGTCCGGTCGGGCACCGCCGCCGCGTCGCCGCCGGCCCACGCATCCGGGATCCCCTCGATCCGGAGGAACTCGTCGGCCCGAACGCGCCCGTCCGCGCCCACCGGGAGCCCGGAGTCGCGCGCGAGCGGTGAGGGCTTGACGCCGGCCGTCCACACGAGCGTCCCGGCCGCGAAGACCTGCCCGTCGGACAGGTGCACCAGGCCGTCCTCGACCCGTTCGAGACGCGTTCCGAGGAGCACCTCGATGCCGCGTTCCTCCAGGCGCCGGCGCGCGTAGTCGGCGAGGTCCTCGCCGAGCTCGGGAAGGATCTTGCCGGCGGCCTCGACGAGCACCCAGCGCAGGTCGGCGACCCCAACACCCTGGTAGCTCTCGACGGCGTCGCGCGCGAGGTCCTCGAGCTCGCCGAGCGCCTCGACGCCCGCGTATCCGCCGCCCACGAACACGAACGTGAGCGCGGAGCGCCGCAGCTGTGGATCGTCCGTCTCGGCGGCGACGTCCAGTTGCGACAGGATCCGGTTGCGGAGCCAGATCGCCTCCTGCACGGTCTTGAACCCGACACCGTGCTCGGCGAGGCCCGGGATCGGCAGGACGCGCGCCCAGGATCCGGGCGCGAGGACCAGGATGTCGTACCCGAGCGACCCATCGCGGCCGTCGGCGCGGCGCACCGCTGCCGTGCGCGCATCGTGGTCCACGCGCCGCACCTCGCCGATCACGACCTCGCAGTGTCGCAGGAGGCGCCGCAGCGGCACGACCGCTGCTCGCGGATCGATCGTCCCCGATGCGACCTCGGGCAGGAACGGCTGGTACTGCATGAAGTTCTCGAGGTTCACGACCGTGATCCGGTGCCCCCGCTCGGCGAGCGCCTTCATGCCGATCGCCGCGTACACGCCGGCGAACCCGGCGCCGACCACGAGGATGCGCTTACCGGCCATCGCCCGATGCTACGCGGAGGATCGAGGGTCAGATGTTCGCGAGCGCCTTGAGCGCGCCGAACTGCTCGGGCTCGCACAGCGTCGAGCCGAGGCGAACGGGGTCGTAGCGGTCGCCGTGGCAGTCCGATCCCCCGGTGGCGAGGAGCCCGAGCCGGTCCGCGACGGCCCGGTAGTGCGCGCGCTGCTCGAGCGTGTGGTCCGTGTGGTCGACCTCGAGCCCCGTCATGCCCCCCGCCGCCATCGCCTCGATCAGCTCCTCGGGGATCGAGGTCTGATCGCCCCACATCCCCGGGTGCGCAAGGACGCACAGCCCACCGGCGTGACGGATCAAGGCCAGCGCGTCCACGGGGTCGAGCGCGTGCTTCGGTACGTGCGCGGGCTTGCCGTCCGCGATGTATCGGTCGAACGCCTCACCTTCGTCGGCGACGATGCCCGCCTCGACCATGGCCTGCGCGACGTGGGGGCGGACGATGTTGCCGCCGCCCGCGATCTCCTGCACGCGCTCGAAGCTCACCGGAAGGTCAAGCTCCCGCAGCTTCTCGACCATCTTCTCGCCGCGCCGGAACCGCTCGTCGCGCAAGCGCGTGAGCTCGGTCTGGAGCGGTTGGTCCTCGACGTCCATGTAGTAGCAGAGCACATGGACGCTGGTGCCCTGGTACTCGGCGGAGAGCTCGACACCCGGGACCACCTCGACGCCCAGCTCCGTGCCCGCCGCGAGCGCCCCCTTCAGCCCGTCGGTCGTGTCGTGGTCGGTGAGCGCGACCACGTCGAGCCCCCGCTCGGCGGCGAGACGCACGACCGCGGGGGGCTCGAAGGTTCCGTCGGAGCGATCCGAGTGCGTGTGAAGGTCGATCCCGGGCACGCGCTCATGCTGCCAGACGTGCGGAGGGAACGTCCATGGACGGCAGCGCCGACGCTCTACCCGCTCGGAGCGACGAACCCTCGCGTGATCTCGCCGACCGTCTTCACACCCGCGAGCGTCATCGCGTTCTCCAGCTCGGCCCGCAGGATCGCGAGGACGTCCACGACGCCCTGCTCTCCCGCGACCGCGAGGCCCCAGCAGGTCGGCCGGGCGACGAGCACCGCCGAGGCGCCGAGCGCGAGGGCCTTGAACACGTCGGTTCCCCGCCGGAACCCGCCGTCCACGAGCACGGGGATCCGTCCGTCAACCGCCTCGACGACCTCGGGGAGCGCCGTGATCCCGGCGACGACGCCGTCGAGCTGGCGGCCGCCGTGGTTGGAGACGACGATGCCGTCGGCGCCGTGCTCGACGGCGAGGCGGGCGTCCTCGGCGGTCAGGATGCCCTTCACGAGGAGCGGTAACGGAGCGTGCTCCCGGATCCAGGCGAGGTCGGCCCACGTGATGTCCGGGTCGAAGACCAGATCGTCCTCCGGGAGACCGAGCTGCATGCGGAACGCGTGTCGCGAGTCTCGATGCCGCAGCCCGGCCACCGGGAAGTCCACCGTGAAGCAGATCGCGCCGAAACCGGCCTCGGCAACGCGGTGGAGCATCTCCTCGCCCAGCCGGCGATCGGTGAACACGTACAGCTGCCACCATTTCGCGAAGCTCGACGCGCCGGCGACCTCCTCCAAGTAGTCCACGGTGGTGGAGGAGACCACCATGATCGTCCCCACCCGCTCGGCCGCGCGGGCGGTCGCGAGCTCGCCCTCGGGATGCGCCAGCCTCTGGTACGCCCACGGCGCCACGAGGACCGGCATCTCGACCCGGGTGCCGAAGAGCTCGGTGGAGGGGTCCGGGGGATACGCGCCGGCCAGCATCCGGGGCCGGATCACCAAGCCCTGGAAGGCCCGTCGGTTCTCGGCCAGGGTCCACTCGTCCCCCGCTCCGCCCGCGTAGTAGTCGTACACGTCCGGCGGCAAGACTGCACGTGCGGGGGGCTCGTAGTCGTCGACGGTCAAGAACGGACCGGCCCCGGGGGCCTCGCCGGTCACAGCTGCGACGCCGGCACGGCGTTGGGGGGCGTCCGCTCCGAGTCGATCACTCGGAAGAATCCGTCGCGGAACGCAATCGTGCTCCGCAGGTACTGACCTGGGCAGCACACGGGCTCGCCGTTCGGGTACTGCGCGTCGTACTTCTGGATCGTCCCGCCGGCCACCAGAACGGAGCCCTTGGATGCAGGGTCCGGGTGCGCCCGGACGGAGGGCAGGTTGTCCTCACCGTACGACACGATGTCGAGCTGGAGGACCTCGGCGTCGCCGGCCTCGCGGAACCCGAAGAGCAGCTCGGCCACCCCGTCGCCCGTGAGGTCGCTCGGCAGCACGTTGACGTCGATCCACAGGGAGCCGGTCTCGTCCTCGGCCCGCAGCCACTCCACCCAGCCCCCGGCATCGGGGACGAAGGTCAGCACCCGCGTCGTGAACGCGGTCGCGCCGCCGGTCGTCGGGGTGCGCTCGATCACCCAGACGACGCGGTTCCCGGCGACGAGGACCTCGCCGCATTCGCCGATCGACCCGGCGGTAACGAGAGCCTGGCACGCGCTGGTCGCCGCGAGCGCCGTCAACGGACGATCGCCCGCCTGGAGGATCGCGCCGGCGTTCGAGATGGCCGGCGCCTCGCCGGGCGTCGGCGTGACCACCGGCGGCGGGGTCGTCGCGGCGGTCGTGGGCGAGGTGCTAGGCGAGGGCGGGGCGGTCCTCACGGTCTCCTCGCGCCCGGCCCGGCCGAGGACGAACCCGAGCAGCAGGCCGAACCCGAACACGGCGATGCCGCCCACGATCACGGCCCTGCGGGCATCTCGGTTCACGCGAGGAAGGTACGGCTCGCGGCGGACCGCTACAAGGGAGCCGTTGGACCGGAGAGAGCGGGACAGGGGCCCACTGTTACGATTCGCGGACACCCGTGAGCGCTGCCGACGACCGCGCCGCCCGTTTCCTCTCGGCCGTGACCTGGCTGCGGGTGGCGCTCGTCCCGGTGATCATGGCGCTGGTGCTCGCGGGCCCCGAGGCCGACGGCGCGTTCGCCCTCGGCGGGGCGATCTTCGCGGTGGCCGCGCTCACCGACTTCTTCGACGGCTTCCTCGCGCGCCGGTGGGCCCAGGCGAGCATCTTCGGCACGTTCCTGGACACGACCGCGGACAAGCTGCTGGTGTCGGGGGCGCTGCTCGCGCTCGTCGCCGTGGACCGAGCCTCACCCTGGATCGCGATGATCATCGTCGGTCGGGAGCTCCTCGTGATGGGACTGCGGGCCGCCGCCGCCGCCACCGGCGACGTGGTGCAACCGTCGATCTGGGGCAAGGCGAAGGCGAACGTGCAGTTCGTCGCGATCTTCATGGCGATCGTCCGCTCCTCGGAACAGATCGGCCCGCTGTTCCTCGACGAGTACGTGATGATCGCCGCGGCCGCGATCACGGTGCTCTCGGGCATCGACTACGTGGTGCGATTCCGAGGCGCCATCGTGGCCGGCGCGCGGCGTTGACGCGTGCCGGACGGCCCGGTCCTCGTCACGGGCGGCAGTGGTCTCGTCGGTCGCGCCCTCGTGCGTCGTCTCCTCGACTCCGGCCGCGCCGTGCACGGCCTCGCGCGGTCGGACGCGGCCGCGGCCGTGCTCGAGGGACTCGGCGCCCGTCCGGTTCGCGGCAACGTCCTCGATCCGCGATCGCTCGTCGAGGCGTGCCGCGGGTGCGACACGCTGTTCCACCTCGCCGGCGTGAACGCGATGTGTCTGCGTGACCCCCGGCCCATGGTGCGGACCAACGTCGAGGGCTCCGCCAACGCGATCCGCGCGGCGGCGCTGGGCGGTGTCGGACGCGTGGTCTCGACGTCCTCCGCCGCGGCGATCGGCGAGGCGGCGGGGACGGTCGGCCGCGAGGATTCGCCGCATCGCGGCTGGTACCTCTCGGCCTACGAGCGTTCGAAACACCTGGCCGAGCGCACGACGCTCCGCCTGGCCGCTGAGCTCGGCGTGGACGTCGTGTGCGTGAACCCCTCCTCGGTGCAGGGACCCGGCCGCACCGGTGGCACGGCGCGGCTGCTGCTCGACGCGGTCAACGGCAAACTCCCCGCGCTCGTCGACACGACGATCTCGCTCGTGGACATCGACGACTGCGCGGACGGCCACCTGCTCGCGGAGGCCAACGGCACGCCGGGAGAGCGCTACCTGTTGAGCGGGGCAGCCCTCACGGCCCGCGAGGCGGTGGAGCTGCTCCGCCGCGTGTGGGGCCACCCAGAGCGGGTCCGCTGGCTCCCGCCCTCGCTGGCGCGGGCGGGCGGCTCGGCCGCCGAGGTCACCGGCCGGCTGCTGCGCCGCGAGATGCCCGTGTGCCGCGAGGCCGTGCGGACGCTCCTGCACGGCCATCGCTACGACGGCTCGAGGGCGACCCGCGACCTCGGCCTGACCTACACGCCGCTCGAGGTGACGATGCGCCGGACGCTCGAGTGGTACGCGGAACGCGGCCTCGCGCCGCCCGCGCGAAGGCTCGGCGACGGGTCGTAGGATGGCGACGTCTCGACGCCCGGCGTCGCCCCGTCGACCCCCAGGAGGCTCTCGCATGCAGGAGCGACCCGATCGGAACCTCGCGCTCGAGCTCGTTCGCGTGACCGAGGCCGCCGCGCTCGCCGCGGGCCGCTGGGTCGGCCGAGGCGACAAGATCGCCGCCGACCAGGCCGCCGTGGACGCGATGCGACTGATGATCGACACCGCCGCGATGGACGGCGTCGTGGTGATCGGCGAGGGGGAGAAGGACGAGGCCCCGATGCTCTATAACGGCGAGCAGGTGGGCAACGGCAACGGCCCCGGCGTCGACGTCGCGGTGGACCCGATCGACGGGACGAGGCTTACCGCCATGGGGCAGCCGAACGCGCTCTCGGTGATCGCGCTCGCCGAGCGCGACTCGATGTTCTTCCCGGGCGCCGCCGTTTACATGGAGAAGGTGGCCACCGGCCCCGACGCGGCGGAGGCGATCGACATCACCGCTCCCCCGGAGGAGAACGTCCGCCTGGTGGCGAAGGCCAAGGGCGTGCGGCCCGAGGAGATCGGGGTGGTGATCTTGGACCGGGACCGCCACGCAGAGATCGTGCAGCGCGTGCGCGAGGTGGGAGCCCGGGTGTTCCTGATCACCGACGGGGACGTGGCGGGAGCCATCTCTGCGGCGACGTCGCGGCGCTCGGGGATCGACCTGTTGATCGGGATCGGCGGCACGCCCGAGGGCGTGATCGCCGCGGCCGCCCTGAAGTGCCTCGGCGGCGCCATCCAGGGGCGGCTCTACCCTCGCAACGATGAAGAGCGCGGTCAGCTCCTCGACGCCGGCTACGACCTCGACCGGGTGCTGACCACCGATGACCTGGTGGCCGGACAAGACGTGTTCTTCGCCGCCACCGGCGTCACGGACGGCTCGCTGCTCCGCGGCGTGGCGTACTCGGCCGATGGGGCCTCCACCTCGTCGATGGTGATGCGTTCCCGCAGCGGGACGGTGCGGTACATCGAGGCCGAGCACCGCTTCGAGAAGCTCGAGCGCTTCTCGCCGATCGAGTACCGCCGCTAACCCGGCAGCCGGTACACCCCGGTCGACACCTTCTGGAGCTCGCCGTCGCGCACCGCGGCGGCGAGCGCGGCGACCAGGGCCTTGCGCACGTCGGGCGTCTCGAAGGGATCGAGGTAGCCGCGGCGGAGCGCCAGGTCCTGGATCCTCGTCCAGTGCAGCGGCTCGCCCTCCTCGCGAAGGACCGCGAGGGCCGCCTCGAGCGGCTCCACCCGCTCAGAGCTCCCGCGCCGCCGGCAGGACGGCCTCGGCGAGCAGGTCCAGCATCGACGGGTCGGGCATCGAGAACCACACCGGCCCGGGGCAGACGATCAGCTCCGCCACCCCGAGCTCCGCGAACCGAGCGAGCCGCTCGAGGGCCTGCTCCGGGGTTCCCGCGAGCCCGTCGGCCCGGAGGGCCTCGAGACCCACCGCGTCGGCGACACCGGGCGGCAGGCGCTCGCGCATCAGCTCCCAGCGTCTCGACAGGTCCGCCTCGTCCTCTCCCACCACCGTGTACAGGCCGACCGAGAGCCCGAAGGTCGCCGGGTCCCGGCCGACCTCCTCGCACGCCCGCCGGGCGGCGGCCGCGCGCTCCGCGTACCCCTCGGGCGTCCAGCGCCATACGGCGTTCCACCCGCTCGCCAGCCGGACCGCGATGCCGAGCAGCCTCGGCCCGCCCTTGCCCCCGACGAACAGTGGGGGGCCGCCCTCCTGCGCCGGCCGCGGGTGGTTGTAGGCCTCGCGGAGCGTGAACCGCTGCCCCCGGTGCGACGCGGGCTCGCCGTCGAACAGCGCGCCGAGGACCTCCAGCGCCTCCTCCAGCATCCCGATCCGCTCCCCCGCCTCCTCGAACCGGTAGCCGAACGCCTCGTACTCGTCGGCGAACCATCCCGCGCCGAGGCCCAGGTCCAGGCGGCCGCCCGAGAGCAGGTCGATCGCGGTCGCGGCCTTGGCCACGATCGCCGGATGGCGGAACCCGGCCGAGAGCACCAGCGTGCCGAGCCGGACGCGCTCGGTACGAGGCGCGAGCCCGGCCAGCGTTACGAGCGGCTCGAGCGCTCCGTACCGCTCCGCCGTCCCGCCGTAGCGCGCGAGGGACGCGAAGAAATGGTCGGACACCCATACCGAGTCGAAGCCGAGCCGCTCGGCGCGCACGGCGACCTCGGCAACGGACGCGAACGTCACCGGTCCGCCGCCCGGCAGCGAGAAGTCGTAGTGCGGGAGCGCGAGTCCGACGCGCATGGCGGGAGGCTACAGGTAGCGCAGGACGTCGGCCGGTCCGGTGACCTCGACCCCGGGGGGGATCTGGATCCCCGACGGGAGTTTCAGCCTCGGGTACACGGCCACATCGTCGGCGAGGTGCACACCCGGGTAGACGATGACCTCGTCGCCGAGAGCTACGCCGCCTTCGATCATCGTCGGGTTGAACGGCTCCGAGCGCACCTCGGACATCGAGCCGATCACCGTCTCGGAGATCAGCGCCGCCGGACCGATGATCGCACCGTCGCGGATCTGGGAGCGCTCGATCACGGCGTCGCGCTGCACCTCGATGTCGTCGTCCAGGTTCGAGTACGAGAGCTTCACCCCCGGATGGATCTCGCAGAACCGTCCGATCCGAACCGCGGGCCCGATCTGCACCGACCCCTCCTCGAGCTTCTCGGCCAGCGTCGTCCCGACGGTCGAGTCGCGCATCGAGAGGGACTCGGGCGCGATCCACACGTTCTGCTCGGCATCGAACGGCGGCCCGAGCAGCCGGTCCACCGACTCGAAGTTGCCTCGGAGCACGTCGATCATCGTCTCGAGGTAGTCCTGTACGTTGCCGAGGTCGCCGATCCGCCGTACGGGGAACGTGTACACGGCGTGCCCGTTCCCGACGAGCCACGGAAGCAGGTCCTTGCCGAAATCCAGCCGCCGCTCGCGCAGCGCCCCGACCTCGGGATGCTCGGCGAGCTCGCGCAGCTTCGCCGCGTCTACGAGGTAGAACCCGGCGTTCGTCCGCAAGGGGAGGCCGCGGAAATCCTCGTCGGTCGCGGCGCCGAAGTGCTCACGGAGCTCGGCCAGCGTCGGCTTCTCGACGAACGACGTGACCCGGTCGTCGTCGTCCGCCAGGATCACGCCGTACTTCTCGGCCACCTCGTCGGGCTCACGCGTCATCGCGGCCATAGTGGCGACCGCGCCCTTCGCCCGGTGCGCCTGGATCATCGGCGCCAGATCGAAGTCGATGATCGAGTCTGTCGGGAACACCAGCGCCAGCCCCGAGATGTCCCAGTACTCCATCATGCGCAGCGTCGAATCCGCGCTCCCGGTGGAGAGGGAGTCGTACTTGACCGGCGAGTACTTGACGTCGGCCCCCATCTCCTCACCGTACCCGATCATGACCTTGATCTGGTACCGGTTCTCCTTGCCGTGGGCGATGACGTAGTAGTCCTTGATCCCCTCGGCGGACAAGATCAGCAGGACCCACCGGATCAACCTGCGGCCGAGGAACGACATGGCGGCCTTGGATCGCAGGTAGCCGGGCGCCTTGAGGGTGAGGGGACGAGCGCGGACGCCCTGGCCGCCCGCCAGACCGATCCCCACGACGTCGGGCGCTTCGGGCATGTGCGCCGATGATATCCGGGCGGCTTGCCCGCCTGCCCGTCTGCTCCGCCCGTCTGCTCCGTCCGTCTGCTCCGTCCGTCTGCTCCGTCCGTCTGCTCCCTCTGCTCCGTCCGTCTGCTCCGTCCGTCTGCTCCGTCCCTCGGTTCCTCGTGTGGGACCATGTGATCCCCCAAGAAGGAGCCCGACGTGACCGGAGCCAGCTTCCCCGACGCCCCCGCGGACACCCAGCCGAGGCGCCGGGCCGGCGTGATCGCCGGCGCCGCCGTTCTCGCGGTTGTGGTCGTCGCGGCGTCGGCATTCGTCCTCACGCGCGGGGGCGACGCCGAGGCCAGGCCGCTCGCGCTCGCGTTCGTGCGGGGCGACACAGAGAGCTACGAGATCAGCCAGACGATGGACGCGACCATCGGCTCGGCCCTCATCGGCGAGCAGCGGCTCACGATGGCGATGACCCAAACGGTCACGTGGCGCGTGCTCGAGGTGGATTCCGACGGCGTGGCCACGATCGAGGTCTCCTCCACCGACGTGAGCGGTACCGTCAACGGAGCCGAACTCCCCGCGACATCGTCCGAGATCCCGCCGATCCAGATCGTGATCGCGTCCGACGGCCGCGTCCTGTCGGCCGGCGGCCTGGCGCTCGGCGGGGCCGGCCACACCGACGGCTTCGGGTTCCCGGGGATGGGACAGCTCACGCCGATCCTCCCCGATGACGGTGAGGCGGTGGCTCCGGGCGACGCATGGGACAAGGACTTCTCGCAGGACTTCCCCTTCGGTGAGGGGACGATCGCGTTCGCCGCGCAGAGCGAGTACCTGCGGGACGAGATCGTGGACGACGTCGACGCCGCCGTGATCCGAACCGAGATGGCCGTGCCCGTCGACTTCACCCTGAGCTTCGCCGACCTGCTCGATGAGTTCGGCGACGAGGCCTTCGGGGCCGGCGACCCCGCGGAGCTGGACGCGCTCCGGGCGGCCCAGATCGCCTCCGACGGCGAGGGCTCGGTCGTGCAGACGAGCTGGGTGGATCTGAGCGAGATGGAGCTCCTTCGGACCCGGAGCGAGGGGGCCTTCGATCTCTCGATGGAGCTGGCCGGGATCCCGGACCTGCCGGGTGGCGTGATGGTGGTCGACTTCGCGGGGACGTTCACGCAGTCGATGGAGCGCGCCTGAGCGGCCGGCTCAGGCAGACTGGTCGACGATGCCGGACAGGACGACCTCGCCGTCGGCGTCGACGACCCGAACCGTGGCGAACCCGGTCAGGTCCGTGACCTTGAACTGATGGAACGCCTCGGCCCCGCCGTCGGCGTCGAGCTCGAGGATCTGGCCCGCCCGCAGGACCACGCCCGCAGGGCCCTCCAGCTCCACCCGGTAGGGAAGCCGCTCGGCCGCGAGCGGGTCGAGGCCGTTCACGATCACGATCACGAAATCCAGCATCCGCGGCGAGACGAGCTGAAGCACCGCGCCGCCGCCCGTGCCCTCCGCCGTCGGCGAGAGCTGGCCGAGGTGCGTGTCGTTCTCCGGGAGCTCCTCGGTCGCCGGCACGATCTGCGTCAGCACCCGTTGGAACCGCTCGAGCGCCTCCTCGCGCGACCGCTCCGCCCGAGCCGCCCGCTCTTCGAAGCGGTCGGCCCTGCCCGCCATCACGGCGCCCCACCCGAGGCTGGACACCGCCACCATGGCTGCGACGATCGAGGCCGCCGCGGTGCGCGCCCGGCGCGGGGAACCCGGAGCCCCGGCGGACCGGTTCACGCGGGCGACCACCCGCTCCCCCAATCCGTGAGGCACCGGCGCCGGCGCGAGCGCGAACGCGAGCGTCGCCGCCGCCTGCCCGAGGTCCGTCGCCTCCTTGCGGCAACCGGCACACCATTGCAGGTGACGCTCGACCTCGGATCGCTCCTCCGGAGCGAGCACGTCGACGGCGAGCTCGGGCAGGAGCTCGCGAACCTCCAGGCAGGTCACGGCCGCTCCTTGTCCTGGTTGGCGCGCCGGACCTTGATGAGGGCGGTGCGCAGACGGGTCTTCACCGTGCCGAGCGGGATCCCGTCGGCCTCGGCGATCTCGCGAGCGGTGTAGCCGCCGAAGTACGCGCGGGCGAGCAGCCGCTTCTCGGCGTCGGAGAGCGACTCGAGCGCGCGGATCGCAGCGTCGCGCTCGATCAGGGGTTCGTCCTCGTCGGCGCCGAGGACCTCGGGCACCTCGTCCATCAGCACGAGCTGAGGCCGCGTGACGCCTGTGTCGCGCCGCAAACGGTCGACGGCGAGGTTGTGCGCGATCGTCATGAGCCACGTGGACAGGCGTCCGCGGGAGGGGTCGAACCGGGCCGCCTTGCGCCACGCCGCGAGGAAGACGTCCTGGGTCAACTCCTCGGCCGCCTCCGGGCTGCCCAACAGGCGGAGGCCGAGAGTGAAGATCGGCCGCGCGTACCGCGCGTACAGCATGCGAACGGCGTCCTCGCGACCGGCAAGCAGCCCCTCCACCAGTTGTTGCTCCTCGCGTGCGAGGAGCGGTCCGTTGGGCCGAGCGTTCACCCGCTCTCCTTCCGGTATACGGGCTCGGGGCCCGCGGGAGCTTGGCGGTCCGACGGCCATCATGCCACGCCCTTTGCGGGTTGGGCGCCCTGCCCCTTTCCGGCTACCGGTTCCACGGTCCGGGTGGGATGATGCCCGCATGAGCACGGTGCGACGCAGCCTCGGCCTCGCGTTCGTCGCTCTCGCGATCGCCTCGTTCGCCGCGGCGCCCGCGGACGCCCAGGACGACCTCGCCGGCGCCATCGTCGAGCTGCGGCTCGACGGGGTGGTCGACCCGTTCGTCGCGGACTACGTCGAGGAGCAGATTGGCCGGGCCGAGGACCAGGGCGCGGCCGCCGTCGTGCTCACGATCGATACGCCGGGCGGCCTGGACTCCTCGATGCGACAGATCACGCAGGCGATCTTGAGCGCGAGGGTCCCGGTGATCGGCTACGTGTCCCCCGAGGGGGCCCGGGCGGCATCGGCCGGCACGTTCATCCTGCTCTCGACCTCTGTCGCCGCCATGGCTCCGGCGACCAACGTGGGCGCCGCCCAGCCGGTCGGTCTCTCGGGCGCGATCGCATCGGAGAAGGCGGTGAACGACGCGGCTACCTACATCCGCAGCATCGCCGAGGAGCGCGGCCGCGATCCCGAGTGGGCCGACTCCGCCGTGCGCGAGTCGGCGAGCGCCACCGCGGAGCAAGCGCTCCGGCTGGGCGTGATCGACGTGATCGCCACCGACATCGGCTCGCTGATCGAGACCATCGACGGCCGGGATGTGCCCGTGGCGAACGGCCAGACGCTTACGCTCGATCTCGCCGGCGCTCCGATCCGCGAGGTGAACCCCGGTCCGCTCGTCGGGTTCCTGCACGCGGTGCTGGACCCGAACGTCGCGTTCATCTTCTTCTGGTTCGGGCTGGCGCTGATCGTGCTCGAGCTCTTCCTACCGGGCGGCGTGGCCGGCACGCTCGGCACCGTGATGTTCGTGCTCTCGCTGGTCGCGCTCGGCATGCTGCCCGTCCAGCTGATCGGCGTGCTCCTGCTGGTCGGGTCGGTGGTGTTCTTCGTCCTCGAGCTGATGCACCCCGGCGTGGGTGCGCTCGCCGCGGGCGGGGTGATCGCGCTGGTGCTCGGCGGGTTGTTCCTGTTCGACTCGTCGGTCCCCGGCGTCGCGGTGTCGCCGCTCGTGATCGTCCCGGTCACCGCGTTCGCGTTGTTCTTCTTCCTGGTGGTGATCCGCTCGGCGATCAAGCTCCGCACCAAGAAGGCCATCACGCGCGACGAACAACTCGTCGGACGCGCAGGTGTCGTCGTTCGTGACCTCGACCCGGCCGGCGTCGTGCAGGTCGCCTCGGAGCAGTGGAGCGCCGAGACCGCCGGCGGCACGCTCCGCGCCGGCGATCGCGTGCGGGTCGTGGGCATGCAAGGGCTGAAACTGAAGGTCGAGCCCGTGGACGAGCCGGCGCCGGTGGCGTCGGCCTCCGCGGAAGGGAGGGAACCGTGATCCCGCTCCTCATCGGCGTAGGCGTCGTCCTGCTGCTGCTGATCATCATCCTGCCGCAGGCGATCAAGATCGTGCGCGAGTACCAACGCCTCATGGTGTTCCGGCTGGGACGCGCGATCGGGGCCAAGGGCCCCGGCCTCGTGATCCTGATCCCGTTCATCGACAAGGGCGTCTGGGTGGACCTGCGTGAGCTCTACCTGGAGATCCCGCACCAGACCGCGATCACCGAGGACAACGCGACGATCTCGATCGACTTCATCGTGTTCTACCGCGTCGTGGACGCGGCGATGTCGGTCATCGAGGTGGGCAACTTCGCCGGCGCGGCCCAGAACATCGCGTCGACCACGCTCCGTTCGGTGGTCGGCGACATGGCCCTGGACGAGGTGCTCGCCAAGCGTGAGCTCATGAACGAGGTGCTCCGGGTCAAGCTGGACGAGGTCACCGAGCGCTGGGGCGTGAAGGTCACGAACGTCGAGATCCGCGAGATCATCCCGCCCCCGCAGGTCCAGGAGGCCATGACCCGGCAGATGTCCGCCGAGCGGACGCGCCGCGCCGTGGTCACCGAGGCCGACGGCTCGAAGCAGGCGGCGATCACCGTGGCCGAGGGCAACAAGCAATCCGCCATCTTGAACGCCGAGGGCGACCGGCAGGCCGCGATCCTGCGAGCCGAGGGCTTCGCGCTCGCGCTCACGCAGATCTACCAGTCGGCGCAGGCCGTCGACGCGAAGACGATGAGCCTGCAGTACCTCGAGGCGCTCAAGCAGATCGGCGCGTCCCCTTCGACGAAGTTCGTGATCCCGATGGAGTTCACGACCTTGCTCTCGGGCATCTCCGGGTTCGCCGAGCGGACGTTCACCGACGGCGCGGGAAACGGCAAGTCCCCGGCCTGACGCGTCGGTCGATCACCACCGTCGGGTCCACCCCGGTGGGAACCCCGTCCGCCCAGACGGTGTACCAGCGTTGACCGGCGGAAGTGCCGGCGAAGGTGGAGGGCCGTCCACTGGATGACGCCGAGCTCGTCGAGCTGGCGAGGGATGGAGACGTCCGGGCGTACGGAGAGCTGATCGAGCGGTACCGGGACGTGGCGTTCCGAACCGCGTGGCTGATCACGCGGAGCTCGGCCGATGCCGAGGACGCCGCACAGGACGCGTTCGTGAAGGCCTTCTATGCGCTCGACCGGTTCCGCACCAGGGAGTCGTTCCGGCCATGGATCCTGCGCATCGTGTCGAACGAGGCCAAGAACCGGCGGCGCTCGGCCGGCCGCCGGGAGCACCTCGCCCTGCGCGTGCTCGAGGAACGCGGCCCGGGGGATGCGGCCCCATCCCCCGAGGCCGCGGTGCTCGGCGCGGAGTCGCGGGCGGCGCTCGTCGCGGCGCTGGACGGCCTGCCCGAACGCGACCGGCTGGTGATCGCCTACCGGTACCTGCTGGAGCTCTCGGAGGCCGAGACGGCGCAGGCGCTCGGCGTGCGGCCGGGCACGGTGAAGTCGAGGCTCTCGCGGGGACTCGCGCGCCTGCGGGAGGCGATGGAGGCGAACGATGGCTGAGGGACCGAGGATGAGCGACGAACGGCTCGGCGCGGCGCTCGTGGCGATCGGGCGCGACCTCGCCTACCCGGCGACCCCCGCCCTCGCGCCCGCCGTCACGTCGCGCCTCTCGGCTGAGCGCGCCAACCGCGTCCGCCCGCCGCTCCCCGGGCTCGCCCTGTGGAGCCGCCGCCGCCTCGTCGCGCTGGTGGCAGTCGGGATCCTCGCGGCGCTCGGGATCGCCGCGGCGGCGCGGCTCGCGATCGGCGCGTTCGAGGTGCGCGTCCAGCCGGGCACGACGCCCGGACCGTCGGCATCACCGGTGGACCCGGGCGACCTCGGCCAAGCGACCGGGCTGGAGGACGCGCAGGACGCCGCGGGGTTCGCGATCGACCTGCCGGCGGGACCGCCGCCGGACGAGGTGTACGTGGTGGAGACCCCGTCGGGTCAACCGGGCATCGTCGTGGCTTGGCTGCCGGGCGCGCCCTACCCGACGATCGTGGGCACGAAGTGGAGCCTGGTGCTCATGGCGTTCCCGGGCGAAGCCGACGTCGGCCTGAAGACGGTCGACCGGTTCGACGACGTCAAGGAGGCCATGGTGGACGGCCGCCGGGCCTTCTGGATAACGGTCCCGCATGTCATCTCCTTCGAGACCGAGGACGGCACCCGGGGCCCGTACGAGGTGCTCGGCAACGTCCTGATCTGGGACACGGGGGCGGGGATCTCGTACCGGCTCGAGACCCAGCTCGGCCGGGCCGAGGCGATCGCCCTCGCCGAAACGTTCTCCTAAGCGCGGGAACCCCAGGTCCGCGGGCGGTGTAGGCAAGGTACGGGAACGGACCCCAAGGACGAAGCCAAGGGAGAAGGAGGAACCGATGAGCCGGAACAGCGTGCTACTACTGGCGACGACCACGCTCCTCGTGCTCCTCGTCCCGGCCGTGCCGGCCGCGGCCGGCGGGGGATGCCACTCGGGCGTCACGAACGGTTCGGGGGACACGGTCGAGATGGTCGACGCGTGCTTCACACCCACGACCCTGCGGGTCGACCCGGGCGCGTCGGTCACGTTCGTGAACCAGGACGACTTCACGCACAACGTCGTCGCCAACACGTGGGGGCACTACGACGACATGAACCAGGGCGACGCGTTCACCGCCACGTTCGCCGAGGAGGGCATCTACGCGTACGCTTGCAACTACCACCCGGGGATGACCGGCGCGATCGTCGTCGGTGACGGGGAGGGCGCCGGGAACGGCGAGACCGTCAACGTCGCGTCCTTCGAGCAGCCGGCTCCGCCATCGCCGGTCGTCGAGATCCGGACCGTGCGGACCCCCTCCGAGGGCGGCTCCGACACGCTCGGGTGGCTCCTCGGCGGCGCGATCGGGCTGGCGGTGGGTCTCGGAGTGGGGGCCGCGGCGTTCCGCCGCCGTGGGACGACCCTCGCGTAACGTGACGGACGGATCAACGAGGCCTCGGGCGTCCGCCCGGGGCCTCGTCCGTTCAGTCACTCGTGAGCGATGCCCGCCTGCTGGAGCTGCAGCGTGAAGTCGTGCGGGTTCGACGCGCCGGCGAGTGCCGCCTCGACCGTGACCTTCCCCGCCTTCACGAGGCCGAGCAGGCTCTGGTCGAACGTGCACATGCCGTAGTAGCCACCCTCGGCGATCACGTCGTGGATCTCGGCGGTCTTCTCGGCATCGGCGATGCGCTCCGACACGCGGCCCGTGTTGACGAGGATCTCGTGGCTCGGCACGAGCCCGCCGTCCACGGCCGGGACCAGGCGCTGGCACACGATGCCCTTGAGGGCGCCGGCGAGCGTCAGGCGGATCTGGTTCTGCTGATGCGGGGGGAAGAAGTCGACCACGCGGTTCACGGTCTCGGTCGCGTCCACCGTGTGGAGGGTCGACAGGACCAGGTGGCCGGTCTCGGCCGCCTGGAGCGCCGCGCGCACCGTCTCGGTGTCGCGCATCTCGCCGATCAGGATCACGTCGGGGTCCTGGCGGAGCGCCGCCCGCAGGGCCGAGAGGAAGCTCTCGGTGTCGTTGCCGATCTCGCGCTGGTTGATCGACGCGGCGTCGTCGCGGAACAGGACCTCGATGGGGTCCTCGATCGTCACGATGTGGCACTGCCGCGTGTGGTTGAGGTGCTCGAGCATGGCCGCCAGGGTCGTCGTCTTGCCCGAGCCCGTGGGGCCGGTCACGAGGACGAGACCACGGTGCTCCTCGGCCAGCGTGCGGATCGACTCGGGCAGTCCCATCTCGTCGAACGAGGGCCCGCCGAACCGGAGCTTGCGCAGGACGGCGGAGGTGGAGCCCCGCTGACGGAACACGTTGGCTCGGAACCGGCCGACGTTGGCGAGCGAGTACGCGAAGTCGATCTCCCCCGCCTCCTCGAACCGGGCCATGCGTTCGGGCGGGATGATGGCGATCGCGATCGCATCGGTGTCGTCGTGCGAGAGCGGCGCGTGATCGAGGGGGACCAGCTCGCCAGACTCGCGGATCTTGGGGGCGGCACCGGTCTTCACGTGCAGGTCGGAGCCGTCGCGCTCGACGAGCTCGGCGAGCCACCCGTTGAAGGCGTCGACGATGCCACCGAGCTGCCCATCGCCGGGCGAGGCAACGCCGTCCAACTGGTCCGTGTCGAGCAAGGCGACGACCCTTTCACCTTGGTGGGGGCGTGCGGCGACCCGCATCCCGGTTGCGGCAACCCGCATCCCGGTAGCTGTATCGGACCGATGCGCGGCCGGCCTGAGCCCGGGCGTCAGGTTCGGTGTCCCCGCGCCACGATCCGGCACACGGACCGCTCGGCGAAGGGCGAGAACTCGATCATGGAGAGCGGCGGCTTCAGGGCCCCGAGCATGCCCTCGATGAGCCCACGGTGGACGGCGCAGACCAGCTCGCGGTGATCCTCGAGCAGGTCTCGGAACGGGCAATCCCGCAGCGAGACCTCGACGGTCCCCTTCCCGTCCCGGCGGAATCGGGGGTCGAACCCCGCCTGGGCCATCGCCTCCTGCAGGACGGCGAGGTTCCGGCGCGCCGGCAGCCGCGTGCCGGGCTTCGGCCCGCCCTGCACCGCGAGGTACTCCCCCCAGTCGCGCGCGAGCCCGATGGCGCGCTCCCGGGCGCGGGCGCCGGTGGCCAGGCCGGCCAGGATCTCGGCCAGCAGGCGGAAGTCGCGGCCCTCGCGACCCTCGTGCTCGACGGCGAGGTAGAGCGTCTGAGGCCGGCCGGCCGTCGTGCCCTTGCGGGACTCTCGCCGGACGAGCCCGGCATCCTCCAGCCGCCGGAGGTGCGGACGGAGCGTATTGGGGTGCAGCGAGAGGCGGGTGGCGAGCTCGCGGACCGAGACCGGCCGGCCGGAGAGGCCGAGGTAACGGTAGAGGCGGAACCGGGTGTCGTCGGCGAGGGCCTTGTGGAACTCGATCGACGAGGGCTCACGCGCCGGCATCGACGCCTCCGCCGGCCGGACGTACCATGGGAGTAAGCACGGTTCGCACGGTCGGAATCAGGATAATCCCGGCCGGTGGACAGACGGGTCGGGGAGGTCCACCGAGTGGTCACCGAAGAGCAGGTCCGCGAGGCCCTCCGCAGGGTCCTGGATCCCGAGATCGGCAAGCCGATCGAGGACCTCGGCATGCTGAAGGGCATCCACATCGAGGGCGACCTCGTCCGCGTCTACGTCCTGCTCACGATCGAGGGCTGTCCGCTCAAGGACCGGATCACGGCGGACGTGACGACGGCGCTCTCCCCGCTGGAGGGCGTCGAACGGGTCGAGGTCTCGCTGGCACCGATGAGCGAGGAGCAGCGCGCCTCGATGGTCTCCACCCTGCGAGGTGGCTCGGCGCCGCAGCAGCAGAAGACGTTCTTCACCGGCGGCGACACGGTCGTGATCGCCGTGGCCTCCGGCAAGGGCGGCGTCGGCAAGTCCAGCGTGACCGTGAACATCGCGTGCGCGATGGCCGCCGAGGGCTACCGGGTCGGGATCCTCGACGCCGACGTCTGGGGGTTCAGCATCCCGCGGATGATGGGCGCGACCGGCAAGCCGGTGGGCTTCAACGACATGATCCTGCCGCTCGAGACCTACGGGGTCCGGATCATTTCGATGGGCTTCTTCGTCCCGGAGGAGACCCCGGTGATCTGGCGCGGCCCCATGCTCCACAAGGCGATCGAGCAGTTCCTCGGCGACGTCTACTGGGGCGACCTCGACTTCTTGCTCTGCGACCTGCCGCCGGGGACCGGGGACGTCTCGATCAGCCTCGCCTCGTTCCTGCCGGGAGCATCGATGCTGGTCGTCACCACGCCGCAGGAGGCCGCCCGCAAGGTGGCCGAGCGCGCGGGCAAG
>CAVTGO010000018.1:0-419336 GCA_963734275.1 uncultured Actinomycetes bacterium
GTGCAGCAGGCTGGCGAGCGCCTTCATCCCCGGATACGTCAGCGCCTCCGTCAGCACCAGGTCGCCGGGCCGCAGCAGCGCCGTGAACACCGCGGTCATGCCGTGCTGGCTGCCGCTCGAGACCAGCACCTGCTCCGGCGACGCCGGGAGCCCGACTCGCGAAATCCACTCCGCGCCCGCGGCGCGGTGCTGCGGGCTGCCGCCGTCGGGCGGATACGAGAGCAGGCCCGCCAGGTCGCGGCGGCGCGCGAGGCTGTGCGAGCGCCTTTGAGAGCGGCTCGCCGCGCCGGTCCTCCGGGGCGACCGGCGGATGGTTCACGCTCAGGTCGATCGTTCCGTGCTGGAGCTCGGGGGCCGGAACGTGCTCGGTCCCGGCGGAGCGAACGAAGGTGCCCCGCCCGACTTCCCCCGAGATCAGGCCGCGCTGGGCCGCCTCGGCGTATCCGCGGCTGACCGTCCCGATCGTGACGCCGAGCGCGTCGGCGAGGTCGCGGTGCGTCGGCAGCCGCGTCCCGGCGCGCAGCCGGCCCGAGACCACGTCGTCGGCAAGCGCCTCGGCGATCGCGAGGTAGCGCGGTCCGGGGCGCTCCGCCAGCCTCGGTGCCCATATTGTCATGGTGACAATATAGTGATTGAAAGATGGGCTAGTCAAACATATCTTCTCGCCAATGGCGAGCACTCAACACATTGTCTCGATTCAATCTGGAGAAGCCTGGGGCCGGCAGCCCGCGCTCGAGCAGGCGCTCATCGACCGCTCGGCCGCCGCCATCCTGCGCGCGGCGCGCGAGGAGGTCTCGTGAGGTTCGAGACGATCGCCGTCCACGCGGGAGCCGAGCCGGACCCGGCCACCGGCGCGGTGGCGCCGCCGATCCATCTCTCGACGACCTTCGACCACGGCGCCCGCGAGCGAGGACCCGCACGGCTACCACTACGTGCGCGACGCGAACCCGACGCAGGCGCGGCTCGAGAGCGGCGCTCGCGCGCGCTCGAGGGCGGCAAGGCCGCGCTCGTGTTGGCGTCGGGCATGGCGGCCGCGGCGGCGTTCCTGCAGGCGCTGCCGCCCGGCGAGCCACGTCGTGTTCCCGGACGACATGTACTACGCCAACCGCGATCATCGCCCGCGACATCTTCCCGCGCTGGGGCTCTGACGTCGACCACGGTCGCGATGGCCGACCTCGACGCGGTCGAGAAGCGCGCTCACGCCGGCGACGCGCCTGGTCTGGGCCGAGAGCCCGTCGAACCCGCTGATGAAGGTGGTCGATCTGGCGCGGCTCGCGGAGATGGCGCACGCCCGCGGCGCGCAGCTGCTCGTCGACGGCACCTTCGCCACGCCCGCGCTGCAGCAGCCGCTCGCGCTGGGGGCCGACGTGGTGCTGCACTCCACGACCAAGTACCTCGGCGGCCACAGCGACGTGCAAGGCGGCGCGCTGGTCTTCGGGCGCGCGCGGCGACAGCTCGAGCGGCTGCGCGAGCTGCGCACGCTGCTCGGCGCCGTGGCCTCGCCCTTCAACTCCTGGCTGGTGCTGCGCGGGCTGCGCACGCTGGCCGTGCGCGTGCGAGCGCCAGTCGCGCGAACGCGCTCGCGCTGGCCGCGGCGATCCAGGGCCATCCGCGCTCGCGGCGCGTCCACTATCCCGGGCTCGCGGCCCACGCGGGGCACGCGATCGCGAGGCGCCAGATGCGGGCGTTCGGCGGCATGCTCTCGATCGAGGTCGACGGGCGGCCGCGCGGGCGCGCTGACGGTGGCCTCGCGCGTGCGGCTGTTCCTGAACGCGACCAGCCTCGGCGGCAGCGAGAGCCTGATCGAGCATCGCGCGTCGTCGGAGGGCCCGGAGTCGCACGACGCGCGAGGACCTGCTGCGGATCTCGGTCGGTCTCGAGCACGCGCAGGACCTGATCGACGACCTGCTGCAAGCATTGGAGGCGAGCGCATGACCGGCGCGACGGACGGAGAGAGGGCGACACCGCGGCTCAAGACCGGGCTCGCCGAGATGCTCAAGGGCGGCGTGATCATGGACGTCGTCGACGCCGAGCAGGCGCGCATCGCCGAGGACGCGGGCGCGGTGGCGGTGATGGCGCTCGAGCGCGTGCCCGCCGACATCCGCCGCGAGGGCGGCGTGGCGCGCATGGCCGATCCCGCCGATCGTCGAGGCGATCATGGCCGCGGTGTCGATCCCGGTGATGGCCAAGTGCCGCATCGGCCACTTCGTCGAGGCGCGCGTGCTGGAGGCGCTGGGCGTGGACTTCATCGACGAGAGCGAGGTGCTGACGCCCGCCGACGAGGAGCACCACATCGACAAGCACGCGTTCGCGGTGCCCGTTCGTCTGCGGCTGCCGCGACCTCGGCGAGGCGCTGCGCCGCATCGGCGAGGGCGCGGCGATGCTGCGCACCAAGGGCGAGGCCGGCACCGGCAACATCGTCGAGGCCGTGCGCCACCTGCGCGCGGTGCACGGCCGGCATCCGCCGGCTGACCACGCTCGGGCCCGAGGAGCTGATGGCGCGAGGCCAAGCACGCTCGGCGCGCCGTACGAGCTGCGTGCGCGCGGTCGCCGCCGACGGCCGGCTGCCGGTGCCGAACTTCGCCGCCGGCGGCATCGCCACGCCGGCCGACGCGGCGCTGATGATGCGGCTCGGCGCCGAGGCGGTGTTCGTGGGCTCCGGCATCTTCAAGTCGGCCGATCCCGCGCGCGCCGCGCGCGGGCGATCGTGCGCGCGACCACGCACTACGAGGACGCCGAGGCGCGTGGCCGAGGTCTCGCGCGGCCTCGGCGAGGCCGATGCGCGGGCTCGAGATCGCCACGGCGCTGCCGCGCGGCGCGAGCGGCTGCAGGCGCGCGGCTGGTGAGCGCGTCGCGTCGGCGTGCTCGCGCTGCAGGGCGACTTCGAGGCGCACCGCGCGCGTGCTGCGGGGACTCGGGCGCCGACGGTGCGCGAGGTCCGCCGCGCCGCCGACGCTCGCCGGCCTGGCGCGGCCTGGTGCTGCCCGGCGGCGAGAGCACCGCGCTGCTGCGGCTGATGGCGGACGAGCCGTGGTTCGCCGCCCTGCGCGGCTTCCACGCGCGCGGCGGCGCGCTGCTCGGCACCTGCGCGGGCGCGATCCTGCTCGCGCGCGAGGTCGAGTCCCCGCGCAGCCGAGCCTCGGCCTGCTCGACGCCGACGGTCGCGCGCAACGCCTACGGCCGGCAGCTCGACTCGTTCGAGGCCGACGGTGGACGCGCGCGCGCGCTCGGACGGCGCCGCTGCGCGGCCGTCTTCATCCGCGCGCCGCGCTTCCGCGCGGTCGGCGCCGGCGGTCGAGGTGCTGGCGCCGCTTCGGCGGCGAGCCGGTGCTGGTGCGGCAGGGCCGCGTGCTGGCCGCCACCTTCCACCCCGAGCTGACAGGGGACGCGCGCCTGCACCGGCTGTTCCTCGACCTCGCCGCCTGAGCGCGGCGCCGGCCACCTCGCTTCGGTCGATCGGCGGATAGCATGGCGCGAGCAGCTTGCAAGGAGCCGCCATGCGCCACGCCGCGATCTCGACCGGACTAGGACTCGTCCTCGCCCTCTGCGACCCAGCGTCGGCCGCGCCGACGCTGAAGGGCCGGGCCGTCTGGGCCAGCCCCCGCGACGCCGGCACGACCGAGGCCTCGGTGGTGGCCTTCGTCGAGCAATTGGCGAAGGCGCACGTCAACACGCTGATCATGGAGCTGAAGACCTCCGCCGGCCTGTTCTGGCCCAGCGAGCGCTTCGCCCCCGCGGTCGTGGCGGAGTACCGCGGAGTTCGACTTGCCGGCGATCCTCATCCGCGAGTGCCACAAGCGCAAGATCGCGTCCACGTCTGGTTCTTCGACTTCGCGGAGGGCGCGAACTCGTACGTGGTCCAGCAGCATCCCGAGTGGCTGGCCCTGAGCCCGGCGGGCAAGCCCACGAGCGCCGAGATCCTGCGCGGCGATCCCTATCGAATGGCATGGATGTGCCCGGCGCGGCGGCCGGGCTACACCGACCAGTGGCTGATCCCGGTCATCAAGGAGTTCGCGACGCGCTACGACGTCGACGCGATCCACCACGACTACGTGCGCTACCCGGGCGACCTCGCGCCCGACACGTACTGCTTCTGCGACTACTGCCTGGAGGCAGATCCCGAAGTACGCCTCGTACTACTCGACAGGCACACCCCGACAACCCGCTGCTCGGCAGCATGGACCGCCCGCACCTCGAGGCGCATTGGGAGAGGAGCCCGAAGGTCCTCCCCCCGAACTGGAGGGACTACTCGCGCGAGATGAAGAGCCGGCTGCTGCTGGAAGGCAGCTTCTTCCCGGGAGGCAACCGCGACCTCGACTATTTCTTCTACGAGTACCGCGCTCACCACGTCGCCGAGTTCACGCGGCAGGTGTTCGAGGAGGTCCGGAAGGCAAGCCGAAGATGGAGTTCTCGGCCGCGGTCTTCAAGAACCCGGTGCAGAGCGGGCGCTTCATCGGCCAGGACTGGCGGCGCTTCTCGCCGTGGGTCCAGTACCTGATGCCGATGGACTACCGGAGCCATTTCGGCGGCGACTTCGAGACCCACCTCGACCTGCTGGCGGAGAGCATCCAGCAGCAGAAGGTGTGGGCGCGCGGATTTCCCGCACCTCTGGACCGGCGTCGCGGCGTACCAGCTCTACGACGCGGAGCGCGCGCCTCTCGACCGTCTCCGCCGGCTGCTGCGCGCGAGGCGGGCCGGCGCCGGAGCATGCAGGCCGAGTTCGAGAAGGTGGCGCCGCGGCTCAAGGAGTACGCGCCCGAGCTGCACGACGCGATCACCGCCTACCTGAAGGAGCCCGGGGATGCGAGGCGCTGGCGGCCAAGCTCGACGCGTTCCTGGCCGACATGCCCGAGGGCTACTCCCCGCCGGAGCGGCTGACGCAAGACGCTCGAACGCGTGAGGGCCCAGGGCGTCGAAGGGGTCGTGATCTTCTCGACCGGAGGGCTCACCGCGGCCAAGCTCTGGGAGGCCGTGGAGGCGTTCTTCGCTCGGTAGCTGTCCCCTCGCGGGCGGCGCATCCAGTCGCGATCGTGATAGAAAGCGCCCCTTTGACGCCCCATCCGCGAGCCTTCCCCCCTCTCGACCCTCAACCCCGCGCAGCGCGACGCGGTCACCACGACCGAGGGGCCGCTGCTCGTCCTGGCCGGCGCGGGCACCGGCAAGACGCGCGTCATCACCACGCGGATCGCCTACCTGCTGTCGCTCGGGGTCGAACCCGCGAGCATCCTGGCCGTCACCTTCACCAACAAGGCCGCGGGCGAGATGCGCGAGCGCGTGACGCAGCTCGCGGGGAAGCGGGCGAAGGCGATCACCGTCGGGACCTTCCACGCGTTCTGCGCGCGCGTGCTGCGCGAGCACGGCCAGGCCCTCGGCCTCCCGCGGCGGTTCACGATCTGCGACGCCTCCGACCAGCTGAGCGCGGTGAAGTCCGCCATGCGCGAGCTGCGCGTGCACGAGACGACCATGCATCCGTCCGCGCGTGCTGGCGCGGATGTCGCTGGCCAAGAACCGGCATGGAGACGCCCGAGGGCTTCCTGGCCGAGCGGCAGCGGCGGCCGCGACCAGCTCGTCGGCTCGGTCTGGCAGCGCTACCGGGAGTTCCTCGCCCGCACGCGCTCGCTCGACTTCGACGACCTGCTGCTGGAGACCGTGCGCCTGCTGCGCGAGCACGCGGCGCGTGCGCGCGCACTACCGGAAGCGCTACCGCTACGTCCTGGTGGACGAGTACCAGGACACGAACCACCCGCAGTACGAGATCGTGCGGCAGATCGGCGGCGAGCACCGCAACGTCTGCGTGGTGGGCGACGACGACCAGTCGATCTACGGCTGGCGCGGCGCCGACATCCAGAAGATCCTGGGCTTCCACCGCGACTTCGAGGGCGCGAAGGTCGTCCGCCTGCAGACGAACTACCGCTCCACCCGGCAGATCCTGGACGCGGCCAACGCGGTCATCCGCAAGAACGCCTCGCGCCACGAGAAGGCGCTCGAGTCGGCGCGCGGCGACGGCGAGCCCGTGCGCTTCGCGCGCCTGAAGGACGAGACGGCGGAGGCGCAGTTCGTGGTCGAGGAGATGCGCGCAGCTGCTCCGGCTCGAAGAGGCGAAGCCCGCAGGACTTCGCCATCCTCTGCCGCACGCAGGTCCAGTTCCGGCCGTTCGAGGGCGAGCTGCGCGCGAACGGGCTGCCCTACGTGGTGGTCGGCGGCATGTCGTTCTTCGACCGCAAGGAGGTGCGCGACGTCGTCGCCTACCTGAAGCTGGCGGTGAACCCGCGCGACGAGACCTCGCTGCTGCGCGATCATCAACACGCCCGCCGCGCGGCGTCGGCAAGGCGAGCCTCGACCGCGTGCTCGGCGTTCGCGACCGAGCACGGCATCTCCGCCAGCGAGGCCTTCGAGCGCGCGGCCGAGATCGAGGGCCTGTCGCCCGCAGGCGGTGGACGGCTACCGGAAGCTGCGCGACGGCGCTCGACGGCTCCGGAGCTCGCCGACGCGGGCCGCGAGCTCGTCTCCCGCCTGGAGCGCTTCCTGGAGGCGATCGACTACCGCGACGAGGTGACGCGCCTGTACCCGGAGCCGATGACGCGCGAGGCGCGCTGGGCCGGCGTGCTCGAGGTGCTGAACTTCGCGGAGAACCACGTGCGCCGCGCGGCCGAGCCGTCGCTCGCACGGCTTCCTGGAGGAGCTGGCGCTCACGAGCGGCGACGCGCCCGGGCGAGAAGACCGAGGAGCCGCAAGGACGCGGTCACGCTCATGACCCTGCACGCGGCCAAGGGCCTGGAGTTCCCGCACGTCTTCCTGGTCGGGATGGAGGAGGGCCTGCTGCCGCACGCGCGCGCGGTCGCCGAGGGCGGCGTCGAGGAGGAGCGGCGGCTCGCCTACGTCGGCATCACGCGCGCGATGACGACGCCTCACGATGAGCTTGGCCTTCGAGCGCGCGAAGTACGGCCGGCTGCGCGCGCTCGGTGCCCTCGCGCTTCCTGTTCGTCGTCTGGTCGGGTGCGCTCACCGCGGGACCGCCGGCCGGTCTCACGGTGCGGTTCTTCGACGTCGGGCAGGGGGACGCGGCGCTGCTCACCTCGCCCGGTGGGGTGACGGTGCTCGTCGACGGCGGGCCGGACGAGGCGCAGGTGGCCACCGAGCTCTCGGCCCTCGGCGTGAAGCGGCTGGACGTCGTGGTGGCTTCGCATCCGCACGCCGATCACATCGTCGGGCTGCCCGGCGGTGCTGTCCCGCCTGCCCGTCGGGCTCCTGCTCGAGCCCGGCTGCCCCGACGACTCGCCCGATCTCGAGGACCTGCACCGCGCGATCGGTGACGAGGGCGTCACCGGTCCGGTACCCGCGTGCGGGCGAGCGTCCTGCAGGTCGGCGACGTGCGCCTCGAGGTCCTCTCGCCGCAGGCGTGCTTCAGCGGGACCGAGTCGGACACGAACAACGATGCGCTCGTGATCCTCGCCTCGCTCCGCGACGGATACCGTGCTGTTCGCCACCGAGCCCGAGGAGCCGGCCCAGCAGGTGATGCTGGACGACGGGGTCCGTGGTCGGCGCGGACGTGCTGAAGGTCCCGCACCACGGCGCGGCGACCTCGCTGCGGACGTTCTTCGACGCGGTCGATCCGGCGGTCGCCGTCGTCAGCGTCGGCGAGAACACGTACGGCCACCCGGTTCCCGAGATCCTCGCGTGGCTCACGGAGGACGGAGCGCTCGTCGCGCGGACCGATCGCCTCGGCGACGTGATCGTCGAGGTTCCGGGACGGTGAGCCGGAGGTGGCCTCGGCGGGGTGAGGACGCCGCGGTCGTCGCCACGTCGTAGCATCGCCCGCGTGAGCCCGAAGACCGCGCCGGCGCCCGTCTACCTGTTGTGGGGCGAAGACGCCTTCCTGCTCCGGGAGGCGGCGCTCGAGGTCCTCGGCGACCTGCAGGCCACGGAGGTCGACGCCGCCTTCTGGCAGGGTGGCGAGACGGCCGACCTCTCCACGCCGTCGCTGTTCGGCGAGCGGCGGGCGCTGCTGGTCACGAACGCGAAGGCCCTGCCCGAGGAGGGACTGCGCGAGTTCGCGGGCTACCTGGAGTCGCCCGATCCGGACGCCCCGCTGATCGTCACGGTCACCGTGGGGGAGCGCGCGAAGGCGCCCGCCGCGCTCGTGAAGCTCGTGCAGCCGGTCGGGCTCGGTGAAGGAGATCAAGATCGTCCGCCGGGACCTGCCCGGATGGCTGATGCAGCGCGCGCGGGCCAAGGAGCTGAACCTCGCAGCCGAGGGAGCGTCGGCGCTCGTGGACACGCTGGGCGAGGATCCTGGGGGTCTCGAGCAGGCGCTGGACCAGCTCGGGTCGGCGTTCCCCGGCGAGCGGATCACGGCCGAGCTCGTCACCAGGCAGTTCCGGGGCCTCGGCGAGCAGCACGTGTGGGACCTGTGCGACAAGGCTTTCGCCCGAGACCTGCCGGGCGCGATGCGCTCGCTCCAGACCCTGTCCGCCTCGCGCGAGGAGGGGCTGATGATCCTCGGCGGCCTGACGTCGCGGCTGCGGGACTTGATCCGCGTCCGGTCGCTGCCCGAGCGCCTCTCTCCGGTCGAGCTCGCGAAGCAGGCCGGCCTGCGGTTCGACTGGCAGGCGCGCCGCTACCGCGATCAGGCGCGGCGCTACTCGGTGGAGGAGCTCGTCGCCCTGCACGAGCGGATCGCCTGGGCCGACCGCGCGCTCAAGTCGGGCGCGACCGACGACGTGATCCTGCCGCTCGTGGTCTCGGCGATCGCCACGGGCGCTCCCGCCTGAGGGCTACTCGCCGGAGGCGGCGGCGCGGTTCGCGGCCTTGGCCAGGCGCGACTTGTGGCGGGCGGCCGTGCGCTTGTGGAGCACGCCCTTGGAGGCGGCCTTGTCGAACGCGCGGGCGGCCTCGCGCTGGCGAGCGGTTGCGGCCTCGGCGTCCCGCTCGGCGGCCGCGGCGTGGACCTTCTTCGTCGCCGTCTTCAGCGAGGTCCGCACGGCCTTGTTGCGCTCGGCGGCCTTCTCGTTCTGACGGTTCCGCTTGATCTGAGACTTGATGTTCGCCATCGGCCGGGCAGTCTACCAGCGGGCACTTCCTCGGCGGGCACTTCCTCGGCGGGCACTTCCTCGGCGGACCCGCCCCCGGCCGCCCGTACCATAGGCGGGCCGTGACCGACCTCGAGCGCATCCGGAACTTCTGCATCATCGCCCACATCGACCACGGCAAGTCCACCCTGGCCGACCGGCTCCTCGAGCTGACCCACGCCGTGGCCGTGCGCGACATGCGCGAGCAGTACCTGGACAAGATGGATCTCGAGCGCGAGCGCGGCATCACGATCAAGGCCCAGGCGGTCCGCCTGCGCTATCGGAGCGCCGGCCAGGACCACGAGCTGAACCTGATCGACACCCCCGGCCACGTCGACTTCACCTACGAGGTCTCGCGCGCCCTCGAGGCCTGCGAGGGCGCGGTGCTGCTCGTGGACGCCGCCCAGGGCCTCGAGGCCCAGACGCTGGCGAACTACCACCTGGCCCGGGACGCCGGCCTCGTGATCATCCCGGTCCTGAACAAGATCGACCTGCCGTCGGCCGACCCGGTGGAGACGGCTCGCGAGCTCGCCGAGCTGGTCGGGTGCCCGGTAGAGGACGTGCTCGCCGTGAGCGGGAAGACCGGCGAGGGCGTGACCGCAGCTCCTCGACGAGGTGATCCGGCGGGTCCCGCCGCCCGAGGGTTCGCGCGACACGCCGCTGCGCGCGTTGATCTTCGACTCGAGCTTCGACGCGTACCGGGGGGTGATCGCGTACCTCCGGGTCCGCGACGGCGTCCTGCCCTCGCGCTCGAAGGTCCACTTCTTCGCGACGGACCTGGACTCGGAGGCCGAGGAGGCGGGGATCTTCGCGCCCGAGGCCACGCCCGTGGAGCGCCTCGAGGCCGGCGAGGTCGGCTACCTCGTCAGCGGTCTGAAGGACGTGCATCAGGTCAAGGTCGGCGACACCGTCACGCTGGCCGGCAAGCACGGCGCGAAGGAGCCGCTGCCCGGGTACCGCGAGCCGAGGCCGATGGTGTGGAGCGGCCTGTATCCCGGCCGAAGGAGGCGACTACTCGGAGCTCCGCGAGGCCCTCGACCGGCTGAAGCTGAGCGACGCCGCGCTGGTGTACGAGCCCGAGACCTCGCGGGCGCTCGGGTTCGGGTTCCGGTGCGGGTTCCTCGGGCTGCTGCACATGGACATCGTCAAGGAGCGCCTGGAGCGCGAGTTCGGCCTCGAGCTGATCGCGACGGCGCCGAACGTGGAGTTCCACGTGATCCGCGGCGAGGAGACGATCGTCGTGCACAACCCGAGCGAGATGCCGCAGCCCGGCACCTACGACCGCGTCGAGGAGCCCGTGGTCCTCGCCACCATCATCACGCCGACCGAATACCTCGGCGCCGATCTTCGAGCTCTGCCAGTCGCGCCGCGGCGAGCTGATCGACATTCGGTACCTCTCGCCCGAGCGCGCCGAGGTGCACTACAAGCTGCCGCTCGCCGAGATCATCTTCGACTTCTTCGACCAGCTGAAGTCGCGTACGCGCGGGTACGCGTCGCTCGACTACGAGCCGATGGGCTACGAGCCGGCGTACCTGGTCCGCGTGGACATCCTCCTGCACGGCGAGCCGGTCGACGCGTTCAGCAGCGTCGTGCATCGCGAGAAGGCCGCCCAGTACGGGCGGCTGATGGTCGAACGCCTCCGCGAGCTGATCCCGCGCCAGATGTTCGACGTGGCGATCCAGGCCTCGATCGGCTCGCGGATCGTCGCGCGCGAGACGGTGAAGGCCAAGCGCAAGGACGTGCTCGCCAAGTGCTACGGCGGTGACATCACGCGCAAGCGCAAGCTCCTCGAGCAGCAGAAGAAGGGCAAGGAGCGGATGCGACGCGTGGGTCGGGTCGACGTGCCACAGGAGGCGTTCATCGCGGCGCTGCGGGTCGACGGCGAAGCCGGCGGAGGTGAAGAAGTGACCGCGGGCATCTACGTCCACGTGCCGTTCTGCCTCACCCGGTGCGGGTACTGCGACTTCAACGCGTACGCGGGCCTCGATCACCTGGCGCCGCGGTACGTGCGTGCGCTCCTGGCCGAGTCGTCGCTCGCCGCGCCTGGCTGGGCGGGCGAGGAGGTCGTGAGCGTGTTCCTCGGCGGCGGGACGCCGACCACGCTCGACACGGCGGACCTGAAGGGCGTGCTCACGCACCTGCGCGACCGGTTCGACGTGACGGCCGACGCCGAGGTCACGATCGAGGCCAACCCGGACACGGTGGACCGTCTGAAGCTCGAGCGGCTCCTCGAGGCCGGGTTCGGCCGGCTCTCGATGGGGGCGCAGTCGTTCGACCTCGCGGTGCTCGCGTCGCTGGAGCGGGTGCACGAGCCGGCGTCGGTGCGGCGCGCGTTCGCGGACGCGCGCGCCGCGGGCTACGCGAACGTGAACCTGGACCTGATCTACGGCGCGCAGGGCGAGGATCTCGCGTCGTGGGAGCGGACGCTCCGAGAGGCGGTGGACCTCGGCCCCGAGCACGTCAGCGCGTACGCGCTCACCGTGGAGCCCTCGACGCCGCTCGGGCGCCAGATCGCCTCGGGCGCGCGCCCCTCGCCGGACCCGGACCTGCAGGCGGACATGTTCGGCCTGGCGTGCGAACTCCTCGGCGACGCGGGGTACGGCCACTACGAGGTGTCGAACTGGGCGCGCCCGGGTTTCGAGTGCCGGCACAATCTCGGCTACTGGGAGCGCCGGCCGTACCTGGGCCTCGGCGCCGGCGCGCACTCGTACCGCGAGGACCATCGCTGGTGGAACGTCCGCCCGCCGGAGGAGTACATGGCGCAGGTCGAGAACCACCGGCTCCCGGTCGGCGGGGAAGAACGGCTCGAGCCGTCCGACGCCTACCTCGAGGAGGTCTTCCTGAGGCTGCGGATCCTCGAGGGGATCCCGGCGAGCTGGGTCGAGCCCGAGCGCGCGGCCCCGTTCCTCGACGGAGGCCTGCTCGAGGATCGCGCGGGCGCGCTCGTCCCGACCGAGCGCGGCATGCTGCTGCTGAACGAGCTCGTCCTCGCCCTCACGGACTGAACGCGTTACGGGTACCAATCCACGCCGCACTCGGGTCCCTGCTCTGCCTGGTTCGAGATGCCAGTGGACTCGCCTTCGGGCACGGTGGTGTCGGTCGCGGCGACCACGTGGAACAGCCCGTCCTCGTGGAGTTCGAGCCGCGTCACGTGCACCTCGATGGGATCGCCGCTCTCGACCTCGCTGTAGCTCCAGGACCAGACGATGACCGGGTCCGACGGGTAGCCCTCGCACTCGATCGCGCTCCCGTAGCCTGCGTCGCCTCCGGCGTCGATCCGTAGCGGCTCGCCGGCCGCTATCCCGGCGGGCTCGTGCCCTGGATCGGCGACGAGGATCGGCTGGATCCGGAGCTCGCCGCTCCCATCCGTCACGACCGTGAAGAAGTGGTAATCCATGATGGTGAAGAGGCTGGTGACGACGAGTTCCTCGGTGCCGCTGGCGTCGAGGTCCGTCGCATCCACCGGTTGGCATCCGACGTGGCAGGCGAACGGCAGATCGATCCACGAGTCCGCGATGCCGTCGCCGGTGTGATCCGCCGCGATCAGGAACTTCTCGGGTGCGGGGAACTCGGGACACGTCCCGTCGTCCTTCGCCGGGATCCCGGTCCACGCGCTCCCGTCGGCACCGTCACCCAGGTAATCGATCCTGCCGAGCTGCTCCGCGAAGCAGACCGGGAACCCGATCCCGATGTCGATCGCTCCCTCAGCCAGATCTGGCGAAGGTGACGGCTCCGGCGAAGGCGCTACCGAGGGGATCGGTTCCAGCGTCCCGCTATCGTTCGGAGCTGGCTGCCATGCGAGCGCGATCGCATTGATCGGCAGCCGCCGTGGGTCTGTGCCGTCGGTGTTCATGACGATGATCGCTGATTCGTCCTCGCAGCATTGCGACGTGTAGGCGATCATCGAGCCGTCGGGTGACCACACGGGGTTTTGGTCTCGAGCAGAATCGTGCGTAAGTCTCCGGACGTCAGTACCGTCGAGAGCCATGAGGTAGATCTCGTCGGGCGCGTCGCCTTCGGTCCAGTCGGGCGGGGGGTCACGCCGACTTCGGAAAAGGATCGTCGATCCGTCCGGCGACCAGCTCGGGTCAAGGTCCACGGTCGGGCTGTTGGTGAGGTTCGTGACGTCGGATCCGTCGACGTTCGTCACGTAGATGTCCCAGCCTTGATGCGCGCCATCTGGGCCCGGACCGACGAAGAGGATCCTGCTCCCGTCAGGCGACCAGTCCGTCCAGCCAAGACTCCCTGCTTCCGTAACGATCCTGGCGCCGGTGCCATCCGCGTTCACAACAACAATCTGACCAAGGTCGGCGCGATCGACCGCGAACGCGATCTGTGAGCCGTCGGGCGACCAGCTTGGCGCGGATGCGTTGGGTCCGGCCAACCGCGTGCTCTGGCCGGTGTCGAGATCGAATACGAAGAGGTCTCCACGCCCGTAGACGAGGCGTCGCCCGTCCGGTGACCAGTCGAGATCGGTAACGAGCTCCGGATGTTCCAGGAGTTGGAGCGGGTCTGACCCATCCGGATTCGCGGTGAAGATGGAGGACGAGTCTCCAGGATCGCTGCTCTCGTACGTAACGTAGGTGATCCGGTCCCCTGAGCCGGTCTGCGTACCGGGTCGTCCTCCGCTCGAAGGGTCGAACACCCGCGAAAGGGCGTACACGCCCGCCAGACATCCGGCGACGACGACCAACGCGAGTGCGCCACCCTCGATCTTGCGAACGACCCGGCGGCGCTCGCGGCGACGGATCAGGTCCTCGTAGACGCCACTCGGGTCGGCGGGTCGCGCGGCGCGCTCCAGCTCGCGTCGTAGGCGCTCATCGAGTGCCATGGTCGTTCGCCTCCTCGGTCTCGTCGACGCCGAGCGAGCGTGCCAGTGCGGCGCGCGCCCGGGCCAACGTGCTCTTGACGGTTCCCTCGCTCACCCGCAGGGCGCTCGCGACCTCCCGAGTGTCGAGCTGCAGGTAGTAGCGGAGGACGACGACCTCGCGTTGCCGGCGTGGGAGCAGCCCAAGCGCGCGTTCGAGGTCGACGGACCGGTCCGCCTCCGGACCCGGATCCGGCGACGACGCCGAGCCTCCGAGCTGCCCATTCGCCTTCCGCTCCGAGCGCAGGCGTCGGAGCCCGCTCCGCACGAGGTTCAGGGCCACGGTCGCGACCCACGCGTTCAGTGACTCGATGTCCTCGCCCTTCTCCGAACGCTCCCAGGCCCGGAGCAGCGCCTCCTGGACGGCGTCCTCGGCCGCGGGCCGGCTGCCACCGACGAGCGCTACCGCCGCGACCAGGCGCGGGTAGCCGGTGTGCACGAACTCACGGAGCGCGACCTCGTCGACCCTCATGCGCGTCCTCCGAGCTTAGGACGCACGGATGGGGAGAACGGTTGTCACCGAGGCCAGGGCTGTTCCTGGCACTCTCCGAGTTAGACTGCTAACCATGGTCGACCAGGACCTCGGAGCGCGGAAGGTCGCCGTCCTGCGCGCGATCGTCGAGGAGTACGTCCGCAGCGGCGAGGCCGTCGGCAGCGAGACGATCGCGGAGCGCTCGGGGCTCGGCGTGTCGAGCGCGACGATCCGCAACGAGATGGCCGCCCTGGAAGAGCTCGGCTACCTCACGCATCCGCACACGTCCGCCGGGCGGATCCCCACCGACATCGGCTACCGCAAGTACGTGGACTCGCTCCCACCCGGCGGACGCCTGCGCGACGTTCAGCGCAAGGCGATCGCCGGCTTCTTCGCGGAGACGATGCTCGACCTCGAGGACGTCCTGAAGGGGACCACGCAGCTCCTGTCGCGCGTGACGCAGTACGCGGGTCTGGCGGTCCCGCCGACCGGTTCGGACGAGGTGATCCTGCGCACCGAGCTGATCGAGGTCGGGAGCGGCCTGATGCTCCTCGTGATCGGCAAGCACGGGCGCGTGGACAAGACGATGATCGATCGCCCCGAGACCCTCGGGGCGCAGGAGCTGGCGTCGCTCGAGCGCACGCTCGCCGACCGGTTCAAGGGGCGCAGCGTGTCGGACGCGCACGCCGAGGCGCTCAAGGCCGCCGCGACCGCGCCGACGGAAGAGCGACAGCTGTTGATCGCCGCCTCCGACGTCTTCGCTCAGCTGCAGTCCGGCGCCGGAACGCACCACGTGTTGATCGGCGGCGTCGCGAACCTCGCGGACGAGGCGGCCCACTGGCGGCGTGAGACGGTCCGTCGGCTGTTCGAGGCCCTCGAGCACGAGTCGGAGATGCTGGAGCTCATGCGCGACGTCACGACCGACGAGGACGTGAGCGTAACGATCGGCACCGAGCACCGCCACACGGGCGACTGGGAGGCCTCGATCGTCTCGGCGCCGTTCCGAGCGGGGCCGACGACCCTCGGCGCGGTCGGCGTCGTCGGACCGACCGCGATGGACTACGTTTCGGTGATGGCCTCGGTGCGCGCGGTGGCCCGCCGCCTGTCCGAGCTCGCGACGGAGCTCGACGCCTAACCGCGATGGCCGCGATCCGCGACCTCTACGAGATCCTCGGCGTCGGGCGGGGCGCGACGATCGAGGAGATCCGCAAGGCGTATCGGCGCCTGGCGCGCGAGCACCATCCGGACGTGAACGCCGACCCCGCCGCAGAAGAGCGGTTCAAGGAGGTCGCCGCCGCCTACGAGATCCTGTCCGACCCGGACAAGCGCGCCCGCTACGACGCGTACGGGCAGGCGGGTTCGGTCGAGTTCCCGTTCGGCGACGTCTCCGACCTGTTCGAGGCCTTCTTCGGCTCGGGCACGTTCGGCCGCCGCCGATCCGGACCGGCGCGGAGTCGGACGCGGCACGGTGAGGACCTGTTCGCCGAGGTCCGGCTCGGGTTCCGCGAGGCCGTCTTCGGCGCACCGACCGAGGTGCGGGTCGAGCGGCTGCAGACCTGCGAGCGCTGCGGAGGCGTGGGCTCCGAGCCAGGCACCCAGCCGGCGCGATGCCGGACCTGCAACGGGAGCGGCCAGGTGCAGGACGTGCGCCGGAGCATCTTCGGCACCGTGATGACGGCCCACCCGTGCAGCACTTGCGAGGGCACGGGGGAGGAGGTCGTCTCGCCGTGCGTGGACTGCCGCGGTCGGGGACGCGTCGCAACCGGCGCCACGATCCCGGTGGAGGTCCCCGCCGGCGTCTCCGACGGCATGGAGCTGCGGATCTCGGGCTCAGGACACGCGGGCCGAGCCGGCGGGCCGAGCGGCGACCTGTATCTGTCCCTCGCCGTGGAGCAGGATCCGGTCTTCGCCCGTCACGGCCAAGACCTGTTCGCCGTCCTCGAGGTGCCGATGGTCCAGGCCGCGCTCGGCGCCGAGATCGTGGTCGAGACGCTGGACGGCCCCGAGAGCCTAGGCATCGAGGCCGGCACGGCATCGGGCGCCCAGTTCCGCCTGCGAGGCAAGGGGATCCCGAACCTCGGCAGGCGCGGTCGTGGCGACCTGTTCGTCACGGTCCAGGTGGTCACCCCCGAGCCGGCCTCCAAGGAGGAGCGGCGGCTGCTCGAGCAGCTCGCCGAGCTCCGCGGTGAGCCGGCCGGGAAGAAGGCGTCAGACACAGCGGCCCTGCGGAGGCCGGAGACCTCGGAGTGAGCTCGAGCTGCCCGTTCTGTCGCATCGTCGCCGGCGAGGCGCCGGCGGAGATCCTGCACGAGACCGAGACGATGCTCGCGTTCCGCGACCGGAACCCGAAGGCGCCCACGCACCTGCTCCTGATCCCGAAGGAGCACCTGAGCGACCTGGGCGAGATCGAGGAACGCCACGGCGGGATGCTGGTCGACGTGATGAAGGCGGCCGTGCACCTCGCCCGAACCGAGGGGATCGAGGACGGAGGCTGGCGCCTCGTGGTCAACGTCGGGGCGGGAGCGGGCCAAAGCGTGTTCCACCTGCACTTCCACGTGCTGGGCGGGCGGCCGCTCACGTGGCCGCCGGGCTGAGGCGACTCCCCCATCCCAGCGTGGGTACGCGAGCGGCCCGGGGGTAGAATCGCCGTGGGTCGTCGGATGACGGCCCTTCCTGCATGAGGAGGGACGGGGGCAACCCCAGAAGAGACCGCTTGGCCAGATCCACCACCCAAGTGAAGATCCTCGTGCCCGGGGACCAGAGCATGGTCGCCCTCCTCGGCCAGCGGGACGAGCTGCTCAAGCTCGTCGAGGCGGCCTTCGACTCCCAGATCGTCGTCCGGGGCAACGAGATCACGATCGTCGGCCCCGACCGGGAGGCCGAGCGGGTCGGCCTGCTCTTCGAGGAGCTGATCGCGCTCCTCGACAAGGGCCACGAGCTGAATGCCTCGTCCGTCGGGCGCTCGATCGAGCTGATCAAGGGGGAAGAGGCGACGCCGACGCAGGTGCTCGGCGACGTGCTGCTCACGGGGCGGGGACGCGGCATCGCGGCCAAGACGCTCGGCCAGAAACGGTACGTGGACGCCATCCGCAAGGCGACGGTGACGTTCGCGATCGGCCCGGCCGGCACGGGCAAGACCTACCTCGCAGTCGCAACCGCCGTCCGCGCCCTCCAGGAGAAGCAGGTCTCGCGCCTCATCCTCACCCGTCCCGCCGTCGAGGCGGGCGAGCGGCTGGGGTTCCTGCCCGGCACGCTGTACGAGAAGATCGACCCGTACATGAAGCCGCTCTACGACGCGCTGTTCGAGATGATGGGCGCCGACGCGCTGCCGAGGCTCATGGAACGCGGAACCGTGGAGGTCGCGCCGCTCGCCTACATGCGCGGCCGAACCCTCAATGACTCGTTCATCATCCTCGACGAGGCCCAGAACACCACGCCCGAGCAGATGAAGATGTTCCTCACGCGGCTGGGGTTCGGCTCCAAGGCCGTGGTGAACGGCGACGTCACGCAGATCGATCTCGGGAACGGGCAGACCTCGGGCCTGGTCGTGGTGCAGGACATCCTGCAGGGGATCGACGGCATCGAGTTCGCGCACCTCGGGGCCAAGGACGTCGTGCGGCACAAGATCGTGCAGGACATCGTGGAGGCGTACCGGATGTTCGGCGAGCAGCGCGCCCGCGCGGATGGCTGACGACGACCATAGACCGAGGATCCTGTTCGACGACCGGCAAACCGCGCCGGTGGACATCCACGCGCTCGCCGGGCTGGCGCGCGATGCCCTGGCCGGTGAGGGCGTGGCCGACGTGGAGCTCTCGGTCTCGTTCGTGACCGAGGCCGAGATCGCCGAGCTGCACCAGCGCTTCATGGGCGAGGAGGGACCGACCGACGTGCTGTCGTTCCCGCTCGACGAGACCGACCGCGACGAGGACGGCGTGCGCCTGCTCGGTGACGTCGTGATCGCGCCGTCCGTGGCGGCGCGCAACAACCCCGAGGATCCCGCCGCCGAGCTCCGGCTGCTGATCGTCCACGGCATCCTGCACCTGCTCGGGCACGACCACACGGACGACGCCGGCCGGGGCGCGATGTGGGCGAAGCAGGAGAAGTACACGGGGGTTCGGGTCACGTGATCTGGATCTGGGCGCTCGTCGCGGTGCTCGTGCTGCTCGGCGCGGTCCTCGCGGTTGCCGAGGCCTCCCTGACGCGGATGACGCGGGTCCGAGCGCTCGCGCTCATCGAGGAGAAGCGCCGCAACGCGGTCGTCCTCGAGCGTATCGAGGCCGACCCGCCCCGCTACCTGAACGCCGTGTACCTCACGGTGATGCTGTGTCAGAACGGCTCGGCGGTCCTGGTCGCGATCCTGGCCGAGCGCGCGTACGGCAGTCTCGGGATCACGCTGGTCTCCGTCGGGTTCACGCTCCTGTACTTCGTGCTCGTCGAGGCGATGAGCAAGACGTTCGGCGTGCTGTACTCGGACCGCGCTGCGCTGGCGGTGGCACCGCTCGTCTGGGGCCTCGGCCGCCTGCTCGCCACGCCCACGAGGGCGCTCATCGGACTCGCGAACGTGCTCCTGCCGGGCCGCGGTCTGAAGCAGGGTCCGTTCGTGTCCGAGGCCGACCTGCGCTCGATGGCCGAGGTCGGCCACGAGGAGGGCTCGATCGAGCGCGAGGAGAAGGAGCTGATCCACTCGATCTTCGAGTTCGGCGACACGATCGTGCGCGAGGTGATGGTGCCGCGGCCCGACGTGACCGCTGTCGAGTCCGACAAGACCCTTCGCGACGTCATGGCGCTCGTCCTCGAGCAGGGCTATTCGCGGATCCCCGTCTACACGGACGACCTGGACCACGTGGTCGGGGTCGTCTACGCGAAGGATGTCCTGAAGGCGCTGCACCAGGGCAACGACGACATGCCGCTCATCGACATCATGCGCGAACCGCGCTTCGTTCCCGAGTCCAAGAAGGTGGCCGACCTGCTCCGCGAGATGCAGAAGGAGAAGTTCCACATCGCGCTCGTCACCGACGAGTACGGCAGCGTGAGCGGGATCGTCACCCTCGAGGACCTGCTCGAAGAGCTCGTCGGCGAGATCACGGACGAGTACGACACCGAGGAGCCCGAGATCGAGGAGGTCGCCGAGGGCGTCTACCGCGTGGACGGCAAGCTCTCGATCGACGACATGAACGAGCTCCTCGACGTCGAGCTCCCCGACGAGGAATGGGACACGGTAGGCGGCCTGATGCTCGGCTTGATGGGCTCGATCCCCGAGGAAGGGGAGAACATCTGGTTCCAGAACCTACGGTTCACGGCCGAGCGAGTGGCCGGCCGCCGGATCTCGAAGATCCTCATCGCGCGCGAGGAGCCGCAGGAGGAGGAGGGCGAGGAGCCCGCGGACGCGGAGGTCATCGCCGAGTGAGCATTCCCGCCGCGCGCGTGGACGAGCTGGTCGCCGCGGCGCGCGCCGCCAAGGACCGGGCATACGCGCCGTACTCGAACTTCCGCGTGGGCGCCGCGCTCCTCGCCGGCGGGACGGTCTACGCCGCCGCGAACATGGAGAACGCCTCGTACCCGGTGAGCGTGTGCGCCGAGCGCAACGCGGTCGCCGCGGCCGTCGTCGGCGCGGGCGAGCGCTCGATCGAGGCCGTGGCGGTCGTAACCGACGCCGACGAGCCGACCCCGCCGTGCGGCGCGTGCCGCCAGGTGCTGAACGAGTTCGGCCCGAACATGCTGGTGGTGTCCGAGTCGGGGGAGGGCCGCCGCATCGAGTGGACCCTGTCAGCCCTGCTGCCCAACGCGTTCGGGCCATCGGACCTGCTGGGGTGAGCTTCCGCAGCGGCTTCGTCGCCGTCGTGGGGCGACCCAACACCGGCAAGTCCACCCTCGTGAACGCCCTCGTCGGCCGCAAGGTCGCGATCGTCTCGGACAAGCCGCAGACCACCCGACGCGGCGTCCGGGCAGTCCTGACGACCGAGGGCTACCAGATCGTGCTCACCGACACGCCCGGCTTCCACAAGCCGAGGACGCTCCTCGGCACGCGGCTGAACGACATGGTCGGGGAGGCCACGCAGGGCGTGGACGCGATCGTGCAGGTCGTGGACGGAAAAGACGGGGTCGGGCGCGGCGACGCGTTCGTCTACGAGCGCCACGTGAAAGGCGCCGGCGTACCGGCGCTGTGTGCGGTGAACAAGCTCGATGTCGTTCGGAAAGGCGAGGAGATGCCACAGCTCGCGGCGGCGGGGGAGCTGGGCGCGTTCGACGAGTTCGTCCCGATCTCGGCCAAGACGGGCCGGGGCGTCCGCGTCCTCCTCGACCTCCTCGTCGAGCGGATGCCGGAGGGCCCGGCGTACTACCCGGATGGCGAGGACACGGACCAGCCGCTGGAGCTGCGCCTCGCCGAGATCGTGCGCGAGAAGGCCCTCGCCGTCACCCGGCAGGAGGTCCCGCACTCGATCGCGGTGGTCGTAGACGAGCTCGAGGAGGAGGACGGGCTCACGAAGATCCACGCGAGCCTCATCGTCGAGCGCGATTCGCAGAAGGGGATCGTGATCGGCAAGGGCGGCGAGACGCTGAAGACGATCGGCACCCGGGCGCGCCAGGAGATGGAGCTCGTGCTCGGGCGCAAGGTCTTCCTTGACCTGCGGGTCAAGGTCTTGAAGGAGTGGCAGCGGGACCCCAAGGCGCTCCAGCGCCTCGGCTTCTAGACGCTACGCGACGACCGTGACCTCGCCGACCATCCCGAGCGTCTCGTGGTACTCGCAGACCAGCTCGTAGTCTCCGGGCTCGACGACACCGGTGATCGGCTCGCCGTTGAAGGTCTCGCCGGCGGCAACGTCCACGTCGATCATCGTCCCCTCCATCGTGAAGTTGTGGATCGAGACTCCCTCGTTCACGATGGTGATGCCCTGCGCGGCGCTCGCGGTGAAGCACGGTGGCTCGAAGAAGTCGTCGCCCATCACGATCGTGAAGGTGGCGCCTTCGCCCGTCAGGTCCACGCACTCGGAACCCGTGGGCTCGCCGGTAGCGCCGTGGTAGCTCCGGTCGCCGCAGTGACGCCGGTGGGGCCGGTGTCGTCGGCCGGTTCCTCGCCGTCGCCACCGCAGGCGGTCAGTCCGAGCGTCATCACGAGCACGAGCGCGAAGGCGAGCTTCCGCACGGTTGTACCTCCTGGTCAGGGGGGTCCTGCCCAGGATAGCCGCGCTCGCGGTGCGAGCCGTACCATTGCAGGTCCGATGTCCCAGGCAGCCGAGATCGAGCGCTCCGGACCCGGCCTCGCCCTCTACGCGCCGAAGGAGGCCGCGAAGCTCGTGGCCCGGACCCCCGCCGTCGACGCGGTCGGGCTCGAGGAGCGCGCCGCCTCCCTCGCCAAGCGGTCGATCAAACGCGAGTCCAAGCTCTGGGCGCTGGACTTCGCGATCCGCTCGATGGACCTGACCACGCTCGAGGGCTCGGACACCGTCGGCAAGATCGTCGCGATGTGCGCGAAGGCGGTGCGCCCCAACCCACTCGACGCCTCGATCCCGTCCGTCGCGGCGGTCTGCCTCTACCCGCAGCTGGTGCCGGTGGCGGTCGGACAGCTGAAGGGGACCGGGGTCCACGTCGCCAGCGTGGCGGGCGGGTTCCCCTCGGGTCTCGGCCCGCTCGACGCCCGCCTGCGCGAGATCGCCGAGGTCGTGGAGCTCGGCGCGGACGAGGTCGACATCGTGCTCAACCGATCGCTGTTCCTCGGTGGGATGTACGTGGAGTGCTTCGAGGAGATCGTCGCGGCGCGCGAGGCCGCCGGCAGCGCGCACCTGAAGGTGATCCTCGAGGCGGGCGAGCTCGGCAGCTACGACCGGATCCGGCAGGCGTCGGTCCTCGCGATGGCGGCCGGTGCCGACTTCATCAAGACGTCGACGGGCAAGATCGCCGTCAGCGCGACGCTCCCGAGCGCGCTCTGCATGATGGAGGCGGCGCGCGACTTCCACCACGAGACCGGCCGCCGCGTCGGGGTCAAGCTCGCCGGCGGGATCCGGCAGTCCAAGCAGGCGATCCAGTACCTCGTGCTGCTCTACGAGACGCTCGGCCCCGAGTGGATGAACCCGGATCTGTTCCGCATCGGCGCCTCGACGCTCCTTAACGACGTGCTGATGCAGATCGAGAAGGAACGCACCGGCCGTTACCAGGGCCCCGACTACTTCACCATCGACTGATGGCGGAGATCGAGCTCACGGCGACGTCGGCCCTCGAGCAGGGCGAGCCGGTCTGGGAGTACGCCGGCGCGCCCGAGTCCACCGACGTCGTCGAACCTCCAGGATCGATACGGGCTGTTCGTCGGTGGCGAGTTCGTCGACCCGAAGAGCGGCACGTGGTTCGAGACGATCAACCCGGCGACCGAGGAGGTCCTCACCGAGGTCGCCGAGGCCGGCCCGGAGGATGTGGATCTCGCGGTCTCGGCGGCACGGAGCGCGTTCGGGAACGGGTGGCGCGAACTCTCCGGCTCGGAGCGCGCGAAGTACCTGTACCGGATCGCGCGCCAGCTCCAGGAGCGCGCCCGCGAGTTCGCGGTCCTCGAGACGCTGAACGGCGGCAAGCCGATCAAGGAGTCGCGCGACGTCGACCTGCCGCTCGCCGCGGCGCACTTCTTCTACTACGCGGGCTGGGCGGACAAGCTCGACTACGCGTTCCCGAACCGTTCGCCGAGGCCTATCGGTGTCGCCGGTCAGATCATCCCGTGGAACTTCCCGATGCTGATGGCCGCGTGGAAGCTCGCCCCGGCGCTCGCGACGGGGAACACCGTCGTGCTGAAGCCCGCCGAGACCACGCCGCTCACCGCGCTCCTGCTCGCCGAGGTGATCCGCGATGCCGAGGTCCCGCCGGGCGTCGTGAACATCGTCACGGGGGCGGGCGAGACGGGCTCGTCGCTCGTGGAGCACGACGACGTCGACAAGATCGCGTTCACGGGTTCGACCGAGGTCGGCAAACTGATCCGCCGGGCGACGGCCGGGACCGGCAAGCGTCTGACGCTGGAGCTCGGCGGCAAGGCCGCCAACATCGTGTTCGAGGACGCCCCGCTCGACCAGGCGGTCGAGGGCGTCGTGAACGGCATCTTCTTCAACCAGGGTCACGTCTGCTGTGCGGGCTCGCGCCTGCTGGTCCAGGAGCCGGTGTTCGAGCCGCTGCTCGAGAAGCTGAAGGAGCGCCTGCAGACGCTCCGCGTTGGCGACCCGCTCGACAAGAACACGGACATCGGCGCGATCAACTCGCGCGCGCAGCTCACCCGGATCGAGGAGCTCGTGGCCGCCGGCGTCGAGGAGGGCGCCGAGATCTACCAGCCCGATTGCAACCTGCCCGAGCGCGGATTCTGGTTCCGGCCGACGCTGTTCACCAACGTCTCGCAGAGCCACCGGATCGCTCGCGAGGAGATCTTCGGGCCGGTGCTGTCGATCCTCACGTTCCGCACGCCCGACGAGGCTGTCGAGAAGGCGAACAACACGCCGTACGGCCTGTCGGCGGGCATCTGGACCGAGAAGGGTTCGCGGATCCTGTGGATGGCCGAGCGCCTGAAGGCCGGCGTGGTGTGGGCGAACACGTTCAACCGGTTCGACCCCGCGTCGCCGTTCGGCGGCTACAAGGAGAGCGGGTTCGGGCGCGAGGGCGGCCTGCACGGGCTCGAGCCGTACCTGGAGCTGGACGGATGAGCGACCGGATCCCCGTCCGGCGCACGGCGAAGCTCTACATCGCCGGCGAGTTCCCGCGATCCGAGTCGGGACGCTCGTACGAGGTGTTCTCGCACGACGGCCGGTTGCTCGGGCGCGCGGCGCGCGCCTCGCGCAAGGACCTGCGCGACGCGGTCCGCGCGGCACGGGCCGCGCAGCCGGAGTGGGCCGCCAAGACCGCGTACAACCGCGGACAGGTCCTGTACCGGGTCGCCGAGCTGATGGAGGGCCGTCGCGGGCAGTTCGAGGCCGAGCTGGCCGACGCCGGCGCGAAGGACCCGGCGAAGGGCGCCAGCGCGGCGATCGACCGCTGGGTCTGGTACGCGGGGTGGGCCGACAAGATCGGCCAGGTCCTCGGCGGCACGAACCCGGTGGCCGGCCCCTACTTCAACTTCACGATCCCCGAGCCGACGGGCGTCGTCGGCGTCGTCGCTCCGGCCGAGCAGTCGCTCCTCGGCCTGGTCTCGCGTCTCGCGCCGGCGATCGTGAGCGGCAACACCGCGGTGGTCGTCGCGAGCGAGACCAGCCCGCTGCCCGCGGTCTCGCTCGGCGAGGTGCTCGCGACATCGGATGTTCCGCCGGGCGTCGTGAACGTCCTCACGGGGTTCACAGCGGAGCTCGTGCCGTGGCTCGCGGGGCACATGGACGTGAACGCGATCGACGTGACCGGGGTCCCCGAGGACCTGGTGGTCCGGGTCGAGGAGCTCTCGGCCGAGAACGTGAAGCGGGTACACCGAGCGCCGGATGCGGATGTCTTCTCCGCCGGTGCCGAGAGTCCCTACGAGGTCACGGCGCTGATGGAGTACAAGACCGTCTGGCACCCGATGGGCGCCTGAGTGTCAGTCGCGGTCGACCTCGTCAACGCGCCAGGATCCGCACCAGGCTTCGGCGTAACGGTCTCGGATCCGAGGTGCACTACGCCCAATGGCTCATGCGACTATCCCGAGGGCGGTGGTGGACGAGGGTCTGGGCGAAGGGAGAGCACCGAGTCGAAGGTGTAGTCACCGGATCGGCAATGACGGAAGGAGGGGGAGATGCCGAAGGCATCGAAGTCCAGCGCCTCCGAGCACGTCGAGGCGGAGGGGTTCGAGGGACACTACGCGGAGCTCGGGGGCACCACGGTGGGGTGGGAGACGTACACGGCGGATGCCGACATGACGCCACTGTTCGTCGGTCTCCCCGACGACCGGTGCCAGTGCGAGCACTGGGGCTACGTGTTCGAGGGCAAGGTCGTGTTCCACACGGCTGCCGGCGACGAGGAGTTCGTCAGCGGAGACGCCTACTTCGTGGGCCCGGGCCACACGCCCAGCATCTTCGCCGGCACCTCGCTCGTCGAGTTCAGCCCGACGGATCGGCTGAACGAGACGATGGAGGTCGTCACCAAGAACATGGAGGCGGCCGGCTAGCGCCTCCAGGCAGGCGGAGCGGAGAGGGGCGGGGTCCGGACGGACCTCGCCCCTCGTGCGCCCGGATACCACACTTCCGCAACATCGCTTCCCCGGAACGGCCTCGGGCCGGGGCTACGATTCCTGGATGCCCCTCTACAAGGAACAGGGCGTCGTCCTGCGTGCGCACAAGCTGGGCGAGGCCGACAAGATCGTGACGGTCATGACTCAGGGCTCGGGCAAGGTCCGGGCGGTCGCAAAGGGCATCCGCAAGACCCACTCCCGCTTCGGGGCCCGGCTCGAGCCGTTCACGCACGTGTCGCTCATGGTCTACCGGGGAAGGGGTTCCCTCGACACCGTGAGTCAGGCCGAGATCCTCGCGCCCTTCATGGCTCTTCGTTCGAACCTCGGGCGGTTCGCGGCGGGGGAGACGATGCTCGAGGCCGTGGATAAGGTCGCCGAGGAGCACGAGCGCAACGTGCGCCTGTTCATGCTCCTGCTCTCCGGCCTGCGCGCGCTCGACACGCGCCCGACCGACCCCGCCGCCGTCGCCGAGTCGTTCCTGCTGAAGCTCCTGTCGCTCTCAGGATTCCATCCGAGCCTCACGGCGTGCGCGGTCTGCGGGCGCCCGGATCCGGAGCGGTTCGCAAGCGGCCAAGGCGGCGCGGTGTGCTCGGCGGACGCAGACCACGATGCCGGGATCGCCTCGCTCGCGGCCCTCGAGCACCTCGCGACCCTCGGGTCGACCGGGATGGTCGAGGCAGGCGAGCTCGTCGCCGAGCCGACGGTCAACCGCGAGTCGCGCGCGCTGCTGTTCGGGTTCGCCGAGTATCACCTGGAGCGCCGGATGAAGAGCCTGCCCATGCTTGCCCGGAGCTTCGCGCCGTGAGCACCTACCTGCACGACCTCGACCGCGACAAGCTTCCGCGGCACGTCGGCATCGTGATGGACGGCAACGGCCGGTGGGCCAAGCTCCGCGGCCTGCCCCGCACCGAGGGTCACGCGGCGGGAGAGCAGGCGATGTGGGACACGGTCGTCGGCGCGGACGCCCTCGGTTTGCGGTGGCTGACCATGTTCGCCTTCTCCACCGAGAACTGGAACCGCCCGAAGGCCGAGGTGGCGTTCCTGATGGGGTTCAACCGGGGACTGCTGCGGCGCCGGCGCGACGAGCTCCACCGCATGAACGTCCGGGTCCGTTGGCTCGGCCGGCGGGACTGGCGCGTGCCGCGCTCGGTCGAGCGCGAGATGCGGATCTCCGAGGAGCTCACGAGAGACAACACCGGCATGACGCTCACGATCGCCTTCAACTACGGCGGTCGGGTCGAGATCGCCGACGCGGTCAAACGGCTCATCGCCGACCACGACGCCGGCCGGCTGAAGGGGGAGAAGATCACGCCCGAGTCGATCGGGCGGCGGCTCTATCATCCCGACACGCCCGATCCCGACCTGATCATCCGCACCAGCGGCGAGGAGCGGATCAGCAACTTCCTGCTGTGGCAGGCCGCGTACTCGGAGCTGTACTTCACGCCGGTGTTCTGGCCGGACTTCGACCGCGAGTGCCTGTACGAGGCGATCCGGGACTATCAGAAGCGATCGCGGCGGTTCGGCAAGGTCGCCGAGAACGACGGCGGGCTCTAGTCCCGGACGAGCCAGCGCACGGCCAGCACCAGCGCCGCGACGCTCGCGCAGATCGTGAAGATCCCGCGGCCGGGGCCCTCGGCCGTCGCCCACGCCACCGAGACGCCGAGCCCGACGACGGCGATCAGGGCCCACGCCACGATCGTCGACTGGGCCGCCTTCGGACGGACAGGAGCGTCGGCCGGCGTGGAGGGCCGGCCGCTCATCGCCATCTCGGCGATGGTCCGCGTCTGCACGTAGTCCTTCTTCCACGTGGCGCGCAGGACCAGGATCGCCAGGACCAGGTAGGCCGGCCACAGGACCGCGAGCGCAACCAGGTTGGCCGACCAAGGCGCGAGGGCGAGGACCACCACCGTGATCCCGATCCTCCCGAGCGGGCCGAACGTGTTCACGCCGGCCTTCCATCTCGACATCTCGTGCTCGTCCTCGGGCCGGGTGCGGAGGACCGCCACGGTCGGAGCGTCCGGTCGGCGCGGCGTGAGGTGGCGGACGGGTTCGTAGCAGCGCAGGCACCACATGACGTCGAGGCCGAGGTTCGCGCCACAGGCATGGCAGGTCCGGGATGCGGTCATCCTTGCAAGCATCGACGCCTCGAGCGCTGCGGTTGACCGGCCCGGTCGATCGGCTCGGTCATCCGTGGGGCCTCCCGTAGACTGGCCGTCACGCCAGCGGCCGCGTCCAGCGGCCGGGAGAGGAGTCGCCCGCCATGGCCGACCTGATGGAGGCCGTCACCTCCCTCGCGAAGCGCCGAGGGATCGCGTTCCAGTCCAGCGAGATCTACGGGGGCCTGCGCTCGTCGTGGGACTACGGGCCGCTGGGCGTCGAGCTGAAGCGCAACGTCCGCGATGCGTGGTGGCGCGAGGTGGTGCAGCTCCGCTCCGACGTGGTTGGTCTGGACGCCGCCGTGATCATGTCGCCGAAGGTCTGGGAGGCGAGCGGGCACCTCGAGGTGTTCACCGACCCGCTCGTCGAGTGCCTGAACTGCCACCAGCGGTTCCGAGCCGACCACCTCGCGGGCGTTCACGCGCCGCAGTCCGGGCACGAGGACGACGACACCACGGTGGACATGCACGGCGAGCCCACCTGCCCCAACTGCGGCGGCCACGCGTTCACCGAACCTCGGAACTTCAACCTGATGTTCAAGACCTATATGGGGCCGGTGGAGAACGAGGACGACGCGGTGTACCTGCGGCCCGAGACGGCGCAGGCGATGTTCGTGGACTTCGCGTTGATCCAGCAGAGCAGCCGCAAGAAGGTGCCGTTCGGTATCGCGCAGATCGGCAAGTCGTACCGCAACGAGATTACCCCTGGCAACTTCATCTTCCGCATGCGCGAGTTCGAGCAGATGGAGCTGGAGTTCTTCGTCGAGCCCGGGACCGACGAGACCTGGCACGACTTCTGGATCTCCGAGCGGTTGAAGTGGTACACGGACCTCGGGATCCGCCCCGAGAACCTGCGCCTCCGCGAGCACGAGACGGACGAGCTCGCGCACTACGCGAAGCGCACCGTGGACATCGAGTACCGGTTCCCATTCACTGACTGGGGCGAGCTCGAGGGCATCGCGAACCGCACCGACTTCGACCTGCGGCGCCACCAGGCGGCCTCGGGCGAAGACCTCACGTACTTCGACCAGGAGAAGGAGACCCGGTACCACCCGTACGTCATCGAGCCCGCCGCCGGCGTGGATCGCGCCCTGCTGGCCTTCCTGCTCGACGCGTACCGGGAGGAGGAGGCACCCACCGCGAAAGGGGGGACCGAGAAGCGCACGTACCTCGCGCTGCACAATGACCTCGCTCCGATCAAGGTCGCCGTGCTGCCGCTCTCGCGCAACGAGCAGCTCACGCCGCGGGCCCGCGAGGTGTTCGACCTCGTGAAGCCGCACTGGATCTGCGACTTCGACGACGCGGGTTCGATCGGGCGCCGGTACCGGCGACAGGACGAGGTCGGCACGCCGTTCTGCGTGACGGTCGACTTCGACTCGCTCGACGACCGCCAGGTCACGATCCGCGAGCGTGACTCGATGGCGCAGGAGCGCCTGCCGATCGACGACCTCGTGGGACACCTGCGGGAGCGCCTGTGACGCTCCGCCGCCCGAGCGGAGTGGTGGTGTACGCGGCCGCGTTCGCAGCGGTGCTGGGTGCCGGCGTGGCGCTGGCCGCCGCGTCCTTCGGGCTCTTGCGCTCGACCCGCCTGCTGTGGGTGTCGGTCGCCCTGTCGTCCGTGGCCGTGCTGCTCGCGGTGGCCAGCCTGTGGATCTCGGGACGGCGGGCGTGAGGCGCCCACTGGCCGCGTCGGCAGCGCTCGCGCTGGTGCTCGCGGCGTGCACGGAGGGGACCGGCGGCACACCGGGTGGCAGGGGTCCGACGCCGCTCGTACCGGCCTCGCCCGAGGTCGTTTCTCCGGCGCCGGCGGGACCCGGTTCCGCCGCAGCTGCGTTGAAGCAGCTGTGCACGCTCCCGAAGCCCGATCTCGAGGGCGGTTCGGAGGTCCCAGACGAGGGCCCCACGCCCCCCGCGATCGCCGCGACGATGCGGCAGCTGGAGCGGATCCGGGGCTTCGGCTTCACCGAGCCCGTCGTGGCGGAACCGGTGACGCAGCGGGAGATCGCGGAGGGCTACCTCGCCTACTTCGAGCGGACCTTCCCGGAGGAGTACTACGAGCGCAAGAGCATTGCGTGGCGCACGATCGGCGTGCTGCCCGAGGACCGCGGCATCCGCGAGTCGCTCGAGGAGTACGTGACCAACGACGTGATCGGCTATTACGACACCCTGACGGGTGAGCTGGTGTTCATGGGGACCGCGGATCCCTCGCCCCTCGAGCGGATCACGCTGGCGCACGAGCTGACGCACGCGATCGACGACCAGCGGTTCGGGCTGGAAACGCTCGACGTCCTAGGCGCCACCTGCCGCGACGAGGAGTCCTCGGCGGCGGTCGCGGTCGTCGAGGGCAACGCCACCTACTTCATGATCCTGTGGGCCCGGACGTTCCTCACGCCCGAGGAGCAGGTGCAGGTCGGGACCGAGGCCGCGGTGCAGGCGCCACCACCCTCGGACGTCCCGCCGTTCATCGACGCCCTCCAGGCGTGGTCGTACTCGGAGGGCTTGTCGTTCATCACGGCGATCGAGCTCCGCGGCGGCGTCGACGCGATCGACGACGTCTTCCTGGATCTCCCCGAGTCGACCGAGCAGATCATCCACCCCGAGCGCTACCCGAACGACGTCCCGACGCCACTCGACATCCCCGACCTCGGACCAGAGCTCGGGACCGGGTGGGAGGACCTCGACGTTCAGGCCGTAGGCGAGGAGTGGCTGGCGCTCGCGCTGGCCCTCCGCTTGGACCGCACCGAGTCGAACGACGCCGCGGCGGGCTGGGACGGCGGCCTGTACCGCGCGTGGGTCAACGGGGACGAGGTCGCCGTGGTGCTCTCGACGGTCTGGGACACGCCGACCGATGCCGAGGAGTTCGCCGCCGCGATCGAGCGGTGGATCGAGGCGGGCGACCAGAGCGCCGAGGTCCTCGGCCCCGAGGGGTCCTCGGTGAAGGTCCTGTTCGCGACCGGACCTGTCGCCCTCGAGGCCGTGCGAGCCGCCGTCTAGCTCAGGTCTCGCGTTCTTCGGCTACGAGGGCTTCCCGTACCCCGCGATCTCCTCGGAGAAGTCCACGCTCTCGTACTGTTCATCGCCGACGACCCATGCGTCGTGGCCGGGCGGGATCTCGTGAGCGTCGCCCGCTCCGATCTCGAGCTCGGTCCCGTCGTTCAGGACGATGTGGAGCCGCCCGGAGATCGTGTATCCCTTGTGATGCACCATGCACGAGTCGGTCCCCACGATCGGCTTGACGTCGGTGGACCAGCGCCACCCGGGCTGGAACCGTGCCCGCCCGACCGTAACCGAGCCTGCCTTCGCCACCTGCACGACCCCGTGTTCGAACGTGCGGGTCTCGCCATCGTCCAGCTTGGCCACCCCACCTGTCACGGCACCCTCCTGTCCTCGAGCTGACCCAGCCGGTGAAGCCTAGACCGATGACGACCGCGGGGTGAGCCCGCTCAGTAGACTGGCCCTCCGCACCCGCCCGGAGGGACGATCGCCGTCATGACCAAGTACGTCTACGACTTCAGCGAAGGCAACAAGGAGATGAAGGATCTCCTCGGGGGCAAGGGCGCCAACCTCGCCGAGATGACCAACATGGGCCTGCCGGTCCCCCCGGGATTCACGATCACGACCGAGGCGTGTCTGACGTTCCTGGCTCGGGGTGGCGCGCCGCAGGAGATGCTCGAGGAGGCGGGGGAGCACCTCTCGCGTCTCGAGGAGACGATGGGCAAGGCCCTCGGCGATCCGAACGACCCGCTCCTGGTCTCGGTCCGCTCCGGCGCGAAGTTCTCGATGCCCGGGATGATGGACACGGTCCTGAACCTCGGGTTGAACGACGGGTCCGTGAAGGGCTTGGCGGAGCAGACGGGCGGCGACGTCCGGTTCGCCCTCGACGCGTACCGCAGATTCATCCAGATGTTCGGCAAGATCGTGATGGACGTGCCGGCCGAGGCGTTCGAGCAGGCGTTGGAGGAGGCCAAGCGCGTCAAGTTCGAGGGCGCTCAGGACACCGACCTCGACGCCGAGGAGCTATCCGAGCTGATCGAGCGCTTCCGCGCGATCTACGCCGAGCACACGGGCGCGAACTTCCCGCAGGACCCGAAGGAGCAGCTCCGCCTCTCCATCGCGGCCGTGTTCCAGAGCTGGAACGGCAGGCGCGCCGTGGACTACCGCCGGCAGAACAAGATCCCCGACGACCTGGGCACGGCCGTGAACGTCCAGGCGATGGTGTTCGGCAACCGCGGCGAGGACTCGGGCACGGGGGTGGCGTTCACCCGCGACCCGAGCAACGGGGACACGGTCCCGTACGGGGATTACCTGCCGAACGCGCAGGGCGAGGACGTGGTGGCCGGGATCCGCAACACGCTCCCGCTGGTCGAGCTCGAGCGCATCGACCCGCCGGCCTACGCCGAGCTCCGACGCGTCATGGACACGCTCGAGAAGCATTACCGCGACATGTGCGACATCGAGTTCACGATCGAGAAGCGCAAGCTGTGGATCCTGCAGACCCGCATCGGCAAGCGGACCGCGTTCGCCGAGTGGGTGTTGGCGAGCGACATGCTGGACGAGGGTCTGATCGACGAAGATGCGGCGCTCCTGCGCGTGGACGCGAACCGTCTCGAGGAGCTGTTCAAGCGGCGCGTGAAGACGGGCGAGGCACGTCCGATCGCCAAGGGTCTGAACGCGAGCCCCGGGGCGGCCATCGGGAAGGTGGTGTTCACGGCCGATGACGCCGAACGCCTCGGGAAAGCCGGCGAGCGCGTGATCCTGGTCCGCCGCGAGACCACGCCGGACGACTACCACGGCATGATCGCCGCCCAGGGCATCCTGACCTCGGCCGGCGGTACGAACTCGCATGCGGCCGTCGTCGCGCGCGGCGAGGGCATCCCGGCGGTCTGCGGCGCCGACGCGATCAAGCTCGAGATGGCGGCGAGACGGTTCGAGGCCAACGGCACAACGGTCGCCGAGGGCGACGTCATCACGATCGACGGCTTCACCGGCGAGGTCTACGTCGGCGAGCTGCCCCTCGAGGAGTCCGTGCTCGAGAAGGCGCGCGCCGGGGACGCCGCGGCGCGCGAGGAGAAGATCTGGCGTGCGTTCGAGCGCCTGATGGCGCACGCGGACGCGCGCCGGCGCTTGCGGGTGCGCGCGAATGCGGATACGCCCGATCAGTCGACGAACGCCCGTGAGCGCGGGGCCGAGGGCATCGGCCTGTGCCGGACCGAGCACATGTTCCTCGGCGAGGAGCGGGCGGGCGCGGTCCGCCAGATGATCTTCGCCGAGACCGCCGAGGAGGAGCAGGCCGCCTACGACGTCCTCCTGCCGCTCCAGCGCGACGACTTCGTCGGCATCTTCCGCGCGATGAGCGGCCTGCCGGTCACCGTCCGCCTCCTCGACCCGCCGCTGCACGAGTTCCTGCCGAACCAGGTTGAGCTGGCGGTCGAGGTGGCCCTCGGAAGGGAACGTGGACACGACGTGAGCGAGCAGGAACGCTTGCTCCGCAAGGTCAACGAGCTTCACGAGGCCAACCCGATGCTCGGTCTGCGGGGCGTGCGTCTCGGCATCGTGAAGCCGGGTCTGTACGCGATGCAGGTCCGCGCGATCTGCGAGGCGGCCGCCGAGGTGAAGGCTGGCGGCGGTGACCCGAGGGTCGAGATCATGATCCCTCTGGTGGCCACCAAGCCCGAGTTGGAGCAGATGCTCGCCGAGCTCCGGCCGGTGGCGGACGACGTCCTCTCGGCCGCGTCCGTCGAGCTCGAGCACCTGGAGTGGGGCACGATGATCGAGCTCCCGCGGGCGACGGTCACGGCCGCCGAGATCGCGGAAGCCGCCGAGTTCTTCTCGTTCGGTACGAACGACCTCACGCAGACGGCGTTCGGGTTCAGCCGCGACGACATCGGCAAGTTCGTCGGGATGTACGAGGAGCGCAAGCTCGTGCCGGCCAACCCGTTCGTGACGGTAGACCGGCCGGGCGTCGGGCGGCTCATGCGGATCGCGGTCGAGGAGGGCAAGGCGGCGAACCCCGCGCTGCATCTCGGGATCTGCGGCGAGCACGGCGGCGATCCGGCCAGCGTGGTGTTCTGCCACGAGCTCGGCCTGGACTACGTGAGCTGCTCGCCGTTCCGCGTCGAGACCGCGCGCCTGGCCGCCGGCCAGGCCGCAATCGGCAGCGCCGAGTCGGCGTCGAAGTAGGACCGATGGCGCGTTCCGGGTCGGGCGAGGGGTTCGACTTCGACGTCCTTCCCCTCGTGGCGGGCGGTTTGCTGCTCGGCGCCAACCTCCAGCTCGTCGCCTTGCTCGTGCAGGACATGAAGATCGCTGAGGTGGCCGCGGAGGCGCGGGCGCTGGACGACCGGGATCGGAAGCGGGCCCTGCGGAGCGAGAAGCTTGCGGACCTTCACGCCGTCGAGGTGTTCGCGGCGGGGGCCGCGCTCGTGCCACGACCGGATATCGGGCCGGCGCTGTGGCCCGTGACCGTGGTGGTCACGCCGGACGATCTCGTCATGCTGGATGCGGATGAGACCGCGTCGCCGGACATGGAGCTCGCTCACATCCCGCGATCCGAGCTGACCGGGGTCCGCCTCCTCGATGCGCATGGTGACCAGCTCGAGATCGAGATGGTCGACGAGCTCGCCGAGATGGATGCCAAGGACCAGCGGTACGTAGTGTGGGTCGACCGCCGGACGGAGGGACGCGACGGCTCGCATGCCTTCGTGTTCCGCGCCTTGTCCCTAGCGGTCGAGGCGAAGCGGGACTTCGAGCGCGCGCTGCCCGGATAGGCGAGAGCCCCGGCGCTTCGCGCCGGGGCTCTCGGTGGGTGGACCGTTCCGCTACGACTCGCAATCCGCGCGGACCACGTCCAGGTTCGCGTCGTCGTTGGTCGTGTCGGTTCCCGTGCCGCAGAACAGCGTGTCCTTCTCACCGTCGTTGGCGACCAGGTCGTCGTCACCCGAGCTGCCCGAGAGGACGTCCAGACCCGCCCCGCCGTTCAGGTCGTCGTTGCCCGAGCCACCTGAGAGGAAGTCGTTCCCGGCCCCGCCGCTCAAGATGTCGTTCCCTCTGCCGCCGGAGATGAAGTTCTTGCCGGCGCTCCCGGTGATCGTGTCGTCGCCGCGGCTGCCGATAACCTGCTCGACGTCGCCCCCGACGTTGTCGCCCTCGCCGCCGCCCGAGCGGCCGTCGTTCGCGCCGCCGTCGCCGATCGTCACCGTCACCGGCGAGTCGCCCGAGTAGCTCACGACGTCGGTGCCGTCGCCGCCGTTCAGGGCGTCGCCGTCGTCCCCACCGTTCAGGGTGTCCTTGCCTGCGCCACCGTTCAGCGTGTCGGCGCCCGCCTCACCGTTCAGGCGATCGTTCCCGTCCCCGCCGTTCAGCGAGTCGCCGCCGCCACCGCCGAAGAGGGTATTGCGGTCGCCGTCTCCCGTCAGGGTATCCACGCCGGTACCGCCGGTCAGGAATTCGATGTCGGAGCCGACCGTGTCCCCGCCGGGACCCGAGCCGCCGATCGTGGCGGTCACGCCGCCGGCCTCGGCCGAGTAGTCGGCGTTGTCCTGGCTGCCCGGGCCGCCGTTCAGCGCGTCGGCGCCGTCGCCACCGACCAGTCGGTCGCTGCCATCGGCGCCGTTCAAGGTGTCGCCACCCCCGGCACCCATCAGCGTGTTGCGATCGTCGTTGCCGTTCAGCGTGTCGTCGCCGGGAGAACCCACGAGGATCTCGACGGTCGCGTCGATGGTGTCGCCCTCGGGGCCGGAGCCGCCGATCGTCGCCGTGACGCCGGTCACCGACGCGTACGAGACGATGTCGCCCGTGCCGGAGCCGCCGATCAGGTTGTCCGCACCCCCGAGGCCGTCGAGCGTGTCGTTCCCCCCGCCGCCCGTGAGTGTGTTCGGACCGGCGCTCCCGGTCAGCGTGTCGTGATCGAACCCGCCGGTGACGTTCTCGACGGTGGAGTCGATGTTGTCGTTCTCGCCGGTCGGGCCGTCGTTGGCCAGGCCGTCGCCGAGCGTGACCGTCACGGGGTCGCCCTCGGACGCGTAGCTGACGGAGTCCGTCCCGGCGGCACCGACGATCGTGTCGCTCCCGTCGCCCCCTTCGAGCGTGTCGTCCCCGTCGCCGCCGGTCAGGGTGTCCACCCCACGGCCGCCGAAGAGGCGATTCGCGGCGGTGCTGCCGGTGATCGTGTCGTCGGCTCGGCCGCCGATCGCGTTCTCGAAGTTCGTCGCTGTGTCCGCCTCGCCGTTCGCGCCGCCGACCGTGCCCGCCGCCAGGTCGATCGTCACGCTGGTGGAGCGGGACGAGAACGTCAGCGTGTCGATGCCGGGACCGCCGTCGAGGGCATCGTTGCCGGCTCCGCCGTTGACCGTGTCGTTGCCGTCCCCGGCGTTCACCGTGTCGGCCGAGTCGTCGGTGGTCAGCGCGTCGTCACCCGCGCCGCCGTCGATCGTCGTGGGCTTCGAGGACAGGATGCTCACGCGGTCGTTGCCGGCCCCGGCGTTCACGGTGATCGACGCGATCGGGTCCGGGCTGCCCACGCAGAACGCCCTCGTGGTGCTGCTCGAGATCGCCGTGCACCCCGCCCCGAGCGTGAGGCCCGTGGTGTTCTGGACCGTCACGGTCTCGCCGCTGCCGACGACGGTGATGCGGTCGTCGGCGCCGTCGGCGGTGATGGTGAGGACCCCGCCCGCGACGCTCACGTTCGACGCCGCCGCTGCGGGCGTCGCCAGGAACACCAGGGGGAGCACCAACGCGGCAAGGGCGACGAGCAGGCGCCTCGAGCGCGCGATCGCGGTCGTTCCGACCATGGGCGGAGCCTCCTTCCACCGCGCAGGCGCGGGGGGATCGAGTTTGCAGGACCATGAGGTATAGCAGGGGGGAGCAACCGGAGGAACGGGCGAAAGGCCCACCCCTTACCTGCGTTTCCGCGCGGATGGAATCCCCCGGCCGGCGGTCCGATATCCCCAAACCTGGTGATGCGCGGACGAACACACGTTCGCTATGCTCCGCCACCTCCCACCTCCCCCACGAACCAAGGAGGTGGCGCAGTTGGCTCCGCGGATGGGCTCCGCACACCGGCGATGGCGGGTCGCGGTTGCGATCGTCCTGGTCCTGCCGGCGCTCGTCGGATGGCACTACGCACGACAGGGGTGGCGCGACCGCCACTACAACTACCCGGCCACGCCCACCGGCTACACGCAGATCGTCAACCGGTTCGGCCAGCCCTGTAACGCCGACGCCCGTGCGATCCCGATGGTCTGGATCGGAGCGGACGACGGTGCGGCGTGGACCATCCGCTTCCACCGCAAGCTGGGTGGTTCTCCAACCGAGATGGTGTCGGACAAGGGCGGCCGCTCTACCAACCTGGACAACGACGTCCACGGTCACATCCAGAACGACCACCTGGCGAGCTACGTGAAGGGCGGCGTCTTCGGCTACCTCTGCCGGTACATCGATGGGACGACGAAGTGGAGCACGCACGCCTGGGGGATCGCCGTCGACATCTCGGCCCGGTACGAGCACATGGGCACGTGTAGCAGCGTCACGAACAAGTACTTCGCGCACATCTTCAAGAACCACGGCTGGCGGTGGGGCCTCGACTTCTGCGACCCCATGCATTTCCAGTACGCGTTCGGCTACTGAGGGGGGATCTGGACGTGCACAGGATGATGACGAAGGCGGCGGCATGGGCGGTCGGCGTGCTCGCGGTGATCGCGGCGCCCGCGGCCATCATGGCGCGCACGGCGCCCGCGCCCGAGGATGAGCCGCTGCTCGGGCCGGTGATGCAGCCGGATACCGGGGCGGGGGAGATGCTCATCGTGGTTTTGGGGGGCGTCTACGCCACCCGGGCCGAGGCCGAGGCGGCCAATGAGGGCGTGGTGGTCGGGGATGTCCAGGGCTACTACGTCGTCCCGGTCGCGCAGTTCCAGGGGTTCCGCGAAGCCATCGGAGCCCCCGGCGAGTTCGCGCTGGTCGCGGCGTTCCGCACCGAGGAGGGTGCCGAGGAGTTCGCCTCGGCCGTGAGGTCCTTCGGCTTCCCGGCCGCTGTCCTGCCGACCCGCGTGCGAAGCTTGGGCGGGCTGTACGCCGGGCTCGGGCAAGAGGCCCATCCCGACGGTTCGGGGCCGCTGCTCGAGCCGGTGCCGGGATCCCTGCCGTGAAGCTCGCCGCACTGATCCTGGGCTTCGCCCTGGCCGGCTGTGCGCCGTCGGATCCGCCGAGCCGGATGCCTGACCAGTCGGCCGCTCCGGTCCGGTGCGAGCCCGCCCCCGAGGTCCCCGCTGGGTTCGAGGTCCTATCGACCATCGAGGACCCCTACGCGGACCACATCGGCGTCCGCGTGTCCCTCGCCGACGCCGGCGGGCGCGAGCTCCACCTGTTCTCCGGCATCCCGGGTGAGTTCGGCGAGGGACTGCCGGTCGTCGCCACCCCGGATGTCGGAAGCGTCGAGGGGCGACTCCAGGGCGCGGGGACGGTCTGGGTCCTCACGTGGACCGAGCAGGGCGCGTGCGGGGGCCGGGCGGTGCTCGGCAACGGGTTCGGCCGGGCCGCGTTCATCGAGCTGTTGCAGGAGGTGGGGCTCGTGCGGAAGGACTGAGCCCGACGTCGTCCACGGTCGGTGCGCCTCCCTCTCGGCGCGGGAAGGAGGAGGCATGCGAAGGACGATCGCGATCGCAGCGTTGCTGCTCATGGTGTTCGCCACACCCGCGGCGGCGAAGACGGTCGGGTTGCAGGCTTCGCCGAACCCGGCGCGGGTCGGCGAGCGGGTCGTGTACACGGTGGACGTCGCGGTGACCGCGAGGCTGGAGGTGTGGGTCAGCGCCCGTGGGTTCGCGCAGCCGCGGATGGGGACGCTCCCCTCCGGGGCCTGGGTGTACGAGTGCTGTCCGTCGCAGTCGGCCGGGACGCCCGCGTGGCACTACCGATCGAGCACGGTCGCCGCCGCCGGCGCGCGCTACCGGTTCGGAACCGACGCCAAGCTCGTCGGGACCTACCTGTCGACGGCGTACGCGGGTGGGTCCGTGGCCACGGTGTGGGTCTCGATCCGCTGAGGAACCATGATCCGGTTGCTAGCATCGATCCCTCGTGGCAGTCCTTCGACGCCATCCTCTCCTCGCGGTCGCCGCCGGCCTGGCCGGGATCGTCCTGCTGACGGTGGTCGTGACGGGGGTGGCGGTCTGGCGGGCCGCGCACTCGGACGACGCGAGCAAGATCGAGCGGGTCGACGTGATCCTCGTGCTCGGGGCCGCCCAGTACGACGGCCGGCCGTCGCCCGTGTTCCAGGGCCGCCTCGAGCACGCGGCGCTCCTGTACGACGAGGGACGAGCCGGGACCGTGATGGTCCTCGGCGGATCGGCGCCCGGCGACCGGTCCTCCGAGGCGGAGGCCGGCCGGGCGTGGTTGGTCGCCGACGGCATCCCCGAGGCGGACGTCGTTGCCTCGCCGGTCGGGACCACCACGCTCGAGAGCCTGCGGGCCGCGGCCGGATGGATGGACCGCAACGGGATGCGGACGGCGTTCCTCGTGTCGGACCCGTGGCACAACCTGCGCGTGAAGCGGATGGCGTCGGACCTCGGGATCGAGGCCTACGCCTCGGCGACCTGGCAGTCGGCCGCGCGGAGCGAGGGCACGCGCCTCGGAGGGTACGTCCGTGAGACGCTCGCCTACCTCTACTACCGGGTGTTCGGCCGCTGAGCGTCTGGGGGCGGTTCAGGTCACGGTGAGCGTGCCCACCATGCCCTGGGCCTCGTGGAACTTGCAGATGAAGTCGTAGGTCCCCGGGTCAAGGTCGATCGTCGCGTCCTCGGACTCCAGCGGGCCGACCTCAGCGTCGACGTCGGTTCCGGGGATCGTGAACGTGTGCGGCGTGTTCGCGTTCCCGTTCTTCACCGTGATCTCCGAGCCGCTCGCGACCTCGAACTCCGCGGGGTCGAACGAGAAGTTGTTCGTCGTGACGGTGGCGGCCGTCGCGCCCTCGCCGTCGCCGGAGCCGTCGTCGTCCGACCCGCCCATGCCGCCCCCGCCCCCGTAGTAGCCGCCGTTCTCGGTCGTACCGGTGGGAGCCGAGGCGGCAGGGCCGGTAGGGTCGCCCGTGGCTCCGGCTCCGGTGTCGTTCCCGTCGTCGCCGCACGCCGCCCCGAGGAGCGCAAGGGCCGCGAGGCTCACCAGCAGGCGGGTGCGGAGCCGGATCCGGATCATGAGCGTCCTCCCTCGGGTGCGCCGTCCGTCTTCCCTGTACGTACGTCGGCGCCGCCGAGAGGGTTTCCCACCCGGCCGAGGCGTCGCACCTCCACGCTACTATCCAGCCGTGGCCACACCCCGCGAGCGCACGGAGGAGATCGAGCGAGACACGCTGTCGCCACATGCGACGCTCACCTCGGCCTCGAAGGGCCGCGAGCGCGAGGAGACGGCGGACCCGATCCGGACCGCCTACCAGCGCGACCGGGATCGGATCGTGCACGCGAAGGCCTTCCGGCGACTGAAGCACAAGACCCAGGTCTTCCTCGCGCCGGAGGGTGACCACTACCGGGTCCGGCTCACCCACACGCTCGAGGTCTCCCAGATCGCCCGGACGGCCGCCCGTGCCCTGCGACTGAACGAGGATCTCGCCGAGGCCATCGCGCTCGGCCACGACCTGGGACACACGCCGTTCGGCCACCTGGGGGAGCAGGCCCTCACGCCGTTCCTCGAGCGCCCGTTCCGACACAACGAGCAGAGCCTGCGGATCGTGGACCACCTCGAGAACGACGGCGAGGGTCTCAACCTCTCCTGGGAGGTTCGGGACGGGATCGTGAACCACACCTGGTCGATGCCCCAGCCCTCCACGCTCGAGGCGCAGGTCGTGCGGTACGCGGACCGGATCGCGTACGTGAACCACGACGTGGACGACGCCGTCCGGGCAGGGGTGCTCGCCGACTCCGAGCTGCCGGCAGAGGCGATCGAGGTCCTCGGCCGCACGCACTCGGAGCGGGCCAACAGCCTGGTCGCGGACCTGGTCGAGCGCTCTGCGGGGGGACCGGACGTGGGTCTATCCGATGACGTGTTCCGAGCGCTGGACGTCCTGCGCGATTTCCTCTTCGAGCGCGTCTACCTGCGCGACGAGGCCCGCTCTGAGCAGGACAAGGCCATCGCGCTCGTGCGGTCCCTCTTCGCCCACTACCTCGACCACCCCGACCAGGTGCCGGCGGAGTACCATCGGGCCCCGGGGGACCTGCCCACCCGCGTCGCAGACTTCATCGCCGGGATGACGGACCGGTACGCCCTCCGGATGTACGAGCAGCTGTTCCTTCCCCAAGGCTGGTTGTTGTAACGACGGCAGCGCGCGAGAAGCGGTTCGACGACGGGCCGTAACGAGGCACAGAGGACCGGGGAAGGATCGACATGGCCGGCAGGATCAGGGACGAGGACCTCGCGGCCGTCCGCGAGCGCACGGACATCGTGAAACTGGTGTCGGGGTACCTGACGCTGAAGAAGAGCGGCCATGACTCCCTCAGCGGGCTCTGCCCGTTCCATACGGAGAAGACGCCGTCGTTCTCCGTCTCGCCCTCCAAGGGCGTCTACTACTGCTTCGGGTGCGGGCAGGGTGGCGACGCGATCCGGTTCCTCCGCGAGGTGGAGCACCTCGAGTTCACCGAGGCGGTCGAGCGGCTCGCGAAGGACGCGGGGATCACCCTGCGCTACGAGGGCGACTCGCCCTCCGAGCGTCGCGCCGCCTCCCGGCGCCAGAGCCTGCACGCGGCGAACGAGGCGGCGTTCGAGCTCTACCACGCCACGCTGCTGGAGGGCCGCGAGGGTGAAGACGCGCGCCGCTATCTCGCGTCGCGTGGCGTGGACAAGGAGGCGTGCGTCGCGTTCGGCGTCGGGTACGCGCCGGGATACGCGGACTTCCTGCTCCGCCGGCTCGCGAGGTCGTACTCGGCGGAGATCCTCGTCGAGGCAGGGCTCGCGATCAAGGACAAGGACGGTGGCATCCGCGACCGGTTCCGCGGCCGGATCACGTTCCCGGTCCACGACCTTTCGGGCAAGGCGGTCGGCATCGGCGCGCGGATCCTGCCGGGCGACCGCGACGACGGTCCGAAGTACCTCAACTCGCCGGAGACGCCCGTGTACCGCAAGGGCGAGGTCCTCTATAACCTCCACCGGGCGAAGGCCGCCGTCACGCGCTCGGGCGAGGTCTTCGCCGTCGAGGGCTACACGGACGTGATCGCGATGGTCGGCGCGGGCCTCGAGAACACCGTCGCCACGTGCGGCACCGCGCTCGGCGCGGGTCACTTCCGTCTCGCGTCCCGGTTCGCGCAGCGCATCGTGCTGGCGTTCGACTCGGACGAGGCCGGCGCGCGGGCAGCCGAGCGCGCCTTCGCGTTCCTCGAGACCTTCCCGGTCCAGCCCGTCGTCCTGATCCTGCCCGAGGGCCAGGACCCGGCCGACTTCGTGGCGACGCACGGGGGCGACGCCCTGCGCCAGCTCGCGGGCGGCGCCGTCCCCCTCGTCGAGTACATGCTGCGCCGCACGCTCGGGCGCATGGACCTCGGCACGGTCGAGGGCCAGAGCGCCGCCGTCGCGGCCGCCGTGCCCCTGCTGGAGGGGCTCCACGATCCCGTCCGGAGGTCCGAGTACGCTCACCTGCTGGCCGAGCTCGCTGGCGTGACCGAGGCCTCGGTGGTGATCGCGCTCGACCGTCGGGCCCCGGGACGGCCCGTCGAGGTGGGCGCTGCGACCAAGCGCGAGTCTGCGCAGGAGAAGGTGGAGCGGGAGATGCTCCGCATGCTCGCACGCGACCTCGAGACCTTCGGGAGCCTCGCCCCCCGTCTCAGCGACGACCATTTCCAGACCGTCCGCAACCGCGAGCTGTTCGGCATGCTCGTGTCCGCGGGCGGCGACGTCGGCGCCGAGGTCGCGCGGACCGGCGACGACAAGGTCGTGCGGGCGCTCTCCGCCCTGGCGCTCGAGCCGCTGCAGGGTGAGCCGTCGGGGGAGTACGCCGAGGATGTGTGGGCCCGTCTCCAGGAGTTCGTGCTGAAGCGGAAGAGCGCATCGCTCCGTGCGGAGCTGCAGAAGATGAATCCGATCAGCGACCCACGCTACGACGAGCTGTTCCAGCGGCTGATCGGTGTCGACGGCGAGCTCCGACGCCTCCGGGACCGGCGCCACGTGCCCGCGTAGGCACCCCGGCGCACAACCCGTACACTTCCGACGGTTCCTCCCCCAAATCCCCACACTCAGGAGCGCTGCGTTGACCGAAGTGGCCCGGGACCTGGGTCTGGAAGAAGCGAAGGAATCGATCACCGCCAGGGGCCGTGAACGTGGCTTCGTCACGTCCGAGGACCTGCTGGAAGCGGTCCCGGTCGAGGACTTCACCCCCGAACAACTCGAGGAGTTCCTCACGCAGGTCGAGGAGCATCTGCGCGGGGAGGGCATCGAGGTCATCGAGGTGCCCGGCGACGAGGTGGATGCCGGCGTGCAGCGCGCGATCGACGTCGACCTGCTGAAGGCCCCGACGAACGACCCGGTCCGCATGTACCTGAAGGAGATCGGGAAGGTCCCGCTCCTCACCGCAGCGCAGGAGGTGGACCTCGCCCGCCGGATCGAGGCCGGCGAGTTCGCCACGGAGCTCCGCGAGCTCACGGCCGAGGACGACCGCGTGGACCAGAAGCGCCTGCGCGCCGTCACCGAGGCCGTCGTGGCGATCCGCGATCACCAGACGGAGAAGTTCGGCAAGGTCGAGGGGATCGGCCGCGACCGGATCTCCAAGTCCTACAAGCCGAAGACCCGCGACGACCTGGACGACTTCCTCCGCCGCGTCGAGCGCGATGGCCAGCTCGCCAAGCGCAAGCTGATCGAGGCGAACCTGCGCCTGGTGGTCTCCATCGCCAAGCGCTACGTGGGCCGCGGGATGCTGTTCCTGGACTTGATCCAGGAGGGCAACCTCGGCCTGATCCGGGCGGTGGAGAAGTTCGACTACTTCAAGGGCTTCAAGTTCTCGACGTACGCCACGTGGTGGATCCGCCAGGCGATCACGCGAGCCATCGCGGACCAGGCGCGCACGATCCGCATCCCCGTGCACATGGTCGAGACGATCAACAAGCTGGTGCGCATCCAGCGCCAGCTCCTGCAGGACCTCGGTCGCGAACCGCTGCCCGAGGAGATCGGGCGTCAGATGGGCATCCCGGCCGACAAGGTGCGCGAGATCCTCAAGGTGAGCCAGGAGCCCGTGTCGCTCGAGACTCCCATCGGCGAGGAGGAGGACTCGCACCTCGGCGACTTCATCGAGGACTCGGATGCGGTCGTCCCCGTCGACGCGGCGAGCTTCATCCTGCTCCAAGAGCAGCTCGAGGCCGTTCTCCATACGCTGTCCGAGCGCGAGAAGAAGGTGATCCAGCTCCGGTTCGGTCTCCTCGACGGCCACCCGCGCACGCTGGAGGAGGTCGGCCGCGAGTTCGGGGTCACGCGCGAGCGGATCCGCCAGATCGAGAGCAAGACGCTCTCCAAGCTGCGCCACCCGAGCCGCTCGCAGAAGCTCCGCGACTACCTGGAGTAGCCGCGGGTCCGCTCGGACGGACTCAGTTCATCGACAGGTCGTCGACGTCGGGTTCGAGCCGACGGTGGATGGTCGCCCGCGCGCGCTGCACGGCCTCGAGACCCTTCCACCCCGCGCGCTCGGCGAGGCGTCGCCCTTGGTCCGCGAATCGGTGGGCCGACGGATGCCGCTCCATCGCCGCCTTGACGCTCACCGGACGCGGCTCGCTCGTGTCCCGTTTGGCGAGTTCACGTGCCAGGACGTAGCCGATCACGCCGCCGACGATCACACCGGTACGGAATCGCATGGCATCAAGCCTAGTCCACCGGGGGGTGCTTGGTAGACTGCCCTCGCCCGTTCCGGGGTAGCTCAATTCGGCAGAGCGGCGGACTGTTAATCCGTAGGTTGTGGGTTCAAGTCCCACCCCCGGAGCTCACGAGACGCCTGGTGCCGGTAGCCCAGTCAGCCCCAACGTCTCTGAGCGTCCGCGAGCGATATGCAGTGCTGGCCATGGATGGGGCCGAGACCTGGCTTCGTGGAACCGCCTATCGCCGGGAAGAGTGTTGGTGTGCCGAAGGAAGTCGAAGCATCTCAACCACGACCGTTCGGGCCGCCTATCCTCCTCGAGGTCGATGAGCAACTCCGCGAACCCTTTCGTCGGTCCTCCGTAAAACTCGCCGATCCTCGCCACCCGGTCGAAGTCGGGGAGCATCAGGACATGGAGCAGCTCGGCGCGGGCGGCCGGTGGGAATGAGTCCAGACGGGCCCGCAACATCAGCTCCATCTCGGGGAAGGTCGCCACAAGCGAAGACCGTAGCCTTTGCCCCTGACCCCTGGCCCGACACACCCGGGGGTCCTCGCGCGGACGGCATGGCGCGATGTCCATACCCCTGGTCGAGTTGATATCTCACGCACCCATCGCCGTTGCGTCGGCAGTCGTTCGGGGACGAAAGGGAGTAGACTGGGAGACAATCGGTCGCCTGGACCGTCGGCGTTCGCCGTACTGGCCGCCCTCTCGACCACTGTGAGAGGAAGCCAGAATGAGCACCTTCGAGATCATCCCTGATGGGCACGGCTTCATCGTGTCGGGCGAGCTGGACCTGGCCAATGCGCGTGAGTTCACTGCTGCCTTGCGGGACGCGCTTCCCATCGGAGGCCCGGTGACGGTAGACATGAGGCCACTTAGGTTCATGGACTCGTCCGGTATCCAGACGATCGTCGCAGCGGCGAGGGTCGCGCCAGACGCTTGCATCGTCCTTCACGGCGTCCACGATGAGGTCGAGAAAGTCGTTACGTTAACCGGCATCGAGGTGATCAGAAACCTCCACGTCGTCCCCTGCACGGTCGGCGTTCCGCCACCAACGGCTTAGGAGCGGGAGCGGACTGAAGCAATCGGTACCCCAAGCTGCCTTGCGGCGGAGGCTAGTGGAATGGATGTGTCCCGCATGTGTCCCACGACGGACGGCAGTAAGTTGCAAGAGGTCGGTCCAGGCTGGTCAGTAAAGATGCTGGTCAATGAACTTTCGGTCTGATTCGCCCTTGCTCTCGAAACGGCCTGAATCAGACTCAATCCGTAGGTTGCGAGAAGTCCGCCCCCGGAGCTGCAAACGTGCAGGTCGGCCTGTTTCGAAGGGCGATTCGTGGTAAACCGACCGTGTGGGTCTCATCCGCCTGCGTTTCGTCACCGATCACCGCGTTGCCACGAGAAGCCCCGTAGGCAAGTGGTTCGATCGTCTGGTCGTACTACTCGGGATCGCATGCATCGTGATGCTCCTGATCGGCCCCGACGCGATCCCCCTACGACTCATCGTGGCGACGTGGGCAGTGTTCGGGGTGCTCTGCCTCATCGAAGCCAGGCCCCGGCTGGTGAAGCGACTGCGGAGCCTCCTTATCCTCGCAGGCCTCAGGGACGGCGGTCCCGTCGATCGCTCCGCAACCGAGGTCGCTGAGGAAGGAACCGATGTCAGCCATGATTAGCGCACTTCGTCGGCAAGGAGGCCCGAGGCGATCGCGAACCCGGAGCCGCCCCCAAGCCCTTATTGCCGCGAAACGCGTTCCATGAACGAGCCCGCTGGGGACGCACCCTTCGCGGGAGGGCGGCCGCCCGAGGGGAACCGGAGCCGGATGAGGTGATGGTGATCCCTTGATCCCGACCCGCGCACGCTAGGCGCGATCGGGGCGTGCGCGGGGCAGGGCAGATGCCGCGGCGTCTCGGAGCAGATCGGCGTCGCTCGCCACGCCCACGAACCGGAACCCACGCGCCTGCATCTCGAGGGCTCGCTCGGGGTGTGGCGCGTGGACGCCGGCCACGATGCCACTCCGACTCGCGGCCTCGAGGACCGTGTCCAGCGCCTCGAGGAGGTCGGGAGCCGTGAGGTCGGCAAACGATCCAAGCCCGAGGGCGAGGCTCAGGTCCGCCGGACCCACGTACAGCCCGTTGAGCCCGGGGGTCGAGGCGATCTCGGCCAGGTTCGCGAACCCCTCGGCGGTCTCGATCATCGCGAACACGAGGACGGCCTCGTTGGCTCGCTCCGTTTGCTCACGTCCGACGCCGAACGCCGCGCGCACCGGGCCGTAGCTGCGCCGGCCGATGGGCGGGTACCGACACGCTCGCACCAAGGCGCCGGCCTCGGCGCCGGTGTCGACCATCGGGCAGATCACGCCCCGCGCGCCGAGGTCCAGCGCCCGCATCATCACCGCCGGGTCGTTCCACGGCGCGCGGACGAACGGTGTGACCCCGGTTGGCTCCAGGGCGGCGAGGATCGGCGCCAGCGTGTCCAGCGTGGCCGTGCCGTGCTGGAGATCCACCGAGACCCAGTCGAAGCCGGCGGCGGCAACGGCCCCGGCGGAGGCGGGACCTTCGAGGGTCAGCCAGGCGCCGAGGGCGGCATCGCGGCGCTCCCAGCGTTCCCGGACCCGGTCGGTCGGCACGGCGCGCATCGTAGCCGGACGCGAGGTTCGCGGCCTCGGCAAGGGCCCGCAACTACCAGGCAAGGACCCGCAAGTCCGCTCGCGAGGCCCCGCCGTACCCTGAGATGGAAGGTCCGGAGCTCGGTACCTTGACCCTCTCTCCGTTCCGAGCTCCGGACCATTCCCTTTGCTCCCTCTGCGGGACGCGCGCTACGCCGCTCCCTCGGCGAGCGCGATGCGGTCGAGCGCCGGCAAGCCGGCGAACTGGTCGAAGCTCCAGCCCACCACCCGCTGCGAGACCACGACCACGTTGTTGTCGAACAGGTAGGGCACCCAGGGCACGACCTCCTCCATCAGGTACGTGTCCAGGTCCGCCCAGCACTGCACGCGCTCGTCGCCCGTAAGCGCGATGCAGGTGTTGATCTGGTCCTCGGCGCTCGGGACCGGGATCGATCCGTCGTACCCGCGCTCCTCGAGCATCTCGGGTGTGATGCCGACCAACGTGTCGTTGCAACACGCCTCGGGTCCGATGGCGGCCTGCCCGAACAGCGGCGGTCCGAAGGTGAACCCATCGGGGTAGTCCTTGCCCCACGACACGCTGGGGCACAGGCCCCAGTGCGAGTTCGGATCCTCGCACTTCGAGTACATCGTGGTGCGCTCGAACGACTGCGTGTCCAGGGTGATCCCGAGCGGCTCCAGGCTCTGCTGCAGCAGCGCGGTCTGGTCCGGGTAGGGGTCGGACTCGTCGGTGAAGGTGAGGACCCCGTCGCACACCGGGTCGTCACACACGCCGTCGCCGTCGGTGTCGTAGGCCGACTGGGCCATCTCGGCCTTGGCGGCTGCGATGTCGCCGCGCCCGTTCGGCGTCGCGTACGGATCGTAGTCGACCAACAGGTTGCTCTCGAGGCTGTCCACCATGATGTGGCCGGCCAGCTCTCCGAACAGCGGCCCGCCTCGCAACTGGCGATACCCCTCCTTGTCCAGCGCGAGGTTCAGCGCCTTGCGGACGTGGACGTCGTCGAACGGCGGTGTTGCCAGGTTCATCTCGATGAACCGCACCGCGTCCGAGGGGTCCGAGTGGATCTGGTCGGACAGCTCCGGGTCGACCGAGTAGCGCTGGACCTGCTGGGCCGGGGGCACCCCGTCGAAGACCATGTCGATCTCGCCGGCGTCCACCTTCAGCGCCAGGTCGGCCTCGTCGCCTCCGATCGTGACCTCGATCCGGTCGACGTAGCCCTCGCGCAGATCGTCGGTGTCGGGATCGTACGACGGGTTGCGGACCAGGACGATCGAGCGGCCGACGTCGTAGCCGGACACCGGATCTTGATCCTCGGCCGGGACCGTGAAGTCGAGCTCGTCTGTCCCCTCGAACATGTACGGTCCGGTCCCGATCAGGAACCGCCCATAGTTGGCGTCGTGGCCCTCGGCCACGCCCAGGCGCGCGTTGGGGTCGTCCGGGTTCGGCGGGATCGGCGCGGCGGCCGGCATCGCCATCCGGTAGGGCAGGTCTCCGGTCGGCTCGGTCGTACGGATCACCAGGGTGAGGTCGTCGACGGCCTCCATCCCGCTGATCGTGTCGGCCTCGCCGTCGGCGAACTCCTCGAACCCCTCGATCGCCGAGTAGTAGAAGTTGTACCCCCCGGCGGCGCACTGGCTGCACGCCTCGCGCTCCATCGCGCGGATGAAGTCCTGCGCGGTCACCGTCACCTCCTGGAGCGGGGGCGAGTAGGTGACGTCCGGCTTCAGCGTGAACGTCCACGTGAGGCCGTCGGCCGAGCTCTCGGGCAACGCGGCCGCGAGATCCGGCCGGACCTCGGCGCCGCCGTCGGCGGTGGTAGCCCCGTTGTAGGACAGGAGGGTGCGGAGCAGGCAGCAGCGGTAGAACTCCCACGCCACCGCGTAGTACTCCTTCTGCGGATCGAACGCCTCCTGCATGTCGGACAGCAAGGCCATCTTCAGCGTGCCGCCAACCGGGAGCTCCTCGCTCCCCGTCGTGCCGGTGCCGTTCGTCGCACCCGGTGGAGTGTCGTCGCCGTCGTCACCGCCGCAGGCGCTCGCGACGAGCGCGAACACCAGGACGAACGCGACGGACCACAGAGGTCGTCTGGGCATGCCCTCCTCCTTCGGCCCGAGGACTTCGACCGCGGCGGCCGCCGCGGTCCTTCAGAAGTCCCTACGCCGAGGCTGTTTGACGAGGGCTTCGGTCCCTTGCCCGAACCTTCCGGCATCCTGCTGCCAGTCCGTCATGCGCCGGTACTGAGACGGGCTCATGCCCGTATGACGCCGGAAGGTGGTGATGAAGTGCGACAGGGAGTTGAAGCCGGATCGATGGCAGATCTGCGTCACGGTCAGCGACGAGTCCCGAAGGAGCTCGGTCGCGTGGCCGATCCGCAGGCCGATGAGGTAGCGGTACGGTGGGACGCCGTAGCGGGCCTTGAAGATGCGGGTCAGGTAGAACGGGGAAAGCGAGGCGGCGCGGGCGACGGCGTTCATGTCGAGGTCCTTGTCGAGGTTCTCCTCGAGGTAGAGGCGGACCTCCTCGGCACGCTCGCGTACGTGCCGGCTCTGCGCGTCTGTGTCCTGGAAGACCCCGAACACGCTTGTGACCCCCCTCTCGGTGCAATCTTACGCCCCGGTCCGTGCCTGTGGGCTTGCGGATTCCTGCCGAACTACCGTTTCCTGGAGGTGCCGAAAGGCCGATTGAGCACGGACCAACGGCCTCGTAAGATGACGGTTCCGCACCGCCCGCATCGGAGGACATCTGCATGCCCGAGGACCTAACGACCGAAGACCCGACGACCGAAGAAGCGAAGGACGAGGAGTCCCCGGGGATCGTCCACGACGACATCATGAAACGGCTCCTCGACTACCAACGGAACCTGCGTGAGGGCGCCAGCCCGGACGAGGCCGCGGAGCCCGCGGTCGCCAACCACGTGGCGCACGACACCGCCGAGAGCGCAGCCGATCGCCTGATCGACCTCGTCGCCGCCGAGGCCGAACGCGACGTCGCGCAGGAGGCCGAACTCGAGTCGATGGTCGAGCCCGAGGCGATGGAGGTCGACGAGATCGCTGCCGTCCAGTTCGAGGAGGCCATCGCGCCCGCGGAGACGATCCCGCCCGAGGAGATCGAGAAGACGGGGGGCGAGTCGTCCACGTCCTCCAGGGTCGCGAAGGCTGAGCTCGAGGAACGGATGGCGAACCTCGAGCGCTCGTTCGACGGCATCGCCACGATGCTCGCCGCTCTCCGCCAGAGCTTCCAGGACATGGCGATCTCCGCGGACGAGCGTCTCGCCGAGATCGAGGACAAGCTCGCCGAAGCTCGCGGCCAGGTCTCGTAGGTCCGGCTTCCGCAGCGTCGACCGTTACCCGGGGTGCGAGAATGGTCCCGCAGGGGCGGTAGCTCAATAGGTCAGAGCGGCAGACTCATAATCTGTTGGTTCCAGGTTCAAGTCCTGGCCGCCCCACGGTCGTTCCCTCTGGTCGGTCGCCATATGGATGAGCCGAGGTTGATCGCACATCGCAGCTTGTCCCGTCTCTGTCCCGTCCTAGGATGTCTTTGTCGCCGCCCCGCCGTGCGGTTGACCGGGGTTGATGATCCAGGCGTACGCCTCCGCTAGCTGCAGGACCCCCCTGCGTGGCCCTGGGCATCGGGGTGCTTGTCGATTTCGTCCAGGATCTTCTGCAACACGCTGTCTAGATCTGCCATCTGACCCTCCCCTTCTACAGTCGGACGAAATGTCGTGTCTCTACAGCCTCGTCGAGTCGGGTGGCAAGGTCGTCCAGGTCGGCGTCGAAGATGTGGCCGTACACGGTCAGCGTGAATGCCGCCGACGCGTGGCCAAGCACCATCTGCACGGTCTTTGGAGAGGCTCCGGCGTGGATCATCGCCGCAGCCGCGCTGTGGCGCAGGACGTGGATGCCGACAGGTGGAAGCCCCACTCGCTCGAGCGCAGGGAGCCAGAACCGCGAGCGGAAGGCGGAACGAGTTGCTCATCGACCTCGAGGAGGACAAGGCGGCTCGAGCGATCGTGATCGGGCTGCTCCGCGAACGCTAGTCCAGCGGGGAATGGGACCGCTTCGGCCTCAAGCGAAGATGGCATGTTGCTGCGCGGAGGTCCCCCCGCCGACCAACGGGAGGCTCACGAACCTAGAACTCGAAAGGTCCACCGGGTCCCTCGCCGTGACGGACGAGCCAGAGGACGAGGCCACGAGGGCCGGTCCGAGTCGCTCCCGCTTTCAGCGTCGCCGCAGGCGAGGAAATACCCTGCCGGTCCGATGCAGATACGCCTCGGCCTCGGCTCCGTGCCGCCGTCGCAGGTCGGCCTCCTCGTCGCGCATCCACAACGTCACCGGTCTGGGCTCCCAGACCATCGAGTAGGGGACGACGACGAGCAAGGCGAGGTAGTTCAGGCTCACGAGGAACGTTCCGACCGGCACGAGGAAGAAGTGGATGTAGAAGGGATGCCGCACGTGGCGGTGCACGCCGGTCGTCATCAGGGCTCGCTCGTCGACGGCCAGCCGGTAGACGTTGATCGCGAGCTTGCGGCCCACGCCGATGAGGATCGTCAGGCCGATGACGCAGAGCACCACGCCCGCGACCTGCAGGACGAGGTCCGGACCGGCGAAGAACGAGAGCGTCGTCGAGTACACGACCTCGAGCGGGTAGACGAAGCGGTCGATCACGAACAGCAGCGGGATCGACGCGACGAGCACCACCATCGTCACCCGCCACGCTCGGAGGCCCCGCGAGACACCACGAGCCTTCTGCGCGTCGAGCTCCCGCCGGCGCGCAACGGTGACGTGGGAGTTCTCCCAGCGCGAGAGCACTGCCCAGAAGACGCCGACGAGCGCCCAGACGACGCCGACGAGCGCCGCCACGACGTCCGCGGGGAGGCGGCTCACCTCAGGTCAGGATCGAGCATCGCCACGTCGCGGGACACGCTTGGCGACCTCCCTGTCGCTCCCGTCGTTGTGGCGGGGCAGGCGGAGGGAAACCCGGCCGTTCAGGCTGCAGACCCTAGCCCCGCCGCGGACGATACTACGGACAGCCGCGAGTCGGAAGGGGAGAACGTGCCGCAGACGTGCCGCAGGACGGCCGTGAAATACCGGAACCGTGACTAGTCCTGTCAACGGCTGTGAGTGCGCTGACCAGCGTGAACATGGGTCGCCGCAGGTGAGAGACCCTGCCTGGGCTTCCCTGACACGGAAGAGGTCAGACGTTCAAGTCCTCTAGCCCCCACTAACAAAGTCCGTGCCCACGCGCCCTGTCCCGGTCGGAGTTCCGAGCGCCGTCGCATTTAGGGCTCCACGCAGCCGGACTTGGGCGTCTCGGGGGCCCTTGGGTGGTCTGGAGCCTGCTTCTAGGGGGTCAACGCAGCATCGGCGGCCGCTTGGTCCTGGCCCGTGAGCCACGCCTCGGTGGCGATGCCATCCTTCACGTGCCAGACGTGTACGCCCTTGCCCCGGTACTTATGCGGCTGCTCCCACCACGACTCGACCATGACCACCGCGTGCTCGTCGTCGGCGAGCAGGCCGTGGATCTCCTGGCCGAACGTTCCCGCGGTGAGCTCGGCGAGCTGCGCGAAGGTCCCGAAGACCGCGTCCTTACCCGCGAGGTCTCCCGAGAGTGGGCCGTTGCCCGCCTGGTGCCAGGCGATGTCGTCGGCGAAGAGCGACGCGACCTTCTCCATGTCCCCGGCCGCGAACGCCTCGTATCCCTTCCGCAACGCCTCGGCGTTCGGATGATCACCCATTTCCCTGCCTTTCCTCCTGCGGACTCGGCCCAACGCTACTGCCGGACGAGACATGAACGCAACCCGTCACCATTGCCACCGCCTTTCCCTGACACGGAAGACGTCACTCCGAGGTCGAGGGCGCGATCGTCCCCGCTCTCCATGCCTCCAACGCCGCCTTGCCGAAGCGGAATCCGAGGAGCTCCTCCCGTGTCATGGCCTCCGTGTCCCGACCCCAGTGTCCGACGTTCAGCTCCTTCACGGCGATCTCGCTGAGCGCCACCACACCGCGGATGTACCCGGGCTCGCCATTCTCATAGATGTAAAACCTCATGCTCCCGACCTCCTCAGCCCTCGGTCTTGTCCCGTCTCTGTCCCGTCAGATGCTGCGAATGGACGGGTACTATCGGGTAGTCCTGTGGCTAGTATTCCCTGGTCGGAGGGGGTGCACGCGGTCTGACCTGCACCGCTCGAACGGACTCATAATCTGTTGGTTCCAGGTTCAAGTCCTGGCCGCCCCACGGTCGGCGAACAGCAAGGTGCCGCTGATCGCGGTCGAACGGGGCTTCCGGGGCGCACTTGAGATAGTGACGGGGTCGCCGCGACGAGGAGTCGGTTGTGCCGATCGAACCCACGACGTTTGACCTGCCGGATGCCGCTCGGGAGGCCTTGAGCCGGCACGCGTGGGGCGAAGCGTTCGAGCTCTTCTCCCGTGCCGATCAGGGCGCTGACCTCTCGGGTCCCGACCTCGAGTCCCTGGCGGAGGCCGCGTGGTTCACGGCACACGCGGATCTTGCAACGGATGTGAAGGAGCGGGCGTTCAAGGCGTACCTCGCCGACGGGGATCGGATACGAGCGGCCTACCTGGCCCTCAGCCTCACGCAGGGATACGCGTACCGGGGAAAGCCATCCATCGCCTCCGCGTGGATGCGCCGGGGTGAGCGGCTCCTGGAAGGCGAGGCGGAGAGCTACCCACACGGTTACGTCGCGTTGTGTCGCAGCGAAGGCGCGAGGGAAGCGGGGGATATCGACACCGCGATCGAACTGGCCGAGCGGGCCGTCCAGATCGGCGCGCGGGTCGGCGACGCCGACCTGCAAGCGACGGCACTCACCCTGCTCGGTTCCCTCAGGATCGCCACGGGTGAGACGTCCGACGGGTTCGCCCTGATGGAGGAGGCCACGATCGCCGCCGTGAACGGCGAGCTGTCTCCGTTCGTCACCGGCGTCACGTACTGCACCATGATCGCAGCATGCCGCGACCTGAGTGACTACCGGCGGGCCAGCGAGTGGACCGAGGCGGCCGAGCGGTGGTGCGAGCGCCGGTCGGTCTCCGGGTTCCCCGGTGTCTGCCGGGTGCACCGAGCCGAGGTCGTGGCCTTGAGCGGCGCCTGGGAGCGCGCGGTTGAGGAGCTCGGGCGAGCCACCGACGAGCTCGCCGGGTTCGACGCGATCGTCCCGCTCGCCGACGGTTTCTACGCGATCGGAGAGATCAGGCTGCGGATGGGAGACCTCCAGGGCGCCGAGGAGGCGATCCGCCAGGCACACGCTTTGGGACGATCGCCGGAGCCCGGGATGGCGCTGATCCGTCTTGCCCAAGGGAAGGCGCGGGCGGCCCTCGTGGCGATCAACTCCGCGGTCGAGCAGCAGACGTGGGATCAGTGGGCCCGCGCCCGGCTGCTCCCGGCCCAGATCGAGATCGCGATCGCCGCAGGCGACCCGGCGCTCGGGCGGCAGGCGGCCGAAGAGCTGGAACGACTCGTCCAGAGCTACGATTCGCCCGCCCTCCACGCCCGCAAACACGAGGCGTTCGGACGGGTGCTCCTTGCTGAGGGCGACCACGCCGCGGCGGCCCAGGAGATCCGGGTCGCGATCCGTCATTGGCTCGAGGTCGCCGCCCCGTACGAGGTCGCGAGGAGTCGGGCCCTGCTCGCGTCGGCGTTGCGGGCGATGCGCGATGACGATGCGGCCGACCTGGAGCTCGGCGTGGCCCGCGACGAGTTCGTTCGCCTGGGCGCGATGCTCGACGCGGCGGAGGCGGAGAGAGCGATGCAGACCGCGGCCGAACGGAGAGCCGCCCCCATCCAGACACGCAAGACCTTCATGTTCACGGATATCGTGGGGTCGACGAACCTGGCGGAGCTCCTCGGCAACGAGTCCTGGGAACGCCTCCTGCAGTGGCACGACGACGCGTTACGCACCCTGTTCGCAAGGAGCGGCGGCGAGGTCGTCCACTCCACCGGCGACGGGTTCTTCGTTGCGTTCGACTCGGCCCGACGGGGGATCGAGTGCGCGATCGCGATCCAGCAGACGCTCGTGGAGCACCGCAGGACCAGCGGGTTCGCCCTCTCGGTCCGCATCGGTCTGCACGCTGCCGAGGCGAGCCGGCGAGGTGACGACTACAGCGGCGTGGCCGTGCACGTGGCGGCGCGGGTGGCGGCCCTGGCCGGTGACGGGGAGATCCTCGCTACCATCGAGACGCTTGCCGACGCCGGGGACGTCCCGGCGTCGGATCCTCGCGAGGCTTCGCTGAAGGGCGTCACCGACCCGGTGAGTGTCGCCTCCGTGGTCTGGGCCCTCGCCTGAGGAGGTCGTGGTCGGCCCACATCTCGCGGATGGTCACGCCAAGGGTTCGAGCTCGTCACCCAGTCGAACGGTGCCGGGCTGCACGACCGCCCCATAAACGCCGAACGGTAAGTCGCCGCCCGGCGAGACGCCCCGGTACGCCTTGATCACGTGGAGCGTGGAGAAGTCCCGTTCGGCGGTCTGAGGGTTCAACGTGGTGACGACGCAACGCGGGACCGGGTCCTCGACCTTGATCACGGCCTCGCCGATGCGGACCTCGCGACCGTGCCACGTGTCTTCCTCGTGCGGGGCCGAGACGCCCTCGATCTCCATCGTCATGCGGAAGCGCGCCGCATCGAGCGTCCCGTCGTACCCGCCCTGCCTCGCGAGCTCCGCGACGGACTCCAGCGAGACCAGGGTGACGGGGCGAACGTCGATCGCCGCGCCCTCGTGGTCGGGGCGTGCCAGGCGGACCTCGTGGCCCGCGTAGGTCGACAGGGCCTCGGTGAACGCGCCGTCCACGACGTGGGCGGCGACGATCCGGCCGTAGAAGTCGACCTCGAGCGGCTCGCCGTCGGGTTCGGCGCGGCCGGAGACCTCGACACCGTTCGGGAGCGTGAGCGTGAGCACGTCGGTCGCGGTGTCGTAGTCCGCGCGCATCGGGAGCAGGGGCGACTTGGTCGCGCCCGAGAACCGGCGGCCGTCGCCGTCCACGAAGAAGAACCGGCGGTCGCCGACGGGGCCGCCTTCCTCCAGGCGGAGCTCCTCGGGGTGGTGCAGGAACGTGGACTTCACCGGCGTGACGTTGAAGCGGACCACCCGTGGCATCGTGGCGACCACGCTACCAACTCATCCGGCCGGCACAGGGGCGCGTGCTAGCGTTCCCGCGCGATGGACCCCGCCCCCCACCACGACCTCGCCGAGATCACGTTCCTGCTCGGCACCTGGCGCGGCGAGGGTGAAGGCGTCTGGCCCGGTGCCGGGGACTTCCGCTACGGCGAGGAGATGATCTTCGAGCACGTCGGCGATCCGTTCCTCCTCTACACGCAGCGGAGCTGGTCGCCCGAGGACCATGCGCCGATCCATCTCGAGCGCGGGTTCGTGCGACCGGTCGGCCCCGGGAGGGTCGACCTGGTCCTCGCGCATCCGCTCGGGGTCGCCGAGGTCGCAGAAGGCACCGTCTCGGGTTCGGTCATCGACGTCGCGAGCACCGCGGTCGCGTTGGCCACCACCGGGTCGCCCGTCACCGAGCTCCATCGGCGGATCCGCGTCGAGGGCGACACGTTGTCGTACGAGCTCGAGATGGCGACGCGGGAGGTCCCGCGGCGGTTCCACCTACGTGGCGTGTTGCGGCGCGACGGCTAGCTCAGGCCGCGGCGCTCGCCGGTAGCCACACGCGGAACGATGCTCCTCCACCCGCGCGGTCCTCGACCCACGCTCGGCCGCCGTGGAGCTCGGTGAAGCTGGCGACGAGTGCGAGCCCGACGCCGACGCCGGGCGAGTGCTCCGGCGCGCCGGCGCCCTGGCGGAACGGCTGGAAGATCTCCTTGCGGTGCTCCGGGTCGACGCCCGGACCGGCGTCCTCCACGACGATGAGTGCGCCGCTGCGTTCGGGCTCGACACGGACCCAGATGCCGGCCTCGGCCGGGGTGTGGCGGACCGCGTTCGCGAGCAGGTTCTCGACGATCCGCTCGACCTTGGCGACGTCCACCTGCGCGGTGACCGGCTGGGTCTCCACGCCCACCTCCCGGCCGGTGGTCGCCTCGGACTCCCGGACGACCCGAGCCACGAGGGCGCCGAGGTCCACGGACTCGAGGTTCGGCTCGACGATCCCGCGCGAGAGACGGTCCAAGTCGAGCATGTCGGTCACGAGCCGGTCGAGCTTGCGTGCGTTGGCGGCGATGCGGGCGGCCAGGTCGCGTGCGTCCTCGGGCTCGAGCTGGTCGCCGTTGCTCTCGAGCGTGACGGCCAACCCGAGGATCGCGGCGAGCGGGGTCCGAAGGTCGTGCGAGACGGCCTGCAGGAACGTGTTCTTCATCTCGTCCAGCGCGCGGAGCTCGGCGGCCTGCTCGCGCTCGGACTTCAGGGCCCGCTCGGCATCGACGCGTTCGGTGACGTCGAGCATCACGCCCTGCCAGAACAGGGGCCGCCCGTCGTCGTCGCGGACCAGGACCGCCTGGTCGTGGATCCACACGATGGGGCCGTCCTTCGTGAACATCCGGTACTCCGCGCTGTACGGCGCGCCGGTCGGCACCAGCTCGTCGTAGGCCCGCCGGAGCTTGGGGACGTCGTCGGGATGCAGGCGGTCGACCCAGCCGGCGGGGTCGCCCAGCCACTCGTCCTGCGTGAAGCCGAGGATCTGCTCCACGTTCGGGCTCACGTACGTGACCCTGCCGGGCCCTTGGGCCTTGGGGTCGGCGTCCTCGAGGTAGACCACCCCCGGGAGTTGCTCGACCAGCCGTCGGTACCGCTGCTCCACCTCGCTGCGGCGCTCCTCGGCGAACTTCTGCTGGGTGATCTCCACCAGCAGACCCCGAACGACGACGGGATTGCCTTCCAGGTCGGTGACCGCGTGGCCGATGTCGCGGAGCCACACCACGGAGCCGTCCTTGTGCAGGAACCGGTACTCGGTGTCGTGGGGACGTCCCTCCTCGACCCCGGCCATGAACTCCTTGACCGCGGACTCGCGGTCGTCGGGGTGGATGTGGTCGGCCCAGAAGCTCGGCTCATGCGTGAAGGCCTTCGGCGGGAACCCGAGGATCTCGCGAGCGCCCTCGCTGACGAAGGTGAGCTTGCCGGACGCAGCGTCGGCCTCCCACACGACCGCGTCGAGGTCGCCGACCAGGGCCCGGAGGCGCCGGAGCTCGCTGCCGGGTGTCGAGGTCATCATCAGCGCTGCCGGGGGGATGGCATCGGGGCCCATGCTAGTCGCTGGGGGGTGCCGAGCACGGGGGAGCTGTCGGGCGTCCGCCGGGCTCAGCCGCGCATGACTAGGCCGCGGTAGCCCTCGGCGAACCCGACAGCCCGCAGGGCCTCGGCGAACGGCGACCCGATCGCCGGGGCCCCGTCGATCCGGGCGATCTCGAGGCGCCGCACCCGGCCGTCCTTGACCAGGGAGGCGATCGCGTCGGTCCAGGCTCCGTCGGCGCCGGCCTCGAACGTGAGGAGGGTCCGGCCGCCGCGTTCGAGGTACGCGGCGAGCTCTCCGCGCGAGATGACGACGTAGGCGCCCGCGACGCGCGCCGGGTGGCCCGGTCCCTCCGGCCACGGGAGCGCGGCCCCGTAGGGTTGGGCCGGATCGGCGGCCGCCAGGGTCGCCACGCCGCGCTCGGCCTCGTCGCGCAGGTCGCGGAGCCGGTCCACGGCGCCCGGGAGCGCGAACTGCGCCACCCCGAGCCCGTCGACGAAGTACCCGCGTCGCACCGCGCCCGACTCCTCGAGGGCGCGGAGCACGCCGTACACGCCGGCGTAGCCGCCCGGGGCGCCCTCGGCGAGGACGGCCTCGCGCGTGAGGACGCCGTGGCGGTCGAGCAGCTGCATCGCCCGGGCGTGCGCGGCCTCGGTCGCCGAGGGAGCCGGCTCGAGCAGCGAGGCGACGAGCGACCAGCGGCCGGCGGCGGCGGGCGGGCCCGCGCGGCGGATGGCACCCGGACGCGGCTTGGCCGACGCCTTGGCGCGCGCCGGCCGCCGGAGCAGGTAGGCCCGAAGGGGCGCGAGCGTGTCGTTCGTGACCTCGCCCGCCCAGACGAGGTCCCAGAGCGCGCCCAGGACCTCGGCCTCGTCGGCGACGCCGGCCGCGCCGAGCAGGTCCGGCCAGAACGACGCGCCCCGCTCGCCGAGGTGCCCCCGCAGGGCGTCGTGGAGAGCTCCCGCAGGTGGCTCTGCGGGTCCGGGCGGCGCGATCAGCCGCAGCCGGTCCCGGAACGCGATGGTCACGCGGCCGTCGTCGGCCGCGATCCCGCCGGCGCCGGTCCACACGAGGTCCCCGCTGGCGCAGAGCGCGTCGAGGTCGGCCGGCCGGTAGCCCCGCACACGCGAACCGAGCACGTCGGTCTCGAGGATCGACGCCGGGATCGAGGCCCCCTGGAGTTGCGCGATCGTCTCGAGCAGCGCGGTGGGCCCGCTGCGGGGCCGCGTGGCGCTCTGCCACTCCGGCAGGAACCGCCCGAGCACTCCGGCATCGACCGGCTCGACCTCCTTGCGGAGCGCGGCGAGCGAGCGGCGGCGGAGCAGACGAAGGACGTCGGCGTCGCACCACTCGCGCTCCGAGCCGCCGGGGCGGAACTCGCCGAGGACGATCCGTCCCCCGGACTCCAGCGCGGCGAGCGCGCCCACCACGCGTTCGCGCGGGACGCCGAGCCTCGTCGCGACGTCGTCCGGGTGGAACGGGCCGTGCGTCCGCGCGTAGCGGGCGACCAGGCCCTCGAGGGGCGCCGCCACCGGCTCGGCGAAGGCCGAGGGGATCCCGAGGGGCAGCGCCGCGCCGAGCGCATCGCGGTAGCGTGCCGCGTCCTCGACCGCGACCAGCCGTTCCTCGCCGGCGACGTGGAGCTCGATCGCGCGAGCGTCGTGCCGGAGCTCCTCGAGCCACGCGTCGGCGTCGCCCGCCGCGCGCGCCGCGACCTCCGCGGGCGAGAGGTCGCCGAGACGGCGGAGCAGGTCGTGGACGTCGTCGGGCGATCGCGCGCGGCGTCCTTCGGCGAGTGCCTGGAGCTCCAGCTCCAGCTGTGCGAGCGCGTCGGCGTCGATCAGCTCGCGGAGGTCCTCGGAGCCGAGGAGCTCGCGCAGCAGGTCGCGGTCGAGCGCCAGCGCTGCGGCCCGCCGCTCCGCGAGCGGCGCGTCGGACGCGTACATGTACGCGGCGATCCACTGGAACAGCAGCGACTGTGCGAACGGCGACGACCTCGCCGTGTCGACGGGGACTACGCGGATGCGACGGGCCCGGACGTCGCCGAGGACCTCCTTCAACGCCGGGAGGTCGAACACGTCGCGGACCACCTCGCGCGTTGCCTCGAGCAGGATCGGGAAGCTCGGATAGCGAGCGGCCACCTCCAGCAGGTCGGCCCCCCGCCGGCGTTGCTGCCACAGCGGCGTTCGACGTCCAGGGAGTCGGCGGGGGAGCAGGAGCGCGCGCGCGGCCGCTTCGCGGAAAGTACTGGTGAACAGCGCCGTGGCCGGTAGTCGCGCGACGACGAGCTCCTCGATAGCGTCGGGGTCCGGCAGCAGGTCCTCGACGGGGATCCGCTCCTCGGACTCGGGCAGGCGGATCGCGATGCCGTCGTCGCTCCACAGCACCTGGACGTCGAGGCCGTGGCGCTCGGAGAGCGTGCCCTCGACGGCCATCGCCCACGGCGCGTGCACGCGCGCCCCGAACGGCGTGAGGACGCACACGCGCCAGTCGCCGAGCTCGTCGCGGAAGCGCTCGATCACGATCGTGCGGTCGTCGGGGAGCACACCGGTCGCCTCGCGCTGGTCATCGAGGTACGAAACGAGGTTCTCGGCGGCGAGCGCATCGAGGCCGAACTCCGAGCGCAGGCGGCCGACGGCGTCCTCGTGCGGCTCCGCCGCGAGCTCGCGCGTGAACTCGCCGATCGCCCGGCCGAGCTCCAGCGGACGCCCCGGCTTGTCGCCGTGCCAGAATGGCATCTTGCCCGGCTCGCCCGGCGCGGGCGAGACCACCACCCGGTCGAGCGTGATGTCCTCGATCCGCCACGACGTGGCGCCGAGGACGAACACCTCACCGCGCCGGCTCTCGTACACCATCTCTTCGTCCAGCTCGCCCACGCGGCGCCCGTCCGCCGTGAACACGCCGAACAGGCCGCGGTCCGGGATCGTGCCGGCGTTCGCGATCGCCACCCGCCCCGCGCCCTCGCGGGCCCGCAGCGTGTCGCTCCGCCGGTCCCAGACGACCCGGGGCCGCAGGTCGGAGAAGTCGTCGCTGGGGTAGACGCCCGAGAGCAGGTCCAGGACCGCCCGCAGCACGTCGTCGGAGAGCTCGGCGAAGTTGGCCGCGCGCCGCACGACCCGCGCGAGATCGGCCACCGTCCACTCATCGACCGCGCACATCGCGACGATCTGCTGGGCGAGCACGTCGAGGGGGTTGCGCGGGTAGCGCGTCTCCTCGATCAGCCCGTCGAGCATCCGGCGGACCACGACCGTGGCCTCGAGCAGGTCGCCTCGGTACTTCGGGAAGACCGTGCCGCGGCTCGGCTCGCCGACCCGGTGGCCGGCTCGGCCGATCCGCTGCAGCCCTCGCGACACGGACCCCGGCGACTCCACCTGGATCACGAGGTCCACGGCTCCCATATCGATGCCGAGCTCGAGCGAGCTGGTGGCGACGATGCAGCGAAGCGTTCCGCGCTTCAGCTCGTCCTCGATCTGCAGGCGCTGCTCTCGCGCGATCGAACCGTGGTGCGCGCGCACGAGGTCCTCGCCCGCGAGCTCGTTCAGCCGCGCCGCGAGGCGCTCGGCCATCCGGCGGGCGTTCACGAACACGATCGTGGAGCGGTGCGCCCGGATCAGCTCGAGCAGCCGAGGATGGATCGCGGGCCAGATGCTCATGCGCTCGGGGGCGACGCCGGGCGCGGTCGCCTCCTGCACGGTCCCGAGCTCCGACATGTCCTCGATGGGGACGACGACTTCGACCTCCATCGGCTTGCGATGGCCGGCATCGACGATCGTCACGGGCCGCGGGCCGTCCTCGGTCTGGCCGCCGAGGAACCGCGCGATCTCGTCGAGCGGACGCTGCGTGGCGGACAGGCCGATGCGCTGCGGCGGCTCGTCCGCGAGCTCCTCGAGGCGCTCGAGCGAGAGCGCGAGGTGGGCGCCGCGCTTGCTCCCCGCCATCGCGTGGATCTCGTCGACGATGATCCAGCGGACGCCGCGGAGCACCTCGCGCGCCTGCGACGTCAGCATCAGGTAGAGGGACTCGGGCGTGGTGATCAACACGTCGGGCGGCTTGGCGATGATGCGCCGACGCTCGGCTGCTGAGGTGTCGCCGGTGCGCATCGCGACGCGGGGCTTGTGGACGTGCTCGCCGAGGCGCTCGGCGGCGAGCTCGATCCCGGCGAGCGGCGCGCGCAGGTTCTTCTCGACGTCCACGGCGAGCGCTCGCAGCGGCGAGATGTAGAGCACCCGGCAGGCGCGCTCGGGCGCTGGGTGCGGCTCGGTCGCCAGGCGGTCGAGCGCCCACAGGAACGCGGCGAGCGTCTTGCCCGACCCGGTCGGGGCGAGGATCAACGTGTGGCGGCCGCTGGCGATCGCCGGCCAGCCCTGTTCCTGCGCCGGCGTGGGCGCCGGGAAGGAGGCGTCGAACCATGCCCGGACGGCGGGCGAGAAGCGGTCGAGGCTCACGCGGTTCACGGTACCGCGAACCGCGGACGCGCCGGGACCCGCCGGTAGGATGCGAACGTGTCCCGCGCCGCTCGCATCGTCGTCCCCGTCGTCGTCTTCGGCGCTCTCTCGGGCGCGTCGTGGCTCACGTCGGGGTCCGCCCTCGGGCAGGACGTGTTCCCCGCACCCGAGACCGGGACCGGGGCGACGGGACCGCTCGAGACCGAGGAACCGCGCGACCAGATCGTGTTGTCCGGCGACGTGCTGGTGCGGCGCGGCGAGGCCGTCGGCGAGGTCGTCGTCCTGCACGGGACGGTCGTCGTCGCGGGCATCGTCCGGGGCGACGTCGTGGTGATCGACGGGCGGATCGACGTCACCGGTCAGGTGAGCGGGAGCGTGGTCAGCATCAACGGGCCCGTGACGATCGGCCGCGACGCCCAGGTTCTCGGGGACGTCCTCGCGCGAGACCGCGTGCAGATCGAGCAGGGCGCTCGGATCGAGGGGGACGTCCGTCAGGGCGCTGCGTTCACGTTCCGCACGCCGATCGACGTGTTCGGCAGGTTCGCCGCATGGCTCGCGGTCGCGATCTCGACGCTCGCGCTGGGACTGCTGTTGCTCCTCGTCGCGCCCCTCGGGGCGGATGCGGTCTCCCGGGCCGCGGCGTCCGCGCCGTGGGCCTCCCTCGCGTGTGGCGCGGCGGCGTTCGTGGGGTTGCCGGTCATCGGCGTGCTCTCGCTCGTGACGCTGATCGGGTTGCCGTTCGGGATCGCGCTGCTGCTCGCGCTGTTCCTCATCTACTCGGTCGGGTTCGCGTGGAGCGCATTCGTCCTCGGGCGGCTGCTGTGGAGCGAACCTCGGCGGCGAGTCGTGGCGTTGCTCATCGGGTGGGCGATCGTCTCCGGCGCCTCGGCGATCCCGTACGTCGGGGGCTTCGTGTGGTTCGGCGGGGCCGTGTTCGGGCTCGGTGTCACGACGGTGGCAGTGTGGCGCGCACGGGGCGTTGGCGGCCGGCACCGCCCCGGTGGGAAGATGCTCGAGCCGGTGGGTGCGGCCGATCGGGGAGGGGCGTGGACATGAACGACCCGGGGGCGGTCCACCGCCTTCGGGCGGTGCCGCTGCTCGCGGGCTCGGACGAGGCGACGCTGGTCCGGATCGCGGCCGTGGCCACCGAGTTCGACGTGCCGGCGGGCCACGTCCTCGTCGAGCACGGACAGCCGGGCGCGGGCATGTTCCTCCTCATGGAGGGCACGGTGACCGTGGAACTGCCGCACGCCACGGTCGAGCTCGGCGCCGGGGACTTCGTCGGCGAGCTCGCGCTCCTCGCGGAGGGCGTCACGCGGACGGCCCGCGTCCGCGCGACGACCCGTGTCCGGGGGTTGGCGATCGGGCGACAGGCGTTCCGTGAACTCCTCGAAGAGGACCCACGGATCGCGGTCGCGATGCTGCCCGTGCTCGCACGCCGGCTCGCCGACGCCGAGGCCGGATAACCGCTACCGGCGGCGCCGGGCGAACAGCGCGACCATGGCGCCGAGACCCGCGCCGAACGCAAGCGCCTGGCCCGTGTTCATCAGCACCTTCGCCCCGGGCTGCACCGTCACCTTCGGCGAGACGACCAGGCCCACCCACGATCCCCGGCCGAGCGTCGCCCCGCCGGCCGCGAGCACGCTCTGCGTCCCGCCCATCTCGATGGAGACGTCGCCGCCGACGAGCATGGGCCCGCAACCGCCCTGACGGATCGAGACGTCGCCTCGCGCCAGCACCGGTCCGCAGCCGGCCTGCGTGAGCGTCAGGTTCCCCTGAGCCGCGACGGGGCCGGCCACCGCCTGGGTCAGCTGCACATCGCGCGCGCTCACCATGCCGACCAGCGCCCGCTCGAGGTGGACGTCGCCCGCCGCCTCGAGGGTCTTCAACTTCCCGTGTTCCGCTTGTGCTCGATCCATCCGCCCACACCTCCTCACCCCATCCTAGGTACCCTCGCCGGGTGGTGTCCCCCCGCTCGTTCCTGCTGATGGGCTCGGGCGAGTTCGAGCCCTGGTCCGAGGAGGTCGAGCGGGCCGCCATCGGCGGTCGCACCGGCCACATCGCGATCCTGCCCACGGCGAGTGCCTCCGAGGGCGACGAGGTGTTCGAGCGGTGGGGCCGGATGGGGCTCGAGCATTACCGCGCGATGGGGCTCGAGGCGCGGCTGGTCCCCGTGAAGCGGCGCGAGGACGCCGAGCGCGAGGATCTGGCCCGCGAGCTCGAAGGCGCGGCGATGGTCTTCTTCTCCGGCGGCAAGCCCCAGCGTCTGGCCGAGGCGATCTTCGGCACGCGGGTGTGGGACACGCTGATGCGCGCGCTCGACGACGGCACCGTGTTCGCGGGCTGCAGCGCGGGCGCGATGGTGGCGAGTCAGTCCCGAGAGCAGCGCCGAGAGCGCGGTGTCGAGGTGGGCTGGACCTTCGGGCTCGGACTCGTCCCGAGCGTCTCCTTCGGCGTGCACTGGGACAAGGTGCGGTTCATCCCGGGTGTGCGGCCGTTCGTGATGTCGCGCCGGCCGAGGGGAACGACGTTCGTCGGGATCGACGAGCGCACGGCGATCCTCGGCGACGGGGTTCGGTGGCGGGTGTTCGGGCGGGGAGGGGCGATGGTGCGCGACGCGAGAGGCACGCGCGTCCACCGCGCTGGCGAGGGGTTCGAGACCCCCGTTTGACCGGTCGCCGGGGTGGCTATCCTTGCCACCCGTGAGCTCGAGCGAAGAGCCGGCGATGCCGGGACCCCGGCCGGGATGCTTCCTCTGCGGCCGCCCCACCTACGACCCCGACAAGCGCGAGCGGCCGTGGGTGCGGGCGACCTCGGGAGGACACCAGGTGCTGGTGTGCCCGACGTGCCAGGAGGAGCGCCCGGACTGGGCGGTCCAGCTGGACCGGTGCGAGTCCTGCGGGGCGACCCGGCTGTCCGCGATGCTCGGCCAGGTCGTGTGTCGGGCGTGTGGTCATGTCCGCGGCGAATCGGTCGAGCCCGCGTGGACCATGGGCGCTTAGCTCAGCGGTAGAGCGCTGCCCTTACAAGGCAGAGGTCGGGGGTTCGAAACCCTCAGCGCCCACCAGATCCGGTCAGGATTTCAGGAAGGCCAGCACCGCAAGGACACGGCGGTGATAGTCCCGAGTCTCGTCCAGACCGAGCTTCGAGAAGATGCGGCCGACGTGAGCCTCGACGGTCTTCGGACTCAGCACCAGCACCTTGGAAATGCCCTGGTTCGAGCGACCCTCTGCGATGAGGGCGAGCACCTCGCGTTCGCGTTCTGTGAGTTCGTCGAGGGGACCCGTGCCGCGAGGTCGCCTGACCAGGCGAGCCACGATCGTGGGATCCAGCACGCACTCGCCCTCGGAGATGCGTACGAGCGCGTCCGCTAGGACGGCGATGTCCGAGACTCTCTCCTTCAGCAGGTAGCCGACCGACTCCGGATGCTGCTCTAGCAGGCGCACGGCGTAGCTGGACTCCAGGTACTGGGAGAGGACCAAGACCCCAGTGCGCGGGTGCGACCGACGGATCTCCTCCGCTGCGACCAGCCCCTCGTTCGTGTGGGTCGGCGGCATCTTGATGTCGATGATGGCCACGTCCGGGCGCTCAACCGCAACCGCCCGCATGAGCTTCTGCGCGTCGTCCACCTTGTCCACCACGTCGAACCCGGCGTCCTGAAGGAGACGGGCGGTCCCTTCCCGCATCAACATCGCGTCATCAGCGATCACGATCCGCATGGGATCTCCGCTCGTAGCGTGAATCCTCGCCCGGGACCTTGACTCACGTTCGTCTGGCCGTCCAGCGCACCCACCCGGTCCGCAAGATCAACGAGCAAGGCTTGCACGTCTGGATCTGGGGCGCCCGCTTCCACCTCGGAGACCCTCACCAGGAGCCGATCGTCGATGTGTTCGGCGGCCACGGACACGCTTGTCGCTCCGGCAGATGAAGCGATCGGCCCGATGGCCTCAGCGATGAAGAAGTAAGCGGCAGCCTCCACCGGGCTCTGGAACCGCTCGTCCGGGATCGTAACGACACGAACGGGAATGAAGGAGCGGTCGGCGAGTGCCTCCACCGCAGCGGCCAGCCCTTCATCGGCGAGAACCGCCGGATAGATGCCATGCGCCACGTCGCGCAACTCGTCGATGGACAGGCGAAGCTCATCCTCTGCTTCGTCGATCCGGGAAACGACGTCCGGGTCAGGATCCGAGCCGAGCTGAGTGCGGAACAGGCGCAACGCGAGCGAGAGGCCGACGAGGCGCTGCTGGGCGCCATCGTGCAGGTCCCGCTCCAATCGCCGTCGCTCGGCGTCGCCGGTCGCCACGATACGAGCCCGAGAGGCGCGCAGGTCCTCGAGCTGGGCGCGAACCTCGGCCTGGAGTCGCTCGTTCTCCAGAGCGATCCTGGCAGCGGATACGACCTCCTCGATCAATCCCGGATCGTCGAGCAACCCTTGGCGGTGGATGAGCACGGCCACCGTCGTCCCTCCGCGCGCCAGCGGCGTCACCGTTCGACCGTCCCCGGCGGCAGGAGCGACCGTCATGCCCCTCGCGTCGACATACCGTTCCGGTACCAGCAGCGGATAGGCCACCTCGAGCTCTGGATCCCCGAGGGCGCCGGCCAACACCTCGCTCAGCCCACCGGGCGGCGGCGACTCGCCGAGTTCGACCACGAGCCTCGCCATCACCGAGCGGGTCCGCCGCGCGCGCAGCCACGACCACACCACTCCGAGGGCGATCGCGCACAGGGCGACTGCTTCGCCCAGCCGGAGTCGCTGTTCGAACGGATCGTTGCTCAGCTCACCTCGCGGCATGCTGTGGAGGAAGTCGCTCCCCACGAGCAGGAGATAGACGGCGCCCCCGAGAACGACGGGCGCCGCCACCCGTCGCAGCGGGGGACTCGACCGAGCCAACCGCCAGAGCGCGAGTCCCGCGAGCGTGATGGTCCACACAAGGCCGAGCCGCACCCCCCATCGGCTGATGGTGTGGAACGCGTCAGGGTCGTTGCGGATCACCAGGAGGTTGGACGGGCACAGGTTGCAGCCCTGTCGGTGGGGGTCGAAGAAGAGTGCTGGGAGCAGCCCAAGGACCAAGCCCGCCGCCGCGTACGCGCCGAGGAGGGCGACCCGATCCAGGGACGACAGCGGGTGGCCGGACGGGTACGCCAGGACCGCGTATGCCACCATCGGCGGGGCCAGCGCCCATGTCACCAGGCCGAGCGTGAACCCCACCGATGATCCGATGCCTGGGTTGTTCCATTCCACGAAGAACCAGGCGACCCCCGCTGCGGCGAGGAGGTACCCCGCACGACCGCGGGATCTTCGGAACGATAGGTGGAGTCCCGCGCCGATCATCGCCCACCCGGCCGCGAGCTCCGCTAGGGAAGCGAGCCACGACCTGCCGGCGAACGAGCCTCCGGGTTCGGACCGGGAGATGCCGAGCGTGATGAGCCCGATGCCGAACGCGGCCGGCCAGAACGCGAACCGAGCGATCCGGACGGCTCGATCCGAAGGCAGCGAGGCCAACGCCATCGACGCATGCTTGCACAGCGCGGACCGGATCCCATCGGGGTCACCCCCAACGGCGTGATGCAGAATGAAGAGCTTGCCCTGATGTGTCGGCAGGTGGAGGAGGCCAGTCTTCGACCATCCGAGAAGGAGGTCGTCATGAACGAGAATCGCTCCCTCCACCGCGCCGGTCTCGCGATCCTTGCAGCACTGGGACTCGTCCTGGCCGGATGCACCTCGTCGGGAGGCAACAAGGCCGGCAGCTCAGGCGAGCCGCTCGTCCTGCGGATGGCGAACGGCTACTCGAACCTCGAATATGAGCCCGCCGTGGAGTACTTCGTCCAGCGCGTCGGCGAGCTCTCCGAGGGTGCCGTCCGGATCGAGGTCGTCGACGGGTGGGGGCGGAGCCAGGTCTCCTACCCACCGGACAACGAGCAGACCGTCGTAGGAGACGTCGCGGCCGGCAAGGTCGACCTCGCGTGGGTTGGGACCCGGATCTTCGACACCCTGGGGGTCGGGAGCTTCCGTGCCCTCACGGCTCCCATGCTCATCGACAGCTATCCGCTCGAGCAGGCCGTCATCGACAGCGACATCCCGGAGCGGATGATGGAGGGACTCGAGGAGATCGGCGTGGTCGGCTTGGCGGTCCCGCTGACGGCCTGCGCAAGCCTATCGCGGTCGAACAACCGCTCCTCGGGCCCGATGACTGGCGCGGCATCACCTTCCAGTCGTTCCGCTCGGATGTCCAAGCTCAGGCGATCGAAGCGCTCGGCGCACGGCCGACCGATCTCCTCGGCGCGGCGCTCGATGAGGGGCTTGCCTCGGGACAGATCCAGGGCTTCGAGAAGAACCTGCTCATCTACCAGATCAACGAGATGCAGCTCACCGCGCCCTTCGTCACCGCGAACGTCAACCTGTGGCCGCAGACGGTCGCCCTGATCGTGGATCCGGATCGGCTGTCCGGACTGACGGAACAGCAGCGTGGCTGGCTGCGGGAGGCGGCGCAGGACGCCGCCGCAGCCTCTTCGGGCCTGATGGACCCGCACGAGCAACGCCTCGTCCCGGGCCTGTGCAACAGTGGCGCCGCCTTCGTGAACGCCTCGAACGCGGACCTCGCCGCTCTCCGAGATGCGTTCGCTCCCGTCTACGCCGAGCTGGAGCAGGATCCGCAGACCGCGGCGTTCATCGCCGACATCGAGGAGCTCAAGCAACAGACCCCACCTGGAGCGGCGCTAGCCTTCCCGGACGACTGCGAGACGGCGGCACCCCTGCCGGCAGGGACCAAGACCACCAGGGTGACGCCGCTGGACGGCGAATGGGAAGTCACGCTCACCAGGGAAGAGCTCCTCGAGGCAATCGCGCGGAACGGGAACGACCTCCTCGAGGACAACCCCGGGAACTACGGTCACCAAACCCTCGTGTTCGATCGCGGAGATGTGTGTGGGACCGATGACGGCGCTTTCAGCGGAGGGAATACCTACGCCATCGACGGCGACACCCTCACGATCTTCACTCCCGAGGGCTTCAGGTTCACGACAACGTGGAGCGTGTACCGGGATACGCTCACGTTCGAGAACGACCCATCGCGCAAGGATGGCGTCTCCTCGCCCATGATCGCGAAGCCCTGGCGGCGCGTGGGTCCGGGCACGTGCCTGGATCCAGGTCGCTGAGCGATCCTATCGATGAACAGATCGGAGAGGTCCCCGTCGCGCGGACGAGGGCCTCTTCATCCTCCGGTTACGGACGGGACCGCCGCAACGATCCGCGTGCCTCCTTGCGGCGGGCTCTCCACGCGGAGTCGACCACCGAGCGCCTCGATCCGGTCGGCCAGGCCACGCAACCCGGTCCCGGCCGCCGGGTCGGCCCCACCAACTCCATCGTCGATGACGGTGACCGAGAGCTCTCGTTCATGGCGAACGACCTCGACGGAGACCCGGGACGCGCGGGCGTACTTCGCGGCGTTGGTCAAGGCTTCGGAACAGACGAAATATGCGGCGGTCTCGATGTCGGCCGGAAGGCGTTCCCGTAGTACCAAGAGGTCGACCGGGACCGGCGCTCGCTCGGCGAGCGAGGAGAGGGCGGGCTCGAGCCCTCCGTCCATCAAGAGCGCAGGATGGATCCTGCGGCGAGCTCCCGAACCTCCGTCAGCCCCTCCTGCAGCTCGAGCTCGACGTCCTCGAGGTGCGCTGCGGCATCGGCGTCGTGGGCGAGACGATCGTCGTGGCGAAGGAGGTCGAGCAGATCCCCGACGCCGACCAGCCGACGCTCGGCCCCCTCGCGCAGCTCCAGCCGCAGCCGCCGGCGCTGCGCGTCGCCGGCTTCGACGATGCGTCGACGGGACGCCGCGACCTCGACTACCTGGCGCCGCACCTCCGCTCGGAGGCGCACGTTGGAGATGGCGATCCTCGCGGCCGAGGCCACCGCGTCCACGAGGGCAGATATCGTCCAACACGGCAGGGTCATGAACCAGTGCTGCGATCCGCTCGCCGGGTCTCTCGATGAGGGTCACGGCCGTGCGGACCCCGGCTCGGGGAAGCGCGCCGCGGAATTCCCCTCGCTCGTCGACGTACCCGCCCGCCTCCGCAAGCCAGTACACGAGGAGGAGGGACGAGTCACCGAGGGCGCGTGCCAGGCGGTCCCGGAGCGTGCCCGCCTCCGAGGGCTCACCGAGTTCGACCACCAGCTTCGTGACGGTTGCCTGAGTCCACTGGCCACGCAACAGGTCCCCGAGGAAGCCGACGGTGACCAGTACCAGCAGCGCCTCGTAGGCCAGCAGCACGGCATCCTCGGCCTCAGAGTTCGCCCCGTGCAGGCGCAGCAGGCTGCCACCCCCGAGAACGAGAGCGACCGCCGCGGCTGCGGCGATCGCCGTCACCCGAGCCTGACGGTCCGGGCCGGTTGCCAGAAAGTAGCCGCGGGTGGTCGTCGCCAGGACCAGCCCGGCGACGATCATGGTCACGAAATCGTTCTGCGCGATGGGCACGATCGCCGCATACGCGTACCCCAGCGTGATCACGGCGAGGCTCGCTCGGTCGGGGGCTCGCCCGCTCGGATAGCCGATGATCGCGTGGAAGAGCGGGCCCCGGTGCAGGGTCAGCAGGCTCGCGCCCGACGCGGCGACAACGTCGAGATCCGAGCCCGCGAACGTGCCGAGGAACCAGGCGAAGCCGGTGACCGTCAGGAGCATCCCGACACGGCTGCGCGGCCTGCGCGACCACGCGATCAGCCCGCAGGCGATGAAGGCCCACCCGACGGCGAGGTCGCTCAAGGTCATCCCGAGACTCTGTTCGGAACGCACGAACCATTCGGCGGCAAGGCCGAGCAGGAGCCCGGAGGTCCATAGCACGGTCCGGACGCGTGCACGGAGCGCGCCTGAGACGTCAGGAGACGAGCGCAGAGATCGCACTTCCCGACAGGTCACTCTTGAGGATGAACCCCCGAGCTGGACTTCCGGCGAAGCGTCGTCGATACGAAGAGATGTCGCGGGTGGATACGAGCACGACAGCTGGAGCGTCCGGCTCTCGAGCCAGTCGCTCGGCGACCTCGAAACCATCGATGCCGGGCAGTTGGATGTCGAGCAACACGACCTGGGGATGGAGGAGGGCTGCGGCAGCGAGCGCGGACGCCGCATCCTCGGCTTCGCCGACAACCGTGAAACCCTCCGCCTCCAACAGGGACCGGGCGAGCGATCGGAAGCGAGCGTGGTCGTCGACGATCAGCACCGTAAGAGGCACCAGAACATCGTCGCACGCCCCCGGAATCGGTCGCATCGGGGCCATCCCCTATATCGGTAGTAGGTCCGGAATGGTGATCGAGGACCAGGACGCCGATCGTCGCCAGGGCGGCGTTGGGAGAACCGAGGAGCTTGCGACACACCGTCAGGTGGAACTTGCCGCGCCGAAAGACATGCGGTTCGTGGCGGTCCGGATCCTCCTCTCGCATTGAGGGCCAGGGGTGTCCGCCGACGCGCTTGCCTTTCCAGAGCCTCGAGGTGGATGATGGCCGTTCACCGATGCCCGCAAGGGGGAGATGCCCATGGCTCGGTATCTGATCGAGGCCTCCTATACGCCCGAAGGCATGCAGGGCGTGCTCAAGGAGGGTGGCAGCGGAAGGCGAGATGCGATCGGTAAGCTCCTCGCCGATCTCGGGGGCTCCCTCGAGTCGTTCTATTTCGCGTTCGGGGAAGAGGACGCCTTCGTGATCGTCGACGTGCCCGACAACGTGACGGCGGCGGCGATCGGCATGACCGTCGGCGCGAGCGGTGCCGTGTCCACGAAAACCGTCGTGCTCCTGACACCGGAGGAGATCGACGAGGCGACGAAGAAGTCAATCGCATACCGCGCGCCGGGCAGGTAGCCGTCGGTTCGTGAACCGGGGCCCCGCTTCGTGCGATGGCCGCGGTTGCCGCTGTTCAGATGCATCGTCCATCCGGAGAACATGATAGAATGAGGGGCGTCTTGGTCGTCGAGTAGGCCTTAAAGGCCATCGGGGTCGCCGAGACGGCCGTCGTGGATCGCGAGCGTGCGGTCGAGGAAGCGCGTCGAGGCCTCGTCGTGGGTCGCCATCAGGCAGGCGGTCCCCGAGTCGCAGGCGTCGCGCAGCGCGGCGAACACCTTCTCGGTCCAGCCGCGGTCCTGGTGGCCGCTCGGCTCGTCCGCGACGACGAGCGCGGGCGGAGCAGGAGCGCGCGGGCGATCGCGGTCCGCTGCTGCTCGCCGACCGAGGTCTCCGAGGGACGCCGCTCGGCCAGCCGGTCGAGGCCGAACCGCCCGAGGAGCTCGCTCGACGCCGATCGGCGTGCTCGACGAGCGAGCCGTCGAGCCGCGCCGGGTAGGCGACGTTCTCGCGAACCGTGAGCTCCTCGACGCAGGCCGAGCTTCTGCGGCACGACGGCGAGGTCGCGCCACGCGGGATCGCGGCCCTCCGGTCGCGCCGGACCGCCGATCCGGCCGCGGTCGGCGTGCTCCCACCCCGCGACGAGGTTCAGCAGCGTCGTCTTGCCCGAGCCCGAGCGGCCGACGAGGCCGACGAGCTCGCCCTCGCGCGACCTCGAACGAGACGCCGTCGACCGCGTGCACGACGTCGTGGCCGCGCCGGTACGTCTTCGCGACGTCGCTCGACGTGCGAGGACCGCCGGCGCGTCCGCGTCGGCCAGCGAGGCGACGAGCCGGGGCGACCCCGGTGCCGGGCTCGCCGCGCGCGGCGCGGACGACCTCGCCGTGGTCGAGGCGGAGCGACGACGTCCGCCGCGCGCATCACGGCGTGGTCGTGGGTCGCGATCACGAACGTCACGCCGCGCTCGCGGAGGCCGCGGACCGCATCCAGGACCGCGTCGCCCGACGCCGTGTCGAGCTCGGCCGTCGGCTCGTCGGCGACGACGACCCGGGCGCCGCTCACGAGCGCCTGCGCGAACGCGGCGCGCTGCTGCTCGCCGCCGGAGAGCTCCGCTCGGCCGGTGATCGACCCGGTCCGCGATCCCGAGCGCCGCGAGCACCTCGTCGACGTCGGCGTGTCGCGCCGCGACGCGCGCGAGGTGCTCGCCCACGGTGAGGTACGGGAGGAAGTTGTCGGACGGGCGCTGGAACACGTAGCCGACGCGGTCGCGGCGCAGGTGGCGACGCCGGTGCGGGCGGAGGCGTCGCCGATCGACGTGCCGGCGACCGATCACCGAGCCCGAGGTCGGGCGGTCCATCCCGGCGATCAGCCGGAGCAGCGACGACTTCCCGCTCCCCGAGGGCCCGGCGACGGCGACGAGCGCGGCGGGCGGGAACGAGGCGCTCACGCCGCGGAGCGCGCGGACCTCGCCGCTCGGCGGTGCGGTAGGTCTTGACGACGTCCTCGCAGCGGACGACAGGCTCCTCACTCGGCAACGCGCATCACCTCCCCGAGGTCGGCGCGATCGCGGCTCGGCGGTTCGGTCCACGTCCGCGCCGAGCCACGCGAGCGCGCCGACGACGACCGCGGCGACCGCCGCGACGAGCAGCGGGCCGGACGAGCAGCGGGTCGGGCGGGATCGCCGGGATCGGGTCGAGCAGCGGGACCGATGAAGCGCGGCCGCGATCGCCGCCAGGACCGCCCCGGTCGCGAACCCCCACAGCGAGCATCGCCGCGAGCTCGAGCACGAGGGCGCGGCGGTGCTCGCCGTGGCGCATCCCCATCCGGGCCGAGAGCGCGTACGACGACGATCTGCGACCGCTGGCGCGCCGAGAGGTACAGCAGCATCCCCACGAAGGCGAGCGCGGCCGCGACGAGCCCGAGCGCGTTCACCACGACGAACGTGTCGATCGCCGCCGAGATCGAGGGGACGTCCTTGACCTCCTCGGCCGTCACGATCGTCGACGGGCGGGAACTCGGTCTCGGCGAGCGCGGCCGGCACCGGCCCCGGCGCGCCCCGCACCCACAGCTCGGTGCTCGCCCTCGGGTCGTTGAGGGGGTTGAAGGGGAGGTCGATCCGTCTCGAGGAGCGTCGCCTCGTCGACGACGAGGAGCGGGTTGACCGAGCTCATGCCCGGGAACGCCGTCGTGTGCGCCACGACCTCGACGGGCGTCTCGGCCGCCGCGATCGTGACGCGTCCACGTCGAGGTCCTCGGCGCCCGCGACGATGACCGGGACGGCCGTCGCCCGGCGCGCGGAGCCGCTCGGCGAGCTCCCGATCGGGACGTCGGAGAACGCGCCGTCCCAGAACGCGGCCGTCGGCGAGCGTCGCGGAGTCGACCGCGAGCAGGTCGAACGCCCGCCCCTCGATCCGGCGCACGCCGCGGCGAAGCGCACGACCCGGGTCGATCGGGAAGGGGAAGGACTCGGGGGTCGGCGTCAGGTAGTCGGTCCGCCCCTGGACGTCGCTGCCGACGAAGACCCGGGTCTTGGCATCGACCGTCGTCTGGAGGGAGCGCGCCACGATCTGGGCGTTCAGGAACGTGCCGAGGCACAGCCCGGCGGCCGCGACGAGCAGGACCGCGAAGGCCCCGCCCCCGGCCAGCCGGCGCGTCGGCCAGGTAGCGGCGCCGCCGCCGCGCGAGCGTCGCGCGCCGCAGCCACGCGAACGCCGACGCGCGCGAGCCGGGCCGAGAGGATGGCGAAGGCCGCGAGGAACAGGAACGGGAAGGCGACGAGCGCGAGGCTCGGCTCGCCACGCCCGAGCTCCTCGTCGACGACGAACGCTCCGTCGCCGCGCAGCCGCCGGAGCGCGAGGTACGCGAGCAGCGCGAGCGCCGAGCTCCCACGGGACCGCGCGCGGCGACGCGCGCGAACCGACGTCCGTGCGGGTCCGCGACCCGCGACGTACGTCGCGCGCCGCGACGACCAGGGCGATCAGCGCGACCGCGCCGACGACCGCCGCCACGCGCCGCGAGCGCCGGCGTCGGTCTGGCGCGCCCCCGATCCACGGCGCCGCCCGGCCCGAACGTCGCACCGCGACGAACGCCGACGCCCAGCCCGAGCGTCCCGCCCGACGAGGCACGGGCAGCGCGGCACTCGAGCGCGGTCTTCAGCCCGACCGAGGGCGCCGAGGTCCCGCGGGCGAACAGCCACGCCGCTTCGACGCGCCGCGCGCGCACGGAGAAGGCGCCCGCCGCCGCGACCACGACGAGCGCCACGGCGATCCCCGCCACCTCGAGCACGCGCGTCGGGCCCTCGACGGCGGCGATCCGCTCGCGTCGCGTCGTCGATCACGAACGCGATCGAGGATGACAGGGTCGTCGGCGATGCCGCCGGAAGAAGAAGATCTCCCCGCAGCAGCGAACAGGTCCCCGAGGGGCGTGTCCAGCTCGCTGATGCGCGCCGGTGATGCGGACTGGAACGACCGGAGGGCATGCGCCTCCGGGAGGCTGAGCGCGGCCGGGTCCGCGATCGGCGCCTGCCACACGAACGTCGCCGAGTCGTGGCCGAGCTCGAGCTCGAGGGCCAGCATCCGGCCGCCGTCGGCCAGGATCGGCTGCGCCGGCGGAGCGCAGTTCCCGCACGGCACCGCGAAAGCGTCGTCCCACCGGAGCCAGTAGCCCGTGAACGGGCGGCGGTACACGGACAGATACACGCCGTCGACGGGCGACGGTGACGACGGCGTCGTCCTGGGTGCGGAGCTCGACCGTGTCCCCGGCGACCCGCGCCGATGGCGTCGGCGATCAGATCGGGGAGCCACACGCCGTCGCCCTCGGCGCCCTCGAGCACCTCCACGTGGTCGAGCACGTGGCTCGAGGCGAACAGCCGGCCCGACCTCGACTCCCCGGCGCCGGGGAGCGCCACCTCGACGATGTCGCCCGCGATCGTGCGGACCGGGGGCCCGAGCAGGTCGCTCTCGGCGACGAGCCGGCGGAACGCGGGGTCGATGTCGGCGGGGCGCGGGGAGAGGAGCACCGAGCGGTCCGGATGGAGCCGCTCGGGCCGGAGCGGCAGGTTGCGGAACTCGTACGTGATCCCGGCCGCGTACCGCCCGATGCTCGGGCGCTCGACGGACGGCGCGGACGAGGTCGCTGGTCGTAGCCGAGATGAACAACGGGTAGGTGGCGGCGGCGAGCGTCGAGCAGCAGCGAGCCGAACGCGACCGCGGCGAACAGCGCGGGAGCCCGGAGCAGCAGGAGCGGGGCGCGGCGCCAGACGGGATCGATCCCCCGGCGGCGGTGGGGCTCCGGTCGCGTCCACGCCGCCGCTACACGGGCCCCGGGTCGGCCGGGTTCCGGCGGACGCGGAACTCGAGCGTCGGGCGAGGACGGGGCCGGCGATGGCCGCGCCGCCCCTTCGAACGCGGCGGCGAGGCGGATCAGCGGCGGCTCGCTCCAGGCGGTCCCGATGAACGAGAGCCCGACCGGCAGGTCGAAGCGAACCCGGCGGGGACGGTGACGCTCGGGTAGCCGGCGACGGCGGCCGGCGTGGTGTTGCCACCGACGTAGTGGTCGCCGGCTACGGGGTCGGTCAGCCAAGCCGGGGAGCCGGTCGGGGCGACCAGGGCATCGAGATGGTGCGCGCCAGTCACGGCATCGATCCCCTCTTCGCGCGAGAGGCGCGCGCAGGCGCGAGCGACATCGATGTAGGAGCGGCTCCGAGTCAGCGGACCCTTCACGTTCGCCTGCTCGAACAGCTCCTGGCCGAAGAACGGCATCTCGACGTCCGCGTTCGCCTCGTTGAACGCGATCAGGTCCCCGAGCGTCCGCATGCGCCGAGCCCGACGCGGTGAGGTAGGCCTCGAGGTCGGCCTTGAACTCGAACAGGAGCACCTCGAGCTCGGCATCATCCAGGTCGGCGGCGTGCGGGAGCTCGGCGGGGTCGACGAGCTCGGCTCCGAGCTCGCGGAGGACTCCGAGCGCATCGTCGAAGACCCGGTCGGTGCGGTCGTGGAAACCGGCGAGGTTCCGCGCGACACCGATCCGGACCCCGGCGAGGCCGCCGGCGGCCGACGGCCCGAGTTCGAGCACCGGCGCTCGCGACGTCGCCGGGTCGGCTGCGTCCGCGCCGGCGAGGCGGCTCGAGCAGCACCGAGGCGTCCGTCACCGTCCGTGCCATCGGGCCCGCGGTGTCCTGCGTGTGCGAGATGGGGATGATCCCCGACCGGCTGACGAGTCCGACGGTCGGCTTGATCCCGACGATGCCGTTCGAGCTGGCCGGGCACAGGATCGAGCCGTCGGTCTCGGTCCCGACGGCGCCGGCGGCCAGGTCGGCCGAGACCGCCACCGCCGACCCCGAGCTCGACCCGCAGGGGTTACGGTCCAGCGCGTATGGGTTGCGGCACTGCCCCCCGCGGGCGCTCCACCCGCTCGTCGAGCGCGTCGAGCGGAAATTCGCCCATTCGGACAGGTTCGCCTTGCCCAAGATCGACGGCGCCAGCCGGACGGAGGCGCGCCACCGCGAACGCGTCGCGGGCCGGCTCGCGTCCTCGAGCGCGAGGGAGCCCGCCGTGGTCCGCATGCGGCCCGGCCGTCTGCAGGTTGTCCTTCACGAGGACCGGGATCCCGTGGAGCGGACCGCGAGGCCCGGAGGCGCTCGCTCCGCGTCCAACCCCTCCGCGTCGCCGAGCGGCGTCGGGGTTCGTCTCGATCACGGCGTGGAGCGAGGGGTCGAGCGCCTCGATCCGCCCCAGGTACGCCTCCGCGATCGTCCGCGAGGACAGTTCTCCGGCGGCCATCTTGGCGGCGAGCTCGCCGAGCGACACCTCGAGCAGGCCGAGCTCCTCGACGGGGTCCATCGAGCCGGACCCTACACCGGCGCGAGCGGCCCGGCGCCCCGGTAGCATCGCTGCCCGATGCGCCTGTGCGTCTTCGCCGGATCGAGCACCGGGAGCGCTCCCGTCTACGCGGCCGCAGCCGAGCGGCTCGGTGCGCTCCTCGGCGAGCGCGGGATCGGTCTCGTGTACGGGGGCGGCGACGTGGGACTGATGGGCGTGCTCGCCCGCACCGTCGTGTCGTTCGGGGGCGAGGTGATCGGCGTGATCCCCGACTGGATGATCGCCCGCGAGCGCGCGAGCCCCCGGATCACCGAGCAGCACGTGGTCGCGACGATGGCCGAGCGCAAGGCATTGATGGCGGAGCTGGCCGACGCGTTCCTGGCGATCCCGGGTGGCCTCGGCACGCTCGACGAGCTGTTCGAGGTGTGGACGTGGTCGCAGCTCGGGATCCACGACAAGGCGGTGGGGCTGCTCGACGTCGCCGGCTACCACGATCAACTCCTCGCCCACCTCGACCGGATGGTGGCGGAGGGCTTCGTCGAGCCGCGGTGGCGCGACGCCCTCTACGTCGACGACGACGTCGAACGGCTGCTCTCGCGACTCGGCGTGGCCCGTGCGGCGTAGCGCCGCGGCGCGCATCGCGCTCGTAGCACCGCTCCTGCTGGGCGGGTGTTTCGCCGGCGATGATCCGGTCGAGCCGGGCGGCCCGTCGGGAACGGTGACTCCCGCCGATGGCGATCTGTCGATCGACGCGGTCGACGTCGGTGGCTACGAGCTCTACCTCCAATGCGTGGGGACGGGCGACCCCACGGTGGTGCTCGAGGCCGGTTACGGCGCGTCGGGGACGAGCACATGGTTCCAGTTCCAAGAGCAGTCGGCCGGCCTCGCTCGGATGTGCACGTACGACCGCGCCGGGATCGGGCTGTCCGACCGCCGCCCGAACTCGGCCGAGCTCACGGTGGCGCTCATGGCCGAGGAGCTCCACACGCTCCTCGAGCGCGCGGGGGAGGAGCCGCCCTTCGTGCTGATCGGTCACTCGTTCGGCGGGTTCGTGGTGCAGCACTTCGCGCTCGCGTACCCGGAGGAGGTCGCCGGCGTCGTCCTCGAGGAGTCCAACCAGGTCGACGAGATCCCCGCGTACCGGCTCGAGCACGCGGGCGCGTGGATCGAGGCCGACCAGCGGATCGACATCGGCGTCACCGAGGATCGGCTGTCCGGCTTGGACCTCGGGGACATGCCGCTCGTCGTGATCACGGCGGCGGTCTACGAGGACGTCTTGGATGAGGACCTGTTCTTCAGCCTTCAGGACCGCCTCGCGGAACTGTCCTCCACATCGGTGCACGTGCTCGCGGAGCGCTCCGGCCACTTCGTCCACGATTTCAACCCGCCGCTCGTCACCCAGGCGGTCGGCTCCGTGGTCGAGGCCGTCCGGGGCGACGGCTCGCTCCCGCCCTGCGAGGACGTCTACCCCGAGCTGGGCGGGGAGTGCCTCGCCGGCTGAGCCCGAACCGGGGGCAGGGAACCACAACCTCCGGGCAAGGAACCGCAACATCGGGGCGATCCGCCGCAATCGACCGACGGCAGGTCCGGCCTACGCTCGGACCCGTGGGCCGATACCTGATCCGGCGCTCCCTGTTCCTGATCCTCGTCCTGTTCGTCGTCTCGCTCATCACGTTCATCATCTTCGTGAAGCTCCCCGCCGCCGATCCGGCGATCCGGGCGGCCGGCAAGGCGACGACACCGGAGAACATCGCGGCGGCGCGCAAGGCCTTCGGGCTCGACAAGCCCGTCTACGTCCAGTACGCGAGGTTCGCGAAGGGGCTCGTGCCGTGGCCCGGCTTGTTCCTGAACGAGGACGTCTACTACTCGTACTCGAACTTCGTGCCCGTGAAGGAGGAGATCTTCCGGCGCCTGCCGGTGACGATGGCCCTCGGCCTGGGCGCGGCGACGGTCTGGCTCGCGATCGGCGTCCCCGTGGGCATCGTGTCGGCCGTGAAACGGCGGACGATCTGGGATCGGGCGGGCATGGTGTTCGCCTTGTTCGGCGCGTCCGCGCCCGTGTTCTGGCTCGCGTACCTGGCCCTGTTCATCTTCTGGTACAAGCTCCAGTGGCTGCCGTCCTCCGGCATCCCGATCGGCACCTCGACGATCGAGGCGGTGTTCCAGGGGCGGTTCATCCTCCCGTGGGTCGTGGCGGCGCTCACGTACGCGGCCCTGTACGCGCGGATGGTCCGCGGCAACCTCATCGAGACGATGGGGGAGGACTACATCCGGACGGCGCGGGCGAAGGGTCTGTCCGAGCGCCAGGTGATCTACCGGCACGGCCTGCGCGCCGCACTGACGCCAGTGATCACGATCCTCGGGCTCGACCTCGCCGGCGTCCTCGGCGGCCTGTTCATCACGGAGACCGTGTTCAACCTGCCGGGCGTCGGCCAGTACGCGGTGAACGCGATCTTCACGAACGACTTCCCCTCGGTGATGGGCGTGACGATCTTCGGCGCGCTCATGATCGCCGTCGCCAACCTGGCGGTGGACGTCGCGTACGCGCTGGTGGACCCACGCGTGCGCTACTAGGCGCGCTTCCCGAGCCCCCGCCCGGAGCCGCCGACGAGCCCGAGGTCGATCGCCACGCCGAGGACGACGATCACGATGCCGAGCGCCTCGGTCCCGCCGCCCGGCGCCGTGAATCCGTTGCGCGCGATCGCGTACGCGATCGACGTCGTCGGTAGGAACAGGAACCCGGCGATCGCCCACCACCCGCTCTCGAACGCGCGCGTGAGGTACTCGGTGAACAGCCACAGGAACACCATCACGAACCGTGGCGTGAGGAGCGCGAGGAGGACGGCGAGGCATCCCACGGGCCGATGCTATCCCGTCGTCACGGCACCGTTCTCGCGACCCGCCCGACGATCTCGGCGACCAGGACGGCGCGCGGCGGCACCCGTCGGTTCCACAGGGCGAGCGCGGGACCATCCCGCCCCTCTGCGAGGATCGACACCGACCCGGCATCCAGCCGGAGCTGCGCCGCCGCCTGGATCGGCAGGCCGAGGAACCGGGCCGCGATGGAGCGGAAGCTGTGCCCGTGCCCGAACAGCAGCACGCTGCCCTCCGCCCGGCGGATCTCCTCGATGAGGACGTCCACGCGCTCGGCCATCTGGTCGGGAGTCTCCCCGCCGGGGCAACCGTCCCGGAACAGCTCCCACCCGGGTGCCCGCTCCCAGATCTGCTCCGTCGTGATGCCCTCGTACTCGCCGTAGTCGTATTCGCGGAGGCCCTCGCTCACGACGATCCGGTCACCGAAGCCGGCGAGCTCGGCGGTGTCTCTCGCCCGGCGCATCGGGCTGGCCAGCACCCGCTCGAACCGCCGCCCCGCGAGGAGCCTGCCGAGGGCCACGGCCTGCAGCTGGCCCTCGGGCGTGAGTGGGATGTCGGTCTCTCCGGTGTGCTGCCCCGACAGCGACCACTCCGTCTCGCCGTGTCGGACCATCCAGATCGCCATCAGCGGGAGCCTAGGACGTTTCCAAGTGACCGCGCTGCTCCCTCGGGGCTCGCCGGTACCGCGTTCGGGTACGCTCGCCGTCCGATGCGAGGGATGGACCGGCTGCTCGAGCTCCAGGGTCTGGATACGGCCATCGACCGCCTGGAGCACCGGCGCGAGCAGCTCGAGGTCGGCGAGGAGCTCTCGGCGACGCGCAAGGAGATGGAGGAGTCCGAGGGTCGGCTCGGTGAGCTGCGACTGGCGATCGATGCCGTCGCGGCGGAGCACCGCCGCCTGGAGGCGGAGATCGAGTCGTTCTCCGCGAAGCTCGCCGCGGAGGAGAAGCGGATGTACGACGGCTCCATCGCCAACGCGAAGGAGCTCGAGGCGCTGCAGCATGAGATCGCCGGCTTGAAGGAGCGACGCGAGCGTGCCGAGGACGATTTGCTGGATCGGATGGAGCGCCGAGAGGAGCTCGACGCTCGCGTCGCCGGGGCCGAGCAGGATCTCGGGACGGCTCGCGAGCGGGTCGAGAGCGTCGGCGGAGACGCCGTGCGCGAGCTGGACGCGATCGCGGTCGAGGTCGCCGAACGTCGTGCCGCGCGCGAGTCGCTCGTCGCGGAGGTCGACGAGGAGCTCCTCGAGCTCTACGAGGACCTGCGGCGCCAGAAACATGGGGTCGGCGCCGCCGCGATCGTGGACGGCGTTTGCCAGGCCTGCCACGAGAAGCTCTCCGCGATGGAGCTCGACCGCCTGCGTCGCGAGGACGGAGTGAAGAGGTGTGAGTACTGCCGGCGGATCGTGATCTTCGCCTGATCTGCTCCTGCGACGGGGCCTCTCGCGGAAACCCCGGCCCCGCCGGTATCGGCGTCCAGATCACCGATCGGACCGGCCGTGTCCTCGCCGAGATCGCCGAGGGGATCGGCGTCGCCACGAACAACGTCGCCGAATACACCGCCGCGATCCGCGCGCTCGAGCGCGCGGCCGAGCTGGGCGCGACGGACGTGCTGGTGCGGTCGGACAGTCGGCTGATGATCGAGCAGCTCTCCGGACGGTTCAAGGTGAAGAACCCGTCGCTGCAGCGGCTGCACCGGCAGGTCCGCTCGCTCGCCGCCGGGTTCCGCAACGTGGGCTACGAGCACATCCCGCGGGAGCTCAACGCCGAGGCCGACCGGCTGGCCAATGAGGGCGTGGACGCGTGGCTCGCGGGCGCGGGAGCTAGCTGGGAGCGACCTCCTCCGTCCCCGCGTCTGTGGGAGGCGGGGGAGGAACCACGGTGACGATGTCCTCGAGCGGGAACTGGAACCGGAGGACCTCCTCGCCCGCGAGGTAGCTGAACGCTAGCGTTCGCCCGGCCGCGGCGTCCTGCGCCGGGAACACGAGGATCCCGTCCACGGCGCCGCCGGGGGGGATAACCACCAACGATCCCGTCCCGATCCCGTCGATCCGTCGGTCGCCGTCGAACAGCGCGAGGGCGCTCGTGTCCAGCAGTACGTCGCGGTCACCATCGTTCTCCACGATCAGGTTGAACTGCCAGTTCGGCGGGAACATGAACAGGGAGTCGAGCACCACGCGCACGCCCCCGTCGGTCTGGGTCTCACCTCGGAAAAGCTCGATCCCGTCGGACATCGGGACCCCGTTGCGGAGCAGGTCGAACACCCGGTACGCACCGGTCGAGGTTCGAACCAAGGTCACGGGACCGTCGAGGATCCGGCTCAGCTCGATCGCGTCGTCGTCGACGGGGTCGAACGTGAAGATCACCGACGCCGACAGCCCCACCTGGGCGCCGCTGGCGCGCTGGGCCTCGATCGCCTGGACGAACTCCACATCGCGGACATCTGCGGTGGCGTCGATCGACCCGGCGAACTCACGATGCTGCACGTCGAGCCAGCGGACCCACGCTGCGAGCTCCGGCCCGGCGACGAGGTTCGCCAGGCGGACGGCGCCCTCCCGCGGCGAGACGCGGTACGCCTCGACGAAGTCCATGACGGTCTGCCGAGATGCGGACGCATCGAGCGCAGGCGCCGGGACCAGCTGCTCATGTGCGATCGGGGCCGCGGGCCCGGCCGCCTCGGTGGAGCACGCAGCGGCGAGACACAGCAGCGGCCCGAGGACGAGGAAGGAGACGGGCCGGGGAAGGGGAGGAGAGGGGAGCCTACGCATCGCCGAGCCGATGATACGGCCACGCCTATACTCGGGTCGGAGGAGCCGGCCGGGCGGCCGCGGGCGGCAACGCTCGAGGAAAGTCCGGACTCCGCAGGGCAGGGTGCTGGGTAACGCCCAGGCGGGGGCGACCTCGCGGAAGCGCCACAGAGAACAGACCGCCGCGTGAGCGGTAAGGGTGAAACGGTGAGGTAAGAGCTCACCAGCGGGCCGGGTGACCGGTCCGGCTCGGCAAGCCCCACCCGGAGCAAGGCCAAGCAGGGAGCGTGGTGAGGGCTCGAGCAGCGATGCGAGAGCCTCCCCGAAGGACGGCCCGTCCGAGCTCCCGGGTAGGCCGCACGAGGGCTTCGGCCCCGGTGCGTTCGAGAGAGCGCACAGAGAGATGGTCGCCGCCGGCCCGCGAGGGCCGGTACAGGATCCGGCTTACAGGCCGGCTCCTCCATCTGCCCTTCCACCGACGCCGGCGAGGACCGCGCCGGCCTCGATCGCGCGGCGCAGCTGCTTGCCCGCGTGGTAGCTCGAGCGGACCAGCGGTCCGGACTCGACGTGGCCGATCCCGCTCGCCTCGCCGACGCGTTTCCACTGCGTGAACTCGTCGGGGTGGACCCAGCGATCGACGGGGAGATGCTGTGGCGTCGGGCGCAGGTACTGACCCATCGTCACGATCTCACAGCCCGCCTCGGCGAGGTCCTCGAGCGCCCGCGGGATCTCATCGGGTCGCTCGCCCATGCCCAGGATCAGGTTGGACTTCGTGACCTGGCCGGGGCGGAAGCGCTTCGCGATCCGAAGCACGTCGAGCGAGCGGTCGTAGCCGAACGCGGGCCGGATCCGGTCGTGGAGGCGCCGGACGGTCTCGAGGTTGTGGGCGAACACGTCCGGCTCCGCCGCGATCACCGTGGCGATGTCGCGCTCGCCGCCCTTGAAGTCGGCCGGCAGGATCTCGACCCCGGTGCCCGGGACGGCCTCGTGGATCGCCCGGATCGCGGCAGCCCAGATCCGGGCGCCTCCATCTGGCAGGTCGTCGCGCGCGACGCCGGTCAGCACGACGAATCGCAGTCCCATCGCGCCGACGGCCTCGGCGATGCGCCGGGGCTCGTCCTCGTCAACGGCGTCCGGCTTCGCCGTCATCACGTCGCAGAACCCGCAGCGCCGTGTGCACCGGTCGCCGAGGATCAGGAAGGTGGCCTCGCGCTCCTCCCAGCACTCGCCGATGTTCGGGCACCTCGCCTCCTCGCACACCGTGTGCAGCGAGAGGCCGCGCATGATGCCCTGCAGCTCTCGATAGTTGGGTCCGGCCTGGAGCCGGACCTTCAACCACGGGGGTTTGTCGATCACCGTCGACGGCGGGGTCGATCGCGGCGTCGGACGTTGGGACCCCGTTCGTGGAGACGATCGGGAGGTGGAGTCGGCGTCCGTGCGGGTTGTGGTTCCGGTCGCCCATCCGGGCCAGTCTAGCCGGAGGCCGGGCTCGGGACGGGTGAGTCCATGCTCGCGCCGACCGTTGCCGTTGGCCGATGCGGGCGTGCCGGGGAGGAAAACCCGGAAGGAGGCGCCGCCCCCTTCCCGGTCCTGGACCCACGCGCGGCCGCCATGCAGGTCGGCGAACATGGCGACGAGCGACAGCCCGATCCCGGTGCCGGGGGAGTGGGGTGAGGCGGTCGGGCCCTGGCGGAAGGGCTCGAAGATCTCGCGCTGGAGGTCCTCGGGGATCCCGGGACCGTCGTCCTCCACGGCAAGGACCGCGCCGGCGTCCTCCGCCCACACGCGGACCCAGATCCCGACGTCGGGCTGCGTGTGGCGGGCCGCGTTCACGACGAGGTTCTCGACGATCCGCTCGACCTTCGCGGGGTCGACGGCCAGCACCACGGACTCCACCTCGACGAGCACGGAGCGCTCGGACGACCGCCTCGAGGCTGTCGACCGTGCGCCGGACCAGCGCCCCGACGTCGGTGGGCCGCAGCTTCGGGGCCACGATCCCGCGCGAGAGCCGGTCGATATCCAACAGGTCGCTCAGGAGCCGGTCGAGCTTCCGGGCGTTCGCCGCCAGCCGGCCGAGCAGATCATCACGGTCCTCGTCGGGCAGCGCCTGCTGCTCGAGCGTGAGCGAGAGACCGAGGATCGACGTGAGCGGGCTCCGGAGCTCGTGCGAGACGGCCGCGAGGAACGTGTTCTTCATCTCGTCGAGCGAGCGTAGGCGTTCGGCGGCCTCGCGCTCGCGCCGCTCGCTCTCGGCGAGCGCCTGCTCCGCCAGCTTGCGCTCCGTGATGTCGAACAGGACCCCCTGGATGATCGGACTGTTGGCCATCGGCGCCGGCGAGGAAGACGGATTCGTCGCGGATCCAGACCATGCGTCCGTCCGGGCGGTTGACGCGGTACTCGACCGACCACCCGTCGCGTCGGCGGACGGACTCCTTGTACTCCTCCATCACCCACGGATCGTCGTCGGGGTGGATCAGGCGCCTCCAGATCCGCGGATCGGACAGGTACTCCTCCTGCGTCACGCCGAGCAGGTCCGCCACCTGCGGGCTCACGTAGAGGCTCTCGCTTTCCTTATCCGCCGGGTCCACGTACAGGACGGCCGGGATGTGCTCGACGAGCGCCCGGTAGCGGGCCTCGGTTTCGCGAAGCTGGTCCTCGGCGACCCGCCGCTCGGTGACGTCGAACATCACGCCCTGCGAGAACTGGATCGTGCCCTCGTCGTCGCGGACCACGCGCGCGTGGTCGCTCACCCACGTCCATCGTCCGTCCTTGGCCCTGAGCCGATACTCCACCTCGAAGGGTTCGCCGAGCTCGTTGTGCCGTGCGACGCTGTCCATCACGCGAGCGCGGTCGTCGGGATGGAGCGCCTCGATCCAGAGCTCGGGGTCGGCGACCCACTCGGCCTGGGTGTATCCCCAGAGCTGCTCGATCTGCGGGCTCACGTACACGGTCGAAGATCGCTCGTCGATCGCGTCGACGTACGTCGCCGCCGGCAGGTTCTCGACGAGGGTCCGGTATCGCTCCTCCGCCTCCGCCAGGGCGCGCTCGGCGGTCTTGCGGTCCGTGATGTCGAACCGGATGCCCTGCCAGAACGAGGGGATCCCGTCCGCGTCGCGGATCAGCACCGCCTCGTCGTGGACCCAGATCCACGTCCCGTCCTTGCGGCGCTGGCGGTACTCGGCGTTGAACGGGACGCCGGTCCTGTCGCTCTCCGCATCGGCGGCCAGCACCGCCTCGCGGTCCTCGCGTGGACCGAGCTCGAACCAGACGTCGTAGCCGGAGGGCCATTCCCCCGGCTCGTAGCCAAGCATCCGGTCGACCTGCGGGCTGACGTACGTGATACGGGTCGCCGGGTTCCGGGCCCTGGATGTAGGTCACGGCGGGGATCGCCTCGACGAGCGTGCGGTAGCGCGTCTCCGCCTCGACGCGATCGTGCTCCGCGCGGGCACGCCCGATGGCCGCGCCGAGCGTATCGGCGGCCGTCTTCAGCGCGTCGACCTCGGCGTGGGTCCACTCACGCTCCATGATGCAATCGTCCAGGCCGAGGAAGCCCCACCACTGGTCACCCACGAACACGGGGACCCCGACGACGGACAGGATGCTCTCCTCCTCCATGTCGAGCCGCTCCGCCTCCGGCGCGGTCGAGCGCGTGGCGTGGATCGGCAGGCCGGCGCCGAGCGCCGCCTTCCAGCGGGCGAACCCGCCCTCGACGTAGGGGAAGTCGGTGGTTGGCCGGGTCGCCGATCATCGGGGCGACCCCGTCCGCGACCCACTCGTGGGTCTGGGTCATCGTGAGCGCCCCTGCCGCGTCGGTCCCGTTGCGGAACACGTAGGCGCGGCTCGCGGCGGCCGCGGTTCCGAGCCGCTCCAGCACCTCGGGGAGGGCGGGCTCCCATTCGGGACTCTTCAGGAACCGCTCGGCGGCGAATCCGATCGCCTCGAGGACGGCGTCGCGGCGCGAGAGCGCCTCCTCGACGAGCTTGCGCTCGGTGACGTCGAGCAGGACGCCCTGCCAGTGCGTGGGACGGCTCGCGACGTCGCTGGATCAGCACCGCCTCGTCGCGGACCCATACCCAGCGGCCGTCGCGAGCCTGGAACCGGTACTCGGCCGAGAACGGCTCGCCCGTCTCGTTCGTGCGAGCGCGACAGCTCGAGGACACGGCCTCGCGGTCGTCGGGGTGAAGGTGCGTGACCCAGAACTCGGGGTCGCGCAGGCGAGCCTCGGGCGGGAAGCCGAACATCCTCTCGTACTGCGGGCTGATGTAGATCGCCGTGCTGAGGTCGTCGACGGCGTCCTGGTAGACGACCACGGGGAGCTGCTCGACGAGGGTCCGGTAGGTCTCCTCGGCCTCGGAGACGCGCAGCTCCGCCTCCTTGAGCTCGGTGATGTCGAACAGGACCCCTTGCCAGAACTTGGGTTCTCCGCCGGCGTCCCGGATCAGCACCGAGATAGTTCTGCAGCCAGACCACGCGCCCGTCGCTGGAGAGCGCTCGGTACGAGAAGCTGGCGCGATCGCCCGTGTCGGCTGCGTTCTCGGCGAGGACCCGGGCCCGGTCCTCGGGATGCAGGCTCCGCTCCCAGAGTCGCCGGATCGCGTATCCATTCGCTCGGGGGTGTAGCCGAGGACCCTCTCGATCTGCGGGCTGATGTAGAGGTCGGCTCCCGAGGCCGCGATCCTCGACGTACGTGATCGCCGGGATCTGCTCGACGAGGCTCCGGAAACGCTCCTCGGCCTCGAGCAGTTGGTCTCGGCGCACCTTCCGATCGGTGATGTCGAACATGACCCCCTGGAACATCGGGTTGCCCCGGCATCGTCGCGGGAGATCGGGACGGCCTCGTCGCGTACCCAGACGAGCCGCCCGTCCTTCGCGTGCATCCGGTACTCGGAACGGAACGCCACGTCGCCGCCGCTGGCACGCTTCCCACTCGGCCATGACGCGCGGCGAAGTCGTCGGGGTGCACGAGGTTGGACCAGAGCTGCGGATCGCCGAACTCGTCCGGCGTGTAGCCGAGGAGCGCGAACACCTGTGGGCTGATGTACGGAGCGGGAGCCTCGCCGCTGCGGAACGCGGCGTCCCAGGTGTAGGTCACGGCGGGGACGCGCTCGACGAGCGTCCGGTACCGGGCCTCGGCCTCCGCGAGGTGCTGCTCGGCACGCTTGCGCTCGGTCACGTCGTACATGAGGCCCTGCACGAGCGACGGCCGGCCGTCGCCGTCGTGCTCGACGACGAGGGCCTCCTCGCGGACCCAGATCACGGTCTCGTCCTTCTTGACGTGGCGGTACTCGATCGCGAACGGCTCGCCCGTGCGGTCGGCGCGTTCGGACGCCTCGAGCACCCGCTCGCGATCCTCGGGATGGATCTGGCGGATCCACAGACCCGGGTCGGCCTTCCACTCCTCGACCGAGAAGCCGAGGATCGGCTCGACCTGCGGGCTCACGTACGGCGGTGGAAGCGACGCCGGCAGACTTCCTCGGGTCCCAGGTGTAGGTGACGGCCGGCATCTCCTCGATCAGCGCCTGGAACCGTCCTTCGGCCGCCACGCGAGCGGCGGCCTCGAGCCGAGAACCTGCGCCACTGCAGGATCGCGAAGAGCACCGAGCCCCACGGCCGCGAGCACGAAGCCGGCGAGGATCTCGTCCTGCTGGCCGGGGAGCCGTTCGCGCGACCCATCGGTCGAGCGCCTCGAACGCGTTCGTCCCGGCGCCGAGCCAGAGCAGGCCGGCGACGGCGAGCGAGATCCACAGCAGATCTCGCAGCGCCGACCTGCGCCGAGGTTGCTCGTCCGACCCGACATCAATGAGAACCCCGGTACAGCCATCGGCAGGCACGGGGGAGCACCTGAGGTGGGACGCGCTCAGCCGAAGGCCCGAGCTGGGCATTCCCGCAGGCCAGAGCCTAGAAGTGGGCGAGCTCCCGCATGCGGTCGAAGATCGTTTCGGGGTCGGGCATGAAGGCGTGCTCGAGGTTGGTGGCGAAGCCCATCGCGGGCACGTCGGGTCCCCCGATCCGCACGATCGGCGCGTCGAGGTCGAACATGGCCTCCTCGGCGATCGTGGCCACGATCTCGGCGCCCGCGCCGTAGGTCCGGTTGTCCTCGTACACGACCATCGCCTTGCCCGTCTTGCGCGCGGACGCGAGGATCGTGTCCTTGTCGAGCGGGCTGATCGTCCGCACGTCGACGACCTCGGCCGAGATGCCCTCCTCGTCCTGCAACCGCGGCCGCCGCCTCGAGGCAGTGATGGAGCATCAGCCCGTAGGCGATCACGCTGAGGTCCGAGCCCTCTCGCTTCACGTCCGCAGGTCCGATGGGGACGTCGAAGCGCCCGTCCGGGACCTCGCCCTTGATCAGGCGGTACGTCCGCTTGTGCTCGAGGAACAGGACCGGGTCGGGGTCGCGGATCGCCGATCGGAGCATCCCCGCCGCATCGGCCGGGGTGGAGGGCACCACCACCTTCAGGCCCGGGACGTGTCCGTAGAACGCCTCGATCGACTGCGAGTGGTAGAGGGCGCCGTGGACGCCGCCGCCCCAGGGGGCGCGGATCACCATCGGAAGGCCGAAGTCGCCATCGCTGCGGTACCGCATCCGGGCGACCTCGGAGACGATCTGGTCGAACGCCGGGTGGATGAAGTCGGCGAACTCGATCTCGGCGATCGGGAGCAGCCCGTGGAGTGCCATCCCCGCTGCGACGCCGACGATCGCGCCCTCGGCGAGCGGTGTGTCGATCACGCGCTCCTCGCCGAACTCCTCGAGGAACCCTTGCGTGACGCGGAACACGCCGCCGCGGACCGCCACGTCCTCGCCCAGCACGACGATGCGCTCGTCCGAGGCCATCTCGTCGTGCAGGGCATCGTGGATCGCGGTGACGACGTTCTTCTCGGTCACGCCTCGCCCTCGTGGAACACGTGCCGGCCCAGCGACTCCGGGTCCCGGGTCCTCGGCGTTCCACGCCCGGTCGATCTGCTGGTCGACCTCCTCCTTCAGCTCGACCCGGATCTGCTCGACCTTCTCGTCGTCCATCAGGCCGTGCTGGCCGAGGTAGGTGCGCGAACCGGACGAGCGGGTCGTCGTGCTTGGCGGCCTCGACCTCCTCCCGGGTCCGGTAGCTGCGGTCGTCGTCGTCGGAGGTGTGCGGGAAATGCCGGTACGTCTTCGCCTCGATCAGGGACGGGCCCTCGCCGGCGCGCGCTCGCGCGACGGCGGTCTTCATCGCTCCGTAGCACGCGAGGACATCGTTGCCGTCCACGACGACGCCGGGGAAGCCGTAGGCCGCGGCCCGGTCCGCGACGTTCTCGATCGCCATCTGCTTGGACTGCTCGACGCTGATCGCGTATCGGTTGTTCTCACACACGAAGATCACCGGGAGCCGGTGGACCCCCGCGAAGTTCACGCCCTCGTGCCATGCGCCGGCGCTGGTCGCCCCCTCGCCGAACCAGCAGCCGACCACGGCGTCCTCGCCGCGGAGTTTGGCGGCGTAGGCGATCCCCGCGGCGTGCGGCACCTGCGTGGCGATCACGGAGGAGTGGCTGATGATCCCCAGACGCCGAGAGCCCCAGTGACTGGGCATCTGGCGCCCGCCCGAGGACGGATCGCTCGCCTTCGCGAACAGCCCGAGGAAGATCTCGGCGGTGGTCATCCCTGCGACGAGCACGACGGCCGTGTCGCGGTAGTACGGGACCCAGATGTCCTGGCCCGCCCGCAGCGGCCACGCCGTGCCCACCTGGCAGCCCTCGTGGCCGGAGACCGGGACGACGAACGGCGCCTTGCCCTGGCGGTTCAGGCGGAAAGCCGCCTCGTCGATCAGGCGCGCCGTGACCATCGTGCGGTACATCGAGAGCAGGTCGTCGGGGGAGAGGCCGAGGGCCTCGTGGGGTGTGTCCGTGGTCACTCGGGTCGCCACATCACCCTCCTCACGCACGGCCACTCTAGCATCGGCCCGCGGGGCCTCAGCGGCGAACGAGCGTTCACCATCCCGCGTGGGAAGGGCGGCCCGCGCGAGGTGTCCGGCGCTGCCGTGAGGGCGGCTACTCGGGCTGCGCCGCGAACGCCCGCTCGAACAGCTCGGCGCCTTCCTGCGAGTACATCATCGAGAAGCCGCATCCCCACAGGAACTCGTCGTCACCAGACGCGAGCAGATGGTATCCCTCGGCGAGCGCCAGGTCTCCGGCGAACGAGGTGCCACTGACGTCGTAGGTGCGGACGGTGATCGTGGTTGCGTCGCCGCCGTGGAACCAGCGGGCGACCGCGAAGTCGACCTCGTAGGGGGCGTCCATCGCCTCCGGTTCGCGGATCGCGGAGACGGTGCCCTCGAAGGCCCACTGCCGGCCGGCCAACGTGTCCTCGCCGAAGCGCTCCGCACAACTGCCGAGTCCTTCCTCCGCGACGATCGGATCTACCAGCGTCCGGTCGCCGGTGGGGGTGTTGCCGGCGGCTCCGGCTGCGTCCCCGCCCTCGTCGCCGCTCGAGCACGCCGCTAGGAGCACGACGCCGAGAGCCGCTACCAGCAGCAGATGCCGACTGCGCATCGGAACCCCTTTCCGAACGGTCGGTTGACTTCGCGCTTCGACGGCTCCCGTCGACGCTCGGGTTCCCCCATGGGGTTGCGTGTTGCTGCCCTCGGTACGGACCTGGATGTCGGGAATCAACCCCCTGGTCGCCGAGGTTCTCAAGGAGGCGAGTGAACGCCGCTCCGCCGGGCGAAGGTACCCTGAGGGGAGGCGGCCCCAGGAGCGGCCTGGACGAACGGAAGGAACGAGATGGCGCAGGTGGACGAGAAGCGACCGGTTGTCATCGAGGCGACCGACGCCAACTTCGAGCAGGTCGTCGTCGAGGGGTCCAAGAGCAGGCCCGTCGTCGTGGACCTGTGGGCGAGCTGGTGCGGGCCCTGCCGCACGCTCGGCCCGATGCTGGAGAAGGCGGCCGAGGAACGCGGCGGCGACTTCTTGCTCGCCAAGCTCGACGTGGACGCCAACCCGTATACCTCGGGCCAGTTCGGCGTGCAGAGCATCCCGACGGTGATCGCGTTCCGCGACGGCAAGCCGATCGACGGCTTCGTCGGCGCGATCCCCGAGCCCATGGTGAACGAGTTCATCGACAAGCTCATGCCGACCGAGGCGGAGCTCGAGGCTCAGGAGGCGCTCGAAGAGGAGCTCGAGGGTCACATCGAAGGCGCCGAAGCCAAGTACCGCGAGGCGCTCGACGTGGACCCGAGCAACCGCGACGCCCGCGTTGGGCTCGGCCGCATCCTCGCCGAGACCGACCGAGGCGACGAGGCCCGGCAGGTGCTGATGCCCGTGCTGCCGGACCCCGAGGCCGAGCGGATCCTGTCCATGCTCGACGTTCGCGGGTGGGCGGATCTCGCCGACGTCGGAACGCTCGCCTCGGCCAAGCGGCTCGCGGCGCAGGGCATGTGGCGCGAGGCCCTCGACGGCATGCTGGGCGCGCTGGTCGACGACCCCGACGCGCGCCAGGCGATCCTCGAGGTGTTCTCGGTCCTCGGCGACGAGGACGAGCTCGTGACCGAGTACCGGCCGCGCCTGGCGAGCGCCCTGTTCTGATGCCCGACGTCCACGAGCGGATCCGCGACTTCTGGGATCGCGACTCCGACGTCTACGACAGCGCGAAGTCGCACGCGGTGTCCGATCCGCTCGAGGCCGCCGCGTGGCGCGCGGCCCTGCTCGACGCGTTGCCCGGTCCCGGCTCCGCCGTCCTCGACATGGGCGCCGGAACGGGCGCGCTGTCGCTCCTCGCGGCAGAGCTCGGCTACCGCGTCACGGCGCTCGACCTGTCGCCGGGGATGCTCGATCGTGCGAAGCGCAAGGCCGAGGAGCGAGGCCTCGCCGACCGCATGACCTTCGTCGTCGGTTCCGCGTCCGAACCGCCGACCGGTCCGTTCGACGCGGTGATGGAGCGGCACGTGCTGTGGACGCTGCCCGATCCGGTCTCGGCGCTCCGCGCGTGGCGCGAGGTCGCCGGCCGGCTCGTCCTGTTCGAGGGCGTGTGGGGTTCGCGCTCGCCGGTCCACCGCGCGAAGGAGCTGACCGCCGAGGCCCTCCGTGCTCTCATGCGGACCCCGCCTGATCACCACGCCCCCTACCCGCAGGAGGTTCTCGCCGAGCTCCCGTTCGCGCGCCTCCCGTCGCCCGTCCCGCTGATCGAGGCCGTGCGGGACGCGGCGTGGAAGGGCCTTCGGATCAAGCGCCTGCGCGACGTCGAGTGGGCCGCCAAGCTCCACGAACCGTGGCCGCTCGGCTGGCTCGAGCACCGCCCGCGCTACGTGCTCGTGGCTGAAGTCTGAGCGCGCCGGCCGGCCTGAGGCTCTCAGCGCCGCGCCGTGGTGAACACGTCCGTGCGATACGGCATCACGAGCTCGTCGCGACCCCGGAGCTCGGGATCGGTATCGAGGAGATCGGTCACCTCGGCGACCACTCGACCCCGATCCTCCGCGGACGCAGTGGCCACGTAGCTCACGCTCATCACGCGGTCGAGGAACCCCTCGCGGGTCACCCGGTGGAGGTGGTACGCGACGTGATGGTGCAACGGCCCGAACAGGTCGGACCGCTCGAACGCCTCTCGCCACGCCCCGTGCTGATAGCGGGGATCGCCCGGACCCGAGAGTCGGTCGAAGATCGCCGTGAGCCGCTCGGACCAATCGCTCGCCTCGTCCCGGACGTTCCAGATCAGTCCCAGCCGCCCGCCGTCGCGGAGCGCTCGGTGGATCTCCGGGAGGGCTCGAGGGCCGTCGAACCAGTGGAACGCTTGAGCGGCGATCACGGCGTCGGCCGAGGCGTCCCGCACGGGGATCTCCTCGGCCGTGCCGTCGAGGGCAGTCACCGTGGGGCAATTGCGGTGCAGGGCCTCGCGCATCGCGGAGACCGGCTCGACCGCCACGATCCGGGCGCCGGTGTGGATCAGCAGCTCGGTGAGCTTGCCGGTCCCGGCGCCCAGCTCGAGGACGTCAGACCCCCCGGAGATCCGGAGCTCGTGCATGAGGAACGTGACCGCGTCGTCCGGGTAGCTCGGGCGCCCGCGCTCGTAGCGCTCGACCGCGATCTCGTAGCCGCGTGCAGCGGCGTCGTGGATCCGCCCCTCGGTCACGCGGTGAGCTCCGCGACCAGCTCGCCGAGCGCGCCGAGGTAGCGATCGACGTCGCCGTCGGTCGCCGCGACCGAGATCGCGGGGCCGGCCCACTCCATCGCCTCCCAGATGCCGTGGTTGACCATGAACAGGCGCAGCAGCCGGTAGAGCTCGGTGTCGTGCGCGGCGTGGGACTCGGCTGCGGTGCGGGGCAGCGTCCCATCGAACGCATAGCCCGACCGCGGCCCCATCCGGTGGGCCTTCCAGGGCAGGCCCGTCGCGGCCGCCGTGGCCTCGATCCCGTCGGCGAGCCGCGCGCCGAGCCTCGACGCGCGTTCGTACGCCTCCTCGGTCAGCACCTCGGTCAGCGCGGCCCGGGCTGCGGCCATCTGGAGCGCATTGCCGAACAGCGTGCCGCCGGTGGCGACCTCGCGGACGACGTCCCCACCGGCGTAGTCGCCGAGCTCGTCGTCGAGCACCCGCGCGACGGCGTCTTTCATGCCGTACGCGCCGATCGGGATCCCGCCGCCGATCGACTTGCCGAGGACCACGATGTCGGGGTCGAGCCCCCACAGGTCCGTTGCCCCGCCGGGCCCGCAGATCAGTGTGTGGACCTCGTCGATCACCAGGACCGAGCCGGCCGCGCTCGTCAGCCGGCGTACCGCTTCGTGGAAGCCGGGCTCGGGCAGGACCACCCCGACATTCGTCAGGGCCGGCTCGATGAGGACGCACGCCACGTCGCCGGGCGCGAGCGCGCGCTCGAGGCCATCGGCGTCGTTGAAGTCCACGAGGCGCACGTGCCGGGTCGAGCCGGGTGGCAGGCCGTAGTACTCGGGTGCGAGCTCCCCTCCGGAGTCGCTCACCAGCATCTCGTCGCCGTGGCCGTGGTACTTCCCGCGGAACATCACGATGAACGGACGGCCCGTGACGTGGCGCGAGACCCGGATCGCCTCGGTGTTGGCGAGCGTCGCCGATAGCGTGAACTGCCATTTCGGCAGGTGCCAGCGGCGGGCGAGCTCTTCGGCGACGATGACCGCGTCCTCGGTCGGCATCAGGTACTGGGAGCCGTAGGCGATCTGTTCGGAGACCGCTCGGATCACAGGGTCGGGGGAGTAGCCGCAGAACATCGAGGTGTCGGCGATGTTCGTGTCGAGCAGGCGGTGGCCGTCCACGTCCACCAGGTACGCGCCCTCGCCACGCGCGATGAACACGGGTGGGTGCCCGAACAGCTGCGTCATCCACGTCATCGGCACACCGCGCGGCATCGACGCCGATCCTCGGCGCAACAGCTCGGCGGATCGTGGGCGCTCGGCCAGGAAACGCGTGTACTCGCGCTGGGTCAGTTCGCCGATGCGGCGGCGATCGACGCGCTGGGCGACGGCCACGCGTGGTCCTTCCGGTCGAGCGAGATCCCGAACACGTCCGCGAACCGGTGGGCCACGATCGGGGCCATCTCGTCGACGGTGACCTGGCGGCCGGCCAGCTCGGAGAGCGAGGTTACCCCCTCGTCGGCAAGGCCACAGGGGACGATCGCGTCGTACCAGGACAGGTCGGTGGTGCAGTTCAGGGCGAACCCGTGCAGCGACACCCGCATCCGCATCAGCCGCACGCCGATCGCCGCCACCTTGCGAGCGCCCGACCACACGCCGGACTGGACCTCGCTCCGGTGAAGCTCGACGCCGACGTCCGCCGACGAACGGATCACGACCTCTTCCAGATCCCTGACGAAGCGCAGGGCGTCGGGCTTCCCACCCAGGTCGAGGATCGGATAGCCGACGAGCTGTCCGGGCCCGTGGAACGTCAGCGAGCCGCCGCGGTCGATGAACCGGAGCTCGCCGCCGGCCGCGCGGATCCGTTCCTCGCTCCACACGATGTGCTCCGGCTTCCAGCCCCGCCCGGCCGTGAACACCGAGGGGTGCTCGAGCAGGATCAGCGTGTCCTCCGCGACGCCGGCCAACCGTTGCTCGGCTAGGGCGTGCATCGCGTCGTTCGCGAGGTCGTAGCCGACGAGCCCTTCCGGGCGGATCAGCCGCCCCATCGGCCTAGAGCGCGAGATCCTCGGCGAAGTCCCACGTCTGCAGGTTCTCCTTGACGCGGGCGAGGAACTGCGCGGCCAGGGCTCCGTCGATCACGCGGTGGTCCCACGACATCGAGATGTAGACCATGTGGTGGATCGCGATGGCGTCGTCGATCACGACCGGCCGCTTCTCCACCGTGTCGAAGCCCAGGATCCCCGTCTGCGGCTGATTGATGATCGGCACCGAGAGCAACGAGCCGAACGGCCCGGGGTTCGTGATCGTGAACGTCCCCCCGTGGACCTCGTCGGGCTTGAGCTGCTTGGCCCGCGCACGGGTCGCGAGGTCGTTGATGGCCCGGGCGATCCCGAGCAGGTTCATGGTGTCCACGTTCTTGACGACCGGGACGATGAGGCCCTCGTCGTAGCTGACCGCGATCCCCATGTTCACGTAGTGTCGGATCACGATTTCCTGGCCGCGAAGCTCGCTGTTCACCATGGGGTACGCGAGGAGCGCCTCGGCCACCGCGCGGGTCAGGAACGGCATGTACGTGAGCCCGAACCCCTCGCGCTCGCGGAAGGCGTCCTTCACCCGCTCGCGAAGCCGTGCCACGTTCTCCATGTCCACCTCGACCGCGTTCCACGCCCGCGCCGAGACGTCCAGCGACCGCTTCATGTGCTCGCCGATCGCCTTGCGGATGTGCGAGAGCGGTACGACCTCCTCGCCGCCCCCCACCGCGCTCGGGGCCGGCGCGGGCGCCGGAGCGGGTTTGGCTCCCGGCGCGGCGGCAGCAGCAGGCGACGCAGCCGCGGCCGGCGCTGCCCCCCCAGACTCGACGAACGCCATCACGTCGTTCTTCGTGATCCTGCCCCCGGTCCCCGTCCCGGTGACCTGGGAGAGGTCCACGCCGTTCTCCTCCGCCAACCGTCGAACGAGCGGCGAAAGGATCTTGGAGCGAGGCCCGCGGTCCTGCGGTGCCTGAGCCGTCGACGCCTCGGCAGGCACTGCGGGGGCCGCCGCGGCCGATCCGCCTGCTGAGGAGTCCGCCGCCTGTGCTCGACTCGACGACCCCTCATCCACGCTGCGGGCCTCGGGCGCGTCGGACGACTCCGCGGATGCGGGCGAGGAGGCGGCCTCGTCGGCGGACCCCTCGCCACCACCGTTGATCTCCGCAAGATCGGTTCCCACCGCGACCGTCTCGCCCTCAGGAACCAGGATCTTGGTGAGCGTGCCCGCGACCGACGAGGGCACCTCCGTGTCCACCTTGTCCGTCGAGATCTCGAACAACGGTTCGTCCATGGCGACGGTGTCGCCCTCCTGCTTGAGCCACTTCAGGATCGTGCCTTCGATCACCGTCTCGCCGAGCTGGGGCATCTTCACCGACGTCATCGATCCTCCTCGGCTACCAGGCAGACAGCGTGCGGACGGCGTCCTCGATGTCCGATACCTGGGGAAGATACGCGTCCTCGAGCGGCGGCGAGAACGGCACGGGCACGTTCGGGGGCGCGACACGTACGACCGGCGCGTCGAGCGACTCGAACGCCTCCTCGGCGATCACGGCCGCCACCTCGGCGCCGATCCCGAGGAACCGGTGGCTCTCGTAGAGCACGACGGCCCGACTCGTCTTCGTCACGGACGTGAGGATCGTCTGGGTGTCCAGCGGCTGCACGGTGCGCAGGTCGACGACCTCCACGTCGATGCCCTCGTTCGCGAGGTTCTCCGCCGCCTCGAGGGCCAGGTGCGCCATCATGCCGTAGGAGACGATCGTCGCGTCCGAGCCCTCGCGCCGGACCATGGCCGAGCCGATGGGGATCAGGAAGTCCGGGTCCTCGGGCACGACCTCCTTGATGCGGCGGTAGATCCACTTGTGCTCGAGGAACACGACGGGGTTGTCGTCGCGGATCGCCGCCTTCAGTAGGCCCTTGGCGTCCGAGGGGAAGGCGGGGCAGATGACCTTCAGCCCCGGCGAGTGTGCGAACCACGGCTCCGGATTAAACGAGTGGAAGCTCGATGCGCGCACGCCGCCCCCGCTCGGGCCGCGGAGGACGACGGGGACCGGGACGCCGCTCCGGTAGTGGTACCGGGCGAGCGCCGTGGTGATCTCGTCGAAGCCGCTCGACATGAAGTCGGCGTACTGGAACTCGGCGACGGGCCGGAACCCCTCCATCGCTGAGCCGAGCGCCATCCCGACGATGGTCTCCTCGGCGATCGGCACGTCCATCACGCGTTCGGGTCCGAAGCGCTCGATGAAGCCCTCGGTCACCTTGAACGCTCCGCCGTACACGCCGATGTCCTCGCCGAGCATCCAGACGCGCTCGTCGCGCTCCATCTCCTCCCACAGGGCCTCGGCGATGGCGACCAGGTAGGTAGCCTCGCCGTTCTCCGAGCGCTTGCCGCGGGGCTCGGCGCCGTGACCGGCGGCTCCCGCCTCGACCGTCTTCGTCGCCATCAGCCGGTGCCCCCACCTCGGCCGGGTTCGGTGGCCCAGTAGCCGTCATCGGTGTACAGGCCCTTGGTCACGTCCCCCGGCTCGGGGAAGGGAGAGCTCTGCGCGAACTCGAATCCCTCGTCGAACTCGGCTTTGATCCGCTCGTCGAGGTCGGTGACACGCGCATCGTCGACCACGCCCTTGGAGCGCAGCAGCTCTTCGAACCGTTTGACCGGATCCTTCTTCTTCATGTACTCCTCGAGGAGCTCCTTCGGGACGTAGGTGGCCGGATCGTGGCCTGCGTGGCCGCGCCACCGGAGCGAGACGCACTCGATCAGCGTGGGCCCGCCCCCCTCCCTTGCTCGCTCGACCGCCTCGCGGGCCGCGCCGTAGACATCGAGCAGGTCCTGCGCGTCGATCCGGACGCCGGGCATGCCGTAGGCGTCGGCACGCTCGGCGATCGTCGGCACCGGGAACTCGAGCGGGTTCGGGGTGGAGTACGCGAACTGGTTGTTGTTCACGACCCAGACGACCGGGAGGCGGTGGATCGCGGACACGTTCAAGGCCTCGTGCCAGCGACCGTTGGACGTCGATCCGTCGCCGCAGATCGCGAGCGCGACACGCGGCTCACCGCGCCGCCGGTACGCGAGGGCTGCGCCGGCCGCCGGCGGGTACGCGATCGGCAGGTGCGACATCACGGTCCACGTCCGGTTGCCCTGCCAGTCGCCGATGTGGCTGTTGCCGTCTCGGCCACGGGTGTAGCCGTCGATCCGGCCCCAGAACTGCGCCATCACGCGCTTGAGCTCGAGACCCTTCGTGAGCTGCGCCGAGAGGTCACGGTGTGTGGGGAACAGCGAGTCGTCCTTGCGGAGCGCGAAGGTCACCCCGACGTGCGTGCCCTCCTGGCCTCGGCCCGAGTAGATCGCGCCCGGCAGTCTTCCCTGTCGGTACAGCGCCTCCATCCGCTCGTCGAAGTAGCGGCACAGCTTCATCATGTGGAGCATGTCCTGGAGCTGGTCGTCGGACAGGCCGACGCGCCAGTCCTCCGACGCGAGCTTGCGGTCCTTGACCTTGGTCGCCACGCCTCAGGCTCCGTGCAGGGGTTTGCCGGCGAGCGCGAGGAACGCCTCGCCGATCCCCTCGGACAGGGTCGGGTGGGGGTGGATCAGGGCAGCGACCTCGGAGGGGACGGCCTCCCAGTTCACGACGAGCATCGCCTCGGAGATGAGGTCGGTCACGTGCGGACCCACGAGGTGGACGCCGAGGACGGGACCATCCTTCTCGGCGACGACCTTCACGAGGCCGCCCTCGCCCACGATGTTCGCCTTGCCGATGCCCTGGAGGTTCAGCTTCTCGGTCTCGACGTCGTGCCCCCGCTCCCGCGCCTGGGCCTCGGTGAGACCGACGCTCGCGATCTCGGGCGAGCAGTACGTGACGCGCGGGATCCCCGTGTACTCGATCTCCGTCACGGGCAGGCCGGCGATCCGCTCGGCCACGGCGTAGCCCTCGGTGAACGACACGTGCGCGAGCTGGAGCGGGGTCGCGGCGACGTCGCCGATCGCCCAGACGTGCGACGCGGTCGTCTGCAGCTGCCCGTCCACCTTCACGAACCCCCGGTCGAGCTCGATCCCGGCCTCCTCGAGCCCGAGCCCCTCGGTGACCGGGCCGCGCCCGATCGCCACGAGGCACACGTCGGCGCTGGTCGTCTGAGCCTTGCCGCCGGCCTCGAACGTCACCTCGGCGTGGTCACCCGCGTCCCGGACCTCGCTCACCGAGGCACCCGCGTGCGCCTGGATGCCGCGCTTGCGGAACGCGCGCGCGATCTCCTTCGATACGTCCTCGTCCTCGAGCGGGGCGACCCGCGGCAGGGCCTCGACGAGGGTCACGTCGGCGCCCATCGAGCGGTAGAAGCTCGCGAACTCGAGGCCGATCGCGCCGGCACCGATGATCACGGCCGACCCCGGGATCGAGCCGAACCACAGCGCCTCGTCCGAGGTGAGCACGCGCTCCGAGCGCTCGACGCCGGGAAGCAGCCGGGGCGCGGAACCCGTCGCGATCACGACGTCGGTGCCGGAGAGCGTCCGTCGCCCGACCTTCACGATCGGGCCGGCTTCTACTACCGCCGAGCCCTGGATCACGTCGATCCTCCGCGTCCCCACCAGCTTGGTGAGTCCCGAGACGAGCTTGTCGACGATCTTCTGCTCGAACGCCTGCATCGCCGGCCAGTCGGGTTTCCCGCTGGCCTCGACGCCCCACTCGGCGGCGCGGTTGACCGTGTCCATGACGGCGGCGGACTGCAGGAGCGCCTTCGTCGGGATGCACCCGCGCAGCAGGCAGGTGCCGCCGAGCCGTTCGTCGCGCTCGACGAGGGCAACGCGCTTGCCGAGTTGTGCCGCCCGCAGGGCACAGGAGTAGCCCCCCGTGCCCGCGCCGACCACGACCACGTCATAGGCGTCGGACATCCGGGTAGCCATGCTACCGCGCTTCCCCGGTGCTCCTGCGCGAACGTACGATGTCCGTCCGATGGCCGCCGAGGACCTCCGCCACAGCCCTCTCGAGGAGGTCCACCGATCCCTCGGGGCCAAGCTCGGCCCGTTCGGCGGCTGGCTGATGCCGATCGAGTACGCCGGCGCGCTCACCGAGCACCGGGCCGTGCGCGAGCGAGCCGGGATCTTCGACCTGTCGCACCTCGGCAAGGTGGACGTCATCGGCCCGTCCGCGTTCGACGTGTTGCAGGAGCTGTTCACGAACGACCTGCGCGAGGTCGAGGTCGGGCGGGCCCAGTACCACCACCTGCTGAGCCCGTCCGGTGGGGTGCTCGAGGACCTGTTCGTCTATCGCATCGGGCCCGAGCGGTGGTTCCTGGTCCCGAACGCGGCCAACAAGGACCTCGTGGTCGGGACGGTGCGCATCTCGGGACGCCTCGGCGCCGACGAGGTCGTCGACCACGACGACTGGTGCTTCCTCGGCGTCCAGGGCCCCCGGGCTCCGGCGGTGGTGAGCCGCATCTGGCCCGACGCGGTTGAGCTCGCCTTCCGGGGTTGCCGAACCGTCGAGCTGGACAGCCGTGAGGTGATCCTCGCGCGTACCGGTTACACGGGGGAGCGGGGCTACGAGCTCTTCGCCGATGGCGCGCTCGCCGGCCGGTTGTGGGACGAGCTCACGGCGGCTGGCGAGTCCTTCGCAACCCAGCCGTGTGGGCTCGGCGCGCGCGACCTGCTCCGCCTCGAGATGGGATTTCCGTTGTGTGGGCAGGACCTGGTCCCCGAGCACACGACGCTCGAGGCCGGGATGTCGTGGGCCGTCTCGTTCGACAAAGGCCCGTTCGTCGGCCGCGAGGCGCTCCTGCGCCAGCGCGAGGAGGGTCTTCCAAGCCGGCTGCGAGGACTCGCGACCGCCGACCGGCGGCACATCCCCCGGTCCCACCAGGCGGTCCTCGCGAACGGCGCGGTCGTCGGCGAGGTCACGAGCGGGACGTTCTCGCCGCTGCTGGGGACGGGGATCGCGCTCGCGTACCTCTCGCCGGCCGACGCGTTCGAGGCGGGGGCCGAGGTCGAGATCGACATCCGTGGGCGCCGCGGGGCGGCCCGCGTCGTCCCGACACCGTTCGTCGATCGGTCACCCCGCTAGGCCGCCGGGGTCAGATCGGGTGGTAGACCTGGAACGTGGACGGCCGGGCCGCCGCGATCATCTCGGTCACCGAGGCGCCGCCGAACTCCGTGCGCTCTAGGAGCCTGCCCAGGAACGCCTGCGCCCGCGGTGTATCGGGCGTTACGGCGACGACCACGTAGAGGCCGGAGCTCGGGATGCCCATCTCACGCACGGGGCCGTAGCCGGGAGCCGCGACGAAGTACGCCCAGCGCGACGGCTGCCGACCGACCGTGCAGGTGCCGTGACCCCGGGCGACGTAGTCGCCGGGAGAGTCCGGGTCGCCGGCCGCATAGCTCGGCAGGTGGTCGACGATGACGCGCTGGCGCGTGGCGCTGCACTCGTCGGAGCGTGTGATCACGTCGAGCGCGGGACCGGTGGCTGCCAGGTAGTAGTAGTCGGACGGGACACCGACCGCCGTGGCGTCCACCCACATCGCCGTCATCCCCTCGGCCGGTGGTCGCGGCCCGCCCCAGGTGCCGGGGCGCGGCCCCGCGATCAGGCCCTGTCGGGGATCGTCGAAGGGACCGGCCAGACGAGGACGCCACTCGTCGGGGATCAGCGCGCTCACCGGGCCGGCCGAAACCTCCCGGAAGGGGCTCGGGGACTCGCGGATCGTGATCTCCGTGGGTCCACCGGGGGGTGAGGCAGCCACGGCGCCGCGGCATCCCGCGGCCACCAGCGCGATCACGACACAGCCGATGAGCCTGCGCACCCCGCCGATCTCCACCGCGCAGCATATCCCTCGCCCACCCATCCTGGCATCGCGGGGCCGTGGGTGGTCACCCCCCGCCCGCGGCGGTCGTTACGGGACTACGAGGACCTGACGTTCCAGGTCCGCTGCGTGATCGGTACCACGTTGGCCGGCCCCTCGGTGGGCTCCGCGGGCCGTTCGGTCGTCGCCGCCGGGCTCTCGGGATCGCCGAGGAGCGGACGCTCGGTCACCGTCTGGCCCCGGCGTGCCGGGATCACGAACGAGACCCGGGTGCCGCCGGCGGGGAGCGGGTCGGCCCACATGATGCCGCCGTGCTGCAGGACGAGCTGGCGAGCCATGTGCAGACCGACGCCAGCCCCCGCTCGCTCCTTGCGCAGGATGTCCTCGCCGGCCGAGAACGGCTCGCTGAAGGCCCGTGTCACGATCTCTCGGGCCATGCCCTGGCCGTGGTCGGTCACGGAGATGACCGTGCCCTCGGCGAGGGAGCGGGCGCGCAGCATGACCGACCGGTCCTCGGGCGAGTAGCGGCAGGCGTTGTCCAGGAGCTGGCGGATGATCTCGGCGAACCGGACCGGATCGGCCGCGCCCTCGAGCGCGTCGGGGATCTCGCGGACGATCTCGACCAGCGGGTACTGCCGAGCGATCTCGGCCGCGACGTGGCGAAGGATCGGCGCGAGGTTCACATCGGTGAGCTTGAGCGACAGCGTGCCCCGGTCGAGGTCGGCCACGGTCAGCATCTCGTCGATCAGCATCATCAGCTTCTCGAGTGAGGCTTCGAGCTGGCCGAGGAATTCAAGCTGCTCGTCCTCGGGGATCCCACGGTTCTTCAAGACGTACGCGATGCCCTTGGCCACCGTCACCGGGGTGCGGAGCTCGTGCGAGATGTTCGCCAGGAAGTCCGCCTTGGCCGTCGTCAGCGACTCCAGCTGCTCCGAGACGGAGCCGAGCGTCGTCTCCAGCTCCTGTCGTCTCGTGGCCTCGGAGGTGAGACGCTCGGCCAGGCGGGTGCCGACCCGGTGGCTGAGCGCGACGTTGCCATCGAGCACCGCCCGGATCGCTCGCAGGACCGCCTCCGGGCCGTCCTCCTTGAGGACGTAGGCGGACGCGCCCGCATGGAGCATCTCGGCCGCGGTCACCGGGGACGGGACGCTCGTCCAGCACACGACCGAGGTCTCGGGAACGATCGCGAGGAGTCGGTGGATCAGCTCGGACCCGCCGAGCCCCTCGAGCCCGATCTCGGTCACGACCACAGCCGGCTGCGTGCGCGCGGCGACCTCGACGGCTCGGAAGCCGTCGGTGACGACTTCCAGCTCCAGACCGGCCCCCGACTTGAGGAGGGCGTACTGGAGCTGAGCGAGGCCGTCTGCCGTGTCGCAGAGCAGGACCTTCGTAGGCATCGAAGAAGGTATCGGCGTTCGGCGGTGCGGGTTGAGCGTCCGGGGGACCGGTTCCATCCCCCCGGCGTCCTACTCCACCAAGCCGCCTCGGATGGCGATGGCGACCGCCTGGGCGCGGTCGTTGGCGCCGAGCTTCTCGAAGATCCGCTCGAGGTGCGTCTTCACCGTGTGGGGCGAGATCCCCAGATCGTGCGCGACCTCCTTCGTGGTGGCGCCGTAGGCCACCTTCTGGAGGATCTCCTTCTCGCGCTTGGACAGCGGGGGCGCGTCCACCCGCTTCTCGGCGATCTGGACCTCTTCGATGAAGGCGCGGGTGAGCTGGGGGTGGATCACGGCCTTGCCCTCGAGGGCGAGACGGGCCGCGTTGACGAGCTCCTCGGCCGAGGCGTCTTTCAGCAGGTAGCCGGAGACGCCCGCCTGGATGGCCTCGGAGATCGAGGCACGGGACTCGTCCACCGTGAACAGGATCACCCGGGTGTCGGGCGAGGCCAGGCGGATCGCCTTCGTGGCCTCGATCCCGCTCATCCCGGGCATCCGGACGTCCATGAACACCACGTCGGGCGAGAGCGCTCCCACCTTCTCGAGGGCGTCTTCGCCGGACTCGGCCTCACCGACGATCAGAACGTCGTTGGCCAGGTCCAGGGCGGCGTGCAGGCCCTCCCGGGTGACCGGGTGGTCGTCGACGATCAGGATCCGGATCTCGTCCATGGCCTCCGATAGGTATCGGCAGGGGGCGTCCCTTAGGATAGAGGCTGGATAGGTCTTCAGGAACTAAGTTGGACCGGAGATGATCGCTGATGTCGATAGACGAAACCACCACCGAACAGGCCCTCGCGGAGCCCATCGAGGCTCCCGATGACCATACCCCCGCCCCGGGCGCCGATGCTCCGCCCAGCGAGGAGCGCGTGCGCGAGGCGTTGAAGCAGGTCATCGACCCGGAGCTCGGCATCAACGTTGTTGATCTCGGCCTCGTCTACGACGTCGAGGTCAGCGACCAGGGCGACGTTCGCATCGAGTACACGCTCACCACCATGGGGTGCCCGATCGGGCCGCTGATCGAGCATCAGATGCAGTCGTTCCTCGCGCCCGTCCCCGGAGTCCGCGAGGTCGAGGCCGAGATGGTCCTCCGGCCGCCGTGGAGCCCGGAGATGATGTCCGAGGAAGCCAAGGCGGCCCTCGGCTACTTCTAGCGCGGAGCTCGCCCCCGCGCCGCCGAACGTTGACAGCTCGACGGACCCGATGCTTGACTCGCACCTGCAATTCCGAGCCGTTAGGTAGGAAATCGGCTCGCGAGGGGAAGGAGGAGGGGATGACGGACTACGCGAACGGTGATGCGCTCGTCGAGACCGACTGGCTCGAGGAACACCTGGGCGACGAGGGCATCCGGGTGATCGAAGTAGACGAGGACACCCAGGCCTACGAGAAGGGCCACATCGAAGGAGCCGTCGGCTGGAACTGGAGCACCGATCTCCACACGAAGGTGGGTCGCGACTACGTGAGCCAGTCCGAGCTCTCGGACCTCCTCTCCCGAGCGGGTGTCGGGGACGCCACGATCGTGGTGCTGTACGGCGGGAACAACAACTGGTTCGCCGCGTACGCCTATTGGATCCTCAAGCTCCGCGGCTTCGAGAACGTCAAGCTCCTGAACGGTGGCCGGAAGAAGTGGGAGCTGGAGAGTCGAGCCCTCACCCACGACGTCCCGTCCCCCACGGCAACGGGGATCTCGATCTCCGGCGCCGAGCGGCCCGAGATCCGTGCACTGCGGGACGAGGTCCTCGTGAAGGTCGGCTCCTCGACGTTCGTGGACGTGCGTTCACCCGAGGAGTACCGAGGCGAGAAGCTCGCGCCCGACCACCTGCCGCAGGAGCAGGCGCAGGTGCCCGGGCATATCCCGGGCGCGGCGAACATCCCGTGGGTGAAGGCGGCCAACGACGACGGCACGTTCAAGAGCGCGGACGAGCTGAAGGCGTTGTACGCCGAGGAGGGCGTCACGGGCCAGAGCGAGGTCATCGCCTACTGTCGGATCGGCGAGCGGTCGAGCCACACGTGGTTCGCGCTCGTCGAACTGCTCGGCTTCGGGGAGGTCAAGAACTACGACGGCTCCTGGACCGAGTACGGCTCACTCGTAGGGGCGCCCGTCGAGAAGGGCTAGGCCGGCCACGATCTTCGTGCTCGCCCACACCTAGCCCCGCGGCTGCCTTTCTCTGGAACAGGCGCCGACGAGCAGGTGTTATTCCTATCGCCCAGGTGGACTTCAGGCTCCACGCGCGCGTATCCTGGATGGGCAGCCCGATCGGGCGCCGCAGCCGTCGAAAGGACCATCATGGCCGTCAGCCAGCAGGAACACCTCGAGGAGCTCGACAAGGGCTACCGCTTCGGTTGGAGCGATCCCTCCCACTCGGTGTTCGAGCCCAAGAAGGGGCTGAACGCCGCGGTGGTCGAGGAGATCTCGGCCCGCAAGGGCGAGCCCGAGTGGATGCGCAAGTTCCGTCTGAAGGCGCTCAAGCACTTCGAGCAGCGACCCATGCCGTGGTGGGGCGCCGACCTGTCGGGCATCCACTTCGACGACATCTACTACTTCATCCGCTCCACGGAGCAGCAGGCCCAGAACTGGGAGGACCTGCCCGATGACATCAAGGGGACCTGGGACAAGCTCGGGATCCCCGAGGCGGAGAAGAAGTTCCTCGGAGGCGTCTCGGCGCAGTACGAGTCCGAGGTCGTGTACCACAAGATCAAGAAGGAGCTCGATGACATCGGCGTCCTGTTCACCGATATGGACTCCGCGCTGCGCGATCACCCGGATCTGGTGAAGGAGTACTTCGGGACGATCATCCCGCCCAACGACAACAAGTTCGCCGCGCTGAACTCGGCCGTGTGGTCGGGTGGCTCGTTCATCTACGTGCCCCCGGGCGTGAACGTGGACATCCCCCTCCAGGCGTACTTCCGGATCAACGCGGAGGCCATGGGGCAGTTCGAGCGCACCCTGATCATCGCGGACGAGGGCAGCTACGTGCACTACGTCGAGGGTTGCTCGGCGCCCATCTACACCAGCGACTCGCTGCACTCGGCGGTGGTGGAGATCGTCGTCAAGAAGGGCGCGCGCGTCCGCTACACGACGATCCAGAACTGGTCCACCAACGTCTACAACCTCGTGACCAAGCGGGCGGCGGCCTACGAGGACGCCGTGATGGAGTGGATCGACGGCAACATCGGCTCGAAGGTCACGATGAAGTACCCCTCGATCTACCTGCTGGGTAAGGGCGCGCGCGGCGAGGTGCTGAGCGTGGCGTACGCCGGCAAGGGCATGCACACGGATGCAGGCGGCAAGGCGATCCACTCGGCGCCGCACACGACCAGCGTGATCACCAGCAAGTCGGTCAGCAAGGACGGCGGCCGCACCGGCTACCGGGGCCTGGTCCGGGTCGAGCCCGGTGCCCACCACGCGAAGTCGATCGTGCGCTGCGACGCGCTGATCCTGGACGAGATCAGCCGCTCGGACACGTACCCGTACGTCGAGGTCGAGGAGCAGACGGCTCAGCTCGGCCATGAGGCCAGCGTCGCCCGCATCGGCGAGGACCAGCTCTTCTACCTGATGAGCCGAGGTCTCTCCGAGGCCGAGGCGAGCGCCATGATCGTGAACGGCTTCATCGAGCCCATCACCCGCGAGCTCCCGATGGAATATGCGGTCGAGCTCAACCGGCTGATCGAGCTGCAGATGGAGGGCGCGATCGGCTGAGGCTCGACGGAAGGCCGAGCGATGCCGAGGGCAGGCCGAGGGTCTGCCCTCTCGCACGAAGGGTGAAGACGGATGGCGGAAACGACGGTGAAGACGGGGTTCGACGAGGAGGCGCTCTCGGCGCTTTCCTCGTCGAACGCGCCCTTCGTCGAGTCGATCCGCAAGCAGGCGTTCCAGGAGTTCCTCGCGCTCCCAGGTCCCTCCGCCGAGACCGAGGAGTGGCGGTACACGGATGTCTCGGACCTCTCGCTGGACCTGCGTCCGTTCACCGACGGCGGACACGCCGACAACCTGGACGCGGTGCCGGAGGAGATCCTGGCCGCGGCGGGCGATGTCGGCGAGCGGGCCGGCCTGCAGATCCAGCGCAACTCGGAGGTCATGGTCACCCACATCGACCCCGCACTGCGGGAGCGCGGTGTCTGGTTCGGCGACCTGGACCACGCGATCGAGGAGCGCCCCGACCTGGTCGAGCCCTACCTGCACACGCTGGTGGCGACCGACCGGTCCAGGTTCACTGCGCTGCACGCGGCCTTCCGAGCCGGCGGGACCTTCCTGTACGTGCCGAAGGACGTGCAGGTCGAGCTTCCGCTCCAGACGCTCACGTGGATCGACACCGAGGACGCGTCGGTGTTCCCCCGGACACTGCTGGTGACGGAGGAGGGCGCCGAGGTGACGCTCATCGATCGCTACGTGAGCCCGGACCTCGGCAACGCACTGTCGGACGCCGTGGTGGAGATCCACGCCGGGCCGAACAGCCGGGTCCGCTACGTCGCGCTGCAGGAGTACGGCACCGGTGTCACGCATCTGTCGGTGCAACGCGCGCGCGTCGGGCGTGACGCCCAGCTCCGCACGCTCGGCGTGGCGTTCGGCGCGAGCCTCGCCCGCGCCGAGGTGGAGACGATCTTGGCCGGAGACGGCGCCACCAGCGAGATGCTCGGCGTGTACTTCGGCGACGGCGAGCAGCACATCGATCACCGCTCCATCCAGGACCACGTGGGCTCGCGGAGCTCGAGCGACCTGCTCTACAAGGGTGCCATGCGCGACTCGTCCAACGCGATCTACACGGGCACGGTCGTGATCGAAGCAGGTGCGCATCTCTGCGACGCCTACCAGACCAACCGCAACATCCTGCTGTCCGAGCACGCCAGGGCGCAATCGGTCCCGAACCTGGAGATCCTCACGAACGACCCCACGAAGTGTGGACACGCCGCGAGCGTGGGGCCGGTCAGCGACGACGAGCTGTTTTACCTCATGAGCCGGGGGATCCCCCGGCAGGATGCGGAGCGGCTGATCGTGGTGGGGTTCTTCCAAGAGGTCCTGGACCGCGTGGATCTCGTCGAGGTCCGCGAGGGCCTCGAGCGGGCCATCGTGGCCGAGCTGGACCGGGGGATCTGATGGGCCTCGTGCGCGTGTGCGGGGTGGAAGACGTGCCGGCCGGCGAGGTCCGGCGGTTCGAGCACGATGCGCGGCCCTACGCGGTGGTGAACCTCGGCGACGAGGGCTTCCGCGTGGTGGACGCGATCTGTTCGCACGCACACTACTTCCTGGACGAGGGTGAGGTGGATCCGGATCTGGAGACGATCGAGTGCCCAAAGCACGGCTCCACGTTCGACCTCAACACGGGGAAGCCGCGTTCGCTGCCGGCCACGCAGCCGGTGGACGTGTTCGCGGTGACGGTGGAGAACGACGACGTCCTGATCGAGGTGTGAGGACATGACCGAACCGGTGACACTGGAGATCCGGGGGCTCGAGGCCTCCGTGGAGAACAAGCCGATCCTGAAGGGGATCGACCTGGTGGTGAAGCAAGGTGAGACGCATGCTCTGATGGGTCCGAACGGCTCGGGAAAGTCCACGCTCGCGAACGTCCTCATGGGCCGTCCGGGCTACATGCTCACGAACGGGCAGGTGCTGTTCAAGGGCGAGGACATCACGAAGCTCACGGCGGACCAGCGAGCGCAGCGCGGCCTGTTCCTGGCGATGCAGTATCCGGTCGAGATCCCCGGGGTCTCGGTCGTGAACTTCCTGCGGACCGCGTACAAGAACGTGAAGGGCGAGGAGATCAACGCGCTCGCGTTCCGCAAGCACATGAAGGAGAAGATGGACCTCCTGGGCGTCGAGGACGCCATGGTCCAGCGTTACGTGAACCAGGGGTTCTCCGGAGGCGAGAAGAAGAAGAACGAGGTGCTGCAGCTCGCGGTCCTCGAGCCTCAGATCGCGGTCCTGGACGAGACCGATTCCGGGTTGGACATCGACTCCCTGAAGGCCGTGGCCACCGGTGTGGCCCAGCTGATCGGGCCCGATCTCGGCGTCCTGCTCATCACCCACTACCAGCGGATCCTCAACTACATCACGCCGGACTTCGTTCACGTGATGATCGGCGGGCGTATCGTGAAGTCCGGCGGGAAAGAGCTCGCTCACGAGCTCGAGGCCAAGGGGTACGAGGGCATCCGGGACGAGCTGGGGCTCGAGGAACCGGCCGCCGCCAGGTGACGAGAGGAGGCACGGCCCGATGTCCATGACGCAGGAGCGCTCGGCGGGGCTCGATGTCGCCCGGGTTCGGGCGGACTTCCCCATCCTGTCGCGCACGGTGGGGGACAAGCCCCTCGTGTACCTGGACAGCACCGCCACGTCGCAGAAGCCCCAGGCCGTGATCGACGCGGAGAGCGCGTTCTACGAGCGGCACAACGCCAACGTCCACCGCGGCATCTACATGCTCTCGGAGGAGGCCACCGACCTGTACGAGGGCGCCCGGGCGAAGCTCGCGAGCTTCGTCGGATCGCCCGACCCCGCAACGATCGTGTTCAACCGAGGGACCACGGAGTCGGTCAACGCGGTGGCGCACGGCTGGGGCCGGAAGGTCCTTCGCGAGGGCGACGAGATCCTGCTGACCGACATGGAACACCACTCGAACATCGTGCCGTGGCAGTTCGCGGTCCGGGACACGGGCGCGACGCTCCGCTACATCCCGCTCACCGACGATGGTCTGCTGGACCTCTCGGAGCTCGGGTCGCTGCTCACGGAGCGGACGAAGATCCTCGGCGTGACCGGGATGTCCAACTCGCTCGGCACATTGCCGCCGGTGAAGCAGCTCGTCGAGGCGGCCCACGCGGTCGGTGCCGTGGTCCTGGTCGACGGCGCGCAGCTGGTGCCGCACGTCCCCGTCGACGTGGTCGACCTCGACGTCGACTTCCTCACCATCAGCGGCCACAAGATGCTCGGGCCCACGGCGTCGGGGGGCTTCTACGCGAAGCGAGAGCACCTCGAGGCGATGGATCCGTTCATGGGCGGCGGACACATGATCAACGAGGTCTTCCACGACCGATCCACGTGGAACGACGTGCCGTGGAAGTTCGAGGCCGGCACGATGAACATCGCCCAGGAGGTCGGGCTGGCCGCCGCGGTCGACTACCTGCAGGACCTCGGCATGGACGCGGTCCGCGCGCACGAGGAGGAGCTCACCGCTTACGCGATCGAGCGCCTGAGCGAGGCCGGGTCCACGATCTACGGGCCGAGGGATACGACGATCCGCGGCGGGGCCGTGTCGTTCTGGCACAAGGACGTCCATCCGCACGACCTGGCGACGATCCTGAACGAAGAGGGCATCGCGATCCGCGCGGGCCACCACTGCAACCAGCTGGTGATGCGGCGCTACGGCGTCGCCGCCACGGCGCGGGCCAGCTTCTACGTCTACAACACCAGGGACGAGGTCGACGCGCTGGTCGCGGCGCTCGCCAAGGCCGAGGCCGTCTTCGAGCTGTAGGGGGAGCCGTGGCGCTCGACGAGATCTATAAGGAAGTCATCCTCGATCACTACAAGAATCCCCGGAACAAGCGCGAGCTGCCGGGGGCCGAGCTCACCTGCTCGAAGAACAATCCGCTTTGCGGCGACGAGATCACCGTGTTCGCGCACGCCGAGGACGGCAAGGTCCTCGAGGTCGCGTTCGTCGGGCAGGGCTGTTCGATCAGCCAGAGCTCCGCCTCGATGATGACCGAGGCGGTCGCCGGCAAGACCCGGGAGCAAGTGGACGAGCTGATCGGCCGGTTCCGCGGCATGATGGCCGGCGAGGTCGATCCCGACGAGGACGAGTTCGGCGAGCTCGTGGCGCTCAAGGGCGTCGTGAAGTACCCGATCCGCGTGAAGTGCGCCGTCCTGTCCTGGGACGTCCTGCAGGAGGCGCTCGCCGGCGAGGGCGAGGCCGGCGGCACCGCCGCGCACTAGACGTCGGGCCGCACTCCCACGAACCCCTCGGCGCCCACCGGGCGCTCGTCGTGGGTGAGGGGGACCGCGCGCGCCTCGAACCCCGCCCGCTCCAAGCCGGCGAGCCAGGTCGCGCGCGGGAACAGGCCGCAGACGTGGATGTCGTGCTCGGCGTAGGCAGATCCGTCAGGTTCGTGGAACACGTAGGTCAGATCCATCCGGATCGTCGTGTCGTCGGGATCGGGGTCCCACGTCCACTCCAGGTACCGCAGGGCCCGATCGGGGCCGTCGTGGCCACCCCAGTCGGTGGCCGGTTCGAAGGTCTCGCGGACGGCATCGGGGACGACCAGCGCCACGCCGCCCGGGCGGGTGTGCTCGAACGCGGTCGCGAACGCCGCGTGCAGGTCGTTCTCGGTCGTCAGGTAGGCGATCGCGTCGTGGACGAAGACCGCGTCGAAGATCCGGTCCAGCCGGACCGTGCGCATGTCGCCCTCCACGTGCTCACACTCGGGATTGAGCCGCCGGCTGACCTCCAGCATGTCGGGCGAGCGGTCCACGAGCGTCATCGAGAAGTGCCGCTTCAGGTGGGACGCGTTGTTCCCGCCGCCCGAGCCGAGCTCGAGCACCTCGCGGAGGTCGCCCCGTACGGCGCCGGCCAGCACGGAGCGGTAGTCCGCGGCCTCCTCCGCGTAGTCCTCGGGAGCCGAGAGCAGCGGCCACCAGGACGCGAGGTCGCGGTACAGGCGCGGGACATCCTCGTTCACGCCGGAAGGATAGCCACGGCTCCGCGCTGGCAGCTCCGGTGGCTCTAGGCTTCGACGGTGCCCAAGCTCCCGCTCTTCGTGGAGGCGTTGTGAGGAGGAGATCAGCGTTCGTGGCCGTGGCGCTCCTGGTGGGTGCCGTCTCGCTCCTCGGCACCCCGGCCGGGGGACAGGGGTTCGTCTTCGAGTCGACCCCGTCCTTCGACGTTCGCATCGTGATCGAGCCCTCCGGGGACATCGTCGTGACCGAGACGATCGAGCAGGAGTTCGGCTCGACCCCGCGGCACGGGATCCTCCGCTTCATCCCCAATCGCCTCCGCTACGACGACCGGTTCGACCGCGTGTACCCGATCGAGCTCCTGAGCGTGACGACCTCTCCGGGCACGCCCGACGCCGTGGAGACCCACGAGGAGAACGGGAACTTCGTGATCCGGATCGGCGAGGAAGACGAGACGATCACCGGCCGGCACACGTACACGATCGTCTACCGTGTCGAGGGTGCGATGAACGGCTTCACCGAGCACGACGAGCTGTTCTGGAACGCGATCGGCGACCGGTGGGAGCAATCCATCGAGGAGATGCGCGTCCGTGTCGAAGGCCCCGCGCCCATCGACCGGATCGCCTGCTTCACGGGGCCCGTGGGCTCCACGCTGCGCTGCCAGCGGAGCCAGATCAGGGACGGGGTGGGGATGTTCTCGCAGTCCGCCCTCGGCGCGTACAACGCGTTCTCCGTCGTGGTGGCGCTGCCACCCGGGACGGTCGCGAGCACGGCGCCGATCCTCGACGAGCGGTGGAGCCTCGATCGGGCGTTCAGCCGCACGCCGACGACGGTGGGAGGCTCGATCGGCCTCCTCGCGGTCGTCGCGGGTGGGTTCGGATGGCTCATGTGGAAGCGCGGACGCGACCTGCGGTTCTCGGGATCGCAGATCGACCAGGTGATGGGCGGCCCGATCGACGCCGAGGTTCAGGCCGTCCCGCTGTTCGAGAAAGGGACCGGGCCGGTCGAGTTCGCGCCGCCCGAGGACCTCAGGCCGGGACAGGTCGGCACGTTGATCGACGAGGAGGCCAACACGCTGGACGTCACGGCGACGATCGTCGACCTCGCGGTCCGCAAGTACCTGCGCATCGAGGAGATCGAGAAGACGTGGTTCCTCGGCAAGCCCGACTGGAAGCTCGTCCGGCTCCCCGAGATGGACCAGCCGCTCCTGCAGTACGAGCGGACCTTGCTGGACGGCCTGTTCAAGGACGGGAACGAGGTCCTGCTCTCGGAGCTGCGGAAGACCTTCTCGGAGCGGCTGCAGGGCGTGAAGGAGGCCCTCTACAAGGACATGGCGGCCAAGAAGTGGTTCGTCGGCCGACCGGACAAGGTGCGACAGGTCTGGACCGCGATCGGCGTGTTCGCGCTCCTGGCGGGGATCGGCGCGACGATCGGTCTCGCGTACTTCACGAAGCTCGGTCTCCTCGGCATCCCGCTCGCGCTCGGCGGGCTCCTCCTGCTGCTCGGCGCGAAACGCATGCCGGCGCGCACGGCGAAGGGGACGGCCATGACCCGGCGCGTGAACGGGTTCCGCGTGGTGATCGAGAAGGCCGAGGAACACATGTCGCGCTGGGCCGAGCAGGAGAACGTCTTCACCCGCTTCCTCCCGTACGCCGTCGTGTTCGGCGTGACCGACAAGTGGGCGGATGCGTTCGAGTCGCTCGGGCAGTTGCCCTCGGACACCGGGTGGTACGTGAGCACGCACCCCTTCACGTACGCGCACTTCTCGCAGCAGCTGGACTCCTTCGCCGTGACGACGAGCGGCACGATCGCCTCGACGCCGGCGGGCTCGGGCGGGAGCGGCTTCAGCGGTGGCGGATCGGGTGGCGGCGGTGGCGGCGGGGGCGGGGGATCCTGGTAGGCATGGACGTCGTCTTCTCCGAGGATCCCCGCGACTTCGTCCGCCGCGACTGGTCCACGCTCGTGACGGCCGATCCGGCGGGAACCTTCTTCCACTCGCCCGGCTTCCTGAAGCTCTACTGGGAGGAGTTCGCGCACGAGCCCGAGCACCTCCTGTTCGCGTTCGCCGAGGAGGACGGCGCGCAGGTCGGAGCCGTCGCCTTCGAGCGGTTGGGAGGGACGCTGCGGTTCCTCGGCGGCACCGAGGTGACCGACTACATGGGCCCGGTGGGCCTGCCCGACGTCCAGCCGGCCGTTGCCAAGGAGCTGCTCGCGGCGCTCGCCCGCCGGGACGACTGGGGCGAAGCCGACCTCCGCGGCCTCCCGGAGGACCGTGCCTGGCTCGGGCTACTGGCCGAGGCGGCGGCGGCGCAAGGGTTCCGGACGGAAGTCGCCGACGACCAGAACGGCGTGGCTCCGTTCCTCGCGCTGCCGGGATCGTACGAGGAGTACCTCACAGAACTCCCTTCGAAGCTCCGGCACGAGGTCAAGCGCAAGGCCCGCAAGCTGGAGGCGGAGGTTGGTCCATGGCACATCTGCCTCGCCACGCAGGAGACGCTGGAGCCGTTCCTGGACCGCTTCGTCGAGCTCCACCGGACGAGCGAGGGACCGAAGGGCGTCTTCATGCAGCCGGGGATGGAGATCTTCTTCCGCCGGCTCGGCGAGGAGTTCCTGCCGCGCGGCGTGTTCAACCTGACGTTCCTCGAGATCGGCGAGCACGAGAAGCTCGCGGGGACGATCGGGTTCCGGTTCGAGGGCACCTACTCGCTGTACAACTCGGCGTTCGACAGCGCGTATCAGGCGGTGTCGCCGGGGATGGTCCTCGTTGCCGAGGACATCCGGATCGCGATCGAGGGCGGCTGCTCGGGGTTCGACATGCTGAAGGGCGACTACGCGTACAAGTACCGGTTCGGCGCCGTGCCGCGGGCGATCAAGAGGCTCGTCGTGACCCGCTGAGACGCGCTACTCGACGAACGCGCGGACGTGCTCGAGCACGGCGATCGCGAGCGCTTCGTCGCCGCCGACCACGAGGTTCCCGTCGTCGAGGAAGGTATCGGCCGAGACGCGCCGTCCGGCGACGAGTGCGAACGCCAGCGCCCGGCCGTTCACGAAGGCGTCCGCCTTCTTGTCCTCGGGCGGGGTCTCGCGCGGGGCGAGCCCCCAGTGCCAGGTCCCGCCGCCCATGCCCTCGAGGTCGACCTGCAGGCTCTTGCCGGCCACGTGGATCCCGGCGAGCCCGAGGGCGTACGGGAGCATCCGCACCGCCATGTCGTTCGCGAGGTGGATCGGCCAGTGCTGCGGGTTCGGCTCCAGACCCGCGCCCTCGCGGATGTCCTCGCCGTGGTACCACCACTCGATCGCTCGGGACTGGACCAGGTAGCGAGGACCGATCTCGCCCGCCACCCAGCCGATCCTCTCCGTCCGCCACTCGTCTTCGGACCGGCGTGCGGCGAGGATCAGGAACGTCTCCGCGGCCTTGCCCCAGTCGGTGATGATCTGGCGGGTCGGGAGCTCCTCGCGGACCTCGACGGCCCACTGATTGAAGCCGTCGACCCAGAGCTCACCGTCGTTGGCCGCACGGAAGGCGTCGAACTCGACCGCCGGGTCGCCGTTCATGAGCTGTGCCGCCGCCGTGTCCTGCGCGGCGAGGTGGGAGACGATGTCGCGGTTGCGCCACCCGGCGCACACGCTGGCGGCGTCCCAGGCGCCCGGCGGTGTGAACTGGATCGTACGGCCCAGCCGCTCGCGCTCGGCGCGCGCGATCCCGATCATCGCGATGCGGTCCAGCGTCACGGAGGAGCCTCCTCGTGGTTCCCGGCGCGGGGCAGACGGGGCTGGGTCGGTCGCGGCGCATCGTACCGTACGGGGATGCGCGTCCTGGTGGCCCCCGACAAGTTCAAGGGCACACTCACCGCGGAGCAAGCGGCCCGTGCGATCGCCGCCGGGTGGCGCCGCGAGCGGCCGGGGGACAAAGTCGAGGAGGTCCCGATGGCCGACGGCGGCGAGGGCACGCTCGACGCGCTCGTCGCCGCGCTCGGTGGAGAGATCCGAACGGTACGGGTGTCGGGCCCGCTCGGCCATCCGGTGGACGCGGCCTACGGGCTCGCCGATCCGGTCGCGCCGGGCGGCCCGCTCGCGATCGTCGAGATGGCCCGGGCCTCGGGGCTCCAGCTCCTCGCGGGGGCTCGGCGCGAACCCCTTCGGGCATCGACGCGGGGGACCGGCGAGCTGATCCTCGCGGCATGTCGCGACGGCGCCCGGCGGGTCCTCGTCGGGATCGGGGGGAGCGCGTCCACCGACGGCGGCTCGGGCATGGCGCAGGCCGTCGGCGCCCGGCTCCTCGATGCGGACGGCGAGCAGATCGGGCCGGGCGGGGCGGGTCTATTGGAGCTCACGCGGATCGACATCTCGTCGATCGATCCGTCGGTGCTGCGAGCGCGGGTGACGGTCGCGAGCGACGTCGACAACCCGCTCACCGGGCCGCATGGCGCTGCGACGGTCTTCGGGCCGCAGAAGGGGGCTACGCGCGACGACGTGCTGCTGCTCGATCGGGCGCTCGGCCACCTCGCCTCGATCGCGCAGCGCGATCTGGGGATCGACCTGCGGACGATGCCGGGCGGGGGCGCGGCGGGCGGCCTCGGCTTCGGCCTCCTCGCGTTCCTCGGCGCCGGCATCCGTCCGGGCATCGAACTCGTCATGGACGCGGTCGGGTTGCTCGGGCGCCTGACGAACGCGGATCTGGTTCTGACGGGGGAGGGGAGCTTCGACGATCAGTCGCTGCGCGGCAAGGTGCCGGCGGGGGTCCTCGCCGCGGCGCGGGAGGTGGGCGTGCCCGCCGTCGTGCTCTGCGGCCGCGCCTCCGTGGCGACCGCCGGCGTGCGCGTGGTTTCGCTCGTCGAGCGCTTCGGCGAGGAGCGCGCGATGGGAGACCCGCGGCTCGCACTCGAGGGGCTCGCGGCAGAGGTCGCCGCGGGAGCAGCGGAGCTACGCTCGCCCGCATGACGAACGCGAACGAGCGCTTCCTGGAGGCGGCACGCGTCCTGGGTCACCCCATCGAGGTTCGCCGATTTCCGGAGGGCACGAAGACGGCCGAGGACGCCGCCCGGGCGATCGGGTGCGAGGTGGGGCAGATCGTGAAGTCGCTGGTCTTCGTGGCCGGCGAGCGCCCGGTCCTGGCGCTCACGAGCGGCGCCAACCGGGTGGACACGACCCGGCTGGCCGAGCTCGCGGGCGCCGACTCGGCTCGCCGCGCCACGCCCGAAGAGGCCCGAGAGGCCACCGGGTTCGCGGTCGGGGGGACGCCCCCCTTCGGCCACCCCGGGCGGGTCCGGACGTTCCTCGACCCCGACCTGATGGCCTTCGAGGAGATCTGGGCGGCCGCCGGGACCCCGGACTCGGTGTTCCGGACCAGCCCCGCCGAGCTCCGGCGGACCGCGCTCGCCGAGGTGGCCGACTTCCGGGAAGGGCTGACCTAGGCCCCGGGAGCGGCTAGAATCGATCGCGCACCCATCCCCCACCATGGAGCCACGGAGGAACGATGATCCAGCTGACCGAGAACGCAGCCGGCAAGGTCAAGGAGCTCCTCGTCGAGGAGGGTCGCAGCGACATCGCGCTCCGCGTCGCCGTTCAGCCAGGCGGGTGCTCGGGCCTCAGGTACGCGATGTACCTGGACGACCAGCTCTCCGAGAAGGACGTTGAGGCCGAGCAGTTCGGCGTCAAGCTCGTGGTCGACAAGATGAGCATGCCGTACATCTCGGACGCGAAGATCGACTTCGTGGACAGCCTCGAGGCGTCCGGCTTCACGATCGACAACCCGGTCGCGCAGGGCTCCTGCGCGTGCGGGCACTCCTTCCACTAGCCCGCGCTCACGCGAGCTTCACGGACGCAGGGCTCGACCAGTCGGAGGCCGCTCCGGTTTCCGTGAGGCGCAGGCGTGCCCGGAACCGGTAGGAGCCTCGGCCGGCCTCGAACGTGCCGCTCGGATCGGTCGCACCCTCCAGCCAGATCCGCCACGTGCGACCTTGCCGGCGGGACTGAACGTCGTAGACGTATCCATCTGGCGCCGTGCCCGTCGACCACGTGACCCTGGCTCCTGCCTCGGTCTCGCCGGCGCGGATCGGGACCTCGACGCGACCGTCCATGCCCTCGTGCAGCGTGCAGACGTACGGGTACGACCCGGCGGCGGCGAAGGTGTACGCGTAGCTGGGACCCCCGGCGGGAACGAGCCCCGAGTCGAACAGCGCCATCCCCGTCTCGTCCGTCGCCGTGTGGGTCTGCTCGCCCGGCCACTCCCACACGACGGTGCCGCCTCGGCGGACCGTGACGATGGACGGGTAGAAGAAATCCTCCCTGGCGTCCACGTGCGCCTCGGCCTGCGGAGCCGAGGAACCGCCGTCGCGTGTCGCCGTCGCCGGGACGCCGGCCGGGGAGAGCCCGGCGAGCGTGGCCAACACGATGGCGGTAGGGGTTCGGAGTCTCACCTTCGACCTATCGGCACGGAGGCCGCTCCGCCTTCGCCGCGTCGGATGGTGCGCCGGCCGGCCGGGTCAGACCAGGTCGCGGAGTGTTGCGGCCAGGCCGTCGCGGAGCTCGACGAGTCCTTCGTCGTCCAGGACGAGCGCGGGTGAGATCTGGAGCCCCCCGGTCACGAGCGCTCGGGTCAGGATCCCGTGCTCGCGGGCGGCCGCGACGGCCCGGGCTGGGAGTCCCGGCTCCACGGCGATCGCCTCGGCCGAGAGCTGGACGGCCGCGAGCACGCCGGTCCCGGCTCGGATCTGCTCGACGACCGGGAGATCGACGAGGGGCGCGAGGGCTGCGGCCAAGGCCCCCTCCAGCTTGATGGCTCGCTCGAGGAGGTTCTCGCGCTCCATGATCTCGAGGTTCGCGAGGGCCGCCGCGGCAACCGTGGCGTGCCCCGCGTACGTGTAGCCGTGCCGCCACACGCCGGCGCCGGGCTGCCAGAACGGCTCGGCCACCCAGGGGGCGGCGATCACGGCGCCCATCGGCAGGTAGCCGCTGGTAATCCCCTTGGCGCAGGTGATGAGGTCGGGCCGGAGGTCCCAGCGCGAGCTCGCGAACCAGTCGCCCACGCGTCCGAACCCCGTGATCACCTCGTCGGCGACGAACAGGACGCCGGTGTCGCGGCAGATGCCACGGACCTCGGAGAGGTAGCCCTCGGGGGGAGCGAAGACGCCCCCTGCGCCGAGGACCGGCTCGCAGAAGAACGCGGCGACGCGCGCGGGCCCCGCGAACGCGATCGCGTCGCGGAGCTCGTCTGGCGAGTCCCAGGCCACCTTCACCACGTCGTCGACGAGCGCGCCGTACCCAGCCGCGTTCGCTTCGATGCCGGCCAGGCTGGTCCCCGCGATGTGCATGCCGTGGTACGCCCCCTGCCGTGTGACGAACAGCGTTCGATCCGGCTGCCCGACGAGCTGCCAGAACCTGCGCGCCATCTTCGCCGCCGTGTCGATCGAGTCGGAACCGCCGCTCGTGAGGAACACCTTGCTGTCCGGCACCGGCGCGAGTCCACCCACCCGCTCGGCCAGCTCGATCGCCGGCCGGTTCGAGACGTCGCCGAACGTCGAGTACGCGCTGAGGCGGCGGATCTGCTCGGCCACCGCGATGGCGATCTCCTCGCGCCCGAAGCCCACGTTGCAGTACCAGAGCGACGCGGTCGCGTCGAGGTAGCGGCGTCCCCGCTCGTCCCACACGTGGACGCCCTCGCCCCGGTCGATGATCAGCTCGCCGCCCGACTCGACGGCCGCCATGTCTGCGAACGAGTGCCAGAAGGAGCTCATGGGAGCCACGGTAGCAAGCGCAGACGAGGTCCCGACCTGCCGTGGGGGAGTGGAGTCCGTCCCCGGCTAAGCCGGGTCGTACGAGAGGTTCGGGGCGAGCCAGGTCTCGGCCTCGCGTCGGTCCATCCCGCACCGCGTGGCGTAGTCCTCGACCTGGTCGCGTCCGAGGCGTCCGACGTTGAAGTACCGGGCCGCCGGGTGGCCGAGGTACAGGCCCGAGACGCTGGCGGCCGGCGTCATCGCGAAGTGCTCGGTGAGCGCCATGCCGATCGAGTCGGGACCCAGCAGCTCGAAGAGCGTTCGCTTGCGCGAGTGGTCCGGACACGCCGGGTAGCCGAACGCCGGCCGGATCCCCCGGTAGCGCTCCGCCACGAGCTCCTCGCCGGACATCGCCGGACCCGTCTCGTACCACACCCGGCGTGCGCGCTCGTGCAGCCACTCGGCGAAGGCCTCGGCCAGGCGGTCGGCGAGCGACTTCACCATGATCGCGTTGTAATCGTCGTTCTCGGCTTCGAAGCGCGCCGCGAGCTCGTCGGCCCCGATCCCCGCCGTGACCGCGAAGGCGCCCAGGTGATCGGACACACCAGCCTCGGTGGGGGCGATGAAGTCGGCCAGCGAACGGCTCGGGCGGTCGTCGCCGTGGTCGGCCTGCTGCCGGAGCATCGGGAAACGCGTGCCGTCCTCGAGGACGATGTCCTCGCCCTCGGCCGTCGCGGGCCAGAACCCGTACACGCCTCGCGCGTGGAGCGAGCCATCATCGACGATCCGGTCGAGGAGCGCGTTCCCGGCCTCGAACAGCTCGCGCGCTGCCTCGCCGTGCGCCGGGTGGTCGAGGATCTGAGGGTAGCGGCCTTTCAGCTCCCACGCCGTGAAGAAGAACGTCCAGTCGATGTAGCCGCGCAGCTCGGCGAGCTCGGGCTCCACCGTGCGCACGCCGGTGAACCCCGGCGCCGGCAGGTCCTCCGCGTGCCAGGCGATCGACGTGCGGCGCTCGATCGCGACGCGGATGGGCAGCAGCGGCTGCGACTCGCGCTCGGCGTGGAGCGCGCGCAGGCGCTCCTGCTCCTCGCGGTTGTGGCGGTCGAGCTTGGCTCGGCGTTCGGGCTCGAGCAGGTCCGAGACCACCCCCACCACCCGGGAGGCGTCGATGACGTGCACGACCGGCTGCTCGTACCCGGGGGCGATCTTCACCGCGGTGTGCTGGCGCGAGGTCGTCGCGCCTCCGATCAGCAGCGGCAGGTCGAGGCCCCGGCGCTCCATCTCGCGCGCCACGTTCTCCATCTCGCCGAGCGAGGGCGTGATCAGGCCGGAGCACCCGACGATGTCGCACCCCTCGGCGACGGCCGTGTCGAGCAGCACGTCCGGCGGAACCATCACGCCGAGGTCGATCACCTCGTAGTTGTTGCAGCCGAGGACCACCCCGACGATGTTCTTTCCGATGTCGTGTACGTCGCCCTTCACGGTGCACAGCACGACCTTGCCTTGCGCGCGGCTCTCGTGCAGGCCGAGCCGGAGCTTCTCCTCCTCCATGAAGGGCTCGAGGTATGCGACGGCCTTCTTCATCGCCCGCGCGCTCTTCACCACCTGCGGCAGGAACATCTTCCCGGCGCCGAACAGGTCGCCGACGACCTGCATCCCCGCCATCAGCGGGCCCTCGATCACCTCGAGCGGTCGCTCGAGGCCCTGGCGAGCCTCCTCGGTGTCGGGTTCGATGAAGTCGTCGATCCCGTGGACGAGCGCGTGCTTGAGGCGCTCTTCGACCGAGGTCTCGCGCCACGACAGGTCGAGCTCCTTCTTCATGCCCTCGCCCTTCACGGTCTCGGCGAAGGCGACCATGCGCTCGGTGGCGTCGGGCCGGCGGTTGAAGATGATGTCCTCGACGTGCTCGAGCAGGTCCCTGGGGATGTCCTCGTACAACGCGATCTGGCCGGCGTTCACGATCGCCATATCCAGACCCGCGGCGATCGCGTGGTACAGGAATGCCGAGTGGATCGCCTCGCGGACCCGATCGTTGCCACGGAAGCTGAACGACAGGTTGGACAGTCCGCCCGAGACCTTGGAGCGCGGGAATCGCTCCTTGAGCACGCGCGTGGCCTCGATGAAGGCCTTCCCGTACTCGCTGTGCTCCTCGATGCCGGTGGCGATCGCCAGGATGCACGGGTCGAAGATGACGTCCTCGGGCTCGTAGCCAGCCTCCTCGGTGAGGAGGCGGTGGGCGCGCTCGCAGATCTCGACCTTGCGCTCGACGCTGTCGGCCTGGCCCTGCTCATCGAACGCCATCACGACGACCGCTGCGCCGTATCGCTTGACCCGCCGGGCCTTCTCGAGGAAGTCCTGCTCGCCTTCCTTCAGGCTGATCGAGTTCACGACGCCCTTGCCCTGCACGCACTTCAGACCTGCCTCGATCACGTCCCACTTCGACGAATCCACCATCACCGGAACGCGCGCGATCTCGGGCTCGGTGGCGATCAGGTTGAGGAACGTCGTCATCGCCTTCGTGCCGTCCAGCAGGTCGGCGTCCATGTTCACGTCGAGCATGTTGGCGCCGCTCCGGACCTGGTCGGCGGCGATCTCGACCGCGCCCTGGTAGTCGCCGGCCTCGATCAGCCGCCGGAACCGCGCCGAGCCCGTGACGTTCTGTCGCTCACCCACCATCACGAAGCCGGTGTCGCTCGTGATCGAGAACGGCTCGAGGCCGCTGAACGACGTGACGCGCCGGGGCGCGGGGAGGCGCCGGGGCGGCAGACCCTCGACGACGGTGGCGATCGCCCGGATGTGCTCGTCGGTGGTCCCGCAGCAGCCTCCCAGCACGTTGGCGAGGCCGCTCTCGGCGAACTCGCGCAGGTATTTCGAGGTGGTCTCGGGGCGCTCGTCGTAGCCGCCGAACGCGTTCGGCAGTCCCGCGTTCGGGTGGCAGGTCGTGTAGACGGGTGCCAGGCGCGCGAGCGCCTCGAGGTGCGGGCGGATCTCCGCGGCACCCAGCGCGCAGTTCACGCCGACGCTGAAGGGTTCCGCGTGCGCGACCGACAGCCAGAAGGCGTCGACGGTCTGCCCCGACAGGGTGCGTCCGCTGCGATCCGTGATCGTGACCGAGATCATGAGCGGGATCTCGGGCGCGACCTCGCGGACTGCCGCGATCGCGGCCTTCCCGTTCAGCGTGTCGAAGATCGTCTCGACCAGGAGGAGGTCGACGCCGCCCTCGACGAGTCCGAGGACTTGCTCCGCGTAGGCGTCGCGGACCTGGTCGAACGTGACGGTCCGGTAGGCCGGGTCGTTCACGTGAGGCGACAGGGAGAGGGTCTGGTTCGTCGGGCCCACGGAGCCCGCCACGAACCGGTCGGGCCCGAAGGCGTCGGCAGCCCGTCGGGCGATCCGAGCCCCTTCGACGTTCATGTCTCCGACGCGTCCTCCAGGCCATAGTCGGCCTGCGCGATCGTCGTGGCGGTGAACGTGTTCGTCGTGACGATGTCGGCGCCCGCCTCGAGGTAGGAGCGATGGATCTGCTCGACGACGTCCGGGCGCGTGAGGTTCAGCAGATCCGGATCGCCCTTCACGTCGCGGGGGTGGTCGCGGAAGCGCGCGCCCCGGTAGTCGGCGTCCTCGAGGCCCCGGCCCTGGATCGCGGTGCCGTAGGCGCCGTCGAGCACGAAGATGCGTTCGGCGAGGAGGCTCTCGAGGCGATTCCGCATGGCTTCAAGCTACCGGCGCGAGGCGGGTGTGACCAGCGGTCACGGGCAGCGAGCGGAGCCGTGGCACTCCGGCGGCACCCAGGTGACTCAGGCCTGGGGTAGGCTCGGTCGGATGCCGAGACCGAGCGCACGGAGGAAACGACCGTGGGCAAGGACGTGTTCGACGGTCTATCCGGGCATGGTGCCGGACGCGATCGCCTCGAAGGGGGTGCGGCGGCCGAGGCCGCCGCCGGCCGCATCGGCCGGACCGCCCGCTCGGCAAGCAGGGCATGGACCTGCTGGCGCCGCGTCCCGTTGTTCGAGGGCCTGTCGCGGCGGCACCTGAAGCGGATTCGCCGAGCACGCGGACGAGGTCGCGTTCCGCGAGGGCGAGGCGATCGTGGAGACGGGCCAGCCCGGCGGGTCGTTCTACGTGATCCTCGAGGGCGAGGCCAAGGTGGCACGCCACGGGAGGACGGTCGTGCGCTTGGAGCCGGGGGAGTTCTTCGGCGAGATCTCGCTGCTCGACGGCGGGACGAGGTCGGCGACGGTGATCGCGGCGACGCCGGTCGTGGCGATCCGGTGTTCAAACGCTCGTTCGATCAGCGTCGTGGCGAAGGAGCCGACCGTGGCCGCCAAGATCCTCGCGGTCGTCGCCCGCCGTCTGCGTGAGGCAGAGCGGACGATCAACGCCTGATGCTCGGCGTCACCATCCCGTACAACTGGTGGAAGTTCCTCCACGTCATGGGCGTGATCGCGTTCGTGCTCTTCCACGGCGTCTCCGTGGTGGCCGCGCTGCGGGTCCGCAAGGAACGCGACCGGGGGCGGATCGCGACCCTCCTGCAGTTCTCCGGCTCGGCCGTCGCTGGGGATGTACGCTGTCCCTGGCCTGGCTCATCGCGTTCGGCGTGGTCGCGGGATCAAGGGCGGATGGTGGAACGACGGCTGGTTCTGGATCTCCGTCGTCATCCTCGTGCTGGTGACGCTGGAGATGGGAGCGGTCGCTCGTCCGTACTACCAGCGGGTCAAGGAAGCCGTGGAGCTCCGGCCCTCCGGGGTACCTCGGCGCAGCGACGAAGAGCTCGAGGAGATCCTCACGGCCCGCGCTGACGCTGTGGAACCTGGCGGTCGGCGCGACGGCATTGACGGTCATCACCTGGCTGATGATCTTCAAGCCGTTCCCGGTGGTCTAGCGGTCTACAGGTCGGTCGGTGCCAGCGGCCCGCTCGGCGGGGCCGTTGACGACCGTGCCGGAGGTCGAGTAGCGCGACCCGTGGCACGGGCAGTCGAAGGTGCGCTCGGCCGCGTTCCACTTGACGGTGCAGCCCATGTGCGTGCACTTGGCGGACAGCGGTGGTGAGCGTTGCCCTTCTCGTCGCGGTAGACCGCCACCTTGTGGTCGGCCGGAAGCGACGATGCCGCCCTCGCCGGGGCCGATCTCCGAAAGCGACTGCGCGATCGTCCGGGCCACGAGGACATCGCACGGGGCGTACTCGGCGACGTCGCGCGGCACCGAGCCGAGGAGCATCGCCTTGGCGCCGGTCATGCCGCGGTTGCCCACGACGACCAGGTCGTAGCCCTCCTTGGATACCGCCTGGATGATGCTCTCGGCCGGGTCGCCCTCGAGGATCATGGTTGCGGCACCGAGCCCGGCCTCGTCGCCCATCGTCGGCGGCCGTGTCTTGCAGGATCAGCTCCCCGGTCCTGCGCGTGCCCGACGAACAGCAGGGTAACCGAGGCGCCGAGCCGCTTCGCGAGGGAGAACCCCTTGCGGGCCGCTCGGTCGGCCGTGGCCGATCCGTCCGTGGCGACCAGGACCCGCCGGTAGGGCGGCGGTCCCGCGGGGTCGTTCCTCGTCGGGCCTCGTCCGCGTGAGGAGCACGTCGCACGGTGCGTGGGTGACGACCTTGCGGAGCACGCTGCCGATCAGCTGCTCGGCTTGGTACAGGCCGCGGCTCCCCATCACGATAGCGTCGGCGTCGATCTCTTCGGCGGTGCGGATCACGGCGTCCGCGGGATCGTCGGCGGAGAGGACCACCTGGGTCTCGGTCACCCCTTCGCGCTCGGCGAGCCGCAGCGCCCGCTCGACGGCCGCCTCGGCCCGCTCGCGGCTGGCGTAGGCGTGCGCGATCGTCAACGAGCCCTTGGTGGCGACCGCGAACGCGGCGGCGACCTGTTCGGCCGTCTCGGCCGAGGGCGACCCGTCGGTCGCGAGGACGATGCGCTTGTAGGCCATGCGGACGATCCTTCCTCGTCGACCGGTGTCGTCACGGGCTGAACGGCCGGCCAGACGGCGAGGAGCGTAGCAGCGACGCCCGGATCTTCCCGTCCCTCCGTAGCGACCTCCCGTACCGAGACAGCCTGTACGCTAGGTCATCCGGGACCCTCGGACCGAAGGAGGCGCGACGGGCCTGCCCGGCGACATGCGATGACCAAGCAGATCGAAGAACGGGAGCGCGTCGTCATCCGCTTCGCGGGCGACTCCGGCGACGGGATGCAGCTCACCGGGGACCGCTTCACGAACGCTACGGCGGTCCTCGGCAACGACCTCGCGACCCTGCCCGACTTCCCCGCGGAGATCCGCGCGCCGGCCGGCACCGTCCACGGCGTCTCGGCCTTCCAGATCCAGTTCGCGTCCACCGAGATCCTGACCCCGGGCGATCACCCGAACGTCCTCGTGGCCATGAACCCGGCCGCCCTGAAGGCCGAGCTGGCCTCGGTGGAGAAGGGCGGGACGGTCATCCTGAACGAGGACGCCTTCACCCCCCGCAACCTCGAGAAGGCGGGGTACGCCGCCGACCCCACGAACGACGGGACCCTCGACGGCTACCAGGTCTTCAAGGTGCCGATGACCTCGATCACGGTCCGCGCGGTCGAGGAGCTCGGCCTGTCCCGGAAGGAGGCCGAACGCTCGAAGAACATGTTCGCGCTCGGCCTGATCTCCTGGATGTACGGGCGGCCGGTGGACGTGACGCTCGACTGGCTGCACAAGAAGTTCGGTGACAAGCCGCAGGTCTACGACGCCAACGTCGCGGCCTTCAAGGCCGGCTACAACTTCGGCGAGACGACGGAGCTGTTCGCCACCTCGTACGAGGTGAAGCCGGCGCCCGCCAGGCCCGGCCTGTACCGCAACGTCTCGGGCGCGCAGGCGCTGGCCTGGGGGCTGGTCGCGTCCGCCGAGCGGAGCGGCCTGCGGCTCTACTACGCCAGCTATCCGATCACGCCGGCCTCCGACCTCCTGCACGAGCTCTCCCGGCTGAAGAACTTCGGCGTGATGACCCTGCAGGCCGAGGATGAGATCGCCGCCGCCAACGCGGCCCTCGGAGCGGCATTCGCCGGCGACCTCGGCGTGACGGGCACGAGCGGACCCGGGATGGACCTGAAGGCGGAGACCGTTGGCCTTGCGGTCATGCTCGAGCTCCCGATGGTGATCGTCGACGTGCAGCGCGCCGGTCCGTCGACCGGTATGCCCACGAAGACCGAGCAGTCGGATCTGCTCCTCGCGATGTTCGGCCGGCACGGCGAGTCGCCGATCCCGATCGTGGCTGCGAAGTCGCCATCGCATTGCTTCGACGCCGCGATCGAGGCCGCGCGGATCGCGATCACCTACCGCACGCCGGTGATCCTGCTCTCGGACACGTTCCTCGCGAACTCGTCGGAGCCGTGGCTGCTCCCCGAGGTCGACGACCTGCCGACGATCGAGCCCGCCTTCGCCTCCGGCCCGAACGCCGGCCAGGAGTTCCTGCCCTACCTGCGGGACCCCGACACCCTGGCGCGCCCGTGGGCGATCCCCGGCACCGAGGGTCTGCGACATCGGATCGGCGGGCTCGAGAAGGAGGACGGTACCGGGGACATCAGCTACGACCCCGAGAACCACGAGCGGATGACGCACCTGCGAGCGCAGAAGGTGGCCCGGATCGCCGACACGGTCCCCGACCTGGAGGTCGATGACCCCGACGGCGACGCCGAGCTCCTCGTGCTCGGGTGGGGCTCGACCTGGGGGACGATCGTGGCGACGGCAGCGCGCCTGCGGGGCGCGGGCCGCAAGGTGGCCACCGCCCATCTCGTCCACCTGAACCCGCTGCCGAGCAACGTCGGTGAGGTCGTGGGGTCCTACGCGGATGTGGTGATCCCGGAGCTGAACCTCGGACAACTCGCCCTGCTGATCCGAGCCAGGTTCCTGGTGGACGCCCGGAGCTATACGAAGGTGCAGGGGCAGCCGTTGTTCGTGGAGGACCTGGAGCACGAGATCTCGAAGGTGATGGACGGATGAGCGAGACCGACAAGACCGAGGGCAACGGCGGCGCGCCGATCGGCACGCTGACGAAGAAGGACTTCACCAGCGACCAAGAGGTGCGCTGGTGCCCGGGATGCGGCGACTACGCGATCTTGTCGACCGTCCAGGCGTTCATGCCCGAGCTGGGTGTGGCACCCGACGATACGGTCTTCGTCTCGGGGATCGGCTGCTCCGGACGCTTCAGCTACTACATGGACACGTACGGTGTGCACGGGATCCACGGGCGTGCTCCGGCGCTCGCGACCGGCATCGCCACCGCGAACCCGGATCTCTCCGTGTGGGTCGTCACGGGCGACGGCGACGGGCTCTCGATCGGCGGCAACCACCTGATCCACGCCCTCAGGCGCAACGTCAATCTGAAGATCCTGCTGTTCAACAACCAGATCTACGGACTGACGAAGGGGCAGTACTCGCCCACCTCGGAGGTGGGCAAGGTGACCAAGTCCACGCCGTTCGGCTCCCTCGACCACCCCTTCAACCCGATCGCACTCGCGCTGGGCGCCGAGGCATCCTTCGTCGCGCGCACGCTCGACAACGACCGCCAGCACCTGACCGACGTCCTCCGTCAGGCCTCACAGCACCGCGGCACGTCGTTCATCGAGATCTACCAGAACTGCAACGTCTTCAATGACGGGGCGTTCGACCTGCTGCGCGAGAAGCCTCAGGGCGTGCACAACCAGATCCGTCTCGTAGACGGCGAGCCGATCGTGTTCGACGAGGGAAGTCGGTGCGTGCGGGTCGGCGAGAACGGCCGGCTGGAGATCGCGAGCGTCGCCGAGACCGAGCCGGAGAGCATCGTCGTCCATGACGTCCACGGACGCCCGTCGCTGGCGTTCGGGCTGGCGCACATCTCGGGCGGCCCGACCGAACCGTCGTGCATCGGCGTGTTCCGCGAGGAGGAGCGGCCCGTCTACGGCGAGGCGATGTCGGCGCAGGTGGAGCAGGCCGTCGAACGGCTCGGCCGGGGGAGCCTGGACAAGCTCCTGCACGGCGGCGACACCTGGGTCGTGCGCTGAGGCGTCACCGCGCCGGCGGGCGGTAGCGGGCCATCGCGAGCTCGGCGGCCGACCCCACACGTCGGAGTTCGTCGACCAGGTGGGGGAGGGTGTCGAGGAGACGATCGACGTCCGCGTCGGTCGTCGAGGCACCGACGCCCACCCGGAAGCTCGGCGTCGCTGGCACGCCCATCTGCTCGAGCACCGGAGAGGGGTCGGCGAGCGCGCCCGAGCACGTGGAGCCGGCGGCGATCCGGAACCCCCGGTCGTCGAGCGCCATGCTGAGGATCTCGGCGTCCAGGTCGGGGACCGAGAAGCACACGAGGTGCGGGACGCGCTGGGTCGGGTGGCCATGGAGCCTCGCCCCCGGGATCCGCTCCGCGAGCCCGGCGCGGAGCCGGTCGGTGAGGGCCCACTGGCGGGCGGCCTGGTCGGCCATGTCCTGCAGGCGGGCGCCGAGGGCCGCCGCCATCCCCGCGATCCCCGGGACGTTCTCCATCCCCGAGCGCCGCCGCCGCTCCCGGTCGTCGCCGCACGGATACGCGGCCACCGGTACACCTCGACGGACGTAGAGGGCGCCGACGCCGGCCGGGCCCCCGAACTTGTGCGCGGACAGCGACAGGAGGTCTGCGCCCAGCGCTTCGGCGTTCACGGGGAGCCGGCCGACGGTCTGGCACGCGTCGGTGTGGAACAGGGCGCCGGCCTCACGGGCTAGGCGGGCCGCCTCGGCGACGGGCTGCATGGTGCCGACCTCGTGGTTGGCGTGCTGCACGGACGCGAGGACCGTGCCGGGAACTCGGACCTCGGCGGCGAACCGGTCGAGGTCGAGCCGTGCCTCGTCGTCCACCGACACGAGGATGGACTCGAAGCCGTCCGTCTCCAAGGTGTGTAGCACACCGCCGACCGCGGGGTGCTCGACGGTGGTCGTGACGAGCCGGTGGCCGATCTCGCGGACCGGGCGGACCCCACCCCAGATCGCGAGGGCGACGGACTCGGTCCCGCCGCTCGTGAAGACGATCTCGTCGGCTTGGGCACCGATCGCCTCGGCCACGATCGCACGGGCGTCGTCGAGCAGGCGCCGGGCCGCGAGCCCATCGGCGTGGAGACGGAGCGGGTCGCCGAACTCGTCCAGGGCGGACAGCAGCGCCTCTCGCGCCCGGGGATCGAGCGGCGTGGCCGAGCCGTGGTCGAGGTAGGTCCCGTTGGTCGTCATCTGGAGGGTGGCCTTTACGGGCCGGGAACGTCCCGCCTATCATAGCCACGACCAGCGACTTCCCCGGAGACACGGTGGCGAATCGACGACCGGCACCGACCCCGGGTCCCGCCGGATCGATCCGGACTCCGGACCCGCCGCCCCGCCGCTGCGGCGCCTGCGGGGTTCTTCTGTCGCGCTACAACCCCGGGCCGGACTGCTGGCAGCACACCGTCGCCTACCCGTGGCGCGGGCCGAGCGCCAAGCCGAAAGCCGGGTCCTAGGCCGTCGGCGGCCGCTCCTCCTTCAGGAACACGGTGGAGTACAGCACGGCGGCGATGATGGCCCCGGCCACCGGGCCCACGATCCACACGAACCAGTCGCTCCAGCTGCCGGTCGCCAATGCCGGACCGAACCACCGCGCCGGGTTCATCGCGGCGCCCGTGTACGGGCCGAAGGCCATGATCTCGAACGCGATCACCAGGCCGATCGTGAAGCCGGCCGTCTTCGCGAACGGTCCGCGCGGGTCCACGGCGGTGCCGAAGACGACGAACACGAGGAGGAACGTCGTGACGGCCTCGATCACGATGCCCTTGCCGGCCGCGATGTCCGGCGCGAGCGCCGGGACGCCGCCGCTCGCGGCGTCGAACGCGTCGGCGGGCGCGACGTAACGGAGCAGGTAGGCCCCCGCCACCGCCCCGAGGATCTGGGCGCCGACGAGCGCGACGGCCCTCGACGACGGGAGTTTCCCGGCGACCCACAGGCCGGCGGTCACGGCCGGGTTCACGAGCCCGCCAGACAGGTGGCCGGTAACCGAGACCATGACCGCCAGCACGAGCCCGTGCGCCAGCGCGATCCCGGTGAGATCGAGGCCGAAACCGGCCGTCACCACGGAACCGGCGCCGACGAAGATCAGGGCGAACGTGGCGACGAACTCGGCCACGGCCGCCTTCCCGGTCGTCTCCATCGCAAAGGTCCTTTCGCTCGGGGGCCTCCGCCGACGATAGCCGGGCGGAGGGTCGTGCTCAAAGACCCGGGTGAGCGCCCGTCGGGGCCGAAGGAGCGCGTTGATAGGATTCCCCCGTGGACGTGCTGCTCGTCTCGCCCGATCCGGAGTCCCGCGCCGTGATGCGCGTTGTCGTCGGCAGCATCGAGCGGCGGCTGGGCGAGCCACTGCGGTTCCTCGAAGCCGAGGACGGCGAGCAGGGGATCCGGATCGCCGTCCGCGAACGGCCCGACGCGATCGTCGCGGACGAGATCGCCTCCCGGGCGGGCGCGTTCGCGCTGGCGAAGGATCTCCGGGGCCGGCCCGATCCCTACCCCGGGATCATCGTGATCCTGCTCGAGCGGCGCCATGACGCGTGGCTCGCGAAGTGGTCGGGCGCCGACGCCTGGTTCCTCAAGCCGCCCGACCCGTTCGAGGTGACCGAGCGCCTTCTCGAGCTCGTGCAGACCCGCCAGAAGGAGATCGCGTGAAGATCAAGGGGACGTGTCGTCGGTGCGGCCGGGAGTTCCTGGTCGAGCAGGTGCTGCAGAACGGCGGGTCGTGTCCCTGGGACGGCAAGCCCTTCCAGCTCGACTACGCGGTCGTGTTGGCCGACTCCCTGCGCGATGCGGAGAACGCCGGGAACACCCTCGAGAACGCCCTGGAGAAGATCGCCGACCTGGAGCCGGAGTTCGTGCTCGACCCGGAATCGGTCCTGGGTGCCGCGCGCGAGCACCTCGAGCGGCTGGAGCGTCTCCACGGCGGTGGCTGACTCCGCGGCGAACGCCGAGCCGAATCGCTATCGGGTGGAGATCCGTCGGGACGAGGCGGGCTGGACCGTGGTGATCGTGGATCCGGACGGCGAGGACGCATCGGTTCGCGCGTGCGTCGCCGAGACGGAGGCGCGGACCTACGCCTCGACGGTGCGGCAGCACATCGAATGGCTCTCCGCCCCGGCGTTCCGGCGCGCCTACCAGCTGCGGGAGTGAGCGTGGGGTTCAACGCGATGCGGCCGGGTCGGATCAAGCGTGGGGATCTGCTGTACCTGCTCGCCGCCGTCGTCGTGATCGTCGGGCTCGTCGTCTGGGCAGCGAGCTAGTGGGCGAACGCGATCCGGCGAGCCTGGATTACGCCTACGTCACCACGAAGGGCCGAGCTTCGGGCAACGCCCACACGATCGAGATCTGGTTCGCGATGCAGGGCGAGACGGTGTACGTGCTCTCGGGCGGCGGGGACGCGAGCGACTGGGTGAAGAACGTGAAGCTGAACCCGGCGGTCGGCGTGCGTCTCGGTGAACGGGACATGATCTGCCGGGCGCGGCTGATCGAGGACCCCGAGGAGGACGAGCTCGCCCGCCGGCTCGTCGTCGAGAAGTACCAGCCGGGCTACTCGGGCGATCTGGAGGAGTGGCGCAAGAGCGCTCTGCCCATCGCGATCGACCTGCCCGCCGGTCCGTCCGCGGACGGGGACGCGGGCTGATCGGCCCGGCTCACCCCTCGTCGAAGCCGATCGCGAACAGCCGCTCGAGGTCGTGCCTCGAGTAGACCTGGAAGGCGATCAGCGTCTCCGTGCGGGCGACGCCCTCGACCTTCGCGATGCCGCCGGGGATCACGGTGGCGAGGGAGTCGTGATCGGCGACCCGCACGATCGCGACGAGGTCGAACTCGCCGGCGACCGAATAGACCTCGGAGACGCCGTCGATCCCGGCGATCGCCTGTGCGGCCTCGGGGATCTCGTCGATCTCACACTGGATCAGCACCACCGAATGGACGGTCACGGGTCGCTCCTCACGATCGCTCAAGGACGACGGCCAGGCCCTGCCCGCCCGAGATGCACAGCGTCGCCAGGCCGAGCGCGGCCCCGCGTTCACGCATCTGGTACGCGAGGGACAGGATCAGCCGCGCGCCGCTCATCCCGATCGGATGGCCGAGGGAGATCCCGCCGCCGCGAACGTTCAGCCGGTCGCGGTCGAACTTCAGCTCCCGCTCGCACGCGATCACCTGCGCGGCGAACGCCTCGTTGATCTCGATCAGGTCGATGTCGGCCAGGGAGAGACCGGTGCTCTCGAGCACCTTCTTCGTGGCCGGGACCGGGCCGATGCCCATGATCTCGGGGGGCACGCCGGCCCAGCTCGCGCCGATGATGCGCGCCAGCGGCTCGCGGCCCTCGGCGGCGGCGCGGGACTCGCTCATCAGCACGAGCGCCGCCGCGCCGTCGGTGATGCCCGAGGAGTTCCCGGCCGTAACGCTGCCGTCCTCACGGAACACCGGCTTCAGCTCCCCGAGCCGCTCGAGCGTCGTGTCTGGTCGAGGGTGCTCATCGTCGGTGACGGTGATCGCACCCTTGGGGGATGGCGCCTCTATCGCGAACGACTCCCGCGCGCGCGCGGCCGTGGCCGCCTCGGCCTTCTGTTGCGACTCGAGCGCGAACTCGTCCTGCTCGCGCCGCGTGATGTCGTACCGCTCGACGAGGTTCTCGGCGGTTTCGCCCATGATCAGCCCGCAGAGCGGGTCGAGGAGTCCGTCACGGTACATCGCGTCGTAGACCTGCGCGTCGCCCAGTCGGTATCCGGTGCGCATCCGGTCGAGGATGAAGGGCACCCGGCTCATGTTCTCCGTGCCGCCGGCGAGTACCACCTCCGAGTCGCCGAGCCGGATCTGCTGGTCGGCGAGCTGGACGGCCTTCATCCCCGAGCCGCACGCGATGTTCACGTTATAGGCGGACACGTCGTCGGGGACGCCGGCGCCGATGCTGACCTGGCGGCCGGTGTTCGGGCCGTTCCCCGCCTGGCGGGCGTGGCCGAGGATCGCCTGGTCCACGTCGGCCGGCTGAACGCTTGCCCGCCGCATCGCCTCCGTGGCGGCGAGGACCCCCAGCTCGACCGCCGGGAGCTCCGCGAACGCGCCGAGGAACCGGCCGATCGGCGTGCGGGCGCCCTCCAGGATGACCGTGCGCTCCATCGGGCCAGTCTAGCGGCGCGGCGGCGCTGGCTCGGTCGCGAGGAGCCCGCCGGGGACGATCGGAGCTAACGCTCGGCGGCTCGGAGCGTTCGGAGCAGCCGGTGGAGCGCGGCGCCGCCGGCGACGGACTCGGTCGGCGGCTTCTCCGCGTGCTCGATCACCATCGGGTGCCTCGCCAGCCACGATCGGAGCGCGGCGAGCTCGTCCGCGTGCTCGCGGTCGCACACGGGCCCGAGCGGTTCGCCGTCACCGTCGTCCCGACGCACCAGCGCGCCGCCCCGGAGCCGGATCCGCCGGTCCCCGACGTCGCGCAGGACGAGGTCGCCGGGTGTGAGCAGCCAGGCGTCGGTCCGGGAGCGGGCGAGCGCCTCGGCGAGGGCCCGCAGCCGGTCGCGCGCCAGGGACGCCTCCTCGAAGCGCTCCTGCTCGGCCAGGTGACGCATCCGCGCCTCGAGCGTTCCGAGGAGCCCGCCCGGGGTGGAAAGGGAGGTGATGAGGGACCGGACGAGCTCCTCGTAGCGCTCGGGCGCGACGCGCCCATCACAGGGGGCCACGCACCGACCGATGTCGGCGAGCGCGCACGGCGCGAACCGCGTGGAGACGCGCATCGCCCTCGTGCAGCGCCGGATCGGGAAGGCCTCCTCGAGCGCCTCCTTGGCCAGGCGCGCGAGCTGCGACGAGGCGAACGGGCCGAGGAACGCGCCGTCGCCCTTCGGCTCGCGGACGACCTTGACCCGGGGATAGGCCTCGGAGGTGTCGACCTTCAGGTAGGCGTACCGGCGCCAGTTCCTCCCGCGTCGGTTGAACCGCGGCTCGTGTTCCCGGATCAACCGAGCCTCGAGCACGAGGGCCTCGAGTTCCGAGTCGCAGGCGATCCCGTCCACCGCGACGGCCAGCTCGAGCAGGTCCTGCACCTTCTTGCGCTCGTCACCGTAGAAGTAGCTCTTCACCCGCGCGCGCAGGTCCTTGGACTTGCCGACGTAGAGCACGCGCCCGTCGCGTCCGCGGAAGAGGTAGACGCCCGCCGACCTCGGCAGGTCATCGGCCAGGGCGATCTTGCCGAAGTTCGGCCGGCCGCGGGCGTGCACGGCGCCATGCAGCTCGCCGAGCGTGCGGATCCCGAGGCGCGTGCCCAGCTCGAGCAGGCCCAGCAGGACCTCGGCGCACGCCTCCGCGTCCGGGAGCGCGCGGTGGCTCGGCTTCGCAGCGGTTCGGAAGTACTGGGCGAGGGTCCGCAGTCGCACGTTGGGGACGTCGGGCCAGACCACCCGCCGCGCGAGTCGGGCCGTGCAGACGTGCGGCGACGGGAGCGTCTCGTAGTCGAGCCGGACGAAGGCGGCGTTGAGGAACGCGACGTCGAACGACGCGTTATGCGCAACGACGACGCATCCGCGCGCGAACTCGGCGAAGGACGGCACGACCCACTCGATCGGGGGCGCGCCCGCGACCATCCGGTCGTCGATCCCGGTCAGGTGCGTGATCTGGCGCGGGATCGGGGAGCGGGGGTTCACGAGGGTCTCGAAGACCCCGACCCGCTCGCCCCCGCGAAGTTTCACGGCGCCGATCTCCGTGATGCGGGAGTCCGTGGGGGAGCCACCGGTCGTCTCCAGGTCCACGACGCAGAACGTCACCTCGGACAGCGGCACGCCCTGGTCCAGCGTGGTCTGGACCCCCGCAGGGTTCCTGGCTACCGCCGACACCGATCCGCCTCCCGCGGGGCCGCGAGGGCCGCCCACGGTATCCGAACAGGTGTTCGACCGTCAAGACCCTGCGACGGCCTCAGGTCACGTCGCGGGCGCGGAAGGCCGCGGCCGCCGCGACCAGCAGGACGAGGGCCACGAGCGCGAGGTAGACGCCGGCGCCCGTCGGCGACCGGTCGAGGTTCGGGAAGTCCGCGGGCGAGGCGACGAGGAACAGCCCGGCGTTGTCGGCGATCAACCACGGGGCCCACTGGGGGCGCAGACCGCGGACCATGTTCTCGACGATGACCACGTAGCCGAACCCGGCTCCGAGCGCGGCCGCCGTGTTCCGTCCGACCGCCGCCACCGCGAATCCAACGCCGGCCGCGATCGTGGCGAGCACGGACGCTCGCAACCCGGTCTCGATCGTCGCCGACAGCCAGTCGCCGGCTCCAACGGTCGAGCCGTTCAGGTGTGCGTCGAGAACGAGCGCGCCCGCGAGGATCGCTTGGAGCGCGATCGAGAGCGCGAGGACGGAGGCGAGGCACGCGACGACCTTCGCCGCGATCACGCGCACGCGCCGCGGCTCCCACGTTAGGAGCGTCGTGACCGTTCCCGCATGCCACTCGGCGCCGATGAAGGACGCGCCGAGCACCCAGCCGATCACGACGATGAAGAAGCTGGAGCCGAGCAGGACGTCGGGAAGCGACCGCAGCTCGAACCGCTCCGTGTACGCGATCACCGTCCCGAGCGCGATCCCGCCGAGCGCGACCAGGCTCAGCACGCGCACCAGGTGGCGAGAGCGGAACCGGCGCAGCTCGGCGAGGAGGAGGCCGCTCATGCGGGGGACCCCTCGCCGCCGGTGAGCTCCAGGAACACGGTCTCCAGGTCGGCCTCGTCGGGCCTGAGCTCGGACAGGTAGAGGCCGCGGTCGGCGAGGACCCGCGTGAGCCGGGCGCCCTCGGCGGGCGCCATGGCCACCCGCAGCACCCCGTCGTTCGCGACCGCTTCGATCCCGGCCTCGGCCAGGGCGGTGATCGCCGCGGCGGGGTCGTCGACGCGGACCAACAGACCCGCGGCGCGGCCTGCCGAAAGGATCTCCGCGACCGGCCCCGTGGTCACGCACCGGCCCCGGGCGAGGATCGCCACACGGTCGGCGGTGTGTTGCACCTCGGACAGGATGTGGCTGGAGACGACGACCGTGCGCCCCTCGCGGCCGAGCCGGCGCAGGAGTTCGCGGACCTCCACGATACCGGCGGGGTCGAGGCCGTTGGCCGGCTCGTCGAGGATGAGGACCTCGGGATCCTTGAGGAGCGCCGCGGCGATCCCGAGCCGCTGCCGCATCCCGAGCGAGTACGCCTTCACCTGATCCGGGGCCCGCTCGGCGAGGCCAACCTGCTCGAGCACCTCGCCGACGCGTGCCCGGCCGATGCCGTCCACGCGGGCGAGCAGCTCGAGGTTGCGTCGCCCCGAGAACCTCGGATACAGGGCGGGGGTCTCGACGATCGAGCCGACGCGGCGTATCACGGGAGCGAGCCCGCGAGGGACCTCGGCCCCGAGCAGCCGGCATCGGCCGGAGCTCGGGCGGGCGAGTCCCAACAGACAGCGGATCGTCGTGGTCTTGCCGGCGCCGTTCGGTCCGAGGAGCCCGAACACACCGCCCTCGGGGATCGACAGGTCGAGCCGGTCGACGGCCAGCGTCCGGCGCCCTCGCAGCGTCCGGTACTCCTTGCGGAGCCCCTCGATCTCGATCACAGCCATGATGCTTCGAGGCTACGTTCCGGCCGCGGTGGCGACACCGGCGCGGGCACCACGATCCCGGGGGGTGGAGCCACCCCGCGCGCGTGGGGCGCTCAGGCGAGTGGGTGGAGCTCGTCCTCCACGAGGAACGCGATCAGCTGGCCGACGGCGATGTGGGCCTCCTGGATGTGCGAGGTCTCGGAGCTCGGCACCTTGATCTCGATGTCGGCCAGCGGCGCGAGCGCCCCGCCGGACTCGCCGGTGAGGGCGATGGTCCGCAGGTCGAGCGCCCGGGCCTGCTCGAAGGCCCGGATGACGTTCCGCGAGTTCCCGCTGGTCGAGATGCCGAGCACGACGTCGCCGGCGCGGCCGAGCGCCTGGACCTGACGCGCGAAGACCTCCTCGAACCCGTCGTCGTTCGCGACGGCGGTGAGCAAGGACGAGTCGGTCGTGAGCGCCAGGGCCGGGATCGCCGGGCGACGCCGGTCGAGGGTCAGCGTGCTGACGAACTCCGTCGCGAGGTGCTGCGCGTCGCCGGCGCTGCCGCCGTTGCCACAGATCAGGAGCTTGCCGCCGTCACGGACCGACGCGACCACGGCCGCCGCGGCCCCGAGGATCGCCTCGGAGCAGGCCTCGGCGGTGCGCGAAGCGGTCCGTGACGTCTCGAGCAGGTACTCGCGGACGCGGTCGAGGTTCACCGGCCGGCCCCCGCGAGGACCTGGTCGCGGATGACCGTGGCCGCCTCCCGTAGATCTGCGACGATGTGGTCCGCGAAGGCGTCGGCGGCCGGGAGCTCCTCCTCGCCGTGCCCGGTGCGGACCAGGATCGTCCGGGCGCCGACCGCGCGTCCCAGGCGGACGTCGCCGGCGTGGTCGCCGACCATCCACGCCTCGGCCGGGTCGAACCCGAGCCGGTGCGCCGCGCGCTCGGCCATCGCGGTCGCGGGCTTGCGGCAGTCGCACCCCTCCTCGGGAAGGTGCGGACAATGCTCGATCGCATCGAGCTCCACGCCGCCCTCGCGAAGGAGCGCGCGGAGGCGCGCGTGGATCGCGTCGAGGCCCGCCTCGGTGAGCGTGCCCCGCGCGATCGGAGACTGGTTCGTGAGGACGACCAGGCCGAGACCGAGCGCCGTCAGCTCCTGGAGCGCGTCGAGGGCGCCCGGCAGGAGCTCCAGCTCGTCGGGGTGCAGGACGTAGCCGATCTCGCGGTTGATCGTGCCATCGCGATCCAGCAGGACGAAGCGCCGGCTCACGCGGGCCTCCACGTCCGGTCGCCCGAGCGCGCCTCGACGCCAGCCGCGCGGAACGAGAAGTCCGCGAGCTGGCCGCCCAGGGACTCGAGCGCCGCCGCCACCGCCGAGCGGCGCGACGGCTGGCACGCGAGGAGCAGGTAGCCCCCACCACCCGCGCCGCAGATCTTCCCGCCCGATGCGCCGGCCGCACGGGCGACCTCGAACAGGGCCTCGATCGGCGTCCCCTCGGCGATGTGCGGGTTCATGCGCTTCTTGCTCTCGTACGCCTCCGCGAGCAGCCCGCCGAGCTCCTCGAAGCGCCCGCCCTCGATCGTGGTCCGCATCTCGTACGCCATCTCGTGGAGCTGCTTCATGCCGACGATCGTCTCCTCGCGTCCCTCCCGGTACAGCCGGATCTGGGCGTCGATGAGGCCGAGGTCGGTTCGCACGTGGCCCGTGTAGCACAGGAGCAGGTGGTCCTTGAGCCCCGCCAGTCCCTCCTCGGTGAGGTCGATCGGGGTCACGGTGGCTCCGTCCGCGGAGAACTCCAGCAGGTTGAAGCCGCCGAAGGCGGCCGCGTACTGGTCCTGCCACCCGCCCGCGATCCCGAGGTCCTCGCGCTCGATCGCATACGCACGGCGGGCGATCTCGCCGGCCGAGGGATCGTCGCCCGTGAGCATGGCGAGCGCCCCGACGCACGCGGTGACGAGCGCCGAGGAGCCCCCGAGCCCGCTCCCCGGCGGCGCGTCGGAACGGATGTCCACGTCCAGGCCCGCCTCGACGCCGACGCGCTCGATCGCGGCCTTCGGAAGGTCCATCACCCCGTCGTAGACCGGGCCGCGCTCGAGGTGGTACTCGACGAGGTGGCCGAGGTCGAGGGAGCGGATCCGGACCTGGCGGTCCTCGCGCATCGCGATCTCGACGTGCGCGCAGTGGTCGATCGTCGCCGACAGGACGGCCCCTCCATGGCGCTCGTAGTAGTGGGGGAAGTCGGTGCCTCCCCCCACGAAGCTGATGCGGAGCGGTGCGGTCGCGCGGATCGTGGCGGCGGTCATCGGGGCCTCAGTATGGGGCCGCCGGCGGGGCAGTGACCAAAGGCCGCCAGAAGGTCCGCCAGAGCGGATGGTCCGCTAGGCCACGTAGCGGACGAGCCGGCGCCGCTGCTGCTCGGTCAGCCCACCCCAGACGCCGTAGCGCTCGCCGTTCTTCAGGGCCCAGGCGAGACACATCTCCTTGATCCCGCACGCGTTGCAGAAGGCCAGGGCCGGCCCGGCCTCCTCCTCGGAGGTAGGGAAGAAGACGTCGGGGTCGATGCCGTGGCAGGCGGCTCGGTCCTGCCACATGTCGGGGGGTGACGGGTTGGTCGGGAGGGACTTCACGTCGATGCCGCCGCTGCGCTCCTTGGTCACCCGTCGCTCCTGGTCGTTGGCCGTCGGTGCGCGCTCCGCGGCCGGCTCCCGGGCCGCCGGTCGCCGGCGGGGCCGGGAGGCTTCCGCGTGGACGCGGACCGGTTGTAGCAATCGGGTCCGACGCAGCGCAAGTCTTGAAAAGTCCGAACGCCCGTAGTAGGCGGAGTGCGTTCGGGCAGGTCAGCGGCGCCGGAGCGGCGTGTCGCCGGCTCGCAGGTCGGCTTCACGGGCGTCCCACCGCACCCGAGCCAGCGCGTCGCCGAGACCGTTCGCGCTGGTCAGGACGCCCACGCGTTCGCCTTCGGTCGTTACGGGCTCGCCCGCGCCGATCGACGGGTCGGCGAGGACCGGCAGGACCACCCGGGTCGGATGGCCGAGGTTCCGCACCTTGGCCACCGACTCCTGCCCCAAGAAGCAGCCCTTGATGCGGTCGATCACGGGCGGCTCGTCCAGGCCGGCCTCCGCAGGCAGGGAGTCCTCGTCCAGGTCGACCGGGAACCGGGCCGATCCCCGGTGGATCCGCCAGGCCTCCGCGGTCGCCTCGTCGACGACCGGCGTGCCGTCCGGTGCGGCCTTCCAGCCGTCGCCGGCGACGACGAGCCGGACGTCCGTGAGATGGCGCACGAGGGTCACGTCGGAGGACAGAACGTACGGGCCGAGCAGCGCGTCGATCGGCTCGGGCTGGTCGGCCGGCTGGAGCAGCAGGAACCCGGTGCGCGTCCGCATCGCGATCAGGTCGGCGCGGATCCTGCCCGTCGGCGAGAGCAGCAGCGAACGGACCAGCCGGCGGGGGGCGAGCGCCGCCACGTCGGCCGTGACGAGGTCGCCGAGCCAGCGTTCGGCATCGGGGCCCTCGACGAGCACCGAGGTCCAGCCGGTAGCGGGGATCGCGGTCCGCGCTTCGTCGAGGGCGCGGAAGCGCTCCTCGAGCTCCAGGGGAACGGTCACGTCTGCGAGCATAGGTGCTCGTGGACGTTCCGAAGACCTTGCTGGTCGCGAACGACTATCCGCCGCGCGTGGGCGGCATCCAGCGGACACTGGAATCCCTCGTGAGGACGTTCCCGCCGGACCGGGTCGCCGTCCTGTGTCCGTCGTTCGAGGGAGCGGATGCGTTCGACGCTGCCGCCCCCTACGCGGTGATTCGTCAGGGCGCCCGGTTCCTGTGGCCGACGCGCGCGCTCGCCCGGAGGGTCGAGGCGGCCGTGGACGACCTGGGCGCCGAGGTGGTCCTGTTCGGCGCCACCTATCCGCTCGGGCTCCTCGGGCCGGGGCTCGCGAAGCGAGGGACGCCGTACCTCGCGGCCGCCCACGGGTTCGAGTATTGGCTGTCGATCGCCCCCGGCTCGCACGGGCTGATGGCCCGCGCGACGTCGCGCGCTTCACGGGTGCCGGTGATGTGCTCGGCGTTCATCGCCCGCGTGGTCCGCACGGCCGTCCCCGAGCGGGTCCCGGTCTCTGTGCTGTACCCCGGCGCGGACGTCGAGGCGTTCCGTCCGGAGCTGCAGTTCGAGGATCTTCGGGAGCGCCATGGCGTGGTCGGGCGGCCGCTCGTCGTCTGCGTGAGCCGCCTCGTGCCCCGCAAGGGCCAGGACGTCCTGATCCGTGCCATGCCGCAGATCCGCAGCCGCGTTCCCGACGCCGCCCTGTTGATCGTCGGCGACGGCCCGTACCGGGCGAAGCTCGAGGCCCTCGCCGTCCGGGCGCCCACGGGCTCCGTCGTGTTCGCGGGCCAGGTCTCCGAGGCGGACCTTCCTCGGTACTACCGAGCCGGCGACGTCTTCGCGATGCCGTGTCGGAGCCGGCTCGGGGGCCTCGAGGTCGAGGGTTGGGGCAACGTGTTCATCGAGGCCGCGGCGTGCGCTCGTCCCGTCGTCGTCGGCGACTCGGGGGGCGCTCGCGAGTCCCTGGTGGACGGGGAGACCGGCGTGCTCGTCGACGGGACGGACGCGGCAGCCGTGGCGGAGGCGGTCGCCGGCCTGCTGGAGGACCCGGCCCGAGCCGAGGCGATGGGCCGGGCCGGCCGGGCCCGGGTGGAACGGGCCTTCACGTGGGAACGCGCGGCCGACCAGCTGGCCGGCTGGCTCCGCGGAGCCGTGGGGTAGCGGGGGTACGCTCGCGCCATGGCCGACGACCGTTGCCCGAGCTGCGGGGCCCTCGTTTCGCCCGATGCCGAGTGGTGCGGGCAGTGCTACACGCCGCTCGCAGCTGCGGCGACCGCGCAAGATCAAGCGCCTCATCAGCCGGTGGTCACCCCCGGCGGCGGACGCCTGGAGGTATCCGAGGCCGGCACCACCTGGGTGTGTCCGGTCTGCGAGACCACGAACGGGATCGAGCTCAGCGCTTGCTCGATGTGCGGAACGCCGTTCGCGCGGCTGTTCCAGGAGACGGAGGCGGTCCCCGAGATCGTGCCGCAGACCGCCGCCGTGTGGTCGCTCGCCTGGCCGGGGCTCGGCCACTGGAAGGCCGGTCGCCGGGCGGACGGCGTGGCGCGGATGGTCCTGTTCGGGTGGACGTTCGGGGCCTTGATGGTGCTGCTGATCTCTCGGTTCGGCAAAGGTGGTCTCGGGCCCACCGTGCCGCTGTTCCTGCTGTTCGCGCTCTCCTCGCTAGCGATCTACGTCGTCTCGGCGCTGGACGCCTATCGGATCGCGGCGGGCGACGATCCGATACTGGGCTCCCGAGCGCTCCTGTGGGTCTCGGCGGGCCTCGTGGTCCTGTCCGTCGTGATCGCGAGCTTCATCACCTTGCCCGGCGCCCGCCGGTAGCATCACCGGTGGGATGAGCGAGCAGACCGAAGGTCAGATCGTGATCGAGGCGTCCGCCGCCGAGATCATGGACGTCCTGACCGACTTCGAGTCCTACCCGGAGTGGGCCGACATGAAGTCGGCGACCGTCCTCGAGCGAGGCGCCGGTGGCGTCGGCCAGAAGGTCGCCTTCGAGGTCGAGGTCCCAGTTCTGGGGAGGGCGAGCTACACGCTGGCCTACCGCTACGCCCCGGCCGACGGGGGCATGTCCTGGATCTCCACCGAAGCGCGCGGCGCCGTCTCCAACATCGTGGGCGAGTACCTGCTGACCGAGATCGACGAGGCCGAGACCAAGGTCATCTACCGCCTGGCCGTGGACCTCGGCGTCCTACTGCCCGGGTTCGTCCGCACCCAGGGCGAGAAGCGCGTGATCGAGAAGGCCCTCGAGGGCCTGAAGCGCCGCGTCGAGCTCGGCTGAGCAACGGAACCGCTCACTCCCTTGCGACGGGGCACTATGCGATCGGGCTCCCGAACAAGCCCGGGAAGCATCGGGCCGTGGCCGTGCGAGCCACCCTGGCCAACGGTGACCGGTGTCCGCGCGACCGCTCGCCGGTGGTCCATCAACTAGGACCGACGCCCCCGTCGGACGGGGGGCGACGCGCCGCCTCCCCCGGGCGCGGCCCGTAAGCTAGGGCCTCATGCGGGTCCTCCTGTTCACCGGCAAGGGCGGGGTCGGCAAGACCACGGTGGCCGCGGCGACCGCCGTCCGCGCCGCCAAGGCGGGGAGCCGCACGCTGGTGATGAGCACGGACCCCGCCCACTCGCTGGCGGACTCGTTCGACGTCCCGATCGGCGAGAGCCCCACGCTGATCGCGCCCAACCTGTGGGCCGAGCAGATCGATGCGCAGAGCCGCCTGGAGTCCAACTGGCGCGAGATCCAGGACTACTTCATCCAACTGATGAGCTGGGCCGGCGTGGAGTCGATCCAGGCCGAGGAGCTCTCGGTGATCCCGGGTCTGGACGAGATCTTCAGCCTGATCGACGTCAAGACCCACGTCGAGGGAGGTGCCTACGACCTCGTGATCGTCGACTGCGCTCCGACGGCGGAAACGCTGCGGCTGCTGTCGCTGCCGGAGGTCATGAACTGGTACATCGAGCGCATCTTCCCGGTGCAGCGCCGCGTGGTGAAGGGCGTCCGCCCGATCGTGTCGAAGATGACGTCGCTCCCGATCGCCGGCGACCGGTTCTTCGCCGCCGTCGAGCGGCTACATCGCAACCTCGACGCCGTGCACAAGATCCTGACGGACGAGGAATCCTCGACCGTGCGGCTGGTCGTGAATCCCGAGAAGATGGTGATCGCCGAGGCGCGGCGCACGTACACGTACCTCGGTCTGTTCGGGTACCGGGTCGATGCCATCGTCGTGAACCGCATCATCCCCGACGACGTGACCGATCCGTACTTCGGCACGTGGAAGGACATCCAGGCCGAGCATCTCCAGACCGTGCGCGAGTCCTTCGAGCCGGTCCCGATCCTCACGGCGCGGCTGTTCGACCGAGAGATGGTGGGCGTCGACCTCCTGCGAGACATGGGCGAGGAGGTCTACGGGGACCTCGCCGCGACCGACATCCTGTTCCGCGACGAGCCGATCCGCGTGCGGCGGCGCTCGAACGGCTACGTCCTCACGATGCGCCTGCCCTTCGTGGGGCGCGACGACATGGACGTCCACCGGCGCGGCGAGGAGCTCGTCGTGCGCGTGGGGACGTACAAGCGCAACCTGATCCTCCCTCAGACGCTGCAGCGGCTCGAGGTTCGATCCGCCAGCTTCGTCGGGGACCACCTCGAGATCGCGTTCGCCAAGCCGCCGACGGCCGCCGCCGGCGCGAGCGGTGGGCGGGAGGGGAGTGGACGTGGCTGAGACGACGAGTACGGGCAGGGCCGAGGCCAAGGGCAGCGAGCCGGATGCGAACAGCCACGTGTGCCCGGTGGCGTTCTGCCCCGTGGGATTCGCGCTGTCGGCGGCGCAGGGCGTCGGGCCGGACGCGCTGGACCACCTGCTTTCCGCCGCGCGGGAGTTCTTCCTCGCCGCGCGCGCCGTCGTCGACATCCGCGCCGGCGACTTCGAGGAGAACGAGCCCGGCTCGACCGGTCTCCATCGGATCGACATCGGGTGAGGCCGTCCGCAGCGGTGGGGCCGGCCGTCGCGAACGCGGGTGGGGAGGCCATCGGGATCGACGTGGGCGGGACGAAGATCAACGCCTTCCGCGTCGCCCGCGACGGCGAGATCCTCGACCGGGCCCAGACGCGAACGCCCGCCCAGGACGAGGAAGCCACCCTCGCATCCATGATCGATCTCGCGCAGGGCATCCGGACGCCGGACGTCCTCGCGCTCGGCGTGGGTGCCGCGGGGCTGGTGGACTCGGTGGACGGGGTGCTGCGGTTCGCGCCCAACCTCGCGTGGCGCGACCTGCCGATCGCGGATCGGATGCGCGACGCCCTGGGGCTGCCCTGTCAGGTGGACAACGACGCGAACGTCGCCGCGTTCGGCGAGTACCGGTTCGGCTCGGGCCGAGGGTACCGCCACATGCTCCTCGTGACGGTCGGGACCGGGATCGGCGGCGGCATCATCACCGACGGGCGGCTGTTCCGCGGCGCCCACGGCTTCGCGGCGGAGATCGGCCACATCATCGTGGAGCCGGGGGGCCCGCTCTGCGGCTGCGGCAACCGTGGGTGCTGGGAGCAGGTCGCGGCAGGTCGGGCGATCGACCGCATGGGGCGCGAGGAGGCGACCGAGCAAGAGTTCTCGATCCTCCGACGGCTCGCCGGCGGTGATCCGGCCAAGGTGACCGGCAGGCTCGTGACCGAAGCCGCCATGCAGGGCGACGGCCCGGCGCGCAGGATCCTCGCGGAGGTCGGCCGCCGCCTCGGCGAGGGGATCGCCGGCCTCGTCAACGTGCTCGATCCCCAGATCGTGGTCGTCGGCGGCGGCGCGATCGTGGCGGGTGACCTGCTGCTCGAGCCTGCACGAGCCGCGTTCACCGATGCCGTCGAGGCGCCCGAGCATCGGCCGCGGGTACCGCTGGTTGCCGCGCAGCTCGGGAACGACGCCGGCGCCGTCGGGGCCGCCGCCCTGGCGCTCGAGGAGCTCGGGCGTGTGATGGCGTGAAGGTCGGGCTCGTCCTCCCGCTGTTCTCGGGGGACGCCGGGAGGGTCCTGGCGTTCGCCCGTCGCGCCGAGCAGCTCGGCTACGACGGGCTCTTCGCCTTCGACCACCTGTTCCCGCCCGGGGCACCGTCGGACCGTGCCTCGCTCGAGGCGTACGCCATGCTCGCGGCGGTGGCCGCCAGCACCGAGCGCGTCGCGATCGGCACGCTCGTGACGCGCGCCTCGCTCCGCCCGGCGGGGATGGTCGCGAAGCTCGCGACCAGCCTCGATGAGATCAGCCAGGGGCGGATGATCCTCGGGATCGGGACGGGCGACCCGATCGACAAGGCCGAGCACGTGACGTTCGGCCTGCAGTACTACGAGAAGGCCGAACGCCGCGAGCACCTCGTCGAGACCGTGCGGGCGGTGCGCGAGCTGTTCGCGGGTCGCACCTGGCCGGGTGGGGAGCGGGTCCCGCCGATGACCGGACCCCTCCTGCCCCCGCCGCGGCGGGCCGGCGGGCCGCCCGTGTGGATCGGCGGGTTCGCTGACGCAGTCGTCCGGATCGCGGCCCGCGAGGCGGACGCGTGGAACGGCTGGGGGATGCCGATCCCCGAGTTCGCCGCCAAGGCGGACCTGCTCCGCCGCGAGTCCGCCGGAACCGGTCGCCGGGTGGACGCGACCTGGGCGGGGATCGTCGTCGCCGGGCGCGACGGGGATGAGGCGGGCCGGATGGTCGACGAGCGGCACCGCCGCGGCATGCTCGAGTCCAACGTGTGGGCCGGCAGTGCCGATTCGCTCCCTTCGTGGTTCGAGGGGCTCGGCACGGCCGGGGCGAAATGGGTCGTGATGGTCGTCGCCGGCGGGCCGGAGCGGATCGAGCTGATCGCCGAGCGGGCCCTGCCGCACCTGCGGTCGCGCGCGTGAACGGCGTCCCGTCGCACCGCCTGAAGAAGCTCAAGCGGGCGATGCGGGACGAGATCCGCGCCCGACGCGATGCGATGCCCGAGGCAGACCGCGCCGATGCGAGCCGGGCGATCGCCGAACACGTCCTCGCGCTCCCGGAGCTCGAGGGCGCGGGAACGGTCATGGTGTTCTGGTCCTTCGGCAGCGAGGTCGACACCGCGCCGCTGATCGCGGGCCTCGTCCGTGCCGGCGTCCGGGTGGCGTTGCCGAGGATCGAGGGCGCCGACCTCGTGCCCACGGCGTACGCGCCCGGCGATCCCCTTCGGTCGGCGTCGTTCGGAGCGATGGAACCGACCGCCGGGGAGGAACTGGAGCCGGCGGCTTTGGACGTGATCGTCGTCCCCGGCGTCGCCTTCGACCGGCGCGGCGGCCGCGTCGGCTACGGGAGCGGCTTCTACGACCGGCTGTTGGCGAGGAGGCGGCCCGCCGCCACGGTCGCCGTCGGCTTCGACCTGCAACTCGTCGACGAGGTGCCTTCGGGCCCGGCGGACGTGCCGGTGGACGTCGTGGTGACCGAGCTCGAGACGATCCGCCGCCCATGACGCGCGCGCGAAGGCCGGAGCCGCCGCCGTTCGGCGCCCGGCGCCGTCCGTGGCGCGAGGCCGAGCTCGCATCCCTGGACTTCGAGACGACGGGGCTCGATCACGAGCGCGATGCGATCGTGTCCTTCGGCGTCGCGCCGATCCGATCCGGTCGCGTCGTCGTGGGTGACTCGATCCACCAGCTCGTCGCGCCCGCGGTGCCCGCCTCCCCGACGTCCATGACGATCCACGGCATCCTGCCGCAGGACCTCGCCGAGGCCCCACCGCTCGAGGTGGCGCGTGAGCGGCTGTGCGCGGTCCTCGACCGGCGGTTCGTCGTCGCGTGGTACGCGGAGGTCGAGCTCGCCTTCCTCGGGCGCACCTTCGGCGGTCGGCGCCGGGCGTGGGTCCGTCGCACGATCGACGTCCGCCGCATGGCGATCCGCCTGCAGGGAGACGATCCGGACGTCCGGGTGGGGCTGACCTCGACGGCCGAGCGCTACGGGGTCCCGGTCGCCGATCCGCACGACGCCCTCGACGACGCCATGGTGACCGCGCAGCTGTTCCTCGTGCTCGCCTCCAAGCTCGGCGCGCGAGGGTTCGGGTCGGTCGCGAGCTTCGCTCGGCTCACCGCACGGACTTGAACGGTCAGTCAAAGCCGTGGGAGGATGCCCGCCGCGAACCCTGGAACGAGGACCGAAGGGAACCGATGACCCCGGAGGGACAGATGACCGATGCGATCAGGACGGCGTTCCACGACGTCACCGAGGCCCAGGGCGGCAGCCACGTCGCCGACGGCGGATGGATGTGGCTCGAGGGGTTCGGCGACGTGCGCAAGGAGTACGAGGCGGTCCGCGACGACGTGGCGGTGTGGGACGTGTCGCCGCTGAACAAGTGGGACTTCCGCGGAGCGGACGCGCTTCCGGCCGCCCAGCACGTCTGGAGCAACGACGCCCTCGGCCTGCAGCCCGGCCAGGCACGCTACGGCGCGTTCCTGGACGCCGATGGCCTCATGGTGGACGACGGCACGGTCTACAACACCGGGCGCGGGGACCACTGCTGGGTGATGACGAACGGCAAGGACCACGACGCGTACTTCGGGGAGATGCTGCAGGGGTTCGACGTGGAGTTCGAATGGATCGCCCCGCGGATGCCGCACCTCGGCGTGATCGGGCCGCGTTCGCGCGACGTGGTCCAGTCACTCACCGACGCGGACGTGGGAGCGCTGAAGTACTTCCGCTTCTACCCCGACCCGGTGATGGTCGGCGGTGTGCCCGTCTACCTGTCGCGGACCGGCTACGGCGGTGAGCTCGGGTTCGAGCTGTTCCTCACAGACCCGACCGACGCCGCCGAGCTGTGGAACGCCGTGGTCGGCGCGGGCGTCACGCCGTTCGGCGCCGATGCGATCGAGATCCTGCGGATCGAGGCCGGCCTGATCGTGACCGACTACGATTACGAGGCGCATCAGCGAACACCGTACGACTTCAACATGGACCGGCTCGTGGCGCTGGACGGGCCCGACTTCGTCGGTAAGGAGCGGCTCCGGTCGGTAGCGGCGGATCCGCCGAACCGGTTCGTCACGCTTCGGGTGCAGGGCGACACGCTGCCCGAGTACGGCGCCACCGTGACGAAGGACGGGGAGGAGATCGGCGTCCTCACGAGCCCCACCGACAGCCCCCGGCACGGGAAGATCGGGATGGCCGTGCTCCGGTCGGACCAGGCCCCGATGGGCAACGAGGTCGAGGTCGCGCTCGGCGACGGCACGGCGGCGGCAACGGTCGACGCGCTCCCGATCTACGACACCGACAAGCGGCGCCCCAGGGCGTAGCCGCCATGACCCAGGAGCTCGAGGACAAGCGCTCGCCGCTGCACGGATGGCACGTCGCCCACGGGGCCGACGTGATGTGGGAGGACGGCTACCCCTGGACCAATCACCAGGGCGGCGACCCGATGGCCGAGTACGAGGCCGTCCGCACGGCGACCGGGCTGTGGGACCTGTTCTCCACCTGCAAGTACGAGGTCACCGGAGCCGACGCGGGACGTCTCATCCAGCGGCGGTTCACGAACCGCCTCGACGGGATGGCCGACGGGCGCGTGAGGTACGGCGCGTTCGTGAACGCCGACGGGCTGATGATCGACGACGGCAACGTCTACCGATTCTCGCCCGACCGCTACTGGGTGATGATCAACACGGCCGGCATCGAGGACTGGTTCCGCGAGACGGCGGACGGCCTGGATGCGGGGATCGCGCACCGGACCGACGAGCTCGCGATGATCGCCGTCCAGGGACCGACCTCGCAGCAGACGCTCCAGCCCCTCACGGGCCGCGATCTCGCCGAGCTGCCGTACTTCGGGTTCTGGCCCGAAACCACGACGGTGGCCGGAGCGGAGGCGTGGGTCCTGCGCACCGGCTTCTCGGGCGAGAAGGGCTACGAGGCCGTGATGCGGCCCGAGGACGCGGTAACGGTGTGGGAGACGCTCGTCGAGGCCGGTGGCGTGCCCTTCGGTCTGACGGCGATCGACCTCGCTCGGACCGAGGTGGGCCTCATCATCATCGCGCTCGACTACGAGCCCGGTCAGCGCTCGCCCTGGGACCTGTCGATGGACCGCTTCATCGACACCGACACCGAGTGCGTGGGCGCGGCCGCCCTCGCCGAGCGGGGCGCGAGCCCGCCGAAGCGGTTCGTGAACCTGCGGATCGACGGCGAGACGGCGCCCGAGTACGGCGCGGCCGTGACGAGAGGAGGAGCGGAGGTCGGCGTCGTCACCTCGCCGGCGGTGAGCCCGCGCCTCGGCACCATCGGGCTGTCGGTCGTGGACACCGCCGCCGCCGCCGAGGGCGGGGCTGTCGAGGTGGCCATCGGTGAGGGGACCGCGCCCGCCACGGTGGGTCCGCCGAACCTCTACGACCCGGACCGAGCCCGCCCGAGGTCCTGACCACGCCTCAGTGCCGCCAGGAACCGGCCGGAGGTGGTCGCGACGGCGTGATCGGCGCGATATCCTGCCGAATCACATCCCTGTGATTCGGAGGTCAGCCCATGCCGCTCCACACGTGCGCACCGCCCCGCGACGCAGAGCCGAAAGCCCTCACGCTGTGGGTCTGTCCCGGCTGCGGCGCGGTCTGGGAGGCGGCCGCCGACGTCGGCATCTTCGACTTCGACCGGGACTCGGCGGTCACGCGCGGCGATTGGATCTGGATCGAGGGGCCGGTCGCGCTGGCCGTCTGAGCCTCAGAAGAGCCCGACGGTCCGCCCCTGCTGGTCGATGTCGACCTTCGTGAAGGCCGGCGTCCGGCCGAGCCCCGGCATGCGCTGCATGTCCCCGCACAGGACCACGACGAACCCCGCCCCCGCGCTCGGCACGACCCCGCGGACCGGCAGGCTCCATCCCTTCGGCCGGTTGAGCAACAGCGGATCGTGGGACAGGGACAGGTGGGTCTTGGCCATGCAGACCGGCGTGGCGCCCATGCCGAGCGATCCCATCCGCACGATGTCCTTCTCGGCCTGGGGGAGCAGGTCCGCCCCGTCGGCCCCGTAGACCTTGGTGGCGATCGCCTCGATCTGCTCGCGGATCGGCGTGCCGTCCGGCGTGAGCAGGTGGAACGAGCTCGGCTGCTCGCAGGCCTCGACGACCGCGCGCGCGAGGTCGACCGCGCCCTCGCCGCCGTTCGCGAACGCGCGATTCACGACGACCCGCTCGGCGCCCGCCTGCGTCGCCAACGTCTCCACGAGCTTCACCTCGGCCTCGGTGTCGCTCGGGAACTCGTTGACCGCCACGACGCACGGCAGGCCGTACTCGCGCACGATGCCGATGTGCGCCGCGAGGTTCTCGGTCCCGCGCTCGAGCGCCTCGAGGTCCTCGGTCCCGAGCTCGTCGAAGGGGTTGCCCCCGTGCGACTTCATCGCCCGCACCGTGGTCACGAGGACGCCCGCGCTCGGCGCGAACCCACCGGAGCGGCACACGATGTCGCAGAACTTCTGGAACCCGAGGTCGCTCGCGAAACCGGCCTCGGTGACGACGTAGTCGGCCAGCTTCAACGCCACCCGGTCCTCGATGATCGAGTTGTTGGCGTGCGCGATGTTGCCGAACGGTCCCGCGTGCACGAGCACCGGCTGCCCCTCGAGCGTCTGCACGAGGTTCGGCTTGATCGCGTCCTTCATGATCACCGTCATCGCGCCGCCGACCTTCAGGTCGTCGGCGGTGACGGGATCGCCGTTGCGGGTCTCCGCGACCACGATGCGCCCCAGGCGTTCGCGCAGGTCCGCGAGGTCGTTCGCGAGGGCGAAGACCGCCATGACCTCGGAGGCCGCCGTGATGACGAACTGGTTCTCCCTCGGGACGCCGTGGGCTCCCCCGCCGAGCCCGACGACCGAGTAGCGCAGCTCCCGATCGTTCACGTCGAGCGAGCGCGGCCACGTTATCGACGCCGGTTCGATCCCGAGGGGGTTGCCGTGGTACAGGGATGCATCGAGTGCAGCCGCGAGGAGGTTGTGCGCGGCCGTCACCGCGTGGAAGTCCCCGTTGAAGTGGAGGTTGATGTCTTCCATCGGAACGATCTGCGCGTAGCCGCCGCCCGTGCCACCGCCCTTGATACCGAACACCGGGCCCATCGAGGGCTCGCGCAGGCAGAGCATCACGTCCTTGCCGATCCGTCCCATGCCCTGCGTCAGCGAGATCGACGTCGTCGTCTTTCCCTCGCCGGCCTTGGTCGGCGTGATCGCCGTCGTGATGATGAGCTTGCCGTCGGGGCGGTCGCTGAGGCGGTCGACGATCGACAGCGCCACCTTCGCTCGGTGGCGACCGTAGGGCTCGAGCTCATCCTCGAGGATCCCGGCGTCGATCGCGACCTCGGTGATAGGCCGGAGCTCGGCCTGTTGTGCGATCTCGAGCCCGCTCTTCATCCGCCCTCCTGAACCGCCTCGATCCGCTCCGCGTGTCTCGGAGCCGTGCCCGACCCCCTCCGGAGCCCGCAGAGCTTACCCCGCAGCCCGTCGCGGCCGGGCAGATCTGCCGGCGCCGGCCGCGCCTATCATCCAGGTATGGCCGAGGGCGCGATCCCGCTGCGAAAGAGCGTCTCCAGGGTCCGTGCGCTCGCCGTGCGCGACGGCGAGGCGCACGAGCGCCCCGATGCCCTCGCGGCCGAGGAGCCGATGGAGATCCGCGTGGAGGGGCCCGGGCAGGTGCCGATGTCGGTCGCGGTGACGATGCGCACGCCCGGCGGGGACTTCGAGCTCGCGGCGGGGTTCCTGTTCACCGAGGGGCTGATCGCCGGGCGCGAGGACGTGGGTCGCGTGAGCTACTGCGAAGATCTCGAGCCTTCGGAGCAGCACTACAACGTCGTCACGGTGGAGCTCTCGCGCCCGTTCGACGAGGGGGCGCTCAACCGCAACTTCTTCGCGAGCTCCTCGTGCGGCATCTGCGGCAAGGCCACGTTGGACGACGTCGAGGTGCACTGCTCACCTCTCGCTGCAGGTCCGCAGGTCGGGGGCGAGACGATCCTCGCGATGCCCGATGAGCTGCGGCGCGGGCAGAAGGTGTTCGAGACGACCGGTGGCCTGCACGCCGCCGGGTTGTTCTCGCCGACGGGCCGGTTGCTCTCGCTCCGCGAGGACGTCGGGCGTCACAACGCAGTGGACAAGGTGGTTGGCGAGGCTCTGCTGGCGGGGGACCTGCCGCTGTCGGCGCGCGTGCTCCAGGTCTCGGGGCGGATCGGGTTCGAGCTGGTGCAGAAGGCCGCGCGGGCGGGCGTGCCGATCCTGTCCGCCGTGGGCGCGCCCTCGTCGCTCGCGGTCGAGGCCGCCGAGCGACTCGGGATGACCCTGGTCGGGTTCGTGCGCGACAACCGATTCAACGTCTACACGCGCCCCGAACGCATCGTGCTGGCATGAGCCGCTCGTAACCGGCCGACGATCGGTGGTCCTTCAGATTGACGGCGACGACCGTCAGCGGGTATCAAGTCCGACGATGGAGTCGTGGCGGATCGCGTTGTTCGGCCTCGGGATCATCCTGTTCGGGTACGCGGGCTACTCGGGGTTCGACGGCATCTGGAGCGGGCTCTCCCTCGTGGCGGCCGGCGTGGCGCTGATCGTCCTCGGCATGCAGGCACAGCGGACGCGCTCGGCGGCCAGGGCCGAGCCGGCCTCCGAGGTGGCGGCCGGCGGCGCCGAGGACCCTTCGGACGGCGACCACGGGTCCGAGGGCGACCCGTCGATGCGAACGAGGGTCGAGATCGATCGGGTCGAGGCCGAGGTGGATCGGGTCGAGGCGGAGCTCGGGATCGAGACCACGTATCAGCCGCCACCGGCCGTGGTCGCCGCCGTGGCCGCGGCAGCCGAACACGAGACGACCCCCGAGCCCGAGACGACCCCCGAGCCCGAGACGACCCCCGAGCCGGAGACGACCCCCGAGCCGGAGCCGACCCCCGAGCCGGAGCCGACCCCCGAGCCGGAGCCGACCCCCGAGCCCGTCGCCGAGCTCTACGTGGCCGAAGCCGAGGGGTCGCCGGCAGCTTTGGGCTCCGACCACACGCACGACCAGCCGACCCTCGGGCACAGCGAGCTCGTGAGCCACATCCGCGACGAGCACGACGAGGTCCCGTACGATGGATCCACGATCCAGCTGCGACTGCTCCACGAGCGCGCCCACGCCGAGAGCTGAAGTCGCACCTCGCACCGAGCTTGCCCGGGCGCCGCCGTGCGTAGAATCGTGCCGCACCGACACCGGTGGAAAGGAGCGCGCCCCGATGAGGAACGGGCTCGTGCGGCTCACCGAGCCGATGGTTCGCGAGAACGGCGCCCTGCGCACGGCGACCTGGGAGGAGGCCCTCGACCGGGCCGCCGCGGGTCTGCGGGCGGCGGACGAGCGTAACCCCGGCTGGGGGGTCGGCCTGTTCAGCTGCTCGAAGGCCACGAACGAGATGAACTTCGTCGCGCAGAAGTTCATGCGCCAGGTCCTCGGCAGCAACAACATCGACAGCTGCAACCGCACCTGACACGCTCCCTCGGTCGTCGGTCTGGCGACGGTGTTCGGAGCAGGAGGCGGGACCAGTTCGTACGAGGAGATCGAGAACACCGATCTCATCGTGCTGTGGGGATCGAATGCGCGCGAGACGCATCCGATCTTCTTCCACCACGTCCTGAAGGGGATCCGGAACGGCGCGCGCCTGATCGTCGTGGATCCGCGCCGGACGACCAGCGCGGAGTGGGCGGACCTGTGGCTCGGGATCGACGTCGGGTCGGACATCGCACTCTCGAACACCGTGGCCCGGGAGATCCTCGCGAACGGTCTGCAGCACGACGACTTCATCCGGATCGGCACCGAGGGCTTCGAGGCCTACCGCGCGTCCGTGGAGCCGTGGACGCTGGAGGAGGGCGAGCGTGCCACCGGCGTGCCGGCCGACGCGATCCGCGAGCTTGCCCACGCGTACGGCACTGCGGCCAGGGCCGAGATCTGCTGGACCCTCGGCATCACCGAGCACCACAACGCCGTGGACAACGTGCTCGCGCTGATCAACCTCGGGCTGCTGACCGGGAAGGTCGGGACCTACGGCAGCGGGCTGAACCCGCTCCGCGGGCAGAACAACGTCCAGGGTGGCGGCGACATGGGGGCGATCCCCAACAAGCTGCCCGGGTTCCAGGACATCGAGAAGGACGAGGCGGGCCGGGCGAAGTTCGAGTCGGCGTGGGGCCGGCCGATCCCGGCGAGGTACGGCTGGAACCTGACGACGATGTTCGAGGCGATGGAACGTGGTGAGCTGACGGCCGTGTACTGCATCGGCGAGAACCCCGCCAGCTCGGAGGCCGACGCGCACCACGCGCGCAAGCTCCTCGAGGGGCTCGAGTGTCTGGTCGTGCAGGACCTGTTCATGACCAAGACCGCCGAGCTCGCGCACGTCGTGCTTCCCGCCTCGAACGCCACGTTCGAGTCCGACGGCACGGTCACGAACAGCGAGCGGCGGGTGCAGCGGGTGAGGAAGGCGCTCGAGCCACCGGGAGAGGCGAAGGACGACCTCTGGATCATCGCGGAGCTCGCGAAGCGTCTGGGCGTGGACTGGGGCGAGATCTCGCCCGCCTCGGCCTGGGAGGAGCTGCGGACGCTGTCGCCGATGCACGCCGGGATGTCGTGGCAGCGCCTCGAGGAGCTCGGCGGGATCCAGTGGCCGTGCCCCGACGAGGACCACCCCGGCACGAAGTTCCTCCACGCGCGCCTGTGGGAAGAGGAGTCCGAGTTTCGCGGCCCGGCTGCGCCGTTCAGCGTGGTCGTGCACGAGCCGCCCGTGGACGAGCTGACGTCGGAGTTCCCGCTACGGCTGACTACCGGTCGCCGTCTGGACTCCTACAACACGGGGGTGCAGACGAGCGGGTACTCGTCCCCGATGCGCCGGCGCGAGACGATCGATGTGTCCCCGGAAGACGCCGCTTCCCTCGGCGTCTCGCCGGGCGAGCGGGTCCTGGTCAGCTCGCGCCGGGGATCCGTCGAGGCGCCGGTGCGGATCGATACCGGTCTGCGCCCCGGCCTCGTGTTCATGACGCTGCACTTCCCCGAGCAGGTCGAGACGAACATCCTCACGATCGACGCGACGGACCCGAAGTCCGGGACGGCCGAGTTCAAGGCGAGCGCCGTGCGGATCGACAAGCTCGTCGAGGCGGTGGGGGCGTAGCCCGCGCGTGGACCTGCACCTCATGGATGCCGTCCCTACCGACGCCGAGCGCGCCGCCGTCGACGCCGTTCTCGGCCCGCCGGGTGACGGCTGGGCGGGTGGGGTGCGGGCGATCGAGCTCGACGGGCGGGTCGCGCACGGCGGCAGCGTGGCCATGCACGAGCGGCGCCACCTGCTGCTCCCGGCGCTCCACGCGCTGCAGTCCGGCGCCGGGTGGATCAGCCCGGGTGGGCTGACCTACGTGTCGCAGCGCCTGACCGTGCCGCCGGCCGAAGCCTACGGCGTCGCCACGTTCTACGCGATGTTCTCGACCGAGCCGCGGCCGCAGACCGTGCTCCACGTGTGCGACGACATCGCGTGCCGGGTCAATGGCGCGGAGGAGCTGATCGCCGATCTCGAGCGCGAGCTCGGGCCCGACCGCAAGGATCAGCTGGTGCGGAGCCCGTGCCTCGGGATGTGCGAGCTCGCTCCCGCCGGGCTCGTCCAGATGTCGGGTGATGCGCCGGGCGACGTCGCGATCGGCCGGGTGTCCACCGGGTCGCTCGAGCCCTTCCTGCGAGGCGGGGCCTGGACCACGGGGGCGAACGTCGGGACGTCGACGCCGCAGCCACGCGAGGGGTTGCGACTCCTCGGTCGGGTCGGTGTCGTCGATCCCGCGTCGCTCGAGGACTATCGAGCGAACGATGGTTTCGCGGCACTCGAGCGCGCGGTCGAGCTCGGGCCTGAGGGCGTGATCGGCGAGCTGAAGGCCTCGAAGCTGCTCGGGCGCGGTGGAGCGGCCTTCCCCGCGGGCGTGAAGTGGGAGGCCGTGGCCAAGCAGCCGGTGACCCCTCACTACTTCGTCTGCAACGCCGACGAGTCCGAGCCCGGGACGTTCAAGGACCGCGTGCTGATGGAGGGCGACCCGTTCGCGGTGATCGAGTCCCTCACGATCGCCGGGTACGCGACCGGCTCCGAGAAGGGCTTCATCTACATCCGCGGCGAGTACCCGCACGCCACGGAGATGCTGCAGAGAGCGATCGCGGCGGCGCGCGGCGCCAGCCTCCTCGGCCCCGACGTGATGGGCGCGGGGTTCGCGTTCGACGTGGAGCTCCGGCGAGGCGCCGGCGCCTACATCTGCGGCGAGGAGACCTCGCTGTTCAACTCGATCGAGGGCAAGCGCGGGGAGCCCCGCAACAAGCCGCCCTTCCCGGTGGAGCGCGGGCTGTTCGGCAAGCCGACCGGCATCAACAACGTCGAGACCCTCGTGAACGTCCTCGAGGTGCTCCGGATCGGCGGCGAGGCGTACGCGGCGATCGGCACGCCGGACTCGACGGGCCCGCGCCTGTTCTGCCTGAGCGGCCACGTCGAGGTCCCGGGCGTGTACGAGGTCGAACACGGGACCACGCTCCGCGAGCTCCTCGAACTGGCCGGCGGGGTGCGGGGCGGGCGGCCGATGAAGGCGATCCTGCTGGGCGGTGCCGCCGGTTCCTTCGTGACCGCCGACGACCTCGACCTGGCCTTGACGTTCGAGGACTCGCGCGCGGCGGGCGTGACCCTCGGGTCCGGGGTCGTGATGGTGTTCGACGACACCGTGGACCTCGCCGACATCGTGCTGCGGATCGCCGCGTTCTTCCGCGACGAGTCGTGCGGGCAATGCGTGCCCTGCCGCGTGGGGACCGTCCGACAGGAGGAGGCGCTCGCGCGGATCGTGCGGGACCGGCCGAACGGCTCTCTCGCCGACGAGCTCGCCCTGATCGACGAGATCGGCGCGGTCATGAAGGACGCATCGATCTGTGGCCTGGGACAGCTCGCGGCGAACGCCGTGGAGTCGGCGATCCATCGCCTACGGGTCTTCGACGGGGGTGCCGCGTGAGCGCCGTGCCCCTCGAGACCCCGCGTCGCCTGATCGACCTCGAGGTCGACGGCGAGGCCGTCCGCGTCCCCGAGGGCTCCACGATCCTGGACGCGCTCCGAGGCAAGAACGTGGACACGCCGACGCTCTGCTACGCCGACAACCTCACGCCGGTGAACGCCTGCCGGGTGTGCGTCGTCGAGCTCGAGGGCGCCCGCGTCCTCGTGCCCTCGTGCGCTCGGAGGGTCGAGGACGGCATGAAGGTCCGCACCGACTCCGAGCGTGTGCGCCATTCGCGGAAGATGGTGCTGGAGTTCCTCGGGTCCAGTGTCGACGTCTCGCTCACGGGCGCCGACGTCCGCCGCTGGAACGACGCGTACGGAGCCGACGCCGATCGGTACGGCTCGCCGGGCCCGGCAGCCGCGGCCGGCGAGCGCGACACGCGGCATCCCGGACACCACCCCGTGCCGGCGGGTGAGGTGGCCGAGACCGTGGATCAGCCGGTCAAGGTCGACAACGACCTGTACGTGCGGGACTACTCGCGCTGCATCCTCTGCTACAAGTGCGTCGAGGCGTGCGGCGAGGACGCGCAGAACACCTTCGCGATCGCCGTGGCCGGCCGTGGGTTCGACGCCCGCATCTCCACCGAGTACGCGGTGCCGCTCACCGACTCGGCGTGCGTCTACTGCGGCAACTGCATCGGCGTCTGCCCGACCGGCGCGTTGATGTTCACCAGCGAGCACGAGCTCCGCGAGGCGGGGGAGTGGCGCGAGGAGGACCAGACCGTCACGAACACGATCTGCCCCTACTGCGGCGTGGGCTGCGAGCTCGAGGTCCACGTGCAGGACAACTCGATCGTGAAAGTGACCTCGCCGGCCGACCACGAGGTGACGAGCGGCCACCTGTGCATCAAGGGCCGGTTCGGGTTCTCGTTCGTCCAGAACCGGGGGCGAGCCGACGGCTGAGGTCACCGGCCTGGTCCTCGCGGGAGGGCGTTCGAGCCGGTTCGGTCGCGACAAGCTCTCCGAACCCTACCGAGGCATGCCGATCCTGCATCACGTCCTGCTGCGACTCTCCGAGGTGTGTGGGGACGTGGTCGTGGTGCTCGCACCCGACGCGCCCGAGCCGTCGGTGCCGCTCGGTGCGCCGGTCCGGTTCGCGCGCGACGTGGAGGAGGGCGAGGGGCCGCTCGCCGGAGCCTATGCGGGGCTGCACGCGGTGCGAACCGACCACGCGTTGCTGGCAGGCGGCGACATGCCGGACCTGCAGACGGCCGTCCTGATCGAGATGCTCCGCGTCGCGGACGAGGTCCCGGTCGACGCGGTCGCGTTGCGGGACGGCGAGCGCACCCGTCCCCTCCCCAGCGTCGTCCGCGTCTCGCGCGCGACCGAGGTCGCCCATGCGCTCCTGCACGCGGACCACCGGCGGCTGCGGGACCTCCTCGACGCGATGCGCACCGCGATCGTCGACGAGCCCACGTGGCACGCGCTGGATCCGCAGCGACGCACGCTCTTCGACGTCGACGAGCCCGGCGACCTCAAGGGCTGAGCGCGTTCCGCTCCCAGACGCGAGCTAGACCGGACGCTCAGGCCTCGGTCTCGGCGTCCTCGAGGTCTGGCACCGCCGTCACGCCTCCATTCCCGCCCGTGTCGGGCGACGCTTCATCGCGGAGCCGGGCGGCCAAAGCGGAGAGCGGTGCCCCGCAGTTCGGGCAGAACCTGGCGACCTCCTGGTACTCGTTCCGACAGATCTCGCACACGGGCATGCCGACCAGTGTATGTCGGTAGGGTGCCCGCATGGAACATCCGGGCGTCAGCGTCGGCGAGATCGAGGTGTCGGTCGTGTGCGAGGGATACGCCCCACTCGACCTGGCGGAGGAGGCTCCGGGCATCGACTGGGCGAAGGAGCGTTCCGTGCATCCATGGGCCTTCCACGACGGAGCCTCGTGGGCGTGGCACGTCCACGCGTTCGCATTGCGGACGCCCTCGGGCCTCGTGATCGTCGACGCGGGTCTCGGTGCGTTCCCGCCCTATCGTCCGTGGGCCGCGCACACACCGCGCGACGTCGCCCTGGCAGCCGCCGGCGTCGACCGCGCCGAGGTTCGGCTGGTCCTCCTTACGCACCTGCATGCCGATCACGCGGGCGGCGCCGTCGTGGACGGCGAGCCGATGTTCGCGAACGCCCGGCACGTGCTGCACCCGGCCGACCGCGAGCGCTTCGCCGACGCGGACGACACCGAGGACTACGTGGCGCGCGGCGCGATGGAGCGGCTCGAGGAGCTCGGGGTGCTGGACCTCGCGCCCGAGGATCGCGAGGTCTGGCCGGGCGTGGACGTCGTCCACAGCCCCGGCCACACGCCGGGTCACCGGAGCGTGATCGCGCGCTCGGGCGACCAGGGACTGCTCCTCACCGGCGACCTCCTCCACACGCCGGTGCAGGTCGCGGAGCCGACCATCCGCTCCACGCACGACGAGGATCCCGGTCTCGCGTGCGGCTCGCGCCTGGCGCTGCTCGCGCTCGCGCGGTTCGAGGGCCTCGACGTGGCCGTGACGCACTTCGCCCGGCCCTTCGGGCGCGTGGGGGCAGACGGTTGGGAGGGCGGCTAGCTGTAGCCGGCATGGGCGGCGCTCGCGCGTCCGGGTAGATTCCCCAGTGAAGAGCGGGCCGGTCGGTCCCGCGGATCAGACCCTCGAAAGGACCCCACGCATGCCGCGTCGTGTTCTGCTCATGGGCGCCGCCGGGCGCGACTTCCACAACTTCAACGTCGTGTACCGCGACGACCGCCGATTCGAGGTGGTCGCCTTCACGGCGACGCAGATCCCGTTCATCGACGACCGCATCTATCCAGCCGAGCTGGCCGGCGCGCGCTACCCCGACGGCATCGCGATCCACGACGAGAGCGAGCTCTCCGGGCTGATCGGGGGCCTCCGTGTCGACGATGTCGTCTTCGCCTATTCGGACGTTAGCCACGACCACGTGATGCACATGGCGAGCCAGGTGCTGGCGGCCGGCGCCAACTTCGTGCTGCTCGGGCCGCGCGACACGATGCTGAAGGCGGAGGTTCCCGTCGTGGCGGTGTGCGCCGTCCGGACGGGCTCCGGGAAGAGCCAGACGACGCGCGCGATCGCCGAGACGCTGCGCGGGGCGGGCAAGCGCGTCGTCGCCGTTCGCCACCCGATGCCGTACGGGAACCTGGTCGCGCAGCGGGTCCAGCGGTACGCGACCCTGGAGGATCTGGAGCGCTACGAAACCACGATCGAGGAGCGCGAGGAGTACGAGCCGCACATCACGAGCGGCACGATCATCTACGCGGGCGTCGACTACGGGGACATCCTCGAGCAGGCACAGCGCGAGTGCGACGTGCTGCTCTGGGACGGCGGGAACAACGACCTGCCCTTCTACGTCCCCGACGTCCACGTCGTGGTCGCCGACCCGCTCCGCGCCGGACACGAGACCCGGTACCACCCGGGGGAGGCGAACCTGCGGATGGCCGACGTCATCGTGGTCAACAAGATGGACTCGGCATCGATCGACCAGGTCCACGCCCTGCTCGAGACGATCCACCGCGTGAACCCGCGGGCCATGCTCGTGAAGGCGAACAGCCGGGTCACGGTGGACGAGCCCGAGGCGATCGCCGGCAAGCGGGTCCTGGTCGTCGAGGACGGCCCGACGCTGACGCACGGGGACATGAAGTTCGGAGCGGGGGTCGTCGCCGCGCGGGCCCACGGCGCCGCGGAGATCGTCGATCCGCGTCCGTGGGCGATCGGCACGATCGACCAGACCTTCCGCAAGTACGACGTGGGGCCGGTCCTGCCGGCGATGGGCTACTCGGACGGTCAGCTCGCGGAGATGGCGAAGATCATCGACGACGCTGAGGCCGACGTCGTCGTGATCGGGACGCCGATCGACCTGCGGAGCGTGATCGAGATCAGCAAGCCCGCCGTCCGCGTCCGGTACGACCTCGAGGTCCTGCCGGACTCGCCCTCACTGCTCGACGCGCTCGCGCCGGTCCTCGGCTGACCGAACCAGGAGGCCGTCCCCTCATGGAACGCGTGGTCGTCGCCCTCGGTGGGAACGCCCTGCTGCGGCGGGGCGAGGACGACTCGTACGAGAACATGTTCCGCTCGGCGCGCTCGGCCGCCGAGAAGATCGCCGATATCGCCGCGTCCGGGTGGGAGGTCGTGGTCACCCACGGCAACGGTCCCCAGGTGGGAAGGATCCTGCTCCAGCAGGAGGCGGCCAGCGGCTGGGTCCACCCGATGCCGCTCGATGTCTGCGGCGCCGAGAGCCAGGGCCAGATCGGCTACCTGTTGCAGGTCACGGTCGGCGACGTGTTCTTCGAGCGCGGCATGGAGCGCCCGGTCGCGACCGTCCTGACGCTCACGCGCGTGCGCCCCGACGACCCCGCGTTCGCGAACCCCACGAAGCCGATCGGCCCCTTCTACGAGGAGGAGGAGGCGAAGAAGCTCGCCGCCACGCGGGGATGGGTCATGCGCCCCGATCCCCACGGGGGATGGCGGCGCGTCGTCCCCTCGCCCGACCCGTATTCGATCGTCGAGGCGCCCGTGATCCGGCAGCTCGTCGCCGACGGCGTGATCGTGATCGCGAGCGGCGGCGGCGGCGTCCCGGTGATCGAGGAGGGGCCGAGGCTGATCGGGCGCGAGGGAGTGGTGGACAAGGACCTGGCCGCGGCGATCTTGGCCCGCGACGTCGAGGCGACGACCCTGCTGGTGCTGACCGACGTGCGACGCGTGCAGCGAGGCTTCGGGACGCCGGACGCCGAGGACCTCGACCGCTTGCCGGTGGCGCACGCTCGCGAGCTGCTGGCCGCCGGCGAGTTCGGGACGGGCTCGATGGGCCCGAAGATCCAGGCGGCGGTGAACTTCCTCGAGGCCGGAGGAGCGCGCGCCGTGATCGGCGACCTCGACGACGCGGTGGCAGCGCTCGCCGGCGAGGCCGGTACCTCCATCGAGCCCTAGCCTCCGCGGCCCCACCGCGGGTAGCGTCCCTCGCGTGCGGATGCGTGTCGTCGTCTACAACGTCCGGGGGTTCCGGGACGGCCGGGACCGCGTCGAGGCCGTCGTGCGTCGCTTCGAACCGGATCTGCTCCTGCTGAACGAGTCGGGCGGGCGGTGGCGTCTGCGGCGGTTCGCGCGGGGCGTCGAGATGGTGGCGGCCGCCGACCCCTGGTCGCCGTTCCGGCGCCGCGTGAAGGACGCGGTCCTGGTGCGCCCGCCGTGGCGCGTGCTCGAGCACCACCAGGTGCGCTTCGACGACTCGGCGCGCTTCTATCCCCGTGGCGCGCTGATCGCACGCCTCGGCCGTTCCGGGTTCCGCTGCTGGGCCGTCGCCACGCATCTCGGCCTCCATCCGGCGGAGCGGCTCCGACACGCCGAGGAGCTCGCGGATCTGATGCGAGGGCTGCCGGACCCCGTGCTGATCGGCGGAGACCTGAACGAGCTGCCCGATGGCCGCGCGATGTCCTTCCTCGCCGATCGCTTCTGGGACGCGTGGCTCCTCGGGGGCGACGCGGCGGGCGAGACCTTCCCCTCCGCCGATCCGACGGCCCGCATCGACTTCCTGTTCGTGTCCGAGAACGTCCGCGTCGAACGCGTGCTCGTGCCGGACGCCGAGGCGGCGACGGCTTCGGACCACCGACCGGTCGTCACCGAGCTCACCCTGCCGGACCCGGGGTAGGCTCTGCCCCGACCGGCACCGTGACCGAGGAGGGAACCCACGTGCTCTCGCCCGACATCGAGGCCGCGATGAACGACCAGATCGGTGCGGAGCTGTACGCGTCGCACCTGTACCTCGCGATGTCCGCGTACTGCGAGTCCGAGAACCTCCCGGGGTTCGCGCGATGGTTCGCCACGCAGGCGGGGGAGGAGCGGGGACACGCGTTGAAGGTCGTCCGGCACGTGATGGACCGCGGCGGTCGTGTCACGCTCGGAGCGATCGAGGCACCGCCGGCGGATTTCGGGTCGCCGCTCGGCGCCTTCCAGCAGGCGCTGACCCACGAGATGGGCGTCACGCAGATGATCGACGGGCTGTACGGGATGGCCCTGTCGCACGGTGACTACGCGAGCCAGGTCTTCCTCCAGTGGTTCGTCACCGAGCAGGTCGAGGAGGAGAAGCAGGCGACCGAGATCGTCCAGGTGCTCTCGGCGATCGGCGACGAGCCGGCCCCGCTCCTGATGCTCGATCGCGAGCTCGGCGCGCGCCCGGCGGCCGTGCAAGCCTAGGTCCGGCCCTCGTCCAGCGAACGGGCGAACACGAGCAGTCGCTCGCGCACCAGGTCCGCGTCGTGGTCGAGCGTCACCACGTGGTACGAGCGCGGGCACGCGATCAGCTCCGTGTCCCGCGACCCGACGGCTCCGAGGACCTTCCGCGGGTTGGACTTCGACACGACGTGGTCCGTGCCGGACGCGAAGATCACGAGCGGCTGCCGCACCCGGCCGAGCTCGGCGCGGACGACACGGAGCATCGCCGCCATCTGGACGATCGCCGGGGTCGGCATCCGGTCGTAGGCGAGCTCGTCCTGGCCCGGTCTCGCGACGTCGTTCGCGATGCCCTTCGTGCTCCGCACGAGGAGCCGCGCGACGGGGATCACGCGGTGCCGGGCGTCGAACACGTACGGGTTCGCGAGCGCCACGCCATCGACCCGCTCGCCGCGCGTGGCCGCGAGATGCAGGACCACCGAGGCGCCCATCGACTGCCCGAAGGCCATCACGGTCCGGCACCGGGAGCGAAGCGCCTCGAGGCCGCGCGCGGCCTCGTCCGTCCACTCGCCCCACCGCCGGGTGGCGAGGTCCGCCTCGCTCGTCCCGTGTCCCGGCAGCCGGACGACCTCGATCGCCAAGCCCTGCGCGGCGAGCCATTCGCCGATCGGGCGCATCGAGGCCGGGGAGCCGGTGAAGCCGTGGACCAGCAGGACGCCGACGGGCCCCCCGGCCGATGAGAACGGCTCGGCCCCGGGTCGGACGGGTGGAGCGTCGATCCCGGGACCGCTCACCGAGGGATCAGACGGAGCGCTTGCGCCGGCCGGGGTTCACGAACAGCGACCCGACCATGTACAGGAAGGCGAGCCCTACGGCCCCGCTCAGCCCGACGAGGATGAGGACGAACGTCCACTCCAGCAGACCCCAGGCGGCGAGCACGACCCCCATGCTACCGAAGGGCCGGACCTAGGCGGCGACGCTCTCCGCCGGGATCAGGATGTCGGCGCTCACCCAGTCCACGCCGACGCCGAGATAGTGGGCGGATCCCATCGAGAGGTCGATCACGCGCTCGAGCCGGCCGTAGGGTCCGCGGTCGTTGACGAGGACCAGCGCGCACCGACCCTCGTGGCGCACCCGAAGGAACGTCCCGAACGGCAGCCAGCGGTTCGCGGCCGTGAACAGCGTCGGGTCGAAGATCGCACCGGTGGCCGTCGGCTGCCCCCCGAATTCCCAGCCATACCAGCTCGCGTAGCCCGAGAAGCTCTCGCCGGTCTCGACGAGCCCCGGCGGCGTCTCGCACGTTTGTCCGCCGCTCGGGCCGAGGAGCGCGAGCAGGTGGCTCTGGTCCTGCTGGTAGTCGATCACGCCGAGGTCCCAGCTCCCCTGACGGGTCGCGGCGGCGGCGATCGCCTCCCGCTGCGCCTCGAGCTCCCGGCGCTCGCGTTCGTCGATCCGGGCCCGCTCGGCCAGCACCATCGCCTCGGCGACCGCCCGCTCCATCTCGGCGAGCAACGTCCGGAGCTCGGTGAGCCGCGGGCCGAGCTGCGCGCGGGCGGCCTCGGCCTCGGAGCGCCGGGCCACGAGGATCGCATCGGCCACGACCGAGTCGCGCAGCGCAGCGCCGTCGAGCGCCAGCGTTCGCTCCCCGTAGAACCCGATCGTCGCGAGGTCGGCGAACGACCCCGCGCCGAGCAGCGCATCGAGCGTGCTGCCGGGCCCGAGCTGGTAGATCGTGCGGATCCGGTCGTTCAGCCGTTCCTCGGCCTGCCGGACGAGGTCTCCAGACTCGCGCACGGCGCGCTCCGCCTCGGCGACCCGGAGCCAGGCGCGGCCGGCGTCCTGCTCCAGGGCCTCGTAGCGGGCCAGCAGGTCGTCGAGGCCCGCGCGGAGCTCGGCCAGGCGCTCGACCTCGGGGAGCCGATCCGCGGCGACGGCCCCAGGGGTGGTCAGCAGGAGCGCCCCGAGCGTGAGCGTCACCGCGAGTGCCGTCTTCATCTGTTCACCCCGCGAGCAGACCGGGACCGGGCGTGCCCGGCCGTAGAATCGAGTCCTCGGGCGACCCGGAGCACGCCTTGAGCCGTGCGACCGCGACGTCCACGGTACCGGGGTCGCCGAGATCGTCGCCGACCGGTGAGGTGGGAGCGGACGTGAGGATCGGGATCTTGACCGGCGGTGGGGACGTGCCCGGACTGAATCCGTGCATCAAGGCGGTGACGCTACGGGCGGAGGAGGAGGGGCACGACGTCGTCGGCATCCGTCGGGGATGGGGCGGGCTCCTGCACTGCGACCCCGACGACCCGGACTCGGTGGCGGCGAACATCGTCGACCTGGACCGCGCGGCGGTGCGGACGATCGACCGGACCGGCGGCACGGTCCTCCACACCTCCCGGACCAATCCCGCGAGGGTGCGTCCATCCGAGGAGCCTGCGTTCCTCGCCGGGGACCGGACCGACGACGGCCCCCGCGACCACACCGCTCACGTGCTCCGCGTGATCGAGCGGCTCGGCATCGATGCGCTCGTGCCCATCGGGGGCGACGACACGCTCTCGTTCGCGCTTCGCCTGCACGACGAGGGCGTCCGGGTCGTCGCCATCCCGAAGACGATGGACAACGACGTGCACGGGACCGACTACTGCATCGGGTTCTCCACCGCCATCACGCGCACCGTGATCTTCATCCACCAGCTGCGGACCAGCGCCGGATCGCACGAGCGGCTGGCCGTCGTCGAGGTGTTCGGCCGGTACAGCGGAGAGACCTCGCTCGTCTCCGCCTACCTGTCCGGGGTGGACCGCGCCGTGATCAGCGAGGTCCCGTTCGACGTCGACCGGCTCGCCTCGCTCCTGATGGGCGACAAGCGGGCGAACCCCAGCCGCTACGCGATGATGACGATCTCCGAGGGCGCCACGATGCTCGGCGGCGAGATGGTCAAGGGCGGCGAGGCGGACGCGTACGGCCACCAGAAGCTCGGCGGGATCGGCGAGGTCGCCGGCGAAGCCCTGCGCGAGATCACCGGCGAGGGGATCATCTACCAGCAGGTCGGCTACCTGATGCGCTCGGGCTCGCCGGACTCGCTCGACCTCATGGTGGCGATCAACTACGCCGTCATGGCGGCCGACCTCGTGATCGAGGGCACCGGCGGACGGATGGTGGCGCTCCGCAACGGGAACTACGTCAACGTCCCGATCGGCGTCACCCGGCAGGGCGTGAAGCGTGTGGACGTCGCCGCGCTGTATGACACCGAGGGCTACCGGCCAAAGATCCGCCACGTCGACGGTAAGCCCATGTTCCTGTACTGAGCGCCGCGCATCCGTCCAGCTACTCGCCGGACGGTTCGAGCTCGAACATGATCTGGCGGGTGCCGTCCCACTCGCCGCCGGCTCCGCGGTAGGCGGCGACGGCCGCCTCGTTGCTCTCGTCCGTCAACACCCAGATCGACGCGCATCCGAGCTCGCGCGCCATCTGCCGCAACTCCGCGAGCAGCGATCCGGCCGCGCCGCGGCGCCGGAGACCCTCGACGACGCCGAGTTCGTTCAGGAACAGCTCGGGCGGCTTGTCCGGATGGAAGATCTCCGTCGCGGATACGAAGCCAGCCGGGTCTCCGTCCACGTAGGCCACCACAAGGTGATGGCGTTCGTCGGCGAGGAACCTCGTGGTGAAACCCGGGTCCACGGGTTCGTCGAATGCCTCCGAGAATCGTTCGACCTCCGCCGCGTCGGCCGGGCCGAGTCGTCTGACCATCACGTCGGACATGGGCGGAGTGTAGCGAGAGCACCCTCTTATACTGCCTGACCGTGAACGCCTACCGGGTGGACCTGCGATCGGACACCGTCACGCAGCCGTCCGAGGCCATGCGGCGCGCGATGGCCGAGGCCGAGGTCGGCGACGACTGGTACGGCGACGACCCCACGGTGAACCGGTTGCAGGAGCTGGCGGCCGAGCTCACCGGCATGGAGGCGGCCGTGTTCGTACCCACCGGGACGATGGGTAACCAGATCGCTCTCCGGCTCCACGTGACCGGCGGGGGGCACCTGGTGGCCGCCGAGGCCGCCGCCCACATCGCGTCCACCGAGGTGATGAGCTCGGCGGCGCTCTCGGGGATCGCGAGCCGGACCGTCCACGCGCCGCAGGGATGGCTCACGGCCGATCTGGCGCGCGAGCTCCTCGAGCCCGACGCGTTCTACGACGTCGAGGTCGTGGACCTGCTCGCTGTCGAGAACACCGCGGGACACGCGGGCGGCACCGTCATGCCGGTGGACGAGCTCCGCCAGGTGCGCAAGGCCGCGGAGGAGGCCGGCGTGGCGGTGCACCTCGACGGCGCGCGGATCTTCAACGCCGCGGCCGCGGCCGGGGTCGACGTCACCGAGTGGACCCGCGAGGTGGACACGGTGATGTTCTGCGTCTCCAAGGGCCTCGGCGCGCCGATCGGGTCGCTCATCTGCGGCCCGGCCGAGGCGATGCGCGAGGCCCGTCGCCTGAAGATCCTGTTCGGCGGCGCGTGGCGACAGGCGGGCGTGGTGGCCGCAGCCGGGCTCGTCGCGCTCGAGCAGGGCCCGCGGCGCCTGCACGAGGATCACGTGCGCGCCTCGCGTCTGGCCGAGGGCCTGGCCGAGGCGTTTCCCGGCTCGGTCGACCCCGACCTGGTTGAAACGAACATGGTTCTCGCGGACACAGAGCCGATGGGTCTCGAGCCGCTCGAGGCCATCCGACGGTTGAAGGAGGCCGGTGTGGGCGCCACGATCGTGCCCCCGAGGGTGCGCATGGTGACCCACCTCGGCATCTCTGACGACGACATCGAGGCGGCGCTCGCGGCCTGGAGGACGGTCGCCGAGCCTGCCGACCGAGGAGGCGTTCGCCCGTGAAGCTGTTCGGCCCGCGGTACCCGGAGGAGGTCGCCAAGCGTGTCCCGCCGGGCCAGCGCCTGGTGAAGACGTGGCCCGTGCTCCATTACGGTCCCATCCCGGCGTTCGATCCGGCGAACTGGGACCTGGAGGTCACGGGCCTGATCGACACGCCCTACCGGCTCACCTACGACGAGCTGAAGGCGCTAGGCCCGAAGGACGTCCAGGCGGACATGCATTGCGTGACCGGCTGGTCCACGCTCGACAACACGTGGTCGGGTGTGCCGTTCCGCGTGCTGGCCGAGAAGGCGGGCGTTCAGCCGGAGGCGAAGTGGGTGATCGCTCATTGCGACTACGGGTACACGTCGGACCTCTCGTTGCAGTCGATGATGGACGACGACGTGCTCGTTGCCTGGGCCCACGGCGGCGAGGACCTCACTCCCGAGCACGGCTACCCGCTCCGCCTGGTCGTGCCGAAGCGCTACGCGTGGAAGAGCGCGAAGTGGCTCCGCGGCCTCGAGTTCTCCGCGCACAACAAGCGCGGGTTCTGGGAGGTGCGCGGCTACCACATCCACGCCGACCCCTGGTCCGAGGAGCGCTACAGCTACCAGGAAGGCCCGCGCGCCGAGCTCGAGCCGTAGCGATGCGACGGGTCGCGACGTTCCTGCTCGTCGCGCCCGCGATCCTCCCGGTGCTGACGGCATCGCCAGCGCTCGGATGTTCCTGCGTGGAGTCGACCCGGAAGGACGACGCCCGACTGGCGAGCGCCGTGTTCGTGGGCGTCGCCGGTGACGCCCTCGAGATGGGACGTCCCGATGTCCTGCTGACCTCGTTCGAGGTGGAGGCCGTCTACAAGGGAGACCTGTCCGCCGGGACCGAGGTCCGGATCCTGCATCAGACTCAGGGCCCCTCGTGCGGGCTCCGGTTCCAGGCGGGGGAGCGCTTCACCGTCTTCGCGTACGCGAGCGAGGGCCAGTTGCAGGCGAACTCGTGCTGGTCGACCACCCGCGGGCGTATCCCGGCGACGGACCTCGGTCTCGACCCACCGTCCACGGTCGTCCCCGCTTCGGATGGCGGCGGGCCCATCTTGTGGATCCTCGGCGCGGTCCTCGTCGTGGTGGCGATCGGCGTGTGGGCGAAGGCGAGATGGCTCCGGGGTCGGACGCCCGAAGAGCCGCGCGTTTGACCGTCAGCCCGCGCTCCGGTTCGATAGCCGCCCCTCGACCGGGAGGCTCATCCATGCGCAGGTGGTTCGTGGTGCCGCTCGTGCTGGTATCCCTCGTGGCGGCGTGCGCGGAGCGGGCGCCGGTCCGCGCACCGCAATCAGAGGGGCCGACGATCGCCGCGGTGGGGGACATCGCTTGCAAGTCACTGCCGTCGGCACACGCGCGGCGGTGCCGGTACGACCGGGTCGCCGAGACGATCCGTGAGCTCGGACCGGACGCGTTCCTCGCGCTCGGCGACCTCCAGTACCTGCACGGCTCGTACGAGGACTTCCAGGCGTACTACGACCGGTTCTTCGCCGACCTCAAGCCGATCACCTATCCGGCGATCGGCAACCACGAGACCTACACGCTCTACGGCGAGGGCTACTACCGGTACTTCGGAGAGCGCGCGCATCCGCCGGGCGGGTTCTACTCGTTCGAGCTCGGGAGCTGGCACCTCGTGGCGCTCAACTCGCAGCTCTGCAAGGGCTCGACGTGGACGCCCGAGCTCGGACAGCGGGCGCCGATCACGAAGAGCCCCGCGCTCGATCGAGGCTGCGGCCCAGGGACGCCCGAGTACGAGTGGCTGAAGAAGGACCTCGTGACGCACCCGGCGGCGTGCACGCTCGCGTTCCTGCACCATCCGCTGTTCGGGTCCGAGCCCTACCCGCAGGGCGTGTTCCTCTACCAGCTCCAGCCGCTCTACGAGCTCCTCGACACGTCCGGCGTGGACGTGGTGCTTGCGGGCCACGAGCACAACTACCAGCGCTTCGCCCCGATGGACGCGTTCGGCCGCCTCGACCCGAACGGCCTGCGCCTGTTCGTCGTGGGCACCGGTGGAGACACGTACGGCGACCTGCCGAAAGGACCCGCGGCGGCCAACCGGGAGGCCGGACAGGACCGGTCGTTCGGCGTGCTGTCCATGACGCTCGGCGAGGGCGGCTACGACTGGGAATTCGTCGTCGCGCCCGGCCAGCGCGCGTTCGAGGACGCGGGGCACGGGGACTGCGTCTGAGCGCCGAGGCTCAGGCCACGTAGATCGTAACGGCCGTTCCGGATTTCACTACGGTGCCGGCGACCGGGAGCTGGCTCGCGACCGTGAGCTCGCCGACGGCACCCGGAAGCTCGATCACGGAGGGCACGAGGCCGAGCGCGCGGATCTCGGCGACGGCGGCGTCGCGACCCATGCCGACCAGGTTCGGCACGGGGAACTCCTGCGGGCCCTTCGACACCACGATGGTGACCGTCTCCCCGGGCTGGAGGTCGGTGTTCTTCTCCGGGTCCTGCTCCATCACGACGCCGGCCGGGACGTCGTCGGAGAACGCTTCCTCGACCGAGACGAGGAACCCGGCCGTGCGGAGGAGGCTCGTTGCCTCGTCTACCGACAGGCCGGTGACCCTCTGGACCGGCTTGGGGGCGGGTCCCTTACTGACGACGAGGTCGATCGCGCTGCCTTGCGGGGCTTCCTCGGTCGCCGTCACTGCCTGCCGGATCACCTGGCCCGCGGCGAGCTTCGTGCTGAACGCGTCCGTGACGACGCCGACCTTCAGGTGCGCGTTCTTCAGCGCGGCCCTCGCCTCGTCCAGCGGGAGTCCGACGAGCGGGGGCACGGGTACGGGTGGCGGACCGAGGGAGGCGACGAGCGTCACGCGGTCGCCCTCCTCGAGGACCGTGCCCTCGGCGGGCTGGACCCGGAGCACCTCGCCCGCCGGCACGTTCAGCGAGTGGCGGCCGTCCCCGATGCGCACCAGCAGCCCGGCTTCCTCGAGGCGCTGCTGCGCCTCCTGCACATGGAAGCCGACGACAGGCGGGACTGCGACCTCCGCGGGCTTCAGATACGCCCACGCACCCCACGCCGCCCCGCCGATCGCGAGCACCGCGAGCAGGGCCCCGAGCGCCCATCGGGCTCTGGGGTGCCTCGTGCGCCGTCCGCGGCGTGTTCGCGAGATCGTGACGGTGGTCGCGCGTTCGGGTACTGGTGCGATGGGGATGACGGCGACCTCGGGGATGAGGGAGCCGACCGGCGGCGCCGCCGCGAACGAGCGAGCCTCGGCCTCGAGGTCCCGGCGCGCCTCGGCGGCCGACTCGGGACGGAGCTCGCGCTGTTTCTCGGTCATCGAGGCCACCCATCCGTCGAGCGCCTTGGGGACGACGGGGTTGCGCGACGAGGGCGGGGGGACGCGCTCGTGGATGTGCTTGTACGCGATGGCCATCGGCGTCTCGCCCGTGAACGGCAGGCGACCGGTGAGGATCTCGAAGGCGACGATGCCGAGCGCATACAGATCGGTCCGCGGGTCGGCCGGCTCGCCCTGCAGCTGTTCGGGCGCGAGGTACTGCACGGTGCCCGTCACCGTGCCGGCCTCGGTGATCTGCGCGTCGGCGTACGCACGCGCGAGGCCGAAGTCGGCGACCTTCACGATGCCCTCGCGCGTGACCATCACGTTCTCCGGCTTCACGTCCCGGTGCACGATGCCCTGACGGTGCGCGTGCTCCAGCGCGGCGAGCGTCTGCCCGAGCACGTCCGCGGCTTGCGCCGGCGCGACGAGCCCCTCGGCGTTCAGGAGGTCGCGCAGGCTGAGCCCGTCGACGAACTCCATGACCATGTAGTAGACGCCGTCAACGGCGCCCCAGTCGTGCACGCCGACGATGTTGGGGTGGTTGAGGTTGGCCGCGGCCCTGGCCTCGCGGCGGAACCGGTCCACGAACCCGGTGTCGCCGGACAGGTTCCGGTGCAGGACCTTGATCGCCACCCGGCGGTCCAGCACCGCATCGTGCGCCCGGAAGACCTCGCCCATCCCGCCCGCGGCGATACGATCGACGACGTGGTAGCGGCCGTCGAGCGATGTGAAGGCCAACGCGAGGTCCGGGCGGCCGGCCGGTCGCTCCGGGATCGTGCTCTTCGAGATGGTGGTCGCCTCCCGTTGGGTCGCGGGCGCTGCGGGGGCCGGGGGCGTGTCCGGGGGCCAATCCTAGCGCCTGGATCCGGTGCATCCGTGGAGGCGCCGTGAGCACGCCGGAGAGCTATCCGGCGGAGTTCAACCGCATCGAGGCCGCCGTGGACGCAGGCGAGACCGACCTGCGGGCGCTGGGCTTCTGGCGGCTCCTCGCGAGGGTGAAGGCCGACGCCGCGCTGTCACACCACTGGGCGGAGCAGGCCGGCCGGATCGACCGCACGGCATTCGAGGCCCACGTCCGGCCGCGGTTCCCGGTCTGGTTCGGCAACCTGGTCCTGTTGCTCGGGGCGGTGGCGGGGGCGTTCGCCGCCGGCATCGCGATCGGGACGACGTCGGAGACGCTGGCCGGCCTGCTCCTGCTCTTCGCGGCCGGCGCCTGGACCGTCGCGTTCCACAGCCCCGTGCACTGGCTCGTCGGACGGATGGCCGGCATCCGATTCACGTGCTACTTCTTCGGCGGACCGTTCCCCCCGCGCCCGGGCCTGAAGATCGACTACGCGACGTACCTGTCGGCAGCGCCGGGCGCTCGGGCATGGATGCACGCCTCGGGCGCGATCGCGACGAAGCTGGCACCGTTCGTCGCGCTGGCGATCTGGCCGGCGACCGAGGCGCCCGCGTGGGCGGCGTGGGTGTTGGTCGCCGTGGCCGCGTTGCTGATCGCGAACGACATCGTGTTCTCGACGAGGTCGAGCGACTGGAAGAGGGTCCGACGCGAGCGCCGGGTCGCCCGGCTCCAGGCCGCGGGCCGCTGACGTTCGTGGGCGCGCTCCCGAGGCTCCGGGCCTCGGTATGCTCCAGGTGTCGAACCACCACGGGGAGCTCGGGCATCCGGGCTGAGAGGCCGTTACACGCGACGGCGACCCGACGAACCTGAACCGGGTAATGCCGGCGGAGGGAGGCCATGGGGAACCTGGACCCACGCTCACTCAGCGTGTACGTCGTGACCTCCAGCGGCTTCGTGCCCGGCCGGGACCACCGCGAGGTCGCACTCGCCGCGATCGAGGGAGGGGCCACGGCCATCCAGCTCCGCGCGGCCGAGCTGCCCGACGTGCGCCTTCGCCCGCTCGCCGAGGAGCTCGCCACCGTCTGCCGGGGGGGCGGCGTCCTGTTCGTCGTGAACGACCGGCCGGACGTCGCCGCCGACTGCGGGGCTGGCGCGCACGTGGGGCGGGAGGACGATCCGGTAGCCGCGCGTGAGCGCCTGGGCCACGACGGCGTGCTCGGCATGAGCGTGACCACCCCGTTGGAGGCCCGGGGTGCGGAGGCCGCCGGTGCCGATTACCTCGGCGTCACGGTGTGGGCCACGCCCACGAAGCCGGATGCGCGCCCGCGAGGGCTCGACGGGCTTCGGGCCATCGTTGCGGCCACCTCGCTCCCCGTGGTGGCGATCGGCGGCATCCACCTCCGGAACGCGCGGGAGGTGCTGGAGGCCGGCGCCGCCGGTGTCGCGGTCATCTCGGCCGTCGGCGCCGCGCCAGATGCGGTCGCGGCTACGCGGAGCCTCGTGGACGTGGTCCGGAGCGCTGAGGTGGAACGGTGAGCGAGCCGGGGGCGAACCAGGACGAGAGCCAGACCACCGGGAAGGCAACGGCGGAGCTGTTCGAGCAGGTGATCCTGCGACGCCTCGGCGCCGCCGACCCCGACGTGCTGGTGGGTCCGCGGCACGGGGTGGACGTCGGCGTCGTGCGGGTGGCCGACGGCGTGGCAATGGCGCTCACCGCGGACCCGGTCTTCGTGGTCCCCGCCTACGGATGGGAGCGTGCGGCGTGGTTCGCGGTGCACATCCTCGCATCCGACGCCGCCACGAGCGGGCTCCCGCTCCGCTGGATGGCCGTGGACCTCAACCTCCCACCCGAGGTGACCGACGCCGAACTGACGGCGCTGTGGGACGCGTTCCACCGAGCGTGCGCGGAGATCGGCGTCGCCGTCGTGACCGGTCACACCGCGCGCTACGACGGATGCGCGTGGCCGATGGTGGGCGGCGCGGTGTGCATGGCGGTCGGTCCGGAGGACCGGTACGTGACGCCCACGATGGCTCGCGTCGGCGACCGCGTGGTCGTGACGAAGGGGGCGGCGATCGAGGCGACCGCGCTGTTCGGGGCCACGTTCCCCGAGCGCCTCGCGGCCGCGGTCGGCGAGGACGTCGTGCGTGCGGCCGACGCGCTGTTCGAGCGGATGACGGTGGTGCCCGAGGCGACGATCGCTCGTCGGTTCGGCCTGCGCGACGACGGCGTGACATCGATGCACGACGCCACGGAGGGCGGCGTCCTCGGTGGGCTCACCGAGGTAGCGGCGGCCTCGGGCGTCGGCATGCGGATCGATCGGGAGGCGATCCCGGTTCGCGACGAGGTGCGGGCGGTCTGCGAGCACACGGGCATGGATCCGTACATCGCGATCAGCGAGGGGACCTTGATCGCGACCGTCGTGCCGGCTCGCGCGCAGGCGTTCGTGGACGAGCTCGGTGGGGAGGGTATCGACGCGGCCATCGTGGGGGAGGTCACCGAGGCTTCGACCGGGACCGTGCTCGTCACGTCCGAAGAGGAGCGCACGTTCGAGCATCCGGGCCTGGACCCGTTCTGGGGCGCGTTCGGACGCTGGGCCGCCGAGGCCGCCGGGATCGCCGAGGCCGGCTGAGCAGCGGGGGAGCGATGGGACTCCGTGTGGTCGGCGTCGTCTTCGACTGCGCCGGACCCGCGTCGCTCGCGCGGTTCTGGGCCGCGGCGCTCGGGTACGCAGTGCGGCCGTACTCGGAGGCAGACCTCGACGCGCTGCGTCGCCTCGGGATCGATGACGTGGAGGATGACCCGAGCGTCGCGGTGGACGGTCCGCGCGGCGACCCCACCCTGTGGTTCCAGCGCGTACCCGAGGGTAAGGTCGCGAAGAACCGGGTGCACCTGGAGCTGCTCCCGGACGGGTCGCTCGAGGACGAGCTGGAACGGCTGCGTGCCCTCGGCGCGCGGCTCCACGAGTCCTTCGACGAGGACGGGCGACGATGGGCCGTCATGCTCGATCCCGAGGGGAACGAGTTCTGCGTCCAGGCTCCCTCGTGAGGTGATCCTCGGCGAGGATCGCGTAGCGGACGTGGTCGCGCCACCGGCCCGCGACCATCAGGTACCGCTCCGAGTAGCCCTCGCGCCGGAAGCCCAGGCGCTCGACGAGGGCGATCGACGCGACGTTGTCCGGCTGCACGTTGGCCTCGAGGCGGTGCAGGCCCATGACCTCGAACGCGTGCCGAACCGCGAGATCGACGGCCTCGGTCATCACCCCCTGCTGCGCGAACGGCGCGAACACGTAGTAGCCGAGGTACGCGCTCCGCAGGTGGCCGAGCACGATCTGTCCGATCGTAACGACGCCCGCGATCGCGGCATCCTCGTTGCGGCACACGAGGAACCGGGCGGTATCGGTGCGCCGGGCGGGCCGCAGGATCGCCTCCGCGTACCCCTCGGACGTGTCGGGAGGCGCCGACCAGGGCCCGTGCAGTCGGCGGCTGGCGCGGACGCGCGCCACGAACTCCTCGGCGTCGGCTGCGGTCGGCCGGCGCAGGTGGACCCGCTCGCCGCGCGCGACCGTTCGCCCCGTCACGCCGCCAACGGTACCCGGTAGGGTTGCCGACGTGGACCTCGTCACCGTGGGCGACGTGATGATCGATGTTCGCGTCGAGGCCGATGCGCTCGAAGAGGGCGGCGACGTCCATGGGAGCGTCCTCGTGCGGCCCGGCGGCAGCGCGTCGAACGCGGCGGTGTGGGGGGCGGCGACGGGTGCCCGTACGCGCGTACACGGGCGCGTCGGCGCGGACGTCGCGGGGGCGCTCCTGCGCGATGAGCTCATCGCCCGCGGCGTCGAGCCCGCCCTGGCGATGGATCCCGAGGCCGACACCGGCTCGATGCTGATCGTCCACGAGCCCGGCGAGCGCTCGATGGTGGCGGACCGCGGTGCCGGTGGACGCCTTTCGCCCGACGACCTGCCCGAGACGATCGAGGCGGGGGCGGTCCTGGTCTCGGGCTACACGTTGCTGTTCGAACCGACGAACGCCGCGGCGAGGGCGGCGCTGCGGCGCGCGCGGGCCCGCTTCGTCGCCGTGGACGCCGCCTCGTGGCCGCTCGTTCGCGACTTCGGCGCCGAGCGGTTCTTCGAGGAGACGGCCCCGGCCACGATGCTGCTGGCGAATGGACGGGAGGCCGAGATGCTGTCGGGCCGGCGCGGCGAGGACGCGGCCGACGTCCTCGCTCGGCACTTCCCGATCGTCTGCGTGAAGCTCGGCGAGGAGGGCGCGGTGATGTCGTGGGAGGGCCTCGTGATCCGCTTCGCGGGCCAGCCCGTCGACGAGAAGGACCCGACGGGTGCGGGAGACGCGTTCGACGGGGTCTTGCTCGCGGGGCTCGTGTCCGGCCGCTCACCGGGCGAGGCGCTCCGGATCGCGTGCGCGGCCGGCGCGAAGGTGGCTGCGAGCTTCGAGACCTGGCCGGAGCGCCCCCGTCGATGAGCTCGGTGCGCCTGCTGGACGAGGTGCGAGAGGCGTTGGCGGGCGGCGGCGCGGTCGTCGCCCTGGAGACGAGCGTCGTCTCCCAGGGTCTCCCGCCGCCGCGCAACCTCGAGTGCGTCGAACGGATGAGTGGTGCCGTCCGTGCCTCGGGGGCAGTGCCCGCGTGGATCGGCGTCCAGGACGGCGAGGTCCACGTGGGCCTGTCCGACGACCAGCTCGCGACGTTCGCGGAACCGGGCCGCGCGGACAAGGTGCCGCGCAGGGAACTTCCCCTCGCCGTCGCGCGCGGCGGGCTCGGCGCGACGACGGTGTCCTCCATGATCTGGGCCGCGCGGGCCGCGGGCATCGCCGTGGGTGCGACCGGCGGCATCGGGGGCGTCCACCCGGGAAGCGGCGACGTCTCCGCGGATCTGCTCGAGCTTGCGCGGACGCCGGTGCTGCTCGTCTGCTCGGGCCCGAAGTCGATCATCGACCCGGTGGCCACGGCGGAACGGCTCGAGGAGCTCGGCGTAGGTGTCGTGGGCTACGGCTGCGACCGGCTCCCGTTCTTCCTCGCGCGCGAGGCAGACGTCCCGCTCGACGACCGGGTCGACTCGCCCGAGGAGGCCGGGGCGATCGTGAAGGCCCTCGACCGACTCGGGGTCCGCTCGGCGGTGCTGCTGTGCAACCCGATCGCCGAGGGGGCCGGGATGGACGCCGACACGGTCGCGAAGGCCGTCCGCGCGTGTGAAGGGGCTGCCGTCCGCGCGGGCGTGCGAGGCAAGGCGCTCACCCCGTTCCTGCTCTCCTGCCTGGCGGAGCGGACCGGCGGCGCGAGCCTCGACGCGAACCTGGTCCTGCTGCAGGCCAACGCTCGGCTGGCCGGCGAGGTGGCCGTGGCGGCGGCGCGCTAGCGCCTAGCGCAACCAGGTCTTCGTGATCGCCTTCGTGAAGTTCCAGGCGTAGCGGAACGACTTCGGTTTCTTCGACTCCCCACCGCGGCGCGTCAGGAAGGTGACCGGCACCTCGACGATGCGCGCGTGCTGCCGCAGAGCCTCGAGCGTCACCTCCGAGGTCCAGAACTGGTCCTGTTCCAAGATCAGCTTGCGAAGCGTGTCGGCCCTGGTCGCCCGGTACCCGCTGGAGATGTCCGTCACCCGCTGGCCGGTCAGGATCGTGACGACCCAGGAGAAGAAGTGGACACCCGCGTGGCGGATCAGCGGACCGCGCTCGTACTCGCCGAGCATGCGCGAGCCGATCACGTGCTCCGCTTGCCCCTCCAAGATCGGCTTCACCAACGTGGCGAGCTCCTCGGGCTGGTGCTGGCCGTCGGCGTCGATCGTCACGACGACGTCGGCACCGAGCTTGAGCGCGATCTCGTAGCCGACCCGGAGCGCGAGCCCACCGCCGCGGCGGACCGGCAGCCGAGCGACGAGCGCGCCGGCCGCGCGCGCGACCTCGCCGGTCCCATCGTCGGAGCAGTCGTCCACCACGATCGGCACCACCCGGCGTCCCTCGATCTCCTCGGGCATCGCGTGGATCACGGCCCCAACGTTCTCCGCCTCGTCGTAGGCGGGAGAGATCACGACGATCCGGGGTCCCGTCGGGAGCGCCTCGGCCTGCCTCCAGTCGAAGTCCTGCCGGCCGAACGACTCGACGAGCAGGCGGATGCTGCGCTCGTTGGTGTCGACGTAGGACTGCAGCCGGATGACCAGAAGGAACAGCACGACGACCGCTACCAGCAGCGCGCCCGTGAGGCGCTGGCCGCTCCCGGGCCGGAAGTTCAGCGCGTCGAAGACCGGGTCGAACAGGCTGGGGGCGATCGAGATCAGCAGAACGCCGAGCGAGATCGTCGAGGAGATGATCAGGCTGAGCCGGCTGATCCGACGGCGCCGGTACCGGAACGCGGAGAAGGCTACGAAGGCGACGGCGAGGACCGCTCCGACGATGCGCAGGGCGAGCAGGCCCTGGTTCAGTGGCAATGCTCTCAACTCCCGCGCGCGGCACGCCGCCGCGCGGCCGCCCGAGGATAGCAAGGGCCCGGCCGGGGCAGGGGACGCCGTTCGGACGGCCCCCTCCGTGCGTGCGCTGGACTACCGGATCAGCAGGGTCCCGTGCGGTCGTTGTGCACGAATCGTCCGCCCTTGGAGGAGCTACGGCGTCGTGCGCTCCCGCACGCCGCGCCAGCGCGTTGTCGGCAGGATGTGGTCGAGCGCAACGCGGTCGCGGTGTCGTTCGATCGCAGCGAACATCGACCCGATCAGGGTCTCGGACAGCAGGTGCGGCTCGAGCCCGAGGTCCAAGAGCTTGGTGTGGGTCGCGTTGTAATAGTGGTCCTCCGCCTCGACCCGAGGGTTCTCGAGGTGCTCGACCCGGACCTCGATGCCGACGTGCGCGCCCGCCTTCTGCACCAGGGCCGCGAGCTCGTTCACCGAGAACTGCTCCGTGAACTGGTTGAACACGCGGAACTCGCCTGCCTCGGCGGGGTTCATGACCGCGAGCTCCACGCACCGCAGCGTGTCCACGATGTTCAGGTACCCGCGTGTCTGCCCGCCCTTGCCGTACGGCGTCAGGGGGTGGCCGATCACGGCCTGCACGCAGAAGCGGTTCAGCGCGGTCCCGAAGACTTCGTCGTAGTCGAACCGGGTCGCGAGCCGATCGTCTCGCTTCGTCTGTTCGGTTTCGATCCCGTAGACGACGCCCTGGTTCAGGTCGGTTGCCCGCAGGCCCCAGATCCGGCATGCGAAGTGGACGTTGTGCGAGTCGTGGACCTTGGATAGGTGGTACATCGAGCCGGGCATCTTCGGGAACGGCAGCGTGGCCGACCGGCCCTTGTGGTGGATCTCGATGAACCCCTCCTCGATATCGATGTCCGGCGTGCCGTACTCGCCCATCGTGCCGAGCTTCACCAGGTGCGCGTCGGGCGCGAGCTCGGCCATCGCGTAGAGCACGTTGAGCGTGTTGACCACGTTGTTCGTCTGGGTGAAGACCGCGTGGTCGCGGTCGATCATCGAGTAGGGGGCGCTCGGCATCTCCCCGTAGTGGACGATCGCCTCGGGGACGAAGTCGCGGAACAGTCGCTCGACGAGCGCCCAGTCGGTCAGGTCCCCCTCGGTGACCCCGATCTCGAGGCCGGCGACCTCCCGGAACGCCTTCGCGCGTTCGGGCAGCGAGGCGCCGATCGGTGTGAGCGAATCCGTGCCCGCCTCCGCGTGCGCCGAGCGCCGCAGGTAGTTGTCGACCGCGTGGACCTCGTGGCCGCCGATCGCGAGATGCATCGCGGTCGGCCACCCGAGGTACCCGTCGCCGCCGAGGATCAGGATCCGCATGGATGGTCCTCTCTCTGGATCGGTGGGGGGGAGCGGCGCTCATCCTAGCAACGCCGTGACCTGCGGGAAGGGCCGTTCACGCGAGCGTGGCGAGCTCCTCCAGCACGCGGTCCACCTCGGCCGGCGTGTTGTAGTGGCAGAAGCCGATCCGCACGGCACCGCCGGTCTCTTGCAGGCCGAGGCGCTCCATCAGCTCGAGCGCGTAGTAGTGACCGTCCCAGACGAAGATCGCTCGTTCGGCCAGCGCCTTCGCCGTCTCCTGCGGGTAGCGGTCGCCGACCCGGACCGCGAACGTTGGCGTGCGCTCGTCGATGCGCGCGGGGTCGGCGATCCCGTACAGCGAGAGGGCGGGGATCTCGCGCGCGCCTTCGAGGAACCGCCTCGAGAGCCCGGCCTCCCACGGCACGACCGCATCCTCGAACGCGGTGGCGAGTGCGGAGCGGCGGTCGGATCCGTCGCCACCCAGCTCCGCGAGGTAGTCGACGGCGGCCACCCAGCCCGCCAGTCCCTCGTGGTTCTGCGTCCCGGTCTCGAACGCGTGGGGGAGCTCGTCGCTCGCGGGGCGGACCTTGTACCGGCGGAGCGACGTGAGGAGCTCGCGTCGGCCGAACAGGATGCCGAGGTGGGGCCCGAAGATCTTGTACGGGGACACCGCCAGAAGGTCGGCGCCGATGGCGCGGACGTCGATCCGGCGGTGCTGCGCGAGATGGACGCCATCGCATACCACCATCGCCTGGGTCCGCTCATGCACCAGCCGGACGAGCTCCGCCGCCGGCGTGATCGTGCCGACCGCGTTCGACGCGAGCGAGAGCGCCACCACCTTCGTCCGGTCTGACAGCGCAGCCTCGAACGACGCGCGGTCGAGCGTAACGTCCTCGTCGACGACATCCACCCAGCGCACGGTGGCCCCCGCGTCCTCGGCGGCGAGCACCCACGGCCGCACGTTCGCGTCGTGGTCGAGGCGAGTGACGACGACCTCGTCGCCGGGTCGAAGCCTCCGGGCGACGGCGCGCGAGATCGCGAGCAGCAGCGACGTGGCGTTCGGACCGAAGACCACCTCGTCCGGGTCGGCGTTCAACAGGTCGGCCGCCGCCCGATGCGCCTCGTCGATCAGGAGGTCGGTCTCCTGGCTCGTCGCGAACGCGCCGTGGACGTTCGCGTTGCTCGTTCGCAGGTAGCCGGCCATGGCATCGATCACGGCATCGGGGACCTGTGACCCGCCCGGCGCGTCCAGGAACGCGACGGGCCGTGCGTCCATCACCCGCGCGAGCGCCGGGAACCGCTCGCGCACCACCGAGAGGTCGGGGGCCATGGCGCCTACCCTCGCGCACATCCGGTGTCGGGGGCAACCGTCAGAGCCGGTCCCATCCGTCCGGAAGCTCTGGGATCGCCCAGGAGGGATCCGGGCGCCAGTCCGCCCACTCGCGATCGAACGGCGGCTCGCGGTCGAGCAGGCGGCGGACACCGCGCTCGCCCTCGGAACGGAACGCCGTGGCGTCCTCGGGGGTGTAGAGGCCGAGCTCGACGCCGTGAGCGACGTCCTCCTCGTCCTTCCACGCCCATGAGGAACGGTCGGGGGCCATCACGACGTCGAGGTCGTGATCGAGCGTGTCGAAGCCCAGGGGGAACGGCCGCAGCGGCGCCTCCACGTTCACGTACCACGAGCGCGGAGCCCAGTCCGCGTCCCAGAAGTGCAGGACCGCGTGCCCGGCACCCGGCCAAGCGAACGACAGGATGTGGAGCTCGCTCCACGTTCGCTCGCGGAGGGCCCACTCGGTGGTCTTGGAGGCGACCATCTCCGCGTGATCGTCGCCGGGCGCGACCCACCGGATCCCGATGGGGAGATAGAACAGCCACCCGTCCTCGTCGGACCGCACCACCGTCAGGGGTCGCGCGGCCCAGATGCGACCGCGAAGGACCTCTCGGAGCACGATCGTTTCCCCGGGCTCGAACCGCCGCACGTGGTCAGGCGAGCCGGTCGGCGAACGCCACGTTCGCCGCATCGAGCAGCGCCTGGGCGTTCGCGCGCAGGGCCGACACCTCGTCGCGGAGCGCCCGGCCCTTGGTCTCGTCCTTCAGCGAGGACGCGTTGATCTCCACGTTGTAGGTGGCGCACCAGACGGCCGCGGCCAGGCACTGGGCCGCCGAGGCGCCGTCGGAGGCCGCCTGCGCGTTCCCGTTCCCGGTCACCTCCGTCGCGAGCTCCATCTGCGTGACGGCCAGCTTGGCCACCTCGAGTGGGACGACGGCCGCCGCCTCGTATCCGCGCTGGATTGCCTGGGAGCGCCCGGCCTTCTCGGCGTCGGTCTCCTTCGGCATCTTGAACGCCGCCATCACCCCGTCGAACGCGGCCGCGTCCCGCTCGCCGAGCTCGAGGAACGCCGAGCGCGCGGAGCCGGCTTCGGCGAGGATCGCGCCCATCCGCTCCTGCACCTCCTCGTACCCGGCCTTCCCGATGGTGAGGTTGCACACCATCTCGATCAGCGCCGAGCCGCAGGCCCCCGAAAGCCCGGCTACCGCCCCGCCGCCTGGGGTGGGGTCGTCCGAGGCGAGGTCCGCCAGGAACCCGCCGATCGTCGCCTCGCCGAGGTCCTTCATGCGCCGCCTCCTCCGTTCGCCAGGTGCTCCAGGATCTGCCCGTCGGGGTCGAACCCCTCCAGCCGCAGGTGCTCCGCATCGCCCTCGCGGAGCGCGGCCCGCGGGACCAGGCCGACGATCTCGGACGAGCGGACCTCCATCCCGCGCTCGGCCGCGAGCGCCGCGACGGCGTCGAAGGCCGCCCGTGGGCTCGTCACATCGATGTCGACGAGGTTCATGGAGACGGTCACCGCGTCTCGCTCGGGCACCACGAACCCGATCGCGCGGACCGCCGGCAGGCCGCCGCTCGATTCACGGACGGCCTTCGCGATCGCCTTGGCGTCCTCCTCGCCACCGGACAGGTATAGGTTGAACGCGACGAGCGGCTTGCGCGCGCCGACCGCGGTCGCGCCCGCCCGCCCGAGCTCGTGGGGGCCGAGGTCCGGCAGGCGATCGCCGTGCGCGACCGCGTCGCGCAGGCCCTCGAACTCGCCGCGGCGCACATCGGCCAGGCTCTCGCGCCCGGGGACGATCGCGGCCAGGTCGTACAGGTACACGGGGATCTTCAGGGTGTCGGCGAGCTCGGCCGCGAACGCCCGCGCGAGCTCCACGACCTCCTCCATCGTGATCCCGCGCAGCGGCACGAACGGGATCACGTCGGCCGCTCCCATCCGGGGGTGGCCGCCCGAATGCGCGGTCATGTCGATCAGCTCGACGGCCGCCGCTGCCCCGGCGAGGGCGCTCGCCGCGACGGCCTCGGGCGGCCCTACGACCGTCGTGTCCAGCCGGTGGTGCTCGGGATCGGACTGACGGTAGACCAGGCGCGCGCCGGGGACGCTCGCGAGCGCGTCGCAGATCGCGTCGATCACCTCGGGGCGGCGCCCTTCGCTGAAGTTGGGAACGCAGACGACGAGCGCGTCGGTGGCGGTCATCGGTCCGAGAGCCTATCGGCCGGAGCGATGGCTACGATGCCGGGCGTGGACCTCGAGGCGTTCCGCGATTGGCTCGACCGCTATTTCGCGGCGTGGGCGTCCAACGATCCCGGCGAGGTCGCGGCGCTGTTCGCGGAGGACGCGGTCTATTCGTACGGCCCTTTCCGCGAGGAGGCGCGCGGGCGGGACGCGATCGTGCGCAACTGGGTCGCGGGGGGTACGGCGCCCGGCCTGCGGACCGAGCACGACGCGCTCGCGGTGGCGGGGGAGCGCGGGATCGCCCACTGGCGGGTCTCGTTCGACGCGGACGGCGGGCGGACCGAGCTCGACGGGATCCTCGTCTGCGACTTCGACGCCGAGGGCCGCTGCGCCCTGCACCGCGAGTGGTTCGATCGCCGAGAACCAGCCCCCTGACCTGCGGGAACACCCCGACTTGACTCGTGTCGGACGCGGGGCGTACAGTCGCGCTCCCTCTCGAACATACGTTCGATTCCGCTCCCTCGAGGGGGTGCTACGACCCGAGGAGCACGCGGATGGCGAAGCGCTACGACGAGCAGGTCGAGGTCCGGGTCGAGCGCGACGCGGGGATGCCCTCGGCCTTCGTCTGGCGGGGCCGGCGATACGAGGTCGCGGACGTGATCGGCCGCTGGCGGATCGAGGGCCGGTGGTGGTCCGACGGCCGCGACCGCGAGTACTGGCGCGTCGAGGCTCGCGGCGGCGCGGTCTGGGACCTGTACCACGACCGCCTCGCCGGCCGGTGGCACATGGAGCGGTTGTGGGATTAGATGCCGCCCGTGAGCGAGGTCCGTGTCGTCCCGTTCCAGGTCGAGTCGACCTTCTCGCCCTGAGCCATCCGGCGCTACGGGACCGTTTCGAATCCTTCCCGGGCGAAGTCGGGATCGAATGCGAAGGCGAGTCCGATCCCCTCGGAGCGCATCAGTTCGAAGCTCACCCGATCGACGAACGAGACCTGACGATCCAAGCCTGCGAGGTAGGCAGCGGTGGCGCGCTGATGCAAGGACTCGCCGATGAAGCGGATCTCGCAGACCGGCAGGAGCTGATCGAAGCAGGCACGGGTCGCGGGAGCTCCAAAGCGACGCTGGATCACGGCGATCGTCTCCACCACGACGTAGTTGTGGGTGAGCAGACGTTCGTTCCGATCGGTGACCACTTCGTCCAGCCATCGGAACGCGTTGTCGAATCGCTCGTCGGCATCGTCCAGCAGGGTGATGAACGCGGACGTATCGACGAACGTCGTCACGGCCGACGCTTCCTGTGAAGGTCGACCTCGATGGCTTCCGCTAGGTACTCATCGTGCCGGACGCTCACGTCGGTTCTGCCCTCGATGTCATGGAACGTTCCGAGCACGGCTCGTGCACGCGCCCAGCGCTCGGCACGGTCGTTCGGCTCGGGGATCGAGTCGACGGCGTCTCGGATCACCTCGGCCATCGACACGCCGCGCTCGGCTGCGATGCGCTTGAGCCTGGCAGCCTGCTCTTCGGTGAGCTGGATCTGGGTCCGAACCATGATGCTGTGATGATAACACCTCACACCATCACGATTACATGACGCAAAGATTCGTCCACCTCGACGTCCGGTCGTTCTTCTCGCTGAAGGAGGGGGCGTTCTCGCCCGAGCACCTCGCGCGGCGCGCGGCCGAGTTGCGGATGCCGGCGGTCGCGCTCACCGACCGCGACGGGCTGTACGGCGCCGCGCGGTTCGTGGCCGCCTGCGAGCGCGAGGGCGTCCGCCCGATCCTCGGCGCCTCGCTCACGATTCGCGAGGCCGGGACGCTGCCGCTGCCGCGTGAGGGACGCCCGAAGGACGACACGAGCGTGGTGCTGCTCGCGCGCGATGCGACCGGCTACGCCAACCTGTGCCGCCTGATCACCGACGCGCACACGACCGGGGAGCGCGGCGACCCCTCGCTCACGCCCGAGCAGGTCTGCGCGCATGCCGGCGGGCTCGTGGCGCTCATCGGGGTGTCCTCGGCGCCGGGGGCGCTCGCGATCGCGGGTCGCACCGATGCCGCGCGCCGGGCGATCGATCCGTACCGCGAGGCGTTCGGCGACCGGCTGTTCGTCGCGATCCAGCACCGCTTCGAGGAGTCCTCGGCGAAGGAGGTGCGCGCGTTGCTACGCCTGGCCGAGCGCGCCGATGTGCGCGCCGTCGCGACGAACCCCGTCCGCTACCTCGTGCCGCAGGACGCGTTCATCGCCGACGCGCTCGAGTGCATGCGCGAGCTCGTACCGCTGAACCGGACGAACGTCTCGCGCCGCAACGCCGAGGGCTGGCTGAAGCCCGCCGCCGAGATGCGCGCGCTGTTCGACGAGCGGCCCGACCTCGTGACCGCGACCCTGGGGGTCGCCGAGTCGTGCGCGTTCGACCTCGGCCTACGGCGGGTGCACTTCCCCGACTTCCCGACCCCGGCAGGGCGCTCCGCGTCCAGCGTTCTGGCCGAGCGATCCTGGCGCGGCCTGGAGCGGCGGGGGATGCGGGCAACGGCCACGGTCCGCGACCGGCTGAACCACGAGCTCGCGATGATCCACCGGCTCGGCTACTCGGCGTACTTCCTGACCGTCGCCGACATCGTGGCCGACGTGAAGGCGATGGGGATCCGCTGCGCGTGCCGGGGGAGCGCGGCCGGCTCGCTCGTCTGCTATCTCACCGGCATCTCGGACGTGGATGCGGTCCGCCACGACCTCGCGTTCGAACGGTTCATGAACCCGATGCGCGCCGAGCCGCCCGACATCGACGTGGACGTGGAGTCCGCCCGGCGCGAGGACGTCTACGACATGGTGCTCTCGCGCTACGGCGACGACCGGTGCGCGTGCGTCGCGATGATCGACACGTACCGCGCCCGCGCAGCGGTCCGCGAGGTCGGCAAGGCCCTCGGCCTGCCCGAGCCCGAGGTGGACGTTGTCGCGAAGTCGTTCCCCCACATCGGCGCCCACGACCTGCGCAGGGCTACCCGGGAACTGCCCGAGCTCGCGGGCAGCAACCTGAACGCCGGCCAGCTCGAGACGCTGTTCCATGTGGCCGAGCGCCTGGACGGGTTCCCGCGCCACATCGCGCTGCACCCCTGCGGCATCGTGATCTCGAGCGACGACCTCGTGGACCGGGTGCCGCTCGAGCGTTCGTTCCAGGGCTACCGCGTGATCCAGGCGGACAAGGACGACGTGGAGCTCCTCGGCTACCTGAAGCTCGACGTCCTGGGGGTGCGGATGCTCTCGTCGATGCGCCACGCCCTGGACGAGATCGCCCGCACCGAGCACGTGAAGGTGGACCTGGATCGGATCCCGCTCGACGACGAGCCCACGTTCGAGCTGATCCGCGCCTCGGACACGCTCGGGTGCTTCCAGATCGAGAGCCCCGGCCAGCGCGAGCTCCTCCAGAAGCTCCAGCCGACGCGCTGGGAGGACCTGATCGTGGACATCTCGCTGTTCCGTCCGGGCCCGGTGAAGTCGGACATGATCAACCCGTACCTGCGCCGGCGCCTCGGGATGGAGCGCCCCACGTACGCGCACCCCGCGCTGCGGCCCGCGCTCCGCGAGACCTTCGGCGTGATCGTCTACCACGAGCAGGTGATTCGGACCCTGGCCGCGATGGCCGGCTACGACCTCACCTACGCCGATCACATCCGCCGGCACCTGGACCGCGAGGATCTGCTCCCGGGGTTCCGAGCCGACTTCCTGGAGCGCGCGGTGGCGCGAGGGGTGGACCGCGAGGTCGCCGAGCGCACCTGGACCGCGGTGGCCGAGTTCGCGAGCTTCGGCTTCTGCAAGGCGCACGCGGCGGCCTTCGCCGTCCCGACCTACCAGTCGGCGTGGCTGAAGACGCACTACCCGGCCCACTTCCTGGCCGGGATCCTCACCCACGACCCGGGGATGTACCCGCGCCGGCTGCTCCTCGAAGACGCCCGTGAGCACGGCATCCCCATCTTGCCGCTCGACGTGAACGCCTCCGAGCCCGAGTACGTGGCCGAGGCCACCGGCGATCCGCCCCGGTACGGGATCCGGCTCGGGCTGCAGGACGTGCATGGGATCACCGACGCCGAGATCCGCCGGATCCTGCAGGCGCGTGCGGACCGGCCGTTCCGGGACGTGGGCGACGTCCAGCGCCGGGCCGGCGTCTCCCGACCCGTCGTCGAGGCGCTCGCGCACGCGGGGGCGTTCGACGGGATCGACCGGGGCACGCGCCGGGACCGCCTGTTCGCGGCGATGACGGCCGCCCCCCATCGCGAGGGCGATCAGCTCGCGCTGCCGGTATCCGAGCCCGGTCAGCTCTCGCTCGCGCTCCCGGAATACACCGATGCCGAGAAGGTCCGCGCCGAGCTCGAGGTCCTCGGCCTGGACGCGACGCGGCATCTCGTGACGTTCTTCGAGCCGCTGCTGGCCGACCTCGGCGTCGTGCGCTCGAGGGACCTGCGCCGCAGCCGCACCGACCTCCGCGTGATGGTCGCCGGCGTGAAGGTCGCCTCGCAGACCCCGGCGATCCGCAGCGGCCAGCGGATCGTGTTCCTCACGCTGGATGACGCCACCGGTCCGGTCGAGGTCGTCGTGTTCGAGAGCGCGCTGCCCAAGGTCGCGAAGACCGTCTTCCACTCGTTCCTGCTCGCCGTGGTCGGCACGGTCCGGCGCACGGGCGTGAGGGGCGTCTCGGTGATCGTCGAGGACGCGTGGGATCTCGTCGCCTTGAACGCGGCACGGCGCGAGGGCCGGCTGTCGCAAGCGCTCGAGCACGAGGGACCGCCGGTGGCTGCGGCCGTCCCGCGCAAGCTCTGGCACTCGAGCCCGGGGTCGTCGGGCCGATGACGCATGTCGCGCCCGCGAGGGTACGCTCGCGGGCGGTGACCCGAACCGCAGTCCCCGAGCCGTTCCTGCACGTGGATCTCGACGCGTTCTACGCGTCGGTCGAAGTCCTGAAGGATCCGGCGCTCTCGGGCAAGCCCGTCGTGGTAGGTGGCGCCGGATCGCGCGGCGTCGTGATGTCGGCCTCGTACGCGGCGCGCTCCTTCGGGATCCGGAACGCGATGCCGGCGGTCCGCGCCCGTCGGCTGTGCCCCGACGCCGTGTTCGTGACGCCGGACTTCGAGTCGTACCGTGCGCATTCCAACCGGTTCCGCGAGGTGCTCCTGTCGGTCACCCCGCTCGTCGAGCCGATCTCGCTCGACGAAGCGTTCCTGGACGTCGCGGGCGCCGTGCGCCTGTTCGGTCCGCCGGCCGAGATCGCCGCCTCGCTCCGTCGACGCGTGGCCGACGAGGTCGGCGTCGTCTGCTCGATCGGCGTGGGGCCGAGCAAGCTGCTGGCGAAGCTCGCTTCCAAGCAGGCCAAACCCGACGGCCTCGTCGTCGTGCGAGCGGACGAGGTGGATGCCTTCTTGGAACCGCTCCCGGCCCGGGCGTTGTGGGGGATCGGCGAGAAGACGATGGAGACGCTCGGTCGCCTCGGTGTGCGGACCGTCGGCGATCTCGGGCGTACCGCGCCGGCCGTCCTGGCCCGCGTGCTCGGCGAGCAGCACGCGCGCGACCTCCACGATCTCGCGCGGGGCGTGGACGAGCGTCCTGTCGTGCCGTACGAGCCGCCGAAGTCGGTGAGCCACGAGGAGACGTTCGACCGTGACCTCGACGACGAGGCGGAGCTGCTGCGGGAGGCGCTCGGGTTGTCCCAGAAGGTGGGCGCGCGGCTGCGCGAGGACGGCTATCCGGGCGCGGACCGTGACGCTGAAGGTACGCCTCGCGAACTTCACGACGCTCACGCGCTCGCGGACGCTGTCCGCGCCGACCGACGTCGCTGCCGACCTGTACCAGACCGTCGACCGAGCTGTTCCGATCGCTCGCCCGGTGCCCGCCGACGCGTCCGGCTCCTCGGGGTGGCGGCTACCAACCTCGTCCCGGCCGGCGAGGAGCAGCTGGCGCTCCTTCGCGGGGAGCGCTGGGGCGACGTGGAGCGCGCCGTGGACCGGATCTCGAAGCGGTTCGGGCGGGGGGCCGCGATGCCTGCCGCGCTGCTCGACCGGGATCGAACGCGGGACCGTGGGCCCCGGCCCTCGGGCCCGCCTGCGTCGGATCCGCGACGACTGACCCCTTCCCGTAGCGCGGACGCGTTCCTATAATCGTCGGGACGAGCCCGCAGGGCCGGAGGCCCGACCACATGCCACTGTCGCCGGACGAGCAGCGCATCCTCGACGAGATCGAGGAGCGCCTCTCCGCAGGAGGACCCACGCCTTGCCGAGCAGGTCAGCCGGACCTCGCTCTACACCCACATCGCGACGCGGATCCGGTGGTCGGCCCTCGCGTTCCTGGTCGGGCTTCTTCATGCTGATGGCGTTCCCGGTGTCGCTGTACGTTGCGGCTCGCGGGGTTCGGCGTGATGCTCGCATCGGCGCTCGTCGATCTATCGGTACCTGAAGCAGCTCGGCAAGGATCAGGTCCGCGCGATCCAGCAGCAGTCGGGACGGTTCTCCATCGCGGGATTCCTGGCGCGGTTCGCCGGGAAGTTCCGCAACCCGCCGACGCCGCCCCCCGAGTCCTGACGCACCCATCACCCGTTCGGTTCGCTCGGCGCCGAACGGCGGAACTTCGCGACGCGTTCGAGCTCGCGCGCTTGCCACGGGCCGCGCGGCTGGAGTACAACATTGCGTCACCTTCCCCTGGGGCGTTGACCGTCAACCGCACGTCGAGCCTTCCCCTCGGCGCCGAATGACGGACCGTGTTGGTGTCGTGGGAGTGGCGAGTCGTCGGAGGGCGCGCGTTCCTATGGAGGGGTTCACCGCACATCAGGCCACGAAGTTCACCGGATGCTCCGCCCGTCAGCTCAGGTACTGGGACCAGATCGGACTCGTCCGTCCCTCCGTTCAGGGGACGGGCGGGCGACCCGGGGTCCCGCGGCTGTACTCGTTCCGCGATCTGCGTCGCGCTCAAGGTCGTCATGTCGCTGCTCGACAGCGGGATGTCGCTGCAGCGCGTCCGCCGCGCCTGGGACTACCTGAACCGGCGCGCGCACCTGGACAGGCACCTGTCCGAGGTCAAGCTGATCACCGACGGCGTCAGCATCTTCAAGATCGCCCGCCGCAACGGCGAGATCATCGACGCCCTCCGCGAGGGCCAGCTGGCGTTCTTCGTGGCCATCGACGAGATCGCCACCGGCGTCGAGTCCAAGGTCGGCCAGTTCAAGGACGACCGGGACCGGTTCGTCCGGGCGCTCCGCGAGGCCGCGGCGCACGCCCAGACCGGCTCGTAGCCCGGCGCCATCCGTCCGGACTCAGAACCCCGGCCGGTACGTCCCGACGACCGACGGACGAACCCGGCGTCCCTGCGCAGGTCGCGGATCGCGTCGCGGGCGTCGCCGGAGGCCGCCTCGGCGTCCTCGGCCGAGGGCGGCCGCGCCGCGTAGGCGGCGCGCGCGGCCGCCGTAGTCAGCCGCCCGAGGTGCCCGTCCGAGAAGGCGGCGGCCGCGGCCAGTCGGGCCCGATGCTCCTCGAGCGTCTCGCCCTCACGCCGCCCGAGGCCGAGGTCGGCCGCCTCGCCGTCGAACACGCGGTACGCGGCGAGGACCCGCTCGCGGGGCTCCGTCGAACGGCGGAGCTCGCGGCGCCGCCAGGCCCACTTGGCCGGGGGCACGACCAGCAGGAGCAGCGCGGCGACCGCCAGCAGCGACGAGCAGGATCAGGCCGTACGGGATCGGAGTACCCGTCCTCCTGCGGCGCCGGCTGCGGGCCCGTCCAGGAACCCGGGCGGCAGGCCCGTCCGGCGTGCCCGCCGCGCTCGGGTCGCGTCTCGGCGTTGCACAGCTGACCCGGGATCGGGCGGCCGCATCGGGCCCGAGGCACGCCTCGCCGCTGCGCCTGCCGCCGCCCGAGGCTGTTCTCGCCCGGCTGACCCTGCCCCTCGGAGCCTTCCGACCCGGCCGGCGCGGCGCGGGTTCAGGTAGGTGCCCGGCCTCGGCGAGCGGGTTGATCGGGTCGGCGTCGGCTCGAACGGCGAGCCACCCGTACGCCGGGGAAGAAGACCTCGACCCAGGCGTGGGCCTCCTTGGTCTGCACGACGAAGCGCCCGTCGCGCTCGGTGCCGGGGCGGAAGCCCACGGCGACGCGGGCGGGGTAGCCGAGCTCGCGGACCAAGATCGCCATCGCCGTCGCGAACTGCTGGCAGAACCCGCGCCGCGAGTCGTGAGGAAGTCCAGGAGCGCGTCGGCGTCGGAGGCCGGCTCGACGTCGAGGGTGTAGAAGAACGACCCGTCCAGGAAGCGCTCCTGGATCGCGAGGACCTGCCGGTACGGGGTCGACCGCGTCCGCGGCCCACTCGTCCGGCGAGCTCGCGGACCTCGGGGCTCACCGATCCCGTGACGAACGTGTAGCGCCCGTACTGCGCCGGCGAGAGGAATCCGCACGTCGTCGAGCTCCTCCGGCGTCGGCACGACGACGCGCGAGCTCACGGTGTACTCGAGGCCCTCGTCCAGGCCCCCGTCCAGCAGGACCTGCCCGAGGACCTCGTCGTACCGGATGCTCTCGAGCGGGAGCCGTGACCTGTTCGGCCGGGTAGGCCATCGGGAGCCACGGGTCGTCGATGTCGGTGAGGAAGCGGATAGTGCTGCGAGAGGCGCGGGGCGTCCTCGGGGATGGCGGTCGTGACGGCAGCTGGGCCGGCGTGGACAAGACGATGCCCCGTTCGTTGGCGAGCGGGTCGCTGCTCGTCCAGGTGGCGCCGTCGAACTCGTCCAGCGCGTACAGGCGCCAGTACGCGGCGCCGCCCTCGGAGGTCACCTGGAACAGGTCGCGCGGGGTGTCCTGGTCGAGCTGGGCCTGGATCGAGACGAACGGGTCGAGGTCGATCCCGTCGCCGCCGTCCGTGGAGAAGTCCACGATGGCCTTCGCACGGAACCCGGGCAGCAGTCCCGGGATCAGCACCGCCGCGAGCACGGCGATCGCGGCGACCTGCCGGACGCCCCGCACCGACGAGGACCACAGCGGCCGGCGACGCGACGCGGTCCACATCGGGCCCCACTGCCGGACCCGGCGCAGCCCGTCGGAGAAGACGACCGCGAGCACCGCCGTCGAGGAACACGATCGCGTAGATCGGGCGGGCGCCGTCCTCGAGCACCGTGTCGGCGAACCCGACGAGCGCCACCGAGGGCAGGATCGACAGCAGTGGGCTGCCGGCGCGGATCGCGAGCGCGTGCGTGGAGAACGAGGAGGTCCACACCGCCGTCACGGCAGCGAGCATCAGCGGTGGGAGCGGGGGGGTGGGCGCGACCTGGACCTTCGCCTGCTGGCTCACGAACTCGAGCGATCGCCCGATCGCCCGAAGGGTGCGGAGCGACGGGAGTCCATACCAGGCCGTCTGCGGGAAGACGAGCCACGTGAGCGCCAGGACGAGGCCGGCGAAGCTCGCGAGGGTGGCCAGGAACAGCCCGCGGCGCTCGAGGAGCGCCGCGACGAGCACCGACCCGAGCGCCGCCACGATGAGCCCCCCCATGGGCGCGCGCCCGACGAACACGCGCCCGAACGCGAACGCCGTCGCCGCGCAGAGCGCTGCGACCGACGCGAGTCCTAGGAGCCGCTGACGGCCAGGGGCCTGGTCCTGTTGGCGTGCCATACCTCTCGCAATCTGCCCGTGGGCGGGAGGACGACGACCTCCCATCCCGAGCGGGACATGGACAACCGGGCCTGCGACGCACGACCCTCGAGCTGGATCCGCCGGTCCGGCGGAAGGGTGTCGGGGTCGGTGGGATGGACGAACACGGCGACCTTCGGGCCGAACGTGGTCCCCGCGCGGATCACCGAGGAGAGCTCGCCGGGCGGGGGCGGCGCACCGACGAGGACGAGCGTGGTATCCGAGGCGGACACCGACCGCAGCCGCGTGAGCCCCGTGGACAGCGCGCGCGACGTGTGGTGGGTGATCCCGGCGAGCGCGTCCATCAGGCCCTCATCGGAGACGCGGTGCGGCGGGAGCTGCGTGGTGGCGAGCTTGAGCGAGAAGCCGTAGCGGAGCAGCAGCACCCCCACCGACGCCGCGGCCGAGATCACCTTCTCGAAGCACGGTGAGTGGATCTGGCCGACGGCCGAGTCCCGGGTGTCCACGAACAGGACGGCGTTGGAGCGCCGGGAGGACTCGTCCTGGCGGATCATCAGCTCGTTGCTGCGGGCGACGCTCGGCCAGTGGATCCGGCGCAGATCGTCGCCTTCGACGTACGGACGCATCGTGTAGAACTCGTCGCCGGTCCGGAACAGATGCTTCGCGAGCGCGAGCCCACTCGTCACGCCGAACGGCGAGTCTGGCCCGCCGGTCAAGTCCTCGACCTCGGGCGTGACGACGAGGTCCTCGCGCTCGTCGAACTCGACTCGCAGGCGGGTGAGCGCGAACGGGTCGGACAGATCCACCGTGAGCGGACCGAGCGCGAAGCGGCCGCGGCGGTGCGGGGTGATCGAGTAGCGGACGCGCTGGCGTCCCTTGCCCGGCAGGGCCGCGACGACGAGCCGCGCGGAGCGGCCGAGCTGGGAGGGCAGGCGGTCTTCGACGAGCAGGAACGAGGTCTGGGTCGGCGCCTGGTTCTCGACCTCGAGCTCGACGCTGACCCGCTGGCCGGGCTGCACGCGGGTCTGCGAGAGTCGACGGCGGATCCGCAGCCGGGCGCGGGTCCATCGAGCGAACAGCGCGGCTGCGAACGGGAGGATCGTGAGGCCGACCGCGATCATGTGGAGCGTCGAGGAGCCCGTGACCCGCGCGGCCACCCAGAGCCCGATCCCCGCGGCGAGGACGAGGGCGCCGCGGCCGGAGGGCACCTCAGGCCGTCCCGGTCACCGGGACGGCGACCTCGCCGACGAGCTCGTCGAGCACCGCCTGCGAGGTCCGGCCGCCCATGACGGCGTCCGCCGTCACGATGATCCGGTGCGCGAGGACCGGGAGCACCAGTGACTTCACGTCGTCCGGGACCACGAAGTCGCGTTCCTCTGACGCCGCGAGGGCCCGGGAGGCTCGGAGCAACATGATGGACGCGCGAGGGCTCGCGCCGAGATAGACGTCCGGATGTTTGCGCGTGCTCTCCACGAGGTCGACGATGTACCGGCGGACCGGCGGCGCGACGTGGACGTCGCGCGTCTGCTCGATCATCTCCCGCACGGTGAGGGCGTCGGCCACGGGCCCGATGTCCGGGAGGGTCGAGCGCACGCCATGGGTGGCGAGGATCTCCGCTTCCGTCTCGGCAGAGGGATAGCCGATGCCGATCCGCATCATGAACCGATCGAGCTGAGCTTCGGGGAGGGGATAGGTTCCCTCGTGTTCGATCGGGTTCTGCGTGGCGATCACCATGAACGGCACGCCGAGCTGGTAGGTCTCGGTGTCGATCGTGACCTGACGCTCCTCCATGCACTCGAGCAGGGCCGACTGCGTCTTGGGGCTGGCGCGGTTGATCTCGTCGCCGAGGACGATGTTCGCGAAGATCGCGCCAGGTCGGAACTCGAAGTCGCCGCGCTCCTGGTTGAAGACGTTCACGCCTGTGACGTCGGTGGGCAGGAGGTCCGGTGTGAACTGGATCCTGCGGAACGAACAGTCGACCGAACGCGCGATCGCCTTGGCGAGCATCGTCTTGCCGACCCCGGGGACGTCCTCGATCAAGATGTGACCCTCGGCGATCATGGCGGCGAGGGCGAGCCGGATCTCGGGACGCTTGCCCTGGACGACCTTCTCGACGTTCTCCTCGATCGCGCGGAACCGCTCGGCGAACCGCTGCCAATCGGGCGTGGGCTCTCGGGCCTCCAACGGCACCTCCGGGGTCTGGCGCTCGGACATCTTACCGAGGCGTACGTTCCCGGTAGAAGGGCGGTTCCTTCGGCATCCTGCGGTTCCGACGGCCGCCCGCCGGAGGGAGTTCCGAGCGCCGGGCGCCGTCGCGGACCGGGGAGATGGGAAGGCGGCGGTGCCGCACCCGCTGCCGGACGCCCCGCGCGGCCCCTTGTTCGCTACTTGCAGGCATCCGTCGGGCGCAGCCTTCCGCCGCCTTCGCGCGGGATTACAACCCTGGCATTCGACTCGATGCAAGCACCTGGGCCGGTTCTGCGTGCCTGCTGCGCTAGACTCGCACGACCCCGATGGGACGATCGCTGGTGCTCAACGCGTCGCACCAACCTCTCGCAGTGGTCTCTGCGAGGAGGGCGGTCGTCCTCGTGCTCAAGGAGAAGGCCGAGGTCGTGGTCTCCAACGGGCAGGTCTTCCGCTCCGAGCACATCCACATGGACGCGCCGTCGGTCCTTCGTCTGCGGGCGTTCGTGAAGGTGCCCGTACCGGGCCCACGCGCCGCTCACCCGCCGGGCCGTGTTCGCGCGCGACGAGTGGCGGTGCCAGTACTGCGGGGCGGCGGCGGAGAACCTGGATCACGTCGTCCCGAAGTCCCGCGGGGGGCACGCACACCTGGGACAACGTCGTGGCGGCGTGCCGACGTTGCAACTCGCGCAAGGAGAACCGATTGTTCGAGGACGCCGGCCTGCGCCTGCATCGCCGACCGGTGGCCCCATCGGACGGCTTCCGGCTGTCCCTCGGGCGGCTCGAGCCCGAGTGGGAGCCGTTCCTGACCTGATCTCGGCGTAGCCCGCCCGGTCCCTTCGGCGTCACCCTCGTTGACCCACGTCACCCTCGTTGACCCTTTTCGGCTCTCGCCACTTGACTGGGTGGAGTGCAGGTGGCATAAGAGTGGAGCGTTGTGGAGGAGAAGGGGAGGCAGGGCGTGGCCGGACTGCTCGGCACGCATAGCTATCAACTCGACCCCAAGGGGCGGATCAGCCTGCCCTCGCGCTTCCGCGAGGCGTTCGCCGAGGGTGCCTTCCTCACCCTCGGACAAGACGGCTGTCTCTTCTGCTTCCCGAAGGCCGAGTGGGAGACGCGCGCCGCCGAGGTCCGCGGCCGTCCCCTCTCCGACGCGGAGGCGCGCGCCTACGGGCGCCTGTTCTTCGGCAAGGCAGAGGCCGTCGAGCTGGACGCGCAGGGCCGCCTGCTGATCCCGCAGCGGCTCAGGACCGAGGCGGGCATCCGCAAGGAGGCCGTGGTGCTCGGCGTCTTCGACCGGATGGAGATCTGGGACAAGGAGACGCATGAGCGCTACGAGGCCGGCCACGGCGGCGCCTACCAGGCCGGGACGCTCACGCCCGGGGGCGATCGATGAGAGGGGACGAGATGGAGGGACCGCTGTCGACCGAGGTTCGTCAGAGCCTCACGCTGATCGTGCTCACCGCGGCGTCGACGGCCGTGTACCTCGGCCTCGGGCTCCTCGCGGTGTACCTCTTCGGATGACGGCGGCTCGGTGTCGGTCGAACGAGGCCACGAGCCCGTCATGGCGGACGAGGTCCTCCGGTTCCTCGGGGGGCGAGGGACCGTGCTCGACATGACGCTCGGCGCCGGGGGCCACGCGGAGGCGTTGCTCGGGTCCGGTGTCGACCGCGTCATCGGCGTGGACCGCGACCCCGAGGCGGTCCGGCTCGCCCGCGAGCGCCTCTCGCGGTTCGGAGATCGTTTCAGCGCCGCCCTGACCCGGTTCTCTGACGTAACAGCGGACGATCGGGTCGACGGCGTCCTCTACGACCTCGGGGTCAGCTCGATGCAGCTGGATCGTCCCGAGCGCGGCTTCTCGTACCGCGCCGACGGCCCGCTCGACATGCGGATGGGGTCCGGTGGCGAGAGCGCGATGGACCTCGTGAACGGGCTCCCGGAGGAGGAGCTCGCCAACGTCATCTACGAGTTCGGAGAAGAGCGTGGCTCCCGGCGCGTCGCGGCCGCGATCGTGCGGGCGCGGTCCCGCGCGCCGATCGCCACGACCGACGAGCTCGCCCGCGTGGTCGCGGGCGCCTTGGGAGCGCGACGGGGCGGCCCCCACCCCGCGCGCCGCACGTTCCAGGCGCTCCGCATCGCGGTCAACCGGGAGCTCGAGGAGCTTGCCGCCTCCTTGCCTCGGGCGGTGGGAGTCCTCGCTCCCGGTGGCCGCGTCGTCGCGATCACGTACCACTCGCTCGAGGACCGGATCGTGAAACGCTTCCTGCTCGGCGAGCCGGCCCTGGACGTCCTGACGCGCAAGCCGCTCACGCCGTCGATCCGGGAGCGCGAGAGCAACCCGCGCTCGAGGGCCGCCAAGCTCCGGGCGGCCGAGCTTCGGATGGAGGCCGCGTGAACGCGCCGGCACCCCGGATCGCCACCCCTCGGTCCGCGGCGGCGGCCGCTCGCGGCCGCTCCGCCGACGCTCTCTCCCGGGCTCCTCGCCCCGAGGAGGTTCCCTCCCCCGCGATACCGGTGCGACGCTCCCCCCCCGCGACATCCGTCCCGGCGCACCGGCGGTTGCGCCGCAAGCGCCATCACGTGGGCTTCGCCCTGTTCGCGTCGACGCTGGTCGGTGCGATGGTCTTCGGCATCGTCGTCCTGAACGTCCTGCTCACGCAGGCGTCGTTCCGCATCGACGAGGCGGAACGACGGCTCGACGAGCTCGCCACCGAGCGGATCGAGCTGATCCATGAGCAGGCAACCCTGTCCGCCCCCGGCCGGATCGCAGCTTGGGCCAGCCGGCACGGCATGCGTCTCCCCGACGACATCCGGATCCTCCACGCGCCCGGTGTGGGCTCGGCGGATCCGGCCGGGGCGGGCACCTCGTCCACCTCCATCTGGGCCGCCTCGCCGTGAAGCGGCCACCCCTCGGGCGTCTCGTGGCGCTCCTGTGCGTGATGACGGTCGCGCTCGTCGGCATCTTCGCGCGCCTCACCGTGCTTCAGGTGAGCCAGGCCGGAGCGCTGCGCGATCGGGGCGCGGCCTGGCGCATGCAGACCGTGGATCTGCCCGCGGAGCGCGGGCAGATCCTCGACCGGAACGGGTCGCGCCTGGCGATCTCGATGCCCGCGGTCGATCTGTACGTCGACCCGCGATACGTTACCGACGCGTGGGGCGCGGCCGTGCAACTCGCGCCCCTGCTCGGGATGGAGATGTCCGAGGTCCTCGCCGGGCTGACGGCACCGGACCGGACGTTCGTCTACCTGGCGCGGCAGGTCGAGCCCGCGGTGGCCGATCGGGTCCGGGCCCTGCACCTGCCGGGGATCGGCTTCCTGCCCTCGACCCGCCGCGAGTATCCCGCCGGCCCGCTCGCCGGTCAGGTCCTCGGGTTCGTCGGCCTCGACGGCCAGGGCCTCGCGGGCCTCGAGCTCCATTACGAGCACCTGCTCGCCGGGAGGGCGGGGGAGCGGACCCAGGAGCTCGACCCGTACGGCCAGCCGATCGTGGGCGGGGTGGACGCGGGTGTGGTGCCCGTCCCGGGGGCGTCGCTGCAGACGACGATCGACCGGGACCTCCAGTACCAGGCACAGACCGCGCTCGAGGCGGCCGTCACGGCGCAGTCGGCACACGGCGGGACCGTGATCGTGATGGATCCGGCGACCGGCGACATCCTCGCCATGGCGAGCTACCCATGGTTCGACCCGAACGCGTTCGAGGAGGCCGAGCCCTCGACGATCCGCAACAAGGCGGTGACCGACGCGTTCGAGCCCGGTTCCACCAACAAGGTGATCACCGCGGCCGCCGCGGTCCAGGAGGAGGTGCTCGCGCTGGATCAGCGGCTCTCGGTGCCATGGAGGATGCGGGTGGACGAGTTCGTGATCCACGACTCACACCCCCACCCCGTGATGCAGATGACGCTCGGCGACGTGATCGCCGAGTCCAGCAACATCGGAACCGCGCAGGTGGCCGCTCGCGTCGGCGAGCCGACGCTCGCGTCGTACATGTCGCGGTTCGGCCTCGGGCATGCGACCGGCATCGGGTTCCCGGGCGAGGCCGATGGCATCATGCCACCGCTGTACGAGTGGACGGACGCGAGCCTCGCGACGACGGCGTACGGCCAGGGGATCACGTCCACACCGGTGCAGATGGCCGCCGCGTACGCCACGATCGCGAACGACGGCCGCTGGGTCCAGCCCCGTCTGGTCCGTGGGACCGTGGATCCGGGCGGCGTGTTCCACGCCGCCGCGCCGTCGGCGAGCCGCCGGGTGGTCTCGGCCCAGAGTGCCGACATGGTGACCCGGATGCTCGCGTATGCCGTGGATCACGGGACCGGCGTGAGCGCCAAGATCGACGGCTTCCAGGTGGCGGGCAAGACCGGCACCGCCTTGATCCCACTGGGAGACCGCCCCGGCTACCTCACGGGCCAATACATCGCCTCGTTCATCGGCTTCTTGCCGGCCGGAGACCCCGAGGTCGTGGTCGTGGCGATCCTCGACCGGCCGACCCGGGGCGCCGCCGGGTTCCTGTTCCAGCGGGTGGCGCGCTCCGCCATCACCCGCCTGTCGATCGAGCCCGCCGACCTGGTCCCGCTGCCCCCGCACGCGCTCCCGGTCCCATGAGCGGGCGAGCACCGGGCACCACGGACGAGGCGGTACGCTCAGAGACCGTGGCCCCTTCCCCCTCGGCGCGTCCCCTGTCCGAGCTGCTCGCCCTGCTCCCGAACGCCGAGGTGCGGGGCGATGTCGAACGTTCCGTGAGCGGACTCTCCCAACGCTCCGCGGACGTCCGTCCGGGCTCGCTGTTCTTCTGCGTCCCCGGCTCGCGGACGGATGGGCACGCGTTCGCACCCGACGCCGTCGGCCGCGGGGCCGCCGCCTTGGTCGTCGAGCGCTGGCTGGAGGACCTTCCCGTGCCGCAGCTCTTGGTGGCGTCGGTCCGCGAGGCCATGGGGCCGGTCTCGGCGGCCTTCTACGAGCGTCCGGCGGACGCGATGACCGTGATCGGGGTCACGGGGACGAATGGCAAGACCACGATCACGTACCTGCTCGAGTCGATCCTGCGCGCCGCCGGCAAGACGCCCGGGGTCATCGGGACGACCGGCGTGAAGATCGACGGGCGGCCGGTCCCGTTCCCGCGAACCACCCCGGAGGCACCGGATCTGCAGCGGCTGCTCGCGGAGATGCGTGCTGCGGGTGTAGATGCCGTCGCGATGGAGGTCTCCTCGCACGGACTGGAGCAGCATCGCGTCGACGGCGTTCGATACGCGGCGGCCGTGTTCACGAACCTGACGCAGGACCACCTGGACTACCACCCCTCGATGGAGGCGTACCTGGAGGCGAAGGCGCGGCTGTTCACGCGGGCCATGAGCGATCGCGCCGTCGTGAACGTGGACAACGAGGCGGGGCGGCGGCTCGCCGCCTCTGGCCTTCCCACCCTCACCTACGGGACGAGCGCCGACGCCGATGTCCGCGCGACCGAGGTCGAGGCGACGATCCGCGGGATCGCGCTCGTCGCCGACGGCGTCCCGATCCGGTCGTCGCTGCGAGGGGGGTTCAACGTGGAGAACGCCCTCGCGGCCTTCGCGACGGCTCGCTCCCTCGGCATCGACGACGCGGTGGCAGCCGAAGGGATCGCGGCCGTTCCCGGCGTCCCCGGGCGGGTCGAGGCCGTCGAGGCGGGACAGGATTTCCTCGTCCTCGTGGACTACGCGCACACGCCCGACAGCCTGGAGAACGTGCTGCGCGCGGCGCGACCGCTCGCCGCCAAGGGCGGAGGTCGCGTGATCGCGGTGTTCGGGTGCGGGGGCGACCGCGATCGTACGAAGCGGCCGTTGATGGGACACGCGGCCACGGCGAACGCCGATCTGACCGTGATCACGAGCGACAACCCACGGAGCGAAGATCCGATCGCGATCGTGTCCGAGATCGTGCCCGGCGCGCAGGCGGGCGGCGGCGAGTACGTCGTGGAGCCCGACCGGCGCGGAGCGATCGCGCTCGCGCTGACGCGGGCGGGTGCGGGCGACGTCGTGGTGATCGCGGGCAAGGGCCACGAGACCTACCAGGAGCTCGCGGGCGGGACGATCGCGTTCGACGACCGCGAGGTCGCGGCCGAGGTGCTTCGAGCGCAGGGGAGCGCATCGTGATCCCGCGCTCGCTCGCCGCGATCGCGGCGGCGGTCGGCGGAACGCTGACGGGGCCGGACGGCGCCGTCTCGGGCGTCGCGACCGACAGCCGGCTCATCGAGCCGGGGTCCTTGTTCGTGGCGCTCGTCGGCGAGCGATCCGACGGTCACGACTTCGTGCCCGACGCGTTCGATCGCGGGGCGGTGGCGGCGCTCGTCCACCGCCAGGATCTCGACGGCAACCTCGTGGTGGTGCCCGAGACGGGACGCGCGCTGCTGGACCTCGCGGCGGACGAGCGGTCCCGGATGCAGGCGCATGTGGTCGGCGTGACCGGCGCCAACGGCAAGACGTCGACGAAGGACCTCTCCGCCGCGGTGCTCGCCACGCGGCTCTCGACGCATGCGAGCCCGGCGTCGTTCAACAACGAGGTGGGGTTGCCGATGACCCTGCTCGGCGCGCCGCTCGGCGTCGAGGCGATCGTCGCCGAGATGGGCGCGCGGCGGCTCCGCGACGTCGCTCTGCTGTGCGAGGTGGCCCGGCCCGACGTGGTGGTCGTCACGAACATCGGCGTGGCGCACATGGGGGTGTTCGGTTCGTGGGACGCGATCGTCGCGGCCGGCGCCGAGCCCGTCGCGTGGCTCGGATCCGATGGCGTTGCGGTCCTGAATGTCGATGATCCGATCGTCCGCGGGTACGCCGAGGTGGCCAGGGCGCGGGTCCTCACGTTCGGTGTGGAGGCCGACGCCGACGTCCGCGCCGAGGATGTGAGCCTCGGCGTCGACGCGCGTGCCGCGTTCCTGCTGTGCGCCGGCGGGGAGCGCGAGCCCGTGGAGCTGTCGGTCCCCGGCGAGCACATGGTCCCGAACGCACTCGCCGCGGCCGCCGTCGGGATCTCGCTCGGACTCACAGCCGCCGAATGCGCCGCGGCGTTGAAGGGCGCGAGGATCTCGGCATGGCGGATGGAGGCGTTCGGGTCGCGGGCCGGGTTCACCGTCCTGAACGACGCGTACAACGCGAACCCCGAATCGATGGCGGCGGCGCTGAAGACGGCGCGACTGATGGCCCGCACGGGCCGCCTCGTGGCCGTGCTCGGGCACATGGCGGAGCTCGGTCCGATCGCGGCCGAGGAGCACGAACGCCTCGGTGCGCTGGTCGTGCGGATCGGCGTCGACCGCCTCGTCACGGTGGGGGAGCCGGCCGAAGCGATCGGGCGCGCCGCGATCCGGGAGGGTCAGCTGCCGGAGGAGACCGTGCACGTGGAGAACACCGCGGCGGCTGCCGCCGACGTGCTCGCGTGGGCGCGTCGCGGCGACGTCGTCCTGGTGAAGGGGTCTCGCGTGGCGGAGCTCGAGCGTGTGGCGGAGGCGCTGCGATGAGGCAGATCCTGATCGCCGCGGCCGTCGGGCTCACGGTGACCCTGCTCGGCACGCCGCTAGCGATCCGGCTGTTCCGCCTCTGGGGCTGGGGCCAGCGGATCCGCGAGGACGGTCCCCATACCCATCTCGAGAAGATGGGGACGCCCACGATGGGCGGCACCGTGATGATCGTCGCGATCGTCGCGGGATACGTCGTCACCCGGGTCGTGTTCACGACGGTCACGGCGGCGGGGGCGGCGGTCCTGCTCGCGACCGTGCTCCTCGGGCTCCTCGGGTTCGTGGACGACTACATCAAGGTCCGTCGCAGGCGATCGCTCGGTCTGTCGAAGACCGCGAAGATCGTCGGTCAGGCGCTCGTGGCCATGGTGTTCGGCGCCGTCGCCGTCGAGTTCGCGCACGTGCCGACCGAGCTCTCGTTCATCCGTGGGACGGGCCTGGACCTGGGCGTCTTCTTCTACGTGTGGGTCTTCGTGATCCTCGCGTCATCCTCGAACGCCGTGAACCTGACCGACGGCCTTGACGGCCTCGCCTCGGGCTCGTCGATCCTGGTGCTCTCGGCCTTCGTGTTCATCGCCTTCTGGCAGTATCGGCACGCGTGCGAGCTCGTCCCCGCCGACGCGTGCTACCCGATCCAAGTGAACGCCGCGCTCGACGTGGCGATCGTCGCGGGGGCCGCGGTGGGTGCCGCGGCGGGGTTCCTCTGGTGGAACGCCGCCCCGGCCCGGATCTTCATGGGGGACACCGGGGCCCTCGCCCTCGGCGGCCTGATCGGCGCCCTGGCGATCGTAACAAGCTCGCAGTTGCTTCTGGTGGTCCTCGGTGGGCTCTTCGTGATCGAGACGACCTCGGTCATCGTTCAGGTGATCGCGTTCCGCGGCTTCGGCCGCCGCGTGTTCCGGATGACGCCGATCCACCACCACTTCGAGCTCGCCGGCTGGCCCGAGTTCACCGTGATCGTTCGGTTCTGGATCCTCACCGGCTTGAGCGTCGCGGTGGGGATCGGTCTGTTCTATACGGACTTCGTCGCGCGCGGGGGCATCGACTGATGGGCGCGTTCGAGGGCGAGCGAGCGGTCGTGGTCGGCCTCGGCGTGGCGGGGCGTGCACTCGCGATCGCGCTCGCCGAGGAGGGCGCGGAGGTCCTCGTAACCGAATCGCGTCCCGGAACGGTCGGCGATGTCGAACTGCAGCGCCTCGGCGTGCGGATCCTGAGCGGCGGCCACGAGCCCGACCACCTCGAGGGCGCGACGTTCGTGTCGCCGAGCCCGGGCGTCCCCGAGCGATCCCCGATCCTCGCTTGGGCTCGCGAACGCGGGCTTCCGATCCTGGGCGAGCTCGAGATCGGGGCGCGCCTCGCACGGGTCCCGCTCCTCGGCGTCACGGGGACGAACGGCAAGACGACCACCGTCGGGATGCTCGCGTCGATCCTGCGAGCCGCCGGCCTGGACGCGGTCGCCTGCGGCAACATCGGCTACCCCTTCCCCACCGCCGCCCGCGAGGAGCACGACGCGCTCGTCGTGGAGGCGTCGTCGTTCCAGCTGCGGACCCAGGCGTCGTTCCGACCACGGGTGTCGGCCCTGCTGAACCTCGCCGCCGACCACCTGAACTGGCACGGCTCCCTGGAGGGCTACCGCGAGGCCAAGGCGGCGATCTTCGCGAACCAAGGGCCTGACGACTGGCACGTGGGGAACCGCGACGACGCGGCCGCCGCCGCGTCGTCCACCGCCGCGCCCTGCCGACTGGCGTGGTTCACGCTCGGGACGCCCGACGAGGACGAGACCGGATGGGTCGAGGGTCGTCTCGTGGGGCCGTGGGGCGCGCTGCCGGCCGCCGCCGCCGCACGGTTCGACACCCGAGCCGTGCGCGCCGACGCCGCCGCCGCCGCCGCGTGCGCCTCGGCGTTCGGTCTGGCGGCGGACGCGATCGCCGATGGCCTCGCCGCGTTCGAGCCGGCCCGCCACCGCGGCGAGACCGTCGCCACGGCGCGCGGCGTCCGGTTCGTCGACAACTCCAAGGCGACGAACCCGCACGCCACCATCGCGGCAGCCGAGGATGGCGACGGGCTCGTGCTGATCGCCGGCGGTGACGCGAAGGGCGTCGATCTGTCGCCGCTCGCGTCGCTCGCGCCGCGCCTGGCTGGGGTCGTGGCGATCGGTACGGCCGCCGACGAGGTCGTCGGCCTGTTCGAGGGGCGGCTGCCCACGCGGAAGGCGGGCTCCATCGAGGAGGCCGCGAGGACGGCCTTCGAACTCGCCCCGGCGGACGGGACCGTCCTGCTCGCCCCGGCGTGCGCCAGCTGGGACATGTTCCGTGACTACGAGGAGCGTGGGGACCGGTTCGCGGCCGCCGCGCGCGACCTGGAGCGAGAGGAGACCGCATCGTGACGACCGGCAGCGTCGCCTCTTCCCGGCCGAGCCACCTGCGTCTGGTCCGGATCAGGGATCTGCCGAGGACGCGGCCGTCGGCCGACGCGACGTCGCGAAGGACGGTGGCTCTGCTTCTCGGCTGCACCGGGTTCCTGGTCGTCGCCGGACTCATCATGGTGCTGTCCGCCAGCTCGGTCTCCGCGTACGCGCAGTTCGGCGACAGCTTCCTCTTCGTGCAGCGACAGGCCGTGGCGGCGGTGCTCGGCATGCTCGCGCTGTTCGTCACGTCGCGCATGCGCCATGAGGCCTGGCGACGGCTCGCCGTGCCCCTGCTGCTGCTGTCGATCGCGATGCTCGGCTACGTGCTGCATCCGGCGAGCGGCATCGAGGCTTACGGCTCGTCGCGGTGGTTCCAGGTCGGGCCGGTGACCGTCCAGCCCTCCGAGATCGCCAAGCTCGCGCTTGTCGTGTTCGCCGCCGCGGTGCTCGCGCGGAAGTTCCGGCGGCTCGACGACCTGGGGCACCTCGCCTTGCCGCTGTTGCCGGTCTGCGCCGTCGTGTGTGGTCTCGTGATGCTCCAGCCCGACCTCGGGACGACGGTGATCCTGGCCGGATCGATGTTCCTCCTCTTGTTCGCGGCGGGCGTGAAGCTCCGCTACCTCACGATCGCGGGGATCGTGAGCTCAGCCATCGGGTTCGGCCTGATCATGAGCGCCGGCTACCGTCGCATCCGCTTCCTCTCGTTCCTGCATCCGTGGGAGGACGTCGGGAACACGGGGTACCAGCTGGCCCAGTCGCTGATCGCGCTGGGGTCGGGCGGGCTGGCCGGCGTAGGTCTCGGGGCGTCCCGGCAGAAATGGCAGTACGTGCCGAACGCGCACACGGACTTCATCTTCTCGATCCTCGGCGAGGAGCTCGGGCTGATCGGCGAGATGCTCGTGCTCGTCGCGTTCGGCGGGCTGATCTACGCGGGGATCCGCATCGCGGCGCAGGCCACGGACGTGTTCGGACGGCTGCTCGCCGGCGGCATCGTGGGCTGGTTCGGCCTCCAGGTGCTGATCAACCTCGGCGCGGTGACGGGCCTGCTGCCGATCACGGGCGTGCCGCTTCCGTTCCTTTCCTACGGCGGATCCTCCTTGGTGGTGTCGCTCGCGGCGGTCGGCATCCTCGTGAGCGTCGCCCGATCGCCGGCTCGAGCCCGAGCCCGCCGGTCAGCGAAGCTCGCGGGAAGGACGCGGCCGGCATGAAGGTGCTCGTGGCCGGCGGGGGGACGGCGGGCCACGTGTTCCCCGCGCTCGCACTCGCGAACCGCTTGGCGGCCGACGGTCACGAGGTGCGCTTCGCCGGCACCGCGCAGGGGCAGGAGGCACGTCTGGTTCCGGAGGCCGGGTTCGCGTTCGAGACGATCCGGGCGCGACCGCTCGTGCGCGCGGTGTCGGTGCGCGCGGCGATGGCGCCGCTCGTGGCACTGCGCGCGGTGGGCGAATGCCGGCCGCTCGTCGAGGCCGCCGACGTGGTGCTCGGCATGGGCGGCTACGTGAGCGTCCCGGTCGCGCTGGCGGCGCTCCGCGCGCGCCGCCCGCTCGTCCTCCACGAGCAGAACGCGGTTCCCGGCCTCGCGAACCGCATCCTCTCGCGGCCCGCGCGCGCGGTCGCGCTCTCCTTCGCCGAGGCCGTTCGGTCCTTCCCGGCACGCTCGAGGATCGCCGTGACGGGCAATCCCGTCCGCGAGCCGATCCTGGCCGTCCAGGAGGACCGCGAGCGCCTGGCCAAGGAGGCGCGGTCGGAGCTCGGCCTCGACGAAGGCAGGAAGACCCTCGTCGTATTCGGGGGCAGCCAGGGCGCGCTCCACCTGAACCGCGCGATCGTCGGTGCCGTCGGGATCCTCGACCGCGACGATCTCCAGGTCGTGCTCCTGACCGGCCCGGCGCACGTCGAGTCCATCGCGCGCGCCCTCCCGGCGAACCGGCGCGTCCCCGTCCACGTGCTGGGGTTCCTCGAGCGGATGGAACTCGCGTACGCCATCGCCGACCTCGTCGTGGCGCGCGCCGGGGCGACCACGATCGCCGAGATCGCCGTGTGCGCCCTCCCATCGATCCTGATCCCGTACCCGTACGCGACCGGGCGCCACCAGGAGGCGAACGCGCGAGCGCTGCAGCGGGCGGGCGGGGCATGGATGGTGCTCGACGATACGTTCGACGGTCCCGTCCTCGCCGAGAGCGCCGGCCGGCTCCTGGATCAACCCGAGCGATCGCGCGAGATGGGTGAACGCGCTCGGGCTTGGTCGCGTCCGGACGCGGCCGAGGCCCTCGCCCGCGTGGTCCTGCGCGCCGGGGGAGCGACGTGAGCTCCTACGTGCCGCCGCCGGGCAGCATCCCGACGCTCGCGGTACCGGACCTCAGCGAGGTCGGACGGATCCACATGATCGGCATCGGCGGGGCCGGCATGCGTAACCTCGCGCGCCTGTTCCTCGCGCGCGGTATCACCGTGACGGGGTCGGATCTGAAGGACTCGCACGGGCTCGGGGAGCTCCGAGAGGCCGGGGCCCAGACGTTCGTCGGACACGACGCGGAGCAGCTGGACGATCCTGATGCCGTCGTGGTCTCCAGCGCGATCCGCGAGGATAACCCGGAACTCGCCGAGGCGAAGCGCCGCCGTATCCCCGTGTGGGCTCGGGCGCAAGCGCTCGCGGCCGCCGCCGCCGACCGGCGCTCGATCGCCATCGCGGGGACGCACGGCAAGACGACGACGACGTCCATGATCGCCCTCGTGCTCGAACGCGCGGGGCTGGACCCCACGTATGTGATCGGCGGCGACCCGAACGAAACGGGCAGCGGTGCGCGTTCGGGTGACGGCGACCTGTTCGTGGCCGAGGCCGACGAGAGCGACGGCTCGTTCCTGCTGATGCGACCCCTCGTCGGCGTCGTGACGAACGTCGAGGTCGATCACCTGGACTTCTACCCCGGCGGGCTGGAGGAGATCCTGGCCGCGTTCGCGGTGTTCGCGACACGCTGCGGCCACGTGGTCGTGTGCGCAGACGACGATGGCGCGATGCGCTCGGTCCGGGAGGCCGGGACCGAGGTGACGACGTATGGGACAGCTCCCGGCGCCGACGTCCGGCTCGAGATCCTGTCGGTCGGACCGGGTGGCTCGCACGGAGCGCTCGTCCGCGACGGCGAGCGGGTCGAGCTCACGCTGGCGGTGGACGGCGCCCACAACCTGCTCGACGCGGCGGCGGCCGTCGCCGTCGCCGCCCTGGTGGGCGTGGCGGCCGCCGCAGCCGCCGAGGCGTTGTCGGCGTTCGCGGGCGTCCACCGACGGTTCGAGCTTCGAGGCTCGGCCCGCGGCGCGGACTTCTTCGACGATTACGGCCATGTCCCGCGCGAGCTCGCCGTGACGCTCGACGTCGCACGCCGGCGGGCCCCGGGACGCCTCGTCGCGGTGTTCCAACCCCATCGCTACTCGCGGACGCAGGCGTTGTGGCGCGAGCTCGGAGAGAGCCTCGTGGGAGCCGACGTCGTGGTCGTTACCGACGTCTATGGAGCCGCGCAGGACCCGATCCCCGGGGTGACGGGCAAGCTCGTCGTCGATGGGGTGAACCGGGCTGCCGCGAACAAGCGCATCGTGTATCTCCCGCACCGCGGGGACGTGGTCGCCTTCTTGGATCGCGAGGTCCGCGACGGCGACCTCGTCATCACGATGGGATGCGGCGATGTTTGGATGCTCGGCGATGCGGCGCTCGAGGCGATCGGAGAGAGGACGTGACCGACGCCGTCGCACGGGCCGAGTCGATCCTGCGCGCCGCGGTCGGCGACCGCATCCGCACGCGCTTCGAGCTCGCGCCTCTCACCACGTTCCGGATCGGCGGCCCTGCCGCGCTCTTCCTCGAGCCCGGATCCGAGGCGGACCTCGCGGCGGCCGGGGAGGCCGTCCGCGAGACCGGTTTGCCGTTCGTGGTCCTCGGCAAGGGGTCCAATGTCCTGGTCGCCGACGACGGTTTCCCGGGTCTGGTCCTGCGGCTCGGGCGCGGGTACCGGTGGTCGGCGCGCGACGGCGACACGATCTCCGCAGGCGGCGCGATGCCCCTCCCTGCGCTCGCCGGGGTTGCGCTCGCCCACGGGCTCGCCGGGATCGAATTCGGCGTGGCGATCCCGGCCTCGGTCGGTGGCGCCGTGCGGATGAACGCGGGGGCGCACGGCGGGGAGCTGTCCGACGTCGTGGTCTCCGTGGATGTCTACGAGCTCCTCGGCGGCCGCGCGAACCGGGTTCCCGCCTCCGATGTCGGATTCGCGTACCGCCGCTCCGAGCTCCCGGCCGACGCCGTCGTCACCGGCACTACCCTGGCGCTCGCTCCGGGAGAGGCCGAACGGATCCGCGGGCTGATGGGCGAGGCCCGGGACTGGCGTCGTCGCACCCAGCCGCTCGCCGAGCCCAACTGCGGGAGTGTGTTCAAGAACCCGCCCGGCGATCACGCCGCGAGGCTGGTCGAGGCGGCGGGGGCCAAGGGCACGGCCGTCGGCGGCGCCTCCGTCTCTCGCAAGCACGCGAACTTCATCGTCGCCGCACCCGGCACGCGCGCCCGGGACGTCGTCGAGCTGATCCGAACCGTGCAAGACCTCGTCGTGGCCGCATCGGGGATCCGACTGGAACCGGAGGTGCATCTCGTTGGCGATCTCGATCTCAGTCCGCGCTGAAACCCATCGCTGGCTCTCCCGGCGGATGCTGTGGGTCCTAGGATCCGTTGCGGCTCTGTTCCTTCTGGTGGGCGGCGTCGTCCTGTCGCGCTCGTCCGTGTTCCGCGCCCGTTCGATCGAGGTGACGGGGACGTCGTCGCTCTCGCGTGCGGAGGTCTTGCAGGAAGCGGGCCTCACCCGGGCCACCAACGTGCCGTGGCTCGACGAGGCGGCCGTCGAGCACCGTCTCGAGGATCTGACCTGGGTCGACCGGGCGACGGTGCAGACGTCCCTGCCGTGGACGATCCAGGTCGAGATCTCCGAGCGCGTCCCGGTGGCCGTCGCGAACGACGGCGTGCGCGAGCTGCTGGTCGCCGGCGACGGCACGATCCTCGGCGACGCCTCCCGGTCCGACCGCCGGCTCCCACGGATCGAGCTCCCGGTCGCCGGGACCGTCGAGGGCGTCCCGCCGACCGCGACGGGGGCGGCTCGGATCCTCGCCGCGATGGGACCCGAACGCCGGTCGGAGGTGACCCGCGTCGCGGTGCTGATGGGAGGGACCCTGGAGCTGCGACTCCGCGAAGGTCTACGGGTTCGCCTCGGAGACGCGACCGAACCTCTCCGAAAGGTGCAGGCCCTCGAGCGGGTGCTCGCGTGGGCGGAAGCTGAAGGGGAGCGTCTCGCGGTCGTGACGGTGACCTCACCTTGGGCGCCGGCGGCAACGTTCGCTCGTCGCTGACGCTCGAGGAGAGTGTCAGGGACGCGAACAACCGACCTCTCGTGGATATTGACGCACCTGGGCTTTGATAGTAGCGTTCGCGATTGTCGTGAAGTAGATATAACAATCAACTTCCAGTTGAGGTTCATGTTGAGCACGAGAGGGATCGCATCCTGGTTCCACTGAAACGCACGGGAGACGGGCACGACGTGTCCCCAGGTCGACCGGGGGCCTTCAACCGGGGGAGCGGAGGTCGCAGGTGATGGATTCTCCTCAGAACTACCTCGCCGTCATCAAGGTCGTCGGGATCGGCGGCGGCGGGGTGAACGCGGTGAACCGGATGATCGAGGGCGGGCTCCGCGGCGTCGAGTTCATCGCGGTGAACACCGACGCCCAGACGCTCCTGATGTCTGACGCCGAGGTGAAGCTCGACATCGGTCGTGAGACCACCAGGGGACTGGGTGCCGGCTCGGATCCCGACATCGGCCGACGGGCCGCCGAGGAGCACGCGGACGAGATCGAGGAGATCCTCAAGGGCGCCGACATGGTGTTCATCACCGCGGGCGAGGGCGGCGGCACCGGCACCGGCGGGGCGCCGATCGTCGCGGAGATCGCGCGGAACCTGGACGCCCTCACCATCGGCGTCGTGACCCGACCCTTCGGTTTCGAGGGGCGCAAGCGCGCAACCCAAGCCGACGTCGGGATCACGGACCTGAAGAAGGCCGTGGATACGCTGATCGTCGTCCCGAACGACCGTCTGCTCCAGGTCTCCGATCCCTCCACGCCGATCGTGGACGCGTTCCGCATGGCGGACCAGGTCCTGTTCCAGGGCGTGGACGGCATCACCTCGCTGATCACCACGCCGGGGCTCATCAACCTGGACTTCGCCGACGTGAAGGCCGTGATGACCGGCGCCGGATCGGCGCTCATGGGGATCGGTCACGGCTCGGGCGAGGAGCGTGCCGAGGAGGCCGCGCGCTCGGCCATCTCGTCCCCGCTGCTCGAGTCCTCGATCGAGGGCGCGCGCGGGGTCTTGCTCTCGATCGCCGGGCCTACGGACCTGACGCTGCACGAGGTCAACAAGGCCGCCGACACGATCACGCGGGTCGCGCATCCCGACGCCAACATCATCTTCGGTGCGGTGGTCGACGACGCCCTCGGCGAGGAGGTCCGTGTGACCGTGATCGCCGCCGGGTTCGACAAACTGCTCGCGGCGCCGAGCCAACTCGCAGTTCGAGAACCGCCTCTCGCGCCTGCTCGAGGACACCTCACCCGTGCCCGAGGGTGAGCCGGCGGCCGTACCCGCCGCCGCTGGATCCGTCCGCGAGGCGGACCTGGACGACCTGCCCGCCCCGATGCCCTCGATCCTGGTCGACGACGAGGACGAGGTCTTCGCGCCGACGCCCGACGGCGTCTCGTTCGACGCGGAGGAGGACCTGGACATCCCGGACTTCCTGAAGAGCTAAGGCTCCGGGAGCCCTCCGCCGCCGGTATCCGTGGGGGCGGGGAGACCCGAGGTCAGAGGCGACCTTCCCCCGCCTCTGGGCCCGGCCCCGCCCCCCGAACACTTCCCAGGACTCGTCCGACCGCATGCTCTAGCGTTCCCGCCGATGGACCTCGTACAGCTGCGAGCCAACATGCGAGCGATCCGCGACGGCATCGCCGCCGCGTCCGAGCGCTCCGGACGAGATCCTGCCCGGGTGCGGATCGTCGGCGCGACCAAGACCGTTCCGGCGGCGACGATCGCCCTCGCGCGCGACGTCGGCCTGACCGATGTGGGTGAGAACTACGTGCGCGAGCTCAGGGACAAGCACGACGTCGTGTCGGGGCTCACATGGCACTTCATCGGCACGCTGCAGACCAACACGGCGCACCACGTCGCCGATCTCTCCGATGTCGTGCAGACCGTCGTCCCGGGGCGGGCGGGCGCGCGTCTGGCCCGGAGGGCGGTCGAACGGGGAAGGACGATCCCGGCACTGATCGAGGTGGACCTCACCGAGGGACGCACCGGTATCCGTCCGGAGGCCGTCCCCGAAGCGGCCGACGAGGTGGCCGCGACCGAGGGGCTGGACCTGGTGGGCCTCATGACCGTGCCGCCGATCCCGCGGTCGCCGGAGGACGCCCGTCCGTCCTTCCGGGCGCTCCGCCGCCTGCTCGAGGGTCTCTCCGAGCGCCACCCGCACATGGTGGAGCTGTCGATGGGAATGTCCCTGGATTACGCGGTTGCCGTGGAGGAAGGCGCTACCATGGTCCGCATCGGAAGCGCTCTGTTCGGAACTCGGCCCCCGGTTGACCAGGGGAGGACGTGATGCCAAGCGTGTGGAAGAAGACGCTCACCTACCTCGGACTCGTCGAAGACGACGAGTTCGAAGAGCTCGCCGAGGTCTCGGCGCAGCCGCAGCAGGCGGAGGTCCGAAGCCTCCCCCGTCCCCAGCCCGTTCGCGAGGTGGCGCTCGGCTCCGAGCACGAGGGCATCGTCCGCACGATCCCGTCCGCGCGCGCCGCGACGGCGGGATCGATCCACAAGTCGGAGCCGCGCCGCTTCAACGAGGCGCGGGAGATCGCCGACCGGTTCAAGGATGGCATCCCCGTGATCATGAATCTGCAGAGCACGGACGACACGATCGCGCGGCGACTCGTCGACTTCGCCTCGGGCCTCGTGTATGGGATCGACGGCAAGATCGAGATGGTCGCCAACCGCGTCTACCTGCTCACGCCCGGTGGTGTCGACGTCTCCGCCGAGGAGCGCGAGCGGATCGCCGGCGGCGACTTCTACAACCAGTTCTGAGGGCCCGCGTCCGAGCCCCCGGATGACCGCGGAGAACCCATTCTTGGACCTCCTCTGCATCGTCCTGACGATCTACACGATCGTGTTGTTCGCGCGGGTGATCCTGTCCTGGGCCACGATGTTCGGGTTCCGCCCGCCCTTATCCGGCCCGCTCCGCACCGTATTCGACCTGCTCGAGGACGTCACAGAACCGGTCCTGCGTCCGCTCCGTGCGATGATCCCGCCCGTCCGGGCGGGGGGGGTGGGGCTCGACCTCTCCATCATCCTCGCGTTCGTTATCCTTGCGGTCCTGCGCGTGGCGCTCGACTGCTGAGCTTGGGGGGAAGGCATGCGAAGGAAGAAGGGGCAAGGAGGTTCCGGGCTCGCGTTGGGTGATGGGAGGATCACGCCCGCGGACATCCAACAGGTGGAGTTCCGTCTGGCGTTCCGTGGGTACGACGAGCGGGACGTGGACGCGTTCTTGGACCGCATCACCGAGGACCTTTCCGCCTACCTGGAGGAGAACCAGCGCCTGCGCTCGGGTGGCGCGGTGGCTCCGGCCGCCGTCGCCGGCAACGATGAGGCGGGCCGTGAAGCCGAGCGCGTCCTCGCCGCGGCCCGTGACGAAGCCGCGGCCATCCTCCGCCGGGCAGAGCAGGCCGCCGCGATCGGCGCGGCTACGGGCGGCGCCCCGGATGCGCGGGCTTCCGTGACGCCATTCCTGAACACCGAGCGGGAGTTCCTGCAGAGCCTCGGGACGCTGGTTCAGACCCACGCTGAGGAGATCAAGCAGATGGTGCTCGCGCTCCGCGCCCGCCAGGGCGCGCCGGGCGGAGCGACCTCGGCCCGCTCCGAACCGGTTCCGGCCCCGCCGGTCCTCGAGGGACCCGACCCGACCCCACCGCCCGAGCCCGAGGTTGCGTTCGAGGCGGCAACGGCGGCGGAGATCCGCGAGCGCATCGGCCCGGCCGATGATCCGGACGGTCCCGACGACGATCCCGAGCCCGAGGCGGCCCCGGCCGAGGAGGAGCCCGTCATCCTCGAGGCGGCGACCGAGCCGGCGTTCAGCTCCGAGGGAGCGCCCGCCGGGGAGCGGCGCGAGCGGTCGCTGCGCGAGCTGTTCTGGGGCGAGGACTGAACCGGACGGCGATCCTCAGGCGCGCCGCAGGCTGATCGTGAGCTGGGTCCCCTCAACCGTTTCGACCTGCCGGTAGTCGGCGTCCTCGAGCACGCCGCCAACGACGTCCACGGCGAGCGTCTCGGCCGCGACGTTAACAGCGTGCACCTCGATCGCGCCCGCGAGTTCGCCGTCGGCGGAGAGGCCGAGGACGATCCGGTCGCTCACGTCGAGGCCGGCGGCCTTGCGTGCATCCTGCACGAGCCGGATCACCTCGCGCGCCACACCCTCGCGGCGGAGCTCCGGCGTCAGCTCGAGCTCCAGCGCCACCGTGATCCCACCCTCGGAGGCGACGCCCCAGCCCTCGGGCGTCTCCTGGGCCAGCTCGACGTCACCGGGTCCGAGCGCGAGCGGTCCGCTGGGTGTGGCGAGTTCCACGGTCTCGTCCCGCGCGAGCGCCGCAGCGAGCGACCCGTCGTCGGCCACCAGGGCGTCGGCGACCTCCCGCATCCGTGAACCGAGGCGAGGGCCGAGCGCCCTGAAGTTCGGCTTGGCGCGCCAGCGCCCGAGCTCGTCGGCCGATCCGGCGAACACCACCTCCTTCACGTTCAGCTCCTCGGCCACCAGCGCGAGCAGCGGCCGTAGCGGTCCGTGGTCTCCGGGGTGATGCACGACGGCCTCCCGCAGCGGCTGGCGGACCCGCACCCGCGTCTCGGTGCGGACGCGGCGGCCGAGCTCCACGATCCGGCGCGCGGTGAGCATCGCCTCGTCGAGCTCGCCGTCGATCCGCTGCGGGTCGGCCTCGGGGTACTCGGAGAGGTGGACCGAGTCCGGCGCACCCCCCCGGCCGGCGGCCAGGTTGCGCCACAGCGTCTCGGCGATGAAGGGCGTGTACGGCGCGAGGACTCCCGCGAGCGTCACGAGGCACTCGTGGAGGGTGAGGAACGCCGCCCGCGTATCGGGGCCGCCGGCTCCCTCGGGATCCCAGAACCGGCGGCGCGCGCGGCGCACGTACCAGTTCGACAGGTCGTCGAGGAAGGTCGCGATGCGGCGCCCCGCCCCGGTCGCATCGTAGGCCTCGAGGCCCTCGCGCGCGGTCCGGACGACGTCCGCGAGCTGCGACAGGATCCAGCGATCGAGCGGCGGGCGGTCGGTGGCGGCCATCTGCCCGGCCGCCTCGGGATCGAACCCGCTCGCGTTCGCGTATGTGACGAAGAACGCGTGCACGTTGCGGATCGTGAGCAGGAACTGCCGCACGGTGTCGTCCAGGATCGTCATCCCGATCCGCCGGGAGGCCCAGGGCGACCCGTTCGTCAGCAGGTACCAACGCAGGGCATCCGCGCCCTGCCGGTCCAGCACCGTCCACGGATCGAGGATGTTGCCGAGCGACTTGCTCATCTTTCGGCCGTCCTCGTCGACGATGTGGCCCAGACACACGACGTTGCGGTACGCGGGCGCATCGAAGTGCAGGACCCCCTCGGCCATCAGCGTGTAGAACCAGCCGCGGGTCTGATCGATCGCCTCGCTGATGAAGTCCGCGGGGAAGCGCTCCTCGAAGCGCTCGGTCCCGCGCCCGAGGTCCGGATGGTAACCCCACTGTGCGAAGGGCATGGCGCCCGAGTCGTACCAGGCGTCGATGACGTCGGGGACCCGCGTCGCGGTCCGGCCGCAATCGGGACATGCGAACGTGACCTCGTCGATGGACGGTTTGTGCGGATCGATCTCGGAGACGTCGCGGTCCGCGCGCTGCGAAAGCTCGGCGAGCGAGGCGACCGCGGTCTGGTGCCCGTCCGCGCACCGCCAGATCGGCAGCGGGGTGCCCCAGTACCGCTCGCGGGAGAGCGCCCAGTCGACGTTGTTCCGGAGCCAGTCGCCGTATCGGCCGTGCTTGATGTGGTCGGGGAACCAGTGGACCTCCTCGTTCACCTCGAGGAGGCGGTCCTTCACCGCGGTCGTCCGGATGTACCAGGACGTGCGTGCGAAGTTGATCAACGGGGTCGAGCAGCGCCAGCACAGCGGATACATGTGCTCGACCGTCCCGGCGCGCACGAGCAGGCGGCGGTCCCGCAGGTCCTCGATGATCGGCGTATCGGCGTCCTTGAAGAACAGGCCGCGCACGAACTCGGGCGCCTCGTCCGTGAACCGGCCCTCGGCGTCGAGCGGCTTGAACACCGGCCAGCCCTCGCTGCGTCCGATCTCGAGGTCCTCCGCGCCGAACGCGGGCGCGAGGTGGACGACGCCCGTCCCGTCCCCCAGCGAGACGTAGTCGGCCGTCACGACCCGGTGGGCTCCCTCGACGTTGGCGTACAGGGGCTCGTAGCGGATCCCCGCCAGCGCCGAACCGGGGAAGGGTCCGCCAACCACGGGATCGCCTGGCAGCACGGACTCCTTCAGGGCCTCGGCCAGGACCAGCCGGACGCCCTCGTGATCCACGGCGACGTACGGAGCGTCGGCGGCGACAGCGATCCCGGTGTTGGAGACGAGCGTCCACGGGGTGGTGGTCCAGCCGAGGAGCGACGCGCCGACGAGCGAGTGCTCGGAGGGAGACTCGAGCACCCGGAACGTGATGAAGACGCTCGGGTCCTCGACCTCCTCGTAGCCCTGGGCGACCTCCGCGTCGGACAGGGGGGTCCCGCAGCGGGGGCAGTACATCGCGATGCGGTCCGCTTCGAAGAGCAGGCCGCGTCCGTGCAGCTGCTTCAGCGACCACCAGACGCTCTCGACGTACTCGGTGTCCATCGTCCGATAAGCGTCGTTCACGTCGAGCCAGAAGCCGAGGCGCTCGGTGAGTTGCTCCCACAGGCCGACGTAGCGCGTGACCGACTCGCGGCACAGGCGGTTGAACTCGGCGACGCCGAACGCCTCGATGTCGCGCTTGGTCTTCGTGCCGATCTGCTTCTCCACCTCCAGCTCCACCGGGAGGCCGTGGCAGTCCCAGCCGCCCTTGCGCGGCACGAAATGGCCCGTCATCGCCTTGAAGCGGGGGTAGACGTCCTTGAACGTGCGCGACTCCGTGTGGTGGATGCCCGGTTTGCCGTTGGCGGTCGGCGGGCCCTCGTAGAACACCCACAGCGGGCCGTCGCGGCGTTGCTCGAGCTGGCGGTGGAAGACGTCGGCCTCGCGCCAGAACGCGAGGATGCCGCGCTCGAGCTCCGGGAAGCCGACCTTCGGATCCACCGGCTCGAAGCCCTTCATGTCCCTGTCCTCCTCCCACGTGCCCCCCGACGAGAAACGCCCCGTCCCCTTGCAGGGACGAGGCGTCGGGCCCCGCGGTACCACCCCGCTTGCCGGGCCCTCGCGGGACCGGCCGCTCTTCGGCCGCGAACACGGCCTTGCGCTGTCACGGGCGCACCCGGCCGCATCTACTGCGGGCGCGTGGGTCGCGCCCGGTTCGGGCGGCGGCTCGGGGATGATCTTCGGAAGGCCGTGCCGCCGGGCTCGCACCGTCCCCGGCTCGCTGGTGGCGCGGGAGCCCTCCTACTCGTTCCCGTCGTCGCCTGTGCGCGGCATGCTACACGGTGCGATGGGCAGGGTCACGGTGCGGGTGGTTCCGGGATCTGGACGCACCTCGGTCGCGTTGGAGAGCGACCGCATCGTGGTCAGGGTCCGGGCCGCCCCCGAGCGGGGCAAGGCGACGGAGGAGGCGCGTCGCGCCCTCGCGGAGGCCCTTGGCGTGCCTGCGAAGACCGTCGAGCTGACCGCGGGCCCTCGCTCCAGGACCAAGGTCTTCGAGGTGCCCGGCCTGGACCAGAGCGCGGCCGAGGTGCGCCTCGGCGCAACGTAAGCCCGGCCATTGTCGGTGGAGACGGCCGGTGCTAGCGTCCCCCGACCATGGCCGCGAAGACCACGTACACCGAGAAGGAGCTTGACGAACTCCGCGCGCGCCTCGAGGCGGAGCGAGCGGAGCTCCTGGACCAGCTCCAGACGATCGAGGAGACCTCGTTCGCTCAGTCCCAGTCGGACCTGTCGGGAGAGGTCTCGTTCGACGAGGAGAACGCCGATGCCGGGACCTTCACGTTCGAACGGGAGCGCGACCTGTCGATCGAGAACAACGTCCGCGACCTGCTGGGGAAGATCGACCGGGCCCTGCATCGGATGGCCGAGGGGACCTACGGCATCTGCTCGCGCTGCGGCAAGCCCATCGAGAAGGCGCGGCTGAAGGCCCTGCCATACGTGGACCTCTGCATCAAGGACGCCCAGGCCCAGTCCCGGCGGTAGCGCCGTGGCCACGGCGCGCCGCGCGACCATCTGGCTCTACGCCGTCGCGGGGCTCGTCTACGTCGTCGACCAGGCGTCGAAGGCGGCGGTCGAAGCCACGCTCGCGGGCCGCCCGCCGATCAGCGTGATCCCGGGCGTGTTGACCCTCACCTACACGACGAACTCGGGGGGGGCGTTCGGGTTCGGGCGGAGCGCGCCGTGGCTGTTCGCGCTCGCGACCGTCGTCGTGTCCGGCGTCATCGTGGTCACCTCGCTGCGCGCCATGCGGCTTCCCGTGGCGATCGCGCTCGGTCTGATCCTCGGGGGAGCGCTCGGCAACCTGACCGACCGCGTCGCGAACGGACCCGGGATCTCGGGTCACGTCACCGACTTCATCGACCTGCAGGTGTGGCCGGTGTTCAACGTGGCGGACAGCGCGATCGTGATCGGGGCCGTGTTGCTGGCGGTCGTCACGTTCCGGCGCGACGGAGCCGGCGACGTGGTCGGGGAGACCTAGTGGTCGAGGCCTTCGAGGCCGAGAGCGGTCGTCTCGACGCCGAGGTCGCTGCAAGGCTCGGGATCACGCGGGCCGAGGCCCAGCGTGCGATCGGCGAAGGGGGGATCCGCGTAGACGGCGTCGTGCGCCGCAAGTCCCACCGTCTCGCCGGTGGTGAGCGCGTCGAGGTGGACCGCGCGCCGACCGTTGAGTTGCCCCCGGAGGGACCGCCCGTCGAGATCCGGTACCGCGATGTCCACCTCGCGGTCGTGAGCAAGCCCGCCGGGATCCCCACCCATCCCACCGAGAACCGGCGGTCCGGCACCCTGGTGAACCGGCTGCTCGGCATGGGGGTGCCGCTGGCGCCGGCCGGAGGTCCGCTGCGTCCGGGGATCGTCCACCGCCTCGACGCCGGGACCTCGGGACTGCTGGTCGTCGCCTCCACCGATGAGGCGCACGCGGCACTCTCGTCGATCTTCCGGCGCCATGAGGCCCACCGCCGGTACGCGGCGCTGGTCCGAGGGGTCGTGGCCCACGATCGCTTCGAGGTGGACGCCCCGCTCGGGCGGCGGGGCGCGGCCATCCGGGTGGACGCGACCGGCGGCCGCACCGCCTCGACCGTGTTCGAGGCGCTCGAGCGGTTCGAGCGTGCCACGCTGCTCGAGGCGGCCCCCCGCACGGGCCGGACCCACCAGATCCGCGTGCACCTGTCGGCCGTCGGCCATCCGATCCTCGGCGACCACCGCTACGGCGGGGGAGGGGACGAGGCTCGGGCCCTCGGGCTGGCGCGCCCGTTCCTGCATGCGCGCCGGATCGCGTTCGACCATCCGGTGACGGGCGAGCGGATCGACCTCGACGAGCCCCTGCCGGCAGACCTGGCTTCGGCGCTCCGGCGGGTCAGGGGGGAGGCCTGACCCGCCGGTTCGGCGCTCAGCGCCTGCTGCGCTCGCGTTCCTTGAGGAAGAGCGCGTGCTGCGTGCGCACCTCTGCGCGAGAGGCGAGCAGGCGGTCCTCGACGTCTGGGGGGAGCGTGCGGGACTCGATCAGGCGGTTGAGCTTCGCGGGGTCGACGGAGCGCACCTGCTCCCACAAACCGATCGGCTCGAGGATCTGGCGCACGCGCTCGTCCACCGGTTCGGTGACGTGCTGGGGCCTGCGGTCGATCGCGGCGCCGTCCGAGCCGAACAGGCGCCGGTACCCGTGCTCGTCTGCGAAGGCATGGATCAGGCCGGCGAGCTCGTCGATCCGCCGATAGACCTCACGCCCCTGCCGCTTCAGACCGATCCACTCGTCGACCACCCCGGTCATCCGCGGCGCAGGGTCGCCCTGCTCCTTCTCGAACCGGTGCCGGTAGAGCGGACACAACGCCTGGTAGTCGCACCAGTCGCAGAGCGGGTTCTGCCGGGGCTCGAACTTGCCGGCCTCGATCCGCTCGGCGACGGTGGCGATCCGGCGACGGAGCTCGTCCGCGTCCTTCGCCGTGCGGTTCGTCGTCATGCGCTGGCCGGGCAGGAGGTAGTAGAGCGTGAGCCGCTCGGGCTCGATGCCCCAGATCTGCCGTGCGGCGAGGTGGTAGACGGACAGCTGGAGGTCCTGGTCGATGCGCGACTGCGGGGGCAACCGTCGGTTCGTCTTGTAGTCGATGATCTCGTAGCCGCCGCCGGGGAGGCGGTCCATCCGGTCGATGATCCCCGAGAGCTCCACCCCCTCGACCTCGATCCGGAAACGGAACTCCAACGCCGCGGGGATGCGGTAGCTCGGCGCGTTCTCGCGGTGGTACTGGGCGAGTACCTGCCGACCGTGATCGCGGTACATCTGTTCCTCGGACTCGCCGGAGAACCCCTCGGAGACCCAGGAGGCCTCGAGCATGTCGTGGAGCTCTTCGAGGGACGGGGGGACGGGGACCGGCCGGTCGTGGAACAGATGTAAGGAGCGGTGGAGCGAGTCGCCGAACGCGAGCGCGGGGGAGGTCCCCGAGGGGATCCGGTCCTCGTACTGGAACTTGAACTTGGCGGGGCAGGTTTCATACGTGTTGATGCTGGAGTAGGACAGTCGCATCCCGGTGGTCCCCGTTCCCGTCCCGTTTCGTCTCGTCCTGTCTCGTTCCTGTCTCGTCTTTGGGGCCCCGGTTCGAGATCCGGCTTGGTCGCCGACGTGGATCGCTGACGTCGGCGGTTGCCTCCCGGGTCCCGCGAGTCTATCCTTCGAGACCTAGGAATCACAAGCATGTAAGTAATCCACAGGTTTCCCACACCCGGGGCGCGGGGCCTGCGGAGCGTCGTCCGGAGGCGGCCGTGTGACCGGCGAGAGCTTCGTTCATCTCCACACCCATTCGGAGTACTCGCTGCTGGACGGCGCGGCGCGGATCGAGGCGCCCAAGGACCGGCCCGAGGTCCCGACGATCCTCAGCAGGGCGGCCGAGTTCGAGATGCCGGCGATCGCCCTCACCGATCACGGCTCGATGTTCGGCGCGCTCACGTTCTACGAGGCCGCGCGCGCCGCCGGCGTCACGCCGATCCTCGGCGTCGAGGCCTACGTGGCCCCCGGCTCACGGTTCGAGCGCTCCCCCGGCGAGAGCGAAGAGAAGTACCGGCACCTCACGATCCTCGCGCGTGACGAGACCGGGTATCGCAACCTGCTCCGCCTGGTGACCGACGCGCACCTCGAGGGCTTCTACCACCGTCCGCGGATCGACAAGGAGTTGCTCGCCGAGCGCGCCGAGGGGTTGATCGGACTCTCCGGCTGCCTGGCCTCCGAGGTCAGCCAGCTCCTGCTCCAGGGCCAGGAACGCAGGGCCGCCGAGGTCGCGGGCACCTACCGCGACCTGTTCCCCGGGGGCTCCTTCTTCGTGGAGGTGCAGGACCACGGGCTCGCGGAGCAGCGACGCATCCTCCCGGGGCTCGTCGAGCTGGCCCGGTCGACGGGGATCCCGCTCGTGGCGACGAACGACCTGCACTACACGGCGGGCTCGGACGCGAAGCCGCACGACGTCCTGCTGTGCATCCAGCAGCAAAAGGTGCAGACGGACACCAACCGCCTGCGCTTCGACTCGGACCAGTTCTATCTGAAGTCGGCCGAGGAGATGCGCGCACTGTTCGCCGAGCTGCCGGAGGCGTGCGACGCGACGCTGGACATCGCGGCGATGGTCGAACTGGAGCTCAACTACGGCGAGCTCCACCTGCCCCGGTTCGAGCCCCCCGATGGGTTGGACCGCGACGCGTACCTGCGTCACCTCGTGTATCGGGGCGCCGAGGAGCGCTACGGAACGCTCACGACGCCGATCCTGGATCGCCTCGAGCACGAGCTCGGCGTCATCATCTCGATGGGGTTCTCGGGCTATTTCCTCGTCGTGTGGGACCTGATCCGCTTCGCGCGGGAGAGCGGGATCCGCGTCGGGCCGGGCCGGGGCTCGGCCGCCGGGTCGGTCGTCTCGTATGCGCTGCGGATCACGGACCTTGATCCGCTCACCTACGGGCTGATCTTCGAGCGGTTCCTCAACCCCGAGCGCAAGCAGATGCCCGACATCGACATGGACTTCGACGAGCGACGCCGCGACGAGGTGATCAGGTACGTGGCGCAGAAGTACGGCTCGGATCACGTGGCGCAGATCATCACGTTCCAGACGATCAAGGGGAAACAGGGGATCCGCGACGCTGCGCGCGTCCTCGGGTTCCCGGCGAGCGTGGGCGACCGGCTCTGCAAGATGTACCCGCCGGCGGTCCTCGGGCGCGAGCATCCGATCGAGAAGGCGCTCGAGCTCTCCCCCGAGCTCCACGACGCGTACGAGCGCGAGCCCGAGGCGAAGGAGATCGTGGACACGGCGCGCGCGCTCGAGGGACTCCGGCGCGAGGACTCGGTCCACGCCGCGGGCGTCGTGATCGGCGACGCCCCTCTCGTGAACTACCTGCCGCTGAAGCTGTCGAAGGATTCCCGCGACGACTCCCGGCGCATCGTCACGCAGTTCGACATGCACGGCGTCGAGAAGCTCGGGCTGTTGAAGATGGACTTCCTGGGTCTTCGGAACCTCTCGGTGATCGAGGACACCTTGTCGCTGCTACGGCGTGTGGGGGTGGAGCTGGACATCGACCACGTGCCGCTCGACGACCCGGACGTGTACGCGATGCTCCGGTCCGCCGACACCACCGGTGTCTTCCAGATGGAGAGCCCCGGCGTACGCCAGCTGATCCAGCTCCTCGCCCCCGACCGCTTCGAGGACCTGATGGCGCTCGTCGCCCTGTACCGGCCGGGGCTGCTCTCGATGGGCCAGCACGTCGAATACGCGGAGCGCAAGCACGGACGCAAGCCCGTGACCTACCCGCACCCGGACCTCGAGGAGGTCCTCGCGGACACCTACGGGATCATCGTGTACCAGGAGCAGGTGATGCAGGTCGCCGTCCGGATGGCCGGCTACTCGATGGGCAAGGCGGACACGCTCCGCAAGGTCATGGGCAAGAAGATCCGCGAGCTCCTGCCGCCTCACCGCAAGGATTTCGCCGAAGGTGCGAAGGAACGCGGCTACGACGAGAGGAAGGCGAAGGAGATCTTCGAGCTCATCGTCCCATTCGCGGACTATGGGTTCAACGCCTCGCACGCGTGCGCCTACGCCTACGTGGCCTACCAGACCGCCTACCTGAAGGCCCACCATCCCGTCGAGTACATGTCGGCCGTCCTGACCTCGGTCAAGGACGACAAGGACCGCAAACCGTTCTACCTGAACGCCTGTCGGCTCATGGGCCTGGACGTCCTGCCGCCCGACGTGAACGAGTCGGAGCTGGACTTCGCGCCGGTCCCCGGCGGCGACCGCAAGATCCGTTACGGGCTGTCGGCCGTGCGGAACGTCGGCGCCGGCGGGGTCGGGCAGATCGTTGCGGCCCGGACCGCGAAGGGCGCGTTCGCTTCGTTCGCCGACTTCTGCCGCAAGGTCGACCCCGGCGTCCTCACGAAGAAAGTTCTCGAGTCGCTCGTGCTCGCCGGCGCCTTCGACTCGCTCGGGTACACGCGACGCGGGCTCTTCGAGAACCAGGAGAAGGTGTCCGGGCCCATCGCCGCCGAGCGCAAGGCGGAGGCGGCCGGACAGTTCTCCCTGTTCGGCGGCGGGGACCAGGCCGCGGCGGAGATCGACGAGTCGATCCTCGGCGGTGAGGAGTTCGACCGCCGCACGCTGCTGCGCGAAGAGAAGGGCGTTCTCGGCCAATTCGTCACCGACCACCCGCTCCTGGAGGTGCGCGATCGCCTGGCCGCCCAGGCGGACGTGGAGATCACCGAGCTCGGCGGTCTCGGCGACGGCGACCTCGTGACGGTCGGCGGCATCGTGGTCTCGGTGGCCCGCAAGTACACGAAGCGGGGTGAGCCCTACGCGCAGTTCCGCCTCGAGGACCTCGCGGGCGGGGTGAACGTCGTGGCGTTCCCCAGCGTGTACGAGCGCATCCCCGACCTGATCGAGACCGACGCGATCGTCCTCGTGAAGGGCCGGATCGATCGCCGGGGACGGGCTGAGGAGGTGCAGCTCCGGGCGGTGGAGGTCTCCGAGCCCGACCTCGGCGAGTCCGGCCGGGCCGTGCAGCCAGACGTGACCCTCGTCGTCGAGCTCGAGGCGTCGAGCTGCACGAACACGGTCATCGCGTCGCTGAAGGAGCTCCTGGGCGCCCATCCGGGCCGCGCGCCCGTGCAGGTTCGGTTCCGCTCCTCCAAGGGTGTCACGCCGCTCGACGTCGGGACCTTCCGCGTCGAGCCCGGCGCGGGCCTGCTCTCGGAGCTACGGACCCTGCTCGGACCGCAGGCGGCCCGCGTGGCACCCCGGGGGGAAGGCCCAGTGACCGTTCCCGATGCCTCCGGCGTCCCCGCGCGGGCGTAGCGGGTCTCGCCGTTAGGCTGCGGTCGTGGTGTTCGAGGTCATCCCCGCGATCGACGTGGCCGGTGGGCGCCTCGTCCGGATGGCGGAGCAGGGGCCGGTCGCGCTCGAGACGTTCGGCGGGGATCCGGTGGCCGCCGCCGCAGCGTTCGTCGAGGCGGGCGCGCGGCGTCTGCACGTCGTGGACGTGGATCTGGCCACCACCGGGGATCCGGCCAACCTCGAGGTGCTCGCGGCGATCGCAGGGATCGGCGTACCGGTGCAGGCGAGCGGCGGCGTCAGCACGGGGTCCCACGTGGATCGCTTGCTGAGCACAGGCGCCGACCGCGTCGTCCTCGGATCGGCGGCCCTCGTCTACCGAGACGCCACCGAGCGAATCGTCGCGATGGACCCCGAGCGGGTCGTCGTGGGGATCGAAGCCGACGGCCCGACGATCCGCCCGAGGGGACGGGGCACGGAGCTCCCGCTGTGGGACACCTTGCTGTGGCTCGCGGGTCTGGACGTGCGCCGGTTCGTGTTCACCGAGGTGGCGCGGGCGGGCACCCTGGAGGGTCCGGATCTCGACGGCGCCTGGGCGCTCGCCACCCATACCGAGCGGCCGGTCATCGCCGCCGGCGGGATCCGGGGGGCGCAGGACATCCGTTCGGTGGCCGCGCTCGGCGGTAGCGTCGAAGGGGTCCTGGTGGGCCGGGCGCTGTACGAGGGCCTCGACGCGCGCGAGGCGCTCGCCGCTGGGGGCTGACCGGACCCCGCGTCCTACACTGGCGGCCCCATGGGCTTCCTGACCGAGGTCGTCGACGACGTGCGGCGCCGGCTCGAGCGGCATCCGCTGGACGAATCCGGCCTCATGGCGCTCGCGCTGAAACTCCCCCCGGCTCGACCGTTCGCCGGCGCCCTGTGGTCGGCGACGGCCCCCGCCGTGATCGCCGAGGTGAAGCGCTCGTCGCCCTCGGCCGGGCGCATCGCCGACGAGAGCCTGGACCCCGCGGCCCAGGCTCGTGCCTACGAGCGCGCCGGGGCCGCCGCGGTCTCGGTGCTCACCGAGTCGCGTCACTTCGACGGCTCGCTCGCCGACCTGCGCGCCGTCCATCTGGGTACGCGGCTGCCGGTGCTCCGCAAAGACTTCCTTGTGCACCCGGCGCAGGTGATCGAGTCGCGCGTGGAGGGCGCCGACGCGATCCTGCTGATCGCCGCCGCGCTGTCCGAGCTCGAGCTGAAGGCGATGCTGGCCGCCGCCGAGGATCTGGGCCTCGGTGGGGTCGTCGAGGCGCACGGGGAGGAGGACCTCGAGCGCGCGCTGGCGACCGGCGCGAAGGTCATCGGCGTGAACGCCCGGGACCTCGAGACGCTCGAGGTGGACCTCGACCGTGGCCTAGCGTTGTTGCGCTCGGTCCCGGGAGACCGGATCGCCGTGATGGAGAGCGGGCTCTCGACCCCGGACGAGGTCCGACGGGCCGTGGAGGGTGGCGCCCGAGCCGTGCTCGTGGGCGAGGCGCTGATGCGCTCGGACGATCCGGCGGCGACCCTGCGCGAGCTGCGGGGGGAATCGTGATCTCGGCCGGGACGCTCCCCGACGCCCGGGGACGGTTCGGGCGGTTCGGCGGCCGGTACGTGCCCGAGGTGCTGATCCCCGCGCTCGACGAGCTCTCGGCGGCCTGGGCCGAGCTCCGCGACGACCCGGCCTTCCGCGGCGAGCTCGACGCCCTCCTTCGCGACTTCGTGGGACGCCCGTCCGCCCTCACGTTCGCGACCCGCCTGTCGGCCGAGACGGGCTACCGGATCTACCTGAAGCGCGAGGACCTCAATCACACGGGCGCCCACAAGATCAACAACACCCTCGGGCAGGTGCTGATCGCGCGACGCCTCGGGAAGGGCCGGATCATCGCCGAGACCGGCGCCGGGATGCACGGAGTTGCGACGGCGACGGCGTGCGCGCTGTTCGGCCTGCCCTGCGTCGTCTACATGGGCGAGGAGGACACCGTGCGCCAGGCGCCGAACGTCGCGCGCATGCACCTGCTCGGTGCCGAGGTCGTGACCGTCACCTCGGGGAGCCGGACCCTGAAGGACGCGTTGAACGAGGCCCTGCGCGACTGGGCTGGCTCCGTGCGCGACACGCACTACGTGCTCGGCTCGGTCGCCGGTCCGCACCCGTTCCCCTCGCTCGTGCGGGACCTCCAGCGCGTGATCGGAGATGAGGCGCGCGTGCAGCTCCTGGAACGCGAGGGCCGGGACCCCGACGCCGTGGTCGCCTGCGTCGGCGGCGGCAGCAACGCGATCGGCATCTTCGAGGCGTTCATCGGGACGCCGTCGGTGCGCCTGATCGGCGTCGAGGCCGGCGGGCGCGGCGACGGCCTCGGCGACCACTGCCGTTCCCTCACGCTCGGCGAGCCGGGCGTGCTGCACGGAGCCCTGTCCTACCTCGTGCAGGATGCGGAGGGTCAGGTCGTTCCGACGCACTCGATCTCCGCCGGGCTCGACTACCCGGGGGTCGGGCCCGAGCATTCCTTCTTGATGGAGTCCGGGCGGGCCGAGTACGTCTCGGCGACCGACGCGCAGGCGCTCGAGGGGTTCCGCATGCTCGCGACCCTCGAAGCGATCCTGCCGGCGCTCGAGCCCGCCCACGCGATCGGCTGGCTCCTGCGGCGGCCGCTCCCGGAGGGATCGCTCGTCCTCGTGAACGTGTCCGGCAGGGGGGACAAGGATCTCGAGACCGTGCGGTTGGCGATCGAACGGGCCGGCGATGGCGACGCGTGAGTTGACGGCTCTCGAGGCGGCGCTGCGCGGGCGCCGAGACGGCGGCGGGAAGGCGTTCGTCCCGTACGTGACGGGCGGATCGCCGGGCGTGGACGCCGGCTTGTTGCGCGCGCTCGCCGAGGCGGGCGCCGACGCCGTCGAGGTCGGGATCCCGTTCTCGGACCCGGTGATGGACGGCGGGGTGATCCAGGAGGCCTCGCGGCTGGCGCTCGAGGCCGGGGCCACCCCGACGTCGGTCCTCGCCACCGTGCGCGAGGCCGCGCTCGGCGTGCCGGTCGCCGTGATGACCTACCTCAACCCGGTCCTGCGTCATGGGTTCGAGCCGTTCCTGGCAGAGGCGTCCGGCGCCGGCGTCTCGGGTGTCATCGTGCCGGACCTGCCCGTCGACGAGGGCGACGAGTGGGTGGAGGCGTGCCGCCGGTCCGGGGTCTCACCGGTGTTCCTGGCGGCGCCCGGTTCATCTGCCGAGCGCCTGCGGGCGATCGGTTCGGCGGGCGGCGGCTTCGTCTACTGCGTGGCGACCTACGGTGTGACGGGGGAGCGGGACAGACTCGCCGGCACGGCCGAGGAGCTCGTGGCCTCCCTGCGTCCGCTCACCCGGCTGCCGCTGCTCGTCGGGGTTGGGATCGGTACTCCGGGTCAGGCCGGAGAGGCCTGTGCGTTCGCGGACGGCGTGATCGTCGGCAGCGCCATCGTGCGTGAGCTCCTGGCCGGGCGGGGGTCCGGCGCGCTCGAGCTGGCCCGCGCCTTCCGCGCGGCCATCCCGGCATGATGCCCTCGGCCGAGCCTCGCCAGTCCCCGTCGGGGCAGGAATCCGTACATCCAGGCGTGGGAGGAGCGGTCCGGTGGTCCCGCGGACCCGGAATGTGATAGGTACCCGTACGGAACGTCGGAAAGGGGGGACGCGCGAGGGGAACCTCCGCTGCACTCGCGTTGGATCTATCCGCATGACTTCGGCTAGGAACGAAGGAGGGATTCGATGAGGAAGCGCAAGGTATTCGCGCTGCTCGCGCTGTTCTCGGCGCTCACGCTCGTCGCTGCCGCGTGCAGCGACGAGGAGGAGCCGGGCGGCGGCACCACGGCGCCGACGGGCGCGACCGCCACAGGTGGGGCGATCGACTGCGACGCCGACCCGTTCGGCTGCGTGGAGGTACCGGCCGGGGCACCGATCAAGCTCGGGTCGTTGAACTCGATCTCGGGGGACACCGCGGCCCTCGGCACGGACGTCAACAACGGGGTCACCCTCGCGATCGACTACCTGGACGGGGCGCTGGACCAGACACCTGGGCAGCTCCTCGGCCATGACGTCACCCTCCAGCAGGAGGACGACGGGTGCTCGGTGGAGGGTGGACAGGCCGGCGGGACCGCGATCGCGGCCGATCCGGAGATCGTGGCCGTCATCGGCACCACGTGCTCCAGCGCTGCGCTCGGCGTTGCCGACACGATCCTCGGTGACAAGGGGATCCTCATGGTCTCGGCCTCGAACACGAACCCCGGACTCACGTCGGAGGAGGCGCATCAGCCCTTCTACGCGCGGACGGCGCACAACGACAAGATCCAGGGCGCGATCGTCGCCGAGTACCTGTTCAACGAGCTCGGGCTCACCACGGCGGCCACGATCAACGACGAGAGCCCGTACGCCGACGGCCTGGCGGCCGCGTTCCGGGCGAACTGGGAGGCGCTCGGTGGGACGATCACGGGCACCGAGCAGGTCAACAGCGGGGATACGGATCTCGGACCGGTGTTGACGAGCCTCGCCGAAGGCGATCCGGAGGTCTTGTACGGTCCGAACTTCAACCCCGTCTGCGCGCTGACCGCCGTGCAGGCCCAGGACATCATGCCGGACGTGATCCAGGTCGGATCGGACGGCTGCCTGGAGACCGGGTTCATCGAGTCCGCGGGTGATCTCTCGAACCAGTACATCGCGTCCTACCCGGACACGACCGTGTTCGCGGAGGGGGCGTTCTACAAGGACGAGTTCCTCCCCGCCTACGAGGCGCTGACCGGCGGGGCACCGACGGCCGGCTTCCACGCCCACGCCTTCGACGCGGCGAGCATCGTGTTCGACGCGATCGAGGCGGTGGCGGTCGACGACGGGAGCGGGAACCTCACGATCTCACGGACGGCACTGAAGGACGCGCTGTTCGCGACGAGCGGCTACGAGGGGATCACGGGCATCATCACGTGCACCCCGCTCGGGGACTGCGCGACCGACGTCTCGATCGGGCTCTTCGAGTACCCGAACTGGGCGGTCGAAGGCGGTACCGATCCGGCAGATCCGGTCTACAGCGACACGAAGTCGCTGGACGAGGTCATCTAGTCCAGCGAGGTAGCGAGCTGTGGGCGGGCCGGGAGGCCCGCCCACAGCGCCGCGTCCGGGCTTGGGCTAGGCTCACCCGCGATGGGCACGTCGACGGATGAGCGGGCGCGGGGAGCGCAGCTCGGGCGGTTCGAACGCCTGCCGTGGCGCACCATCATCCTGACCGTCCTCTCGGTCTTCATCGTGTCGATCCTGACGATCGGTGCGTTCAAGACGCTGACCCTTCCTGCCGAGCAGCGGTACTCGGCGGGCGCCTGGCGCGACTTCATCGTGCTCGGCGTGGCGCAGGGCTCGATCTATGCGCTGATCGCCCTCGGGTACACGCTCGTCTACGGGATCCTGCGGATGATCAACTTCGCCCATGGCGAGGTCTTCATGTTCGGCGCGTTCGCGGCCTTCTTCTTCGCCGACGCGTACGAGGCGAGCGGGTTCCTGGATGGCAATCCCGTCGCGTCGATGGCGATCCTCCTCGTGGTCGCGATGCTGACGTCGGTCTCGGTCGCCCTCCTCCTCGAGCGGATCGCGTATCGCCCCCTCCGCAACGCCCCGAGGCTGGTCCCGCTGATCACGGCGATCGGTGCCTCGCTGTTCCTCCAGAACACGGCGCGCGGTTTCTTCGGTGCGCAGCTCCGCGGGTTCGCCGTCCCGAGCACGCTCGACGGCACGTGGACGATCCTCGGCCTGGAGCTGAAGCGCGTCCAGGTCGTGGTCTTCGTCACCGTGGTCGTCGCCGTCGCGGGGCTGTCGCTGTTCGTCGCGCGGACCAGGACCGGCAAGTCGATGCGCGCCGTGGCGGCGGACAGCGAGATCGCGAGCCTGATGGGGATCCGGGTCGACCGCGTGATCGTCACCACGTTCGCGATCGGCGGTCTGCTGGCCGGCATCGCGGCCGTGCTCTACGCGATCACGTTCCAGTCCGTGAACTTCTCCATGGGGGCCCGTCCGGGGATCGCGGCGTTCACCGCAGCGGTCCTCGGCGGGATCGGGAGCATCTCGGGAGCCGCGCTCGGCGGCATCATCCTCGGTCTCCTGCAGTCGCTCGGTCCGGCGCTGATCCTCACCGGCTACCAGGTGCCCTCGCCGTTCCAATTGAAGGACGCCTTCACCTTCCTCGTCCTCGTGCTGGTCCTTGTCTTCCGTCCGGGCGGGCTCCTCGGATCGGGCGAGGCGGAGAAGGTCTGATGGGGAGCGTCGGTCGTCGATCCGTGATCTCCGCGGGGGCGGCCGGGGGCGCGGTGGCGATCTGCGTCTCGCTGGTCGGCCTCTATGCGAGGTTCGCCGATCTGGAACTGGTCGGCGAACAGATCACGCTCGGCCGGGTGTTGCTGGCGGCCCCGGCGATCCTCGGGGCCTACGTCGTGACCCGGCCCCGTGTCGTCGTCGGTGAGCGCCGGAGCCTCTCGCTCCGCATCGCCATCGCGATCGGCCTCGTGAGCGGGCTGGTCACCGGCGTGGTCTTCGCCGCGGCGGTCTGGTTCGCGGACGGGTTCGGGGTCGACCGCATCCGCCAGGTGTTCCTGCAGGTCTCCCCGCAGCTGATCGACTTCCTGACCTTCGGGGATGGCGTGCCGGCCGGCCTGCCGCTGCTCGTGGGGCTCTGTGTCGTGAGCGGCGCCGTCGGCGCCTTCGCGAGGACCGCCCCCGCGAAAGTGCGGGCGCCGATCGCGGCCGGGGTCCTCGCCGTCCTGGTCCTCGGACTCCTTCAGCGGATCGTCCCGATCGTCCTGATCGAGCTCGGTGTGAAGGCCGACTGGCTGTACAGCCCCGTGACCGGCGGGCTGACCTGGCTCGGTGGTCTCGCTATCTTCGCGGCCGCCGTCGCGGCGAACATCCTGTGGAGGCGGGGAGGCGGGCGAACCGGCGAGCGCGTCCGCAGGACCGTTCGGGACGTGCCCGCCGCGAAGGTGGGGTTCTTGGTCTGCATCCTCGCGATCCTTTCCGTTATCCCCCTGCTGCTCGGCACGGTGATCTCCGAGGTCCTCGGTCAGGTCATGATCTACATCCTCCTGGGGCTGGGTCTGAACATCGTCGTCGGCTACGCGGGCCTGCTCGACCTCGGGTACGTCGCGTTCTTCGCGTTCGGGGCGTACACGACGGCGATCCTGACGGGAGCGTTCCTCAACACGACCACCGGAGCGGCGGAGCCCGCTCTGTCCGCCGACCTCAGTTTCTACGTGGCCGTATGGATCGTCGCGCTGCTCGCCGCTGGCGTCGGCGTCCTGATCGGCGCCCCCGTCCTTCGACTGCGCGGCGACTACCTGGCCATCGTGACCCTGGGCCTCGGCGAGATCGTGAGCATCATCACCGCCTCCAGGTGGGCTCAGCCGCTCATCGGCGGTCCGCAGGGCGTGCGCGGGGTCACCAAGGCCGGAGTGTTCGGACTGAACTTCCAGGACCATCCGCAGCACTTCTACTACCTCGCCCTCTCGTTCGTCCTGCTCGCGCTCGTCGTTTCGTGGCGCCTCGCCAACTCCCGTATCGGGCGAGCCTGGAACGCGATGCGCGAGGACGAGCAGGTCGCCGACGCGATGGGCATCAGCACCATCAGGTACAAGCTGCTCGCCTTCGCCATGGGCGGCGCGATCGGTTCGGTCGGGGGGGCGCTGTTCGCCGTCAGCATCGGGTCGCTCTCGCCGGCGAGCTTCGAGATCTTCGTGTCGATCACCGCGCTCGCGGTGGTGATCCTCGGCGGAATCGGCAGCCTGCCGGGGGTCGTCGTGGGAGGGTTGGTGCTGATCGGCCTGCCCGGCCTGCTGCGTGAGTTCGAGGAGTATCGGCTCCTGATCTACGGCGGCGCCTTGGTGGCGATCATGATCTTGCGCCCGCAGGGCCTCATCCCGAACGTCCGTCGCAGCCGCGAGCTCGAGGCGGAGGAGGTCACGCAGGACGTGTGGGTCAAGGAGGGCGCGGGCGGTGCAGCGGCCGTTGCGACTGCGGTGCCGGGCGGCGCCCTCGGGGGCGAGCCGGAGGACCCGGAGTGAGCGACCCGCGCCCGGACGGTCCGGAGGCGGTCGAGGGAACGGATCGGCCCGACGTGGGGAACGGCGCCCCCCATCTGCTCGAGCTCTCGGGCGTGGCCAAGCACTTCGGCGGCCTGTACGCGCTGTCGGGCCTGGACATGCACGTGGACGAGGGTGAGATCGTCTCGGTGATCGGACCGAACGGCGCCGGCAAGAGCACGATGTTCAACGTCACCACGGGGCTGTACGGTCCCGACGACGGGGACGTCCGGTTCCGGGGCGACAGCGTGATCGGCCTCGCGCCCAACCGGATCACGAGGCTCGGCATCGCGCGAACCTTCCAGACGGTCCACCTGTTCCCGAACATGACGGTGCTCGAGAACGCCATGGTCGGCCAGCACTGCCGGGGGCGCTCGGGGGTCTTCGGCGCCGTGATCCGGCCGCCGGGGATGCGCCGCGAGGAGGAGCGGATCCGCCAGCGCGCGAAGGAGAGCCTCGACTTCTTCGGGTCGCGCCTGGCGGGCTACCGACAGGACCAGCCGGCGTTCGCCCTGTCCTACGCGAACCGCCGCCGCCTGGAGATGGCTCGCGCCCTCGCGACCGACCCTGCGCTCGTCATGCTCGACGAGCCCACGGCCGGGATGAACCCCACCGAGACGCTGGAGCTGCGCGACCACATCGTGCGGATGCGGGACGTCCTCGGGCTCACGGTCCTGTTGATCGAGCACGACATGCGCGTCGTGAAGGGCGTCTCGGACCGCGTGATCGCGCTCGACTACGGGCGGAAGATCGCCGAGGGAACGTACGAGGAGGTCGCGAACGATCCTCAGGTGATCGAGGCGTACCTCGGGACGAAGGCGGCGGGATGAGCGCCCACGACGAGCCCACCGAGAAGGTCCTGCCCTTCCAGACCGACTCGATGCCGGCGCCGACCGGGGTCGCGGACGACGGCGATCGTCGTCCGATCCTGGAGCTCCGCAACGTCAGCACGCACTACGGCCTGGTCGCCGTGCTGCGGAACGTGGACGTGGAGATCTACGCGGGTGAGATGGTCTGCCTGCTGGGCGGCAACGCCAGCGGGAAGACGACGACGCTGAAGACGATCCTCGGCTACGTGAAGCCCTCGGAGGGCGACGTGATCTTGGACGGCGAGACGGTGAGCGGGATGCCGACGGCCGAGGTCGTGCGCCGAGGGATCTCGATGGTCCCGGAGAATCGCCGCCTGTTCTCGAACATGACCGTTTCGGAGAACCTCGACCTGGGCGCGTATCAGCGCAGGGACAAGGAGAAGATCGCGCAGGACCGGGAGCAGGTCCTCCAGACGTTCCCTCGGGTGCGCGAGCGCCTGAAGCAGAAGGCCGGGACCCTGTCGGGCGGCGAGCAGCAGATGGTCGCGATGTGCCGGGCCCTCATGGCGGATCCGAAGGTCCTGCTGATGGACGAGCCGTCGATGGGACTTGCGCCGATCCTCGTCGAGCAGGTCTTCGAGATCATCAAGACGATCCGCGGTCTCGGGCGCACGGTGTTCGTCGTCGAGCAGAACGCGAACATGGCGCTGTCCATCGCCGACCGCGGCTACGTGATCCAGACCGGGCAGGTGGTCCTCGCCGACACCGCCGCGAACCTGCTGGCGAGCCCCTTGATGCGGGAGGCGTACCTCGGGGAGCTCTGAGCCCGCGATCGGCGTGCCCGCGATCGGCGGGAAGGAGCTGACGAGGCTCCTGCCGATGCGGGCGGCCGTGGACGCGCTCCACGCGGGGTTCGCGGCCTCCGAGCTTCCGTCCGCCCCGCCGCGGTCGCACGTGCGAACGGAGTCCGGTTCGCTCCTGCTCATGCCGGCGCACGGCAGGCCGGGCGTGGGGGTGAAGCTCGTGACGCTGACCGACGCGAACCCGGCCTTCGGCCTTCCCTTCCTGCACGCCACCTACGTGTTGTTCGACCCGTCGACGCAGGCGCCGCTCGCGATGCTCGACGGAGCGGTGCTCACGGCGATCCGGACGGCGGCGGTCAGCGGTCTCGCGACGCGGTTCCTCGCTCGCGAGGACGCGAGCCGGCTCGTGCTGTTCGGTTCCGGGGTGCAGGCCCGGTCGCATCTGGAGGCGATGCGCGCCGTCCGCCCGGTGCGATCCGTCGTGGTGGTGTCGCGAACGCCCGAACGAGCCGAGGCCCTCGCGGCGGATGCGCGGTCGGAGGGGCTCGACGCCTCGATGGGGGACCCTCGCGCCGTCGCCGAGGCCGATCTCGTCTGCACGTGCACGACGAGCGCGACGCCGCTGGTCGCCGGTGCCGACCTGCCGGACGGTGTCCACGTGAACGCGGTCGGGGCGTACACCAGGGCGACGCGCGAGCTGGACGCTGAGGCCGTGCGGCGCGCGAAGGTCGTCGTCGAGACCCGAGAGGCCGCCGCGGCGGAGGCCGGCGAGCTCGCGCTCGCGATGGCGGAGGGCGCGATCGGGGCGGACCACGTCGTCGCGGACCTGTCCGAGCTGGTGGGCGGGGCCGAGGTCCGGACCTCGCCGAGCGACGTGACGCTCTTCAAGTCCGTCGGGGTCGCGTTCGAGGACCTGATCCTCGCGCGGGCGGCCGTGGACCGGCTCGGGTCGTCGTGAATCGGACGGCGGACGTGGTCGTCGTGGGTGGCGGCGTCGTCGGAGCGAGTGCCGCGTACCACCTCGCGGCGGCCGGTGCCGGCCGCGTGGTCATGCTGGAGCGGGCCGATCACCTCGCGGCGGGCTCGACAGGTGCGTGCGCGGGAGGGTTCCGGCAGCAGTTCTCGAGCGAGATGAACATCCGGCTGTCCCAAGCGAGCGTCCCAATGATCACCGGGTTCGAGCGGGAGCACGGGTTCCCCCTCGACGTCGTCCAGGACGGCTACCTCTTCCTCGTGCGCACCGAAGCGCTCTGGGACCGTTTCGTGGCTGCGAACGCGCTCCAGCGGTCGCTCGGCGTCGAGGCGCAGCTCCTCACGCCCGAGGACGCCGAGCGGATGGTCCCGGGGATCGAGCGCGATGGGCTCGTCGGCGCCACGTTCGGACCCGATGATGGGATCGCCGACCCGTCGGGCCTCACCCAGGGATACGCGGCCGCCGCCAGGCTCGCCGGTGCCGAACTGGAGCTCGGCGTGGAGGTCGCCGCGGTCCGCACCGCCGGTGGACGGGTGGCCGGCGTGGACACGGCGACCGGCCACATCGCCGCGCCCGTGGTCGTGAACGCGGCCGGGCCCTGGGCCGGGCTCCTTGCGGCTACCGCCGGGATCGAGCTCCCGCTCGAGCCGATCCCGCGGCACGTCCTGGTGACCGGCCCGTTCCCGGGCGTCCCCGCGCGCCGCACGCTGCTGATCGACGCGGAGACGAGCTTCTACCTGCACCGCGAGGGGGGCGGGGTCCTGATGGGGATGGGCAGTCCCCGCGAGCGGGCCTCGTTCGATCTCGCACCCGATGAGACCTTCGTCGCCGAGGAGCTCCTGCCGACGGCGGTGCGCGTCTTCCCGCCGCTCGAGGAGGCCGCGATCGAGCATTCCTGGGTGGGCCTGTACGAGATGACCCCGGACCGGCACCCGATCCTCGGCGAGGTGCCGGGCGTGGGTGGCCTCTACCTGGCGAACGGGTTCAGCGGGCACGGCTTCCAGCACGCCCCGGTCGTCGGGAAGCTCCTCGCGGAGATGATCGTGGACGGTGCGGCCCGGTCGGTGGATGTGTCCTCGCTGGGGTTGGACCGGTTCGGCTCGGGCGCCCTCGTGGCCGAGGGCCACGTGGTCTAGGTCGCCGGTCGTGCCGGGGGCGGGATTCGAACCCGCACGCGCTCTCGCGCAATGACTTTTGAGGCCATCATGTCTACCGGTTCCATCACCCCGGCCGGGGCCCCGAGTCTAGGTCGTCCCGGGCTGAGTGGACTCTAGACTCCAGCCCCGATGCCCTCACTCACCCCGCGATCTCGGACCTGGATGGCGGCCGTCGTCTCGGTCGCCTCGATGACGGCCGCCTGCTCGTCTCCCGTTGCGGAGTCGCCGCCGGGGGGACCCGGCGAGCCGACGCAGGCGGGCGGGCCCGTCGCGGTGGCCTTCCTGCAGGACCTCTCGCGGCCCGACGCCGAAGACCGCGTCCTGCCGGCGCTGCGGGGGGCCGAGCTCGCGTTCGCGACCGCGGCCCTGGACGCCGAGGACCCCGTGACGGTAGAGCTGGTGCCGTTCGATCTGGCGGCGGAGCCCGGCGCGACGGGGACGGTCGCCGCCGACCCGGCGTTCGTCGCCGCCATCGTCGGCCCCGACGTCGGGGACCTGGACGCGATCCTCGAGGAGCTCGGAGGCGCCGGGATCCCGGTCCTCGGGCTCAGCGCGCTCGGCGGGGGCCCCGACGTCCCGGGCGCTACCTGGAGGCGGCTCGTGGCTCCGCTCGACGCGCAGGCCCGGGTCCTCGCGCGCCTCGCGGACGGCCTCCGGTCGTCGGCGGCGGGCGTGTGCGTCCTGCGGGAGGACCCGCCGCCCGACCGCCTCGGGCGGCTCGTCGTCCGGGCGCTGACCTCTCCGCGGGCGACCCCGTCGGCGGGGGCGTGCGGCACGGTGGTGTGGACGGGAAGTGCTGCGGCCGGTGCGGAAACGCTCACGCTCGCGCCCGGGACGACGGCGATCGGCGGCGACCGCCTGCTCGATCCCGCGTTCCTCGAGGCGGCCGGAGCCTCGGCGGACGGGGTCCTCGCGACGTGCCCCTGCGCCGATCTGTCCACCTCGACGGATATCGCGGCTCGCCGGTTCATCCAGGACTACCAGTCGGACTACGGGCTGGCGCCGGGGCCGTATGCGGTCGAGGCCTGGGACGCCGCCCACCTGGTCCTGCAGGCTCTCAGGGGGCCGGGGGCCTCGCGCGAGGACGTCCTGACGGCGCTCGGCGATACAACCGTGCTCGATGGACTCGGCGGCTCCTACGGGTTCGGACCGGACGGGGAACCGGCCGATCCGGAGGGCGCGGTCCGCGTCTACCGCGTGGAGGGCGGGCGCTGGGTCCCCGTCTGAGCCGAGCCTGCGGTGCATGGCGCTCGTAGCTCAGGGGACGAACCGCGGGTTGAGCGGGACCGGCGGTTTGGGGGAGGATACGCGACGGACACTCCGGCCTCGTGCCGGGGAGAGCGCAACGAGGAGGCGATCAACGTGAAGAGGACCCGCATCTGGCTCGCAGCCGCGGTGGCGGTGTTCGCGCTCGTCGTGGCGTCGTGCGCCGGCAACGAGAGCGGGGATGGCGAGACCGGCGCCACGGGCCCGACGGCCTCCGGAGCCACGGGTGCGACGGCGACCGGCGCCACCGGCGAGACGGGCATCCCGGCGTTCACGACGCTCACCGAGGGCGTCCTCACCGTCGGGTCGTGCCTGGACTACCCGCCGTTCGAGTCGATCAAGGGCGGAAACGAGGTCGGGTTCGACGTCGAGCTCACCGAGGAGATCGCCGCGAGGCTGGGTCTCGAGGTGGAGTGGATCGTCGCGAACTTCGACACGATCTTCACAGCCGTTGCGGGCGGCCAATTCGACATGGTCGCCGCGGCGTCCACCATCACCCCGGAGCGCGAGGAGACCGTCGATTTCTCGATCGGGTACTTCAACTCCCGCCAGGCGCTCGTGGTGAACACGAGTGAGACCCCCGACCTCGCCTCCACCGACCAGCTCGAGGCCGGCGACGTCGTGGGCGTCCAGAAGGGGACGACCGGCGAAGACTGGGCGAAGGACAACCTGGTACCGAACGGCGTCGAGCTCCAGACCTTCTCGTCGTCGCCGGACGGACTCCGGGCGCTCGAGGGCGGGGGGATGACCGCCTTCATCGCCGACGAACCCTTCGTGGCCGAGGTGGTGAAGGGTCTGCCGAGCCTCGCGGTCGTGCAGGGCATCGAGACGAACGAGATCTACGGCCTCGCGTTCTCGCCGGAGAACCCCGAGCTGACCGACGCCGTGAACATCGTCCTGGCCGAGATCATCGCGGACGGGACCTACGTCACGATCTACGACAAGTGGTTCCCGGGCGCGCCCGTGCCTCCCGAGTTCCAGCCGGCATAGGCACCGGAACGAGGATCGGCGAGGGGCCTGCGCGGAGGCGCGGGCCCCTCGTGCACGACGGAGGTGGTCGATGTCCGCGCTTGAGGTCGAGGCGGAGGCCGGGGTCCATCGCGATCCCCAACCCGACACACGCGGTCCCAGCTCGCCGGTCTCCGCGACCGCGCTGGGCCTCGGCATCGCGGGCATCACGCTCGTCCTCGGTGGCCTGCTGGCCGTCCAGCTCAACTACGCCTTCTCCGACCGCGTCCTGACCGACCACTGCCGGGAGGTCGGAATCCCCCGGGACCTCACGGGCGCGCTCGGCGTCTGCAACATCGTCGAAGCGCTTCGGGCGCAAGAGATGACGGCTCTGCTCTACGCGGGTGTCACGCTCGGGTTGGCCGCGATAGCGCTCGGGTTCGGCACCTATCGGAGGATGGACAGTGTCCGCCGTCGGGAGCAGGCCGTCACCGGGGCGCTCCTCGGGATCCTGGCGGTGCAGTGCGCCGTCGTGCTCCTGGTGTTCCGCTCGGGGCGTCCGGATCTGTTCGCGAAGCACTTCCTGAACTTCGCGGTCCTGGAGCCCTACTTCATCGCGTCGTTCCTGAACGCCGTGCAGAACACGGTCGTCCTCGCGCTCGTAGGCGAGATCGGCGGCATCGTGATCGGGCTCGTCCTCGCGATGCTGGCGCTCTCCGGGCGCCGCGCGGCGCGCGCCCCCGCTCGCATCTACGTCAACTTCTTCCGGGGGACGCCGCTGATCTGGCAACTCGCGACCTTCTACTTCCTGCTGCTCTTCGGGTTCGAGGTCAAACTGTCGTCGTTCAACGTGGCGATGATCGTGTTCGCGCTGAACACGGGTGCCTACGCCGCGGAGGTCTTCCGCGCCGGCATCCAGTCGATCGAACGGGGGCAGATGGAGGCCGCTCGATCCTTGGGGATGACCTACGGGCAGGCGATGCGGTTCGCGATCGTTCCGCAGGCGGTCCGTCGGGTGATCCCGCCCTTGATGAACGAGTTCGTCATCCTGATCAAGGACACCGCGCTGGTGATCATCCTGGGGCTGGCGCTGACCGAGCCGGATCTGTTCCAGTGGGCGCGCGCCGGCGTGTCGGACACGTTCAACGCGACGTTCTACACGGCGACGGCCCTCGGCTATCTCGCGATCACCCTTCCCGCGATCTTCCTGGTGAACCGGGTCGAGAAGCGGCTCCACAGCGGGCTCGTCGGGATCGCCGGGGCCGGACACTGATGGTCGCCGGCGCACCCGCGGGCGGCGACCTCATCCGGCTCGAGGGTGTCCACAAGTGGTTCGGCGATCTCCACGTGCTGCGGGGGGTGGACCTGCGCGATGAGCCAGCGCGACGTCATGGTGATCATCGGGCCCTCGGGCTCGGGCAAGTCGACGCTCCTTCGCTGCGTGAACATGCTGGCGTCGCCCACCCTCGGCAAGGTGTGGTTCGAGGACCGGGACATCACCGACATCCGAGCGAACCTGAACGAGGTCCGCACCCACATCGGGATCGTGTTCCAGGCGTTCAACCTGTTCCCGCACATGACGGCGCTCCGCAACGTGACGCTCGCCCTGGAGAACGTGCTGAAGCTCGACGGCGCCGAGGCGCGGGAGCGGGCGATGGACCAGCTGGCGCGGGTCGGGATGGACCACAAGGCCAAGGCCTACCCGGGGGAGCTCTCCGGGGGTCAGCAGCAGCGGGTGGCGATCGCCCGGGCGCTCGCCATGAAGCCACGGCTGATGCTGTTCGACGAGGTCACCTCGGCCCTGGACCCCGAGCTGGTGGGAGAGGTCCTCGAGGTGATGATCCGCCTCGCCGGAGACGGGATGACGATGATGGTCGTCACCCACGAGATGGGGTTCGCGCGCGAGGTGGGGACGCGCATGATCTTCATGGACGAGGGGCTCGTCGTCGAGGAAGGGGAGCCTCGAGAGATGTTCTACCACCCGCAGTCGGACCGACTCCGGCAGTTCCTCGCGAAGGTCCTCTAGGCTCGAGGCCGTGCGATCGGTCGCGGTGCGCTCGGTGCTGCTGACGTGCGCTCTGGCCGGAGTGGTCGTGCCCGCCGTTCTCCTGCGGGAGTCCCCAAGCGCGTACGTGATCACGGCGATCGACTACCACTTCCACGACGCCCACCCGACGCTCCCGATCGCGCAGGGTCGCGACGTCGTCGTGAAGAACGCGGGACGCAACCCCCACAACGTGACCATCCCGGAGATGGGGATCGCGACCGATCTTGCTCCCGGAGAGGAGTTCACGATCGAGGACGTGGCGGGGCGATTCGCACCGGGCCGATACGTGTTCGTCTGTCGTTTCCACGAGGACCGTGGGATGACCGGCGTGATCGTTCTCGTCGGCTCGTGACGGTTCGCGTCACCGACGGAAAAGCTGACGGGTCGAGGATCCTTTGGGCCCCCTCACGCCTTCCCCATACGCGAGCGATGCCTACTCGGTTCCTCGACCCGCCAAAAGGTGGCCCCGAGTGACCTCGGAAGCCGGTCGACCGGCTCGACTCCGACGCTGCGATGGCTCTCCAGAGACTCGCGCCTCCCGGTTCGCCTCGCGTCGTCGGCGGCGGTTCCGTTCGTCCGTCCCTTCGACCGCTCGGGACCGGGGCGAACAGTAGCGACCGACCTTAGACGTGTCAACGCGCTCGAACGGTCTGTGGCGCAGGGCTCGCGGGGCGACGCCGCAGGTAGTTCGCTCGCGCGTCCGATGGAGAAAGAGTGACAAACGGCCGCGTTCGTTGCGACGCTGCGTTATCCGCTGGACGTCGCCTCGACCATCGTCGGACGCCTCGCCGGCGACGGAGTCGGACGCAAGAAGAACGCGCCGACGATCACGAGGTAACCGCCCCACGCGACGAGCTCGAGGACCGTCGGGTCCGCGTTGTATCCGACGAGGCCGCGCAGGATCGCGCCGACGCCGCTGTCGTCGGGGAGCGTGGCGGACAGGTCGTACGCGGTGGCCTCGAGGAACGGGAACCACCCCGCTTCCTGCAGCTCGTGCACCGAGTACGCGAACAGCCCGGCCGCGACGACGATGAGGATCGCTCCGGTGACGCGGAAGAACGAGCGGAGGTTCATCTTGATGCCGCCGCGGTACAGGAGCACACCGAGGATCACGGCGAGGGCGAGCCCGAGGATGGCGCCCACCAGCTGCGCGCCGACGCCTCCGGATCCCACGGCGGTGCCCTGGCTCGCGCCGAAAAGGAACAGGGCCGTCTCGATGCCCTCGCGCAACACCGCGAAGAACGCGAGGGCGGCGAGGGCGAGGCCGCCGGTCACGAGCGCGGTGTCCACCTTCTCCTGCAGCTCGCTCTTGATCCGCGCGCCCTGGCGGCGCATCCAGAAGATCATCCAGGTCAGCACCGAGACCGCGGCGAGCGTGACGAGGCCCTCGAAGACCTGCTCCGAGGTGCCCTCGAACTCGGCGTCGAGCGCGAAGATCAGGGTCCCGACGATCGCGGAGATGGCGACGGCCGCGCCGGTGCCCCACCAGACCAGCCGGCTCCGGTCCGTCCGTCCCAGCTGCTTCAGGTATGCCAGGACGATCGAGACGATCAGCGCCGCCTCGATCCCTTCTCGCAGCGCGATCACGAACGCGGCACCCATGCTGTGCTCCTCCCGTCCTCGGGCCCCGGCCGCCTCGGTCTCGTTTGTTCGGTCCTCCGAACAAACGCGGTTCGGCCGAACGAAATCCTATCCAGACGATCGGATTCGAGTCAACCTCGTTCGGGCCCGAACGAGAAATCCCTCAGCCCGTCGTCGGTCAGGCCGACTCGACCCAGAGGTTGTCCGACAGATGCGCGCCGAGCGCCACCGGCCCGCCCTTCACCTCGAGCCCCATCGTGCCGTCGGGTCCGACCGAGCGGACCCGGATCCTCGCGCCGGGCATGAGGCCCGCGTCCTCGAAGAAGCGCATCACATCGAGCTGGAGCTCGAGGTCCTCCGTGAGCCGGCGCAGCACGACCCGCCCACCCGGTGCGACGTCCTTGAGGGGCAGGAGACGCGTGTGGTCCACCGTGTGGCGCGATCCCGGGATGGGATTGCCGTGGGGGCACGTGGCGGGATCGTCGAGGAGCTCGGTCATGCGCTCGGCGACCTCGGCCGAGATCACGCGCTCCCAAGCTTGCGCCTGCTCGTGGGCCTTGTGCCACGGCAGGCCGATGATCCGGATCAGGAAATGCTCGGCGAGGCGGTGACGCCGGACGCGCTCGCGCGCGAGTCGATCGCCTTTGGCGGTGAACCGGAGCGTGCGGCCGTCGACCGTCAGGAGCCCGTCGGCCACCAGGCGCTTGACGGATTCGGAGACGGTGGCGCGCGAGACCCCGGTCCACTCCGCGAGGCGCGCCTGGATCGGCGGGATGTCCTCCTCGGCCATCTCGAACAAGGCCTCGAGGTACTCGCCCGCCGGATGGTCCGTGGGGACGCTCACGCGGGGCAGCCTATCGTGCGTCCGCGTCAGGAGATCGTGACCGGGGTGCCGAGCGGGACGGTCCGGGCGAGCTCGCGGATGGCCGGGTTCCGCATCCGGATGCAGCCGTGACTCACGCGGCGGCCCACGGAGGACGGGTCGTTCGTGCCGTGGATCCCGACGATGCCCCCGCCCTCCCAGTCCGTGATCACCTCGGAGTAGGCGGACAGCCCGAACGCCAGCGCCCCGTAGACCGATCCCGGGTCCGGCGGCTTCAGCAGGGAGTTCAGGAAGAACGTGCCGTGGGGCGTGGGGGTGTCACGGGTCCCGACGCCGATCGGGAAGGTCGCGAGTCGCTCGCATCGCTCGAAGAGCCGGAGCCGCAGGTGCCCGAGGTCGACCTCGATGCGGTAATCGGTCCGGCGCAGGTTCACCGCGTTGGCCGGGATCCAGCCCATCGTCCCGTTCGGCCGGACCGGAAGGAGCACCCGGTGCCAGACGCGGCCGTCCCGGTAGCGGTCCGCGAGGATGGGGAAGACCTGGACGGCCCCCTGCGCGTTGACCTGCGAGAAGCGGGCGATCCGAGCCTCGTGCTCGCCGGGGACCTCACGGACCACCACATGCGGGACGCGCATCCGCCCGACGGACGCGAAGGTGTCGCAGGCTCGCGCGCGCGGGTCCGCATCCGGGACCGGGCCGCGGGCGGGACCCTCCGAGCACGCGGAGAGGGCGAGTGCGACCGTGAGCGCCAGGCTCGCCGTACCCCGCACCGACCTCAGCCGGTGAACGGCGGCTCGTTGACGACCGGGGGACCGGGCTCGACCTCCGGCGGCTCCTCTTCCTCCTCGGGCTGTCGCGCGGTGCACCGACCGTCGACGATCTCCACCTCGTCGCTCGGCCAGTTCAGGGAGTACGTGTCGCCGTGGTACTCGAAGGGCGGGATCACGTCGTCGAGGTGCTTCAGGTGGCCGTTGAAGGCGCCGTTCACGCTTGGGTTGATGGTCACGAACGGGTTGACCGACGAGCCGGTCCGGTGACACACGATCGCGTGCTCGGGCTGGGCCGAGATCGCCGTGAGCCCGACGCCAAGGAGCCCGATCGCCGCTCCGAGGACCACGCAGGTCCGCCGAACCATCCTGACGCTCATCTCTCATGCTCCCTTCCGGCGGAACCGATCGCGGCGACCCACGGCTCGGGTCGGCCCGTGCAGATGGGCGGATTGTGGGGCATCCGGGGGTTCTCGTAAAGCCATCGGCGTAGTTCTTCGGGAGGAGGTCGGCGCGGGACGTCGGGAGCGGCACCGTGGGCGGGCGGCGATAGGATGCGGCGCGTGACCCCTCGCGCCGCCGACCCGCCGAGGCGGCTGTTCCTCCTCGACGGGCACAGCCTCTCGTACCGGGCGTTCTTCGCCCTGCCGACCAGCCTGGCGACGACGACCGGCCAGGTAACGAACGCCGTCTACGGCTTCACATCGATGCTGATCAAGCTCCTGTCCGAGGAGCGCCCGGACCTGATCGCCGTGGCGTTCGACGTGGGAGCGCCCACCGTCCGCCTGGAGAAGTACGCCGAGTACAAGGCGGGGCGGCCGGAGGCGCCCGACGAGTTCCGTCAACAGCTGGGACTGATCGTCGAGGTGCTGGAGACGCTCGGCATCCCCGTGATCGGCGTCGAGGGTCACGAGGCCGACGATGCGATCGCCACCTTGGCGCTGCGGGCTGCCGAGCAGGGCATCGACGTCACGATCGTGACGGCGGACCGTGACTTCTTCCAGCTGGTCGGGCCCGCCATCACGGTGATGTTCAACGTGCGGGGCATCTCGGACATCCGCCGGTACGACGTGGATGCGGTGATCGAGCGGTTCGGCCTGCCGCCCGACCGGTACCTCGAGTACGTGGCGCTCAAGGGTGACGCATCGGACAACATCCCGGGCGTGCCCGGGGTAGGGGAGAAGACCGCGTCGAAGCTCGTGCAGGAGTTCGGCTCCGTGGAGGGCCTGCTGCAACGCTTGGACGAGGTGAAGGGCAAGCTTCGCCAGAACCTCGCCGACGCCGCCGACCAGCTCGCGCTCAACAAGGACCTCGCGCGACTGAATACCGACCTCGACCTCGAGGTGTCACCCGAGGATTGCGTGATGGGTGAGTGGGACATGGAGGCCATCCGGACGCTCTTCACCTCCCTCGAGTTCCGGACGCTGTACGAGCGCCTGGAGGAGGTGGGTCGAAGCGTCAAACCCGCCGTGGAGGTCGCGGAGCTCGATCTGCGCGAGGCGAGCGCCGACGAGGTGGCCGGTCTCCTCGCCTCGGACGCGCCGAAGGCCGTTCGCCTTCACCTCGACGGCGGCCAGATCCGGGGCGTGGCCGTCTCGGCAGGCGGTGGACAGGCCGCGTACGCGGCATTCGACGGGCCGGCCTCCGTCCTCGGGGCGCTCGCGGATCCCGCGTCGCCGAAATGGGCGCACGACGCGAAGACCGTCGAGACGGCGGTGCTCGCCGCCGACGGGGCGCTCGACGGCGTGACGGAGGACACGATGCTCGGCGCGTACCTGCTCGACCCGGCGGCGCCGAGCTACGACCTCGGACCGCTCGCCGAGCGATACCTCGGGACGGATGTCCTCGGCGCGGTGGGCGAGGAGGACGAGGGTCAGCTGTTCGGGGAGTCGTGGCGTCCGACCGCCGCCGAGGCGGCCGCCGTCGCCCTGCTCGCGCCCGCGATCTCCGAACGGCTCGACAAGGCGGACCTGCGGTCGCTCCTCGACGACGTGGAGCTGCCGCTGTCGTCCGTGCTGGCGCGGATGCAGGCGCACGGCGTGCGACTGGACGCCGGCTACCTGAACGAGATGGCGGGCGATGTTCGCGACCGCATGGCGACGCTGCAGGCGGAGATCTATCGGCAGGCCGGCGAGGAGTTCAATCTCAACTCGCCACCGCAGCTGCGCGCGATCCTGTACGAGAAGCTCGCGCTCTCGCCGGGGAAGAAGACGCCGAAGGGACAGCTCTCGACGGACGCGAGCGTCCTCGAGAAGCTCCGCGACGCGCACCCGATCGTGGACGCCCTGCTCCAGTGGCGCGAGCTCGACAAGCTGAACTCGACGTACCTCGAGGCGCTCCCGCGGCAGGTGGACCCTCGGGACGGGCGCGTGCACACGACGTTCAACCAGACCGGGGCCGCCACCGGCCGCCTGTCCAGCGTGAACCCCAACCTGCAGAACATCCCGATCCGCGGCGAGCTCGGCCGGCAGATCCGCCGGGCATTCGTTCCCGGCTCCGAGGATCAGCTGTTGCTCGTCGCCGACTACTCGCAGATCGAGCTCAGGATCCTGGCGCACCTCGCGGAGGACGAAGGTCTGATGGCGGCGTTCGCGTCGGGCGCGGACATCCACACGGCCACCTCGGCCAAGGTGTTCGGCCTGCCCGAAGACCAGGTCGACCCGGCCACCCGGAGTCGCGCGAAGGCGATCAACTACGGGCTCGCGTACGGGATGAACGCGTGGGGCCTCGCCTCTCGCCTGGAGATCACGGCCGACGAGGCGCAGGAGTTCATCGACGCGTACTTCGCGAGCTTCCCGCAGATCCGCGAGTTCTTGGACCGTCAGGTAGCTCGCGCGACGGCCGAGGGCTTCACGGAGACGATCCTCGGGCGCCGGCGCTACATCCCCGAGCTCCAGGCCTCGAACCCTCGCGTGCGGGATATGGGTCGCCGGATGGCTCTGAACGCCCCGATCCAGGGCAGCGCCGCCGATGTGTTCAAGCTCGGGATGATCCGGGTGGACCGTGCCCTTCGAGCCTCGGATCCAGACTGCCACATGCTGCTCACCGTGCACGACGAGCTCGTGTTCGAGGTGACCGGGGACCGGACCGAGGAGACCGCCGCCCTGGTCAAGGCCGAGATGGAAGCCGCCTACGACCTCCGGGTCCCGCTGCGGGCCGACATCGGCTGGGGACCCAACTGGGCCGAGGCGGTGCCGGCAGGCCACTGACACGGCGTTGACGGCGTTTCCGCTGCTCACCTACCATCCCTGAGCCGCGAGGCGCATCCGCACCCCGGCGATCCCCAGGTGCCGTGGGTGCGCGCTTCGTGCGCGGGAGGAGATGGTGGAGATCGAGACGACGACGAGCGAACCGAAGGCCGCGCCGGAGCGCGACTTCACACCCGAGGAGCTGCGCGAGGCGATCGAGGCCTCGCTGCGCGACTTCAAGGACGGCGACATCGTCGACGGGACGGTCGTGAAGATCGATCGGGACGAGGTCCTGTTGGACATCGGCTACAAGTCCGAGGGCGTCATCCCGACCAAGGAGTTATCCATCCGGCACGACGTCGACCCGAACGAGGTCGTGAAGGTCGGCGACAAGGTCGAAGCCCTTGTGCTCCAGAAGGAGGACAAGGAGGGTCGGCTGATCCTGTCGAAGAAGCGCGCGCAGTACGAACGCGCCTGGGGCCGGATCGAGGAAGTGATGCGTTCGGGCTCCACGATCAAGGGTCCGGTCATCGAGGTCGTCAAGGGCGGCTTGATCCTCGACATCGGCCTGCGTGGGTTCCTCCCGGCGTCGCTCGTGGACCTGCGGCGCGTGCGCGACCTGCACCCGTTCGTCGGGCAGGAGCTCGAGGCCAAGATCATCGAGCTGGATCGCAACCGCAACAACGTCGTACTCAGCCGTCGCGCGTTCCTCGAGGAGTCCCAGAGCGAGGGTCGCAAGAAGTTCCTCGAGTCGTTGCAGAAGGGTGAGCGGCGCACCGGAACCGTCAGTTCCATCGTGAACTTCGGCGCGTTCGTCGACCTCGGCGGCGTCGACGGGCTCGTGCACGTCTCCGAGCTGTCGTGGAAGCACGTCGACCACCCGAGCGAGGTCGTGCAGGTCGGCCAGGAGGTCGAGGTCGAGGTCCTCGACGTGGACCTGGAGCGCGAGCGCGTGTCGCTCTCGCTCAAGGCCACGCAGGAGGACCCATGGAAGGAGTTCGAGCGCCGGTATTCGGCCGGCGAGATCATCGACGGCGCCGTCACCAAGCTCGTGCCGTTCGGAGCGTTCGTTCGGGTGGCCGCGGGCATCGAGGGTCTCGTCCACATCTCGGAGATCTCCGACCAGCACATCGACGCGCCCGAGTCCGTGCTCTCCGTCGGTGATCCCGTGCGGGTGAAGGTGATCGAGGTCGACGTCTCGAGGCGGCGGATCAGCCTGTCGATCCGTCAGGTCGGTGGCGCGATGCCGGCGCCCGCCACGGAGATCGAAGAGGAGGAGGAAGCCGCGCCCGCGGTCGCGGAGGCGGCTGAGTCTGCACCTGCCCTCGCGGAGGCGGGCGTGGCTGCGCCCTCGACAGCCCAGGCTGGGGACGCCGAGGCCGCTGTCGCTCCGGCCGGGGACGTGACCGACGGGGGGGCTGAGTCGGGCTCCGCCACGGCGGCCTCCGCGGAGCCTGTCCCTTCCGCCCAAGCCCCGTCCGCTGACGCCGCCCCCGACACGCCAAGCCCCGAGTCCGAGGGAGCACCGGCGGAGGCGGAGCCCGCGAAGGCCGAGCCAGCGGTCGCTGAAGAGGCGGCGGCGGAGGAGGAAGACGTCTCGCTGGAGGCGATCCTCGAGGACCTGAAGAAGCGCGAAGGCCGGTCGGAGTAGCGGGTTGCTGCTCGTCGGATTGACCGGCGGGATCGGCTCGGGCAAGTCCACCGTCGCCCGGATGCTCGAGGAGCACGGGGCCGTGGTTTTCGACGCGGACGTGTTCGCGCGACAGGCGGTGGCGCCCGGCACACCCGGTCACGAGGCCGTCGTCGAGCGATTCGGTTCCGACGTGCTCGTGCCCGGTGGGGATATCGACCGCGAGGCGCTGGCCAGCATCGTGTTCGCCGACCCCGCGGCGCGGCGCGATCTCGAGACGATCGTGCATCCGGAGGTCCGACGCATGTTCGCCGAGGCCACGGAGGAGTTCCGAGGCACCGACCGGGTGGTCGTGTTCAGCGCCCCGCTCCTCGTCGAGACCGGGATGCACACCGCGTTCGAGGTGCTCGTCGTCGTCTCCACGCCGGCGGAGGTTCAGGTGGAGCGCCTCCTGCGGGACCGTGGGATGGCCGAGGAGCAGGTGAGGGCGCGGATCGACGCGCAGGCGCCCCTCGAGGCCAAGGCCGAGGTGGCGGACGTGCTGGTGGACAACGAGGGCACGCTTGAGGAGCTCGAACGGCAGGTCGATCGGGTGTGGTCCGACCTGTCCGCCCAGGCGACCGGCTGAGGCAGCGGGCTGGCTATCCTTCAGCCGTGACCTACGCGGCGGTGTTCTTCGATGCCGGGGAAACGCTGGTCCACCCGCACCCGTCCTTCCCCGACCTGCTCGCCACGATCTTGGTCAGTGAGGGCCACGAGGTGACGGTCGAGACGATCCGCGAGCGCGGCCACGTTGTGTTCGACCGGTTCCAGCAAGCCGCGGACCGGAACGAGCTGTGGACCACCTCGCCGGAGCGCTCCCGGCGGTTCTGGCACGACGTCTACGGCATCTTCCTGCGCGAGCTCCAGATCCCCGACGCCAACGGCCTGGTCGAGATCGTCCATGCGGCGTTCACGGACCGCGCGAACTACGCGCTGTTCGACGACGTGATCCCGGCGCTCGAGCGCCTGCGGGACGCGGGGATCCGGCTCGGCGTCGTCTCGAACTTCGAGTCGTGGCTCGAGCTGCTGCTCGACGAGCTCGGCGTGTCGGGCTTCTTCGACGTGCGGATCGTGTCGGGCGTGGAGGGTCTCGAGAAGCCCGACCCCCGGATCTTCGAGCTCGCGCTCGAGCGTACGGGCGTGATGGCGTCCGAGTCCGTCTACGTGGGGGACAACCCGGCGTTCGACGTGGAGCCCGCGCTCGCGGTCGGGATGTTCCCCGTCCTGATCGACCGGCGGGACCGGTTCCCCGATGCACCCGGGGCACGGATCACCTCGATGGACCAGCTCCCCGCGGCGATGGGGATGTGATGGACGAGGAGCGCCTGTTCACGGTGGACGAGGCGAACGCCGCGCTCCCCGAGCTGCGCGAGCGCCTCGCGCGGATACGCGACGCCCGGCAGACGATGCTCGACGCGGCGAGCCTCGTGAAGGAGCGCGTCGTCGCCGACGGTGGTGGATCGAACGCCGGCCCGGGGTACTGGGAGGCCACGGCCGCGCTGAAGGCGGAGGTCGAGCGACTCGCGCAGGAGGGGATCATGCTGCGGGACCCGGAGAAGGGGCTCGTGGACTTCCCCGGCGAGCGCGACGGCGACCGCGTGTACCTCTGCTGGCGTGTCGGCGAGGAGCGCGTCGCCCACTGGCACCCGCTCGACACCGGGTTCTCGGGGCGGCGCCCGCTGTGAGCCGTTCCCGGGTCGTCGTGATGGGAGCGGCGGCCGAGGACCCTCCGCCGGGGATCGGCGTGGTGGCCGACGCGGTGGATCTCTCCTTCGCCGACACCGCCGAGGGTCTAGCCGGGGAGCTCGCCGGCGCCGACATCCTGTTCGCATGGCGGCCGCGGAGCGGTCTGCTCCCAGACGCATGGCCGGCGGCGACGGACCTGGCTTGGATCCAGTCCGGATCGGCGGGGGTCGACGGGCTCCTGTTCCCCGAGCTCGTCGAGAGCCACGTGGTGGTCACCAACGCCCGCGGGGTCTTCGACGACGCCATGGCCGAGTACGTCCTCGGCCTCATGCTCCTGCTCTCGAAGGGCCTGCTGGGCGTGCTGGACCGCCAGCGCCGCGCCGAGTGGCAGCCTCGCGATTCCGAGCGGCTGTCCGGCCAGCACGTGCTCGTGGTCGGCGTGGGGCCGATCGGGCGCGCGATCGGGCGCGCCTGTCGCGGCTTCGGCATGGCCGTGCGTGGGATGGGGCGGACGGCGCGGCCCGGCGACGAGGTGTTCGACACCATCCACGGGCTCGACGAGCTGGCCGATGTCGTGCGCTGGGCGGACTTCGTCGTGAACGTGCTGCCGTCTGCGCCCGGGACCGCTCGGGCGTTCGACGCGCGGGTGCTCGCCCGGATGGACCCCCGGGCGCGGCTCATCAACGTCGGCCGCGGGAGCACGATCGACGAGGGCGCGCTCGTCGAGGCCCTTCGCGAGGGCCGGATCGCCGGGGCCGCGCTCGATGTGTTCGAACGGGAGCCACTGCCCCCCGGAAGTCCGCTCTGGACGATGCCGGGCGTCGTCGTGTCGCCGCACATGTCCGGTGACTTCGCCGGCTGGCGCGAGGCGGTGGTAGAGATCTTCGTGGAGAACCTGGACCGGTACCTGAGCGGCAAGCCGCTCCTCAACGTGGTGGACAAAGCCCGCGGGTACGTCCCATCGTGACCGGATAGCCTTCGCGCTATGGGCGAGCCGGCGATCAAGGTCGAGGGGCTTCGCAAGTCCTACGGTGACGTGGACGCGGTCCGCGGCATCGACCTCTCGGTCGACCGGGGCGAGGTCTTCGCGCTCCTCGGGCCCAACGGCGCGGGCAAGACGACGACCGTCGAGATCCTCGAGGGGTACCGGCCGCGGACCGCCGGTCAGGTTTCCGTCCTCGGCCACGATCCGAGCACGAGATCGATCGAGCTGAAACGGCGGATCGGCATCGTGCTGCAATCCACGGGCGTCGAGCCCTTCCTCACCGTGCGCGAGACCGTGGAGCTGTACTCGGGCTACTACCCGCACCCGCGCGACGTGGACGAGGTGATCGACCTCGTCGGGCTGTCCGAGAAGCGCGACGCGCGGGTGAAGAAGCTCTCGGGCGGCCAGCAGCGACGGCTGGACGTCGCGGTGGCGCTCGCGGGCGACCCCGAGCTGCTGTTCCTGGACGAGCCCACGACGGGGTTCGACCCGAACGCGCGACGCAACGCGTGGCAGATCGTCAAGAACCTCACGACGATCGGCAAGACGATCTTCCTCACGACGCACTTCATGGACGAGGCGCAGTACCTCGCGCATCGGGTCGCGGTGATCGCGAAAGGCCGGATCGTCGCGGAGGGACCCCCCGACTCGCTCGCCGGCCGCGACCAGATGCGGACGCGGATCCGGTTCCGCCTGTCGCGGGACGCCCCAACACCGCCGGAGTGGGGTCAGACGCAGCTTCCTGACGGGTCGTTCGAGCTGGCCGCGGACGACGTGACCAGGGCCGTGCACCGGATCACCTCGTGGGCCGTCGAGCAGGGTACCTCCTTCGAGGTCCTCGAGATCACCCGCCCGACCCTCGAGGACGTCTACATCGAGCTCACCGGCGGGGAGGAGGGACGCGAGTGAGCGCCGTGGTCCAGGTCGTACGTCAGCTCCGCTTCACGAACAAGGCCTTCTGGCGGAACCCGGCCTCGGCCTTCTTCACCTTCGCGTTCCCGCTCATGTTCCTCGTGATCTTCACGTCGCTCCTCGGCGGGGGCGAGACGCTGATCGCGGGGGTCGAGCTGGACACCTCCACCTACTACGTCGGGGCGATGGCGGCCTTCGGCGTGATCACGGCGTGCTTCACGAACATCGCGATCTCCACGGTGTTCGCCCGGGATTCGGGGGAGCTCAAGCGATTGCGCGGCACGCCGTTGCCGGCCTCGTCATATCTCACGGCGCGCACGCTCCATGCGATGCTCGTCGGCGGGCTGCTCGTCGTCATCACGATCGTGTTCGGGAGGCTCGCCTACGAGGCTCCACTCCCGTCGGGGGGACCGTTGTTGGAGTTCGTCGCGGCGTTCCTGGTGGGGTCGCTGTCCTTCGGCGCGCTGGCGTTCGCCATCACCGCGATCATCCCCAACCCCGACGCCGCGCCCCCGATCGTGAACGCTGCGATCCTCCCGCTGATGTTCCTCTCCGGCATCTTCATCCCGCTCGCCGACGACGCACCCCGTTGGATGGTGAGCGTGGCGGACGTCTTCCCGATCAAGCACTTCGCCGACGCGATGCGGGGCGGCTACCTGGGCAACACGATGGTCTCGACGCCGGACGGACCGATGCGGATCTTCACGTTCGACTGGACCGACCTGCTTATCGTCGCGGCGTGGGGTCTGGTCGGCCTGGTGCTCGCCATCCGCTTCTTCTCGTGGGAGCCCCGCAAGTAAGGCCGCGCACGCCGGCGGCTGCGTAGGAAAAGGCGTGTGCTAGGCTCCGCCGACACCGAGGGAGCGCCGTAACGGTCGATCACGAGGGGGTTCGACGATGCGCAAACTGTTCGCGTTGTTCGCGGTGATGGGACTGATGCTCGCCGCCTGCGCCGAGGACAACCCGACCGTCGGCGGCGAAACGGGCGTAACCGGTGCCACCGGAACCACGGCCGGGACCGGCGCGACCGGGGCCACCGGCGCGACGACGGCGGAAGACTGCGCGACCACGAACGCCGACGCGTTCCAGACGGCGGGCACCCTCACGATCGGCACCGGCGACCCCGCATTCCCGCCATGGTGGGAGGGCGGCGAGACCGACGGCTCCGAGTTCGAGTTCAACGACCCGACCCTGGGTGAGGGATACGAGGGCGCCGTCGCCGCGGAGGTGGCGTCGCGGCTCGGTTTCTCGTTCCCCGATGAGGTCGCCTTCGTGCCGGTCGCGTTCAACAAGTCGTTCGCACCCGGCGAGAAGGACTTCGATTTCGTCCTCCAGCAGATCTCGTACGCGCCCGAGCGGGACGATGCGGTGGACTTCAGCGACTCCTACTACGACGTGAACCAGGCGCTGGTCACCTCGGGCGGATCTCCCGTCGCGGGGGCAACCACGATCGAGGAGCTGAAGGACGCCAAGCTCGGCGCCCCGATCGGGACCACGAGCCTCACCGTGATCGAGGATGTGATCCAGCCGACGCAGGAGCCTGCCGTCTACGACGACCTCGGCCAGGCGGTCCGTGACCTGGACAACGGCTCGATCGACGGCATCATCGTCGACCTGCCGACCGGGTTCTTCATCGCGGCGGTCGAGGTGAAGGACGGCGTGGTGGTCGGTCAGTTCGAGGCCGAGTCCGAGGAGTACTTCGCGATGGCGTTCGAGACCGGGAGCCCGCTCGTCGAGTGCGTGAACCTCGCGCTCTCCGAGATGACGGCCGACGGGACGCTCGACGCGATCGAGGAGCAGTGGTTGGCCGACAAGACCAACGCGCCCGTCCTCGGCTAGCTGGGCCGTGAGCCTCGGCGGCGGCGGCGCTCCCGAGCAGTACCAGAGCCTGCCAGGGGGCCCCTACACGCCGCCCACGGGGGATCGCGGCTCGAAGATCCTCGCGCCGCTGCGAGCCGAGGGTGGGCGCGCGGTCTGGATCGGCGTTGCGAGCACCGTGATCTTCTTCGCCGTGCTGGCCGTCGCCGTCGTGAATTCGTCGGGCTGGCCGGTGATCAAGGAAGCCTTCTTCGACCCGGAGGTCCTCGGGGACTCGTTCCCGAAGATCGTCGAGAAGTTCGGCCGCAATGTCTTCATCTTCATGGTGGCCGAGGTGTTCGTGCTGATCCTCGCCCTGCTCCTCGCCGTCATGCGGAGCCTGACTGGTCCGGTCTTCACGCCGCTGCGGATCCTGGCGGCGCTGTACACGGATGTGTTCCGTGCGCTGCCGACGATCCTCGTGATCCTGCTCCTCGGCTTCGGGGCGCCGTCGCTACGGATCAAGGGGGTCCCGGACTCGGATGTCTTCTGGGCGATCGTGGCGCTCGTGCTCGTCTACTCGGCCTACGTCGCCGAGGTGTACCGGGCGGGGATCCAATCCGTGCATCCGTCCCAGGTCGCGTCCGCTCGGGCGCTTGGGCTCAGCCGGCGAAAGACTCTCCGGTTCGTCGTCGTCCCCCAGGCGGTGCGCCGCGTCGTGCCTCCGCTGCTGAACGACTTCATCGGCCTGCAGAAGGACTCGGCGCTCGTCGCCACCCTCGGGTACACGGAGGCCCTTCGGCAGGCACAGATCATCTCTGCGGCCGACTTCGACTTCACGCCCTACGTCGCGCTCGCGATCGTGTACCTCGTGGTCACCATCCCGGAGGCACGCTTCGTCGACTGGCTCGTGGCGCGCGGCCAGCGCCGCCGGCAGGCTGCCGGAGGCGTCTGAGCATGGTCACCGACGTCGCCCTTCGGGTCGAGGGTCTGCACAAGTCGTTCGACCGGCTCGAGGTCCTGCGGGGCATCGACCTCGAGGTCGGCGAGCACGAGGTGGTCTGCCTGATCGGCGCCTCCGGTTCGGGCAAGTCGACGTTCCTGCGGTGCATCAACCTGCTCGAGCCGATCGATGCGGGCCGGGTCTTCATCGAGGGCGAGGAGATCACGGCGCCCGGCGTCGACGTGAATCGCATCCGCCAGCGCGTAGGCATCGTTTTCCAGGCCTTCAACCTATTCCCACATATGAGCGTGATTCGCAACGTGACGCTCGGGCCGACCGAGGCTCTCGGGATGTCGAAGGCGCAGGCTGAGGCCCGTGCGCGGGAGCTCCTCGAGCGCTTCGGCCTGGCCGACAAGCGCGACGACTACCCGGACCGCCTGTCCGGCGGCCAGCAGCAGCGCGTAGCGATCGTCCGCGCCCTCGCGATGCAGCCCGACGTGATGCTCCTGGACGAAGTGACGAGCGCGCTCGACCCCGAGCTCGTCGCCGAGGTTCTGAACGTGATCCGCGAGCTCGCCGCCGGGGGGATGACCATGGTGATCGCCACGCACGAGATGGGCTTCGCGCGCGACATCGCGCACCGCGTCTGCTTCCTCGACGACGGCGTGTTCCTCGAACAGGGACCTCCGGCGGAGATCTTCTCGGCGCCTCGCGAGGAGCGGACCCGACGGTTCCTCCAGAGCATCATCGAGGCCGGGCGCATGTGACGCACACCGCCGGTCGGTCAGGCGGTGCGTGAACCGATCACGTGCGAGGGCCCGGCCCCCGGATCCGTCCGCCACGCGCGCCATGTGAGGTCGCCGGTCCTGCAGGCCTGCGCCTGGAGATCCGTAGTCAGCGCCGCCATCGTCGTCGACGTGGCCCCCGAGCCAGCGTGCGTGCCGAGGCCGCCGTGGATGTGCAGCGCGAACCCTCCGCTCCCTCCGGGGATGTCGAAGTCGAGCCGCCCCGGATCGAGCGGCTGATCGCCGAACAGGATGAAGAACCCGAGATCGACCGAGGTCCCGTCGTCGCACGCCAGGTTCCAGCCGAACCCCAGCTCGACCAGCGACACGCGGTCGGGATGCTTCGCCGTGATGATGAACAGCGGGTCGCGGGACGACATCCGTCCCTCGTAGCTCCGGAGACGGACGTCGCCCACGGCCGCCGAGCTCGCTGGCGTGGTTCCGGTCCGGGTCACGAGCTCGACACCGTCGACGACGGTCGTGGTGACCGGGCGGGCCGCTGTGTCGAGTGGTTTCGGAACGTGCTGCACGGTCCACGAGAGCTCGCCGGTCGTGCACAGCTGCGGCCGCTCGGCGGCATCGAGGGAGGCGAAGACGTGCGTGACGGTGCCCGCGCCGGCACGGGCCCCCACGCGACCCGAGAGCAGGAACGCCTCGCTGAAGAAGATCTCCTCGACCTCCACCCTCCGGTTCGCAAGGACCGGCCCCCCCACCCCGAACCGGATCCCGTGCGAGAAATCGAAGGACGTGCCGTCGTCGCACATCGCCACGCCGTCGACGGTGATCCCGTGGAGGGTTACGACGCCGTCGGTGGTCGCCGTGGAGATCCGGAACCGATCGCCGGCCGACGTTTCGCCGGCATAGTGGCGGACCCTCGTGGTGGCTGCCCCGACGGGCGACACGGCGAGCAGCGCCACCGACATGGCGAGAACGGCGGTGATCGCAACGGATCGCTTCGGGCGGCTCATCCCCGGCGAGCATCGCTCCGGGCCGACACTCACGCAAGTCGGGTGAGGAGGCCCCGCTCCTGGTCCGTCACGCCGGGAAGGGTCGCACGAGCGAGCCTGTCGGCGAGCGGCCGTATCATCGGGCCGTGCCCCCCTTCCAGATCCACGCCGAGTTCGAGCCGTCGGGCGACCAGCCCCGGGCGATCGAGCAGCTCGTCGAGGGTGCGGCGGCGGGGGAGCCGCACATCACGCTCCTCGGCGCCACGGGGACGGGCAAGACCTTCACCATCGCCCACGTAGTCGAGCAGCTCCAGCGGCCGACGCTGGTGATGGCCCCGAACAAGTCCCTGGCCGCCCAGCTCGCCAACGAGTTCCGGGAGTTCTTCCCCGACAACGCCGTCGAGTACTTCGTCAGCTACTACGACTACTACCAGCCCGAGGCCTACGTCCCGCAGACCGACACGTACATCGAGAAGGACTCGTCGATCAACGACGAGATCGACCGACTCCGACACTCGGCGACCAGCGCCCTGCTGACCCGGCGCGACGTCCTGATCGTCGCGAGCGTGTCGTGCATCTACGGGCTCGGCTCGCCCGAGGAGTACCTGGGCCAGATCCTGCGAGTCCACGCCGGGGTGGCCACGGACATGGACTTCGCGAAGAAGCGCCTGGTCGACATCCAGTACGACCGTAACCAGATGAGCTTCATCCGCGGGAAGTTCCGGGTGCAGGGCGACGTGCTCGAGGTCTTCCCCGCCTACGAGGAGACCGCGATCCGCATCGAATGGTGGGGCGACACGATCGAGCGGATCACGCGATTCGACCCGATCACGGGCGAGGTCCTCGCCGACCTTCCGGAGATCACGATCTACCCGGCCTCCCACTACGTCGCCTCCGACGAGCGGATGAAGCACGCGATCGTCGGCATCGAGGAGGAGCTCCAGGAGCGTCTGGCCCTGCTCGAGTCGGGGGGCAAGCTCCTCGAGGCCGAGCGCCTGCGGATGCGCACCAGCTACGACCTCGAGATGCTCCGGGAGGTCGGGTTCTGCTCGGGCATCGAGAACTACTCGCGCCACATCGACGGCCGCCGGCCCGGGGAGGCCCCGTACACGCTGCTGGACTACTTCCCCGACGACTGGCTCTGCGTGCTGGACGAGTCGCACGTGACCGTGCCCCAGATCCACGGCATGTACGAAGGCGACAAGACGCGGAAGGAGACGCTGGTCGAGTTCGGCTTCCGCCTGCCGAGCGCGCTGGACAACCGGCCGCTGCGATTCGAGGAGTTCACGAAGAAGGTGAACCAGACCGTCTACATGTCGGCGACGCCCAGCCCGTACGAGCTCCGGATGTCGCCGCGCGTGGCCGAGCAGATCGTCCGGCCCACGGGGCTGATCGACCCGGAAGTCCAGGTCCGCCCCACGAAGGGGCAGGTGGACGACCTGATCGAGGAGATCCGCCGCCGTGCGGAGGCCGGCCACCGGGTCCTGGTCACCACGCTCACGAAGAAGATGGCCGAGGATCTGACCGACTACCTGCTCGAGATGGGGGTCCGGGTCCGGTACCTGCACTCGGAGGTGGACACGATCCAGCGGATCCAGATCATCCGCGACCTGCGGCTCGGTGAGTTCGACGTGCTGGTGGGGATCAACCTGCTCCGCGAGGGCCTCGACCTGCCCGAGGTCTCCCTCGTCGCGATCCTGGACGCCGACAAGGAGGGGTTCCTCCGCTCGGAGACCTCGCTGGTCCAGACGATCGGCCGGGCGGCGCGGCACGTCGACGGAACCGTGATCATGTACGCGGACGCGGTCACCGACTCGATGAAGCAGGCGATCTCGGAGACCCAGCGCCGGCGGAAGATCCAGCTGGAGTACAACCGCGAGCACGGCATCGACCCGCAGTCGATCCGCAAGAAGGTCTCGGACATCCTGCTCACGATGGCGGTCGACTCCGGCAAGGCGCCGCACCCCGATCGCAAGCGCCGCAAGCGCGAGCTCCCCGAGATGCCCACCGAGGAGCTCGAGCGGCTGATCCGCCAACTCGAGGAGGAGATGCACGAGGCGGCGAAGGACCTGCGGTTCGAGTATGCGGCCCGCTTGCGCGACGAGGTCGTCGACCTGCGCAAGGAGCTGAAGGGCCTGCGCGACGCGGGCGTGGGCGCCTGAGACTCCCGTCGGCGTAGGGTTCGCGCGTGAGCCCGTCGCTGAAGGTGAAGGCTCCCGTCGCGTGGCTCGGGCAGGGGCGGCTGGTGCGGCACGCTGCCGTGGTCGCCGAAGGTGGTGTCGTCACCTACGCGGGCCCGTCCGCCGGTGCGCCCGTGGCCGACGAGCGGATCGAGGTCGACGGTTTCCTGATGCCGACGATCGCCGACCGCCACGTCCACATCCGGCTGGCCGATCCGGGGGCGGTCCTGCTCGGCGGGGTGGCGGCCGTCCGGGACCTCGCCTGGCCGGCCGACGAGATCCTCGCGCTCGCCGACGCCTCGGAGCTCCCGAGCTTCAACGGTCCGCTGATCCGGGCGGCGGGCCCGATGCTGACCGCGCCGGGCGGGTACCCCACGGCCGAGGGCTGGGCTCCCGAGGGGACCGGTCGCGAGCTCCACGGTTCCGACGACGCTGCGGCGGCGGTGGCGTCCCTGGCCGACCGCGGCGCCGCCGTCATCAAGGTCTCGCTGAACGCCGAGGCCGGGCCGACGCCGTCCGACGGCGAGCTCGCGGTCATCGTGCAGGCGGCGCACGAGCGAGAGCTGCCGGTGACGGCGCACGTCCAGGGCGCGGGGCAGGCCGAGCGGGCGGTGGGAGCCGGGATCGACGAGTTCGCGCACACACCGTGGACCGAGGCGCTGCCGGACGCGCTCGTCGAGGCGGCGGCCCACTCGATGCGGATCGTCTCGACGCTGGACATCCTGTCGTACGGGGAGGTCACGCCGGAGCTGCGGACCGCGTGCGACAACCTCGTGCGGTTCCGGGCGGCGGGCGGCACGGTGGTGTACGGCACGGACCTCGGCAACGGGCCGATCCCGCCGGGGATCGACCTGCGTGAGGCGCTCCTGTTGCACGAAGCGGTCCGGATGACGCCCGAGGAGGTCTTGACCGCGATGACGGCGACCCGGCTCGAGCCCGGCGGTCCGGCCGACCTGATCGCGCTCGGCCGCGATCCGCTCGAGGAGGTCAAGGGTCTCGGCGACCTGCTGCTGGTCGTGCGGTCGGGTCGTGTCGTCTGGGAGGCTCGGTGAACAGGAGCGTGATCGTTCCGGCGGGAACGTCGGAGCGGTCGATCCCTACACGAGCAACCGCAGCTCGTCGAAGCAGCGGTCGATCTCGTCCTCGGTGTTGAAGAAGTGCGGGCTGATCCGCAGGCCGTCGCCGCGGAAGTCGGTGCACACGTCGCGCTCGAGCAAGGCGTGGCAGATCTTCTCGGCCTCGGGCCCAACGCCGACGTTCACGACGCCGCCGCGCGCGGTCCGGTCGCGTGGGGTCCGCACGGCGAGCCCCATCTCGTCGGCGCGAGCGATCACGTGGTCGGTGAGCTCGCCCTGCCGCGCGCGGATCCGCTCGGGCGTCACCTCGCTGATGATGTCGAGCCCGCCCTGGGCAACAAAGAAGACGGGGGCGGGGGGGGTACCGTGCTCGAACCTGCGCGCCGACGGGTGGTACTCGAGGTGCTGCGTATCGAACGAGAACGGATCGGCCGTCGCGAACCAACCGGTGACCATGGGTTCGAGCGTCGGGATCAGGTCCCGCCGGACGTACAGGAACGCGAGGCCCGGACCGCCGCAGAGCCATTTCAGCACCCCGGCCACGTAGACGTCGCAGCCGAGGTCGTGCAGGTCGAGCGGCACGATGCCGATCCCGTGGTAGTCGTCCAGGAAGGACAGCGCCCCGCGCTCGCGCGCCATCCGGCAGATCTCCCCGGCGTCCGTGACGGCGCTCGAGCGGTACAGGACGCGGTTCACCATCACGACCGAGGTGCGCTCGTCGATCGCGCGGTCGTACTCCTCGAGCGGGATCGTGAGGCCGTCGGGGGTCCGCAGCCACTCGATCTGGACGCCGCGCCGTGCGTGCGCGAGCCAGACGTGGCCGTCGGTGGGGAAGTCGAGCTCGGACATCACGACCTTTGGGCGTTCGGTGAAGTCGAGGGACGAGGCGATCGTGGCGAGCGCGATCGAGGTGTTGGTGGTGATCGCGAGCTCGTCGGCGTCGCAGCCGGCGAGCGCGCCGAACGACCGCTTCAGCTCGCGCATCCGCGGGAAGATGTCCTCGAACCAGACGTGGTCGGGTGCGCCCTTCGAGGCCCACACGTCGAGGTACCCGTCCAGGTAGCGGCGGCCGCGGTTGGAGAGCGGTCCGAGCGACGCGCTGATCAGGTAGGTCTTGCGGGACAGGACCGGGAACTCGTCCCGGTACGACTCGAGCGAACGCTCAGTCGTCGCCCTCGTCCTCCGCGTCTGCGTCTGCGTGCTCGAGGAGGTAGTCGACGTAGAGGGGACGCAGGGCGTCGGCGAGGTCGCCGCGATCGGCGTCCACCAGGTCGTTCAGCAGCGCGAGGGGCCGCATGATGTCGGTCTCGCTGCGCTCCTCGTCCCCGGCGGCCGCGCGCGCCTCCGGGATGGTCTTCAACAGATCCCAGAGGAAGCCGACGTCCAGACGCCGCCACGCCAACCGGGTGGCCCGGTCGTGCAGCTCGGCGGAGGTCAGCGCCTCGAGCTCCTCCCTGGTCGCCACGGCGGCAGCCTACCCGACCACCGAGCGGATCCACCCGGCGAGTCCCGCCGCGAGGACCACCCAGACGACGTTGACGCGGAACCGCCACAGCGCGACGAACGCCGCCGTCGCGACGGCCGCGGCGGCGAGGTCGATCGAGCCGGCGAGCGGAACCGCCACGTCGTTGCCGAGGATCCGCACGACGTCCACGTCCTCGAACAGGACCCCGACCGCGAACACGAGCGCCAGGTTCGCGATGACGCCGACGACGGCAGCGGTGATCGCCGCCAGGGCGGCTCCGAGCCGGGTGTTGCCGCGGAGCCGCTCGACGGACGGCGCCCCGAGGAAGATGAACAGGAAGCTCGGGACGAACGTCGCCCACGCCGTCACCAGCCCGCCGACGATCCCCGCCGCGACCGGGACGAGCTCGCCCGGATCGCGGTAGGCGGCCAGGAACCCGACGAAGACGACGACGAGGATCAGCGGCCCCGGGGTCGTCTCGGCCAGGCTGAGCCCCACGGCCATCTCGCCCGAGGTGAGCCAGCCGAAACGGACGACGGCGGCTTGGTTCACGTACGCGAGGACCGCATAGGCCCCGCCGAACGTCACGAGCGCCATCACGGCGAAGAACAGCGCCTCCTCGGCGATCGCGCTCCCGGAGAGCAGGAGCGACGCGCCGACGAGCGGCAGCAGCCAGATCGCCAGCCCCACGCCGAGGACCCGGAGGGTGCGGCGCGCGGTCGGAGCGACCCGTTCATCCGCCGGAGCGGAGTCGGCGTCGTCGGCCGGCGGCGGAAGCCTTCCGGCGGCCAGCCCGACGAGCCCTGCGCCGAGCACCACGAGAGGGAACGGGACGGCGAGGACGTAGAGCGCCACGAACGCGACGACGGCGATCACCCAGAGGAACGGACGCGTGAGCGAGCGCGGCGCGATGCGGACGAGCGCGGCCGCGACGATCCCGACCACCCCCCACGCCAGACCCTCGAAGACGGCCGAAACCCATCCGATGTCACCGTGGGCCGCGTACACCCACGACAGCGCGATCATCAGGACCAGGGCCGGCAGGAGGAAGGTGACCCCCGCCACGATCGCGCCCGGCGAGCCGTGCAGGAGCCAACCCACGTAGATCGCGAGCTGGTGGGCCTCCGGGCCGGGCAGGAGCATCGCGAAGTTCAGGGCGTGCAGGAACCGGCGCTCGTCGATCCACCGGCGGCGCTCGACGAGCTCGTCGTGCATGATCGCGATCTGTCCGGTCGGACCGCCGAAGTTGATGAACCCGAGCTTGACCCAGAACCGAACGGCGTCGCCGAACGGGACCTGCGGCTCGGCCTCGACGTCAGCCATGGGTGCGGACGATAGCGCCCCTGCACGGCCGGTCGGGGCAGGACGCGGTCGTTCCCCGGCGGCCCCTCGCGGGTGTACAAGTGCCGGATGAGCGGAGACCTCACGCCCGGAACCGTCGTCGGCGCCTACCGGATCGAGTCGTTCCTGGGGCGGGGCGGCATGGGGGTCGTCTACGCCGCCGAGCACATCGCGCTCGGGCGGCGGGTCGCCCTCAAAGTGGTGGCTCCGGAGCTCGTCTCGGACGTGGCGTTCCGCGATCGGTTCCTCCGCGAGGCGCGGCTCGCGGCGTCCCTCGAACACGCGAACATCATCCCCGTCCACGACGCGGGCCAGGACGGAGCCACGCTCTACCTCGCGATGCGGTTCGTGGACGGCGAGAACCTCGGCGCGATCCTCGAACGCGAGAAGCGCGTCGAGCCCGCCCGCACCCTGCGGATCCTCACGAAGGTGGCCGACGCGCTCGACGAGGCGCACCGCAACGGGCTGGTGCACCGCGACGTCAAGCCCGACAACATCCTCCTCGGGTACGGGGAGCGCGACGTCTACCTGACCGATTTCGGGCTGGTGCGCCGGCTCGACTCGCGGACACGGCTGACGAAGACCGGCTTCATGATGGGCACGCTGAACTACATGGCGCCCGAGGTTCTCCGCGGTGAGGACATCGACGCGCGGACGGACGTCTACTCCCTCACCTGCGTGCTGTTCGAGTGCCTGGCCGGCCGACCGCCCTTCGCTCGGCCGTCCGAGCCCGCCGTCATCAGCTCCCACCTCGTGGACCCGCCGCCATCGATCTCGGCCGAACGCTCGGAGCTCCCGGGGTCGATCGACGCGGTGATCGCCCGAGGGATGGCGAAGGACCGCACGGCCCGCTTCGCGACGTGCGGAGAGCTGCTCGCCGCCGCGCGCGCCGCCCTCGAGGGGACGGGCTCCTCCGGTGGGGCGACGACCTTCGCACCCCCGCCCGCACCGCCCGACACCGGGCCGGTCCTGCGCAAGGACACGCCGCCGAACCCGGTCCCCGTCACCGACCCCGGAGGATCCATCCCTCCGCCCCCGTGGACGGGCTCCGGGCCGCAGCGCGAGGACGCCCCGTCCGGTTCGCGGACCCGGCTGCTGGCCGGAGGCGCGCTCGTGGCGCTCCTGGTGGTGGCGGCCATCCTCGTCATCCCCGGGCTCTCCGACGACGAGGAGCCCGCCGGATCCACGGGCCCTGAGCTGTCGACGGGAACCGAAGAGACGACGGGACCCGAGACGACGGGACCCGAGACGACGGGCGAGACCGGTCCGGACGGGTCGCTCCCGGCCGGTGTCGAGCTCGTGACGACCGTCGAGGGAACGCCGACGTTCATCGACGTCGACGCGGGCGCCGTCTGGGTGACCGTCGGCGAGGGCACCTTCTTCCGGGTCGACAAGGGCTCCGGGGACAAAACGTCCGTAGACGTCGGCGTCGACCCGGTCCGCACCAGCTTCACCGGCAGCGAGTTCAGCGGCGACGCCTGGGTCCTCAACCGGGGCGATGGGACGATCACGCGCGTTCCGCTCCCGGCCGGCGAGGAGCCAACCGAGACGATCCCCGTCGGCGAGGAGCCCGTCCGCGCCATCGCTCCGGACGGGACGGACGCGGTCTGGGTGACGGTTTCGGGCGAGGGGCTCCTGGTCCGGGTCGACGCCGACTCGGGCGAGACGTCGGATATCGACGTCGGCGAGAAACCGGTCGCCGTCAGCTTCAGCGACGGGGCTCTCTGGGTCGCCAACAGCGCGAGCGGCACGGTCAGCCGCGTAAGCCCGGAGGGTCTGCAGGCGGTGAAGGAGATCGAGGTCGACTCGAGCCCGAGTTCGCTCCAGCCGGCCGACGGGCTCATCTGGGTCGCCAATTCCGGAGACGATTCCGTGTCGGTCATCGACCCGGCTCTGAACGAGGTGATCACGGAGGTGCCCGTCGGCTCGGATCCCGCGGGTGTGACGAACGATCAAGCCGGCGGCGTGTGGGTCCAGAATCGAGGCGAGGAGTCGATCTCGCGGATCGACGTGGATTCCCGCGTGGCCACCACCTTCGAGGTTGGGGCGGCCCCCGTTCAGCTGACGAAGACGGGCGACTCGCTCTGGCTCATCACCGCCGAGGGACTCTTGTTCAAGATCGAGCCGAGGACGGGCGAGATGAGCTCCCTCGAGCTTGGAGGGCTGATCCCCGTCTCGATCGCCGCCGACGTGGGCGCCGTGTGGATCGCGGCCGACGGCGGCGAGATCCTCCGCGCGCAGGCCGACGCCCTGTCCTGAGCCCGGCGGGGGGCTTGTCGGGGGGCGCCCGTACAATCGTCCTGTGGGCACCGAGAAGCTCGTCATCCACGGCGCCCGTGAACACAACCTCCGCAACGTCACGCTGGAGCTTCCTCGCGAGAAGCTGATCGTGTTCACGGGCCTGTCCGGCTCCGGGAAGAGCTCGCTCGCCTTCGACACGATCTACGCCGAGGGCCAGCGTCGCTACGTGGAGTCGTTGTCCTCCTATGCCCGCCAGTTCCTCGGGCAGATGGAGAAGCCCGACGTCGACTTCATCGAGGGCCTCTCGCCGGCCATCTCCATCGACCAGAAGTCCACGTCGAAGAATCCGCGCTCCACGGTCGGGACGATCACGGAGATCTACGACTACCTGCGGGTGCTGTTCGCGCGGATCGGCCATCCCCACTGCCCGAAGTGCGGACGCCCGATCGGCCGGCAAACGCCCGACCAGATCGTGGATCAGGTGATGCAGCTGCCGGAGGGGACGCGGTTCCAGGTCCTCGCCCCGGTCGTCCGCGGCCGGAAGGGCGAGTACGAGAAGCTCCTGCAGGACCTCGCGCGCAAGGGCTTCGTGCGAGCCCGGATCGACGGCGAGGTTCGGGACCTCGCTGACCCGATCCGGCTGCCGAAGAACTACAAGCACACGATCGAGGTGATCGTGGACCGCCTCGTCGCCAAGCCGGACATCCGGCGCCGGGTCGCCGATTCCATCGAGACCGCGCTCCAGCTCACCGAGGGGACGGCCGCGATCGCCGTCCAGACGCACGACGGCGAGGACGTCCAGACGTTCAGCCAGTCCCTCGCGTGCACGTTCGACGGCCTGTCGTTCGACGAGCTCCAGCCGCGGAACTTCTCGTTCAACTCGCCCTACGGGGCCTGTCAGACCTGCGACGGCCTGGGCACACGCCTGGAGGTGGACGCCGAGCTCGTGATCCCCGACCCCGACCTGTCCATCGACGAGGGCGCCATCGCGCCATGGGCCGGCTCCCGCCTCGAGTATTGGTACCGGGTCCTGGCCGCCGTCGCCGAGGGCCACGGGTTCTCGACGCAGACCCCGTGGAAGAAGCTCTCGAAGAAGGCGCGCGACGTGATCCTGTGGGGTTCGGACCAGGAGATCTACGTCAAGTACAAGAATCGCTACGGGCGCACGCGCTCGTACTGGACGACGTTCGAGGGGGTCCTGCCTGCCGTCGAGCGGCGTCATATCGAGACGGACTCGGAGAGCCAGCGCGACAAGCTGGAGCAGTTCATGCGCGAGATCCCGTGCCGGGCGTGCGGCGGCGCCCGCCTGCGTCCCGAGACGCTCGCGGTCAGCGTCGGCGGGATGAACATCGCCGATCTCACATCGCTCTCGATCCGCGAGACGCTGCGCTTCGTGGAGACGGTCGAGCTGTCCGAGCGCGAGGAGATGATCGCCGAGCGTCTCATGAAGGAGATCCGCGAACGTCTGCGGTTCCTCGTGGACGTGGGTCTGGACTACCTCACGCTGTCGCGGACCTCGGCGACCCTCGCGGGCGGTGAGGCGCAGCGGATCCGCCTGGCCACGCAGATCGGCAGCGGGCTCGTCGGCGTGCTGTACATCCTGGACGAGCCGTCGATCGGACTGCACCAGCGCGACAACCGGCGGCTGATCGACACCCTCGTGCGCCTCCGCGACATCGGCAACACGCTCCTCGTCATCGAGCACGACGAGGCGACGATCGCGGCCGCCGACCACGTGGTCGACATCGGACCAGGCGCGGGCGCGGCGGGAGGCGAGATCGTCTACACGGGCGACCTCAAGGGCTTGCTCGAGTGCGAGGACTCGATCACGGGGGCGTTCCTCTCCGGACGTCGCATGATCCCCACCCCCGAGGTCCGCCGGACGCCGGGGGACCGGTGGTTGAAGGTGCTCGGCGCGCGCGAGCACAACCTCAAGAACGTCGACCTCGAGGTGCCGCTCGGACTGTTCGTGTGCGTGACGGGCGTGAGCGGGTCGGGCAAGTCCACCCTCGTGCAGGAGGTGCTGCTCCGCGCGTTGATGCAGAAGGTGTACCGCTCGCGCGTCCTGCCGGGCAAGCACCGGCGCATGACGGGCTGGGAGCACGTCGACAAGGTGATCGACATCGACCAGTCACCCATCGGCCGCACGCCCCGCTCCAACCCGGCCACGTACACCGGTGTGTTCGACCACGTGCGCAACCTCTTCAGCCAGGTGCCCGAGGCGCGCGTGCGCGGATACAAGCCCGGCCGGTTCAGCTTCAACGTCCGCGGCGGACGGTGCGAGAACTGCGCCGGCGACGGGCAGATCAAGATCGAGATGCACTTCCTCCCGGACGTCTACGTGATGTGCGAGGTCTGCAAGGGCCATCGTTACAACCGCGAGACGCTGGAGGTGAAGTACAAGGGCCGCTCGATCGCCGACGTGCTCGAGATGAGCGTAGACGAGGGTCTCGCGTTCTTCCAGAACATCCCCGCGATCAAGCGGCACCTGCAGACGCTGTCGGACGTGGGGCTCGGGTACGTGAAGCTCGGGCAGCCGGCCCCCACGCTGTCGGGAGGTGAGGCGCAGCGGATCAAGCTGTCGTCGGAGCTGCAGAAGCGCGCGACCGGGCGCACGCTGTACATCCTCGACGAGCCCACGACGGGTCTGCACTTCGAGGACATCCGCAAGCTCCTGGCCGTGCTCCAGCGCCTCGTCGGCCAGGGGAACACGGTCCTCGTGATCGAACACAACCTCGACGTGGTGAAGACCGCCGACTGGATCGTCGATCTCGGTCCGGACGGCGGAGACGCCGGCGGCGAGCTCGTGGTCGCCGGCCCACCGGAGGCGGTCGCGGCGCATCCCTCCTCGTACACGGGGCGGTTCCTCGCCGAGGTCCTCGGCACGCTGCCGCTCGAGCCGCAGCTGGCAAGCCGGGACGCGTAGCGGGGTGGAACCTCGGCGCGCCGGGAGCTTGCTAGGATTGCGCCCGCCCATGCCCAGGAAGCTGCTGTCGCTCGCCTTCGTCCTGGCCGTCGTCGCGGTGGCGTGCGCGGAACCGACGCGGGTCGAGGTCGAGTTCGGTTCCGGGGCGCGCTTCGTCCCGTTCGTGACGGACTCCCTGAACGACACGGGCGTCGACCCCTCGGTGGTCGTGAACGAGGAGGGGCTGCCGATCGTCGCCTACTTCGGCTTCCCGGAGGAGACGGCGGAAGGCGTCCCGCCCGCCACGCGTCCGGTCGGCGCGCCGTCCATCCCGGCCGTCCTGCTAGCGACCCCCAGCCCCGAGGGCGTGTGGACGCGGGGTGCCCTGGCGATCGAGAAGGCGATCCCGAACGTCTCGATCGCGTTCAATCCCGCGTTCGAACCCACCGTGGTCGATCTCTCCCACGACACGGTGACCGGCTTGCAGCTCGCGATCGACGGCGACGGCGGTCTCCATGCCGTATGGGGCTCGGCCGACGGACTGTTCTACGCGGAGGGATCGAGCGACCCGAACGCCACCGAGCAGGTCACGGTGCAGCAGGTGACGGATTCGCGGCCGTTCGGCCCCTCGCTCGCCCTCGATGGCTCGACCCCGTGGATCGCCTACTCCACGTCGGCCTCGTCGTCCTCCTCCGTGCAGGTCGCGACGCCCGACGGGGACGACTGGCGGATCGAACCCGTCGCGCCCGCAGGCGGATGCGACACCTGCCGGACGGCGGTGGCCGCCACGGACGCCGGTCCCGCGGTCGCGTACACCGACGGCGGTCGGGACGTGTGGGTGGCGACGAACGATGGTGAGAACGGCTGGGTGAGCTTCGAGGTCGGCCCGGGCGGACAGGGGCTCGCCGCGGCGGCGACGGCCGACGGCATCGCACTGACCTACTACGACGGCTCGCAGGTCGTCCTTGCCACGGGGGCACCGGCCGGGCCCTTCGAGACCGCATCGGTCGCGGACGTGGACGACGCATCCGCCACCGCCGACGGTGCCGGGACGTCGGTCGCGCTTGCGGGCGACGGGCTCGCGGTGGCGTGGCGAGACGCGGCGGAGGGGATCGTCGCGGCGAGCGGCGCCGAAGGAGCCCTCGAACCGATCGAGACTCGAGGGGAGACGGCCGAGGGCGCGTCGCCCTCGGTGGCCGCCTCGGCCGATGGGTCCACGGTCTACGTCACGTGGTACGACACCCTCGCGCAGGACCTCCTGGTCGGCGCGTACGGCGAGATCGAGGAGCTCGCGATCGCCGCCCCGAGCCCCACGCCCGGGGTCCCCGTCCAGCCCTCGTCCGCCCCGCCGAGCGGGTGCACGCCAGCCGAGGGCGGCGTCGTGACCGTCGTCGCCGAGGGCGTGGCCTTCGTCGAGGGGAGCTGCATCGAGGTGCCCGCCGGTGAGCCCTTCACGATCCAGTTCGACAACCGCGACGACGCCGCGGCGGTCGGCCAGCACAACATCCAGATCTTCCCCAGCGCGGATGACCTCACGACCCCGCTGTTCGAGGGTGAGCTGGTCTCGGGGCCGGCGGTCCTCGACTACCAGGTAGACCCGCTCGACCCGGGCACCTACTTCTTCAACTGCGCGGTCCACCCGACGATGACCGGCAGCGTCGAGGCCGTCGACGGCGGAGGAGGGGGTACCGGCGGTGACGGGAGCACGGGTGCCACCGGCCCCGGTGGTGAGACCGGGGCGGACGGCGGCGGGGGTGGTGGCGGCGTGACGACCACCGTGACGGCCGAGGGCATCGCGTTCGACACCTCCACGATCGAGCTGCCCGCCGGCGAGAAGACGACGATCACGCTCGTGAACAACGACGCCGGCACACCGCACAACATCGCGATCTACGAAGACGACACGCAGGCCGTCGAGCTGTTCGACGGAGACCCGCTCACGGGGCCCGGAGAGATCGACTACACGATCCCGCCGCTCGAGGCCGGTGAGTACTACTTCGTCTGCATCTTCCACTCGAACATGAGCGGCTCGGTGATCGTCTCCTAGGCCATCCCGAGCGGCACCGCGGCTCCGGGGCCTGCCGGAAGCCCGCGATACGATGACCGTGTGAGCGTGCCCCGGCCGGAACCCGCGACGATCCCGGACGCGCCCGGCGCCTATCTGTTCCGAGACGCCGACGGGCGCGTCGTCTACGCGGGCAAGGCGCGGTCGCTGCGCAAGCGCCTCGCGAACTACTGGGGGCGCGAGCTCCATCCGAGGACCGCGGCGATGACGGGCGCCGCCGACTCGGTCGAGTGGATCGTGGCCTCCACCGAGGTCGACGCCCTGATGCTCGAGTACAACCTGATCCAGGAGCACCGGCCGAGGTTCAACATCCGGTTCCGCGACGACAAGTCCTACCCCTACCTCGCCCTGACGGTGGGGGAGCGATGGCCCCGGGCGCAGGTGCTTCGCGGGGCGAAGCGGAAGAACGTCCGGTACTTCGGACCCTTCGGCCACGCCTACGCCATCCGCGAAACCCTCGACGCCCTCACCCGGGTCTTCCCGGTCCGGACCTGCTCGAACGCGTTCTTCGACCAACGGGCCCGGGCACGCCGTCCGTGCCTGTACTACGACATCGGGCGCTGCGCCGGTCCGTGCGTCCCGGAGGCCACCGGCGTCACGGAGGAGTCCTACCGAGGGCACGTGGACGCGCTCGCCGACTTCCTCTCCGGGAACGAGCGGCCCGTGCTCCAGCGCCTCGAGCGCGAGATGCATGGTGCCTCGGACCGCCGGGAGTACGAGCTCGCCGCCAAGCTCCGCGACCAGCTGACCGCGGCCCGCCGGGCGCTGGAGAACCAGGAGATGGTCCTCACGCAACCGGAGGACCTGGACGTCGTCGGCCTGGTCGAGGACGACCTCGAGGCGGCGTTCCAGGTGTTCTTCGTGCGCAAGGGCCGCGTGATGGGCCGAAAGGGGTGGGTCGTGGATCGCGTGGAGGAGCTCGACCGTGCCCAGCTGGTGGCGTCCTTCGTGCGTGAGCTCTACATGGAGCGCCCCGAGGTGCCCCCCCGGGTCCTGGTCCCCGCGCTCCCGGACGACGCCGATCTGCTCGCCGAGTGGCTCCAGGCCCGGCGCGGCGGGCCGGTACGCTTCGCGATCCCGGCGCGGGGGGCCAAACGCAAGCTCATGGAGACCGTGACGCAGAACGCCCGCGACCACTTCCAGCGCCACAAGCTCCGGCGGGCGTCGGACTTCGGTGCCAGGTCGCGAGCCCTCACGGAGCTCGGAGCCGTGCTCGGGCTCCAGCAGGCCCCCCTGCGGATCGAGTGCTACGACATCTCGAACCTCGGACCGACGGATACGGTCGGCTCGATGGTCGTCTTCGAGGACGGACTGCCGAAGCGCTCCGACTACCGCCGGTTCCAGATCAAAGGGGTACCCGGCCAGGACGACTTCGCCAGCATGGAAGAGGTGCTCCGCCGCCGGTTCGCGCGCCTGACCCGCGACGCAGAGGAGCCCGACACGCGCCGGCGCAGGTTCGCGTACCCACCGGCCCTGATCGTCGTGGACGGCGGACGCGGCCAGCTCGCCGTGGCGACCGGCGTCCTCGCCGACGCCGGCCTGCACATCCCCGCGATCGGCCTGGCGAAGCGGCTCGAGGAGATCTACATGCCGGACCGACCCGAACCGCTGCGCATCCCGCGGGGGTCCGAGGCGCTGTTCGTCCTGCAGCACCTGCGCGACGAGGCGCACCGGTTCGCGGTCACGTACCACCGGCAGAAGCGCGAGCGCCGGGCGCTCGCGTCGCCGCTGGACGACGTGCCGGGCGTTGGGCCGAGCCGGAAGAAGGCGCTGCTGAAGCGGTTCGGCTCGCTCGCGCGGCTGTCCCGCTCCACGGTGGAGGACATCGCCTCCACCCCGGGCATCGGACCCGAGCTCGCGCGCGCGATCCACGAGCGGCTGACGACCTCCGAGCTCGCCGGGGCCCGCCGGGAGAGCGCGTGACCGCCAAGGCCCAGGGCGCCCGCAAGACCGCCAGGTCCACGCGCGCCGGACGCGCCACCGCCGGGTCGACCGGCATCACGATCGTGACGGGCCTATCCGGCGCCGGTCGCTCGGAGGCCGCCCGGTGCCTCGAGGACCTCGGCACCTTCGTCGTAGACAACCTCCCCCCCTCGCTGCTGCCGAAGATGGCGGAGCTCGCGTCGCGGCCGGGTGGTCCGGGGCGAGTCGCGATCGTGCTGGACGTCCGCGGCGGGGTGTTCTTCGGCGAGCTGTCCCGCGCGCTCGAGGAGCTCGAGGAGCTGAAGATCCCCGCCACGATCGTGTACCTGGAGGCTTCCGACGAGGATCTCGTGAACCGGTACGAGGCCACGCGCCGGCGGCATCCGCTCGCGCCGGCCGACCGGGTCGTCGAGGGCATCCGCAAGGAGCGCCTGATGATGGAGAGCCTGCGGGGGGATGCGGATCTCATCATCGACACATCGGGACTCACGCCGCACGAGCTCCGCGATCGGATCCGCGACGCATTCGCGAACGCGCCCGCCGAGGAGAGCCTGCAGGTCAGCCTGATCGCGTTCGGCTACAAGTACGGTGCACCGCGCGATGCCGACCTGGTGCTGGACGTGCGCTTCCTCCCGAACCCTCACTGGATCGACGAGCTGCGTCCGCTCCCGGGGACCGACGAGCGCGTTCGCACCTACGTGCGCGGCCAGCAGACCTACCGCGAGTTCATGCGGCGGCTCCGGTCGCTGCTCGGGTTCATGGTCCCGGGGTTCGTGGCTGAAGGGAAGTCCTACCTGACCGTCGCCGTCGGCTGCACGGGTGGACGTCATCGCTCGGTCGTGGTCGTGGACGATCTCGCGCAGTTCTTCCGCGACAAGGGGCTCTCCGCCTCCGTCGACCACCGCGATCTCGACCGCTGAATCCGCGCCGGGACACCCGTCGGCGGCCGGGCGGTCGCTCCGAGCCAGCGGCTAGGATGGGTCGGATCCCACACGAGGAGGACCCCCGATGGGCGTCAAGGTCGGCATCAACGGCTTCGGCCGGATCGGACGCAACCTCTTCCGCGCCGCGAAGAGGGCCGGCAAGGATTGGGACTTCGTCGCCGTCAACGACATCACGGACGCGCGCACGCTCGCGCACCTGCTGAAGTACGACTCCGTGCTCGGCCGCTTCGACGGTGACGTCGGCCTCTCCGAGAACGGCATCAGGGTGAACGGTGACGAGCTCCGCGTCCTCGCCGTTCGTGACCCCGCCGAACTGCCCTGGAAGGAGCTCGGGGCACAGATCGTGATCGAGTCCACCGGCCTGTTCACGGACCGCGACAAGGCCGACAAACACATCGAGGCCGGCGCCGAGAAGGTCATCATCAGCGCACCGGCGAAGGGAGAGGACCTCACGGTCGTCCTCGGCGTGAACGACGACGCCTACGATCCCACCCAGCACAACGTCATCTCGAACGCCTCGTGCACCACGAACTGCGTGGCTCCGATGGCCAAGGTGCTCGACGACGCGTTCGGGATCGAGCAGGCGTTCATGACGACGATCCACGCTTACACCAACGACCAGCAGATCCTCGACCTGCCGCATCCGGATCTCCGCCGAGCTCGCGCGGCCGCGGTGAACATCATCCCCACCACCACGGGTGCGGCGAAGGCGACCGGCCTCGTGCTCCCGCACCTGAAGGGAAAGCTCGACGGCCTCGCGATGCGCGTCCCGGTGCCCGACGGCTCGGTGACGGATCTCGTGGCCAACCTGCGACGCGAGGTGACGATCGAGGAGGTCAACGCGGCGTACTCGACCGCGGCGTCCTCCGGGCCCTTGGCCGGGAAGCTCGTCTACACCGAGGACCCGATCGTCTCCAGCGACATCGTGGGGAGTCCCGCCTCGTGCACGTTCGACGCGTCGGCAACCATGGTGATGGGCGACGTCGCGAAGGTCATCGGCTGGTACGACAACGAGTGGGGGTACTCCAACCGGCTCGCCGACCTCGTCGACCTGGTCGCGGCCCGTCTCGGCTGACACGGTGGCGCTCCGAACGCTCGACGGTCTCGGCGACGTCGCGGGCGTGCGGGTTTTCGTCCGCGTCGACCACAACGTCCCGCTGGCCGACGGCGCCGTCGCCGACGACGCTCGGATCCGCGCGAGCCTGCCGACGATCAAGGAGCTCCTCGGGTCGGAGGCATCGCTCGTGGTGGCCTCGCACCTCGGCCGGCCGGAGGGCGCGGTGGTCGAGGAGCTGAGGATGGCTCCTGTGGCCGACCGCCTCGCCGAGCTCCTCGGGCGGGACGTGATGCCGCTCGACGCCGTCGTCGGCCCGGACGTCGAAGCGGCGTGCGACCACCTGTCGCCCGGCGAGGTCGTGATGCTCGAGAACCTCCGGTTCGACCCGCGCGAGGAGGCGAACGACCGCGGCTTCGCCGGCGAGCTCGCCGCGCTCGCCGACGCCTACGTGGACGATGCCTTCGGCGCCGTCCATCGGGAGCACGCCTCGGTCGCCGCGCTCCCGGCGGTGATGCTCGAGCGGCGGAGTCCCGTCGCCGCCGGACGGCTCCTCGAGCGCGAGGTGGCCGCCCTGTCGGGCCTGCTCGACGGCCCGGAGCGCCCCTACGTGGCGGTGCTCGGCGGCGCGAAGGTCTCCGACAAGCTCGGGGCGATCGAGGCGCTCGTCGAGCGCGTGGACGCCCTCCTCGTCGGGGGCGCGATGGCGTTCACGTTCATCGCGGCGGACGGCGGCCGTGTCGGCCGGAGCCTCGTCGAACCCGAGCGCTTCGACGAGGTGCGCGCGGCGCGCTCGCGCGCGGTGGAGCGCGGCGTGATGATCGAGCTGCCCGAGGACGTCGTGGCCGCGCCCGAGATCACGGCCGACGCACCTCATCACGTCGTTTCCGCCGTCGGGGTCCCGGACGAGGAGCTGGGGCTCGACATCGGGCCCCGGAGCGTCGAGGCGTTCACCGGCGCGATCGCCGAAGCCAAGACGATCCTGTGGAACGGCCCGATGGGCGTGTTCGAGCTGGAACCGTTCGCCGAGGGCACGCGGAGCGTAGCGGCCGCGATCGCCGGCTCGAGCGCGTTCCGCGTGGCGGGCGGAGGCGACAGCCTGGCCGCGATCGCCGCGTACGGGCTCGAGGACGGGTTCGATCACCTATCGACCGGAGGCGGCGCATCGCTCGAGTTCCTCGAGGGCCGGACGCTGCCCGGGCTGGCGGTCCTGGAGGTACAGGCGTGACGGAGCGCCGCCCGATCGTCGCCGCCAACTGGAAGATGCACAAGACCCACCTCGAAGCGATCCAGACCGTCCAGAAGCTGTCCTACCTGCTCGACAACGACGACGCCGAGCGCGTCGAGGTCGTGATCGCTCCGCCGTTCACCGCCCTGCGGACGATCGAGACCCTGATCGCGAGCGACCGGTTGCCGTACGGGTTGGGCGCGCAGAACGTCCACTGGGAGAGCAAGGGCGCGTTCACCGGAGAGGTGTCGCCGGTGATGCTGCAGGCCCTGCGGGTGCGGTACGTGATCGTGGGGCACTCGGAGCGGCGAGAGCACTTCGGCGAGACCGACGAGGCCGTGAACCGGAAGGTGCGTGCCGTGTTTTCGCACGAGATGGTGCCGATCCTGTGCGTGGGTGAGACCTTGCGCGAGCGGGATACCGGCGCAACCGAGGAGAAGGTCACCGGCCAGATCCGGCGCGCGCTCCAGGGTGTGCGCCCGGAGGACGCCGGGAAGCTCGTCGTCGCCTACGAGCCGATCTGGGCGATCGGGACCGGTCGCACGGCCGAACCGGCCGACGCCGGCGAGGTGATCGGCCTGATCCGCCGGGCGGTGGCCGCGGCGTGCTCGGACGAGGCGGCCGGGACCGTCCGGATCCAGTACGGGGGGAGCGTGAAGCCGGGGAACATCCGCGACTTCATGGCCCACCCGGAGATCGACGGAGCATTGGTCGGGGGCGCGAGCCTCGATCCCGAGGAGTTCGCGCTCATCGTCCGGTACCGCTGAGCTGGAGGCCAGGGTGAACCGACTCCTCTACGTCTGCCTCGACGGTCTCGGCGACGACCCCATCCCCGAGCTCGACGGACGGACCCCGCTCGAGGCAGCCGACACCCCGATGCTGGATGCGCTTGCGCGGCAAGGTCGGACGGGGACGGTGATCACGGTAGGGGAAGGGATCGCCCCCGAGTCGGACATCGCGGTGTTCGCGATCCTCGGCTACGACCCCAGCCAAGAGCATCCGGGCCGCGGGGTTGTGGAGGCGATCGGCGCCGGGATGGACTTCCACGACGGCGACCTCGCCTACCGCGTCAACTTCGCCACGGCCGGATGGCCGGAGATCGTGGATCGTCGCGTCGGCCGCGATCTCACCTCCGAGGAAGCCCACGCGCTCGCCGCCGAGGTGAACGAGAAGCTCCGGCTCCCCGGGGGCGCGACGTTCGACCTGCTGGCCACGATCGAGCACCGCGGGGTGCTGGTGATCCGCTCGCCGAAGGGGCCGCTCTCGGGCGAGGTCTCCAACACGGATCCGGCCTACCGCAAGGAGGGGTCGCTCGGCGTGGCCCTCGAGACCTTCGAGCCCGTCGTGGCGCGCTGCGAACCGCTCGACGACACGGAGGCGGCGCGGCGTGCGGCCGAGATCACGAACGGGTTCGTCGAGGGCTCGTATCGGATCCTCGAGGCCTCCGAGCTCAACGCCCGCCGACGGCACGCCGGGAAACTCCCCGGCAACCTCATCCTGACGCGGGACGGGGGCGATCACCGGCCACGTCTGCAACCGATCCGCGACCGCTTCGGCCCCACGTGGGGATGCTTCGTCGAGATGCCGGTCGAGCGGGGCATCGCGATCTTGCTGGGGATGGCCCCGGTGGACGCTCCGCGCCTCGCGACCGAGGAGGACTTCGCGCGCTGGGCCGGTCTCGCCCTGGAGGCCCTGGACGGGTTCGACGCTCTCTACGTCCACATCAAGGGTCCCGACGTTCCGGCGCACGACGGGCGAGCCGAGGACAAGCGGGACGTCATCTCCCTCATCGACCGGGCCTTCCTCGCGGAGGTGCTCGGCGGGCTCGACCTCGGGCGGACCGTGATCGCCGTCACCGCGGACCACTCCACCTCATGCGTCCGCAAGGCTCACACGGCCGAGCCCGTCCCGCTGGTGGTCGCGGGCGCCTCCGTCACGTCGGACGGCTCCACGGAGTTCGGCGAGCGTGCCTGCTCCCGGGGCTCGCTCGGCCTGCTCGCCGGCGTCGACGTCGTCCCGCTTCTCGTGAGCCTGCTCGGGCGCTGACGCGGCCTCGAGCGTGGCCGGCGGCCAGGGCAGGAAGTCGCAAGTCCGCCGGATGGACGAGGCGTATAGTTCGGCGCAGGCGCGTTGTCTCGGGTGGCGACCCGAGACTAAGATGCGGCGTTCCGCTCCGGAGAGGGAGAACAAGCGCAGATGGCCCAGGTCACGTCCGACCCTGCCGCCGACGCTCCGCTCGAGCCGGAGGTCAGCGTCGAGGTCGCTCCGCAGGTACTCGGTCGATCGCCCTGGGAGCTGTTCTGGCGTCGATTCCGCAAGGACAAGTTCGCGATCGCCGGGCTCGTGATCGTCATCTTGATGATCCTGATCGCGTTCCTATCGCCGCTCATCGCAAAGGTCTTCCACGATCCCAACGCGGTGCATCTCGAGCAGCTGGACAGCTTCGGCATCCCGCTCGGCCCGAACGGCGAGTTCTGGTTCGGGTCCGACACGGCCGGGCGCGACCTCCTGGTTCGGGTGGCGTACGGCGCGCGGACGTCGTTGTTCATCGCCTTCTTCGCCACGGGCATGGCCACCATGATCGGGATAACGCTCGGGATGCTGGCGGGCTTCTACCGCGGCAAGGTCGACACCCTCATCTCGAGGATGATCGACGTGGTGCTGTCGCTTCCGGTGCTACTCCTGGCGCTCGGCCTCGTGTCCGCCTGCGGCGTGTCGAAGGACGGCTGTCTCGGCGGGCTGATCAAGCCCGGGCTGCTGCTGGTGAGTTACGTCATCGGCCTGTTCAGCTGGCCCTACATCGCCCGTATCGTGCGCGGCCAGGTCCTGTCCCTGCGCGAGAAGGAGTTCGTCGAGGCGGCCCGGTCCATGGGGTCGAAGAACCGCCGGATCATGTTCCGAGAGATCCTGCCGAACGTCGCCGCGCCGATCATCGTCTACACGACGCTGATCATCCCGAACAACATCCTGTTCGAGGCCGCCCTGTCGTTCCTCGGGGTCGGCGTCCCGCAGGAGGTGCCCTCGTGGGGCCGGATGCTCTCGGACGCAGGCACGATCTTCACCGTGGCCTGGTGGATGATGCTGTTCCCCGGTCTGTTCCTGTTCCTGACCACGCTCGCGTTCAACCTGGTCGGGGACGGTCTCAGGGACGCCCTCGATCCCCGGACCGGCGGCTGACCGTACAAGTAGGCGGAGACCTGCGTCCGAAAGGAGGACCCGGAGGGGACCCGCGATCGAGAGTGAGGAACGACCTCGGGCACGCGATGCCCGGGAGATGGTTCGCTCAGCAGGACTAGGAGAGGGGGGTTCCGTGAGGCGATATCTCAAGGTATTGGCGCTCGTCGCCGTCTTGGCGCTCGTCGCGGCCGCGTGTGGCGGCGACGGGGACGAGCCCAGCGCGACGGGCGAAACCACGGGTGGCACGGGCGAGACCGGTGTCACCGGTGACGTCCAGCCGGGCGGCACGCTCGAGCTGGCGTTGCTCGGCGACGTGAGCGCCGCGTTCGACCCACAGAAGGAGTACTACTCCCTCACGTGGGAGTTCTACCGTTGCTGCCTGCTCCGGACGCTCCTGTCGTACAACGGCAAGACGACGGCCGAGGGCGGCGCGGAGCTGCAGCCGGACATCGCAGCGGACTTGCCGGAGATCTCCTCCGACGGGCTCACCTATACGTTCTCGCTGAAGAGCGGCATCAACTACTCGCCGCCGTTCGAGGACGTCGCGGTGACGTCCGCCGACATCATCCGGGCGCTCGAGCGGGAATCCGACCCCGACGCGTCGGTCAACGGCTACAACTTCTACTACTCCATCATCGAGGGGTTCTCGGAATTCCAAGACGGTGACGCCGACACGATCACGGGGCTCGAGGCGCCCGACGAGAGCACCCTGGTCGTCACGCTGACCGCTCCGGCTGGCTACCTGCCGTACCTGTTCGCGATGGCGGCGACGGCGCCGATCCCGCCGGACGGCGAGGACGAGCCCCTCGGTGCGGCGGAAGGCCACACGAAGGACTACGGCCGGTTCCTGGTGGCCACGGGCCCGTACATGTTCCTCGGCAGCGAGGCGCTCGACTTCTCGCTCCCGGCGGACGAGCAGTCCGCGGTGGCAGGCTACGAGCCGGGCCAGGCGATCCAGCTGGTACGCAACCCGTCGTACGACCCGGCCACGGACGGACTCCGGCCGGCCTACGCGGACGCGATCAACGTCACGATCGGCGGGGACAACAACGACCTGTACAACAAGGTCCTGGCCGGGGAGCTGGACATGGTCATCGACGGCATCGTGCCGCCGCAGATCCTGCGCCAGTACTCCACCGATCCGACGCTGCAGCCGTTGCTGCACATCAACCCATCGGACGGGGTCCGCTACATCTCGTTCAACGTGGCGGCGCCGCCGTTCGACGACGTGCACGTGCGCAAAGCCGTCAACCTGGCCTTGGACAAGGCCGGGATGCGGACCCTGCGCGGCGGCGAATCCGTTGGTGAGATCGCGGGTCACATCATGGTGAACTCGCTCCAGGACAACCTGCTCGCCGACTACGACCCATACGCCACGCCGAACAGCGCCGGTGACATCGCGGCTGCGCAGGCCGAGATGGCGCAGTCGGTGTACGACACGGACGGCGACGGGGTCTGCGACGCGCCGGAGTGCTCGGGCATCCTCGCCTTCACGGACGAGGCTGACCCGTACCCGGACCAGGCGGCCCTGATCCAGCAGAACATGGAGCCACTGGGGCTGACGTTCGACATCAAGTCCTTCGAGCGCACGACGATGTACGCGAAGTGCAACGACCCGAGCGCTCTGGGGGCCATCTGCCTCGCCCCGGCCTGGGGCAAGGACTTCCCGGACGGGTACACGTTCGCTGACCCGCTGTTCGGCTCGACCGCGATCTTCCCGAGCTGCTGCAACTACGGTCTCGTGGGCGCCAGCCCGGACCTGCTGTCGGAGGCCGGCTACGAAGTGACCGAGGTCCCGAGCGTCGACGAGCAGATCGCGACGGCCAACGCCTTGGTGGGCGACGATCGCTTCCAGGGATGGGCGGACCTCGACACGACGTTGATGGAAGACGTCGTGGCGTGGGTTCCGTACCTGTTCGACAACTCGGTCGATGTCACGTCCTCGCGGATCGTGAACTACTCGTTCGACCAGTTCGCCGGTGTGGTGGCGATCGACGCCCTCTCGATCCACCCGGACGCGCAGGCGTAGGCCGGGAGGTCGAGAAGGGAGAGGTTCGGAGGCACCGAGGCACGAGGGGGGGCCGCCCGGGAGGGCGGCTCCCTCGCCTCGTGAGGCCGGAGTAAGATTCGGGGCGGGATGGGCAGATACCTGATCCGACGCTCGCTGTTCATGATCCTGGTCCTGTTCGTCGTCTCCCTGATCACGTTCATCATCTTCGTGAAGCTGCCGGCGGCCGATCCCGCCCGGCGAGCCGTCGGCCGGGCGACCAGTCCCGAGAACGTCGAGGCGGCCCGGAAGGCCTTCGGCCTGGACAAGCCGATCTACGTCCAGTACGCGCGGTTCGCCAAGGGCCTGGTTCCGTGGCCAGGCCTGTTCCTGGACGAGGACGTCTACTACTCGTACGGGAACTTCGTCCCGGTGAAGGAAGAGATCTTCCACCGCCTGCCGGTCACGCTGACGCTGGCCTTCGGGGCGGCGGCGATGTGGGTGCTGATCGGCGTCCCGATCGGGATCATCTCAGCGGTCAAGCGGCGCAGCATCTGGGATCGCGCGGGGATGGTGTTCGCCTTGTTCGGTGTCTCGGCCCCGGTGTTCTGGCTCGCTTACCTGTTCCTCTACGTCTTCTGGTTCAAGTTGCAATGGGCGCCGCCGTCGGGCATCCCGATCGGCGAGAACGTGGTCGAGGCGGTCCTCCACGGAAGGTTCCTCCTGCCGTGGACGGTCCTGTCGCTCACCTTCGCCGCGTTCTACGCGCGGATGATCCGGGGCAACCTGATCGAGACGATGGGGGAGGACTACATCCGGACGGCGCGCGCCAAGGGGCTGCCCGAGAAGCGCGTCATCTACCGTCACGGCCTGCGCGCCGCGCTGACGCCGGTCGTGACGATGTTCGGGCTCGACCTAGCGACCCTGCTCGGTGGCGCGTTCATCACCGAGACGGTGTTCAACCTGCCCGGTGTCGGGCAGTACGCGGTGCGTGCCATCTTCAACAACGACTTCCCGTCCGTCATGGGCGTCACGATCTTCGGTGCGTTCTTCATCGCGCTGGCGACGCTCCTGGTGGACGTCGCCTACGCCTTCTTGGACCCACGGGTGAGGTACACGTAGTGGCGGACCCGCTCCTCGAGGTGCGCGACCTCAAGGTCCATTTCCCCACGGACGACGGCGTGGTCAAGGCCGTCGACGGCATCTCGTTCACGCTGCAGGCCGGAGAGACCCTCGGCGTCGTGGGGGAGTCGGGCTCGGGCAAGAGCGTGTCGTTCCTCACGGTGATGGGGCTGATCAACAAGCATCAGGCCAAGATCGAGGGCGAGATCATCTTCCAGGGGCAGGACCTCGTGACGATGAGCAACGAGGAGCTGCGGACGATCCGGGGCGCGAAGATCTCGATGATCTTCCAGGACCCGATGACGTCCCTGCACCCCTACTACAAGGTGGGGAACCAGATCGCGGAGGCCGTCCGGGTCCACCACAAGGTGTCCAAGCAGGAAGCCCGGGAGCAGGCCGTCGAGATGCTCCGCCGGGTCGGCATCCCACGCCCCGACGAGCGGGCCGACCAGTACCCGCACGAGTTCTCCGGCGGGATGCGGCAGCGGGCGATGATCGCGATGGCCCTGTCTCTGAACCCGGACCTGCTGATCGCCGACGAGCCGACGACGGCGCTCGACGTGACGGTCCAGGCGCAGATCCTCGACCTGATCGACCGGCTGAAGGAGGAGTTCAACGCGGCGGTCGTGATCATCACGCACGACCTCGGCGTCGTCGCCGAACACTGCGACCACATCAACGTGATGTACGCGGGCAAGGTGGTCGAGTCCGGCGACCGGCGCGACATCTACTATGCGGCGCACCACCCCTACACGTGGGGGCTCCTGCGCTCGATCCCGCGCCTTGACATCTTCAAGGAAGGGGAGCGACTGGTCCCCATCAGGGGGTTGCCCCCGTCGCTGATCTTCCTGCCTCCGGGATGCTCGTTCCATCCTCGGTGCCCCCACGCCTTCGACCGGTGCCGCACGGACGAGCCCGAGCTGCTCCCTGCCGACGGGCACCACGCGTCCGCGTGCCACCTGCCGCTCGCCGACAAGGAGCGCATCTTCCGCGAGGACGTCGAGGTGAAGGTATGAGCGTCGAGGTCACCGAACGCGCCGAGCCCGAGCCGCGGTCCGGGGAGACGCCGCTCGTCCGGCTCCGGGGGATCCGCAAGCTCTTCCCGATCACGCGCGGGATCTTGTTCCAGAAGCGGATCGGCGACGTCCATGCCGTGGACGGCGTGGACCTGGACATCCACAAGGGCGAGACCCTGGGACTGGTGGGGGAGACGGGCTGCGGCAAGTCCACGCTCGCGCGGGTCGTCATGAGGCTCTACCCGGCCACCGAGGGGACCATCGAGTTCGAGGGTCAGGACGTCACCCGGCTGAAGGGGGGCGAGCTCCGCGAGCTCCGCCGCGAGATGCAGATGATCTTCCAGGACCCGTTCGCCTCGCTGAACCCCCGCAAGACGGTCGGCTCCATCATCGGCGAGCCCTTCCGCCTGCATCGCATCGTGCCGAGGGGCAAGGTCAAGGGCGAGGTCCAGCAGCTGATGGAGCTGGTCGGCCTCAACCCCGAGCATTACAACCGGTACCCGCACGAGTTCTCCGGCGGGCAGCGTCAGCGGATCGGCGTGGCGCGGTCGCTGGCGCTCCGCCCGAAGCTCATCGTGTGCGATGAGCCGGTTTCGGCGCTCGACGTCTCGATCCAGGCCCAGGTCCTGAACCTGCTCGAGGATCTCCAGGAGGAGCTCGGCTTGACTTACCTGTTCATCGCGCACGACCTCTCGGTCGTCAAGCACGTCTCGGATCGCGTCGCCGTGATGTACCTGGGCAAGATCGTCGAGATGGCCTCGGGGGGCACGCTCTACCGGGACCCGAAGCATCCGTACACCGGGGCCCTGCTGTCCGCGGTGCCGATCCCGGACCCGGATCTGGCGGCGGCCAAGAAGCGGATCATCCTCGAGGGCGACGTCCCATCACCGATCGACCCTCCCTCGGGGTGTCGCTTCCATCCGCGTTGCCCCAACGCCCAGTTCCCGAAGTGTAAGGAGGAGGAGCCGCAGCTGGAGCCCCACCACCCCGGCCAGGTCGCGGCCTGCCACTTCCCGCTCGCCGACCGGGCGATCCTCGAGATCCCCGAGGTTCCCTCCGAGTCCTAGCCGGCATCAGCCGGTAGACTCCACGCCATGTTGGACGTGATAGCCCTGGTCCTGAACGTCCTGTCGTCGCTGTTCCTGATCGTGTTCATCCTCCTGCACTCGGGAAAGGGGAGCGGTCTCTCGGACATGTTCGGGGGCGGCTCGACGTTGTCCGGGGGTACGTCTCTCGAGCGGCGACTGGACCGGATCACCGTGGTAACCGCCGTGCTCTTCGGTGTGTCCACGTTCTGGCTCTCCTGGAAGTGGGACTGACCCGGCACGAGCCGTACCGTTCCCGCGGACCCCGGTTGGTAGAATCGCCGTGCTTCCCGTCGGAGTGGCGGAACTTGGTAGACGCGCTAGGTTGAGGGCCTAGTGGCCGCAAGGCCGTCGGGGTTCAAATCCCCGCTCCGACACGCCAACCAACAGCGGAAACGCAAGGAGCCCGGAGAGCACGTTCGCCCTCCGGGCTCCGTCATTCCCCAAGATCTTCCCCAGCACCCGTTTGGCTCGGACCGTCGCAACGGTCCAGACTCCAGGGAGATCGGAGACAAGGGATGAACCGATTGGGCACAGATGGATCAGCGGATGGTGACGAGCCATTGAGCGACGCTGACGCTCGCGATCAGCTCGCTCACCTCCAACGGGAGCTGAAGCAAGCAGAGGATCGTGCGGCGGCGGTTCACGACGTCATCCAGACGGTTGCCGGATCGACCTTCGACCTCGACAGTGTGCTCCAGACCGTGATCGATCGTGCCGTTCTCCTGTGTCACGCCGATAGCGGCAACATCGCACGGCGGGTCGGTGACGTGTACCAGATGGCCGCCTTCACGAGCTTCGGACCCGAATACGAACGACTGGTCCGGGACCACGTCTATGCACCGGAGCGCGGCTCGGTGATCGGTCGCACGGTCCTCGAGCGCGGAGTGGTCCACATCGTCGACGTCCTCGACGATCCCGACTACTCGCTGACGAAGCTCCAAGACGCCGGCGGGTATCGGACGACGCTCGGGGTTCCGATGCTCAAGGACGGCGAGCCGATCGGCGCCATCGCGGTGGGTCGGAACACGGTCAAGCCCTTCAGCGAGGGCGAGATCACGCTCCTGCAGACCTTCGCCGATCAGGTCGTCGTGGCCATCGAGAACGTGCGCCTCTTCCAGACGGTCGAGCGGCAGCGGATCGAGCTGGCGCGATTCGCGCCGCAGGTCGCGAGCCTGCTCTCGAGCGACGAGGGCGAGAGGCTCCTGGCCGGTCACCGACGCGAGATCACCACTCTGTTCTGCGACCTCCGGGGTTTCACCGCGTTCGCGGAAACCGCCGAGCCGGAGGAGGTCCTCGATGTTCTGCGCGCCTACCACCTGGTGGTCGGCGCGCTCGTTGCCGCCCACGGGGGGACTGTGGAGCACTTCGCCGGCGACGGGCTCATGGCGTTCTTCAACGACCCGGTTCCCGACCCTGAGCACCAGCTCGCGGCGGTGCGCACGGCCGTCGAGGTGCGCGAGCGCGTAGCAGAGCTCGCGGCCGATTGGCGCAAGCGCGGGTACGACCTTGGCCTCGGAGTAGGGGTCACGACCGGCTACGCAACGCTCGGCCGCATCGGTTTCGAGGGCCGATACGACTACGCGGCCATCGGGAGCGTCGTCAACCTCGCCTCCCGGCTCTGCGATGCCGCCGCTCCCGGCGAGATCCTCATCAGTCAGCGGCTCAAGGCGACCCTCGAAGATCGGGCCGAGACGGAGGCCGTCAACGCCCTGCAGCTCAAAGGCTTCAGCAAGCCCGTCGACGCCTTTCGCGTCATCGCGGTTCGAACCTGAAGGGCCGGCCCAGAGACGACTAGCCGAAGTAGCCGAGGGCGCGGAGGTGCACCTCCATCTATCGGGACGGTCTCAGGTCAGGCGGGCGGCACATGATCGGGGTCGGCTTGCCGGCGCAGGCTTCGACGCGGAGTGCCCAGATCCGAACCAAGCCTCACCGCACCGAGGGCTGACGCCCCAACCGGGCAGGCCGGCTTTCCCCCACCGATTCCCCCGCGAACCATCGAAGCCGGTTCCAGAGGCCGCCGAAGCACGTTGGTGCGTTGATACTCGTGCAGGTCAGAGCGCTGGACGACACGAGCCGGTACTCGGTGCGATGAGCGGGTCTAGGTTGAGGGCCCAGTGGCCGCAAGGCCGTCTGGGTTCAGATCCCCGCTCCGACACGCCGAACCCACGTCTCTCGACGTCACCGCAGGCCCACCTCGTCCAGGTGGGCAAGCAGGTCCGACGGGTCCTCGTAGACACGGTACGCGCCGGCCCGTTCGAGCTCCTCGCGTCCGTAGCCGCCGGAGAGGACGCCGACGCCGAGGGCGCGCGCCCGCCGAGCAGCGAGAAGATCCCACACACTGTCGCCGACGACCACGCAGTCTTCGATGTCCACGCGGAGCCGCTCGGCGGCTGCGAGGAACAGGTCGGGGTCGGGCTTCGCCCGTTCGACGAGGTCCCGGGTGATCACCGGCACGCCTTCCGGAACGCCCAAGAGCTCGATCGTCGGCCCGGCGGATTCACGGTAGCCGCTGGTCGCGATCGCCCATCGAGCGCCGGTGGCCGTCAGGTGCGCGAGGAGCTCGCGGGCACCGGGGAGCGGCCGGACGCGCGGTCCCCGGGAAGCGTAGGACTCGGCGTGGAGCCGCCGCAGCTCGGCGGCCTGTTCGGTGGTCACCTCTCGTCCGGTCTCCCGCAGCAGGGCGTTCGCGAACAGGCCGCCGCTCATGCCGACCTTCCGGTGGATCCGCCAAACCGAGAGCTCGATGCCGGCCGCGTCCAGCGCGTCCTGCCATGCGAGCACGTGCTGGTACACGCTGTCGACGAGGGTTCCGTCGAGGTCGAACAGGAAGGCCGGTGAACGCTCCACCGCCCCATGCTAGAGCTGATGGGGCGGTGGGTCCCTCCGGAGGAAGGATGGTTCCCCGAGCGTTCACGGGCCGCTAGACTTGCCTCGTGAGCTAGGACGACCTCCTCGGTTCCACCCCCGGCGCCCCCCGCGCCCTTCCGAACGAGCCCACCGATCAGGAGACCGTCCCATGATCCTCACCCCGTCCCCGAAGGATCCCCGATGATCCCGCTCGAGGTTCGCGACCTCGCGGTGGAGGCTGCGGGACGGCCGCTCCTGAACGGGTTGTCCCTGTCCCTCCAGGAAGGGGACAAGGTGGGCGTCGTCGGGCGCAACGGCGCCGGCAAGACCAGCCTGCTGAAGGTCCTGGCCGGTGAGCGCGAGGCCGCTGCCGGGCAGATCGTGCTTCGGGGACGGCTCGGGTACCTGCGCCAGGACCCACGCCAGCACCGGGCGGAGGACGATCGATCGGGGCTCGGGCACGCGCTCCAGGCCCGAGACCTCCTCGAGCTCGCCGAGCGCACGGAAAAGGCGCGCCTGGCCATGGAAGAGCGGCCCACGGACACGAGCGTCCAGCGGTTCGCTCGGCTCGAGGAGCGCTACCGACACGCCGGCGGTTACTCGGGCGAGGCCGACGTGCGGCGGATCGCTGCGGGCCTCGGCCTTTCGCCCGACCGGCTGGACCTGCCCGTTCGTGCCCTGTCGGGCGGTGAGCGGCGGCGACTGGAGCTCACGAGGATCCTGTTCGCGGGGTCGGACGCCCTCCTGCTGGACGAGCCGACGAACCACCTGGACAGCGACGCGAAGCACTGGCTGATGCGGTTCCTCGCCGGGTACAAGGGCGCCCTCGTCGTGGTCAGCCACGACCTCGCGCTGCTCGACGCCTCGATCACACGGATCCTGCACCTGGATCGAGACGGCGTGATCCAGTACCGGGGGACCTATTCGGAGTACCGGGAGTCTCGCCGGCAAGACGAGATCCGTCTCCGGGCCCTCGCCGACCGCCAGCAGGCGGAGATCCGCCGCCTGAAGACCGCGGCGGACTCGATGCGTGGTCAAGGCGGCAAGCGCACGCGCAAGGCCAAGACGCTGGACACGCGCGTCGAGCGTCTGGCCGAGCACGCGATCGCGGGACCCCGTCGGGAGCGCATCGTCCGCTACCGGTTCCCCGATCCGCCCCACGCGGGTGAGGTCGTGATCGACGCCGAAGGGCTGGCGAAGGGGTACGGCGGACCGCCCGTGTTCGAGGGGGTGACCTTCCGCGTGGAGCGGGGCGAGCGCCTGCTCGTCATGGGGCTGAACGGAGCCGGCAAGACGAGCCTGCTGCGGATCCTCGCCGGGGTGACGTGGGCGGATGCGGGCTCGTTCCGCCTGGGACACGGGGTCTCGATGGGGTACTACGCGCAGGAGCACGAGCTGCTGCGCGACGAGGTCTCGGTGCTCGCGCACGTGCGGGCCGAGTCGAACGACGCGTCGGATCAGGACCTGCGCGCCCTGCTCGGCATGTTCGGGCTCACGGGCGAGGTAGCGTTCCAGGAGTCCGGGACCCTGTCGGGCGGGGAGAAGACCAAGCTCGCGCTGGCGCAGCTCGTAGCCGGACGTCGGAACCTGGTCCTGCTGGATGAGCCGACGAACAACCTCGACCCGCCTTCACGCACGGCGGTCGCCGAGGCGCTCTCGACCTGGTCCGGATCCATGGTCCTCGTGAGTCACGACGTCGGGTTCGTGGAGGCGCTTGCACCGCAACGGGTCCTGATGATGCCAGACGGCGACCTCGCCTGGTGGGACGACGAGCTGCTCGACCTGGTCGCGCTCGCCTGAGTCAGCTCGACACGCTGAACGTCACGGCGACGCGGCACCGGTAGCTGTCGTCCAGGCAGAGGTGCAGCTCGTAGTCGCCCGCCGGAAGCGGCCACGAGGCGGCCCCGCGGACGTTCGCGCCCATCGTCGTCGTGCCGTCCACCGCCCCGTCGAGGTAGCGCCAGGCCTTGATCGTCCCGGTCTTCGCGCTGAGTCCGGCACGGAAGATCCCGAACCAGTCGAACCGGTTCCCAGGCGCGAAGGTCCACGCGACCTCGAGCTCCTGATCGCCCTCGAGCGTCTCGTCGGCGAGGGTGAGGACGGGGAGCTGTCCGTCGTCGACGAGCACCACCGTGTCGCGCGCGAGCTCCGCGTCCGCGCCGTCGAGCAGGAGGATCTCGTACGGTCCCTGCGCCAGGCCCGCCGTATCCATCGTCACGGTCCCGTCGGTGGTGGGCGGGGGACCGACCGGGAGCTCGGACACCGGGGTGCCGGAGACGGCGTCGACGAGGGCGACATGTTCGCCGGCACCGCCAAGCGAATGGAACGTGACGTCCAGTGGCGCTCCAACACGGGAACGCTCCCCGGACGCGGCGACCAGCAGGGGGGCTCGGCCGGCGTGACCTCGAAGGTCGAGACGACACCGCGGTGGTCGGTCGGCCACGGGGTCACGACGATGTCGGCGTTCGCCGCGACTTCGCCCACGACGGAGCTCTCGAGCGCGACAGCCGGCCCCGCGGCCCAGACGAAGTCGATCCGATCGTGCACGTCCCACGGATACACGAACGGGGCCGGGTAGCCAGGCGTCCACGTGAAGCCCGGGTCGGCGACCGGATCCGGATGCACCGAGCGGTAGGAGTCGACGAAGCCCGCATCCTCCATGGCCAGCGAGACGGGCCACCGGATGGGATAGGGCAATCCTCGTGCTTCGACCGCCTCGGCGGTCCAGTCCCGCCACGACGGGGTGTTGAAGTCGCCGGTGAAGAACGTGGGCACGCCCGCGGCGAGGACCGGCTCGAGCGCGTCGACGTGCTTCGAGACGCGCCGCACCCTCGTGTTGTTCTCCTGCGCGAGGGCCGCATCGCGCTGCATGCCCCGGTTGACGATCCGGTACGGCGTGTACGGGCAGCAGGGGAGATGCGTGTTGGCGATCGCGGCGACGCCGCCGGGCTCGAGCATGAGGTAGGCGAACTCGCCGTCGCTCCCGGCGGGCTCGAGGATCGGGTACCGCGAGATCACATGCATGCGCGGCGAGACGTAGAAGCCGAGGGCGTCGGCGATACGCCGCAGCCGCGCGTAGGGCTCCTGCATGCCGACGACGTCGGCCCCTGCGAGCTCGATCGCCTCGATCACCTCGTCCAGTCCGTCCGTCGGCGTTGCGCCGTACCAGATGTTGAACGTCATCACGCGCAGGACGATCGGATCGCCGACCTGCGCGACCGCGGGACGGGAGGTGGAGGTGACGGACGTAACGAGCAGACACAGCGAGACGGCGATCGAACGGCGCACGGCGCTTGCCTCCCTCGGAGCGGACGCCCGGAGCATAGCCCGGGTCGGTATGCTCACGCCGCCACCGACCACCCCGGGAACAGGGAGGAACGTTGAGCCCGAACGCACCTGCCGACCTCGTCTTCGTGAACGGCGCCGTGACAACCGTCGACGGTCACGGCACCCGCGCGAGTGCGGTGGGGATCCGCGGCGGCCGGATCGTTCGCGTGGGCACCGACGACGACGTCCGCGAGCTCGTCGGCAACGGCACCGAGACGGTAGACCTGCGCGGTCGGATGCTGCTGCCGGGCTTCCAGGACGCGCACACTCACCCGCCGAGCAGCGGCCTCGAGATGCTGCGCTGCAACCTATCGGACGCGTACACGCTGCCGGAGTACGAGGCGATCGTCGCGGAGTACGCGTCCACCCATCCCGACGAACCGTGGATCCTGGGCGGGGGCTGGTCGATGGACGTGTTCCCCGGGGGCAACCCGCCGAAGGGGGTCCTCGACCGCATCGTGCCCGGTCGCCCCGCTTTCATCACCAGCCGGGACGGCCACTCGGCTTGGGTGAACTCGAGGGCGCTCGAGCTCGGCGACATCACGGTGGGCACGCTCGATCCCGCCGACGGGGTGATCATCCGCGAGGCGGGCGGCGCGCCGGCAGGCACCCTGCACGAGGGCGCGATGAACCTCCTGGACAAGGTGGTCCCCGAGGACAGCGACGAGGACTGGATCGCGGGCCTGCGGGTCGCGCAGTCGTACCTGCACTCCCTCGGCATCACGGCGTGGCAGGATGCGATCGTCGGGATCGACAGCGTGTACCCGACGCTGGAGCCGTACCGGCGCTTCGCGGCCGACGGCGAGCTCACGGCCCGGGTGATCGGTGCCCTTTGGTGGGACCGGCACCGGGGCGAGGAGCAGGTGGACGAGCTCATCGCGGCCCGGGCCCGCGGGCCGGTCGGCCGCTTCTCGCCGACGAGCGTGAAGATCATGCAGGATGGCGTGATCGAGAACTTCACGGCCGGGGTGCTCGAGCCGTACCTCGACGCCGAGGGGAACCCGACCGGCAATCGCGGCAAGTCCTTCGTGGACCCGGAAGAGCTGAAGGGGATCGTCACCCGCCTCGACGTGGAGGGGTTCCAGGTGCATTTCCACGTGATCGGGGAGCGAGCGGCGCGCGAGGCGCTCGACGCGATCGAGGCCGCCCGGCGCGCCAACGGGATGAACGACCTGCGTCACCACCTCTCGCACATCCAGGTGATCCACCCGGACGACATCCCGCGATTCGCGCAGCTCGGCGTCGTCGCGAACGCGCAGCCGCTCTGGGCGATGAACGAGGGCCAGATGACCAACCTCACGATCCCGTTCCTCGGTCCGGAGCGCGCCACGTGGCAATACCCGTTCGCCAGCCTCGTGCGCGCCGGAGCGCGGCTCGCCATGGGGAGCGATTGGTCGGTGTCCAGCGCCAACCCGATGTGGGAGATGCACGTCGCCGTCAACCGGCGCTCCTTCCCGAGCTACGTGTACGCACCGGACGAGTCCGCGGTCACGGAGACCTTCCTGCCTCAGGAGCGGATCGACCTCGAGACGGCCATCGCCGGGTTCACGATCAACTCGGCCTTCGTGAACCACCTGGACGATGTGACGGGTTCGATCGAGGTCGGCAAGCTCGCCGACCTGATCGTGGTGGACCGCGACCTGTTCGCCCATCCGACCGACGAGATCCACCAGGGTCGCGTCCAGCTGACGCTCGTCGAGGGCGAGCGCGTGTTCGCCGACCCAGACTTCGCGTACGCGCCGCCCGTGGGCGGGCTCATCCTGAACGGCGGTTCAAGCTCGGACCCCTTCCTGACCATAGGTCAGGACCCCGCCTTGCCTCCCGGGGGGGTCCGGCGGACGATACGCGCCCACCCATCACCCGAGGGCGCGGTCCCGTCGTGCCCGCATACACGAGGAGGAGTCGGTCCATGGCGTTCGACATGAGCGTGGTGCAGCGCGGGGCCCGCAACCGGCGGACCCCGTACTACGAGGCGACGCAGCGGTACGACCCGAAGGGCTTCACGGTCTACAACCACATGTATTTCCCGATCCGCTTCGACACGTTCGAGAACGAGTTCGACTCGCTCCTGAACGACGTCACGATCTGGGACGTGTCGGTGGAGCGGTGCCTCGAGATCGGCGGACCCGACGGCCTGCGGTTCGCACAGCTGCTGACGCCCCGCGACCTCTCGAAGTGCGCGGTCGGCCAGGGCAAGTACGTCCTCATCTGCGACAGCGACGGCGGCATCGTCAACGACCCGGTCCTCACCCGCATGGACGAGACCACGTTCTGGTTCGCGCTGGCCTCGTCGGACGCGCTGCTGTTCGCGCGGGGGCTGAAGAACGCCTACCCCGACCTCGACGTCACGATCCGCGAGGCGGACGTGGCGCCGCTCCAAGTGCAGGGCCCCAAGTCCAAGCAGCTGATGGCCAAGCTCCTCGGCGAGGAGATCTTGGACCTGAGGTACTACTACTGGACGGAGGCCAAGATCGCCGGCGCGCCGGTGGTGGTGACCCGCACCGGCTGGACCTCCGAGGTCGGCTTCGAGGTGTACCTCACGGACACGTCCAAGGGGACGGAGGTCTACGAAGCGCTGATGGAGGCCGGCCAGGAGTTCAACGTCAAACCCACCGGCCCGAGCGACATCCGCCGCATCGAGGGCGCCATCTTCAACTGGGGCGCCGACATGACCTACGAGAACAACCCGATCGAGATGGGCCTGGATCGCCTCGTCGACTGGGACCTCGGGGACGACGCCAGCATCTCGATGAAGGCCTTGCGCAGCATCCGGGAGCAAGGGGTGGGGCGCCGGATCAACGGCGTCGAGCTCGACGGGGACCCCTTCCCGGGCCTGAACAACGTCAAGTGGCCGGTCACCGACGGCGAGGGGACGATCGGCAAGGTGACCTCGGCGATCTACTCGCCACGCCTGGAGAAGAACATCGGGTTCGCCTGGCTCCCCGCCGATCGGTCCGTCGTGGGAACCGCGGTGAACGTGGAGAGCGAGTGGGGGCCCCGGGTGGCGAGCGTGGTCGAGATGCCCTTCGTGGACCCGAGCAAGCAGATCCCGGTCTCCTGATCCCGAGCTTGCCAGCGGGGGATGTTTGAACGATGATTCAACCCGGTTTCCGGGCCACCCCGGCCCGGCCGGGATCCGAAAGGGGTACGACCCGCATGGTGAACGAGCGCCAGGAGATGCTCGAGGAGAGCGCGACGATCTACTTCGGCCCCTGGTATCGGCGCTCGCCGTTCTTCCAGGCGACCCGCCGGGCCGGCTGCACCGCCTACGACGTGTACAACCACATGCTCCTGCCCGCCTACTTCGACGACCCCGTCACCGAGTACTGGGCCCTCCTGAACGACGTCACCGTCTGGGATGTGGCGGTGGAGCGCACCGTGGAGATCAGCGGCAAGGACGCCGACCGATTCGTCGATTCGCTCACCTGTCGCGACCTGACGAAGTGCCAGGTCAAACAGGGGAAATACATGCTGGTCACCGCGCCCGACGGGGGGATCGTGAACGACCCGGTGCTCCTGCACGTCGACGAGAACCGCTGGTGGATGCAGCTCGCCGACTCGGACGCCGGTCTGTACGCGCTCGGCGTGGCCTCGCAATCGAGCCTGGACGTCGACGTCAGCTACCCGCACGCGTATCCGATGCAGGTCCAGGGAGCGAAGGCGGCGCAGACGCTCGAGAAGCTCGTCGGTCCGGCGCTCTACGACCTCAAGTACTACTGGTGCGACTGGTTCGACATCAAGGGGATCCCCGTGTTGATCAGCCGCACCGGCTGGACGGCGGTGCAGGGGTTCGAGATCAACCTGCTCGACCCCGACCGCGGCGACGACCTGTGGAACGCCGTCTTCGAGGCCGGCGAGGGGTTCGGCATCCGGCCGGTGGCACCGGTGGAGGCTCGGCGGATCGAGGCGGGGATCATGAACTGGGGCTCGGACATGACGTTCGATGACACCCCGCTGCACATCATGGGGCTCGAACACCTCGTCGAGGACCAGCCGGAGGACTACATCGGGAAGGCGGCGCTCGAGGCTCTCAAGGCCTCGGGTGTCGACCGGAAGCTCGTCGGCGTCGAGTGGGCCGGCAGCGAGCTCGCCGCGGAGCTCAGCTGGTTCTGGCCGGTGATGCGGGACGGCAAGCAGATCGGCCGGGTCACCGACGCGATCTGGTCCCCGCGCCTGGAGCGGAACATCGGCTACGCGTGGGTCCCGATCGAGCTCTCGGAGCCCGGCACCTCGCTCGACGTCGAGTCCGAGCAGGGCCATCTCCAGGTCACGACCGCGGCGATCCCGTTCATCGACCCGAAGAAGGAGGTCCCGGCCGCCTCGCTCCGCGCGAGCTAGGGCGGGCGGGAGCGCCGGTGGGACGCGCTCGGCTGGACCGGCGGCCACCGGCGACGGCGCCGCCCGCCGGAGGTCTGCGCAAGGCGATCCTGCTCGTGGAGCGCTCCACGAAGGAGACCGTCTGGGACTGCCGGATGTGCGGACAGTGCATCCTGCACTCGACCGGGATGTCGTGCCCGATGCGCTGTCCCAAGAACCTGCGCAACGGCCCGTGCGGCGGGGTCCTGCAGGACGGCAGCTGCGAGGTCGTCCCCGAGATGCGATGCGTGTGGGTCGAGGCGTGGGAGGGGTCGCGGAAGTTGCCCCTCTGGCGGGACCACATGGAGCACGTGGAGAGACCCACCGACTGGCGGCTCCAGGAGACCTCGTCATGGGAGAACCTCCTGACCCGTCGCGACCGCCAGGTACCCGAGGGTTGGCGGGCAGCGGACGAGCGGGCTCACGCTTGAGGCCTACGGGCGTCGGATGACCGACACGGGCGAACCCCGCAGCGGGCTCCATCGCCGGCTGCTCTCCGGCGGGTTCGCGGTCACCGCCGAGCTGGAGACGACGGATTCCTCGGACCCCGCCTCGGTGATCGAGCTCGCCGAGCGGCTGCGAGGCAAGGTGGATGCCGTCAACTGCACGGACAACAGCTCGGCACATCCACACCTCGCGTCACTCGCGGCCGCTCACCTCCTGACGGACCGCGAGGTCGAGCCGATCATGCAGCTCGCGTGCCGGGACCGGAACCGGCTTGCCCTTCAGGCGGACCTGCTGGGGGCAGCGGCCCTCGGCGTCCGCAACATCGTCTGCATGACCGGCGACGATGTGACCGCGGGCGATCACCCCGAGGCAAAACCGATCTTCGACATCGACTCGATCCACCTGCTCCGGATCGCTCGCATCATGCGTGACGAGGGTGTGTACCTGTCGGGACGGAGGCTCTCGGCGCCACCGAGCTTCCTGATCGGTGCGGTCGAGAACCCGTTCGCGCCGCCCCTGGACTTCCGCCCGATGCGCCTGGGCAAGAAGGTCGAGGCCGGCGCCGAGTTCATCCAGACCCAGATCTGCTTCAACCTGGAGAAGCTGCGGCTGTTCATGGCGCGCTGCCGCGACCTCGGACTCCTGGACCACGTGTGGATCCTGGTCGGGATCTTCGTCCTCCGCTCGGCGCGAGCCACGCGGTACCTGCGGGACCAGGTGCCGGGCCTGGACGTGCCGGAGGCCGTGGTGGAGAGGATGGACGCGGCCGGGCCAGAACGGGCCGCGGACGAGGGCGTGGCGATCGCGCTCGAGATCCTGGACGAGGTCAGGCGGATCCCCGGCGTATCGGGCGTCCATCTGATGTCGATCCGGGGCGAGAACGCGATCCTGCGCGTGATCGAGGAGTCTGGTCTGGGCACGCGCTCAGGAAGCTCTCGGGCTCGTCCCTGAACGTCGTTCTCGGGCGTGTCGAATGGCCCTCGAGACCCGCACACTCGGCCAACGGGCCGGGACGACGATAGGAGCGACCAGACATGCGACGCATAGTGCTTTCGATCATCAGCGGTTCCGCCCTCCTGCTCTCGGCCTGCACCGTGGGCACCACGCGCACCCAGGCCGAACCCGTGGCCTTCCCGTCCGGCTCGAGCGGCGGCGTCGGGGCCGACACCTCCGTCGAGGACGTGGTGGAGGAGGTGCTCCCCGCGGTCGTGAACGTCGTGGGGGACCAGGGCGAGGGGACGGGCTTCATCGTCCGGGAGGACGGCATCATCGTCACCAACTTCCACGTCGTCGAGGGGGCCTCGTCGATCACGGTGTTCACGTCCGCAGAGGAACCCGAGGAGTACGACGCACGCGTGATCGGGGGAGACGTCCTCGCGGACCTCGCGATCCTCGACGTGGACGCGCGCGGGCTCCCAACGGCCCCGTTGGGCGACTCCGACGACCTGAACCTGGGGCAGCAGGTCGTCGCGCTCGGCTACGCGCTCGGGCTCGAGGGCGGCCCGTCCGTCACCTCGGGCATCGTCTCCTCGCTGGCGAGGGAGATCACCGTTCCGGACGCGAACTGTCTCGAATGCAACGGTGGGGAGCGCGTGTACACGGACGTGATCCAGACCGACGCGGCGATCAATCCGGGCAACTCCGGCGGCCCGCTGGTGGACCTCGCCGGCAACGTCGTCGGCATCAACACGGCGGGTACCAGCGCCGCCGAGAACGTGGGCTTCGCGATCCAGATCAACTCGGTGAAGCCGGCGATCTTCCAGGCGGCCGACGACCCCGACGACCCGGTGGCGTTCATGGGGATCGGGTCCTCCGACGCCGGCGACCCCGAGGTGCAGCTGGCCCTCGACCCGCCCGTCGACACCGGCGCGCTGATCCGCAACGTCGTTCCCGGCGGCCCGGCAGACGTGGCAGGGATCGAACTCGGGGACGTGATCGTGGGCTTCGACGGCGAGGTCGTTGGCACCTCCGAGCGCCTCGGCGAGCTGATCCGGGAGCGCGATCCGGGCGACGAGGTCCGGGTGGAGCTCGTTCGGGCGGACGGCTCCGAGGCCACGGTCACCGTGCGGCTCGGGGTCAACCCGGTGCCCGTCACCTAGGCGACGGGGCCGGGGGCGGGCGGTTCGGCTAGCCTGCCTGCATGAAGGTGCGGCTCCGGAACCCCGACCGCGAGGTGGACGTCTCGGGCGGACGGAAGGTCCGTGACATCCTGGGCGAGCTCGGGATCGACCCCGACACGGTGCTCGTGATCCGCGAGCGCGAGCTCCTCACGCGCGAGGATCGCGTCGAGGACGCCGATGCTGTGGAGATCCGGCCGGTGATCAGTGGCGGCGGCGGCGACTCGAACCGGATGAAGTGCCGTCGATGCAAGGGCCCGGCGGTGGTCGAGATCCGTCGCCACAACGCGGCCTTCTGCCGCGCCTGCTTCGAGCGCCACGTCCGGACCCAGGTCGAGCGCGCGATCGCCTCGTACGACATGTTCGGACCCACGGACCGGATCCTGGTGGCCGTCTCCGGCGGCAAGGACTCGCTGGCCCTGTGGGACGTGCTCCTGGACCTCGGTTACACGACCGACGGCCTGTACCTCGGCCTCGGCATCGGGGAGTATTCGGCGAGGTCGGCCGACGTGGTCCGGGGCTTCGCCGACGATCGCGGCGCGGTCCTGCTCGAGGTCGATCTGGCGGGCGACTACGGCTTCGACGTTCCGACGGCGGGGAGGAAGGGCTCCCGATCCACCTGCGCGGTGTGCGGCCTTTCCAAGCGGTACGCGTTCAACAGGGCGGCCCGCGACCACGGGTACGACGTGATCGCCACCGGCCATAACCTGGACGACGAGGCCGCCACCCTGCTCGGCAACACGCTGCGGTGGCAGACCGACTACATCGCGCGGCAGTTCCCGGTGCTGCCCGCCGAGGAAGGCTTCGCCCGAAAGGTCAAGCCCCTGTACCGCCTCTCGGAGCTCGAGACGGCCGCATACGCGTTCCTGCGGGGCATCGACTACGTCGTCGAGGAGTGCCCGCTCGTCGCCGGCAACACGCAGCTCCGCTACAAGGACGCCATGAACCAACTCGAGTCCACCTCGCCCGGGACCAAGGCGCAGTTCTTCCTGAGCTACCTCGATCGCGCCGCGCCGCTGTTCGCCGCCGAGGACACGGCCGAGCTCCATCCGTGCGAGCGCTGCGGTCAGCCGACGACGGGACGGTTCTGCGCCTTCTGCCGGGCACGGGCGCAGATCCTCGGCGAGCGGCTCGACGAGCGGACGGGCGTGGGGCCTGCGGGCGGGGGGCCTGCGGACGCGGAGCCGCCGAGCTCCGGACGAGAGGACGAGGCCGAACTGCTGGCGAGCCTGGCCGACGAGGTCATGCCGGTCGAGATCTATGGGGGCGCGCGGTGAGCGGACCCTTCGAGCCCGGCGAGCGGGTCCTGCTGGTGGATCAGCGCGACCGGCGGTACCTGGTGCGCCTGCAGGCGGGCGAGACCTGGCACTCGCACGGCGGGGCGCTGGAGCTCGACCCGCTCATCGGGGCACCCGAGGGCACCGAAGTGCGAGCCGCCTCCGGGATGGCCTTCCGTGCCTTCCGGCCGCGGCTGGCCGACTTCGTCCTGAAGATGCCCCGCGGCGCCCAGGTCGTCTATCCGAAGGACCTCGGCGCGATCGTGGTCGAGGCGGACATCCACCCGGGCGCGCGGGTCCTCGAGGCTGGGACCGGCTCGGGATCGCTCACGCTGGCGCTATGCCGGGCGACCGGAACCGAGGGACGCGTGGTCTCCTACGAGCTCCGTCCCGAGTTCCGCGCCACGGCGACCCAGAACCTCGAGTCGTTCCTCGGCAAGCTTCCCGAGCACCTCGAGCTCCGCGACGGCGACGTGCGCGAGGTGGCCGGCACGGGCGAGACGTTCGACCGGGCGGTGCTCGACCTGCCCGAGCCGTGGGCGGTCCTGGACGCGCTCGGAGACGCCCTCGAGCCCGGCGGGATCGTGTGCACCTATCTCCCCACGACCGGGCAGGTCCAGCAGGTCGTCCTCGCGCTCCAGGAGCATGGGTTCGAACATCTAGAGACCTTCGAGGTGCTCCGTCGGTCCTGGCACGTGACCGAGCGCAGCGTGCGCCCGGATCACCGCATGGTGGGCCACACCGCCTTCCTCACGGTCGCTCGCAAACTCGCGCCAGAGCGATAACTCAACCGCGGGGCATGTCTGCCGACGTATCCCCGGAAAGGGGAAACGACCGGCGTCTTACCGGCCGAGCGTGGACCCCGCCCTATACTTCCGCCGCGGAGGTGAGGAGATGAGTCAGCCCGACCCTCACGAGCTGCAGGAACGCCACGAGAAGCAGGTCCACGAGCTCCAGACGCAGCTCCGCTTCCTGGAGGACGAGGTGGCGCTGCTGCGCCGCCGGCTCACCAACGCCCCTCGGCAGGTCAAGATCCTCGAGGACAAGCTGATCGAGGCGAAGTCGGACCTCGGCCGCGCACTCACGCAGAACGAGAAGCTCGCCGGCACGCTCACGGCGGAGAAGGAGCGCATCGAGGGCCTGCGCGAGGAGGTCGAGAAGCTCAGCCAGCCGCCGGCGTCCTTCGGCGTGTACCTGCGTTCCAACGAGGACGGGTCGGTGGACGTGTTCACCGCCGGCCGCAAGATGCGCGTCAACGTCTCGCCCGAGGTCGCCCGCGACCGCCTGCTGAAAGGCGTCGAGGTCATCCTCAACGAGGCGCTGAACGTCGTCGAGGTGCTCGACCCCGACCGGGCCGGCGAGGTCATGAAGGTGAAGGACCGGCTCGGCCAGGACCGGGTCGTCGTGGTGGGACGGGGGGACGAGGAGCTCGTGGCCACCTTGTCGGGCAAGCTGCTCGACGAGCAGATCCGAGCCGGGGACCCGCTCCTGATCGACCCCCGATCCAACGTGGCCCTCGAGAAACTCCCGAAGGAAGAGGTCGAGGAGCTTGTGCTCGAGGAGATCCCCGACATCTCCTACGAGGACATCGGGGGCCTCGAGGGACAGATCGAGGCGATCCGCGACGCCGTGGAACTCCCGTTCCTGTACGCGGAGCTGTTCCAGGAGCACCAGCTGGAGGCTCCCAAGGGTGTGCTGCTGTACGGGCCCCCGGGCTGCGGCAAGACGCTGATCGCGAAGGCCGTGGCGAAGTCCCTCGCGGACAAGGTGCGGGAGCGGACCGGGCGGCAGGACGCGCACTCGTACTTCCTCAACATCAAGGGACCGGAGCTGCTCAACAAGTACGTGGGCGAGACGGAGCGGCAGATCCGGCAGATCTTCCAGCGCGCGAAGGAGCGCAGCGAGGAGGGTCTGCCGGTGATCGTCTTCTTCGACGAGATGGACTCGCTGTTCCGCACCCGAGGCACCGGCATCTCCAGCGACGTCGAGTCCACCATCGTCCCGCAGCTGCTCTCGGAGCTGGACGGGGTCGAGACGCTGAAGAGCGTGATCGTGATCGGCGCCTCCAACCGCGAGGACCTGATCGACCCGGCGATCCTTCGCCCCGGACGCCTGGACGTGAAGATCAAGATCGAGCGTCCCAACCAGGCGCAGGCGGCCGACATCATGAGCAAGTACCTGAACCCCAAGGTGCCGATCCACCCCGACGACGTCGGTCGTGCGGGCGGGGACATGGCGGCCGCGACCGGCCGGATGATCCAGCAGACCGTAGAGCGGATGTACGCGTCCAGCGACGAGAACCGGTTCCTCGAGGTCACCTACTCGTCAGGCGACAAAGAGGTCCTGTACTTCAAGGACTTCAACTCGGGCGCGATGACCGAGAACATCGTGCGTCGGGCCAAGAAGGAGGCGATCAAGCGCTTCCTGTCCACGGGAGAGAAGGGCATCAAGGCCGAGGATCTGTTCATCGCGATCCGTGACGAGTTCAAGGAGAACGAGGACCTCCCCAACACCACGAACCCCGACGACTGGGCCAGGATCTCCGGCAAGAAGGGCGAGCGGATCGTCTACGTGCGTACCCTGTTGTCGGACGAGCGCGGCGAAGGCAAGCAGGTTGAGCGGATCAGTCCCGGTTCGTACCTGTAGGCTGCCCGGATGGCCATCCCGAAGGTCATCGGGACCGAGACCGAGTATGGGATCGCCGCGGTGGGCTCCCCGGAGTTCAACCCGGTCATCTCGTCGTCGCTGCTGATCAGCACCTACGCGGGCGCGCTCCGGCGGATCCGCTGGGACTATGAGCAGGAGTCGCCGCTCCGCGACGCCCGCGGGTTCGAGCCCGTCCAGGTCCGCGAGCCCTCCGAAGAGGACCTCGGCCTCGCGAACGTGATCCTGCCCAACGGCGCCCGGTACTACGTCGACCACGCGCATCCCGAATACTCCACACCCGAGTGCGCCACCGCCCGCGAGCTGGTGATCCACGACAAGGCGGGGGAGAGGATCCTCGAACGCTCCCTGGACGAGCTCCAGCGCGCGATCCCCACGGGCCAGCGCCTCGCCGTCTACAAGAACAACAGCGACGGCAAAGGCAACTCCTACGGGACCCACGAGAACTACCTGGTGGATCGCGCGGTGCCGTTCGCGAACCTCGTGCGGGACCTCACCCCGTTCTTCGTAAGCCGGCAGGTCATCTGCGGCGCGGGCAAGCTGGGTGCCGAGGCCGCCTGGGACGAGCGCGGCCAGCACCGCTACCAGCTGACCCAGCGTGCGGACTTCTTCGAGGCCGAGGTCGGCCTAGAGACCACGCTGAAGCGCCCCATCATCAACACGCGCGACGAGCCCCACGCCGATCCCGAACGGTACCGGCGGCTCCACGTGATCGTCGGCGATGCCAACCTGTGCGAGGTTGCGACCTTCCTCAAGGTGGGGACGACGGCCCTCGTCCTGAAGATGATCGAGGATGACTACCTGCCCGACCTCTCCCTCGCAACGCCCGTAGCGTCGCTGCACGAGGTCTCGCGCGACATCACCTGCAAGGTCGCGATCCCCCTGTCCGACGGGCGCGAGCTCTCGGCGATCCAGCTCCAGTGGGAGTACCTGGAGCGGGCGAAGAAGTACGTCGAGCAGGAGGACACGACGGCCGAGAACCTGGAGGTCCTCGAGCGCTGGGAGTCGGTCCTGGCCGCCCTCGAGGACGACCCGATGCAGCTCCATCGCGAGCTCGACTGGGTCGCCAAGTACCGACTGCTCGAGGGCTACCGGGAGCGCGACGGCCTGGACTGGTCGGACCCGAAGCTTCGGCTGATCGACCTTCAATACCACGACGTGCGGCGCGACAAGGGTCTGTATCACCGACTGGCGGTGACGGGCAAGGTGGAGCGGCTGTGCACGGACGAGGAGGTGGAGCGCGCCGCGATGGAGCCCCCCGAGGGCACGCGCGCCTACTTCCGAGGCCGCTGCATCTCCACGTTCCCCGACGCGATCGCCGCCGCCTCGTGGGATTCGATCATCTTCGATACCGGCCCCGAGTCGCTCCAGCGGATCCCGATGCGCGAGCCGCTACGAGGCACCCGGGCGCACGTCGAGGAGTTGTTCGAGCGGGCGGGGGACCCGGCGACGCTCGTCGAGCTGCTCCGGGGCTAGGCACCGGCCGCGGTAGGATGGCCTGCACCGATCCCGAGGAGCGCCCGTGCCACAGGAGCAGGAGCAGAAGAAGGTTCAGAAGCGGTCCGGCGGCGGCGGCGACGAGGACGCCGGCCAGGTTCGCTCCACCGCCAAGGGCGAGAAGCTCAAGGAAGAGATGGACGACATCCTCGACGAGATCGACTCCGTCCTGGAGGAGAACGCCGAGGAGTTCGTGAAGAGCTACGTCCAGAAGGGCGGGGAATGACGGGGGGGACCACCACGCCGCCCGACCCCGTGGGCGGCACGATCGGCTCGAACCCCAGCTTCTTCGACCTGGTTCGGGCGGCTCGGCCCGAGGCGCTCCCCGTCGGGGCGGCCGCTCCCGGCGCCGACCCCGCGCTCCGACACGGCACGACCGTCCTCGGCCTGAAGATCGAGGGCGGCGTGGTGTTCGCGGGCGACCGCCGGGCGACGGAGGGGTATGCCATCGCGGACGAGAAGATGGACAAGGTCTTCGCTGCGGACGACTTCTCGGTGATCGCGATCGCGGGAGCCGCCGGGCAGGCGATCGAGATGGTGAAGCTCTTCCAGTTGGAGCTGGAGCACTACGAGAAGATCACTGGTGACCGGCTCTCGCTGGAGGGCAAGGCGAACCGGCTCGGTCAGATGATCCGCGGCAATCTCCCGATGGCGATGCAGGGACTGGTCGTGGTCCCGCTGTTCGGCGGTTTCGACCTGCGCCGCGTCGAGGGACGGCTCTTCTACTACGACGCCACCGGGGGACGGTGGGAGGAGGACGACTTCCACGCGACCGGTTCGGGCGGCCGGCCGGCCCGGAGCTCGCTCAAGAAGCGCTGGCGCCCGGGCCTCGACCGTGCTTCCGGTGTGCGCGTGGCCGTCGAGGCGTTGGTCGATGCGTCGCAGGAGGACGTGGCGACAGGTGGCCCGGACCCGACGCGCGGGATCTTCCCGACGATGCTGATCGTTACGGCGTCGGGCGCGGAGACCGTCGCGCAGGATGAGGTCCGCTCGGGCTTCGAGGCCGTGGTGGGAGGAGGCGGGACTCCGTGAGCTTCATGCCGTACGTCCCTCCCGAGCAGATGATGAAGGACCGGTCCGAGTTCGCGCACAAAGGCATCGCGCGCGGCAAGTCGGTGATCGGTCTCGAGTACGCGGACGGCGTGCTGTTCCTGGCCGAGAACCCCAGCGCCACCCTCCACAAGATCAGCGAGATCTACGACCGGATGGCGTTCGCAGGGGTAGGCAAGTTCAGCGAGTTCGAGGACCTGCGCATCAGCGGGGTACGACACGCCGATCTGCGGGGGTACTCGTACGGGCGCGAGGACGTCCGTGCGCGGGACCTGGCCAACGCCTACTCGCAAGCGCTGTCCAACATCTTCACGACCCAGATCAAGCCCTACGAGGTGGAGGTGCTCGTCGGCGAGGTCGCCGAGGACGGCGAGGACCACGAGCTCTACCACGTGCTGTTCGACGGGACCGTGACCGACGAGCATGGCTTCGTCGCGATCGGAGGACACGCCGACGAGCTCACCACAGCGCTGAAGGCCGCGTACCAGGAGGCCTGGGATCTTCCGACGGCCGTCCGGGAGTCCGTGAAAGCGCTGTCCACCGCGGAGGGGCGTGAGGTCGATGCCGGCTCGATCGAGGCGGGCGTGCTCGACCGCACGGTCAGTTCGCGCCGCAAGTTCCGCCGGCTGGACGAGAACGGGATCGCGGCGATCCTGGCCGGCTGAGGCTCCCGCGATAGCGGGCGGGCGCGCCTACACTCGTGGCGTGGACCGCCGCATCTTCGGCCTCGAGAACGAATACGGCGTGACCTGCACGTTCCGTGGTCAGCGGCGCCTGTCGCCCGACGAGGTCGCCCGGTACCTGTTCCGACGGGTGGTGCACTGGGGACGCTCGTCGAACGTGTTCCTCGAGAACGGAGCCCGCCTGTACCTGGACGTCGGATCGCATCCCGAGTACGCGACGCCCGAGTGCGACGCGATCGACGACCTCGTCGCCCACGACAAGGCGGGGGAGAGGATCCTCGAGGCGCTCCTCGCCGCGGCCGAGGTCCGGCTCCACGAGGAGGGGATCAGCGGCCAGGTCTACCTGTTCAAGAACAACACCGACTCGGCCGGCAACTCCTACGGATGCCACGAGAACTACCTCGTGGCGCGCCAGGGCGAGTTCGCGCGCATGGCAGACCTGCTCATCCCCTTCTTCGTCACGCGGCAGATCTGGTGCGGCGCGGGCAAGGTCCTCCACGGGCCTCGCGGCGCGCAATTCTGCATCGCCCAGCGCGCCGAGCACATCTGGGAGGGCGTCTCGTCGGCCACGACACGGTCGCGGCCGATCATCAACACCCGCGACGAGCCGCACGCCGACGCGGAACGGTTCCGCCGCCTCCACGTGATCGTCGGCGACTCGAACATGAACGAGTTCACCACATGGCTGAAGGTCGGGGTCACAGATCTGGTGCTTCGCATGGTGGAGGCCAACACCGTGATGCGCGACCTGACGCTGGAGAACCCGATCCGGGCGATCCGCGAGATCAGCCACGACGTCTCGTGCCGCAAGAAGGTCCGCCTGTCGAACGGCCGGGAGCTATCGGCGATCGAGGTGCAGGAGGAGTACTACGAGCGGACCGAGCGCTTCCTCGAGCGTCGCGGAGCCGACCCCCAGTCCAAGCAGCTGCTCGAGGAATGGCGAGAGGCCCTCGACGCGCTGGTCGCTCAGGAGCCGGAACGGCTGGTGCGCAAGGTCGACTGGGTGGCCAAGCAGCTGATGATCGAGCGATACCGCGTGAAGCACTCCTTGCCGCTGTCGCACCCGCGGGTGGCGCTCCTGGACCTCGCGTACCACGACGTGAACCGGAGCCGTGGCCTCTACTACCTGATAGAGCGTGCGGGGAAGGTGGAGCGCGCGGTCTCGGAGAAGGACATCCAGCGCGCGATGCGCGAGCCGCCGCAGACCACCCGAGCCAAGCTGCGAGGCGACTTCATCAAGCACGCGAAGCAGAAGCGCCGCGACTACACCGTGGATTGGGTCCACCTGAAGCTGAACGACCAGGCCCAGCGCACGGTCCTGTGCAAGGACCCGTTCCGTTCCGTCGACGAACGCGTCGAACAGCTCATCGCGCACATGTGACCCCCCGATAGGGGCTTGCGCGCCGGGCACCCTGCGGGCGAGGATGATCGGCCGATGGCGCGGACGTCTTCCCCGAAACGCCTGACCCGCCTCGACCGTGACGCGGCGAGCGTCGCCGCGGGCTCGTTCGATCTCGGCCCGCCGTTACGCGGGGCGGCCGTCGTGGCCGCCGTGGTCGTCCTGGTCCTCGCCGTCGCGGCCGTGGTCCCGAACCCGCCGCGGTTCGGAGGGGCGCTCCAGTCCGAGGTCGCCCCAACGCTCACGACGGTCCGCAAGGCCGGCCAGGATCGCATCACGATCGGCGTCACGGTCCCGTGGAACGCCGGCGAGGACGCCGTGATGCTCGAGGAGCTGGCGGCGATCTCCACGGGCGGGATCCAGATAGAGAAGACCGGCGTCCTCCCCTCCGGCCAGGAGCCGCTCCAGCCCGCCCGCGGGTTCCCGCCCACCGGGCTCTCGGTCCTGCCGGTCGAGGGCTACGGCGTGGAGCCCGGTGGGAACGCGCTCGACGGTTTCCAGATCGCTGTGGGCTTGCGCGGCAACGGATCGGTGTTGGGCTTCGCCCTGCACTACCGGAGCGGCGATTCGACGTTGACGGCGTTCATCCCGGTCGGCGTGATGCTGTGCGGGACGAGCTGCGAGGGCAAGGACGAGGTGGTGCGGCGGCAGCAGGAGCTCGCCGTCCGGCTCGGCGCGTTCATCGACGTCCCGTCGCGCTGACTCAGCGCCGATCGCGCCACGCGCGCGAGCCGGCCGCCATCCGCGCCGCGAGCACGCCGGCCGCACCCGCCGCGAGGAAGAACCCGGGATCGTCGGTCGGTGTCCTGCCCATCGAGTCCACGGCGACGCCGCGCCGTTCGAGCTCCTCCATCGCCGCGCGGCCGTCCGCCTCGATCAGTTGGTGACGGTCCTCGAGCCTGCGCGCGCGGAGCGCTTGCCACACGGCCTCGCGTTCGACCCCTTCGAGGAGTGGGACCGCGACGTTGGCCGGGACGGCGCACACGCGTTCGAGGATCGTGAGCGAGTGATGCGACACGCCGTGGTGACGCTCGCGCCCGTCGGCGAACGATATGCGCAGGGCGGCCACCGGCCTGCCGCCGAGCGCCCCCACGGCGTTCAGCGCGTGTCCGCCGCCGAGGGCGCTCACCCCCCACGTGGTGTCGGTGCCGAGGTTGCCGGGGCCGTCGGCGACCACCACGACGTCCGCGCCGAGCACCTCGACCGCGGCGAGCAGGCCCGTCCACAGCGTCACCGCCTCGAGCTCACCGCCGAAGGCCTGGCCGGCCGTGAGCCAACCCTCAAGCAGCTCCGCCTCGCGGAGCGCCGGGACCAGGCGCGAGAGGTGTCCTGGAAGGGCGGCGCCGTCGGTCATGACGTACACGATCGTCCGGGCGCCGGCTGCTCGGGCGCCGGCGGCGATCGGCGCGACCATCGAGTGAAGCGGCGCGCACACCACCGGCGTCCCACCGAGCCCCGCTGAGCCTTCGAGCGCGTCGCGATGGGTCTCCTCCACCGTACGCACGGCGATCTGCAAGGGCGTGTACCGCGCCTTCATCACTCGGCCGTCGGTGGATAGATCGGTCTCGACACCCTCGACCGCGACCACGAGGTGGAATCCTCCGGTCCCGAGGCCGAGCTCGACGGCCGTCGTGTTCAGCAGCACGGTGTCGCCCTCGACGACCGGCCCCGTGAGGTCGGTGAACGCGACGGCATCGGCCTGCGCTCCGTCGACCCGTACGCGCAGCTCGGTCGCGCCAGGTCGCGCCGCGCCGAGCGCGACGACGGTCCCGCGGCGCAGGCGAACGCCTCCCCGGCCGGCCGACATGCCGAGAGTATGATGCCGCGCGCATGCAGCCGCTCGAGCGCCTGGTGAACCTCGTCGCCCTCCTCCTCGACTCCCGGACGGCCCTCACCTTCGAGCAGATCCGCGAGAAGCTCGCCGAGGCCTACGAGCACGACGAGATCGAGTCCGCGAAGCGGATGTTCGAGCGCGACAAGGACCTGCTGCGGGACATCGGCGTGCCGATCGAGGTCGTCGCGACCGACGCCTGGGACGTGGAACAGGGCTATCGGATCGCGAAGGACCGGTACTACCTGCCCGAGATCGCGTTCACCCCGGAGGAGATCTCGGCGCTGTTCGTCGCCGTGCGGTGGGGGGGAGGGACGACGGCCGAGGACGCGGTCCGCAAGCTCCTGTCCGGCGCCGAGGACGGCGTGCTGGCCGGACTCGCGGGACCGGGGCTCGGCGATCTGGGCCGGACGGACCCTCGGCTGGAGCGCGCGGCCGAGGCGGTGGCTGGTCAGCGCAGGGTCAGGTTCGACTACCGGACGGCTCGTGGCTCCGGATCCGAGCGCGAGGTGGACGCATACGGCCTGACGGTCCGCGGCGGCCACTGGTACCTGGTCGGGCTGGACGCCGGTCGCGGAGAGGTTCGCTCGTTCCGTCTATCGCGGTTCTCGAGCGACCCCCTGGACCTCGGGGAGGGGAGCGCTCCACCCGAGGGCTTCCGCGTGGCCGAGCACGTGCAGGCGGGACCCTGGGGGCCCGGGGAGCCGGAGACGACCGCGACCATCGCGTTCGCACCGGACGTGGCCTGGTGGGCCGTGAAAGGTGTGGCGGGTGCCGAGGCGACCCGGACCGGCGACGACGGATGGGTGGAGATCCGCGTCCCGTACCAGCCCGGGGAGAGCCTCGCGTCGTGGGTGCTGTCCTTCGGACCCGAGGCCGAGGCGGTGGACCCGCCAGAGCTGCGTGACGAGATCGTCGCCCGGCTGGAGGCGACCCGTGCCGCCCTCTGAGGACACGAAGAAGGCTCCCCCGAAGGCGTCGGCCCGGCTCCGCCGGCTCCTGACGGCCGTGCCCTACCTCGTCCAGCACCCGGGCACGCCCGTGGTGGAGGCGGCCCGGCTGTTCGGCATGAGCGAGCCGGACCTGTACGCGGACCTCAACCTTCTGTTCGTCTCCGGCCTGCCCCCGTACGGTCCGGGCGACCTGATCGACGTGGAGATCCAGGACGGCCGGATCTGGATCGGGATGGCCGACTACTTCGCGCGCCCCCTGCGCCTGACACGAGCCGAGGCGCTCGCCCTCTACGTGGGTGGGACCGCGTCTGCGGGGGCACCCGGCCTCCAGGAGGCGCCGGCCCTCGCCTCGGCCCTCGCGAAGCTGGCCGAGGGGCTCGGTCCCGAGGCGCTCGGCGACCTTCCCGGGCGCGTCGAGGCCGCCGGCCCGGGCAAGCCGGTCGAGCCCCTCGATGCCCTGCGGAACGCGGCGGAGGGCCGCGAGCGGCTGCGCATCGAGTACTACGCGGCGTCCACGGCCGAGACCACCTCGCGGGAGGTGGACCCCGAGGAGGTCTTCTACGCGCTGGGCAACTGGTACGTGGTGGCCTGGGACCATCGCTCGGACGCAGAGCGGCTGTTCCGCGCCGACCGGGTCCGCTCGGTCGAGCCGACCGGCGAGCGGTTCGAGCCTCGGGGGCTGGCCGGGGCGGGGCGCCCGCTCTACACACCGGCGGCGGGGGACGTGTCCGTCACCTTGCGCTTGGCTCCCGAGGCTCGCTGGGTCGCCGAGTACTACGAGACCGAGCGCGAGAGGGAGCTCGGCGACGGCCGGCTGGAGGTCGACCTCCCGGCCGGGCGCCTCGAGTGGCTCGAGCGACTGCTCCTGCGCCTGGGACCCGAGGCTGAGGTCGTAGGCCCCGGGGAGCTGAAAGACCGGGTCCGCGACCTGATCGGACGGACCAGGAAACGGTACGGATAGGGTAGTCCCGACATGCCTCCGCTGGCTCAAGCGCCCTCGAGGGGTCGCCGATACAGCGGGGGATATGACCACCATCCGAACGACGTGCCCCCGATGCGGGGAAGTGGACATGGGACCCGAGTCGATCCTCCTGCAGGTGCTCCGGGGAGGGCGAGAGGGGACCTACCGATTCACGTGTCCCACCTGCATGGACGCGGTCGAGAAGCGGGCCGACCGCAAGATCGTGGCCCTGCTGGTCTCGGCCGGGGTCGACGTGGCCGGACGCGGCGGTGCCATCACCGAGACCGAGTCGCTGTTCGAGGACGCTCCGTCGGACCCCCGCGGCGCGCTGCCCGACGGCCCGTCGTTCACGATCGACGACGTGATCGATTTCCACTTCAAGCTCGAGAACGAGGGATACATCCAGGATTTCCTCGCCAAGCAGTGACCGCCGCGGCTCCTCGTGCCCGGCCGCTGGTCCGACCCGACGCCCTCCGCTAGCATCAGCGCGTGCCCGCGCTTCCGCTCTCCGCATCCGCCCCGGCGATCGTGTGGCTCGTCGTGGGGCTGTGCAGCACACTCGCCGTTCTGGCGGTGACGATTGGGCTCGTGCGGCACGTGCTGGTACTCGCGCGTACCCTCGGCCGCTTCCGGGACGAGATCCAGCCGGTGGCCGAGGAGATCGGCGCGCAGGGCCGGCGGGCGTCCAGCCGGTCGGGGCGACTAGGCGAACGGCCGTTGGGCCGCTCCTGAGACCCCGGCGGTAGGATAGGCGTCCCCGAGAGCCCCAGGACGCCATGTTCAACGTCAGTCCCCAGGAGCTGCTGCTCATCCTCGTCGTGGCCCTCGTGGTCGTCGGGCCGCAACGCCTGCCCGGTCTCGGCCGCTCGATCGGCAACGGGCTGCGGGAACTCCGCAAGGCCCAGGATGAGGTCAAGAAGACGATCCAGGTCAACCTCGACGAGGAGCCGGCGTCCGCGCGCCCGTCCACGCGCCGCCGGCCGCACACCCCGATCGCCGCGGCGGAGGATGCGTCATCGCGCGGCGATGACGGCGACGACCTCGTCGCCGAGGGGGAGGCTGCTGCCGCGGCGGCCGGCGTCACCGCTGGCGGGACGTATCCGACGGCCGCCGAGACCGATCCGGCCGTCGGGGAGATCTCGCGGACCCTCGGCAAGAGCCTCGCCGAGCTCCGCCGGGCCCGCGAGGAGATCCAGCGTTCGTTCCGGGTCGACCTCGGCTCGCCCCCCGCTCCGCGTCCCGCGCCCCGCGCCGCCCCGGCTCCGTCGCCCTCGCCTGAGTCCGAGGCGCCGGCGACGGCGAGCGACGAGGCCCCCGCGGGGTAGCTGGAACACCCCACGGCGATGAAGCTGATCCCCGAGCGCCTGCGCCGGCCCCCCCGCGACCCGGAGGGGAGGATGACCCTCGTCGACCACCTGACCGAACTGCGTCATCGCCTCGTCGTCTCGATCGTCGCGCTCGCGGTGGGCGCCGCGATCGGCTTCTGGATCTTCGACGCCGTCGTGAAGCTGCTGACGGAGCCCTATTGCGAGTACCTGGAGACCGTCCCGCCGGGATCGCGACCGACGAGCGCGTGCACCCTGTTCTTCTCCGGCGCCTTGGAACCCGCGCTCATCAAGTTCAAGCTGTCCGGCTTCATCGGCCTGTTCATCGCGCTGCCGGTCGTGCTGTACCAGTTCTGGAGGTTCGTGGTGCCGGGCCTGCGGGAGCGGGAGCGCCGGCTCGCGATCCCGTTCGTGCTGAGCTCGATGGGGCTGTTCGCGCTCGGAGCGGCGTTCGCCTACTGGACCCTGCCGAGGGCCCTGGAATTCCTCCTGGGCTTCGCGGGATCCCAGTTCACGGCGCTGCTCACGGGCGAGCGGTTCCTGTCCTTCGTCATGGTCGTGGCCCTGTCGTTCGGCATCGCCTTCGAGTTCCCGGTGGCGCTGGTCTTCCTGATCCTGGCGGGCGTGCTCTCCACCGATCGGCTGCGCGAGTGGCGGCGGTACGCGATCTTGGGCATCGCGATCTTCGCCGCCGTGATCACGCCGAGCTCGGACCCGTACACGATGCTCGCGATGACCATCCCGATGGTGCTCTTCTACGAGGGCGCTATCATCATCGGCCGGCTGATGAAGCGCTAGCGAGGAACCCGGTCCCAGGCAGGCGCCAGAGAACACGCCACGGAACCACGAGAGGACGACCCAGCATGGCGATCAAGGGCAAGAGCAAGCGCCGGAGCGCGAGGGCGGTGACCCGGGGTCCGAAGCCCGCCTACGTCCCGGTGAAGACGCCGCTCATGGCCCGCCGGGGGGTGTGGATCACGACCGCTGTCGTGGCGAGCCTCGCGATCGCGGGGGGCATCTGGTACGGCGTTGCCAAGCAGCGGTCGGAGGACCGCGAGCAGGCGCTCCGCGAGGCGAGGGCCAGGACGGTCGCCGAATACGGTGGTCAGCTCGAACCGATCATCGGAACCGTCGGCGAGCCCGCACCGCCGGCGAGCTGGACCCACTTCCCCGAGCTGACGACGGCGCTCGACAACCTCGAGGCGGGCGAGGGGCGCGACGAGCAGATCGCGGGAACCGCCGAAGGGGTGGCCGGCACCGCGAACACGGCCTGGGAGGCGCTCGACCCCGTGGACGTGACGGCGATCGTGCTCGACCGGGGACTCGACGAAACCTTCGTGCTCCACATGCTCGATTCCAAGACGCGGATCGTCGAAGGGCTGAAGCTCTTCGAGCAGGCGGCCGAGCTGGTCTCCCTCGCGGCGACGACGCCGCAGGGATCCGAGCGCGACGCCCTGATCGAACGCGCGCGCGGCGTCCTGCAGATCGCGGGGGATGTGTTCGACGACGGCTACGCGGCCTACGTGGAGGCCCAGGCCGCCGCCGGAACGTTCGAGCCCACCGTGCCGGGCCTCCCGGCCCTGACCGGACCTACGGGATGACCACATGAGCGTCGGACTCCTCTTGTTGCACGCGTGGCCGCTGGACGCGCGGATGTGGCAGCCGCAGATCGCGGCGCTCGGAGGCGAGGTGACGATCGTCGCGCCCGACCACCCGGGGTTCGGGAGCGCGCCAGCGGCAGGTCCTGCGATGACGATGGAAGCCGCGGCCGAGCACGCCCTGCGCGAGATCGATGCGGCGGGCCTGGAGGCCGCCGTCGTCTGCGGCCTGTCGCTCGGCGGGTATGTCGCGTTCGAGATCTGGCGCCGTGCGCGCGGGCGCGTCGCCGGCCTGATCCTCGCGAACACGCGAGCCGTCGCCGACACCGAGGAGGGCGCGGCCGGCCGACGGGCCCTGGCCGAGCGGCTCCGTGCCGAAGGCAACATCCTGGCGACCGAGCCGCCGCCGCTGCTTGCACCCGATGCGCCGGACGAACTCCGCACGCTCGTCCGCTCGATGATCGCTGACCAGAGCCCCGAGGCCATCGCGGCCGCCCTGATCGGGATGGCCGAACGCCCCGACTCCACGCCAGAACTGTCCGAGATCGACGTCCCGACCCTGGTGATCACCTCGGCGCGGGACCAGCTGATCCCACCCGAGGTATCGGAGGAGATGGCCCCGCGGATCCGCACCGCGCGCTTGGAGATCATCCCGGGGGCGGGCCACCTCTCGAGCCTCGAGGCGCCCGACGATTTCAACCTGCTGCTCCGGGCTCACCTCCTGGCCTCCGGCGCCGCCTGATCTGCGCGGGACGGAGCCGGGGTCTCGCCCGGGCTCCGTAGACTCGACCGCATGACCGATCCCCGGCGCTTCGCCGCGCGCTACCCGTTCGAGCTGGACGGGTTCCAGCTGACCGCGATCCAGGCCCTCTCGGAGGGCGAGTCCGTCCTGGTGGCCGCGCCGACGGGCTCGGGCAAGACCGTGGTCGCCGAGTACGCGATCGAGCGCGCCCTCCAGACCCAGGGCAAGTGCTTCTACACCACCCCCCTCAAGGCGCTGTCGAACCAGAAGTTCGGCGACTTCGTCGCCCGCCACGGGGCTCCGAAGGTCGGCCTGCTGACCGGCGACAACACCATCAACGGCGAGGCGCCGATCGTGGTCATGACCACGGAGGTCCTCCGGAACATGCTGTACGAACGCTCCGACACGCTCGACGGCCTCGTGAGCGTCGTGATGGACGAGGTCCACTACCTGCAGGACCCCTACCGAGGTGCCGTGTGGGAGGAGGTCCTCATCCATCTGCCGCTGTCCGTGTCGGTCGTGTGCCTTTCGGCGACGATCTCCAACGCGGAGGAGTTCGGGGAGTGGATCGGCACCCTCCGAGGCCCCACGCGCGTCGTGATCGAGGAGCGGCGTCCGGTCCCGCTCGAACACCACTACCTGATCGGGCGAGACCTCCACCCGATGCACGTCGAGCAAGACGGCCAGCCGATCCCGAACCCCTACGTGGTGTCGCTCGACCGGGAGGAGGTCCGCTACAAGACCTTCCAGCGACGCGGTTCCGGCACCACGCAGCATCACCGCATCCCGCGACCGCGCGAGGGCTACCGGCGCGTGTACGTGCCTCGTCGGGAGGACGTGGTCGAGGTCCTCGCGGACCACGGGATGCTCCCGGCCATCTACTTCGTGTTCAGCCGCGCCGGTTGCGATCGCAGCGTCGAGTGGATGATGCAGGGCGGGATCCGCCTCACCACGCCCGAGGAGGCCGTGCGGATCCGCGAGTTCGCCGAGATGCGCGTGGCCTGGATGGACGAGCAGGACCTGAAGACCCTCGGTTTCTACCCGTATCTGGACGCGTTGGCGGCGGGGATCTCCGCCCATCATGCCGGGATGCTCCCGGTCTTCAAGGAGACGGTGGAGGAGCTGTTCGAGGCGGGTCTGGTCAAAGTGGTGTTCGCGACCGAGACGCTCTCGCTCGGCATCAACATGCCCGCGAAGACCGTCGTGATCGAGGACCTTTGGAAGTTCCAGGGAGAGCGCCACGAGCTGCTCACCGCGGGGGAGTACACGCAGCTCACCGGACGGGCCGGGCGACGGGGGATCGACGCGCTCGGGCACGCGGTCGTGGTCTTCCAGCGCCAGGTCCCGTTCGAGCGCGTGGCCTCGCTCGCGTCCACGCGCACGTACGAGCTCGGGTCGTCCTTCCGGCCCTCCTACAACATGGCGGTGAACCTCGTGCGCAACTACACGCGCGAGGAAGCCCACCACCTGCTGAACTCGTCGTTCGCGCAGTTCCTCGCCGACCGCGGCGTCGTGGCCCTCGAGCGCCAGCTCGAACGCGACAAGGCCTTCCTGGCCGGCTACCGGGAGCAGCTGCGATGCGAGCTCGGGGACTTCGAGGAGTACTGGCGGCTGCGCGAGAAGGCCGAGCGGATCCGTGAGGACGATCGGAAAGGTCATGAGAAGGCCCGGACGGATGCGATCCGCAACGCACTCGGCCACCTTCGGCCCGGCGACGTGATCTTCGTGCCGCGCGCGAAGCGGCGAGGCCTGGCGGTGGTGCTCTCCAGCCGCGAGGGTCGCCCGACGGTCCTCGCGCAGGATCGGAAGTTCTTCCGGCTCTCGGCCCGCGACCTGGACGACCCGCCGGTTTCGCTGGCCAAGGTGCCGTTGCCCCGCTCGGGGAGCGTCCGAAGCGCCCGGTACCGCCGGGATCTTGCGGCACGCCTGGTGGCCCTCGACCTCCGTCCGCCGAAGAGGACGGGGCGTGGGGTGGACGCGAGGGCCGAGCGAGAGGCCACCAGGCTCGAGGGCCTCGCGGCCGAGCACCCGTGTCACGGCTGCCCCGATCGCCCCACCCACGAACGCTGGGCGCGCCGGGCGAGCGAGGTGGAGCAGCAGCTGCAAGGCGTCGAACGGCGCATCCGCGCCCGCACGGAGACGCTCGCCCGCCAGTTCGAGCGCGTGCGGGCCGTCCTCGAGGAGCTCGGCTACCTCGAGGGCTTCTCGATCCGACCCGAGGGCCGGGTCTTGGCGCGGATCTACGGCGAGGGCGACGTCCTCGTGGCCCAAGCGCTCGCCGAGGGCCTGTTCGAGGCGATCACGCCGGCCGAGGTCGCCGCGCTCGTCTCGACGATCGTGTACGAGTCGCGCGAGCGCGTCCCGAGGAGCGGTCAGATGCCGACGCGCGAGACCGCCGAGCGCTACGAGCGGTTGCAGGCGACGTGGCAGCGGATCCGGCGGGTGGAGGACGCGCACCGGGTGGAGCTCTGCCGGGAGCTCGACGACGGCTTCGCGGCTCCGATCCACCGATGGGCCGAGGGAGAGCTGCTGGAGGACGTGCTGCGTGAGACCGGCATGGCGGCGGGCGACTTCGTGCGCAACTGCAAGCAGCTTCTCGACCTGCTGCGTCAGATCGAGGAGGTGGCCCCCGACGCGGTCGCCGCCACCGTCCGGCAGGCTCGAGCGGCGGTGAACCGCGGGGTCGTCGTGTACACCGGCGTCTGAGCATCCGCCTGTAGGATGCCGCCGATGTCGAGCCCCTTCGGCGAGCTCACGGTGATCGTCAACCCGCACGCCGGCCGCCGCCGGGTGGGGGAGGAGGTCGACGAGCTCGAGCGCAACCTGCGGTCGAAACACTTCGCGTACCGGATTTTGCGGACCGAGGGCCGTGGCGACGCCACGCGGTTCGCTCGCGAGGCGCTCGGATCCGGCGGGCGGTTCCTGGTCGCGGTAGGCGGCGACGGGACCGTGAACGAGGTCGTGAACGGCATGTTCGACGCGCACGGCACCCCGCTCGTCGAAGGAGCGGTCCTCGGGGTCGTCGCGGCCGGCAGCGGGTGCGACCTCATCCGCACGTTCGGGCTCCCCGGCGACGCGGCGAGGGCGGTGGGGCACCTCACGGGCGACAACACGTACCCGCTCGATGTCGGCAGGATCACCTACACGACCGAGAACGGCGGGGCCGCCTCGCGGTACTACGTCAACGTCGCCGAGGTGGGCCTCGGCGCGGCCGTCGCCGCCCGTGCCGACCGGATGCCGCCTCGGCTCGGGAAGGCGAAGTACTTCGTTGGGTTCTGGCTCGAGATGCCGAGGTTCAAGCTCTCGAACGTGAGGGTGCAGGCAGACCGCAAGACGTACGAGGGACCGGCCTACCTCGTCGTGGTCGCCAACGCCCAGTACTACGGGGGCGGCATGAAGGTGTCGCCGCGCTCGTACCCGGGCGACGGCGTGCTCGACGTCCTGGTCTTCAAGGGCCCGAAGTCCGATTCGTTCACGATGATCCCGAAGGTCTACCGGGGGGAGCACGTGCCGCACGACCACATCGAGGAGTACCGCGTGAAGCGGGAGCTGACGGTCGAGGCCGACCGACCGCTGCCGATCGAGGCGGACGGCGAGATCCTCGGAACGACGACGGCCTCGTTCGAGGTCCTCGCTCAGCCGATCCTGATGAAACTGTGAGCGAGCCCACCGCGGAGCGGTTCGCCGAGCGCCGACGCCGGACCATGGCTGCCGCCGAGGAGGCCGGCCTCGCGGGCCTGCTCGTCACGCCGGGCGCGGACCTCGCGTACCTGGTCGGCCACGCGCCGCCTCCCCTCGAGCGGCTCACCTTGCTGATCCTCGCGGTCGGCTCCGAACCGGTGCTCCTGGTCCCGGCGCTCGAGGCCCCCGCGGCGGAGACGGCGCCCGGGATCGAGGGCGTCGAGGTCGTGCCTTGGCGTGACGGGGAGGATCCGTACGAAGCCGCCGCGCGGATCCTGCGCTCGGGGCGGTTCGCGATCACGGATCAGACCTGGTCCTCGCACCTGCTCGCCCTGGAGCTCGCGACGGCCGATTGCCTGTTCGTCGCCGGCGGGCGCGTGCTGCCGCTCCTTCGCGCGGTCAAGGACGCGGACGAGATCGAGCGCCTGCGAGCCGCCGGGGCCGGCGCCGACGCCACGTTCGCAGCGGTCGTCGGGCTCGCCTTCGCCGGGCGTCGCGAGCTGGACGTGGCAGCCGACCTCGACCGGCTGCTCCGCGACCACGGTCACGAGCGCGTGGACTTCACGATCGTCGGGTCGGGCCCGAACTCCGCGTCGCCGCACCACGGCACATCGGACCGCCTGGTTCAGGCAGGCGACGCCGTGGTGATGGACTTCGGCGGCGTCGCGGACGGCTACTGCTCGGACCTCACGCGCACGGTGTTCGTCGGCGAGCCCGACGAGGAGCAGCGCCGCGTCTACCGGACCGTCCGCTCAGCGCAGCAGGCGGCCTTCGAGGCCGTACGTCCGGGCACGGCCGCCCAGGACGTCGACCGGGCGGCGCGCGCCGTGATCGCGGAAGCGGGCTTCGGGGAACGTTTCCTCCACCGCACCGGGCACGGGATCGGGCTCGAGATCCACGAGCCCCCGTACATCGTCGAGGGGAACGAGATGCCGCTCCGGCCGGGGATGACGTTCTCGGACGAGCCGGGGATCTACCTGGCGGGGCGCTTCGGCGTGCGGATCGAAGACCAGGTCGTCGTGACCGAGGACGGTGCCGAGCGCCTCAACGACGCCTCGCGGGAGCTCACGGTCGTGACCTGAGCGGGGTTGCCCCGGGGGTGGACCTCGGGTAATCCTTCCCCCCGATGGGGACGAACGGAAGACAGATGGACGGGTTCGACCTCGACCGGTACCTGCGCGCCTCCAAGCGCGTCGACCTGTCCGGCGTGGCGTGGGAGCGGATCCCCGAGACGCCGGTGAGCGAGTCCGAGGCGCGGTGCCTCGCCTACATGATGGACATCGAGACGCACACCTCGATCTTCCTGCGCGACCTGCTGGCCACGCGGGCCGCGTTCGAGCCCGACGTCACGGCGTTCCTGTCGTGCTGGGTGTACGAGGAGCTGTGGCACGGCGAGGCCTTCAGCCGGTTCCTCGGTGAGGCGGGCTACGAGCTGGCACCCGATCGCGAGCGGGTCGCGACCGACTCGCCCTACCCGTCGCGGGCACCGAGGAACATGTGGATCCGGCGCAAGCTCGGGTCGAAGGGGTACCTCGCTCACGTCGGCACCCTGGTCGGATCGGCCCTGATGGACGATTTCGTCGCGATCCACATGACGTGGGGGGCGGCGAACGAGCTCTCGACGCTCACCTCGTACCACCGCCTGATCGCCAGGACCCAACACCCCGAACTGGTGAACATGCTGAATGCGATCATCAAGGACGAGCGGCGGCACTTCGCGTTCTACCGCTCGCAATCCCGGTTGCGCCTCGCGCGGAGCCCCCGCGCGCGTCGCGCCACGCGGTGGGCGATGGATCACCTGTGGTCGATCGTGGGGACGGGGGTCCGCCCGCAGGAGGAGACGGACTTCGTCGTGCTCAGCCTCTTCGGCGACCAGCCGGGACTCGAGGCCGCCACCGAGATGGACGCGACGATGGCTGAGCTCCCAGGCTTCAAGGGGTGCACGATCTTCCGGCGGGCGCGGCTCGATGCGCTCGGCCGGGCGGGTGCGGTGCGTCCGCAGGCCCCGGGGATGTGGCGCGTGCAACCCGCGCCGGAAGAACCGCGGCGCGTCACCAGCGCCTGACCAGGGCTCAGGCGGGCTGCGTCCCCGGCGGCGCGGGGAGGCCCGCGGCCGACGCCGACGTCGACGCCGACGCGCGATAGCGGCGCTCCTCCGTCCACATCAGCGCGCCGAAGACGACCGCCGAGATCGCCAGTACGGCGACGAAGACCGTCCCCCGGCCGTCGATCAGGTCGCCCGAGGTTCGCGCAACCGCCAGGAGGGCGAGCACGAAGTAGAGCGGGAAGAACGGGGCGAGGACCCGGATCCTGGCGTAGTCGCCCTCGCGCGCCGCCCAGCCCATCGCCACCGCCACGGTGAGGAGCCACTGGCCCATCGCGCCGGCCGCGAGACGGTTCAGGCCCCACGGCCACACGTCCTCCAGAGAGCTGAAGGCGAACATGAGCAGGAGCCCGAGGACGCCGAGCGCCGCGGTCCAGGCGACGAACGCGATGCGCGTCCACGGCAGCACGGGTTGCACCACGGCCGCGTCGCCGTGCGTGCGCTGCCGCTCTTGGAGGACGAGCGCGACGATGTTCAGCGGGGGCAAGCAGACGTACGCGACCAGCCATACCCAGCCGACGAAGATAGCGGTACCGGCGCCTTCGGTGAGGTGGAACGACGAGAGGTCGCGGAGCGTGAAGAGCAGGATGAAGCTCGTCAGGGCCAGGCCGGCGACGATCATGATCCGGATGCGGAGCCATTCGTGCAGCGCGAGCGCCCACAGGATGCTCGGGAGGGCCGCCGCGTAGCCCGCGCCGATCATCGATGCCGTGAGCGGGACGGCGATCGTCCACGCGAAGTACTCCTCGGTGCTCCCGGGGACCAGGACGGGGCCCAGCGCCACGATGACCAGACCGGTGATGTCGATCGCCATCACGATCTTCGTGTAGCGCAGGACCCGGCCTCCGAGGTCCGTCCCGGTCGGTGACCCGGTCCGGTGCATCGCCTGCGTCATCGGGCAGCCGCCTCCTTCCGTGGCTCGAGGTTGAGCACGACGCCATTCCTCGGCTTGATGTTGACGCGCATCAGGGGCTCCGGCTCGAAACCCGGGACCGGGGAGATCTTCCAGCGCTGCACGATCGTCGCCAACAGGAGCACGCCCTCCAGGTCGGCGAAGGGCGAGCCGACGCACCCGCGGATCCCGGCGCCGAAGGGGAAGTACGCGAAGTCGGGCCGGGCCGCGATGGCCTCGTCGGAGAAGCGCTCGGGATCGAAGTGCTCCGGGTCCGGGTACCAGCGCGTGTCGTGATGCACGACGTATTCGCTGACGAACAGGATCGAGCCCGCGGGGAGGACGCCCCCGGAGACCGGTAGGTCGCGCACGACGCGCCGGGTCAGGATCCAGACGGGCGGGTAGAAACGCAGGACCTCGGACCAGACCTTCCGCGTGTAGGGCAGCTCGGCGTAGTCGGCGCCGCGGGGGAGCCGTCCGCCCAGCACCGAGTCGATCTCGCCGGCCAGGCGCTCCTGCACGTGGGGGTTCTTCGCCAGCAGGTGCATCGCCCACGACTGCGCGACCCGCGCGGGCCGATGGCCGCCGTAGAGCTGGATCAGCTGGTCCCGGATCTCCTTGTTCGTCATCCCGGCCTCGCCGCCGACGAGGTCCGCCACGATCCACGGTCCGGGATCGGTCCGTCGGCGCTCGATCGCCTCCACGAGGGTAGCGTCGGCCTCATGCTCGGCGCGCTGGAACCGCCGGACCTTCGGCAGCGGCAGGCGCACGAGCGGACCGAGCGACGGGAGGACCTTGAACGCGTTGAACGCGTCGTAGAGCTCGTCCACGGCATCGACGATGCGAGGCCCGAGCGGTCCGTCCGCGCCCTCGCCGAGCGTCGCCTTCACGAGCATCGGGAGCGTCACCTTCGCGAGCGGTGGATACACGTTGACCGGCTTCGAGACGTTCCAGCGGTCGAGCCGCCGGTCCGCCTCCTCCACGATCGCGTCGCCGAGCCGTTCGACGCGGGCCGGATCGAGCGTCGGCTCGACCACCGCGCGGTCGGCGTCGTGGCGGACCCCGGCGGTCGTCAACAGCCCGTCGCCGAGCATGCGGCCCGACGCGGCGGCGCCCCGTCCCTTCGAGACGGCCGCCGCGCCGTCGACGAAGACCTGCTTCACGTGATCGGGGTGGCTGAGGAGATAGGTCTTCTTCGGCCCGGCCGGCAGTCGGACGAAGTCGCCGTAGCGTCGCGCGAACTCCTGGAAGAGCAGATGCGGGGTGCGCACCGAGCCGACGTACTTCACGTAGGTGCCGAGGCCGCGTGGCCCGGGCGTGCTGCTGCTCATCCGACCTCCTGGAAACTCCGGCGGAGGCTAGCACGACCTCCCTGGGCGCGCTGCCACGCGTCGCGGCTCCGGGATCATCGGCAGGCCGCCGCGCGGCTTCAGCGTGATCACGGCCGACGGTTCCACCGCGCCCCGGCCGGGCGGTGGGCGGAGCCGCCACCGCTGCGCGAGTGTCGCGAGGATCAGGGGAGCCTCCATCCATGCGAAGTGGTCGCCGACGCACCGCATCGGCCCGCCGCCGAACGGGAAGAACGCGTACGGATGGGTCGGCCAGCGATCGCTCCCGAAGCGCAGCGGGTCGAAGCGATCGGGCTCGGGGTGGAAGCGGGCATCGCGATGGATCACGTACGGGACGACCAGCACCGACGTTCCGGCGCGGACGAGATAGCCGTTCAGTCGGCGATCCGAGACCGCCTCGCGCTTGATGATCCACGCCGGCGGGAACAGGCGCAGGGATTCGGCGAAGATCCCCCGGGTCGTCGGGAGCGCCGGCAGGTCATCGGGCGTCGGGAGGCGGCCGTCGAGGACCTCGTCGAGCTCGGCATGCAGCCGCGCCTCGACCTCGGGGTGCTCCGAGAGCAGGTGCCACGTCCACGTGAGGCCGGTGGCCGCGCCCGCGCGAGCGCCGAGAAGCAGGTTGATCGCCTCCGAAGCCGCAAGTGGGCCGGCCATGGTCGCGTCGCCCTCGGAGCCAGAACCGTGCAACAGCCCTGGCAGCACCCCGCCGGGCAGGCCGTCGCCCTCGCGGGCCCGCGCGACCACCGCCTCGGCGTAGCGCCCGAGCGTCGCCCGGGCCTGTCGGGCCTGGCGATCGCGCGGTGCGAACCGGTCCCTCGCGTTCGGGAACGGCAGGAGCAGCCGCCAGAACGACGCGGCGCTCGTGGCCAGCGCCCGGACGACCCGTTCTGTCTCGACCGCGTCCACGGCGGGTCCGAGGACGCGGATGATCACGCGTGCCGCCGCGTCTCGCATGTCGTCGAACACGTCGACGGCGACCCCGGCGCGCCACGAATCGCGGAGGCGGACCGCCTCGTCGACCACGACGCCCGCATGCTCGGTGACCGCCTCGCGCGACAGCAGCGGCTGTATCCGGTCTCGCTGCCGGCGGTGGAGGTGGCCGGTGCTCACGAGCAGTCCCTCGCCGAGGAGCCGCTTCACCGGCTCGGTGCCGGCCCCGCGGTCGAACCGGTCGCCGTCCGACTCCAGCACCTCGCGCGCGAGGTCGGGGTGCCCGACGACGAGGACCTCCATCGGTCCGGCGCGCAGGGACACGAGGTCGCCGTACTCGCGCACGAGGCGCTCCGCGAGCCGTGGATCGCGTAACAGATGAACGGCGGCGCGCGCCAGGGCGAGGCCTCGGGGGCCGGGCGGGCGCTCGGCGCGGGTCACCACCGGACCCTACAGCGGCGAGGGAGGGGGAGGGACGCTGGCGCCCGGGGACCGCCGGCGCTTCGCCGCGGCGCTCGGGCGCGTGCGGGACTCCGTGACGAACCCCCAGGCGCCGAGGATGAAGAAGCTGGCGAGCACCGCGAGATACACCCTCGCGCCCGTGCTCTCCCACCGGAGGTCGTCGGAGAACCGCAGGAGCATCACCAGGTGCATCGCCCCCAGGAACGGGTAGCCGAGCATCGCCGCTCGAACCCTGCGGTAGTCGTCCTCGACGACCGAGTGTGCGGCGAGCACCCCGAACGCGAGGACCCAGGCCGAGACCGCCTGCGACGAGAGCGGCGGCAGGTCCCACGGCCACAGCTCGGCGGCCGATCCCGGGACGACGAACAGCGCGATCCCGAGCGGGATCATCAGGGCCGCCTGGGCGCCGAGGATCGCCTTGACCCACAGGGGGAGCGGGTGCTCGCGTGGCGGGTCGGTGCCGGGCGTCCGGATCTGCTTCGCGAAGAAGTACAGGAGCATCGGCGGGTAGATGGTGTAGGCGACGACCCAGAACCAGCCGAAGAACGTGTCGAGGTGGAACTGATCGAGGTGGAGCAGCGTCGCCGCCGTCGTGAGCGGGGCGAACGCGAGCGCCACCGAGATCGACACGCGCCCGTACGCCCAGAGGTCCTCGCGCGCGGCCATGATCGCGAGGAGCGCGCTCGACCAGTAGTTGGCGCCGAGGAACGCCGCGGTCATCGGCGGCGCGATCGTCCACGCGAAGAACCGGTCCGTCCGGGTGGTCAGCAACACCAGCGGAACGCCGATCAGGAACCGCGTGAGGGGTGACACGACCGGGGAGCGCATCCCGTTCAGGAACGGGCGGTACGTGGAGGTCGTGGCGGCCGCCATCAGACGCGCCGGCGCACCTTCGTCCCGCCGGGCGTATCCATAACCTCGAGGCCGAGGGCCTGGAGGCGGTCGCGGATCTCGTCGCTCTTCGCATAGTCCCTGGCCGCACGTGCCGCGTCTCGCTCCGCGACCAGGTGCTGCGTGTCACGGTCGGGTTCCCATGCGCTCCGGGCCTCGCGTTCGAGGTCGAGCCCGAGCACCTGATCCCACGAGGCGAGCACCGCGTACCGCTCGCCGGGTGGAAGGTCCGAGCTCAGGGTTTCGCTCAGGACCACCATGGCGCGCGGCAGGTCGAGGTCCTCGGCCACGGCCTCGCGGAACCGTCGGTCCAGCTCGACCGCCGGGTCGGACAACACGCTGACCGCCGGAGCCCAGGCGGCCATCCGGTGCCGGATCTCGTTCAGACGCTTGTGGCTGCCCTCGAGCGCCTCCCAGCTGAAGTCCATCTCGCTCCGGTACCGCGTCCCGAAGCACAACATCCGGTAGGCGAGCGGATCGATCCCCTGCTCGGCGAGGTCGGTGACGCGCTTGATGTTCCTCGCGGACTTGGCCATCTTCTGGCCGCCCATCTGCAGGAACCCGCCGTGGACCCAGACCGAGACGACCTGGTGTCCTACGGCGCCCTCCGACTGGGCGATCTCGTCCTCGTGGTGGGGGAACTTGTTGTCGTTGCCTCCCGTGTGGATGTCGAAGCGCTCGCCGAGGTGCTTCATCGACATCGCCGAGCACTCGATGTGCCACCCGGGGAAGCCCTCGCCCCAGGGGCTCGGCCACTTGAGGGCCCGGTTCGCGCCGGCCTCCTTCCACAGGGCGAAGTCCTCGGGGTGACGCTTGTTCTCGTCCACCGCGAGCTCCTGTCGGTGCCCGGCGCGGAGCTGGTCGAGCGTGTTCCCCGAGAGCCTGCCGTAGTCGGGGAACGTCGCGACCTCGTAGTAGACCGAGCCGCCCACCACGTACGCGTGGCCTTTCTCGATCAGCTTCTCGATCAACGCGATCATCTCGGGGATGTGATCCGTGGCCTTCGGGTACAGGTCGGCCCGCACGATCCCGACGAGGTCCGAGTCCTCCAGGAAGGCCTCCGTGTACTTCCGCGCGATCTCGGCCGCCGACAGACCCTCGTCGGACTCGGCGAGCTCCATCTTGTCGCGACCGGTGTCGCTGACGTCGTCGGTCATGTGCCCGACGTCGGTGATGTTCATGATCCATCGTACGTCGAGCCCCTCGAACCGCAGGGCACGGCGCAGGACGTCGCCGAGCATGAACGAGCGCATGTTCCCGATGTGGATGTAGCGGTAGACGGTCGGGCCGCAGGAGTAGATCTTCACGATCGAGCCGTCGACGGGGACGACCTCCTGGACCTCGCGCGTCAGCGAGTCGTACAGGCGCATCCGCGAAGGATACCCTCGTGCCCCGGCGCGGTTCGTCCCGCTACGGCGCGGCGTCCGGATGCGGCGGGGCCTCGGGGGCTTGCCCGTGGCCGTTCCCGCCCCCCGGCTGCCCCTTGCCCCCACCACCGAAGGGGTGGCCGTTGCCCGTCAGGACGCCCGCCGGGATCTCGAGCGGCTCGCGCTCGCCGAGCTCGGCCATCAGCGCCTCGATCTCGTCGCCGACGAGCTCCTCCCGCTCGAGCAGGGCGTCGCGGACGCCCTCGACCACGTGGCGCTTGGCGAGCAAGAGCGCGTGGCACCGGTCGCGGGCATCGTCGAGGATCTCATCGACCTCGTCGCGGCGCTTCGCGTCGCCGAGGGCTGCGCCGATCGCGCTCCGCGTGTCGTCCGCGTCCCAGGCCGAGGAGATCAGGCTCTTGCCCATGCCGTAGACGCCGACGTATCGGGCGGCGTTGTACGTGGCGGCTTGCAGGTCGCTGGAGGGTCCCGAGGTGCTCTGACCGAACCAGATCCGCTCGGCGACCAGGCCGGCGAGCGAGATCTGGATGTCCGCGAGGATCTGTTTCTGGGTGTCGAGGTACGACTCCTCGAGGTTCTGCCGGCTCACCAGGCCGAGGGCCGACTCGCGCTTCTGGATCGTGATCACCTGGATCTGCTGCTCCTCGCGCTTCAGGGCGTACGCCACGACCGCGTGCGCGGACTCGTGGACGGCGACCATCTCCTTCTCCTTCGGCGTGTAGGTGACGGCCTGCTTCAGGCCGATCTCCTCCGCCAGCTTGGCCTGCCACAGGTCGTCCCATCGCGTGGCGTCCCGGCCGTCCTGCAGCGCGAAGATCAGCGCCTCGTTCACGAGGTTCTTGATCTGGGCGGGGGAGTATCCGATCGTCATGCGCGCGAGCTTCTTCATGTCGATGGGCTCGTGGCGAACCTTCGCGAGGTAGTACCGGGCGATGTCCTCGCGGCCCTCGTAGCCGGGCAGGCCCACGTGGATCTTGCGGTCGAACCGCCCGGCCCGCAGGAGCGCGGCGTCCAACGTGCTGGCGCGGTTCGTGGCTCCGATGATCATCACGTTGTAGAAGGGCACCTTCGGCTTGCCCCGGAACAGGATCCGGCGCACGTGCCGCCAGAGGCCCTTCGGGACGATGAGACCGTCCATCTGGACGAGCAGCTCGTTCACGATGCCCATGCCGCCGCCCATCCCCATGCCGCCCATCACGATCTTGTCCGTGGCCGCGTCCGACGAGCGGTCCGAGACCGCCCCGCGGCTGGCACCCACGGCGTCCAGCTCATCGATGAAGATCACGGCGCCGCCGTACTTGTCCGAGAGGTTCCGCGCCTTCGTGAACAGCCGGCGCACCTTCAGGTTGCCGATGCCGAGGAACATGTTCGCGAAGCCGGATCCGGTCGCGTACAGGAACGGCACACCCGACGCGCCCGCGATCGCCTTGGCCATCAGCGTCTTGCCGGTGCCCGGCGGGCCCTCGAACAGGATCCCGTGAGGCGGGTAGCCGCCCATCTGCTTGAAGTCCTTGAAGCCCTGGAACAGCCGCAGGACCTCCTTCGTGGAGCTCACCGCCGCGTCCTGGCCACGGACATCGTCGAAGCTGACGTCGTACTCGTTCGGGTAGATCACGTAGCTGTTGCCGCGCGCGAGGAACCAGAACATCGCCGTGAACTGCAGGACGATGAACGACATCAGCACGAGGGCCTGGACCACGAACCCGCGGAAGGCCGCGAGGTTCTGGCCCGGATGCAGGAGCGCGTCGCCCGGCGAGATGCCGATCAACAGGAAGGCGACCACGACGTAGATCGCAAGGATGATCGCGATCCGCTTCAGCATCTTGCCGTACCGCCGGTACTGTTCCATGACGGCTCCCGCGCTCGAGGGATACGGTTCGGTGCAGTGTACGCCCAGGTCTTCGGTAACAGGAGGTAGCTCGGCAGGGTGACCGATTCGGGGAACGAGCCGGCGCTGGAGGGCGCAAGGACCGAGATCCGGGAGCTCGCTCGCGCGTTCACGGAGCGCGCGGAACCGGTCGTACGGGCGGCCCTCACGCGCCGGCTGGACGCCCTGCTCGAGGCGCACGCGACGTGGTTCGTCGACCTGCGCGAGGACGCGGCCGCGGCGTTCCGTGCGTCGGCAGGGGAGGCGATCGACGCCGGTGCGGCCGGGGTGCGGGAGCGCCTTGGTGCCGAGGATGTGTGGCTCCAGCCGTACACGGCGCCCGGCGTGGTCCACCGCCCCGAGCATGGATGGGAGGGGTCGCTGCCCGAGTTCGTCTCGGGCTTCCTGAAGCGCTTCAGTCGTCGCGATCCAGGACCCGAGCTGCATGCGCTCGACGACCCCTCGAACCGGGTGTGGGTCGCGCTGCTCTCGGCGGCCCGCTCGCTCGACCCGGTGCTCGGGGAGTTCGGGCTCGCGCCCTCGTCCACCCCCGACCTCGGGGGCGGTCACTACGGGCTCGCGCCGAAGACCGCGGCCCAGCTCGACCCGAGCGGAGAGCTCGCGCGGCTCTGGAAGCGGTACCGGCTGGTGTACGCGCGGTACGCCGCCCTGTCGGCTAGGGGGTGAGCGGCCGGCCCTCGAACGGGATCGAGAGCACGATCGTGGTTCGCGTCTGCACCTCGCCCTTCTCACGCAGCCGACGGATCAGGTCCTCGAGGTCGCCGGTGGTCCTCGTGCGCACCGTGAGGATGTAGTTGGCCTCCCCCGCGACGCTGAAACAGTCCTCGACCTCTGGGAAGTCCCGCACACGCTCGGGGAGGTCGTCCGGCTGGGTCGGGTCGAGCGGCGTCACTGCGACCAGCGCGGTGACGAACAACCCGAGTGCCTCCGGATCCACGACCGCGCGGTAGCCGCGGATCGCGCGCGAGCGCTCGAGCTTGCGCACCCGCTCGTGTACGGAGGATGGTGACAGGCCCACCCGCCGGCCGATGTCCGCATAGGTCGCCCGGGCGTCCTCCTGCAGCGCCGCCAAGATCTCGAGGTCGCGTTCGTCCGGCACCGGCGTATCGTACGGCGCCCCGACCGGCCGAGCGGCGGCGACCGACGGCCCATGGATCGGCGGAACGCAATCCGGATCGTGAACCCCCGCTACGGCCGATTGTCCGGACGGCGTCACGCGAGGTACAACCGTCCCTCGTCGACGTGGCCATCCCTCCTCGGGCCATGGAACGTTCCGATGGAACGGAGGAGCCGGATGGAGACGTCAGGACGGATCCGACTGGTTGGGCTCCATCGCGAGGGCACGGTGCGGTGGCTGACGGTGCTCCCGCCCGACGCGCGAATCCGCTACCGATCCCTCGTCGCCGCGGTGGCACCTCGCATCGAGGCGGCCCTTCGACCCTCGGTCCTGGCCAACCGCGTGCAGGCCGCGAGCCCTGATCCTCCCGTACTCCGCCTGCGGCCGTGGAGGGTGGAACGCCGGGCGTTCCAGCGGGCGCTCGGCACGCTCGCGGGGAACGACGCCGTCCTCGCGTTCGCTGACGTCCGCGCGTGCTTCCCATCCATCGCTCGGCCCGAGGTGATCGGGGCACTCTGCCGCCTCGGATGCCCGGCGGAGGCCGAGGCGCTCGACACCTTCCTCGGGCGTCTGGCTGCCGAGGGCGTCGTCGGGCTCCCCGTGGGTCCCGAACCGTCCGCGGTGCTGGCGAACGCCGTCCTCGCGAGCGCCGACGCCGCCCTCGCGAACGCCGGGGTGCCGAACCTTCGATGGGTGGACGACGTGGTGGTCGCCGCCCCCGACGAGACCTCCGCGCTCGCCGGCGTGAACGTGTTCGGCGAGGCGCTGCGCGAGCTCGGCCTGGCGCTGAACACCCGGAAGACCCGGATCGTCGTCGACCCGGCCTCGCTCGCGCGCCAGGTGCGCGTGTCGGTCGCCGGGGCGCCGTCGGCGGTGGGCTAAGCTCCGCCTGCCATGCGGACCCTCTACCGCGCCTCGCGCGTGCACACGCTCTCCTACCCGCGCACGGGGGAGTGGATCCTCGTCGACGACCGTCACGTTCAGCGGGTCGGCACGGGCGAGCCGCCCGAAGCCGAGCGCATCGTGGACCTGCCCGGCTCGACGATCCTGCCCGGGTTCGTGGACACGCACGTCCATCTCACCGGGACCGGCGTCCACCACCGGGCGCCGGGGGTCGCGGCGACGCGATCGGCCGCCGAGCTCGTGGCGGAGGTACGCACGGCCACGACCGGGCGCGAGGGACCGGTGCTCGTGCACGGGTTCGACGAGTCCACCTGGGCCGACCCGCGCCTGCCGACCCTGGAGGAGCTGGACGCGCTCGGCGCCCGGCCGATCGCGGTCGTCCGGGTGGACGGTCACGTGTCGCTCGCGAACGGCGCCGCTCTCGAGGCCTCGGGCGCGATGCGCGAACCGGGACTGGAGCGAGACGCCGGCGGGAGCCCGACCGGTCGCGTCACCCTCGACGCGAACCAGACGCTGCGCCGCTGGTTCGCGTCGCACCTCGCGGATCGCGATATCGAGGAGCTCCAGCTCGCCGCCGCCGGCCTCGCGGTCGCGCGCGGCGTCACCACGATCCACGAGATGTCGATGGTGCGCGAGCGCGGCGTGAAGGATCTGGAGATCCTCCTCGGCCATCGCGAGCGCCTCCCGCTCGACGTCGTCACCTACGTCGGGACCACAGACATCCCCCAGGTGATGGACCTCGGCCTGCCTCGGATCGGCGGCGACCTTGCCGTGGACGGGTCGATCGGCGCCCGGACCGCCCGGCTCAGCGAGCCGTACGCCGACGCGGAGGGCTCGGGGGCCTCGAGTTACGCCGACGGCGAGCTCGAGCAGTTCTTCCGCGAGGGCCACCTCGCAGGCCTGCAGGTCGGGGTGCACGCGATCGGCGACGCCGCCATCGAGCAGGTGATCGCGACCTGGGAGCACGTGTATCAGGCGCTCGACTCCCGCGGCCGGCGGCACTTCCGCGCCCGGCGTCACCGCGTGGAGCACTTCGAGATGCCGAGCCCGGCGCAGGTTGAGCGCGCGGCCATGCTCGGCCTCGCGATCAGCGTGCAGCCGGCGTTCGACGCGGTCTGGGGCCAACCCGGCGGCCTGTACGAGCAGGGCCTCGGCCCGGAGCGGGCGGGATCGATGAACCCGTTCCGCGACATCGTAGAGCGCGGCATGGAGGTCGGCGCCGGCTCCGACAGCCCGATCACCGAGCTGGATCCGCTCGGGGCGGTGGCGGCCTTCGAATCGCACCACGACCCGGCCCAGCGGCTCTCGCGCGAGGAGGCGATCCGCGTGGCGACGATCGGCAGCGCGCGCCTCGCGCACCAGGAGGACAAGAAGGGGAGCCTCGAACCGGGCAAGCACGCGGACTTCGCGGCCTACGACGTGGACCCCATGACCGCGCCGGAGCTCGCGGGGATCCGTCCGGTCCATACCGTGAGCCTCGGGCGTGACGTGTTCGCGGCCTGAGACCTGCCGATTTGACACGCTTCGCCGGCGCCGATAGCTTGCGCGCTGCGTCGGTCGCTTCGGCGGCAGGCGCACGGAGGACCCGAGAGGCTGAGTAGCGATCGCAGCGCCCCGGCGCGGCGATCCGAAAGGTCCCTCGGGTCCTCTTCTCTGCGTGCGTCCAGGGAATGAAACGACGGATGGCCCGCGTTGTTGGCCCCGGACCCTTGCCAGTCAGATGCCCGGCAGTACAATCCCCCGCCGGAGGAGAGCACCCAGCGTGGACGATACCGAAGAGATCCTCGAGGACGAAGAGGCGGAGGCCGACGACGACGCCGAGGCCGGCGACGCTCCGGCCGCTACCCCGCCTGCGGCCGCCGCGGGCGAGGAGGTCGTGGAATCGATCCAGGAGATCCTGGTCAAGCAGGAGGCCGCCTCCGAGGAGGCCGAGGAGGAAGATGACCCCCTGCTCACCCTCACGCGGGAGGAGCGACTCGAGCCGCTCGCGGTCAAGGTGGTTCCCCCTCAGCCCACCGAGTTCATATGCAAGAACTGCTTCCTGGTGAAGCATCGGAGCCAGCTGAAGGACAGGGCGAAGATGCTCTGCCGGGACTGCGCCTGAGGCCCGAGCGCCTCCGGCTCCCCGCTGCGCTGCTGATCGCGGCCTCCTCGGGAGCCGTCCTGTCTCTGGCGCTCCCGCCGGCGGGCCTGTGGCCGCTGGTGTTCGTTGCCCCGATCCCGTTCCTGTGGCTCGTCCGCGAGGCGCGCCCGGGACGGGCCGCCATGCTCGGCGCGGTCTTCGGTCTCGCGTACTTCGGGGCGGTCCTGTACTGGCTCCTCCTGTTCGGCGAGCTGGCCTGGGGGGCCGTCACCCTGCTCTCCGCCGCGTCGACGGCCGTGTTCGGCGCGGTCTCGCCCGCGGTCTGGCGCCCCGAGCACCCGGTCCGCTCGACGGTCGGGCTCGCGGCGCTCTGGACGGTCGCCGAGTGGGTCCGCGGGTCGGTGCCGTTCGGCGGGTTCGGGTGGGGTCAGCTCGGGTCGACCCAGGTCGAGGCCCCGATGCTGCCGCTCGCGTCGATCACCGGTGTGTGGGGCCTGTCCTTCCTGGTGCTGCTGATCGCGGGCCTGCTCCTGCTGGCGTGCGAGCGATGGGGGAGGGGCTCGGCCGTCCCGCTCCTGGCCGCCGCCGTGCTGGTCTCGGCGCCCGCCGCCATCCCGCTCCCCGAGCCTGACGGCGCCTCGATCGACGTGGCGGCGATCCAGGTCGACGTGGAGAGCGTCGAGCACCTCACAGGCGCCGCCGAGGACATCGCCGTGGCGCGGCTCAACGTGGATCGTCACCGCGTGCTTGCCGAGGACCCGCCGGAGCTCGTCGTCTGGGGCGAGGGCTCCCTCGACCCCGGAGCCTCCGAGGATCCCGCGACGCGAGCGGATGTGGCTGAGGTGATCGCCGAGGTGGGGTCGCCGACCCTCGCCGGGGCGATCGTGAACGATCCCGATGGGAGCCAGCACACGTCGACGCTCGCCTTCGACGGCTCCGGGAGGGTGGTGGACCGATACGACAAGGTGCGCCTCGTCCCCTTCGGCGAATACGTGCCGTTCCGCGACGAGCTCGGTTTCCTGGACGCGATCGATCAGATCGGGACCGATCGCGTGCCGGGGGAGGAGATCCACACCGTGTCGCTCCCGGGCCTGCCGCCGATCGGGACGCCGATCTGCTACGAGAACAGCTTCCCCCTGATCGACCGCGAGATGGTGCGCCTGGGCGCCGGGTTCCTGGTCCTCACGATCAACAACGCGTCCTACGAGCGGACCGCCGCCTCGCGGCAGCACCTGCTGATGAGTCGCCTACGCGCGGTGGAGAACGGACGCTGGGTCGTTCACGCGGCGGTCTCCGGGATCAGCGCGTTCATCGCGCCCGACGGCGCCGTGGTGGAGGAGCGTGCCCTGTTCGAACCCGCCACGCTGCGCACGCGGATCGAGTCCTCGTCGCGGACCACCGTGTACACGCGGTTCGGGGACTGGATGCCGTGGGCGAGCCTGATCCTCACACTTGGCCTGATCGCCGCGCCTCGGCGCCTGCGGCGGACCGCCGCCGAGCCCGAGCCCCTGCCTGCGGAACAGAGAACGCTCGTGGTCCTGCCCACCTACGACGAGCGAGCCACGATCGGGGTGGTGCTGCGCGGTCTCCGAGCGATCGAGCCGCCCGTGGACATCCTCGTCGTGGACGACGCCTCGCCGGACGGGACGGCCGAGATCGTCCGGGAGGTGGCGGCGGCCGATCGCCGGGTCCGTCTGATCGAGCGCGACGGCAAGGGAGGCCTGGCGGGCGCCTACGCGGTGGGGTTCGCTGCGGGTCTGCGCGAGGGCTACGACCTCGTCGTCGAGATGGATTCGGATCTGTCCCACCTGCCTGAGGAGCTCCCGAGGCTCCTGGAGGCGGCGAACGGCCACCACGTCGTCATCGGGAGCAGGTATGTCGCCGGAGGCTCGGTCACCAACTGGAGCCGGTTGCGCGTGCTCCTGTCGAAGGCGGGCAACCGGTACGCGCGGTTCTGCCTGGGCTTCGACCTCCACGACGCGACCAGCGGCTTCCGCGTCTACCGACGAGAGGCGCTCGGAACGATCACGGCCACCCCCGTACGCTCCGATGGATACGGGTTCCAGATCGAGCTCGCGTACCGCGCGTGGCGCGCGGGCCTGTCGGTCGGCGAGGCGCCGATCACGTTCCGTGAGCGCGAGCACGGCCACTCCAAGATCAGCCGGCGGATCGTGCTCGAGGCCCTGTGGCAGGTGAGCGTCTGGGGCCTCCGCGCGCGGTTCGGGGCCCCGTCCAACCCCGAGGCATAACGCCGGGAACGTACGTTATGACAAGTTAGCCAAAGGAAGCGCCAAATATCCCGCACCCACATGTGTTCGGCCCTGCGAGATCGGCTGCTGCTTCCCTCGGTCATACGCCTTCGTCGAGGACACCGAGGCCCGCTCGACCGTCGAGACCGGAACCTTCGTGGACCTCACGATCGTGCCGGGCGCATGTCACGGCCCTGCCGGCGGGCTTGCTGGGCGTCCGGTTCTCCTCGAGGGAAGCGATGGGACATCGAACCACCGTCGTAGAGCCCGCGACCCTGCTCGCCGACCGCTCCCCTAGTACGAAAGTCGTAGCTCAAGCGGGGACCTTTCGACGGATGGAGTAGACGGGGGCAGCAACTAGCATCGGCCGAGGGTGGGGAAGCAACTCCCCCGCCCGACACGCCGTTCACCCTACAGACAACGTCCGACAAGGAGGAACCAACCGATGCGGGCCTCTAACCGCAGGACCCGGAGGCTCAACGCCCTCGGCGGAACATCCACGCTGACGGGTCTGATCCTTTCGATCTTCCTGATCCTCGGCCAGTTCGGGATCGTCGCGGCAGGGGCGGCCGATCGCGACCGCGATGGGTCCTTCACGAGCGACACCACCGTCATCTCGGACGACGGTGGTTCCGCGGGTGGAACGGGCGACGGCGGCGGAGGCGTGACGCGTACCTCCTCCTCCACCGGAGGGATCGTGCGTACGGACGACCTCGCGGCCGGCGGGGGGTCCCCGCGGGCTCCCGGAGCCAAGGTCAGGATCTGCCACGGGGTCGGCGGCGTCGGAACCGGGCCCTACGTCGAGATCGAGGTCAGCCAGAGCGGCGTGGACGGCGCCGGAGGCGGCGACCACTTCGGCGAGCACACCGGCCCCATCTTCGACCCGACCGTTCATTCGCTCGGCGGACCCGTCACCTGGGGCGACATCATCCCGCCCTTCGATGTGGACGGCGATCCCCTCCCGCCGCCGACCGGGCCGGGCGGCCTGAACTGGACCGCCCAGGGCCAAGCCATCTGGAACGCCGGCTGTAACCTGCCCGGACCGGCTCCCGCCGCGCTGGCGACGCCCACGAAGTCAGCCTCGGGCACGGCCGCGGTCGGCTCCACGAACTTCACCTACACCATCACGACGTCGAACACGGGCGGGACGACCGCTGCGGACGTCACGATCGTCGACAACGTCCCCGCGGGACTGTCGGTCACGTCCGTGACCTGGGTGAAGTCGAACCCGACAGCCAACGGCACGTGCACGACCTCCAACGCGGTCAGCTGCAACGTCGGCAACCTGGTTCCCGGCCAGTCGGTCACCGTCACCATCGTGATGACGGTCGGCGCCGGTGCGTGCCCGAGCATCAGCAACACCGGCTCCGTCTCGGCGGCCGGGATCACGTCCGTGAACACGAACACCGTGAACACGACGATCGACCCCGCCAGCTGCCCCGCTGGAGCCGCACCCGACATCTCCATCGTCAAGGGCGGTCCCACCTCGATCGACTCGGGTGACTCCTTCAGCTACACCCTGACGGTCACGAACCTCGGCAACGCCCCAGCGCTCGGGGTGACCGTGAGCGACAGCGTTCCGGCGAACCTCGCGATCAACACCGTCACACCGGACAGCGTGCCTCCCACCCCGACCTGCTCGTTCGCGGGCCAGGCGGTCAGCTGCACGCTCGGTGATGTCGCGGCGGGCGCCAGCGTCATCATCACGATCAACGTCACGCATAACGGGACGTCGTGCACCGCGCTCAGCAACACGGGCACCGTGTCCACGACCAGCGCCAACGACTCGAACACCGCCAACCACTCGAGCACGGTCAACACGACTGTGACCTGCTCGAGCGACGTGACGATCAACAAGTCCGGTCCCGGCCAGGTGGCCGAGGGCGGGCAGATCACGTACACGGTGACCGTCACGAACAACGGGACCGCGGGGGCCCCCGGCATCGTGATCACCGATGACCTCGCCGACGCTCCGCTCCTGACGAACGTCCAGGCCCAGATCAACGGCGGCGTGTCCAACCCCAGCTGCGCGGTCGGTGCCGGCAACGTGGTCACGTGCACCTTCGGCCTCGCGAGCGCCAGCTCGCCGAACGACCAGGCGGTCATCACGATCACGGCCGACGTCGGAACCGGACCTCCGTGCCAGCTCTCGAACCAGGCGACCGGCTCGGTCCGGGCGGGCGCGCTGCCACCGAGCGGCATCGTGACCACCACGATCGTCGGTCCGAACTGCACGCCGCCCAGCCCCACGGCCCCGGATCTCACGATCGACAAGACGGCGAACCCGACCCAGGCGAACGCCGGTGATCAGATCAGCTTCACGATCCTCGTCCGCAACGTGGGGAACGCGGACGCGAACAACGTCGTGGTCACCGACTCCCTGCCGGGCAACCTGACCTGGACGACGCCGAACGTGAACTGCACCATCGTGAGCGGCACGGCCCTCACGTGCAACGTCGGTACGCTCGTCGCCGGCGGTTCGTTCTCGGTCACGGTGACGGCCACCAGCGACCCGACCTTCTGCGGGACGCTGAACAACACGGCCTTCGTCTCGGCGAGCAACTCTCCGACTCGCGGCGACGGCGCGAGCGTCACGCTCGCCTGCGGGCCTGGCACCTCAGGCATCGTGGTGACCAAGGATGGGAGCCCGGACGTGGTGCACGTGGGCGACACCATCACCTACTCGTTCACCGTCACGCTCGTCGCCGGCAGCAACCCGGTCTCGAACGTCGGCGTGACCGACCCGGGATGCGACTTCCCGCCGGGGATCAGCGGGCCGACCGGCGACACCAACGGCAACGGCGTCCTCGAGGCCGGTGAGACCTGGGGCTACTCGTGCACCCATGTCGTCACCGCCGCCGACCCGGATCCGTTGCCGAACACGGTGACGATCTGCGCGGACGGGACCCAGGGTCGGGTGTGCGGGAGCGATGACGACGAGGTCGACATCGCGCATCCGGACATCGACGTGGAGAAGGTGGCCGACCCGATCTCCGGCACGGTGGGGACGGTGATCACGTACACGTACACGGTGACGAACTCTGGCGACGTGCCCCTGTTCAACGTGAGCGTGGACGACAACGTCCTCGGCCACATCTGCGACATCCCGGTCCTGCAGCCGCACACGACGGTGACCTGCATCGGGACCTTCACGATCCCTGCGGGCGCCCCGGCGCAACTCACGAACATCGTGATCGCCGGCGGGACCGACCCGGCGGGCCAGTTCGTCAGCGACGAGGACGACGCCACGATCGCGGTCGTGGGTGGGGTGACGGTCTCCCCCACGAAGACGCCTCCGGGCGGCGTGGCCTTCACCGGTCCCGCGGCGGCGATCCCGCTCGCGGGCTTGGCGTTGCTGCTGATGACCACCGGATCGGGCCTGCTCTGGGCCGGACGTCGGCGCGCCAAGCACCCGTCCGACGCCGTGGAGCGGTAAGGACCAGCGGCATCGAGACCAAGGGTGGCCCCGGGCACCGATCCCGGGGCCACCCGCACGAACCGTTCTGCCTCGCACCGACCTACTCCCGAGGGGCAACCTTCGACCTAGGTCGGACGTTGTAAACCAACGATGGTCTATCGGCCGTAGTTTCAGTGGTCGTCGGCTGGATAGGCTACGTAGGAACCAAACGGTGGACCCCCTCCACCGACCCCGAATCACGGGGAGCCCTTCCCCGTAGAGGAGAGTGACCGCACATGGCAACTCGTAGCGGAACCACCCGCAGGCGCCCGCTGGCCTTGCTCGCCCTGCTGACCCTGACCGCCCTCCAGCTCCAGCTGGTCGTCGCGGGGCCTGCGAGCGCGCAGAACAGCTCGTGTAACGGCGCCTTCCAAGGCAACCCCGCCGGCTCGCTCGCCATGACGGCGAACAAGGCCAACGGCGCGACGGTAGCGCCCGGCGACACGTTGACCTTCACGATCACCTGGGACACCGGCGACTGGAGCGGGCTGGACCAGTTCTCCAACTGCTTCGCGGTCAACGGCACCCTCGACGGGTCCCTCACCTACCACGAGCAGCCGCCGGTGAACGACGGGAGCATCGTCCACTCGATCACCGTGCCGAACAACCTGGCCGACGGCGACGAGCTGTGTGCCCGCGCCCGCCTCTCGGGCCAGCCGACCGGTGGGAACACTTCCACCCAGAAGAGCAACAAGCTCTGCTTCACCATCGGGTCGCCGCCACAGGGCGAGCCGGACGTGATCGTCCGCAAGTCCTCCAGCGTGAGCAGCGCCGTGCCCGGTGACGAGTTCGACTACACGCTCACGGCGGAGAACGTCGGTTCGGCCGACGCGACGAACGTGGTCATCTCGGACACGATCCCGAGCAGCCTGACCATCGTCTCGGCCGCCGGATGCACGACCAGCGGCCAGACCGTGACCTGCGACCTCGGCAACCTCGCCCAGGGCGCCAAGAAGTCGGTCACGATCCGCGTCCGGACCACCCCGGCGTCGTGCCCGGACGTGGACAACTTCGGCATCGTGTCGGCCGGCAACGAGCCCGGCTCCAACACGGGCAACAACACCAGCGACACGGTCACGGTGGACGTCATCTGCACCGAGCCCGGGATCGCCGTCCGCATCTCGAAGACCAACGACGCCAACGGCGACGGGATCTTCTCGGACAACGAGGAGGCGAAGAAGGAGGGCGAGGACGTCCCCTTCGAACTGGTCATCACGAACACCGGCGAGGAGACCGTGCGGATCACCGACCTGACCGACGCCTTCGACCAGACCACGCTCGACCTGCTGGACGCCAAGTGCAGTCAGCTCACCGGCGCCGAGCTGGACCCGGGCGAGAGCGTCACGTGCACCTTCACCCTTGCCAACTACTCGCCGCCCAACGACTCGCCCCTGGACAACACCGTCGAGGTGTGCGTGCGGATGGTCGGCGGGGACCTGACCGACTGCGACGACGACGACTCGCGGGTCCGCAGCGCCGTGGTCCTGGGTCGCACGATCACCAAGACGCCGCCTCCGGGCGGAACCGCCTTCACCGGTCCGGCCGACGACGCCGTCCGGTTCGGGCTGCTGGCGATCGCGATGCTGCTGCTCGGTACCGGCGTCCTGTTCGCCGGCTACCGCAGGCGCGCGCGACTCGACGGCTAGCACCTCGGGAGGGGCATGGAGGGGGCCCGTCGCCTGGCGACGGGCCCCCTCGCCCACCTCGGTACGGAGGAACACCCGAGGCGTGAACCTGCAGCACACGCCTTGTCTACGGACGACGCAGGCCAGAACCCTGCCAGAGCGCGAGAAGGAGTAGTCATGTCGACCCACCGCACGTCCCGCACCTCCCGGGGAACGGCCCTCGCGAGCACACTGCTCCTCGTCGCGCTCGCGATCCAGACGGTCGCCGGGGCCATCCCGGCTCGCGCGGTGGGGTTCAACCCCACGGACGTCTCCGTCGACCTCGTGGCCGCCGGGCCGTTCACCTACGACCACCTCACGCTGGTCGGGACCGATCCCCTCCCCCGGTTCGGGTCCCGCAACATCAGCAAGACCAATGGCGTGGTCGAGTCCCTCGAAGGGGGCGACTTCGCCTGCGGCGACCTCGTGATCTTCTACGGACAGGTCGTGATCCGCGCCGGTGCCACGGGCTCCAACGGCACCGTGCAGCTGGACATGTCCTTCCTCACCGAGCCCACCGGCCAGCCCGGCGCGGGCTTCGACGACATCTCGAGCGTCGGCATCAGCCAGAAGGACAACCTGGCCGGCGGCGGGAACAAGAACCTGAGCGGCAACGAGTCCGTCACGCTGATCAACGAGCGCGACGGCACCCACAGCAGCAAGGACTCGCGCCTCGGCACCGTGGTCGTCGCCGGTCTCGATCCCGGCGAGACGCTGATCTACCAGGCGGTCGGACACCTCGGCTGCGCGCCCGGAACCAGCCCGACCGGCACGATCCAGACGGCGATCACCGCCGGGCGGATCGACGGGACGAGCTTCGGGGTCGGGAACCAGACGGTCCCGTTCAAGAAGATCGAGGACCTGGCGCAGCCGGGGATCGCGGTCACGAAGAACTGTCCCGCCTCCGCGGCCGTCGGCGACGTGATCACCTACACGATCAACGTCTCGAACAACGGCAACGAGGCTCTGAACAACGTGACCGTCAACGACTCGATCCTCGGAAGCTTGAACGCCTCCTACGCGGACACGCTGGCGGCGGGGGCGAACGAGTCACACACCTTCCCGTACACGGTCAAGGCTGCCGACCCGAACCCGCTGGTGAACACCGTCACGGTCAGCGGGGTGGGGGCTTCCTCAGGCACCACCGCGACGGCTACGGCCAACTGCTCGACGAGCATCCCGCGGGTGGACGTCACGGTCGTGAAGTCGGCGAACGCACCGGCCGGCGGGGTCGCGCCGGGCCAGTCGTTCGACTTCACCCTCGTCGCATCCGCCACGGGCACGACCGCCGCGACGGTCGTGGTCGTCAGCGATGCGATCCCGGCGGGTCTGACGATCGGCAGCGCCACCTTCACCGGCGGCAGCAACGGCCCCGGGACCTGTCAGATCTCGGGCCAGACGGTGACATGCCAGATCGGCACGCTCCAGAACGGCTCGACGGCGACCGTCACGATCCGCGTCACCGCCACCGCGGGCGCATGCCCGTCCGTCACGAACCGCGGCACCGTGAGCGCCACCAACGAGTCGCCCGGGAGCACGGGCAACAACACCAGCAACGACGTCACGGTTCCGGTGACGTGCCCGGGCCCCGAACTCGAGATCGGGAAGTCCTCGGGCGCCCCCTCGACCGGCGTCGCGCCCGGTGAGTCGTTCACCTACACGATCGTGGTGGACAACACGGGCGGCGGCGCCGCGACCGGCGTCGTCGTCTCCGACACGATCCCGACGGGCCTGGACATCACCGGAACCTCGGCCGGCTGCAGCGTGAGCGGCCAGACCGTGACCTGCCAGCTCGGCACCCTGGCCGCGGGGGCAAGCGCCACGGTGACGATCACCGTTCGGGCCACCGAGGCCGCCTGCCCCATGGTGACGAACCGTGCCACGGTGACCGCCACCAATGAGGCCGCCGGCAACGCCGGGAACAACACCAGCAACGACGTGACCACCCTCGTGAACTGCGAGCCTCCGCCGCCGCCCGAGGAGGGTGTGTCGATCAAGATCGTGAAGGAGAGCGACGCCAACGGCGACGGGATCTACACGGACAACGAGGAGGCCAAGCGGGAGGGCCTGGACGTTCCCTTCCTGCTGGTGATCACGAACACCGGCACCACGGATGCACGGATCACAGACCTCGTCGACAGCTTCGACACCACGACGCTGAACCTGCTCGAGAACAAGTGTTCACAGCTCGACGGCCTGACCCTCGCCGCCGGCGAGAGCGTGACGTGCAACTTCGTCCTGCGGAACTACTCGCCTGCGAACGGGTCCCCGCTGGAGAACACCGTCGAGGTCTGCGTGCAACTGCCCGGCGGGAACGCGACGGACTGCGACAGGGATCCCACCCGCGTCCGCAGCGCCGTGGTCCTGGGTCGCACGATCACCAAGACGCCGCCACCGGGTGGGACCGCCTTCACGGGGCCGGACGACGGAACCATGACCAAGGCCCTCATGGCCCTCTCCCTCCTGCTTTTCGGTAGCGGTCTGCTCTGGGCCGGCTACCGTCGCCGTTCGCAGTACGACGGCTGAGGGGCGTAGGAGGCGAGAGCGCAGGAAGCCCCGGGCGGTTGACCGCCCGGGGCTTCCCCTCGTTCCGTGGCTCCGTTCGTCGGTCGAGACGGATCAGCCGTAGAAGACGACCGTGACCCAGACCCGCCCGTCCTCACGGTAGATCCCGAAGGCCGCGTGCTGATACTCGCGGCGCAGGATGTTCTGGCGGTGGAGCTTGCTGGCCATGAAGGCCTCCTCGAGGCTCTCGAGCGACCCGCCGACGCCGACGTTCTCGCCGCCGATCGACCAGTTGTAGCCCTCGAGCGCCCTGCGGAGCTCGGTCTCCGTGGAGTGGTAGATGTAGCCCTTGTCAGCCATCTGCTCGCTGTGGCGCTTGGCGTACCGGGACAGCACGCGGGCCAGGTTCAGCTCCTCGCGATCTCGGGCGTCACGGTCCTGGTTCGTGAGTCCCAGCATCTGGACCCGCCGGCCGACCCGATCCTCGCCTCCGGACGCCGCACCCGAGCTCACGGGCACGCTTCCGAGCAGCAGGATGCCGGTCAGGGCGATGGTCACGGCCGCGACGATCCTGCGGCGGGTGGTGTGAAGTGTGCGCATAACGAGCCTCCCGACTCCTCGGGTCCCGTGGGGACCGAGTCGCGAGACCCGGATCCTTCGGCAGCTCGACCAACCTCCTTGGCGGAGGTCCGGAGCATTGCGTCCCGCCGTTACCGGCGGTTTGCCTTTTCGGGACCGACCCTTTCTTCGTTCTGAGGGAGATATCGGCGCCGGTGTCCCCCGGCTTGAGGACCTTCTGGTCACGAATGACTAGGCATCCGCCACACGATCGAACCCCCGGGAGAACCGAAGGAGCGCTCCGGGGAGGCGGCTACCAGCGCACGGTGAGATGACGAGCCGCGCGTGCCTCGTCCAGGCGCCGGACCGGGGTGGTCACGGGTGCCTCGCGCAGGAGGTCGGGATCCTCGTGCGCCTCTCTGTGGACCCGGAGGAGGGCCTCGGCGAGGGAGTCGAGCGCCTCACGGGTCTCGGTCTCGGTAGGCTCGGCCATGAGGGCCTCCTCGACGACCAGCGGGAAGTAGACGGTCGATGGGTGATAGCCGAGATCGATCACGCGCTTGGCCACGTCCATCGCCCGAAGTCCGGTCTCCTCCTTCAGCCGGCGCGCGGAGGCCACGAACTCGTGCATCGGGCGCCCGTTCGGGTAGGCGAGCGGGAAGGCGCCCTTGACCCGCTCGGCGAGGTAGTTGGCGTTCAGGACGGAACGCTCGGCCACCTCTCTCAGGCCCTCGCGCCCGTGCAGGAACACGTACACGTAGGCACGGACCAGCACCCCGAAGTTGCCCAGGAACCCGTGCAGGCGTCCGATCGAGTCCGGGTAGTCCGTCCCGAGGCGGAAGGTGCCGTCCTCGTTCCGCTCGACGCGCGGCTGCGGCAGGTAGCGGACGAGCTCCTCGGTCACGCCCACCGGCCCGGCTCCCGGCCCTCCCCCACCGTGTGGCGTCGCGAAGGTCTTGTGCGTGTTGATGTGAACGATGTCGAAGCCCATGTCCCCGGGCCGGCACCGTCCGAGGATCGCGTTCAGGTTCGCCCCGTCGTAGTACACGAGGCCGCCGACCCCGTGCACGATGCGGGTCACGCGTTCGATGTTCTCCTCGAACAGGCCGAGGGTGTTGGGGTTGGTCAGCATCAGCCCGGCCAGGTCCTCGTCCACGAGCTTCTCGAGGGCGCCGACGTCCACGAGGCCGCGCGCGTCCGAGGGCACCTTCATCGCCTCGTAGCCCGAAAGGGTCACGCTGGCCGGGTTCGTGCCGTGGGCCGAGTCCGGGATGGCGACCTTCCTGCGGGGCCTGCCGGCCCGCGCGTGGTGCGCTCGCATGATCAGCAGGCCGGTGAGCTCGCCGCACGCGCCAGCAGGCGGCTGGAGCGTGGCCCGCGCCATGCCGGTGATCTCGCACAGCGCACGCTCCAGGCGCCACAGGAGCTCGAGGGAGCCCTGGATCGTGTGATCGGGCTGGTGGGGGTGCGCGCGCTGGAAGCCGGGCAACCCCGCCGCCGTCTCGGCGACCTTCGGGTTGTACTTCATCGAGCACGAGCCGAGGGGGTAGATGCCCGTGTCCACGCCGTAGTTCAGCTGGGACAGGCGGGTGTAGTGGCTCACCAGGTCCCGCTCGGCCACCTCGGGAAGGCCGGGGGGCTCCTCGCGCTCGAACCCCGAGGGGACGGGATGCTCGGGGACATCGAGGGCGGGGAAGCTGGAGGCGCGTCGCCCGGGCCGCGAGAGCGCCTTCAGCGTGACGGCGCGCTCGGGCGGCCCCTGCGTGCGGACGGGTGCGCCTTCGCGGCCCGAGCTCACGCCAGCACCTCCTTGAGGGCCAATGCAAGGCCGTCGATCTCCTCGCGGGTGCGGCGCTCCGTGACGGCGACCAGGAGCGCCCGGCCGTCGGCGTCGGGCAGCGGGACGCCCGCCAGGTACCCGCGGTCGACCAGCGCATCGCGGACCTGCGTCGCGGGACGCGGCAGGCGCAGCGGGAACTCCTTGAAGAACGGCGCGTCGCCGAAGAGGAGCTCGACCCCCGGGACCTCGGTGAGGCGCTCCGCCGCGTACGCGGCTTTCGACGCGCACCGCCGCCCGAGGTCCTCCAGACCCTGCGGTCCCAGCCAACCCAGGTACGCGGTGGCGGCGATCGCCATCAGCGTCTGGTTCGTGCAGATGTTGCTGGTGGCCTTCTCTCGGCGGATGTGTTGCTCGCGCGCCTGCAGGGTGAGGACGTACCCGGTGCGTCCATCCACGTCCTTGGTCTCGCCCACGATGCGCCCGGGAAGGTGGCGGACGTCGTCCAGCCGGGTGGCGATCACGCCGAGGTAGGGCCCGCCGAGGCTCAGGTGGTTCCCGAGGACCTGGCCCTCAGCCACGGCGATGTCCGCGCGCAGCGCCCCGGGCGGCGCCAACACGCCGAGCGAGAGGGGGTCGAACACCTGGATCGCCCGCGCGCCGCCCGTGTGCGCGGCGCCGAACAGCTCGCGCACGGGCTCGAGCAGGCCGTAGGCGTTCGGGTGCTGGACAACCACGCAGGCGACGTTGTCGCCGACGTCGGGGGAACCGCCGCGACCCCCTACCTGCTCGAAGAGCTCCGGCTCGTATCCCGCTCCCGAGCCGAAGGTGCGAAGCGTCTCCACGTACCGCGGGTCGACCGCGGCCGAGACGAGCACACGGTCCCGGCCCGGCGTCGACCGGGCGAGGTGCACCGCCTCAGCGAGCGCCGTCGCGCCGTCATACAGAGAGGCGTTGCTGACCTCGAGACCGGTCAGCTCGCAGATCATCGACTGGTACTCGAACAGCGCCTGGAGCACGCCTTGGCTGAGCTCGGGCTGGTAGGGGGTGTACGAGGTGTAGAACTCGGAGCGGCCCGCCAGGGTCCAGACCACCGAGGGCACGTAGTGGTCGTACGCTCCCCCGCCGGCGAAGCAGACCAGATCCTCGGCGCTGCGGTTGCGTCCGGCCAGCGCCTTCACGTCGGCGAGGATCTCCATCTCGGAGACCCCCTCGGGAAGCTCCAGGTCGCGGTCCAAGCGGACCGAGGGTGGGATCTGGGAGAACAGCTCGTCCAGGCTGGAACGGCCGATGGCCCGGAGCATCTCGGCGACGTCGTCGTCCGTATGGGGGGCGAACCTCATGCCGAGGGGTCAGTCTATCGGCTGCGCGCCGGGCGTCGAGCCCGGGGCGAGGTCAGCCCGACACGTCCTCGAGACCGTACTTGTCCACGAGGGACAGGTAGTCGCGCTGGTAGAAGATCTTGCAGTTGACCCCCGGGTAGAGCTCTCGGAGCCTGCGCACCTTGCGATTCTTCTTCGTGACGAGCTTCTGATTCAGCGTGGTGATCTCGATGAACAGGTCGTAGGAAGGCAGGTAGAAGTCGGGCGTGAACCGCTGGACGACGCCACCCTCCCGGTCCCACTCGAGGTCGAACGAGCGAGGCTCGTACTCCCATTCGATCTGGTAGAAGTCCAGCAGCTGCGCGAACTGGCGCTCGCTCGCATGGGCGAAGCCGACGCGGTCGCTGGGGAGGGCTGGCGCTTCGGCCTCCGTTGCTGAGGTCACACGCCTCCGGTCGATGCTGCCCCGCGGCCCTTCTTGCGGCTCCCCTTCGCGAGGCTCCCCTCGAGTTCCGTCCATACCTTGTCCACCGCGATCGCGAAGACCCCTTGCCCCTTGGCCAACAGGTCCACGACCGCCTCGGGGGACTCCACGGAGTAGATACGGTTCCCGTCGGAGACCAGGGTTGTGCCGAGCGCGGGCGCCTTGAGCTCCTTGAGCGTGCCCATCGCCTTGCGGATCTGCTGCAGGTTGACGCCGCTGTCCAGCATCCGCTTGATGAGCCGCAGGGTCGCAAGGTCCTGGAACGAGTACTCGCGCTGCGTTCCCGAGCCCTGCGCGTCCTTCACCGAGGGGCGGACGAGCCCGGTCCGAGCCCAATAGTCGAGCTGGCGGTAGCTGATCCCCACGATCTTGACGACCTCGGGGACGCGGTAACCCTGTTCCGTCATGACAACTCCGTAATTACGCGGGCGTCGGTACGCTATCCAGCGCTCCCAACCGTGTCAATCACCCCGCCGCCCCTCGGGGGGCGACCACGGCTCGGATTCTTGCCGCATGCGAGTCACGCCGGAACGAAGCCGATAGGATGCGGCGGTCCGCCACCGGGGTCGGACTTCAGGAGGGTGGTCGGATACCAGGACGTCGAGGGGATGAAGGGGTGGTCGGATGCGCGCGGGACGTTCGAGGCGACGGGGGGCCGCGGCGCTGGCCCTGCTCACGGCAACGACGCTCGGGATCGGCATCATCGGAGCGGCACCGGCGAGCGCCGGCCAAGGGTTCCGTACCAAGCTCCTTCGCATCGTGAACGCCACTCGAGACAATCACGACCTGAGACCGCTGAAGCTGGATAGGCAGCTGTCGCGCGACTCGCAGAAGCACACGCGACGGATGATCCGCAAGGACCGGATCTTCGACCCGCCGAACCTCGACGACATCCTCAGGAAGTACCGCTGGGACGACCTGGGCGCAGACGTCGTGGGCTGCGGGCACACGCTGAAGGAGCTGCACAAGATCCTGATGACCGAGAGCTTCCACCGAACGATCATCCTGCACGAGGACCTGCGCAAGGTCGGCATCGGCGTGATCGAGACTGACGAGCGCAACCGGTGTGGTCTCGGGTCGTTCTGGGCGACCGAGATCTTCTACGGCTGAGCCACGAACCCCGGGCTCTACTGGAAGTCTTCGGGGTTCACGTTCTCGAGGAACTCCCGGAACTCCTCGAGCTGCTGCTCCTCGACCTCCTCGTCCTGCGGGATGAGGATGGAGGCCTCGGCCAAGACGTCCTCGCTCGCGAAGATCTTGCAGCCGAGCCGCACCGCGAGGGCGATGGCGTCCGAGGGCCGGGAGGACACCTCGTAGGACGTGCCGTTCCGTTGCAGGTCGATCACGGCGAAGAACGTCCCCTCGCGAAGCTCGGTGATCACGATGCGGTGGACCTGTACGGCCATCTCCTCGAGGATGTTCTTCATCAGGTCGTGGGTGAGCGGCCTCGGGGTGACCACACCCTGAACGGCCATCGCGATGGACTGCGCCTCGGACTGGCCGATCCAGATGGGAAGGTAGCGCTCCCCCTCCGCCTCGCGGAGCAGGACGATGGGTGAGTTGGTGGGGAGCTCGATCCGCACCCCCGCGAGTGTCATCTCGATCTCCATCGACGTGACCCGACTGTAGACCCGGGCCTGCGGTCCGGCAACCTAGGCGGGGTCGTCGTGGCCGGGTAGGAACGGCAGGAGCAGGTCTGGGTCGGCCTGGATCGACGCTAGGTCTTGCACCGCAAGGATATCGGGCACGTTGCGGTACCGCTCACGCACGTCGAGCCCATATCCCACGACGAAGACGTCGGGGCAGTCGAACCCTCGATACCGGATCTCCAGGGGAGCGATGCGACGGATGGACTTGTCGAGCAGGGCGCACACCCGAACGCTCGACGGGTTGCGCGATTCGAGGACCGAGATCAGGTACGAGAGTGTGAGCCCGGTGTCCACGATGTCCTCCACGATGATGACGTCGCGGTCCCCGATGTCGTCGTCCAGGTCCTTCACGATCCGCACACGGCCCCTCGACTCGGCGGCGCCGCCGTACCGCGAGATGGACATGTAGTCGATCGAGACCGGAAGGGCGATCTCTCGGATCAGGTCTGCGAGGAACACCGAGCCGCCCTTGAGGACCGAGATGAGGACGGGTGCGCGCCCCTCATAGTCCCCGGTGATGGTGCGGCCGAGCTCCTCGATCCGCCGGCGGATGTCCTCGCGCCCGAACAGCACGCTGGCGACGTCCGACAAGTAGGCCGATCGTAGCATCCGGGGATCGGCGGGGCGGTGCTCAGCCGAACAGAGCGTCCAACAGTCCAGCTCCCGCGTCGATCACCGAACCGACTGCGCGGCCCCACCACGGGCCATCGTCCGCGAGCGGTGGCGGCGGAGGCACGTCGGTCACGAGGAGCGGCACCTGCCCGATGGTGCGTCCTGGCACCGAGAGCGTGACGGTCCCGATGGCCTCGCCCCGAGCGGGCGGGAACGCGACGTCAAGAACGTCGATCGTGCGCCGTACGCCCGCGTCCACGGGCACGAGCCCCTGCAGACCCGCGCCGGCGGCTACCTGTACCTCGCGACCGCCCACGTCCACCGTCCCGAGGTCCCGGCCCTCCCGGATCAGCGGCCGGCGATCGAACGCCGTGTACCCGTAGCTGAGGAGCGCCGCGGCGTCGGAGAAGGGCTCCCCCGGCTCGCCGAGGACGACCGCGACGAGGCGGAGATCCTCGCGCTCCGCGGTCGCCACGACATTGAACCCCGCCGCGCTGGTGAAGCCGGTCTTCACGCCGATCGCCCCCGGGTACAACCACAGGAGCGCGTTGCGGTTCTGGACGATCCGCGGCTCGGCATCGGGACCCTCGATCGTGTGGAACCGCGTTGCGACGATGTGCGCGAACCCGCTCCGACCGTACGCCGCTCGCGTGAGCCGCACGAGATCGCGTGCCGTTGCGTAGCCGGTCTCGTCGAGCCCGTTCGGCGACGCGAACGAGGTCCGGTCCATCCCGAGGCGAACCGCCCGCCGGTTCATGGCCGCGACGAACCCGTCCACGGTGCCGCCGACGTGCTCGGCCAGGGCGACGGCGGCGTCGTTCGCCGACTGGAGCAGGAGGGCGTAGAGCAGGTCGGTGACGCGCAGCCGCTCGCCCTCCATCAGGCCGAGCCCCGAGATGCCGGCGACCGGCTCGCCCGCCGCGTTCGCACTGGCGGTGACGACCTCCGTGGGGTGCGTGCGCTCGAGGACGAGGAGGGCCGTCATGATCTTCGTGAGGCTCGCGACGGGTCGGCGCTCGGTCGCGTTCAGGCTGAAGAGCACCTGCCCGGTGTCGAGGTCCGCGAGGACGGCCGCCCGCGCGCGGACCTCGGGCGGGTTGACGGACGGCTCGGGCGTGCGCAGCGACTGCGGGAACGGTGACGGGGAGGTCCGTCCGCCCGGCACGACGACCGGGGTGGGCGGTGGGCCCTCGGGAGCCGGGCTGGTGCTCTGCGCGAGGCCCGCGCCCGGGAGCGCACCCACCAGGCACAGGGCCCCGATCGCGAGCGCGGCCGGTCGCCGGAGGCGGGCTCGGGGGCGCCGCACGCTCAGCTGAGGTACTGCCGCAGGTTGGTGCGGAGCAGGGCCTGCTTGAGTTTGCGAGAGGCCTTCGCGAGCTCGCCGAGCGAGCCCGTGGCAGCTCGACGGGCGTCGGGGTTCCTCTGGCGGAGCTGGGGCATCACGATCGTCTCGAAGAACGCCGCCTCACGCTCCTCGAAGTGCTTGTACATCGTCAGGTGCCGGGGCTCGACCCCGAACCGGAAGAAGTCCTTCACGATCGACAGCACGATGTAGTCGTCACCGTCGTAGTACCGAGCCGAGTCGGGTCCGTGCGAGCACACCAGGCCGAACGACTCGAGCTCGCGGATCCGGTCGCGGTCCACGCCGGTAGCCGACGACATCTCCTCGATCGACATCTGCAGTCCCGTGGGAGCCTCGGCCAGCGATTCCTCGCCGTCGGCCGCCGCGGCGGCATCCACCATCGCGGCACCTCCCTCGCCGTCGACGGACTCCTGCTCGAGCAGGCGCTCCTTGATTACCTTGAGCGGGAGGTACTCGTCACGCTGCATCCGCAGGATCGACTTCAGGCGATCGAGGTCCTTCTCGTGGAACTTGCGGTAGCCGGAGGGCGTGCGCTCGGGCTCGATCAACCCTTCGGACTCGAGGAACCGGATCTTGCTGATCGTGATGTCTGGGAACTCGGTCTTCACCGTCACCAGGACCTCGCCGATCGACTGGTAGCTCCGTGTGGGCATCGCGTCCCTCACTCCCCCGCGAAGAAGACGAGCTTGAACTTGCCGATCTGCACCTCATCGTGCGACACGAGCTTGGTCGTCTCGACACGTTCGCGGTTCACGTACGTCCCGTTGAGGCTCCCGAGGTCGTGGATCGAGAAGCCGTCGGCCTGCCGGCGGATCTCGGCATGCTTGCGGCTCACGGTCACGTCGTCCAGGAACACATCGCTCTCGGGGCTGCGGCCGGTCGTCGTGACGTCGGACTGGATGAGGAAGGTCGACCCTGCGTTCGGGCCGTGCTTGACTAGAAGGAGAGCCTGACCGGCCTCGAGCTCGTCCTCGGGGAAGGGGAACTCGTCGGACCCTTCAGTTTCGATCTCCACGGGCGTGATCCCGATGGTCGTATCGCTCTGCAGGGCAGCCCCACAGTTCGCGCAGAAGCGCGCTTCGTCCTTGTTGGGATGTCCACAGTTGGTGCAGTACACGCTCGACCTCTCCCGGCTCCCGCCCTCGGGCTGACGGTGCGGCTCGAAGCCTCAACCTCGACCTCGATGCGACCTGCAACCTATCGTGCGCGGACAGGAGGGTCAACCGACGCGAGGGGTCGACCGTGCGGGCGGGTTCAGGCGTCCTGCTGCTGCACGAGCGCCGCGTAGGCATCCGCGTCCATCAGGCCCTCGAGCTCCGATGCCTCGGACACCTCCAGGACCGCGAGCCACCCCTCACCGTAAGGCTGCTCGTTCACCAGCTCGGGCCGCTCGTCGAGCAGGGCGTTGCGCTCGATCACGGTGCCGGAGACGGGCGCGTACACGTCGGAGACCGACTTGGTGGACTCCACTTCGCCGAAGGGCTGGTTCGCGGTCACCGCGGTGCCGACCTGCGGCACGTCCACGTAGACGACGTCGCCGAGCGCGTCCTGCGCGTAGTCCGTGATGCCGACGCGAACCCTGCCGTCGCCCTCGTCGCGGACCCACTCGTGCTCCTTCGTGTATCGGAGGTCCTGCGGGAACTCCATAGCTCGCTCTCTCCTCGGCTCGGTCGCGCACGGACGGTAGCAACTATCGACGGGGCGCGTCGGTCCATGCGCGACGGAGGTCCCGCGCGTAGAGGCCGGTCGCCACGAAGTACTCGACGATGCCCACGCCGTAGAACACCCACCCGCAGGCGATGAACGCGGGTGCGAACGGACCTCCGAGGTTCCCCCACGCGATCGCGGCGATCGCCGTCATCAGCGCGAACGTCGCCACCTTGCCGATGTACCGGACGTCGATGGTGGCCCGGCGCGCCGCGAGCAGCACCAACCCGGTGAGCAGGATCATCGCGTCGCGCACGAGGATCAGCAGGGCTGCCCACAGCGGGAAGGCGTCCGCGACGACCAGCGCGACCAGGCCTGCCGCGATCGCGAGCCGGTCGGCGACCGGATCCAGCACCTTGCCGAGCTCGGAGACCTGTCCGGTAGCCCGCGCGACCACGCCGTCCACCCAGTCGGTTGCCACGACGGCCGCGAACAGCACCAGTCCCGCGAACGCCGTGTCCGGGTCCACGATCAGGGGCACGAAGACCGGGATCAGGGCGATCCGGACGAACGAGATGAGGTTCGGGACGGTGAGGATCCCGGAATTGGCCCCCGCGCCAGCTTGGGCGGCGTCCGGGGCGCGCTGGCTCATGGTGCCGCGAACGTACCACCCTCGTCGGGCCGGCCGGATTCGAACCGGCGACCTTCAGTCCCCCAGACTGACGCGCTAACCATGCTGCGCCACGGCCCGCGTCCCCATCCTACCGGGAGCGCGCGGCGCCTCCCGGCCGGAACCTCAACCGGAGGGGCACCCCGTCGAGGCCGAAGGCTCGCCGGAGCCGCCCCTCGAGGAATCGGCGGTAGGCGCCGTCGGGCTCGTCGGCCCCGAACAGGACGAACGTGGGCGGAGCCGTCGTCACCTGCGTCGCGTACCGGAACCGGGCGCCGGCCGGAGGCGGACGCTCGTCGACGGCCGCGCGCAGGGCCTGGTTCACCGAGGCCGTCGGCGCCCGCCGGGCCCACCGCTCATGGACCTGGAGCAGGGCGGCCGGCAGCCGGTGCACGCCGGTTCCGGTCAACGCCGAGGCCCGCAGCACGGGCGAACGTGCGAACGGGACGAGGAGCTCGGTGAGCTCCTTGAACGCGCGGTCCCGCTCCTCGACCAGGTCCCATTTGTTCGCGACCACGACGAGCCCGCGCCCGGCCTCCATGACCCTTGCCGCGATCCGCTTGTCCTCGCCCGTGAGGCCTTCGGCGGCGTCCAGGATCAGCACCGCGACCCCGGCGCGCTCGATCGCGCGCTCGGCACGCAGGAAGCTGTAGTACTCGACGCCTTGCACGGTGGCCGGTCGCCGGAACCCCGCCGTGTCCACGAACCGGACGGGGCCCGAGGGCCAGGTCACCACGGCGTCCACGGAATCCCGAGTCGTGCCGGCCTCCTCGAACACGACCGAGCGCTCCTCGCCGACCAGGCGGTTGAACAGGCTCGACTTGCCCACGTTCGGGCGGCCGACGAGCGCGAACCGAGGCTCGGGGCCCTCGGGCTCCGGGGCGTCGCGACCCTCGGGGAGGACCTCGATCAGGCGGTCCAGGAGCTCGCCCGAGCCACGGCCGTGGAGCGCGGAGACCGCGACCGGCTCGCCGAGGCCGAGCGCGTGGAACGCGGCGGTCGCCGGTTCGTCCGTGTCCGAATCGACCTTGTTGGCCACGAGGATCACCGGGACGGTGGCTCGGCGGAGCCTGCGGGCGAGCATCGCGTCGTCCTCGACGGGCCCGGTCTTGGCGTCGACCACGAACAGGATCAGGTCGGCCGACCCGGCGGCGCGCTCGGCCTGCTTCGAGACCAAGGCATCGATCCCCTTCGCGCCGTGCAGGAAGCCGCCTGTGTCCACCAAACGGAAGTCGCGGCCGCCCCAGGATGCGTCGAGCTCCACCCGGTCGCGGGTGACCCCCGGCATCTCGTCGGCGATCGTCTCGCGGCGGCCGAAGAGCCGGTTCACGAGCGTCGACTTGCCGACGTTCTGGCGGCCCATCACCGCCACCACTGGAGGGGTCACCGCTCGCCGCCCAATCGCTCCCGGACGACCGCCAGCGCGGCCTCGAACACCGCGTCCGCGTCGAGCTTGGTGGTATCGAGCACGACGGCGTCGGGCGCAGGCTCGAGCGGGTTCGTCCGGGCGTCGAGGGCGTCTCGCGCATGGAGCTCGCGGGCGACGACCTCCTCGGGCGCCCCGGCGGCACGCTCCTGCCCACGGCGCGCGGCCCGCTCGTCGGCCTCGGCCTGCAGGAACAGCTTCATGTCCGCATCGGGCACGACGACCGTCCCGATGTCCCGGCCCTCCATCACGGCTCCGGCCTCGGCCAACCGGCGCTGCTCGTCGCGCATCGGGGCTCGCACCTCGAGATGACGTGAAACCCTGGAGACGCTCGACTCCACCTCGGGTGATCGCAGAGCCGCCTGCGGAGCCTCTCCGTCGATCCGCAGTTGCGGGGGACGCAGGCTGGAGTCGAGGTCGAACCTCAGCCGGCGCGCGACGGCCCCGAGGCCCGGACCGTCATCGAGGTCGGCGTGCTCCCGCAGAGCCTCTAGCGTGATGGCCCGGTACATCAGACCCGTGTTCACGTAGGGCAGGCCGAGTTCCTCCGCCAGGCGACGAGCCAGCGTGCTCTTGCCCGAGCCCGCCGGCCCGTCGATGGCGATCACGGGCCGGCGGGTCACCGATCCACCCTCGCTCCCAGGCTGTCGAGCGCGCCGACGAATCCGGGGAATGACACCTCCGCGTCCTCGATACCGTCGACCGTCACCGGCCCGTGGGCGGCGAGGGCCCCGACCGCCAATGCCATCGCCATCCGGTGGTCACCGCCCGAGCCCACCGTGCCACCCGCGAGACCGCCGCCCGCGACGACGAGGTCCTCGTCCTCGACGCCGGCGCCCCCGCCAAGAGCGCGGATCGAGTCGACCAGGCCGGTGAGCCGGTCGCTCTCCTTGTGACGCAGCTCGCCCGCGCCAAGGAACCAGGTCTCTCCGCGGGCATGGGCCGCGAGCAGCGCCAGCACCGGCACCTCGTCGATCAGCAGCGGCAGCTCGTCCTCCGTGATCGATGTCCCGGCGAGGCCGGCGGACGGCTCGACGCTGAGATCGCCGAGCGGTTCACCGAGCTCGTGGCCGGTGACCTCGGCCACGGTACGTACCCCCATGCGGCGGAGTACCTCCAGCACGTGGGTCCGGCTGGGGTTCAGCCCGACCTCTCGGACCGTGAGCCCTCCGCCGGTGAGCGCGGCCGCCGCGAGCAGGAACGCGGCCGAGGAGACGTCGCCGGGCACCGTGCCGCGGAAGCCCCGGTGGCGGAACGCCCGCAGGCGCGCGAGGCCCGGTCGCGCGTCCACCGGCGCGCCCAGGTGCGCCAGGACGCGCTCGGTGTGGTCGCGGGTCGCCGCCGGTTCGCGGACCGTGGTCTCCCCGTCGGCCTCGAGCCCGGCCAGCAGCACGGCCCCCTTCACCTGGGCGCTCGGGACCGGGCCGGCGTGCTCGATCCCGTGGAGCGGCCCCCCGACCACGGTAACGGGGGCACGCCCGCCGGTCGTCCGGATCTCGGCGCCCATCGCGCGCAGCGGCTCGGCAACCCTCTCCATCGGCCGCGTGGACAGGCTCTCGTCCCCGGTCAGGGTCGCCTCGAACGCGCACGGAGCCAGGACGCCCGCCAGCAGGCGCATCGTCGTGCCCGAGTTCCCGCACTCGACGGGGCCGTCCGGATGCCGAAGCGCCACTCGACCCTCAGCCTCGAGCACGATCGATGCCGGTCGAGGTTCAGCCTTGTTCGACGTGGAACCGTCACCGTCCGGGGTGGGGACGGGGTGCGAAGCCCAAGCCTCGAGTTCAGCTGCAGCACCCGGCGGCGCGATCGCGGCCAGGGACCTCGCCGTGGACCGGACGTCGAGGGACACGGGGAGGCCGTGGATCTCGCTGCGGCCTTCGGCGGTGGCGGCGAGGATCAGCCAGCGGTGCGCGATCGACTTGTCGCCGGGGACGCGCGCCTCGCCCTCCACGGTGCCGCCCGGCGTGACCACGATGCGCATGGCGGGTCCTCAGGCCAGCCGGAGCGGCTCGAACCAGCGCTCGCGAAGGGCTCGCTCGGCCTGCTCGGCGGCTCCGGCGGCGACGGTGAGGTGCAGGGTCCCTCGGCCACCCTCGTGCGAGTGGACGATCTGGAGGTCCTCGATGTTCACCTCGGCCTCGCTCATGACCGAGGTGACCTCGGCGAGCACGCCAGGGCGGTCCGGTACCGGGACCTGGAGCACCGCGACCCCCGCCTTCACCTGCGGCTTGGCCGCCAGCGACAGGCGGGCCTGCTTGGCCGCCGCGAACGCGGCCTCGACCTCCTCCCGGGACTCCGAGTCGACGAGGTCCCGAGGCTGCCCGAGGCGCGCGACGTACAGGTCGATCGCACGGACGATGGCGTCCCGGTTCGCCAGCAGGATGTCTCCCCACAGACGCGGATTGGACGCGGCGAGGCGGGTGAGGTCGCGGAACCCGCCGGCCGCCAGGAGCAGGATCTCCGGCTCCCCCGCCTCCTCGGTGGCAGCGAGGCCCATGAGGGCGGTGGAGGCGAGCTGGGGCAGGTGACTCACCACGGCGACGAGGCGGTCGTGGCGATCGGCGTCCATCCGCACCGGGCGGGCCCCGATCCGGACGATCCAGGCCTCGAGGCGCGCGATGACCTCTTCGTCCGCGCCCGACCCCTCCGCCAGGACCCACACGATGCCGTCGAGGACGGATGGTGAGGCGTGGTCCGGGCCCGAGCGTTCGGAGCCACCCATCGGATGCCCGCCGACGTAGCGGCGCAGGTCCGAGGCGTGCGAACGACGCTCGACCTCGACCATCACGTGAGACTTCACGCTCGCTACGTCCGTCACGATCGCCTCGGGCGCAAGGCGCAGGACCTCGGCCACGAGTTCAGGGACCGACGGGATCGGGGTGCACACGAACACGAGGGTCGATCCGCGGACGGCGTCCTCGAGGCTCGCCGCCGCCGAGGACCCGGAGCGCTCGGCGGCGTGGCGCAGGACGTCCGGGTCGGTATCGAACCCCCGCACCGCGTCGCCGGCCCGGGCGGCGGCCATCGCGATCGAGGTACCGATCAGGCCGGTCCCGACGACGGCGATCCGCTCAGCCGAGGTCGTCACGGAGCGACTCCGCGCCGTCGAGGTAGGCGTGTGCCACCGCGGACTGCGCCCGGGGCGTGTGGAAGTGCATGAGGATGCGCACCACGCCCGGCATCGAGCCCTCGACCGGGATCTCCTGGGCGCACATGAGGGGCACCCCGCCGAGCCCCATCCGGCGGGCGGCCTCCGCCGGGAAGGCCGAGCGCAGGTCATCGGTCACGGTGAAGAAGACGCTCACGATATCGCCCGTCTCGACGTCGTTGCGCTGCACCATCGTTCCGAGGAGACGCTCGGTGGCACCCAGGAGGGTGTCGGCCGAGTCCTCGGGCACGCGGATCGCGCCGCGTGCCGCTCGCACCTTCGTCTCCGTCACGGCTCCCCCACTCGCGGTCGGCGGACGTGCGCCCGGGCGACAGGCTACAGGCCGAGCGGGCAGCGGTCGCCGTGGCGTCACATGCCGGCGGCTCGGAAGAGCTTGTGGACCTCATCTGGGGTCAGGTCCCGCAGTTCGCCGGGACGCATCCGTCCCAGGAGCACGGGTCCGATCCGCACCCGCACGAGCCGGCGCACCGGGAGTCCGACCTCCTCGAGCATCCGGCGGACCTCTCGCTTGCGTCCCTCGGTCATCACCACTCGCACCGCCGCGCGATCCCGGGCCCGGCCGACCGCCTTCGCCGAGACGGCCCGGGCCTCACCGTCGTCCAGCCGCATGCCCCTCGTCAGCCGCCCGAGCTTGCGCCCCGACGGCGAGCCGTCCACCTCGGCCAGGTACTCCTTCTCCACGTCGTACCGCGGGTGCGTCAGCCGGTGGGCGAGGTCGCCGTCGTTCGTGAGCAGCAGGAGGCCCTCGGTATCTCGATCGAGCCGTCCGACGGGGAACACACGCGGCCCCCTCGGCAGGAAGCTGGTCAGGTCGCGCTCGGCGTGGTCGTCGCGCATCGTGGTCGTGACCCCGCGGGGCTTGTGGAGGGCCAGATAGCGCAGCCCCGGGTCCACCGCGATCCTGCGGCCGTCCACCCGGACCTCGTCGGCGGCGGGATCCACGCGGTCGCCGAGCGTGGCCACCTCGCCGTTCACGGTGACCCGGCCGGCGACGATCAGATCCTCGCACGCGCGGCGGGAACCGAACCCGGCACGGGCGAGCGCGCGCTGGACCCGCTCGACGGCCACGCCGGCTACTCGCCGGCCGCCTCGGCCTCGTCCACGTCGGCGACCCCGACGACGTCGTCGCTCTCGGGCGCGGGCTGTCCGAGCAGGGGCGCGAGCGGCGGGAGCGCCGAGAGCGACGGCAAGCCGAGGCGCTCGAGGAACTCGGGCGTCGTGCCGTACAGCATCGGGCGCCCCGGTCCCTCCTCGCGCCCGACCTCGGCGACGAGCCCTCGGTCGACGAGGGCGCGGAGCACGCCTTCGGAGTTCACGCCACGGATCCCGGAGATCTGATGGCGGGTCACGGGCTGCTTGTAGGCGACGATCGACAGCGTCTCGAGGGCCGCCTTCGTGAGTCGCGTGTGTCGCGACGCCAGGACGTACTGCTCCACGACCGGCGCGGCGTCGGGATGCGTGGTGAGCCGCCAGCCGCCTGCGACGCTGCGCAGGGTGATGCCCGACCGGCGCTCCTCATAGCCGCGCGCCAGCTCCTCGCAGAGTGCCTCCGCCTCCCGACGCTCCACCCCGAGCGCCTGCGCGAGGACCACCGACGCGACCGGCTCGTCCGAGACGAACAGGAGCGCTTCGAGCCCCTGCAGGAGCGCAGCGCGGTCGCTCACGCTCCCTCCCAGCGCACGCGGATCTCGCCGAAGGTCTCCGCCTGCGCGAGCTCGACCTTGCCGTCGCGGTACAGGTCCAGGAGCGCGAGGAACCGCACCACGACCTGGATCTTCTCGTCGCAGTCGGCGACGAGGTCACGGAACGAGGCCTGCCCGAGCCGGTCCAGGTGGCCGCGCACGGCTTCCAGGGCCTCGGCCATCGAGTAGCGGACCGGCGTGACGTGAGAGAGATCTAGCAGCGGTGGCGGGCGGAGCACGGCCGCCGCGAGGCGCGCGATGTCGCCGGCCGCGACGGCCTCCATCACGTCGGGGTACAGGTGCGCGAACTCCGGCGGCGGGCCGACCTCGCGCGGGAGCCGCAGGCTCTCCTCCTCGATGCGGCGCGCGAGATCCAGCGCCACGAGGCGGAACGCGGCGAGCTCGAGGGAGCGGGCGTAGACCAGGTCGGGAGACAAGCCGAGGAGATCCTCCTCGTCCAGGACCTCGTGCCGCGGCATCAGCCGGCCGACCTTGAGCTCGAGCATGATCGCGCACACCGCGAGGAACCAGGTGGCCTCCTCGAGCGACCAGCCGTCGGCCTCCTTCGCGTGCGCGAGGAAGCGGTCGGTCACGGTGGCGATCGGGACGTCGCAGACGTCGAGCTTCTGGCCCAAGATGAGGTCGGCGAGCAGCCGGAACGGACCGGTGAACACCGGGAGCTCGACGGCGAAGGCGCCGGCGCCTTCCGCGCGCTCCTCGCCGATCCCCGGCCCGATCGCTGGGGTCATGGCAGGCTCATCCCCGACCGCACGCCCTTCATGGTGTCCTCCACGATCGGACGTACCTTCGCCTCTCCCTCGGCGAGGATCGTCTCCGCCAGGTCGGGCGTGTCGAACAGCTCCGCGCGTCGATCGCGGAACTCGGCGAAGTAGGGGACGATGCGGTCGGCCAGGTTCCCCTTGCACTCCACGCAACCGAGCGCGCCCGTGCGGCAGTTCTCGTCCGTCCACCGCAGGATGTCCGGGCTGAACAGCTCGTGCAGGGCGAAGATCGGGCAGATCTCGGGACGGCCCGGGTCGCCAAGGCGGATCTTCAGCGGATCGGTGAGGAACGTGCGCACCTTGGCGCGGATCGCATCCTCCTCGTCGCGCAGGTCGATCGTGTTGTTCAGCGACTTGCTCATCTTGCGACCGTCCGACCCCGGCACCGACGGCGAGGACGAGAGCAACGCCCGGGGCTCCACCAGCACGTCACCGTACAGGCGGTCGAAGCGCCGCACGATCTCGCGCGACAGCTCCAGGTGCGCGACCTGGTCCTCTCCCACCGGGACGAGCTCGCCCTTCACGATCGTGATGTCCACGGTCTGCAGGACCGGGTAGCCGAGCAGGCCGAGGTTCGCGACGTCGCGCTCCGCCATGTCACGCAGCCGCTCTTTGTACGTCGGCACGCGCTCGAGCCACCCGAGCGGGGTGATCATGCCGAGCAGCAGGTTGAGCTCGGCCACCTCCTTGACGTCGGACTGGCGGTAGAAGGTGGCGCGCGCCGGGTCCACGCCCGCGGCCACGAGCTCCAGCGCGATCGACCGGACGTTTCCCGGGAGCTCCTCCGTGCGGTCGTAGTGGGTCGTGAGCATGTGCCAGTCGGCGATGAAGTAGAACGCCTCGTGGTCTTCCTGGAGGCGGACCGAGTTCACCACGTTGCCGAACCAATGCCCGATGTGGAGGGGCCCGGTCGGCCGGAATCCGGTGAGAACACGCCCGGGGGTGTCCGGTGGGGCGACCGCACTCGATCCGCGCGGTGCCGAGGAGGGTTCGTCGGGCGATCCGGGGGCATCGGTCACGATGCGGCCGATGATAGCGCGGGCCCCTCGTCTCACCCGGGAGGCGGGCGCCGACGCCTGCTCAGCAGGTCCGGCCTCCCGCGATCACGTCGAGCAGGACGCCCGAGAGCGCATCCACGATCGAAAGGAGCGGTCCCGCGAGCAGGAAGAAGATCACCAGCATGAACAGGGGCAGGTACTGGTCGAGGTTGGCGTAGATCTCGCGCGCCCGTCCGGGGAGGACGCGGACCAGGAGCTTGGACCCGTCCAGCCCAGGGACCGGCATCAGCTGGAAGACGAACATGTAGACGCCGACGATCAGGAAGGCCGAAGCCGCCGTGCACGCGTCGCCGCTCAGGCCGAGCCTGACCACCAGGCCGCCCAGCACGGCCAGCACGAGGTTCGCGACCAGGCCCGCCCAGATCACGAGGAGCGAGTGGCGCTTGCGGTCCCGGAGGTAGCCCGCGTCGAGCGGAAGGGGCTTCGCGTAGCCGAAGACCGGGAGGAACCCTCGACCGGAGGCCACGAGGATGAGGGCCAGCCCCGGCAGGATCACGGAGCCGAACGGGTCGATCAGCGGGCGGGGGTTCAACGTGAGCCGACCCCAGCGCTTCGGCGTCGGGTCGCCGAAACGGACCGCTGCGGAGGCGTGGCCGTACTCGTGCAGCACGAGGTTCGGGACGTACGCGATCAGCAGGAACAGCGCGAGCTTCACATCGTCGAGATTCACGCGGACATCATTCCCCGTACCAGCCGTACACGAGCGGCGGCGGCTCGACGGGGTCGCCCGAGGTCGTGATCGAGGCGAGGACGCGACCCGTGCACGTCGCCGCGTCCTCCTGGGTGCGCGCGTGCACCGCACCGAGCTCCTGACCCGAGCCGAGCCGGTCCCCCACCTTCGGGCGGAACACGATGCCGACCGCGGGGTCCACGGGGTCGCCCTTCTTCCTGCGTCCGGCGCCGAGATCACCGCTCGCGCGGCCGAGCTCCTCGGCATCGATCGCCGTCACGTATCCGTCTCGGTCCGCGACGATCTGCGCGACGACCGGCGCGGCCGGCAGCACCTCCGCCGGGTCGTCCACGACCCGAGGATCGCCGCCCTGAGCCTCCACCATCCGACGGAACGCCTCGAGCGCGTCACCCGAGTCGATCGCGGCGGCGGCGCGCGCGCGCCCGTCACCCATCGACGCGCCGGTGAGCCGCGACACAGCCTCGCCGGCGAAGATCACCGCGGAGTCCCGCAACCGTCCCTGCATCTTCCCCCGCAGGAGCTCGACCGCCTCGAGGATGTCGAGCGCGTTGCCGATCGCGTCTCCGAGCGGCTGCGACATGTCGGTGACCGCCGCGCGCGTCGACCGACCCCAGTCGGCCGCGAGTTTCGCGCAGGCCTTCGCGAGCGCCGCCGCCTCCTCCGTCGTCTTCATGAAGGCGCCGCTGCCCGCCTTGACGTCGAGCAGGACGAGGTCGCTCCCGACCGCGAGCTTCTTCGACATCACGCTCGCCGCGATCAGGGGGATCGAGGGCACGGTAGCGGTGGCGTCCCGGAGCGCGTAGAGCGCGCCGTCCGCCGGCACCATGTTCGCGGTCTGCGCAGCGACGGCGCATCCCACCTGCTCGACCTGGCGTTCGAACGCCTCCGGTGCGAGCTCGGTCCGCAGACCCGGGATCGCCTCGAGCTTGTCGAGCGTGCCGCCCGTGTGTCCCAGGCCGCGGCCCGAGAGCTTGGCTACCGCGAGACCGAGCGAGGCGGCCAGCGGCGCGAACACCAGCGTGACCCCGTCGGCGACCCCGCCCGTGGAGTGCTTGTCCACCTTCGGGCGGGAGATCCCCGACAGCGGTAGCGTCTCCCCCGAGTCCACCATCGCGCGCGTGAGCGCGAGCGTCTCGTCGTCGTTCAGGCCGTTGATGAAGATCGCCATCAGGAACGCGGCCGCGAGGTCGTCGGCGATCTCGCCCCGCGCGTACGCGAGGACGAAGGCGCGCAGCTCCTCGTGGTCGAGGCGGTGGCCGTCGCGCTTGGCCGCGACGAGGTCGCGCGGGTCGCCGAGGCTCATAGGCCGAGCTCCGAGGCGAAGCTGGAACCCGCGAGGTCCCACGGGATGCCGAGCAGGTCGGCCGCCGTCGCCCCGAGGTCGGCGAACGTGTCGCGCGTGCCGACGTCGTACGACCCGCCGGGCAGTCCGGCCGCGAGCAGCGGCGTGCGCTCGCGCGAGTGGTCGGTGGAGGGCGTGGTGGGATCGCATCCGTGGTCCCCCGTCAGCAGGAGCACGCCGCCGCCCAGCGCGCCGACGAGCTCGGGCACCCGCTGGTCGAACGCCCGGATCGCGTCCGCATAGCCCCGCGAGTCGTTGCGGTGCCCGTACTTGCTGTCGAAGTCGACGAGGTTCGCGAACACGAGCGCGGGCCCGGGTCGTCTCAGGTAGTCGATCGTGAGATCCACGCCCTGGTCGTTCGAGTCCGAGTAGCGGCCCTCGGTGAGTCCCTGCTGGGCGAAGATGTCCTGGATCTTCCCCACCCCGAAGACCGCCACCCCAGCCTCTCTGCACCGATCCAGCAGCGTCGGACCGGGCGGCGGGACGGAGAAGTCGCGCCGCTCCGGCCGCCGGACGAACGCGCCGGGCGGACCGTCGAACGGGCGGGCGATCACGCGCCCCACGTTGTGCGGAGGGACGAGGAGCCGCCGGGCCGTCCGCGACCACTCGTAGAGGGTGGGCAGTGGCACGACGTCGGTATGCGTCGCGATCTGGAAGACCGAGTCGCCGCTCGTGTAGACGATGGGACGTCCGGTCCGAAGCTGCTCCTCGCCGAGGTCGGCGATGATCTCGGTCCCCGACGCCGGGATGTTGCCGAGGACCTCGCGCCCGATCGCCGCCTCGAACGCCTCGATGACCTCGGGAGGGAACCCGTCCGGGTACAGCGGGAACGGCTCGGCAAGCACGATCCCGGCGATCTCCCAGTGGCCGGTCGTGGTGTCCTTGCCGGCCGAGCGCTCCGTGAGCCGCCCGTGGGCGGTCCCCGGCTCGGCCCGCGGCTCGACCCCCTCGATCGTCGTGAGCAGGCCGAGCCCCAGCCCGCCGAGGTTCGGCGCCGCGATGCCACCCACCGCCGTCGCGGTGTTGGCGAGCGTGTCCGACCCCTCGTCGCCGTAAGCGGCCGCGTCGGGCGCGTCCCCGACCCCGAACGAGTCGCACACGAGGATCAGGACCCGCGGCACCTTGGCGGAGACGCTCAGCGCTCCACGCCCTTGCGCGCGCAGTCGATGCAGAGGATCGCCCACGGCAGCGCCTCGAGCCGCTCGAGCGAGATCGGATCGCCGCAGCGCTCGCAGGCGCCGTACGTCCCGAGCTCCATCTTCCGCAGCGCACGATCCACCCACCGCAGGTTCGCACGGAGGGCCTTCATCACCGAGATCAGGCGGGCCCGCTCGGCCGTGGAGTGCGCGCTGTCGGCGAACCCCCGCTCGACGTCGATCGCCGCGTCGTCCGAGTCGAGATCGCCACCCTGCTCAACGATCTCCTTGCGCAGGTTCTCGCGCTGGATCTCGAGCTCCTCGCGGAGCTCGGCCAGCTTCACCTCGTCGATCACGCCGGATCCCTTCCACTTCTTTAGCCAATTCCTCGGCCGGTGCCCGGCCGTGTCTCGGGCCGGGTCGCCCGCGCGCGCGGGTGCGAGGTGAAGTAGACCTCGCGCAGGTGGTCCTTCGTCACCAGCGTATACACCTGGGTCGTGCCCACGCTGGCGTGGCCGAGGAGCTCCTGGACGACCCGGACGTCGGCCCCGCCCTCGAGCAGGTGCGTCGCGAAGGAGTGACGCAGCGTGTGCGGGCTCACCTTCTTCGCGATCCCGGCGCCCGCCGCATGTTCGGCGAGGATCCCCGAGACCCCCTGCCGGGTCAGGCGCCCGCCGTTCCTACGGTTCAGGAATAGCGCCGAGCGCGAGCGCGGCGTCGCGAGTGCCGGACGGACGCGGACGAGGTACGTCCCGATGGCATCGCGCGCGAAGCGGCCGAGCGGCACGTCCCGTTCCTTCCCCCCCTTGCCGAGGACCCGAACGCTCCCCTCCTCCAGGTCCACGTCGTCCACGTCGGTGCCGACGAGCTCGGACACGCGGAGGCCAGCGCCGTACAGCGTCTCCAAGACGGCTCGATCCCTCAGGCCCTTCTCGGAGCTGTCGGGGTGCGCGATCACGCGCGCCACGTCGGTCACCGAGAGCGGCTTCGGCAGCGAGCGCGGCAGCTTCGGCCGCACAACGCCCGCCGTCGGATCCCTGCGCGTCGTGCCCTCGCGGAGCAGGAAGCGGTGGAAGGCTCGGATCGACGAAAGGGCGCGGACCACCGACGTGGCCCGGTAGGCCTTCCCGTCCCCGTGCGTCGACGCCGAGAGGTTCGCGACGTGCGCCGTCACAGCGGCCTCGTTCGCTTTCCGGGCGTCGGTGATGCCGCGGGAGCGCAAGGAGGTCGCGTAGCGGTTCAGATCGCGGCGGTACGCCACGACGGTGTGCGCGGACAAGCCCCGCTCCACGGCGAGGTGGTCCAGGAATCGCTGCACCTGCCGTCCGATGGCGTCGGGCACCGGCGGTCCGCTCCCGCGAGCGAGTTACCCCCTGCCCTCGACCACGTCCGCGAGCGGCGTGGAGGGCAGGGCGTGAGCAGCCGCCACCTCGGCGTTCGTGAGGGCACCGGCGAGCGTGTTCACGCCGAGAGCCAGCGCGGCATCCTCGCGGATCGCCCCCTCGAGCCCGAGCTCGGCGACCTCGAGCACGTACGGGAGCGTCACGTTGGTGAGCGCGTAGGTCGAGGTACGCGGGACGGCGCCCGGCATATTGCCGACGCAGTAGTGCACGACGTCGTGCACGAGGTACGTCGGCTCCGAGTGCGTCGTCACGTGCGCCGTCTCCACGCAGCCGCCCTGGTCGATGGAGATGTCCACGATCACCGAGCCCGCACGCATCTCGCGCACCATCGCCTCGGTCACCAGACGCGGCGCCCTCGCTCCGGGGATCAGGACCGCGCCGATCAGGAGGTCCGCCTCGACCACGAGCTGCTCGATGGCCAAGCCGCTGCTCATCAGCGTCTGGATCCGTCCCTTCTGGATCTGGTCCACGAATCGGAGCCGGTCGGCGTTGCGATCGAGCACCGTCACCTCGGCCTCCATCCCGGCGGCGATCCAGGCGGCGTTCAGCCCCGCCATCCCCGCCCCGAGCACGACCACGCGAGCCGGCGAGACGCCGGCGGCCCCGCCCATCAGCACGCCGCGCCCCTCGTACGGCTTCTGGAGGAAGTAGGCCCCGACCTGAGGCGCCATCCGGCCCGCGATCTCGCTCATCGGCGCGAGCAGCGGTAGCCCTCCGTCGGCGAGCTGCACGGTCTCATACGCGACGCCCGCGACCTTGCGCTCCAGCAGGAACTCGGTGAGCGCTCGGTCGGCGGCCAGGTGCAGGTACGTGAACAGGATCTGGTCTTCGCGGAACCGGCCGTATTCCGCCGGCTGCGGCTCCTTCACCTTCACGATCAGGTCGGCGGCGTCGAAGACCTCGCCCGCGTTCGGCAGGATTCGCGCGCCGGCGGCGAGGAACCGCTCGTCGGGGAGCGCGGAGCCCGCCCCGGCGCCCGTCTCGACGACGACGTGATGGCCCGCGGAGGTCAGCTCGCGCACGCCCTCGGGGGTGGCGGCCACGCGGTACTCGTTGTCCTTGACCTCTCGCGGGATCCCGACGATCACCGGCGTTCCTTCCTCGGGCGGGGCCCGGACAGCCTACCGCCGCAGCCTTCCGCCACGAGGGCCGTCACGAGGGGGGCGTCCGTCCCTCGGCCATCAGGAGCGCGAGGGCCGTCTTCGCGTCGCGGACCCGGCCGGCGCGCGCCGCCGCGACCATCTCGTCGAAGGGTTTCCGTACGAGCTCGATGCCGTCCTCCGGCGCGCCGGACGGCTCGGACCGGATCCGGGCCCAGAAGATGTGGACGTACTCGTCGCTGAAGCCGGCCGTCGTGTACACGCCGCCGAGGAACTCGATCCACTCGTGCGCGTAGCCCGTCTCCTCGACGAGCTCCCGGGCGGCGCATGAGAGCGCGTCCTCCCCTTCGTGGTCGAGGATCCCGGCGGGGATCTCGGTCAGGTCTCCGCCGATCGCCGGCCGATGCTGGCGAACCAGCAGGACGTCGCCATCTCCCGTGAGCGGCAGCACGCCCGACGCCCCGGGGTGGCGCACCACGTCGTAGGGATGGTCGGCGCCCGGCCACCGCTGACGCAGGACCGTGAAGATCGCGCCCTCGAAGACGAGCTCGGAGGACTCGGGCTCCACGGGCCGTCCCTAGCCCGGGATGACGACCTGGTGCTCCGCACCTCGGTGCGCCCGCGACCGGGCGGCGCCGACGAAGTCGCGGAACAGCGGGTGCGGGCGGGTCGGCCGAGATTTCAGCTCCGGATGGAACTGGCCGGCGATGAAGAACGGGTGGTCGGAGAGCTCGACGATCTCGACGAGCCGGCCGTCGGGCGAAAGGCCCGAGAACACGAGGCCCTTGCTCGAGAGCGCCTCGTGGTACGCGGGGTTGACCTCGAACCGGTGCCGGTGCCGCTCGTAGATGACGGGCTCGCCGTAGACGCCGTCGGCCCGGGAGCCCGGGACGATGTGGCACGGCTGCGCGCCGAGCCGCATGGAGCCTCCGAGGTCCGTGACGTTCTTCTGCTCCGGCAGCAGGTCGATCACCGGATGCGGGGTGGCCGGGTCGAACTCCGCCGAGTTGGCGCCCTCCAGCCCGCACACGTTGCGCGCGAACTCGATCACCGCGCACTGGAGGCCGAGGCAGAGGCCGAGGAAGGGCACGCCGTGCTCGCGCGCGTAGCGGACGACCTCGAGCTTGCCCTCGACGCCGCGCCATCCGAACCCGCCGGGCACGACCACGCCGTGGACGCCCGCGAGCTGCTCCTCGGCGCCGCCCTCGAGCACGTCGTCCGAGCGGACCCAGCGGATGTCGACGTCGACGCCGTGATGGAACCCGCCGTGCTTCAGCGCCTCGATCACGGAGAGGTAGGCGTCGCGCAGGTTCACGTACTTCCCGACGATGGCGACGCGAACCGGGTCCGTGGCGGCGTCGATCCGGTCCACGAGGGTCTGCCACTCGGACAGGTTGGGCTCGCCGTCGATCCGCAGGTGGACGGCGACCTCGCGGTCGAGCCCCTCCTTGTGCAGGACGAGGGGGACCCGGTAGATCGAGTCCGCGTCGGGCGCCGAAACCACGCCGCTGATGGGGACGTCGCAGAGGAGGCTGATCTTCTCCTTCAGGTGCCGGCCGATCGGCCGGTCGGAGCGACACACGATGGCGTCGGGCTGCAGGCCGAGCGAACGGAGCTCCTTCACCGAGTGCTGCGTGGGCTTGGTCTTCAGCTCGCCGGAGGGGCCGATGAACGGCATCAGGCTCACGTGGACGAACGCGCATCGGTCGCGCCCCACCTCGTTGCGGAGCTGACGGATCGCCTCGAGGAAGGGCAGGGACTCGATGTCGCCCACCGTGCCGCCGACCTCCACGATCACGAGGTCCGCGTTCTCCGCCGCCGCATGGCTGCGGACGCGCTCCTTGATCTCGTCCGTGATGTGCGGGATGACCTGCACCGTCTTGCCCAGGTAGTCCCCGCGGCGCTCCTTCTGGATCACCGCCGAGTAGATCGCGCCCGTGGTCACGTTGGAGCCGCGGTGCAGGTTCTCGTCCGTGAACCGCTCGTAGTGGCCGAGATCCAGGTCGGTCTCCGCCCCGTCGTCGAGCACGAACACCTCGCCGTGCTCGAACGGGTTCATCGTGCCCGGGTCGACGTTGACGTACGGGTCGAGCTTCTGGAGGGCCACGCGGAGCCCGCGGGAGCGGAACAGGCGGCCGAGGGAGGCGGTGGTGATCCCCTTGCCGAGGCCCGAGGCCACGCCACCCGTTACGAAGATGTACTTCGGCTCTTTCTGCACCTCGGGAGGGCATGCTAACAGAGCGCACCGACACACCGCCGCGGTTCGGGTGACGGGATCCGCGATCCGGTAGAGATCTCGCGTCAGGGCTCGCTCCGCGGCTCGCTCGCCCGCTCGCTCCCGGTCCGTCCGAGGCGGTCGTACCAGCGGAGCGGCGCGACGGCATCGATCGCCCGCGAGAGCGTCACGGTCTCGGCCAGGACGTTCAGCGCCACGAGCGGCCAGCGCCGCCGCCACGGTCCACGGCCCATGGAGCGCGTGGAACAGGCAGAGCCCCACGGTGAAGCCGAGGAGGTTCGCGCCGCAGTCCCCGAGCATCGCGCGCTCCCCCGCGTCCCATGGGAGCAGGAGGACGGCGGCCAGCGCCACCCCGGGGCCGAAGGGGACGAGCGGCCACGCGACGGCGAGCACGGCGACCGATGCCGGGTAGAAGAACTTCAGGGCGCGGGCCGGGCGGACGTCGAGACCGTTCCACAGGTTCGTCGCCGCGGCCACCAGCACGATCCCGGCGGCCCGGGCGAGACCAGTCCGAGCCGGCACCACGGCGACGACCACCACCGAGCAGCCGGCGATGACCACGAGCTTCACGATGCCCGACGTGACCCGGCCGTGTGCCAGCGAGCGGAGGTGGGCCACGATCCCGCGAGGTCCCGCGGGGGCGAGGTCGTCCACGAGCCCCGCCCCCGCGACGAGACCGGCGCCGGCGGTCGCCACCCACCCCGCGAGCGGGACCCCGTCGACGTCCAGGACCGCGACGACGAGGGCCGAGATCGCCCCGGCCGCCACCACGAAGAGCCCGAGCGTCGCGGGGACCTCGACCCCGCGGTGGTTGCGCACGCGCAGGCGACCGATCATCGGAGCCCGATCGCCCGCGGGAGGGCCGCGAGCACGATGTCGAACCCCTGCTTCCCGCGATGGCGGAACCCCGGGATGTCCTTCGAGGTCGCGCGGTGCTCGAGCGCGGCGGGAACCTCCACCACGCGGAGCCCGGCGCGAACCACGTCCACCGTCATCGCGGCCTCGACGCCGAACCCGCGCGCGAGCGGCCGGGCGGCGGCGAGGGCCTCGGCCGTGAGCGCCCGCTGGCCGGAGAGCGGCTCGGCGGGCCGGTACCCGCACAGGAGCCGGATCGCCGCGCCGGCGAACCGCTTCACGAAGCCGAACCCGCCCGATCGCGCCGGTGGGAACATCGCGATCGCGAGGTCCGCCTCGCCCGCCGCCACGGGTTCGAGCACCCGGGCGAGGGCCGCGGCCGTTCCGCCGAGGTCACCGTCGGCGAAGAGCCAGACGTCGGCGCCGGAGAGCCGTGCGAGCGCCCCCTCGAGGGCGCCTCCCTTGCCGCGCGGGCGCTGCAAGCGCAGCACCGTCGCACCTGCCGCGAGGGCCTCGGCCGCGGTGGGGTCGCGCGAACCGTCGTCGATCACGACGACCTCGTCCACCGCCGGGATCGCTCGCAGAGCCGCGACGGTCTCGGCGATGCGGTCCGCCTCGTCCCGCGCGGCCACGAGCGCCGCGACCCGGCTCACGGCAGCGGCGGGAGCGGATCCGCGCCGTCCTTCACACCGTAGGCGCCGCCGTCGCCGGTGCGAAGGCGCTCCTCGAGGCCCAGCGCGAGCGCGGCCCCACCGGCATCCAGATCCAGATCGTCGACGGTCACGATGCCGGCGTCGTCGTCATCGCGCACGAGCGCGACGAAGGGCAGCTCGGTGAGCAGCGACTCCCCCGCGGCCACCGGCGCCCCGAGGTCGTCCAGGGCCAGCACGAGCGGAACCGCGAAGTCGGCGGGGTCGATCAGGACCTCGGACTCCGCGCCTCCGGCGAGGACCAGGATCACCTGGCCCGGCGCGCCGATATCGCCGAGCGAGGCCTGCGACACGCCGGGGCCCGCCGGTGCCGGCGCCAGGAATCCGGCCGAGAGCAGCCCGTCGAGCACGTCGTCCTCGGGGTCCGAGGTGGCGGGCTGCGTGGTGAGTCGCGAAGCAAGGATGCCGGCGACCTCGGACGGGTCCACCGGCCCCGTCCCCGCCGCGCCGAGGATCGTCGCCAGCTCCCCCTGCACGGCCGGATCCTCCGACACGAGCTTGTCCTCGGCCGAGATCGTCGCCACGACCCTGGCCCCGCCGACCGTGAGCGCCTGCATCGATTCCGCCAGCACGGCATCCTCGACCCCGTCCTGCGCCACGACCACCGCGGTGTGGCCGAGCAGGATGTTGCGAGCGAGGTGCGGCAGCGTCGCCTCGGCGAAGGCGTCGAGCGCGCCGACCTCGGCTCGCGTCTCGGTCAGGTCTTGCTCCAGGTCGCGGGTCCGTTTCAGCAGATCGTCGGTCCGGCTCTGGAGCTGACGCACGAGCTCGGGCTCGACGAACGCGCTCCCGGCGAGGATCCCGATCGCGAGCGCGAGGAAGACGGCGACGATCGCCACGACGTGGTAACGGAACGAGATCAGAACAGCTCCTTCAGTTGGAACACCCACTCGCGGAACTGCTCGAATAGCTGGGTCACGTATAACCGCAGCGGAGGCGACACGGCGATCACGGCGGCCATCGCGACCACCGCGGCGGCCACCAGGAGCAGCGCGTCGCGCGTCCGGACGCGAGGCGAGTACACGCGGGACACGCCCTTCGCGTCCATGAGGATCTCGCCGACGCGCAGTCTCACGAGGAAGGTGCTCGACATGCCCTCGCGCCCCTTGTCGAGGAACTCCCGCAGGTTGCCGTGGCTGCCTACCGAGACGATCGTCTCGGCCCCCTTCTCGTGCGCGAGCAGGAACGCGACGTCCTCGCTGGTCCCCGCGGCCTCCACCGTCTTGAAGGGAACCCCCATCGCCTCCAGGCGAGCGCGGCCAGGTGCGCGTCCGCCGGGGTACGCGTGGAGCAGCAGCTCGGTCGGCCGGCGACGCCGGAGCCATCCGCGTCTGGCGTCCAGCGCCAAGGCCAGGGCCTGGTCGGACACGCTGTCCATGTCGCCGAGGATCAGGTCGGGCACGTAGCCGGCCTCGATCAGGGCGTCGGCGCCACCGTCCACGCCGAGCAGGACCGGTCGCACGTCGCGGATGTACGGGCGAAGGACGGCGAGGTCCTCGCGGTGGTCGTAGCCTCGGACGACGACCAGGACCGGCAGCCCGCCGAGCTCGTGGTGCAGCGTCGGGAGCCCGGACCCGCCGAAGAGCAGGTCACGTTCGCGCTGGATGTACTCCACGGTGTTGCGGGCGAACGATTCGAACCGCTCGCCGAGGGCGAGCTGTGCCTCCGACATCGCCGAGCGCACGGACTCCTCGCTCTGGCTCACGCCGACGCCGACGATGCGATCGCCGTCGAGGAGACGATCGCCCTCGAGGCGCAGCCGGTCGCCCTCACGCACCTTGCGCAGCAGGAGCGGACCGACCGAGTCGACGAGCGGCACGCCTGCCTGCACGAGGATCAACGGTCCGAGGTTCGGGTAGCGACCGCTGATCGAGCGGCGGACGTTCACGACCCCGCCGACGCCCGTACGGACGAGGGCCTCGGCCGAGACCCGGTCGAGATCCTCGTGGTCGATCACCGCGATCTCGCCCGGCTGCGCCCGCTGGACGAGGCGCTTGGTGCGCGCGTCGACGCGGGCGACCCCCGAGCGCGGCTTCGCGCGCCGCAGGGACCGCCGGCCCAGGCGCCTCGACCCCGATCCGGACGTGGGGATGCCTCCCATTGACGTGGCCCTCGGAACGGCCGTCGACGTGGCCGTAGCGGGGCGCCCGGCGCTCGCCGCTGCGCTCCGCGCCGACGCGGAAACCCTCGGCCCCAAGGGTAGTCGACGCACGCCGCGCCGGGCGACCCGCGTCCCCTAGCTGTGCTTCCTCGGGACATCGTTCACGGCCGTGATGGGTGCCCTGCCCGCGTGAGCCATGTGCGGTCGATGATAGTTGTAGTCGTGGAGCCAACGCTCGAGCTCTCGGGTGCGTGATTCGTTCGAGTCGTAAGCGCGGGCGTAGGCCCATTCCCATTTCAGGGTGAGGTTGAACCGCTCCACCTTGCCGTTGGTCTGCGGTCGGTAGGGACGCGTCCGGCGGTGGGCGACATCCGCATCGGCCAACGTGCGGGCGAACTCGCGAGAGCGATAGCACGAACCGTTGTCGGTGAGCACCCGTTCGACCGTGATGCCGCGATCGGCGAAGAACCCAAGCGCTCGGGTGATGAACGCCGACGCGGTCTCCTTGCGCTCATCGGAGAGGATCTCCGCGTAGGCAAGCCGCGAGCGATCATCGACCGCAGCATGGACGAAGTCATAGCCATCACCTCGGTGCCGGTTCGGCGCCGCCGCCCGCCCGTGGATCCGCCACCCCCCACCCGCGGGGATCCTGCCCTGCTTCTTGATGTCGACGTGCACGAGCTCACCTGGGCGTTCGCGCTCGTAGCGCACCACGGTGCGGGTTGGGCGATCGAGGTCGCGCAGCCGCGGAGCACCGAGTCGGCGCAGCACCCGGTGCACCGTGGCCGGCGTCTCCCCGAGCGTCCAAGCGATCCGATGGGGACCTTCCAGGGTGGCTTGACGCCTGGCCAGGATCGCACGCTCCCGGGCGGGGCTCAGCCTGCCCGGTGTGCGGTGAGGTCGGCTCGATCGGTCCGAGAACCCGTCGATACCTTCGGCGAGGAACCTTCGGATCCACTTGTAGCCGGTCGCCGGTGAACACCCCTGTGCCTCGGCGGCCATCGGCACGCTCCACCCCTGCTCGAGCACCCGTTCGACGAGGAGCCGGCGGCCTTGGACGGTGAGCTTCGCCCTAGGATGGGTCACGAGAGCCTCCTTGTTCGCGGACTAGACCCTGACGAGCAGGGAGGCTCTCACTTCTTGAACAACGTGTTGAGGAACTACACCTAGCGGACGCCCCGTCGCGGTATGGCCCGGCCGGCCTCCGCCAGGAGCTCCTCGGCGTGCGTGGCCGCGGCCTCGCTCCCCGGCATCCCTGCGAGCATCCGTGTCAGCTCCTCGACCCGGCCCCGGTCGTCCAGCACCTCCACGGAGGCGGTTCCGGCCTCCTTGGCAACCCGAACGTGGCGATCCGCGAAGGCTGCGATCTGCGGAAGGTGCGTGACGACGATCACCTGACGCGAGGCCGACAGACCCGCCAGCCGGCGCCCGACCGCGACCCCGGTGCGGCCGCCGATGCCCGCGTCCACCTCGTCGAAGACCAGCGTCGGCACGTCGTCGAGGTCCACGAGGACGCTCCGGCAGGCGAGCATCGTCCGCGACAGCTCGCCGCCGGAGGCGACCTTGGAGAACGGCAGGAGCGGTTGCCCTGCCCCACCCGCGAAGCGCAGCTCGGCGCGCTCCGCGCCCGTCGAGGCGACCTCGGCGTTCGCTGCGAGCCCGACGTCGATCCGCGCGCCTTCCATCCCCAGCTCGCGGAGTTCGGCGAGGAGCGCCTCGGCCAGCCGTGGCGCGGACGCCGCGCGGCCGTCGGAGACCGCGGTGGCGAGCAGCGCCACGCGCTCGGTGCGTTCGGCGACGTCGGCGGCGATCCGCTCACGCTCCTCGCCAGCGCCCGCGAGCTCGTCGATCCGCGCTCGGGCCTGCTCGAGGAACCCGAGCACCTCGGCCTCGCCCTCGCCGTACTTGCGGAGCAACCCCGTCAGGGCCCCGATCCGCTCGCGCACCTCGTCGAGGCGCGCCGGGTCGAGCTCGAGCCGCTCGCGGTAGTCGCGCACCTCGTGCGCCAGCTCAGACGCGAGCGCCTGCACCTCCGCCGCACGCGACGCGAGGTGCGTCGCCCGGACGTCGAGCCCGGCGACCGCCGCGAGCTCGGCCGCGGCGGCGCGCAGGGCATCGGCCGCGCCGTCGTCGGCGCCGAGCGCGCGCTCCGCCGCCGCTGCGCGTTCGAGCAGCCGCTCGGCGTGCGCGAGCCGTGCCTCCTCCATGCCGAGGTCGCCGAGCTCCCCGGACCGGGGGGCCGCCGTCTCGATCTCGCGCACCTGGTACGCCAGCAGGTCGAGCTCGCGCTCGCGGTCGCGTTCGCGCTCGACCAACTCGGCCAGCGCCGCCCGGCCGGCTCGCAGCGCCTCGTGCTCACGTCCGAGCGCCGTCACGGCGCGGAGATGATCGCCGCCGGCGAACCGGTCGAGGAAGTCCGTCTGGGCCGCGCTCGAGAGCAGGCGTTGTCCGTCGTGCTGTCCGTGCACCTCGACGAGGGCCTCCGCGAGGTCCGCGAGCGTCGAGACCGGCGCCAGGTGGCCGCCGATCCGCGCCGTGCTCCGGCCCTCCGCGGAGACCGACCGCGCGAGGATCGCCTCGCCGTCCTCCGCCCAGCCGCCCTCCACCGCGCGCCTCGAGGCATCGAAGCGCGCCTGCACGGACGCCGCCGGCGCGCCGGATCGTACGAGGGAGGCGGCACCCCGGCGACCCAGCGCGAGCGCGAGCCCGACCGTGACCATCGTCTTGCCGGCGCCCGTCTCGCCGGTGAGGACGTTCAGCCCGGGGTGGAACTCGAGCTCGAGATCGTCGATGACGCCGAGGCCGCGGATGTGGAGCTCGCGGAGCACGCAGGCGATCCTAGACCGGGCCGCCGGCGTCCGGACCCGGGAGACCGAACTTGCGCCGCAGGAGCTCGTGGAACGGCGCCGCGTCGTCGCGGCGGACGAGTCGCGCCGGCCGCGAGGCCCGCCCGATCCGCACGCGCGCACCCACGGGCAGCTCGAGGCTCTCGCGCCCGTCGGCGGACAGGAGTCCGGGCTCGTCACCCATGACCTCGAGCGTGACCCGTTCGCCCGCACCCAGCACGAACGAGCGGTCGAAGACCATGTGCGCAGCGATCGGGTTCAGGACGAGGCAGGGGACCGACGGCGACACGATGGGGCCACCCGCGCTGAACGAATAGGCCGTCGATCCGGTGGGGGTCGCGACGAGCACGCCGTCGGCCGAGAAGGTCGTCACGTAGCAATCGTCCACGAAGACCGCGAGGCGGATCAGGCGGTGTCGCGTCGCCTTCTCGACGATGACCTCGTTCAACGCCCACTGCGGAGCCACGCCGTCTGCCTCGAGCTCGGCGACGACCGCCAGGCGTTCCTCGATCCGGGCGCTCCCGTCGAGCAGTCGCTGCAGCACCGCAGGGGCCTCGTGCGGTTCCGCCTCGGTGAGGAAGCCCATGCGACCGACCTTCACGCCGAGGATCGGGACGTCCGCCTGCGAGGCGACGAGCGCGGCGCGCAGGAACGTCCCGTCGCCGCCGACCGACACGATCAGGTCGACCCCGTCGGCAGCGGCGGCGTCCTCACCGAGCTCCGTCGTCTCCACCGCGCGCTCGCGGAGCCAGGCGCGCAACTCGTCCGCCGCCTCGCGGGCCCCCGAGCGCCCCGGGTGGACCAGGAACCCGACGCGCTTCACGCCGGGCCTCGTGGGGTCTTCGTCTCGCGTATCCGCTCGCCCTCGTCGAGGGCACGCGAGAGATCCAGCTCCGCCGCCTCGCCGCCCTTCACCGCGTGGAGCGGGAACTCCACGTTCCCCGCCGGTCCGGGGACGGGCGAGGCCATCGTGGCGCGCGGCGAGAGGCCGTGCTCCCGGGCGGCAGCCGCCACCCCCTCGATCGCGCGGCGCCAGATCGCCGGGTCCCGGACGACGCCGCCGCGCCCGACGTCGTCACGCCCCGCTTCGAACTGCGGCTTCACGAGCAGCACCAGGTCCGCTTCGTCCTCGGCGACCGCGGCGAGCGCCGGCACGACAAGCCGGAGCGAGATGAAGGACAGATCCGCCACCACGAGGTCCGGCGCGTAGGGCAGCGCCGCACCCATCAGCTCCCGCACGTTCGTGCGGTCGAGCACCGTCACCCGCGGGTCCGAGCGCAGGCGCCACGCGAGCTGGCCGTAGCCGACGTCGACGGCCACCACGTGGGCGGCGCCGCGCTGCAGGAGGCAATCGGTGAACCCACCCGTCGAAGCGCCGACGTCCAGGCATCGCCGGCCGGAGGGATCGACCCCGAACCGTTCGAGCGCCGGGTCGAGCTTCTCGCCGGCCCGCGAGGCGAACCGTCGCGGCGGAGCGACGAGCTCGACGGGTTCCGCGGGCTCGATGAGCGTCGAGGGCTTGCCGGCCGGGCGGCCCCCGACGACGACCAGGCCGTCGCGGACGGCGGCCTGCGCCTCGGTCCGGGAGGCGACGAGGCCGCGGCGCACGAGCTCGGCGTCGAGCCGCCGGCGCGCCACGGCCACCCGCGTCAGGCGCCCGTGCCGGTGGAGCGACCCGACGCGCCTGCGGCGGGGGCCTTGGTCGACGTGGTCCGCTTCGCGCTCGAACGCGCGGCGGTGCTCTTCTTCGCGCCGGCCTGCGCCCGCTCGAGCTCGCGGACGCGCTTGCGGAGCGCGTCCAGCTCGTCGCGCGTGACGACGCCGAGCGTCTTCATCTGCGAGGTGACCTCCGTCCGGATCATGTCCATGGCCCGCTCACGGTTCTTGTTCGACCATTTCATGAGTTCCTGGGCGGCCTTCGAGACCTGCTCCTTGCCCTGACCTTGCATGAGTGACCGCGCCAGCTCCTGGGCGCCCGTCGACGACAGCTTGTCGGTAGCGACGTCCACGTACCTGCGAACCTCCTTGACGACCATGTTGTCCTCCCCTTCGGTAGTGTTCTCCGGCGGCTGGTGCTCTCCGGCTGTCGGTGCTCTCTCGGGACAGGATACCCCCGGTGTCCGGGGGTCAACCGGCCGCCATCTACCCGGCGAGCAGCGCGGATACGTCGGCCGCAACGTGCGTCGGTCGGACACCGGAGGCCTCGATCTCGTCTTCGCGAGAGACCCCGGAGAGCACCAGCATGGAGTCCCATCCGAGGCGGGCTGCGCCCGCCACGTCCGTATCGAGCCGGTCGCCGATCACGAGCGGACGCCCACCGCCCCCCCGCGCGCGAGCCGACTCGAACAGCGGCGCGAACGGTTTGCCGACCACCTCGGCCCGCGCGCCCGTCGTGGTGGTGATCACGGCCAGCAGGGCGCCCGCGCCGGGCCAGAGCCCGTCCCCGGCCGGGTACGAGCCGTCCGGGTTCGTCGCGATCAGGTGCGCCCCGCGCTGCACCAGCAAGCCCGCCGTCTTGAGCTTCGTGTAGGTGGCCCCGCCGTCGAACCCGACGACGACGTGGTCTACGGAGTCCGGCTCGCCGTCCACGAGGTGCAGCCCGGCGTCCGCGAGCGCGGCCCGCACGCCGTCCTGCCCGATCACGAACGCGGTCCCGCCGCCGCGCGAGGCGAGCAGCTCCGCGGTGGCGAGCGCGGAGGTCACGACCTCGCCGGGGTCCGCCGCGATCCCGAGGCCCTGCAGCTTCGCGGCCACCTGCTCCGGCGTCCGCGAGGAGTTGTTCGTGAGGAAGACCACGCGACGGCGCGCTGCCCGAAGGCCGGCCATCGTCTCGGGAGCGTTCGGGACGGCATCGTCGCCGCGGTACAGGACACCGTCCAGATCGAACAGCAGGCAGTCGTATCCGGCCGCCAGCATCAACCGGCCAACCGGGTGAGCAGCCGCTCGTAGTCACGCATGCCGGGCCGCATCGCGATCGCGAGCTTCAGGTGCCCGAGCGCGCGCTCCCGCTGGCCGGTCCGGTCACACGCGAGCGCGAGGGCGAAGCGAGCGTAGTCGTCGACGGGGTCGATCTGCACCGCCTTGGCGAACTCGCGCCGGGCCCGGAGAACGCGACCGCTCATGAACCATGCGCGGCCGAGCGCCTCGCGGATGGAGGCCTTGTCCGGCTCGAGGAGCTTCGCGCGCGACAGCAGCATCGCCGCCTGATGCGGATGGCCCTCGCGCAGGAGCCGCACACCCCGCGCGAACAGGTCGTACGCGACCTCGTCCTCGCGCTGAGGGGGCCTGTTATACATGGCTCATGGCCCAGCTCTCACCCTTCGTCGGGCTGCTCTTCGATCGGTCTCGCGTCGGTTCTCTCGACCGGGTCACGGCCCCGCCTTACGACGTGATCGGGCCCGAAGACCGGCGACGGTACCTCGAGGCGAGCCCGTTCAACGTGGTCCGGCTCGACCTCGGCGAGGCGCACGCCGGTGACGGGGAGGACGACAAGTATAGGGCGGCTGCATCCACGCTCCGCTCGTGGCGCGAACAGGGCGTCCTTGCCCAGACGGCCGGGCCCGCCGCCTATCCGTACGAGATGCGCTTCGAGCTGCGCGAGAGCCCGAGGCGGATCCGCGGGTCGATCGTGGCGGTGGAGCTGGAGGACTGGGGCGGCTCGATCGTCCCGCACGAGCGGACGATGGAGGGGCCGGTCGAGGACCGCCTGCGCCTCATGCGGGCCGTGCACGCCAACCTCTCGAGCATCCACGCCGTGTTCACCGGGCCGAGCGCGGACTTCTCTCGCCACCTGGACGAGGGCACGGCCGGCGAGCCCGCCGCACTCGCGGTGGACGAGGAGGGCGTCGAGCATCGGCTCTGGATCGGCGACCTCGATCCGACCGTGACGGCCGCGCTGGCCGCTGGGTCGCTGATGATCGCCGATGGGCACCATCGCTACACCACGGCCCTTCGGTACCGAGACGAGATGCGCGAGGCGCACGGCCCCGGCCCGTGGGATCGCGTGATGGTGCTGGTGGTGGACGCGGCGACCGAGGATCCCCCCGTCCTGCCGATCCATCGTGTCGTTCGAGCCGGTGCCGTCCCCGACGTCGGAACCCCGGTCCGCGACCTGCACGAGATCCTGGAGGCGGTGGACGACCGCACGCTCCGGGTGGGCGTGGTGACGAACGACGACGACCGGCTCGCCTACGGCGTGACCGAGCTGAACGGGGTGCCCCCCGCCGTCTCCGCCCTCCACCGCGGGGTCCTGGCCGGGGCGGACGCGTCGCTCGAGTTCACGCATGACGCGAGTATCGCCGAGGATTCCGTCCGTCGCGGAAGCGCCGTCGCGGCCTACATCCTGCCGGCCACCGACGCGGCGAGCATCCGAGCGGTGATCGACCGGGGCGACCGGCTCCCGCAGAAGTCCACGTTCTTCTGGCCGAAGCCGCGGACCGGCATGGTGATCCGGCCGCTGGACGACGAGCTGGTCGACCCGGCGTCCGCCGGCTAAGTGGCACTCACTCCTCGGCGGCGGGCTCGAGCTTCTTCAACCCGGACGCCACCACTTCGGTGAGGCTCCTAGCGCCGGCTCCGCTCCGGTAGAAGCGCCTGACCAGCTGGCCGTAGACGAGCACGTCGTCGCCCTTGGCGACGCCCTTCAGCGCGCGCTTGCCAACGTCCTTGTGCCAGACCGCGACCGGAAGGGGAAGGAGTCGTTTGCCGGCCTCCGGAACGGAGAGCCGGAGCTCGGTCACCTCGTCACCCGATGGCATCCGCCGTTCGACCGGATCCGCCGTGACCGTACCGGCGAGCACGACGACGTTGACCGTCACCATCCGGAACCCTCGATCCACATCCTGCCGCTCATCCACTCCCTCATCCGGTCCCTCATCCGGTCCCTCATCCGGTCCCTCATCCGGCTCCCCCCTTCCGTGCGCGAAGCTAGCACCGCCCACCGACACTGCGGTGTCTACACTCGCCGCATGGGTCCGGTCGTCTTCCCCGTCGCCGAGGGCATCACCGCGATCGACACCTTCTACGGTGGCCACGAGCGCTACACGGCCGCCTACCTGCTCTCGGCCCGCGAGCCGGCGATCGTGGAAACGGGACCGACGAACTCCTTCGGACCGGTCGTGGCCGGCCTCGAGCGGCTCGGCATCGGCCGGGAGGATCTGGCGCACGTCGTCGTGACGCACATCCACCTCGACCACGCCGGCGGCGTGGGGCGGATCGCCGACGCGTTCCCCCGTGCGACCGTATGGGTGCACGAGGCCGGCGCACCCCACCTCGTCGATCCGAAACGCCTCGTCGCCAGCGTCGCGAGGATCTACGGGCACAAGCGCATGGCCTCGCTCTTCGGCCCCGTCGACCCGGTTCTGCCGCAACGCATCCGGAGCCTCGGCGACGGCGACAGCGTGTCGCTCGGCGAGCGCTCGCTCGAGGTGCTCGCGACACCCGGTCATGCCAAGCATCACATCGCCCTCGCGGACTCGGCGACCGGCGCCGTGTTCTCGGGCGACGCGCTCGGTATCCATCCGCCGGACGTCCGGGTCCTGCGACCGGCGACGCCGCCACCGGACTACGACCTTGAGCTCGCGGTCGACTCGATCGAGCGCATCCGCGAACGCGCCCGCGGCTCCTCGGTGCTCTTCTCGCACTTCGGTCGCGTGGACGAGGTCGACCGGATCTGCGACCTCGCGGTGCACAGGTTCCGCTCGTGGACCGAGGCCGTCGGCGCCGCGATGCTGCGAACGAACGACCTCGACGAGATCGTGGACGTCCTCGAGCGCGTGGCGGCCGAGGACGCCGAGACGGGTGCCGAGGCCGCGCTCGACCTCGAGCGCATGGAGACGCTGTCGAGCATCCGGATGAACGCGCAGGGGATCCTCCGGTACTGGCAGCGACGCCGGGAGCGCGAGTCGCAGGTGGAGGGCCCGGCCGGCTGAGCGATCAGGCGAGCGCGGCGGCGCGTTCGGCGGCGTCGAACGCGCCCGCGTCGTGCCGAACGACCTTCAGGAACTCACGGGCGGCGTCCTTCGTGCGACCGGAGCGCTCGAGGATGTCGCCGGTCACGTACCAGACCCGCAGCACCTCGGGTCCGGCGACGTCGTCCCGGGTGCGGATCCGCCGCAGGAGCCCCAGCGCCTGGTCGAAGCGCCCGAGATCGGCCAGCGCGCTCGCGGCCACGATCACGGCCTCGGCCTTGGTCGCGAGCGGAACCCCGCGTGCAGCGAGCGTTTCCTCCGCGAGCGAGACCGTGCGCTCCGGCCGTCCGACCGCCCGCAGACAGTCCGCGATCAGGTGGTTCTGATCCGCACGGCCCGACATCCGCCGGTACGCCTGGAGCTCCGAGAGCGCCTCCGGGTAGCGTTCGAGCTGGTACAGCGCCATCCCGAGCACCTCGCGAACGGCCGGCGAGCGGCCCGCGAGCCCCTTCGCCTTCGCGGCCTCGGCCGCGGCCCCCACGGCGTCACCCCGTTCGAGCAGCTGCGCGGCGCGCTCGAGGCGGGCGATCGCGTCGTCCGCCCGGCCGGGCCGAGCCGAGTGCCGCAGCTCGGCCACGATGTCGCTCGGTAGGCCCGAGCGCCTGCGCTGGGCGGGCGGGCGCTTGGTGCCTGGGCGGGTGCGGAAGGCCTTCGGCATCGACCCAGAGCGTACCCGGCGGCTCGAGGGCTCCGGCGCGCGCGCACGGCGCTACGAGCGAGCCAGGGGACGCGCCGAGACGCGCCAGGAAGCGAGAAGAGCCGCCCCCGAGGGGCGGCTCTTCCGAAGGTGTCCCGGCGACGACCTACTCTCCCACCCAGTTGCCCGGGCAGTACCATCGGCGCTGGAGGGCTTAACTTCCGGGTTCGGGATGGGACCGGGTGTATCCCCTCCGCTATGGCCACCGAAACGGCGTCTCCCGACCGTGATCGGGACGTCTGATCAGGGGGCGCGGCCCCCGAGCAGAGCTCGGGAACTGCGATAGCGAGCGCGAGCAAAGCCAAGTCCTCGGCCTATTAGTACCGGTCGGCTCAACACGTTGCCGTGCTTACACCTCCGGCCTATCAACCTCGTAGTCTGCGAGGGGCCTTACCAGGTGTGACCCTGTGGGAGACCTCATCTAGGGGCGAGTTTCGCACTTAGATGCTTTCAGCGCTTATCTCTTCCGAACGTGGCTAACCAGCCGTGCCGCTGGCGCGACAACTGGCACACCAGAGGTTCGTCCGCCCCGGTCCTCTCGTACTAGGGGCAGCTCCCCGCAAGTCTCCTGCGCCCACGACGGATAGGGACCGAACTGTCTCACGACGTTCTAAACCCAGCTCGCGTGCCTCTTTAACGGGCGAACAGCCCGACCCTTGGGACCTGCTCCAGCCCCAGGATGAGACGAGCCGACATCGAGGTGCCAAACCGCTCCGTCGATATGGACTCTTGGGAGCGATCAGCCTGTTATCCCCGGGGTACCTTTTAGCCGTTGAGCGACGACCCTTCCACAAGGAGTCGTCGGATCACTAGGCCCTGCTTTCGCACCTGCTCGACCCGTCGGTCTCGCAGTCAAGCTCCCTTGTGCCCTTGCACTCGACGCCTGATTGCCAACCAGGCTGAGGGAACCTTTGGGCGCCTCCGTTACGCTTTAGGAGGCAACCGCCCCAGTTAAACTGCCCACCAGGCGCTGTTCCCGACCCGGATCACGGGCCGAGGTTAGAGTCCCAACAGATGAAGGGCGGTATTTCAAGGGTGGCTCCACCCGAGCCGGAGCCCGGGCTTCACAGCCTCCCGCCTATCCTACGCAACATCTGCCAGAACCCAACACCAAGCTGCAGTAAAGGTCCCGGGGTCTTTCCGTCCTGTCGCGGGTAACGAGCATCTTTACTCGTACTGCAATTTCGCCGAGTCCCTGGTTGAGACAGTGCCCAAGTCGTTACACCATTCGTGCAGGTCGGAACTTACCCGACAAGGAATTTCGCTACCTTAGGACGGTTATAGTTACCGCCGCCGTTTACTGGCGCTTAGGTTCGGAGCTTCGCCTCCCGAAGGAAGCTGACCCCTCCCCGTAACGTTCCAGCACCGGGCAGGTGTCAGTCCGTATACGTCGTCTTACGACTTTGCACGGACCTGTGTTTTTAGTAAACAGTCGCTTGGGCCTGGTTTGTGCCACCACATCGAGCTCGGGCCGCGAGGGCCTCCACCCTACCGTGGTCCTCCTTCTCCCGAAGTTACGGAGGCAATTTGCCGAGTTCCTTAACCAGGGTTCTCTCGATCGCCTGAGTATTCTCTACTTGCCCACCTGTGTCGGTTTGGGGTACGGGCACCTCACCTGCTCGCTAGAGGCTTTTCTCGGCAGCATGGGATCGGTCGCTTCACCTGAAACGGCTCGGCATCGTGTCTCAGGGTTGATGATCCCCTGGATTTGCCTGGGGGATCCCCCTACACACTTGCCCCACGACGACCATCGCGTGGGTCGACGTACCCTCCTGCGTCCCCCCTTCGCTGCCCTAGTACCGAGTTGGTCGGTAGCCCCCGAAGGGGTTCCCTTAGTGCCTCGGATTCGGGCTGGGCGCGGATGAGGTGGTACTGGAATATCAACCAGTCGTCCATCGGCTACGCCTCTCGGCCTCGCCTTAGGTCCCGACTAACCCTGGGCGGATGAACCTTCCCCAGGAACCCTTGGGCATTCGGCGGACGGGCTCCTCCCCCGTCTTTCGCTACTCATGCCGGCATTCTCACTTCTCACGCGTCCACCGCTGGGTTACCCCGCCGCTTCACTCGCGTGAGAACGCTCCCCTACCGATCCTCCGGCCTAGACGCACAAGGCCTCCCCTGTGCGCCGAGCCATACGAAGGATCCCGCAGCTTCGGTGTCGTGCTTGAGCCCCGTTACATCATCGGCGCAGGACCACTTGACCAGTGAGCTATTACGCACTCTTTCAAGGATGGCTGCTTCTAAGCCAACCTCCTGGTTGTCTGGGCGATCCCACATCCTTTCCCACTTAGCACGAACTTCGGGACCTTAGCTGGCGATCTGGGTTGTTTCCCTCTCGGCTACGGAGCTTAGCCCCCGCAGCCTCACTCCCGGACTCTAGAGCATCGGCATTCGGAGTTTGACTGAGATCGGTAAGCTTGTGGGCCCCCTAGCCCAATCAGTGCTCTACCTCCGATGCTGAACGTCCGAGGCTGCCCCTAAAGGCATTTCGGGGAGAACCAGCTATCACCGAGTTTGATTGGCCTTTCACCCCTACCCACAGGTCATCCCCCAGGTTTTCAACCCTGGTGGGTTCGGTCCTCCACGAGGTCTTACCCCCGCTTCAACCTGCCCATGGGTAGATCACTCGGCTTCGGGTCTAGAGCGTGCGACTATGCGCCCCATGCAGACTCGCTTTCGCTTCGGCTTCGTCAGGAGACTTAACCTTGCCGCACACCGCTAACTCGCCGGCTCATTCTTCAAAAGGCACGCCGTCACCCCCACTGGTTGCCCAGCGAGAGCTCCGACAGCTTGTAGGCTCACGGTTTCAGGTGCTCTTTCACTCCCCTCCCGGGGTGCTTTTCACCTTTCCCTCACGGTACTAGTTCACTATCGGTCGCCAGGGAGTGCTTAGCCTTAGGGGGTGGGCCCCCCAGATTCACGCGGGATTTCTCGGGTCCCGCGTTACTCGGGAACACTGCAAGGAGGTCGGTCACGTTTCGACTACAGGACTGTTACCTTCTGTGGTGGCACGTTCCATCGCCTTCGTCTACATGCCGACTTTGTAACTCCTCGATCCCACCGGTGTGGGATCACGCAGGTCCCACGACACCGGAACGGCAACGCCACCGGGCTATCACACCGTCTCGGTTTAGGCTGTTCCCCGTTCGCTCGCCGCTACTAGGGGAGTCGCGGTTGCTTTCTCTTCCTCGCCCTACTGAGATGTTTCACTTCGGGCGGTTCCCTCCACAGGCCCTATTGGATTCAGACCTGGGTGACCGGGCATGACCCCGGCCGGGTTTCCCCATTCGGACATCTCCGGATCAAAGCCTTCTCGGCGGCTCCCCGAAGCTTTTCGCAGCCAGACGCGTCCTTCATCGGCTCCTGGCGCCAAGGCATCCACCGTAAGCCCTTAGTAACTTGACTGTAGATGCTCGCGCTCGCTATCGAGTTCTCAAGGTGCTCGGAGGCTCGCACCCCCAGAGCTGAACAGTGTGCCCGGCCGGCTCGCGTGCACCGATCGGCCCGTTCGCCCTCGAGAGGGGTACTAGTGCCGAGCGATCCGAGCTCGCCGACCGAGTAGCCAGTGCATCGACCTGGAGTCTCCGGTCACCGGAACGAACGTCCGGTACGACCGGGTGCCAAGTTTCTCCTTAGAAAGGAGGTGATCCAGCCGCACCTTCCGGTACGGCTACCTTGTTACGACTTCACCCCAATCGCGAGCCCCACCTTCGACGGCTCCCTCCCAAAAGGGTTGGGCCACCGGCTTCGGGTGTTGCCCACTTTCGTGGTGTGACGGGCGGTGTGTACAAGGCCCGGGAACGTATTCACCGCAGCATTGCTGATCTGCGATTACTAGCGACTCCGACTTCACGGGGTCGGGTTGCAGACCCCGATCCGAACTGAGCGCGGCTTTTTGGGATTCGCTCCCCCTTGCGGGATCGCAGCCCTTTGTACCGCGCATTGTAGCATGCGTGCAGCCCTGGACATAAGGGGCATGATGACTTGACGTCATCCCCACCTTCCTCCGGTTTGGCACCGGCAGTCTCCCTAGAGTTCCCGGCTTTACCCGCTGGCAACTAAGGACAAGGGTTGCGCTCGTTGCGCCACTTAAGGCAACACCTCACGGCACGAGCTGACGACAGCCATGCACCACCTGTGCAGGCTCCGTAGAGCGCCGGCTTTCACCGGCTTTACCCTGCATGTCAAGCCCAGGTAAGGTTCTTCGCGTCGCATCGAATTAAGCCGCATGCTCCGCCGCTTGTGCGGGCCCCCGTCAATTCCTTTGAGTTTTAGCCTTGCGGCCGTACTCCCCAGGCGGGGTGCTTAATGCGTTAGCTTCGGCACGGATGGGGTCGATGTCCACCCACACCTAGCACCCAACGTTTACGGCTAGGACTACCAGGGTATCTAATCCTGTTCGCTCCCCTAGCTTTCGCGCCTCAGCGTCAGGTAAGGCCCAGAGATCCGCCTTCGCCACCGGTGTTCCTCCTGATATCTGCGCATTTCACCGCTACACCAGGAATTCCGATCTCCCCTACCTACCTCGAGTCGTGCAGTATCGGGTGCAGGTCCCGGGTTGAGCCCGGGATTTTCACATCCGACTTACACGACCGCCTACGCGCGCTTTACGCCCAATGAATCCGGACAACGCTCGTCCCCTACGTGTTACCGCGGCTGCTGGCACGTAGTTAGCCGGGACTTCTTCTCCAGGTACCGTCAGTTTCCCTTCGTCCCTGGCGAAAGGGGTTTACGACCCGAGGGCCTTCATCCCCCACGCGGCGTCGCTGCGTCACGCTTTCGCGCATTAGCGCAATATTCCCCACTGCTGCCTCCCGTAGGAGTCTGGGCCGTGTCTCAGTCCCAGTGTGGCTGTCCGTCCTCTCAGACCAGCTACCCGTCGAAGCCTTGGTGAGCCGTTACCTCACCAACAAGCTGATAGGCCGCGGGCCCATCCCGGACCGTCGGAGCTTTCCCGGCACGACCATGCGATCACGCCGGAGTATCCGGTATTAGCTCAGGTTTCCCTGGGTTATCCCGGTGTCCGGGGCAGGTTGCCCACGTGTTACTCACCCGTTCGCCGCTCTCCCCTCAGGAGGGTTACCCCTCCCGAGGTTCCCGCTCGACTTGCATGTGTTAGGCACGCCGCCAGCGTTCGTCCTGAGCCAGGATCAAACTCTCCGTAGAAGAACCTTCCAGATCCGGCCCGAGGGCCGGCTTTGGGTTCGGTGGAAAGTCGGCCTTTCGGAGTGACATCCCCCTCGAGGCCTCCTGTTGTGTTGCCGTACGACCGTCACTCTGGGTCCGGACGCGAAAGATCGCGCCTTCCCCTCATAACGGGGTTGCGCACTGGCTTTTGGCACACTGTTCAGTTCTCAAGGTGCGAGCGACGCCCAAGCGAGGGATACCCGCAGAGGAGGGGTCGCGACCGACCATGCTACGCACGCCCGGAAGGAGCGTCAACCGGCGCGCCTTGTCGTGCCTAGCCCAGGCGGACGAAGCGACGACGACCCACCTGGAGCACGCGGCCCCGCAGGTCTTCGACGGGTAGCTCCAGGCCGGAGGTGGGCTCGCCGTCCAGCCGAACGCCGCCCTGCTCGAGCACGCTCCGTGCCTTGTTGCTCGAATCCGCCAGCCCGAGCACGGCAAGGAGCTTCGGCATGAAGACCTTGCCTTCCACGACCAGATCGGGCGGGATCTCGGCGTCGGGGACGTCCCCGGGGAGCTCGTGCTTTCGATGGACCCGGTCGAACCGGGCCTCCGCCGCCTCCCCGGCACCGGGCCCGTGGTAGAGGTCGACGACCTCGCCGGCCATCCGGCGCTTCTCTGCCCACGGATCCAGGGAGCCGTCGGCGAGGCCCGCGGCGACGCGGTCCGACTCGGCGGGGTCGACGAAGAAGTCGAGGGTCAGCAACCGGTACTCGGCGATCAGCTCGTCGGGCACCCGGACGAGCTTGCCGAACATCTCGTCCGGCGCGTCGGTGATCGCCACGTAGTTGTCCAGCGACTGGCTCATCTTCTGGACGCCGTCGGTCCCGACCAGCAGGGGCATCGTGAGCGCCACCTGCGGCGTCTGCTCCTCGTCACGCTGGAGGTCGCGGCCCATCAGCAGGTTGAACGTCTGATCCGTCCCCCCGAGCTCCACATCCGCCCGCACCGCCACGGAGTCCTTCGCCTGCATGAGCGGGTAGAGGAACTCCATCAGCGAGATCGGCCGGCCCTGCGCGTAACGCTTCGCGAAGTCGTCGCGCTCGAGCATGCGCGCCACCGTGGTGGCCGAGGTGAGCCGCAGGACATCCTCCATCTGCATCGGCTCGAGCCACTCCGAGTTGCTGCGGATCTCGGTGCGGTCGCGGTCAAGGATCAGCCAGAACTGGTCGAGCAGGTGCTCGGCGTGACCCTGCACCTCCTCCTTGCTGAGGCGCGGACGCGTGTCGCTCTTGCCGGAGGGATCGCCGACACGAGCGGTGAAATCGCCGACGATCAGTACCGCGACGTGACCTGCGTCCTGGAACTGGCGGAGCTTGCGCAGGACCACCGCCCATCCGAGGGTCACGGCCGGCGCGGTGGGGTCCAGTCCGAGCTTCACGCGCAGCGGCCGGCCGCTCTCCAGCTTGCGCTCGAGCTCCTCGAGCGGGACGACCTCGGCGGCGCCCGCGGTCAGGGATGGCAGGTCGGCGGGGCCCACGGGCCGAAGGCTAGCAGTGACGAACCCGGGCGGCGTGGCAAGATGGGTCGACCATGGCCGCTCGTTCGCGGACCCTCGTGGTCGGCCTGTTGTTCCTCGCCCTCGCAGCCTCCGCGTGCGACCTGCCCAGTCTGCGCGAGGCGCGTCGCGACGCCGACGCCCTCCCCGAGACCTCCTTCATGTACGCGGCCGACGGCGCGCTGATCACCCGCCTCCACGCCGGCGAGGACCGTGTGTCGGTCCGGGCCTTCCGGATCCCCGAGGTCCTGCGGGACGCCGTGATCGCGATCGAGGACCAGCGCTTCTACGACCACGCGGGGCTGGACGTCCGAGCCGTGCTGCGGGCCGCATACGTCGACGCCACGACCGGCGAGGTCGTCGAGGGCGGTTCCACGATCACCCAGCAGCTCGTGAAGAAGGTGTACGTGGGCGACGAGCAGACCCTCGCGCGCAAGATCCGCGAGGCGTTCCTCGCGTGGAAGCTCGAAGACCGGTTCAGCAAGGAGCAGATCCTCACGAAGTACCTCAACACCGTCTACTTCGGCAATGGCGCGTACGGGGTCCAGGCCGCGGCCGAGACGTTCTTCAGCAAGGACCCGATGGAACTCACGCTCGGCGAGTCCGCGCTCCTGGCCGGCGTGATCGCGGCGCCCGTCGACTACGACCCGGTCACGCACCCCACCCGAGCCAAGCGCAGGCGTGACCGGGTGCTCGCGCGGATGCTCGACCTCGGGCTGGTGGACCAGCCGGGGTTCCAGGCGGCGCGCTCGACGCCGATCGAGCTGAACCTGAGCGACCAGGACGACCGGGAATACCTCGCTCCGTACTTCGTCGACTACGTGAAGGAATGGTTCCTGTCGAACCCGAGGTTCGGCGAGACGCCGGAAGAACGCTACGACCTCCTGTTCAAGGGTGGCGTGCGGATCGTCACGACGTTGGACCCCCGGATGCAGGCCGCCGCGGAGCGTGCCGTCCACGCGACGCTCCCGTATCGCTCGGACCCGTTCGGCGCGCTCACGGCGGTCGACCCTCGGACCGGTTACGTGCGCGCGATGGTCGGCGGCCGCGATTATTGGAATACGGATGACCCCTTCGCGCGGATCAACCTTGCCACCGGAGGGAGCACGGGTCGCCAGTCGGGCTCCGCGTTCAAGCCGTTCGCTCTGGTGGCCGCCCTCGAGCACGGCATCACACGCACACAGTCGCTGAACGGCTCCAGCGCCAACATCGCCTTGCAGGACGGGACGTTCTGGCAGCCGAAGAACGCGGAGGGCGGCGGCTACGGGACGATCTCGCTCGAGAGCGCCACGATCAACTCGGTCAACATCGCGTACGCGAACCTGCTCGCGGTGATCGGCGACGGCGATCCGTACGCGGGGGCCGCAGCCACCGTCGCGGCCGCCGTCAAGATGGGCATCCGGTGCTGCCCGCGGACCACGGAGCCGAACGGGCCGCTCGCCGCGGTCCCCTCGGCGGTCCTCGGGGTGAACGAGGTGAGCACGCTCGAGATGGCCTCCGCCTTCGGGACCCTGGCGTTCGGCGGTCAGCACGTCCAGCCGACGCCGGTGGAGAGCGTCACGGCCGCGGACGGGACCGTCCTGTACGTGGCCGCGGCCAAACCGAAACCGGCGGTCGATGCGGCGATCGCCGCCGAGGCCGTCGACATCTTGTCCGGCGTGGTCAGTTCGGGGACGGGGACGGCCGCGAACATCGGACGGCCGCAGTTCGGCAAGACCGGGACGGCGCAGAACGCCAGCGACGCATGGTTCGTCGGCGCGATCCCCCAGATGGCGGTCGCGGTCTGGGTGGGGTTCCCGCAGGGTCAGATCCCGATGTGCTGCGGCAACGTTCGGATCTCGACGGTCTACGGCGGGACGTGGCCGGCGTCGATCTGGCACGCCTTCATGGTGGAGGCAACCGAGCGCATGAAGGTGAAGGAGTTCCCCGTGGCACCCGAGGTGGACTACGTCACGTTGCGCGTGGACGTCACGCAGGGCTGCCTGGCCAACCCCTTCACGCCGCCCGCAACCGTCGACGTGTTCCAGTACGTGGCCGGGACCGAGCCGGACCTCGAGGTCTGCACCGAACCCAGCTCGTACCAGCTCCTGATCGTGCCCTCGGTGATCGGGCTCGAACGCGAGGCCGCGGTCGGGGCGCTGCACGCGGCCGGCTTCGAGGTCTCGGTGGAGCTCGTGTCGTCGGACCAGCCGGAGAACACCGTCATCGCGCAGGACCCCGCCCCGGGACGACGACTGATCCAGACGGGCACGGTGACGATCACCGTCGTGCGAGGCATCCCGGACCCCTCCCCGGAGGCCGACCTCGTCGACGTCCCGAACGTGATCGGCATGACGCAGGGCGCCGCCAACGCGACCCTCCGCAACGCCGGCCTGCGGGTCCGGGTCTCACTGGACGAGGAGTGCGACCCGGCGGAACCCTCCTGCGACTACCGGCAAGGGATCGTCTGGGCCCAGTCGCCGGCCGGCGGGACCGCGCCGGCCGGCTCCACCGTGACGATCGTCGTCAACCCCTGACGGGCCGGCCCGGCGACCGGTACGGGTCGTCCCTCGCCACGAACCGCCATCGACGATCCACGCCGACGCTGACGCCGACCCGCGTCGTCCGCGCGACCCGCCGAGGCGACAGGGGTTGGCCCGAGGTCAGGTGGAGCGCCGGGCCGCGGACCAGATCGGCGCCGTCGTCGGCACGGGTCAGGCCGAAGGCCTGTGCCAGCCGTCCGGGCCCCGAACACAGGAGCCGGGTCGCGTCCACGCCGCGACGCCCGCGCATCTCGTCGAGGCCCTCGAGCGGCTCGGCGGCCCGGAGCAGCACGGCGCTCCCATCGCCCTCCCGCCCGGTCACGACGTTGCCCATGAAGTGCATGCCGTAGGTGAAGTACACGTACAGGTGGCCGGGCCCCCCGAACATCACCTCATTGCGCGGCGTCGGCCCGCGGAACGAATGGCTGGCGGGATCGTCCTGCTCGTACGCCTCGACCTCGACGAGGCGCGCGATCAAGCGCCGCCCGTCGGGGAGGACCCGCACGAGGAAGCGCCCGAGGAGCTCGGGCGCCACCACGGTGGACGGCCGTGCGAAGAACGACCGCGACAGCCGAGCCCCGAGCTTCACCGGCCCTTGCGGAGGAACCTCCGCAGCTTCGAGAGCGGCCAGGCGTTGATCACGTCGTCCTTCGTGAGCCAGCCTCGCTGGGCCGTTCCGACGCCGAACCGCATGTGAGACAGGTGGACGGTCGCGTGCGAGTCCGTGTCGATCGCGAACCGGACCCCGTGGCGCCGGGCCCACAGGATGTGCTCGTCCTTGAGGTCGAGCCGGTCCGGGTAGGCGTTCACCTCCATGGCGGTGCCGGTGCGCGCCGCGGCCTTGAACACCTCGTCCAGGTCGAACTCGACCGGGGGACGCCGGCCGATCTGCCGGGTCGTCGGGTGCCCGATCACGTGGACGGACGGGTTCTCGATCGCGCGGACGAGCCGACGCGTCATCTCGTCCTTGGACTGGTTGAGGTGGGAATGGACCGACGCGACGCAGACGTCGAAGCCCGATAGGAACGCCTCGTCCCAGTCCACGCCCCCGTCGGGATCGATGTTGAGCTCGGTCCCGTGAAGGAGCGTCATCTTCGGGTACGTGGGCTGGAGTGCGCGCAGGCGCTCGCGCTGCGCGAGCATCTTGTCATCGGTCATCCGCTGCATCGCGAGGTTCGGCGCATGATCGGTCACCGCGTAGTACGCGTACCCGAACGTCGAAGCGGCCTCGAGCATCTCCTCGAGCGAGGCCAGCCCGTCGGTGAGATCGGTGTGCGTGTGCAGATCGCCGCGGAGCTGCTTCTGCTCGATCACGTCGGGGAGCTCACCGGCGAGCGCCGCCTCCACCTCGCCACGGTCCTCGCGGAGCGTCGGAGGGATGAACGCCAGACCGAGCCGCTCATACACCTCCTGCTCGGTCTCGGCCACGATGAGCTTCCCGCTCTTGGCGCGGAACAGTCCGTACTCCGAGAGCTTCAGGCCCTTGCGGACGGCCATCTCACGGATCCGGATGTTGTGGGCCTTCGACCCCGTGAAGTAGATCATCGCGGCGCCCCATACGTCCTGCGACACGACGCGCAGGTCCACCTGCAGGCCCTGGCGTGTGATCACCGAGGACTTCGTCTCCCCGTGCGCGAGAACCCGCTCCACCTCCGGGAGTTCCGCGAAGCCGCGCATGATCGCCGGCGCGTCGCGCTCGGCCGCGGCGATCAGCAGGTCGATGTCGCCGATCGTCTCGGCCATCCGGCGCAGCGATCCCGCGTACGAGAGGCGGCGGACACCCTTCAGACTCCCCAGCTCGGCGAGCAGGGCCTCCGCGAGGTCGATCGCGACGTTGAGGTTCGAGCGGCCGCCCGACGCACGGATCCGCTGGACGCCGGCGCGGATGTTCTCCTCGGTCTTGGCTCCGAACCCCTTCAGGCCGGTGAGCTGCCCGGCGTCGATCGCGTGGAGCAGCTCGTCCACGCCCGAGATCCCGAGCTCCTGGTACAGCGTCATCGCCCGCTTCGGACCGAGGCCCGGGATCGACATCATGGCGCGGACGCCGGCCGGGATCTGCTCGCGGAGCTCCTCGAGCGCCGAGATCGTGCCGGTGCGCAGGTACTCCTCGACCTTCTCCCCGATCGAGCGGCCGATGCTCGGGATCGTGAGGATCTGCTTCAGGTTCATGCCCTCGATGTCGCCGGGGTAGCCTCCGACGGCCCGGGCGGCCTTCTCGTAGGCGCGCGGTTTGAACGGATCGCCCGACAGGATCGAGAGCAGATCGGCGTACTCGAGCAGGACCGCCTCGACGGCATCGTTCGCGCGGGGCACCTCAGGCCTCCGCTTCCCGGATCAGGTAACGCCGAGCAGCCAGAGCAGCAGCGCCTTCTGCGTGTGCATCCGGTTCTCGGCTTGGTCCCAGACGACCGAGTGGGGACCGTCGATCACCTCGGCCGCGATCTCCTGCCCTCGGTGGGCCGGCAGGCAGTGCATCACCGTGACGTCGGGCTTCGCGGCCTCGACCTTCTCCTGGTCGAGCGTGAAGGCCGGGAACACGAGCGCGCGCGCCTCGACCTCCTCCTCCTGACCCATGCTCGCCCAGACGTCCGTGTACAGGACGTCGGCGCCGCGCACGGCCTCGAGCGGGTCGTGGGTGATCGTCACGGTGCCGCCGATGTCGGTCGCGATCTCCGACGCGCGGTGGACCACCTGGGGGATCGGCTCGAACCCGGGTGGCGTCGCCGCGCGAACGTGCATGCCCGCCTTCGCGGCGCCGAGCAGCAGCGAGTGCGTCACGTTGTTGCCGTCGCCGAGGTAGACGAGCGTGCGACCCGTCAGATCGCCCTTCACCTCGCGGATCGTGAGCAGGTCGGCGAGGGCCTGGCAGGGGTGCTCGAAGTCCGACAGGGCGTTGACCACGGGCACGTCGGCGGCGCCCGCGAGCACCTCGAGGCGCTCCTGCTCGAAGGTCCGCAACACGATCGCGTCCACGTACCGCGAGAGCACCCGGCCCGTGTCCTCGATCGTCTCGCCGCGCCCGAGCTGCAGGTCGGCCGCGGAGAGGTTCACCGGGTGCCCGCCCGTCGAAGCGACGGCCATCTCGAAGGACACCCGCGTCCGCGTAGAGGGCTTCTCGAAGATCAGCGCGACCGACTTGCCCGACAGGCGCCCGGCGTAGTCACCGGGCTGGGCCTTGACCTTGGCCGCGAGGTCGAGGAGGAGCAGCAGCTCCTGCGGAGAGAGGTCGTCCACGGACAGGTAGTCGCGCACCACGGGCGGCAGTCTATCCCGGGCCTCGGACGGGGTGCTCAGCCGGTGCGGAGCTCGGCACCGAACTCGGACGCGAGCCGTTCGACGATCGCCGCGACGGCCCGATCGGCCTCCTCATCCGTGAGGGTCCGATCAGGCGCGCGGAAGTCCACCGAGAACCCCAGGCTCTTGCGCCCCTCGGGCAGCGGCGGGCCCTGGAAGACGTCGAACAGGACGCACGCGTCGAGCAGATCCCCCGCAGCCTCCTCGAGCGCGCGGCGCACCGCGCCCGCCGGCGCCGAGGCCGGCAGCGTGAAGGCGAGGTCCCGGCGGGCGGGCGGGAAGCGCGGCACATCGCGGACCCGCGGGATGGGCGAAGCCAGGTGCAGCAAGGCCTCCAGATCCAGCTCCCCCACGGCCACCTGACCCGGCACGTCGAGCCCGGCGGCCGTCCTCGGATGGAGCTCCCCGAGCACGCCGACGGGTTCGCCGGCCGAGACGATCGTCCCCGAACGGCCGGGGTGGAGGGGCGGACCGGGCGCGTCGCCGAGCTCCCACGCGATGCCGAGCTCCGCCATGAGCTCCTCGACCACACCTTTCGCGTCGAACAGATCGAACGACCGGCCGCCGCCCGTCCAGCCGGGGTCGGCCAGCCCCGTCATCGCGAAGCCCACGGACCGCCGCTCCCGCGGGCGATCGTCCGTCCGATGGAACACCGTTCCGACCTCGAACACGGCCACCGAGCGGACGTGACGGTAGACGTTGCGGCGGACGGCCTTCAGCAACCCCGGCGACAGGCGCGTGGGCAGCCATCCCTCGTCCGCAGCCAGCGGGTTCGAGACCCGGATGGCGTCCGCGTCACCGAAGAGCGCCAGATCGGCGTCCGAGACGAAGGGCACCTGCCTGAGCTCCCTCAGACCGGATCGCCGCATGGCCGCTCGAACGCGGCCGAGGAACGCGTACCCCGGTGGCATCCCCCCCGCCTGGCGGACGGGTGGGAGCGTCGAACCGATCCGGTCGTACCCCTGCACGCGGACGACCTCTTCGATGAGGTCGACCTCCCGCTCGAGGTCCACCCGGTAGCCCGGCACCTCGACCTCGATGAGATCCTCGTCCGCCGTCGCGGACCCGATCCCGAGGCGCCGGAACACCTCGACGGCGTCGGCCACCGTGACCGGATACCCGATCAGCATCGAGGCACGGGACGCGCGCAACGCCAGGCGCAGCCGGGGCGGCGCGCCGCCGACCTCGAGCACCCCGCGGAGGACGCGCGCGCCGCTCCACTCGGCCATCAGCCGGCAGGCCCGGTCGGCCCCGACCGGCACGGCCTCGGGGTCGACCCCGCGCTCGAACCGCATGGACGCCTCGGTGGACAGCTCGATCCGCCGCCGGGTCCGCTGCACCCCGCCACGCTCGAACCACGCCGCCTCGAGCAGCACGTCGGTCGTGGCCTCGGAGACCTCGGCGAGCTCGCCGCCCATCACACCCGCCACGGCCACGGGGCGCTCGGTGTCGCAGATCAGCAGGTCGTCGCCCGTGAACGTGCGCTCGAGGCCATCGAGCGTGACCAGCCTCTCCCCCTCCGCGGCGCGTCGCACCACGATGCCGGGACCTTTGAGGAGCGCCAGATCGAACGGGTGCAGGGGTTGGCCGATCTCCAGCATCGCGTAGTTCGTGGCGTCCACCACGGCAGAGATCGGGCGCATGCCCGCGGCCGAGAGCCGTGCTTGGACGGCGATCGGCGAGGAGACGTGCGCGACGTCCCTCAGGATCCGAGCCAGGTAGCGCGGGCACCGCGCCGGGTCGAGCACCTCGAGCGTGGCCACGTCCTCGGCCGGTTCGGGATCCTCACCGACGCCAACGTCCGGCTGGCGCAGCGGCGTCCCGGTCGCCGCCGACACCTCGCGCGCGATCCCGAGCACCGACAGGAGATCTGGCCGGTTGGGTGTCACCTCGATGTCGAGGACAGCGTCGTCGAGCCCGAACACGGCGGCGACGTCCCACCCGGGCTCGAGCTCGGCCGGCAGGATCAAGATCCCCTCGTGCGAGGGCGAGATGCCGAGCTCGTCGGGTGCGCAGAGCATGCCGTTGGACGTCACGCCTCGGATCCGTCGCGCGCCGAGGGGCTCGGCCAGCGCGGGCACCTGGGCGCCCGGCGGCGCGAGTGGCACGAGGTCACCTTGCGCCATGTTCCGCACGCCGACCACGACCTCCTGCTCGCCCGAACCGGTCTGGACCCGGGCGATGCAGAGCTTCTCGCTGTCCGGATGGTTTCGCACCTCGAGGACCCGCGCGACGATGACGCCCGACAGGCCCGCCCACGGGCGCTCGATCGACTCCACCTCGGCCCCGCGGCCGGTGAGCATCTCGGCGAGCTCCTCGGCGTCCAGCTCGGTCGGGCAGAGCTCGCGGAGCCAGGACACCACGACCTTCACGCGGCGCCCTCGAACTGCTGGAGGAACCGCACGTCGCCCTCGACGAACGACCGCATGTCGTTCACCCCGTAGCGCACCATCGCCACGCGCTCGATCCCCACCCCGAACGCGAAGCCCGTGTAGCGCTCGGCGTCGATCCCGCAGTTCTCCAGGACCTTCGGGTGCACCATCCCCGCACCGAGGAGCTCGAGCCACCCGTTGCCGCACACGCGACACCCCACGCCGTCGCACACGAAGCAGGAGACGGCGACCTGGCAGCCGGGTTCGACGAACGGGAAGTAGTCGGGGGTCAGCCGCACCCGGACGCGCTCGCCGAACATCTCGCGCGCGAAGGCTTCGAGCGTCCCGCGCAGGTGGGCGAACGAGATGCCCTCGTCCACGGCCAAGCCCTCGACCTGGTGGAAGACGGACAGGTGCGTCGCATCCACGGCCTCACGCCGGAACGTCCGGCCGGGCACCACGACATAGACGGGCGGATCCTGCGCCTCCATCGTGCGGATCTGGACCGCGCTCGTCTCGGTCCGCAGCAGCAGGCCGGGGACGTCGACGTAGAGCGAGTCCTTCAAGGTCCGCGCCGGGTGATCGGGCGGGATGTTGAGAGCCTCGAAGTTGTGCCAGTCGTCCTCGATCTCCGGGCCCTCGGCTACGCGGTAGCCCATGCGAGCGAACACCTCGACGATCCGATCCTCGACGAGCGTGAGCGGGTGCAGCGAGCCGGGCCGCGGGCGTCGGCCCGGCAGCGTGACGTCCACCGCGTCCTCCGCGAGCAGGCCGGGATCGACCGCGGTCTCGAGCTCGGCGCGGCGGGTCTCGAGAGCCGAGGTGAGTGCCTCGCGGACCTCGTTCGCGAGGGAACCGAGCGCTCGGCGATCGTCCGGTTCGAACGAGCCGAGCGACTTCTGGACCTCGGAGAACGGCGCCTTGCGGCCGAGCACCGCGACCTTGGCGGCCTCCAGCTCGTCGAGCGAACCGGCGACGGCGAAACGATCCAGACCCACCCGACGCTGCTCTTCGAGCGTGCGTCGCGCGTCGGCCCGGTCCATGGTCACGCGAGTCTACAGGGGCCCTCGCGGAGCACGGGTGATCGGTTCAGACCGCGGGCTCGTCCGGGCGCGACTCGATCTCCAAGACGAACGTCAGCTCGTCGCCGGCGCGGACCGTCGTCGTTCCGCCCTGCGCCGCCGCCACGCCGAGCGCAACGAACAGCCCGATCTTGCTCCCCGCTCCTTGGCCCGGTGCTCGAGGGTGGAAGAGTCGCTCTGCCTCGGTCTGTCCGAGCCGCGTCCCGCGACGCGACGCCTCGAGCAGGAGCCGATCGTCGGCGAGCCGGGCCGATACGCTCACCGGCCCCTCGTCCGTCCACCACACGAGCGATTCGATGAACGCCTCCAAGACCATCCGCAGGCGCTCGGGATCCACGAACGCCTCGACCTCGTCGCCCGCCCAGACCACCGGTGGATGATCGGGATCGCGCCCGAGCGAATCGGCGACGGACCGGACGACGTGCCCCACGTCGATCCGTTCCGGATACAGCTCGAGGGCACCCGCGGCCAGGCGGGCGGCGTCGACCAGCTGACGGACGATCCCGTTCAGCCGGTCCGTGTCGTAGACGATCCCGAGGAGCATCAGCTGACGCTGCTCGTCGGTCATCTGCTCCCAGCGCGTGGCGAGGGCGTGCCCGAACCCCTTCATCGCCGTGAGCGGCGACCGGATGTCGTGCGCCGCCGCCGCGATGATCGTCTCGAGGACCGCCCGCCGCCCTTCGCGCTGCTGCCTGGCCCACTCGAACAGGCACACCGTGGCAGCGGCGGCGAGGTTCAGCGACTCGGCGGCGCCGGGGATCGGCACGCGGACCGTGGCGTCGGCGAGGCGTGCCACCTCCTGCGGCAGACCCCTCGCCTCGTTGCCGAACACGAAGGCCACTGGGTCCGCCAGATCGAGCTCGTACAGATCGGCCTCGCCCGAAGCGTCCATCGCGAAGATCCGCAACCCTCGGCCTCGGAGCCCCGTCACGGCCTCGGCGGTGTCGGCGCCGCGCACGACGGGGAGGTGGAACAACGAGCCCGCGGACGCGCGAACCGTCTTCGGGTTGTACACGTCGACGGAGTCCGCCGAGAACAGCACCGCTCCCGCGCCGGCCGCATCGCACGAGCGGAGCACGGTGCCGGCGTTGCCCGGGTCGCGTACGGCGTGGAGGAGGGCGACGCATCCGAGCGTTCCCGGCAGGTCCTCGAGCGGGACATCGAGGAACGGCGCCACGCCGACGAGTCCCTGCGGCGTGACCGTGGCGGTGAGCCGGGCCATGAGCTGATCGGTCACGTGGACGAGCTCGGCCCCGGCCGCGCCGGCACGCGCGACGAGTGGGTGCGAGGGATCCGCGTGGAACAGCGCCTCGAGTGAGACGGGATCACGGAGCGCTTCGCCGATCGCCTGCGCGCCCTCGACGAGGAACCGCCGGTCGCGGTCGCGGTAGGCACGCTTGTGGAGCGCGAGCGCCGCGGCGACCTTCGGGTTGCGGACCGACGTGATCACGCGAGTCCCCATCGGCCGGCACGGATTGCCAGCCCCGCGCGTGATCCTAGTCCGATCGGAACCTCCGGCTCCGCAGGCTACGCGGCGAGCGCGTCCTTCGCCGCCTGCGCGAGCTGCGAGAACGCGCCCGGATCGTGCACGGCGAGGTCCGCGAGGATCTTGCGGTCCACCTCGATCCCGGCGCGCTGGAGCCCGTTGATGAGGCGCGAATACGACAGATCATTCTGGCGTGCCCCGGCGCCGATGCGTGCGATCCACAGGCGGCGGAACTGCGCCTTGCGGTCGCGACGGTCGCGGTACGCGTACTGACCGGAATGGAGCAGCTGTTCCTTCGCCACGCGGTAGCGACGCGAGCGCGAGCCGTAGTAGCCCTTCGCCTTGCTCAGGGCCTCCCGGCGCTTCTTCTTCGCGTGGACCGAACGCTTGACGCGTGCCATGTTCCCTACTTCCCGAGGAGGCGGCGCACGTTACGGCGCTCGGCCGTGACCTCGGCCATACCCTCGACGCGGCGTCGACGGCTCCCGCTCTTCTTCGTCATCATGTGGTGCCCCGTAGCCTTACGGTGCAGGACCTTGCCCGTGCGGGTGATCTTGAACCGTTTCGCCGTGGCCCGGTTGATCTTCATCTTCGGCATGTGCGTCCTCACGATCCCTGTGGTTCGGGTGCCGGGGTCTCTGCTGGTGCCTCTGCCGGCTCCGGCTTCCCGCCCTTCTCCGGTTTCTCCGGCTTCTCCGGCTGCTTCTTCGTCGGCGCGATCACCATCACCATGTTGCGCCCGTCCTGCTTGGGCGATGCATCCACGACCGCGATGCCCTTCAGGTCCTCGACCAGGCGATCCAAGATCTTGCGGCCGAGCTCCGTGTGGGCCATCTCGCGCCCTCGGAACATGATGGTCACCTTGACCCGCGCGCCCGCGTTCAGGAACCGGACGACGTGGCCCTTCTTCGTGGCGTAGTCGTGCGGGTCGATCTTCGGGCGGAACTTGATCTCCTTGACCTCGATCCTGGCCTGCTTCTTGCGGGCCTCCTTCTGGCGGATGTCGCGCTCGTACTTGAACTTCCCGTAGTCCATGATCCTGGCGACGGGGGGGTTCGCCTGCGGCGCCACCTCCACCAGATCGAGATCAAGCTCCTGGGCCTGACGGAGCGCATCCTGGGTCGCAACGATCCCGATCTGCGATCCGTCCGCACCCACCAGGCGCACCTGCGCCGAGCGGATCCGGTCGTTTATGCGCGGATCAGCCGAGACCCCGCATCACCTCCTACGATACGAAGGCACCGGGGTCGCCGGTGCCTGGACTGAACACGGTGAACCGAACCCGAGCAGTATAGGTGCAGGTCGGGGACGGTGTCGACGATGCGGCGGGCGCGCGGCGACGCTAGACGGGCTTGACGTTGGCGGCCTGCTTGCCCTTGGGGCCATCGACGACCTCGAACTCCACCGCCTGGCCCTCCGTGAGGGACTTGTACCCCTCGCCGTCGATCGCGGAGAAGTGGACGAAGACGTCGTCGCCCTCCGCGCGTGAGATGAAGCCGAACCCCTTCTCGTTGCTGAACCACTTGACCGTGCCCTGCTCTGCCAACTCGGTCCTCCTGGTGCCGGAAGCGCGCGGAGCGTAGCACGGGCACGGACCGCGCTCAAAGGACGGGGCATCGTCCGCGGCGCCTCACCAGTCCGGTTCGAGCGGACGGCCGTAGTCGTCCTGCAGCCGGAGCGTGTCGTCCTCGGTCGTGTAGCCGTAGGCGATCTCCAGGACCCGGCCGCGAGCCGAGCCCGCGTTCGCGAGACGATGCGTGGTCTCGGCCGAGACCATGAACTCCTCCCCCGGGCTGGCCTCGACCGTCCGGTTGCCGATCTGCACCGTGAGACCCGGGTCCAGCACGACCCACATCTCGTCGCGCATCTGGTGGTAGTGGACACTGGTCTCCTGACCCGGCTCCACCGTGATCACCCGGACCGAGCTCGGCTGATTCAGCGCATAGGTCACGACCTTGCCCCAGGGCTTATCGACGATCACGCGTCATCCCTCCTTCGGCAGCTGCTCCAGGAGCGAAGCCGTCTCCATCGCCGCCATCGCGGCGTCCCATCCCTTGTTCCCGTGCTTGCCCCCGGCGCGGTCCATGGCCTGCTCGAACGTATCCGTCGTGAGGACGCCGAAGATCACCGGGACCCCGGTTGCCTCGGCCGCCTCGCGGATCCCCGTCGCGGCCTGCCCCGCCACGTGATCGAAGTGCGGCGTGTCACCGCGGATCACGGCGCCGAGGCAGATCACGGCGTCGTAGGTCCCCGACGCCGCGAGGCGCCGCGCGATGAGCGGGAGCTCGAACGCGCCCGGCAGCCAGGCGACGTCCACATCGTCCGGGTCGACGCCGTGACTGCGCAGGCAGTCGAGCGCGCCCTGCAGGAGCTTGCCCGTCACGACCTCGTTGAACCGCGCCGTGGCGACGGCGAATCGTCGTCCGCGCGCCAGGTGATCGCCGGTGAACTCGGTCACGGTACCTCGCCGGCCTGGGGCTCGAGGTTGTCGAGCAGGTGCCCGAGTTTCTCCCGCTTGGTGCGCAGGTAGCCGATGTTCTCGGCGTTGGGGTGCGTCTCCAGGGGAACCCGCTCCGAGATGGAGAGGCCGTACCCCTCCAGGCCGGCCCGCTTGGCCGGGTTGTTCGTCAGGAGACGCATCGAGCGGACACCGAGGTCGACCAGGATCTGCGCCCCGATCCCATAGTCGCGCGGGTCGGCGGGGAACCCGAGCTCCACGTTGGCCTCTACCGTGTCGCGTCCCTGCTCCTGGAGCTGGTACGCCTTCAGCTTGTGGGTCAGCCCGATCGAGCGGCCCTCGTGCCCGCGGATGTACAGGACGACGCCGCGGCCCTCCTTGCCCACCTGCTCGACCGCGCTCCGGAGCTGGTCGCCGCAATCGCACCGCAGCGACCCGAAGACGTCGCCCGTCAGGCACTCGGAGTGCACCCGCACGAGGATCCGTTCCCCGTCCCCCACCTCGCCGAGCACGAACGCCACGTGCACGTTGCCGTCGACCAACGACTCGTACGTGAAGGCGGTGAACTCGCCGTGGTCCGTGGGGATCTGGGCTTCGGCCGTGCGCCTGACCAGGTGCTCGCTTCGGCGCCGGTACTCGATCAGGTCGGCGATCGAGATCAACTTGAGTCCGTGCTCCTCGGCAACGCGCACGAGCTCTGGCGTGCGGGCCATCGAGCCGTCCGGGTGCAGGACCTCGCACAACACACCCGCCGGATACAGTCCGGCGAGGCGCGCGAGGTCCACCGTCGCCTCGGTGTGGCCGGCGCGCTTGAGGACGCCGCCCTCCTGCGCCATCAGGGGGAAGACGTGCCCCGGCATGCGGATGTCGTCCGCCCGCAGCTCCGGGTCGGTGACCGCGCGCACCGTCGCGGCGCGGTCGAACGCGCTCGTGCCGGTCGTCGTCCGCCCCTGGATGTCGATCGAGACCGCGAACGCCGTCCCATGGCTCTCGTTGTTCTTCGACACCATGAGCGGGATCCGCAGCTCATCCAGGCGTTGCTGCGTCAGTGGCATGCACACGATGCCGCGGCCGTGCGTGACCATGAAGTTCAGGGCCTCGGGCGTGGCCATCTCGGCGGCCATGATGAAGTCGCCCTCGTTCTCCCGATCGGCGTCGTCGACGACGATCACCATCTTGCCCGCCCGGATGTCTGCGATCGCCTCGTCGATCGGCGCGAACCTCGCACGCCCCTCGTCGTCCCGCGTCCCGCTCATGCCTCGCTCCCCTCGATCAGCGCCGCGACGTACTTCGCGATCACGTCCACCTCCAGGTTCACCGGGTCCCCCACCCTGGCCACCCCGAGGGTCGTCACGTCCAACGTGTGCGGGATCACGGCGACGGAGAACCCGTCCCCGTCCCGCTGGGCCACCGTGAGGCTCACACCGTCCACGCAGACGGACCCCTTCTCCACCACGAACCGCCCAAGCCCGTCCGGCGTCCGGACGCGAAGCGTCGCGCCGCCGTCCTCGGTCCGGTCCAGACTCGCTACCTCCCCGACCCCGTCCACGTGACCCTGCACGAGGTGCCCGCCGAGGCGAGACCGGAGGGTGAGCGGGCGCTCGAGGTTGACGGGGTCGCCGGGCGACAGACGCGCGAAGCTCGTCCGGCTCGCGGTCTCCCCGGACAGGTCGAACGCCAGGTGCTCCTCGGAGCGCTCGACGACGGTGAGGCAGACACCGTTCACCGCGATGGAGGCGCCGATCTCCGCGTCGGCGCCGACGACACGGCAGCCCACCACCAGCCGCGCCGGCCCGATCTGGCGCACGTCCCCGCGCTCCTCAACGATCCCGGTGAACATCGGCCTCCACCCGAAGGTCCTCCCCCACCCGGTCGAACGACCGGACGGTCAGCCGGAGCGCGCTCGCGATCGGCGCGAACCCCCGTCCGCCGAGCACGGTCGGCGCGTCCTGTCCGCCGACGAGCAGCGGCGCCAGGTACACGACGACCTTGTCGACGAGCCCATCCTCGACCGCCGACCACGCGAGGGTCGGACCGCCCTCGAGCAGCACGCCCTGCACGTCTCGCTTGCCGAGCTCGGCCAGGACCGGCGGCAGCGGTACGCGCCCGCCCTCGGACCCGTACACGGCGACCTCGGCGCCGGCCGCACGCCACGCCTCCCGGCGCTCGCGGGGAGCGAGCTCGGTCGTGGCCACGAGCGTCGGCGCGGCGCCGTCGAACAGGTCACCGGCCGCGGGCACCCGCCCGTGCGCATCCACGAGGATCCGGAGCGGCGGGCGGCCGGCGTAGCCGGGGTCGCGGACGGTGAGCGAGGGATCATCGGCGAGCGCGGTTCCCGCGCCGATCACGATCGCGTCCGCCCACGCGCGGAGGCGGTGGACGTCCGCGCGCGCGGCCTCGCCCGTGATCCAGCGGCTCGACCCGTCCCGCGCGGCGACCTTGCCGTCCAGCGAAGCGGCCATCTTCCACGTGACGAAGGGCAGGCCGGTGCGGACGTGCTTGGCGAACGCCTCGTTCTGGCGGGCGGCCTCGGCGGCCAGCACGCCCTCCACGACCTCGAGGCCGCTCGCCGCGAGCGCGGCGAGCCCGCGGCCGTCGACGATGGGGTTCGGGTCGCGCACCGCCGCGACGGTGCGGGCGATGCCGGCGCGCGCGATGGCGCCCGTACAGGGTGGTGTGCGCCCGTAGTGGTCGCACGGCTCGAGCGTCGTGAACAGGGTCGCCCCTCGGGCGCGCTCGCCGGCCTGGTTCAGGGCGACGACCTCGGCGTGCGGGAGCCCCGGTCCCTCGTGCCACCCCTCCCCGAGGACGCGGCCGTCGGGGTCCACGACCATGGCGCCCGCCATCGGGTTCGGGGACACGAGCCCCCGGCCCCGCTCGGCGAGCGCAAGGGCTCGCTCCATGTACGCCTCGTCGGACATGCGCATCTCCGATCCCGAGGCGTGTGCAGGGGGGAAGTGGCAGGAGCCGACGGGCATCGCCCGCCGACCTCCGCCCGTTTCCTCCCATCCCGACTCTCACGGTCGGTCCCGGAATCGCGCCGGGTCCACCCCCGAGTGGCTCCCGAGGGGTCGCGGACTGTCACCGCCGGTGGGGATTTGCACCCCGCCCCGGAAACAGGCTCTGTTCGGCCACCAGTATAGGGCGGTGCGCCCCTGGGCGGCCGGCGAACCGGTGCGGACGGTCGAGGGCGCTCGAGTGCTGCTAGATACCCTCGAGCTGCCGTCGGTCCACCGCGTAGGACGAATTCGGCTCGCGCTTGGCGAACTGCTTCATCTCGGTGGCCACGGCCACGGCCTCGCCGTAGTGGGCGAACTTGCGCACCTCGGTGGTAGCGATACCGACGGAGACGCCCGCGAGGGGAAGCTTCTGCAGGACGCCCTTGCGGTCCTCGACCTCGACGAAGCCGCGCTCGACGTCCTCGACTTCATAGAACTCGTGGATCTGGCCGTCGAACGCCTCGACGATGCGCTTCGACGTGTCCTCGGCCGCCTCGGGCGGGACGACGGCGACGAAATCGTCGCCGCCGACGTGGCCCACGAAGCCGTCTGACCCCGCGAACTCCACCACGGCGTCTTGGATGATCCGCGCCGTTGCCTGGATCAGGCGGTCGCCGCGGACGAACCCCTTCTGGTCGTTGTAGGCCTTGAAGTTGTCAAGATCCGCGTAAAGCACGGCGAACGGGCGGTCTTCGCGGACGTTGCGCTCGATCTCCTCCTGGATGCGGATGTTGCCCGGGAGCCCGGTGAGCGGCGAGAGGTTACGCATCTCCTTGGCCCGCCGAAGGGTGCCCTTCACCCGGGCCAGGAGCTCGATCGGGTCGAAGGGTTTGATGATGTAGTCGTCGGCGCCGGCGGTGAGCCCGAGGACCTTGTCGGTCGACAGCGCCTTGGCGGTCAGCATGATGATCGACGTGTTCGCCGTCTGCGGGTTCCGGCGGAGACGCTGGGCGACCTCGAACCCGTCGATGCGCGGCATCATGACGTCGAGCAGGACCAGGTCCGGACGCAACGTCCCCGCCTTGTCGAGCGCCTGTTCGCCGTCGGACGCGACGCTGACATCGTAGCCGGCACTGCGGAGGTTGACCTCGACGAACCGCGCGATGTCCGGGTCGTCGTCGACGACGAGGATCGTCTCAGGCATCAGACCCCCTCGGCGACGTGCGGGCCAGGGCCGATGCGCGGCCAGGCCGGCACCGCCGGCCGGGTCGAGCGCGGCGGGACGAGGCGAACATTCATGGTGTCGATACGGATGAGGTCGGCACGCGCCGCCGCCGCCTTTACCCCCTCGGCCGGACGGGGGAGGTCGGAGGTCGGTATCGAGGCCGTTCGCGTGCCCACGGCGAAAATCCTAGACGCCTGCGGGGTCCTTCCGACGGAAGCCCGCCACGAACATCGCGTCGCAGCCGTGACGGTGGGGCCACAGGCGGATCCGCTCGGCGAGCCCGTCCGGGCCCGGTAGCGCCAGCGGCTCGAGCTCGGGTCTGCGGCGCAGCAGGGCGTCGCACGCGGCGTCCGTCTCGGCCCGCGGGAAGGTGCACACGCTGTAGACGAGGCGTCCCCCGGGTGACAGCAGCTCCGCCACGGCCGAGGTGATCCCGACCTGGAGGCGGGCGAGTCCGGAGAGCTCGTCGCGCCGGGGGCGCCACAGGAGCTCGGGACGCCGGCGTGCGGAGCCGATCCCCGAGCACGGGGCGTCCACGAGGATCCGGTCGAAGGGACCACCCACCGCGGGCCTCCGGCCATCCTGCACCAGCACGAACGCGCCGACCCCGAGACGGGACGCCGCCTGGCGCACGAGACCCACCCGCGCGAGGGCGACGTCGCCCGCCACGATGGCGCCGCCCGGCTCGACGAGACAGGCGGCGTGGGCCGTCTTGCCGCCCGGCCCCGCGCAGGCGTCGAGGACGCGCTCCCCCGGCCGCGGGTCCAGCACCCGCACCACGAACGACGAGGCCTGGTCCTGGACGGCGAAGCGGCCGGCGGCGAACCCGGGCAGGGCGGTGGGCGCGCCCGCCTCCAAGCAGTAACGAGTCGGGATGGATGCGGCCGCGCTGGGTGGCCACCCCCGCCTCCGCGAGTTCCCCATCGAGGTCCTCGACGCTTGTCCGGCAGGTGTTCGCGCGCAACGTGGTGGGCGCGCGTTCGGCCAGTGCGGCCGCCGCCGGCTCGGTCTCCTCGTCTCCGATGACCCGGCGGAGCTCGCGGACCGCCCACGCGGACAGGCCGGTCCGGATCGAGACCGACGCGTCGTCATCTCCCTCGGGCCATGCCGGCGGTTCGGCGGCCAGGCGCCGCAGGATCGCGTTCACGAAACCGCGATGCCGAGGCTCCGCCAGCGCGACCGTCTCGGAGACGGCGGCGTGCGGTGGGATCCGCGAGAACAGCAGCTGGTACGCCCCGACGCGCAGGAGTGCGCGCGCCGTCTTCGGCGCCGTGTCGAGCGGGACGTTCGAGGAACGGCGCGAGCGCGTGGTCGAGGGCGATCATGCGCCGCAGCGTCCCGTACGCGAGCTCGGTCGCGAGGGAAACGTCGCGCGGCGAGAGCTCCGCTCGCTCGAGCGTCCGCGCCAGCGTGAGGTTCGAGTACGCGCCTTCGTCGCTGACCCGCCTGACGATGTCGACCGCCACCGAGCGCGCCGTCGGCCGGCGGTCGCTCCGCGTCGCGGCTGGCCGATGCGGATCGCTCCGCGGTGTGGACGGACGCGGCCCGCGGCTCCGTCGGCCCCGACTCACCCGAGGCGCTCGCCGACCTCGGGACGGTACCCGTTGGCGAAGTCGGCGCCCGACATACGGCTACGGCCCGCGGGCGCGAGCTCCACCGGCCGGAAGCCACCGGCCGCGGTGGCGACGATGAACCCGTCCTTACCGGCCTCGACGACGACCCCCGGATCGCCGTCGGCGTCGGTGGCCTCGGCTCGGAAGACCTTCAGGCCCTCACCCCTGAACGTCGTCGTCGCCGCGGGGTCCGGCGAGAGCGCCCGCGCGAGGTTCACGAGGACCGCCGCCGGGTTCGACCAGTCGAGCAGCCGGTCCTGCGGTCCGAACTTCGGCGCGAAGGTCGCGAGCGAGTGGTCCTGCGCGCGGGGCGCTACCGGGCCCGCAGCCAGCAGGTCGACCGAGTCCACCAGGACCCCGGCGCCGAGCCGCGCGAGCCGCTCCCCCAGCGAGCCCGCGTCGTCCTCGGGTCGGATCGGCTCGGCGCTTTGGAGGATCACAGGGCCCGTGTCGAGCCCGCGGTCCATCACGATCGTCGTCACGCCCGTCTTGTCGAGGCCGAGCAGGAGCCCGGTCTGCACCGGGCTCGCGCCCCGGAGCTGCGGCAGCAGCGAGAAATGGAGGTTCACCGGGGCCACCGTCGGCACGTGGAGCACGTTCACGGGCAGGAGCTCGCCGTAGGCGACCACCGCCAGTACGTCCGGACCCGAGGTCGCGAGCTCCTTGAACCCCGGTCCCGTCTTGACGGTCTCGACCTCGTGCAGCGGCAGGCCGAGCGTCCGGGCAACCTCGGCGACGGGCGTGGGCGTGAGCTCGTTCCCGCGCCCGGCGGGTTTCGGCATCGACGTCACCACGGCGACCACGTCATGTGGGGATGCCGCGAGGGCCTCGAGGGAGGGGACGGACCAGGCGTCGTTGCCGAGGAAGGCGACGCGCACGCGCTCAGCCCTCCTGGGCTCGCTTGAGCTCGAGCTCGCGCAGCTGCCGCATCACGTCGCGGCGGCCGGCGTCGTCGAGCCGATCGATGTAGAGGAGCCCGTTCAGGTGGTCGGTCTCGTGCTGGAAGATCCGCGCGAGGAGCCCTTCGGCCCGCAGGTCGAGCGGCTCCCCCTCCGCGTCTCGTCCACGCAACCGGACCCGCAGGGCCCGCGTCGTCGGATGGTACGGACCCGGGATCGACAGGCACCCCTCGTCGATCGTTTCCTCGTCCCCGTGCTGGGAGAGCGACGGATTGGCGACGAAGCCTGCGTTGCCGTCGTGGTCGTCGTAGACGAAGCACGCGATGGACAGCCCCACCTGGGTCGCCGCCACGCCGACCCCCGGCGCCGCGTGCATCGTTTCGATCATGTCGTCCGCGAGGCGGCGCAGCGACGCGTCGAAGGCCTCGACCGGTTTCGTCGGCTCGCGCAGGACCGGGTCGCCCAGCGTCCGGATCGCCATCACGGTCACGCTTCGCTCCTCATCACAGGTGGGGCTCGGCCTCGACGCGGGTGACGACGCCGCGCTCGGCGAGCCGCCGCATCGCGAGGCCGAACGCCGCCAACTCCTGCGGCTCGAGGGCGACCAAGCATACCGTCGCGCCCTCGAGGCTCGAGACGAGGAGCGTTCGGTGCGGGAGCTCCAGCAAGGCGGCCTCGAGCTCCTCCGTGCCGGCAACGCGGAAGACGGGGTGGCCGACCGGGAAGCCGCCCTGGGACAGGCGTGGGAGCTCGTCACGACGGAACCGCTCCGGCCGGCCGGTGACGAGGGCCTGGACCGCCGGGTCGTTCGGGTGCTCCGTCTGGATCACCACGCGTCCCCGCGGCCACGCCCAGCTCGCGGCCTCCATCCACGCGGACAGCGTGCGCTCGCGCGCGGTCACGCCCGGCCGCGCCAGCGACCGGTCGGCGCCGAGGATCGCGACGAGGTCCAGCCCGAGCGGGCCGAGGTCCTTCACGGCGTCGATGCCGCCGACGAGGACCTCCTCCTCCGCCGGGGCCCTCGGCGGATCGTCGGGGCCGACGCGCGAGACCGGGACCCGAGCCATGCCCCGCGCCCACTCCTCGACGCGCTCGGCGCCGCCGCGGGCGATGCCGAAGTCGACCGCTCCGCACTTCGCGCACCGCCCGCTCGCCTCGCACACGGTGCAGCGGATCGTCCCGCGCTCGGAGCGGAGCGGCCCTCCGCAGGCCGCGCACGCCGCGAGCTCGCCGCACACGCGGCAGACGCGCGCGACACCGTAGCCCCGCATCGGCTCGTACAGGAACGCCCGGCGGGCCGCGCCGAGCGCGCGCACCAAGCGGGGAGCACGACCCTCGGGTCCGGGCCGCACGACCTCCACGGGAGGGAACCGTCGCCCCCTCGGTGAGACCTCGACGTGCTCGACCGCGCTCGCCTCGAGCGACGGCGCGACGGAGGCCACCACACCGACCGCCGAGGCGATGCGGGCTCGCGCGAGGGCGACGTCGCGAACGTGGTAGTAGGGAGCGCGCTCCTCCCGGTGCAACGCGTGGTGCTCGCGGGCAACGTAGACGAGTCCGACATCGCTCACCGGCGCGAACACCGCCGGTCGCGTCCCGACGACCACCGGGTATCGTCCCGCAGCGATGTCGAGCCACATCCGGTATCGCGCGCGCTTGTCGCCGCCGAAGAACCGCGCGACCCGCGGTCCGAACGCGTCGATGAGCGCCGCGACGGTGAACGGGAGCGGATCGACCTCCGGAACGACGACGATCGCCGAACGCCCGCCCGCGAGGGTGCTCGCGACGCATCCGACCGCGAGCGCCGCGTCATCGCCGGGGGCGGTCCGCAGGACGAAGGCGCCCGAGCCTCCCGAGAGCGCATCGTCGAGCTCGGGGCCGTTCGTGTAGCCACGGACGAGCGTCGACGGGCGTGCCGGATCCACCGTCGACGCGTCGGCCGGCTTCCCACGCTCGGACTCCTCGCCGGCGACCCGGGGCGGAACCGCACGCCCGATCACCGCCGCGAGCGGCGCTACGTACCGCTCGCTCATCCATCGGAAGAGCTCGAGCATCGGAGCATCGAAGGAGCGCACGGCCGACACGAGCTTCCTCACCCGCAGGATCCGGTCGGGCACGTCGCTCGTGGGGCCTAGGACCCATCCGCGGACGGCGCGGCCGTGGAACGGCACCTGCACGAGGGAGCCGACGCCCGCCTCGAGCTCGGCGGGGAGGTCGTACGTGAAGGGCCGGTCCAGCGCGAGGAGCGGCCGGTCGACGCAGACGACGACGGGCCCCGCGAGGGTGGGGGTGAGCGTGGGCGCGCTACCCGAACGCGCGGCGGAGCTCATCCGCGCGGTCGGTCGCCTCCCACGGGAACTCCTTGCGGCCGAAGTGCCCGTAGGCGGCGGTGTCCTCGTAGATCGGCCGCCGCAGGTCGAGGTCGCGGATGATCGCGGCCGGACGGAAGTCGAACGCATCCCAGACCGCGTCCGTGATCGTGTCCGGATCGATCGACTCGGTCCCGAAGGTGTCCACGGCCAGCGAGACCGGGTGCGCCGTGCCGATCGCGTAGGCCACCTGGATCTGGAGCTTGTCGGCCAGGCCTGCCGCGACGAGGTTCTTCGCGACGTAGCGCGCCATGTACGCCGCCGAGCGGTCGACCTTCGTGGGGTCCTTGCCCGAGAAGCAGCCGCCGCCGTGCGGCGCCATCCCTCCGTAGCTGTCGACGATGATCTTGCGGCCGGTGAGGCCCGTGTCGGCCTTCGGGCCGCCGATCTCGAAGCGCCCCGTCGGGTTCACGAGGATCCGTACGTCCTCGGCGGGCAGGTCGAACTCGCGCAGGACCGGGTCGATCACCTCGGCCTTCACGTCGGGGGCGAGGAGCGTGTCCACGTCCACCTCTTCGCGGTGTTGCGCGCTGATCAGGACCGTGTCCACGCGAACCGGCCTGCCGTCGCGGTACTCGATGGAGACCTGGCTCTTGCCGTCGGGGCGCAGGTACGGGATCACACCGGCCTTGCGGACATCGGCCAGGCGCTTCGTGAGGCGGTGCGCCATGGCGATCGGGATCGGCATCAGCTCGTCCGTGTCGCGGCACGCGTACCCGAACATCATCCCCTGGTCTCCGGCGCCGAGCGTGTCGAGCTCGTCCGCCGAGTGGCCCTCGCGATGCTCCAGCGGATCGTCCACTCCCCGCGCGATGTCCGGGGACTGGTCCTGGATCGCCGTGATCACGCCGCAGGTGGCACCGTCGATGCCGAAGTTCGCATCCGTGTACCCGATCTCGGTGACGGTCCGGCGGACGACGGCCGGGATGTCGATGTACTCGGTCGTGGAGATCTCGCCCGCCACCATCACGATCCCGGTGGTCACGAGGGTTTCGCAGGCGACCCGCCCTTGCGGATCGACGGCGAGGATGGCGTCGAGGACGGCGTCGGAGATCCGGTCTGCGAGCTTGTCGGGATGCCCCTCGGTGACCGATTCCGAGGAGAACAGGTAGCCGTGGGTCATGTCCGTCGGAGCATAGCAGCCGGCCCTCACGCCCCCGGTTACCGGGCGAGGAGCTTGGCGATCCGATCGACGACGGCGGCCGCGAGCTCGCGCTTCGTCCAGTCCCGCAGCGGCTGATCGTCGCCGTCGCGCGACAGGATCGCCGCGCGGTTCGTGTCGGAACCGAACCCGGTGCCCTCGCGGCCGACCTCGTTGGCCACGAGCAGGTGGAGGCGCTTCGCCGAGAGCTTCCCGCGCCCCGCGGCTTCGACGTCCTCGGTCTCGGCGGCGAAACCCACGAGGATCGCGTCGCCGCCCGCGGGGCCGAGCTCGGCCAGGATGTCCGGTGTCGGCACGAGCTTGAGCTCAGGAGGGCCACCCTCCTTCTTCAGCTTCGAGTCCGCGATCTTCTCGGGACGGAAGTCGGCGACCGCGGCCGCCATGACCAAGGCATCCGCACCCGGTGTGGCGTCGACGACGGCGTCGCGCATCTCCTGCGCGGTGGTCACGCGGACCACGCGGGGCCCGTCCGGCGGCTCGACCGTGCCCGGCCCGACGACGAGCGTGACGTCGGCGCCGCGTTCGGACGCCTCAGCGGCCACAGCGAACCCCATCTTGCCCGTCGACCGGTTGCCGAGGAACCGGACGGGATCGATCGGCTCCCAGGTAGGACCGGCGGTGACGACGATCCGCCTGCCGGCCAGGTCGCCGGCGCGGGAGACCGCGTCGCGCACCGCAGCCATGATGTCCGCGGGTTCGCTCATGCGGCCCATCCCCTCGTCGCCGTGGGCGAGAGCGCCGGCTACCGGGCCAACGATCCGCACGCCGCGCTCGGCGAGCGCCGCCACGTTGGCCTGGGTCGCCGCGTGCTCCCACATCCCCGTGTGCATGGCCGGCGCGAGGAGGACGGGCGCGCGAGCCTCGAGCAGCGTGGACGTGAGCAGGTCGTCGGCGATCCCGAAGGCCAGCTTCGCGATCACGTTCGCGGTCGCCGGCGCGACGACGACGACGTCGGCCTCGTGCGCCAACCGGACGTGCAGCACCTGACCCGGCTCCTCCCACAGGTCCGAGTAGACGCGCCGTCCCGAAAGCGCGGCGAACGTCGCCGGTCCGACGAACCGCTCCGCCGAGCGCGTCATCACGACCTGGACGAGCGCACCGGCGTCCGTCAGCAGGCGCGTGAGGATGCAGGCCTTGTACGCGGCGATGCCGCCGGTGACCCCGAGCAGGACGCGGCCACGAAAGAGCGGAGTGGGTCCGCCGGCTGCCACGTCCCTGCCTCCTTGCATCTCGGCCCGCATCCGGGCCGCGGCGCGAGCCGCGGGGCCGGGAAGGCTACTTGATGCCCACGCCCTCCGGGCGCTCCGCGTTGATCTTGCCCTCGGCGATCTCCTGGAGGGCGATCGAGAGCGGTTTGTTGCGCAGGCCGGTCTCGACGAGCGGCGGGATGAATTCCGCGCGTCCCTCGCCGAGCTGGCTGTAGTAGGAGTTGATCTCGCGGGCGCGCTTGGCGGCCAGGATCACCAGCGTGTACTTGGAGTCCACCTGGGCGAGCAGGTCGTCGATCTTGGGCTCGATCATAGGTGCGGGGGTCCTCTCAGACCTCGGGGGCCGTGCGTTCGGGGAACGAGGCGATGATAGCAGCGACCTGCAGGGAGGCACGGTCGAGATCGTCGTTCACGACCACGTGATCGAACAGCTCCCTGCGGGCCAGCTCGCGCTCGGCCTCGGCCAGTCGCATCCGGATCTTGCCTTCGTCCTCGGTCCCTCGTGAACGCAGGCGGTTCGCGAGCTCCGCGAGGCTCGGGGGCTCGAGGAGGATCAGGACCGCGTCACCCATGACGCTCCGCACCGTCTCGGCACCCTGGACATCGATCTCGAGCAGGGCGTCGCGTCCCTCCTCGAGCGTCCGCTGGATCGGCTCGGCCGGCGTGCCGTAGCGGTTGCCGAACACGCTGGCCCACTCGAGGAGCTCGCCGTCCGCGGTCATGCGTTCGAACTCCTCGTCGGAGACGAACACGTAGTCCTGGCCGGGACGTTCCGAGGCGCGAGGCTCGCGGGTCGTCGCCGAAACCGACAAGTAGAGGTCCGGGACGAGCTCGAGGACGCGGCGGACGACGCTGCCCTTTCCGACGCCGGAGGGACCGGCGATCACGAACAGCCGACCGCGATGCTCGGTCAGGAGTTACTTCTTCGCGAACTCGGTGAGCAGCGACTCACGCTGCTTGGCGCCGAGGCCCCGGACCCGTCGGCTGGCGGAGATGTCGAGCTTCTCCATGAGCTTGCGCGCCCGGACCTTCCCCACACCCGGGAGCGACTCGAGCACGTTGGAGACCTTCATCTTGCCGACCGTGTCGTCCTGCCTGGACAGCACATCGGTCAGCGTGAGCTTCCCGGACTTGAGCTGACCCTTCAGCTCAGCCCGCTTCTTGCGAGCCTCCGCCGCCTTCTCGAGGGCCTGCTTGCGCTGTTCATCGGTCAGGACGGGTAGGGGCATGGCGAGGCTCCTTCTCTTCGAGGGTCGGGAACGCCGGGAGTATAGTCACCGGCTCGCGGGGCCAGCAACGCGACGCAAGCGCGCTACCTGCGGTTTCGTTGGCGGTCGTTCGGCGCGTTCGTCGACGGTTCGTTCGGACGGCCGAACGTTCAGCGAACCGTCGCGAGGATGGAGCGAGCGACGCCGGCCGGATCGGACGACGCGGTGATCGGCCGGCCCACGACGAGGAAGTCGGCGCCGCGCTCCACCGCTTCCTCGGGCGAGAGGACGCGCACCTGATCGTGTCCGTTCGACCCCGCGGGACGGATGCCCGGCACGACGAGGCAGGCCTCCTCGCCGACGACCTCGCGGACCGACGACACGTCCTCGCCGGAGACCACCGCCCCAGTCGCGCCCGCGGCTCGCGCTTCGAACGCGAGGGACGCGGGCGATGCGAGGCCCTCCCCCGCCAAGCTCGAGAGCACGGTCACCGCGAGGACGATCGGGACCGGGTGGCCCGCATCCTCGGCGCCGCTCGTCGCGCCGCGGACGGCGGCAGCGACCATCGCCTCGCCCCCGAGCGCGTGCACGGTGAACATCGATGCGCCCAGGCGGGCACAGTTGCGGGCCGCTCGCTCCGCCGTGGAGGGGATGTCGTGCAGCTTGAGATCCAGGAACACGGGTCCGTACGCCCGCAGGCGCAGCAGGGAGGCGGGCCCGTGAGCCGAGAAGAGCTCGAGCCCGATCTTGAACAGCCCCACCTGCCCCTCCAGCGCCCGCGACAGGGTCTCGGCGGTATCCAGGTCGGAGACGTCGAGCGCGACGATCAGCGGGTTCTCCGGACGCGGGATCAGCGGTCCGCCCCCTCGCGCGGGAAGGGCGTGGCGCGGACGCGCAGCCGGCCCCGAAGATCGGCGGGCGAGGCGATCCGCTTGTCCTTCAGGTACGCGAGGATGCCGCGAGCGATCTCCACCGGCGCCGACGGGTTGACGAGCAAGGCGGTGCCGACCTGAACCGCCCAGGCCCCGGCGAGGAGGAACTCCACCGCGTCCTCGCCGGTCGCGATCCCCCCGACGCCCATGATCGGGACGTCGGGCATCGCGCTCGCCACGGCGTACACGGACGCGAGCGCGATCGGCTTGATGGCCGGACCCGAGAGCCCGCCGAGCGCGGTAAGAAGGGCACTTGTCCGGGTTGAGCGTGATCCGGGCCTGTTTCTATCGGCTGCTGGCCCGCCACGGCCAAGGTGCATATCTGGTCAACTTCGCACAGACGAGCGCGGTGCCAACTGTGCGGCAGACGCGGCCCCATGTGCAGGGCGCGAGAGGCTGATCACGAATGAAACCCGGTGACCATCCACGTGAAGAATAATAAGGCACCGGTCCAGACCGGTCTGAACCCGACCGTGGGGTTCGCTGCGAATGGCCCGCCTGGGATCCACGATACCTCAGACGCAGGTTGGGACCGCGTGTTGTTCGTGCCCTGTGACACCTTGTTCGACGAGAACGTCGAGGATCCGCTACTAGATAAAAGCTCCGGGCATCCTCCAGCGTATGCTCAATCTGAGAGCACCAGAGGAAAGCTTCGAATCCCGCCTAGAGCGTGATCGTTTTAGGTTGAAGCATAGCCGGCGTTTGTGAGGTAGTTGGCGCATTCGGCTGGCGTGAAGGCGTCGAGGAGCGTGCCGATGCGTCGCCAGGTGGCTTCGACGGTGCGCTCGGCGGCTTTGCGCAGCAGCGTCTTGAGCTTGGCGAAGACCTGCTCGATCGGGTTGAGGTCGGGGCTGTAGGGCGGCAGGAAGAAGAGCTTGGCGCCGGCGGCGCGGATGGCGCGGCGGACGGCCTGGCCCTTGTGGCTGCCGAGATTGTCCATGATGACGATGTCGCCGGGCTGCAGGGTCGGCACGAGGAACTGCTCGACATAGGCGAGGAAGCTGTCGCCGTTGATCGGGCCGTCGATGACGCAGGGCGCGTCGATGCGGTCGCAGCGCAGCGCGGCCAGGAAGGTCAGCGTGCGCCAGCGGCCGTGCGGCACCTTGGCGACCAGCCGCTGGCCCCGCGGCGCAGCGGCCGTGGCGGCGGGTCATGTTGGTCTTGGCCCAGGTCTCGTCGATGAAGACCAGGCGCGCCGGGATCAAGCCGGCCCTGGTAGCTGCTTCCAGCGCTCGCGCCGCCGGGCGACGTCGGGCCGGTCCTGCTCGCGGCGTGCAGGCTTTTTTTTGAAGCTGATGCCCTCGTGCTCGAAGAAGTGCCAGACCGCGTCGTAGCTGACCACCGACGCCGCGCGCCGGCCAGCTCCGCCACCAGCGCCCGCAACGTCAGGTCCGGCTTCGCCGCCATCCGCGCCAGCAGCCAGTCGCGCTCGCCGGCCAGCGCGAACGGCCGCTTGCCGCCCATCGGCTTGGCCGCCGCGCTGCCCGTCGCCCGGTACCGCTGCGACCACTTCACCACGCTCGCGACGCTGACCCCGAACCGTCGCCGCCACCGCCCGGCAGCTCTCGCCCGCCTGCAACCGCCGCCACCACCCGCTCCCGCAAATCCAGCGAATAGGGTCGCGCCATCCATGCTGGCCTCCAGCCCAGCCAGCATCTTAAATCACATCCCAACCCCTTGGGAATCCGAGATTCAGCCAATCTCAAACGCGCTTTAGTGGATGAAATTTAACAGCTGATGCCCGCGTTGACTTGAGGCGTTCTTGATGGATCCTATCAAGTAGGAAAGAGGACTTTTCGTGGCGGCGGCTTTTGGGGTGGTCTTCGTGTCAGATGGACAATTCACAAATGCTGATTGAAGATCTTATCAAGATCGAGGTTTGATCTATCCGGCTGAATAAGCGCTGTTGGCTGCCCTGTGCTCTTGCTTCTGCCAACCTTCGACAGAGGCGCGCGTGGGGGAAGGGATGCCGTCGACAGCTAACCTCCCGCGCTGGCCTTGACCGTCGCTCTCGGCGGACAGGCTCTGGCTCAGGATGCGCCGGTTGGCGAGTGCGACCTGTTGGCGGCTTGGCCGGTGCCGTCGCCGGCGCGCCGGGTGTCGAGTTCGACGCCATCGAGGCGTGCTGAGAGGCGCTTCTCGTCCTGATCCCTGATCCCTGATCCCTGACATCTGAAAACCGTCAGACCTTCTCTGCCACCGTGCTGGCGAGCGCGCTGCGGACTCGCGGCATGACCTCCCGGCCGAGCAGCTCCATCGAACGCTTCTCCACCGCGCCGTTCGGTCCCTCCAAGTCCATCGCCGAGATGAGCACCGTGCCGAACGGCCCGACCTTTTCGCGAAAGGCGAGGAGCTTTTCGGCGACGGTCGCAGGGCTGCCGGCGATCACCACTTCGTCGACGACCGCTCGGCCGTCACCTCGTCGTCCGGTCATCTCGGGGCGCGGCCGGATCAGTTGGTCGACCTTGGTGCTCTTCAGAAGCGTGATTCAGAGTAGTTGAAATAGGCGTGCGTCGCCGCTTCGGATCGTAGATGTAGTCCTCCGCCTCCTGGTCGCTCGGCGCGACGAGCATCGTCCGCGCAACCCGCCAGGTCGGAGCCGTCCGGCTCGCGGCCGGCGTCGGCGCAGCCATCGCAATAGACTTTCCAGTGGCTGGCCACCGTGGTCGGGCAGAAATTGCCGGTGATCGGGTACCAGCCGCGCTGCCCCGCCGTCCTGACGCTGCCGGAGAACGGGCTGACCGCGGACGTCGCGATCGGCGGGTGCGGCTGCTGCAGCGGCCTCGTCAGGAAGCCGACGCCGAATCGCGGACGATGTTCTTCTCCATCTTGATCGACCAGTATTTGCCCTGGATGTCGAAGGGGGGCTCCTCGGTCCAGAGCTTCAGGATCATGTCGAAGGCTTCGATCGTCGCCTCGCCGCGATTCTCGAAATCCTGCGTGCCGAAGAGCTCGAAGTCGGTCGCAAGCCCGCCCGGCCCGATGCCGAAGAGGAGCCGGCCGCCGCTCAGATGATCGAAGAGCGCGATGTTGCCGGCGACCATTGCCGGGTGATGGTTCGGCAGGTTGAGCGTGCCGGTCCCGAACTTGATGGTCTTGGTGCGATGGATCAGCGAGGCGAGGAAGATCAGCGGCTAGGTGATCGGCTCGGTCGATGCCGAATAATGCTCGCCGACCCACACTTCCGAGAAGCCGAGCTTGTCGGCCAGGATGATCTTTTCGGCCGCCTCCTCGTAGATTTCGCCCTGGCTCGCGGGGAACGGATGGATCGGCTGCAAGAACATCCA